>CAVPTI010000010.1:0-504874 GCA_963708775.1 uncultured Alphaproteobacteria bacterium | reverse complement strand
GATTGCCAGTCGCCGGGACGACACATTCGGCATTTCATATTTCCACTATCGATTTTCAGATGACCTGAAAGACAGCCTTGACGTCCTGAACTATACCCTAGACGACGAGAGGGGCATCGAGGCTTTCTACAACATCGCCGTCACACCTTGGCTGAATATCGCGCCGATGGGCAGGTTCTATGGCCAGCGGACAGCGACGAGACGGCCTTCTTCCTGGGCCTTCGCGCAATGCTCAAAGTATTCTAACAGCCCGCAACCACGTCATCTTCCTGCTGTCCGTTAAAGCAGGACTGCGGTCAAATAAGATTGCAGAGCTGACGGGGGACAAGGTGACACCCGCTTACGCACCATAGTCAGCCCATTTGAGATCGTCATAGGTGACGGGGCACGTGTTCACCGCGGCTTGTCCGAGGACGGGGATCATAGCCGCGAGGTGGGTTCGGTTGTTGAAGCGCCACTCGAACTCCGCGAGCGTTCGCACCATGTGCTTGCGGCGGACAGCACGGTTGTCCGTCGTCGAATGCTTTGAGACAGTTTGCGGCGTGATTGAGCGGAGGCTCGGGATCATCTGGGTTGGATGTTAAGCGGCTTTCGTTTGGTGCTGCAATCGTCGTTTTTGGATGGTGTCGCGTTTGATCCTTTCTCTTTGCAACAGGATTGTTTGGCCGCGTCCGAAGTAGACGTCGGCCGGTGTGAGGTTTTTCAGGCTCTCGTGGTAGCGGCGGTGATTGTAGTGTTCGACGAAGCGTCCGATCTGGGCTTCGAGATCGCCGGGCAGATAGTAGTTCTCGAGCAGGATCCGGTTCTTCAGCGTCTGATGCCAGCGCTCGATCTTGCCCTGGGTTTGCGGATGATGGGGCGCGCCGCGAACGTGACTCCATGCCGTTGTCGTCGAGCCATTCGGCCAGATCGGCAGAGACGTAACTCGAACCGTTGTCGCTGAGCAGGCGCGGTTTATGGACGACGCGGGCCTGATCGCATCCTGATGCCGTAGCGCCAGCTGCAATGTGTCGGTGACGTCCTCGGCTTTCATCGTCGTGCACAGCTTCCAGGCGATGATGTAGCGCGAGTAGTCGTCGAGGATGGTCGAGAGATAGAACCAGCCCCAGCCGATGACCTTCAGGTAGGTGAAGTCGGTCTGCCAGAGCTGATTGATTGCCGTCGTCTTGTCCTTGAACTCATCCGCCGCCTTGATGACGATGAAGGCCGGGCTGGTGATCAGGTCATGCGCCTTGAGCAGGCGATAGACGGAGGATTCCGATACAAAATATTTCTGCGTATCGGTGAAGCGTGCCGCCAGTTCGCGGGGTGAGAGCTCGGGCTCATCGAGCGCCATCTCAATGATCGTCCTGCGCACGTCATCGGGAATGCGGTTCCAGACGCGCGATGGCTTTGACGGCTTGTCTTCCAAGGCTTCGACGCCGCCGGTTTGATAGCGATCGTACCAGCGATAGAACGACCCGGCAGAATGCCGAGCTTCTCCAGCGTGCGGCGCACGGGCAGATGCGACTGCTCGACGAGGCGAATGATCTCGAGCTTTTCGGATGCGGGATATCTCATGCCTCGTCTCCCCCATCCCCGGTCATGCTTTTTTTGAGCAGCCGGAGTTCGAGGGCCTGCTCGGCAACGACTTCTTTCAGCTCCAGGGCTTGGCGCTTGAGGTCCTTGACTTCGCTGGTGGTCGCCGACCGCGCCGTGTCGCCGGCCAGGCGTCGCTTGCCGGCTTCCAGGAACTCCTTCGACCAGCTGTAATACAGGCTCTCGGCAATGCCTTCACGCCGGCATAGCTCGGCGATGGAGTCCTCGCCGCGCAGGCCGTCGAGGACGATGCGGATCTTCTCCTCGGCCGAATACTGCTTGCGGGTCGCTCGCCGAATGTCTCTGACGAGCCGCTCGGACGGTGTCTCTGGCGGGCTGGATTTCTGTCTCATGTTCCACTCCTCAGGTGGTACGATGAGCCCGAAATCCTCCGTTCCTCAAGCCGCTAGTTTAGTCTCACAGGTGCTGATGTCGGACAGCCACCCCATCGGCAACTACATTTCAGCCACAGACCCAGAGTAAGCTGGATGTGCCGATTATACAGATTGCAAGCCAATGAGCCAACTCGTGTCGAGTGTAGCCTCGTGGAAGCTCAGAATGCCCTGATGGTTCAGAGCCGGCGTGATCGTGAAGGCCTCGTGCATGGTCACGGATGGGGCATAGCCGACCATTCTGGGGGCTTACCCTCCGTCGAGAAGCAGGCATCAGCAAGTAGGCATGGCGAGCATTTCCGCAAAGCCGCTGCCCGCATCTACGCAACAACAGTGGTGGCACATGTTCGGCGAGCGACCGTTGGTCCGCCAACGATCGAGAACGCGCATCCGTTCGCTCCATGGACCCTGGCTCTTCGCGCACAATGGCACAATTCCGGAGTTCCAAAAAGTCAGAGCGAAGTTGCTCGCTGCTACCGATCCACTGCATCGAAGCGAAATCGGCGGGAGCACCGACAGCGAGCATATGTTCCGTTACCTTCTGACGTTGTGGCAGAGCCATCCGGAGCGGCCCCTATTGCAGACGCTACGCGCTGGCCTTCAGCAAATCTTGACTTGGACGAGCGAGACGAACCCCGGCAAGAAGGCCGGTTTGAACGTCTTGTGGACCGACGGACATCACTTCGTCGGCTCGCGGTACAATCGGTCCTTGTGGATGCTCGAGCGCCACAGCGTCTTTCATTGTCCGACGTGTGGCAAGAGTCATGTGCATCATAAGCCGAAGCGCAGTACCGCCCGGTAGAATTTGCATCGGAACCAATCTCGGCAGAGGATTGGCACGAGATCCCCGATGGCTCGGTGTTCTCTGGTACAAATCTGAGGTTCGAGATTGTGCCCCTGGATGATGCCCATCCCTGACAGAAACGTCATCAATTCCTCACTGAGGGCGTCCCACTTGGTGCACCAATCCTCGTACCGTGGTCCTTCAGTCAACGGCCTCCACTGGGCATCAGGTACTGAGCAAGGGCATTGAAGAACTGGCGAGACCTTTGTTGCAGCGATGGCGGCTGCATGCATCCTCCCTCCACTCGCACAACAAGATTGATTGCCTGCTCTGCTCCCGCGGATCCTATGGTTGATCCAGGTCACAGACGCTGACAACCTCAACATGCGAGTTTCTCGCACAAGTCGTCCGGCGGAAATCGAACCAACAAGCGTGGAGTTAGCCCAAGATGTCCAACGTAACGTTTAGGCTGCGGAAAGCGGCGGCGGCGGGCGGATCAGCACTGGCATTGGCTTTGGTGCTTGGCGTGGCGGCGTCAACCTGCGCGGGAGCGGGAGAGGCCGAGGCCAGAAGCTTACTGAAGGCGATGTCCGATTACATGGCCGGTCAGAAGGCCATATCATTTGATTACGACGCCAACTTTGAGATCGTCACGACGGAAGATCAGAGGATTGCTCTCGCGAGTTCCGGCGCGGTGACTTTAGCCCGACCAGACAAGATTCGTGCGTCGCGGGTCGGCGGTTTTGCAAACATCGATATGGTTTTTGACGGCAAGACGCTGACGCTGCTGGGTAAGAACGCAAACGTCTACGCGCAGGTTGAGATCCCCGGAACCATCGACCATCTCGTTGATGAGTTGAAGGACAAGTACCATAGACCTCTTCCGGCCGCGGACTTGCTCCTTTCGAATGTCTACGATCAGCTTATGCCCGACGTCATCGACGTGAAGGATCTTGGCAGCGGTGTCATCGGCGGCACGGAATGTGATCATCTCGCCTTTCGCAACAAAGAGGTCGATTGGCAGATCTGGATCGCTCAAGGTGCCCAACCCTATCCGTGCCGATTTGTAATCACCTCCAAGCTGGTGGCCGGCGGCCCCCAATACAGCATCCAAGTCAGGAACTGGAAAACTGAAGGGGACGTCACTTCAAGTGACTTCACTTTTAAAGCTCCGGCAGGCGCCAAGAGTGTTGACGTGAAAGACCTCAAAACCATACCGGAGATGGATGAAATGCCGAGCCACTTTACCCGTGGAGGTGCCCAATGACGATGTTCAAGAGCCGCGGAGCCGTACTTTTTGGAGCCATGATCGCAGTTTTCGGAATTGCTCTTGTAGGGCGTATGCCGATCCCGGGCGTAAGCAGCTTTGTCTCAACGGCCGAGGCCAGAGTTCGGGCGTCCACTTACGCCTGTCAGTGTCGCGGGAGCAACGCGGCGAACTGTTCGTCGCTGCGCAGCCGGCGTATATTATTGTTAGTAGCGGCTGATTTCGATCATCGTCCGCAGAATTGGCCGCCCCTGGCCGCGTAACTCGCTCCAACGAGCGGAAAGCGTCTGCCCTTTACGCTTCTGGACCGCTTCACTCTCAGGAGCAGACGCACTGCTCAGTCAGACCGACTTCCGGGTCGGGTCAAATTGGTCGATACGACGATTGAGGGCCTCCGGACGCGGTTGGACTGAAAGCGGACATCGGCGAAATGAATTGGCTGCACCCATAATGCGGTGCGGCATTTTTTAGGCGCACGACGACGAAAAGATGCGGGCAGAAAACACACTACTGCTGACCGTCCTTGTCCATTTGTTGTCGGTAGTGGCCCTAAGCTGCCCTTGCGCACTTGGCCGCTTCTGACTTTGGAGCAGACATCAGCTAGCCGCTTCAAACGTCGCCCCAACCGAGTTGGTGACGACTGCTTTCTCTGCATGGCGACGTGATCACGCCATTCACACTCTCGCCTCCGGCCTCCCAAAGCAGACCCATAACTCTTTAACTTAATGTTAAGAACCACGCGACCACCTCGCAGAGTAGATCGTTTCCTTCGCCATTTTGACTGGACTTCATGGCCCATTAGAGCGGTAGTGTCGGGAACTGGCGCGGCAGCGGTTTGGCGCGTGCTCGGCCTCGGGTGTTCAACTCCGGGGCTTCCGGTGGTGCAAGGTCACGCATCGTGCGTGGCCCGAAACCGGAGACCCACCTGATGAAACCTTCGACAAATTCCCGCCAGACCTCAGCCAAGAAGCTCGCGCAAAACATTTCCACCAAGAAACCCGTTCCGGCATCAGTTCCTGGGCCGCGTCCCGGCGGCAAACTCGGATTGATCATTGACCGCCTTGCTGCCAAACGCGGCGCAACAGCCGATGAACTTGTCACGGCCACCGGTTGGCAGCGGCACTCGGTGCTTGGCGCCTTGAGCCGGCTCCGCGCACGCGGATTCGCGCTGCGGCTCGATACTGAGGGCGAGCGCAAGACCTATCGGCTTGAACTCGCGAACGGCTGACCATGCCGGGATTCAGGGAGAGGGTGTCCGCACTCGGCTCGCCCGGGCGCGTCGACACTCATGGGCCCACGGTGAACTTGGCCGCGCTCGCCCGTCTGAGCAGAAAGGACCTGATAAACGAATGGAGCCGCATCTATCGGTCTCATCCACCCCAGAAGTTCAGACGCGAACTGCTCGTGCTTGGTATTGCTTGGAAACAGCAGGAGTGCCTGCTCGGCGGGCTCAGCGCCGCCACTAAGCGCCAGCTCGATGAGTTGGCGCGGACGATGGCAGAAAAGTCTGATCTCGGCCGACTGCGCACCATCAGCCTCCGGCCCGGCGCACGCCTCATCCGCGAATGGGACGGCGAGACCCACGAGGTCCTTGTCGTCGACGATGGCTTCCAATGGCGGGGCCAGATTTGGGCGTCGCTGTCAGCCATCGCACGCGAGATGACCGGCACGCGTTGGTCCGGTCCGCGGTTCTTCGGTCTTCAAGGGGGCAAAGCCGACGGATCAAGGAAGCGCGCAAATCGAGGGCGCGACATTGAGTAAAGTCCCTGGCGCTTCTGCTAAGGCCGGCGCTCCAACTGTCCGCTGCGCCATCTACACCCGCAAATCCTCCGAGGAGGGGCTGGAGCAGGAATTTAACTCGCTCGCTGCCCAACGCGAGGCGTGCGAGGCCTACATTCACAGCCAGAAAGGCGCCGGCTGGATCGGACTATCCGAGAGGTATGACGACGGCGGTCTCTCGGGCGGCACAATGGAACGACCAGCACTCCAGCGCTTGCTCACCGATATCGCGGCGGATCGCATCGACACGGTTGTCGTTTACAAAGTCGACCGGTTGACGCGCTCGCTCCGCGACTTTGCCAAGATCGTTGATACCTTCGATGCCAATGGCGTTTCGTTCGTTTCAGTGACGCAGCAGTTCAATACGACCACCTCGATGGGACGGCTGACGCTCAACATGCTGCTCTCGTTCGCCCAGTTCGAGCGCGAGGTCACCGGTGAGCGCATTCGCGACAAGATCGCGGCCTCGAAGCAGAAGGGCATGTGGATGGGCGGCCTTCCGTCGCTCGGGTATGACGTCAAGGATCGAAAACTCGTGGTGAACGCGGCCGAGGCTCAGACCGTGCGCCATATCTTTCAGCGATACGTCGTGCACAGGTCTGCGCATCTCCTGAAGCACGAGTTGGATCAGGACGGCATCGTCAGCAAGGCGCGACGGGACAGGAATGGAAATCCAACCGGCACCCGGCCAATCGCGGTCGGAGCCCTCTACCACATCCTCAAGAACAGGCTTTATCGGGGTGAGATCGTGCATCGGGGCACGGCCTATCCGGGTCAGCACGAGGCCATCATCGACCAGGGATTGTGGGACGACGTCCAGGCCATCCTGGCTGAGAACCAGATTGAGCGAACCACACGCTCCAAAGCAACCAACCCGAGCCTGCTCGCCGGGCTCGTCTTTGACTTTGATGGTGAGCGCATGTCGCCCTCACACGCCGTCAAGAACGGCGTTCGCTACCGCTATTACGTCAGCCAATCGCTGATCAAACGAGGTCGGTCAAATGTGTCGGATGCGGCCTGTCGTGTCCCGGCGGCGGATCTTGAATCCCTCATCTCGGATCGGTTCTGCGCAATGTTGAAAGACCCGAGCGCAATCCTGGAGTTCGCCGGAACACCGACGATCGCCACGCGCAAGGCCCTCATCCGGCGTGCCGCCGAACTCGCTACGCGCTGGTCCGACCTTTCCGCTTCCGAGAGACGCCAAATTTTTCAAGCTTGCATCGCCCGGGTCGACGTACGGACGGACACGGTCGAGATCGCGGTCCGCCCTCCTATGCTCCTCAGGACGATCCGGGGAGTACCGGCCGGTGATTATCACAACGAGCCGGCCGCCAATTCTACAGCCGTCCTGAGCATCCCCGCACGCGTTCGCCGGACAGGCCTGTCAACCCAGATGGTCATCGAGGGACGATCCGCGACCGCGAGACAGCCGAACCGCAGCCTCCTGCGTCTCATCGGTCAGGCACGGCATTTTCAGGACTTGGTAATCTCGAAGGACGGCTGCTCCTTTCGGGAACTCGCCGCCCGGGTCGGAGTCAGCCCAACCTATTTCACGCGAGTCTTCCAACTGAGCTTCCTCGCGCCCGATATCACCACGGCGATCCTGCAGGGACGCCAGCCGCCGGAGTTGAGCGCCATCCAACTCATGCGCGCCGGCCACATTGAGCCCGGTTGGGAAAAGCAGCGGCGTCAACTCGGCTTCGACCGCTAATAGCTCCTGGCCATGAGACGTCGCGCGGCAAATGCCGCGGCCGAGCTGCTCTTTGCGGAAAATCGGCGACCGTTTTGCAGCTAAAAGGCGGCCCAAACTGAACCACCGGCAACCGGATAAGAGACTTACCGACTCCCGAGGCGATGGAACCAGCACCACCGCTGTCTCTTCGTCCCAAATTCCCGCGGGAGTGATCCCCAACCGACGGAAAGACCGGGCAAAGTTCGACCCTCGGCGCAGTGCGAGAGAAATCAATCGATAACGGGGAAATACGTGGCGGAGAGAGTGGGATTCGAACCCACGGTAGAGTTTCCCCTACACACGCGTTCCAGGCGTGCGCCTTAAACCACTCGGCCACCTCTCCGTGTCCAGCTTGGGAGCGGCGCACTTAACCTGAACTGCGCTTCAATGGCAACACGTCACTGCGCCGCCACGTTGCTGAGGCAAGGAGAGGTGGCGATGAGGGCTCGAGGTTGGTTTCAAGCAGCAAAGTCGGCTCCGTCGCGTGCCATCGCGGGAGCCCACCAGCCGTGTGCTTGCCGCAGTGAGCAAAGCGCGGCATGGAAGGCTATCCGTTTTCCGCCGTATCGAACGGAGCCACTTGCATGGCCGTCTTCAGATTTATCGCAGCGCTGTTCGCGCTGATTGCGATCGTCGCCTTGGTTGCGGACGTGACACCCCGGCTGAGCGGCACCGGCCCGTTCGCGTCGACGGCTCTCGAGACGCAATGGGAGCGGATCTCCCCCAACACGCTGAAGAGCGCGCGAGAGAGCCTGAGCAATTCGGTCTCACCGGCAGCGTGGCGCGGACTGGAAGCGGCGGTGCTCGGCTTTCCGACGTGGGGCGTCTTCGGCACGCTCGCACTTCTTTGCGGGTTCATCGGCCGGCGACGTCACCGCATCAACGTGTACGTCAACTGAGTCGGGCCGTTGTTGCCTGAGGCGCGCTTGCGGTTTGGCCGATGGGGCTTCCGCGCGCAAAATCCTCGACGATCCCGATCAGCATCAGAAGCAGCAGCACGCCGATGAGCGCCAGCATGAAGTTATTGTGCGAGGCGTTGAGCCGCGCGATCTCGAGGTCTTCGACGAGCGTGTTTTCGGCATCAGTGGCCTTTACGCCGAGCATCTTCGAGCGCACGGAACGGCGAACCGAACCACGATCGATGAGCGGCAGGCGCGCGCGTTCGGCAATCTTTCCCGCGATGTCGACGTAGGGAAAGACGGGGTCGCTATCGGCTTCGCTGACGTAACCCAGGCGGACCACGGACCCATCCTTGAGATTGACGCGGGCGCCCTTCATCAACACGGGCACCAACGCGCCGCCATAGATTTCGCGCCGGGTTTCAACGGACTGGACCTGATCGTATGGGAACTCGTAGCTGCGATAGCGCAGCATCGGGGTCGGGCCACGGCCGGAGGGCAGCGTCATGCGCACCTTCTCCCGGCCAAGGTGGACGCGCGTGCGGATTGAGAACATCATCTCGACGAAGACAAGGAACATGAGCGACGTGAAGACGGCGGCGAGCACGAGCAGGCCCAAGGTTATCGGCAAGGTGACCGGCGGCGGCGCGCATGCCGATCATGGCCGGGAGGCTCGCAAAGAAGGGTAGGAGCAGCAGGAAGACGAGGCAGAAGATGGTGGTGCGCAAGGTGCTCGCGCCGTAGTCTTCGGGCTCGGCCACGTAGGGGTCTGAAGCCATCGGCGCCTGTGGGTCGGCCGGGGGCAAAGCTGCCGGAGCGGCGTCCTTAGGCCCGATGTCCGGGGTGCCGACCGGTTGTTCTCCGGCAAGTGCTGCACTCTCCGTCATAGGCTCTCCTCGTCCACCTGTTCGTCAGCCTCGACCGCGACATTGCGAAGAGTTTATCAAGGTGGAGCGAAACTGCCAGCACCTGGCGACAGTATTGACGTGGTGAGAGGTCTCCGCGCCACGCGGGGCGGATGCATCCGAACGAGGACGAGCCCATGTTCTTCACGCACAAAAAGACCGAATTGCCGACGGCGGCGACAGCGCTGCCCGGCCGCGCGCAGCCCCTACCCACCGCGAGCACGCACTTCGTGAATGGCCGGCCGCTGAAGGGGCCCTATCCAGCCGGCAGCGAGACGGCGATGTTCGGCATGGGGTGCTTCTGGGGCATCGAGCGCAAGTTCTGGCAGCTTGGCGACGGCATCGTCGTGACGGGCGTCGGATACGCCGGTGGACTGACGCCGAACCCAACTTACGAGGAGGTTTGCACCGGGCGGACTGGGCATAACGAGGTCGTCTTCGTCGTGTACGATCCCGCGCACATCACGTATGGCGCGCTGCTGCGGCTGTTCTGGGAGAACCACGATCCGACGCAAGGCTACCGGCAGGGGAATGACGTCGGCACACAGTACCGGTCGGGGATCTACACGTTCAGCGAAGGACAGCAGGCCATGGCTGAAGCGTCGCGGCATGCGTTCCAGGAGCGGCTGACGGAGGCCGGGTTCGGCCGCATTACGACCGAAATTATCGCTGCGCCGACATTTTACTGGGCGGAGGACTACCACCAGCAGTACCTCGCGAAGGTGCCGCACGGGTATTGTGGTGTGGGTGGGACCGGCGTGTCGTGTCCGCTGCCGACGGGCGTGGCGAGCACCGCCTAAGGAGCTACTTGGCGTCAGCCGACTTCTTGATCTGCGGCGCGCTGGCGGCCTTGGCGGGTTTAACTGCCTTGGAAGGTGGGGCCTTGGAAGGTGGGGGTGTCGCAAGTTCGATGCGGGCGTCGTCCCCGACGACCGCGCTGCACTCGGGCGGAAGGTCGGCCAAAGTCAACGGAGGCTTCGGCTTCACGGGTTTTACCGGTTCGACAGGGCGCGGCCTTGGCTTCGGGGGGGCAGTGAGGAGTTTGAACCAGTCCTCCAGTTCCTTGCCGCAGCCGTCGTCGCCGGGTATCGGGGCCTGCTTGGTGCAGGTCGGCGAGTTGGCCGGACAGCCGATGCGAACGTGGAAGTGATAGAAGTGGCCCCAATAGGGGCGGACTTTCGCGAGCCAGGCGCGATCGGTGCCGCCCGCTTCACACAGCGCTTTCTTGATGGCGGGATGAACCAGAACACGTTCGACCTCCGGATAGGAGGCGGCGCGGCGGACGATATTCACCTGACCCTGGCCCCAGACCTTCGGATTGACCGAGAGGTTGTCCGAAGCGAGCATGGAGGTGGCGGCGAGATTTTCGCGCTCGGCCTTCGAAAGGCGGCGCGACGGCATCGGCGTGAACCAGATGTCGGCGTCGAGGCCGAGTTGGTGGGAGGCATGACCGGTCAGCATCGGACCGCCGCGAGGCTGGGAGATGTCGCCGACGAGGAGGCCGGGCCAGCTGTCTTTCTGCTTCACTTCGCCAGCGTACTTCTCCAGCAGCGAAATCAGTTTCGGGTGACCCCAGTTGCGGTTGCGAGAGAGGCGCATCGCCTGCCACGCAGGGCCATCAACGGGAAGTGCGGTGGCGCCGGCAAGGCAGCCGCGTGAGTAAGCGCCGATGGCGCGGGCTTTCATCGGCGCCGGGGCCTTGAGCGCGCCGAACAGTTTCTTGGCGGGGATCGGATCCTGTGCCTTGGCCACAGTTGGTTTGGCGGGCGGCTTGGCCGAAGGCGAATTGGGTGCATCGCGGGGATCGTCGGCAGCCGCGCTGCCAACTGCCGCGGACGACTTCGATTCGGGGACGGGGGACGCCGGTGTTGCAGACTTGGCGCCAGCCTCGACCGTTTCTTGCGGGCCCGGGTTTTGGGCGGCGGCGGGCGGAGCAGCTGCGGCAGCCTTCGCCGCGGAGGCGGCGCCAGGAAACTGAAGGCTCTCGACTGCCCATGCAGAGACTGAAGCCGCGCCCATAGACACCGCGATCAGCAGGCTCAATCGTTTGCTTCGTTCCCGCATCTGGCCCCGTATTCACCTGAGTGTCAGTTTAACCCAGGAGTGGGCTAAATTGCGACCCCGCGCAGGCGCGATCTGCATCACGTTTGCCTGTGGCGGATCGTTATGCGGGAAACAATCACGAAGTGACTGATCGCTCGAACAAAATGACACTGACGCAGATTGGCGCCACGGCCGAGGCCAAGTCTCGGCTGGAGACCCATGGCTGGCTCATGACGGGTCCGGCCGAACGCCGAACACACTTCATTCTCGCCCATGGCGCTGGCGCCGGCATGACCAGCCCCTTTCTCACACGCATCGCTCAATTGCTGGATGAGGGCGGCGCGACAGTGCACCGGTTCGAGTTCGGCTACATGGCGGCACGCACCGCCGGAGGTGGACGGCGCCCAGCACCGCGCGCTGAGACGTTGGTTGATGACTACCTCGCGGCGATCGCGGAATGCCGGGCGCGTATCGGCCCTCAGGCGCGGCTTTTCATCGGCGGCAAATCAATGGGCGGGCGCATCGCTTGCATTGCGTCAACCGGCGCTGGCGGCACCGGACTCAGTGGTGTTGCCGTGTTGGGGTTTCCGTTGGTGCCGCCAGGCAAGCCCCATGCGACGCGCGCTCGGGTTGTCGAAAAACTGTCGTTGCCGACGCTCATCGTGCAGGGCACGAGAGATGCATTCGGCGCAGCGGAGGCGTTCGCGGACGTACGCATACCAGCGCACGTTCGGCTCCATTGGATCGCCGACGGCGATCACGATCTCAAACCGCGCAAGGCCTCTGGCCGGACACACGAAGAGGCGTTGCAGGACGCCGCGGAAGCGCTGCTCGGCTTTTTTTACAGCGTCGGCGATGACGTCAGACGCGCTGGTGGCGAGCTCGGGCAGCCCGTTCCAGAGCGGCGCAGGTGAGTTTGTCGAGGCCCAGGGCTTCGGCGAGCAGTTCAAGGCAGCGGATCTCTTCTTCGCGGACTTCGAGATCACTGGCGGCTACCTCTGCCGCGAGAACGTACGCTGTCTCATAGAGACGGCGCGGCAGCGTGTTTTTCACCAATTGCAGAACAGCGCTTAAGCCGTCAGGCTTTTTTAGGAGCTTTCCGCAGGCTTGAGCTTCGTGCACAAGCCAGTCGCGATTGTAGCCTTCGAACGGCGGCAGTTCGGACACGATGGAGCCGATGCGACGGAGTTCTTCATCGGAGATCTCACGATCGACGGCGGAAATCGTGATCATTGCGAAGATCAGAGCTTCAGGGGCGGTCAATTGCGCGTCGGTCATCGAGGTCCTGTCATGGTCAGGGTGGCGTTCAGTTCCGTGCATAACTGCGTGCAGGTGGAGGTGGATGGCCCCGGCGTCAACCCCTGCAAAGCTGCGGCGTATGGACAGAAGAACCCGGCCTTCATGCGAGCGAAGACCGGGTTGACGTAAAACCAGGAACAGGAGTGCGAAACAGACGGTGCTGCGTGCGCCGGGCCGCTCAGGTGTAGCCGAGATAGCGAATGGCGGCGGGACCCAAAATGACGAGGAAGAGTACCGGCAAGAAGAAAATGATCATTGGGACGGTCAGCTTCGGTGGCAGTGCTGCGGCCTTCTTTTCGGCTTCGCCCATGCGGATGTCGCGGTTTTCCTTGGCCATCACGCGCAGTGCCTGACTGACCGGCGTACCGTAGCGTTCGGCCTGAATCAGAGCCGTAGCGACGGCTTTGACGCCGGGAATACCGGTTCGTTTGCCGAGATTTTCAAACGCGAGCCGCCGCTCGCCGAGATAGGAGAGTTCAGCCGTCGTCAGCGCCAGTTCTTCGCCGAGCTCGAGCGACTGCTGGGTAATTTCCTTGGCCACTTTGCCAAAGGCTGATTCGACCGACATACCCGACTGCACACAGATGAGAAGCATGTCGAGAGAATCAGGAAATGCCTGACGGATCGACTGCTGTCGCTTTTGCGCAAGGTTTTCAATGAACACGTTCGGCAAGTAGAAGCCGATGACGCCGGCGCAGAGTGCCATCATGAACTTGATGACCGGCGGATACTCCAGCTGCATGCCAAAGAAAATATAGAAGAGCGCAAAGAGGAAGACGAGCGGCGGCATTGCCACGCGGAAGAAGATGTAGGCGATGAGCGGGGCCTGACCGCGCAGGCCGGCCGTCTTCAGCTTGTTGCGGACGTCTTCGTTGTCGAACTGCGCGCGCAAATCGAAACGATCGACGATTTCCTGCATGTAGCCCTTTGGCGTCTGGCGAAGCTTGGCTTGATTGGATTGACGCTCCTTCAAGGCCAGCTCTTGGAGACGCTGCGAGCGCATTTTATCGCGCTCGACCGCCATGACCTTCATGCGCTGATTGAGCCTGTCCTTCTGAAGCATAGGCATGGCTACCGACAGGACCGTAGCGAATGCCGCAACGGCCGCGAGCATCGTCGCGAGCATCTGCGGATTCATGATTGCGTCGATGAGATCCTGCATGTCGGTAGCCTTTGCATCCTGCTTCGGACGGACCTGCGGCCCGATCGCTTAGAACTTGAAGTTGATCATCTTCTTCATGACCATAATGCCGCAGAACATCCAGAACCCTCCGACCAGCAGCAAAAGATTGCCGACCGTGGTGTTGAACAACGGCATGATGTACTCGGGTGAAGACATGTAGGTCATGGTCATGACTCCCGGCGGGAGAGAGCCCAGAACGCCGGCCGATGACTTGGCTTCCGCGGAGAGCGCCTTGACCTTCATCTCCATGCGGAAGCGATCGCGCAGCACGCCGGAGAGGTTGCCCAGAGCTTCAGAAAGGTTGCCGCCGGCCTGCTGCTGGATGCTGATGACGATGGCAAGAAACTTCACTTCAGAAAGCGGCATGCGCACAATCAGGCGGTCCAGCGCTTCGGCCAACGGGACGCCGACCCGCATCTGCTCCACGACATAGCGGAACTCACCGGCGATCGGCTCAGGGCTCTCGCGCGCGATGATCTGCAGGCACTCATTAAGCGGCAGACCCGATTTGACGCCGCGAACGACGACATCGATGGCATTGGCAAGTTCGGACTGAAATTTTTTCTGGCGGCGCTTGACGAGCTTGCCCAAGACCCAGCGCGGCACGCCTAACGTGCCAATGAGAAGCGAGGCGAGCGCTCCCATCCAAGCGCCGGAACCGCCGCCCATCCAGATGAAAATGACCACCGATAGAACTATTCCGAACACCAGGCTGGATATCCAGAAGGCGCGCGGCTCGGCATCCAGGCCCGCGCGCTCTAACTGCGTTCTAATCGACACCTTCTCGCGCGACTTTGCTCGCGCTTCCATGTCTTTGAGAGATTCGCTCACCTGCTTTTTGCGTTGAGCAGCGATGTCCGCAGCGCTTCGGATACCGGTCGCGGCCTTCTTGGCGCGGGTCTCGGTTACACTCGCGACCCGCTTCTCGGTTTGCTTCTCTCCCGAAACGTAGGGGTAGAGCAGCGCGAACACGAGCCCGGCGAATGTGAATGCCGCTAGAAGAGCAACGACCAGGGTCGCAGTTTCGCCATCAGCCATGGGATTCACCGAGTGGATTGCCATTGCTGTCGAGCACTTCGGCCGAGGCGAGCGCCGAGGCGAGACGGCCTTCTTCCTTGTAGTACTCGGCACGGTCCCAGAACCGCGGGCGTGCGATACCTGTCGACCGGTGGCGCCCGACGAGCTTGCCATTGGCGTCCTCGCCGGTCACTTCATAGACGAGCAGGTTTTGGAGGGTAACCGTCTCTTCTTCCATGCCGAGGACTTCGGTGATGTGCGTGATCTTGCGCGAGCCGTCGCGCAGGCGCGAGGCCTGGACGATGACATCGATGGA
Source organism: uncultured Alphaproteobacteria bacterium (assembly GCA_963708775.1). Taxonomy (GTDB): domain Bacteria; phylum Pseudomonadota; class Alphaproteobacteria; order Rhizobiales; family Hyphomicrobiaceae; genus JAGVSR01. The sequence goes on along the minus strand of CAVPTI010000010.1, from coordinate 489,680 downwards.
GCCGCAAATCATTTCACGGATGGTCTTAACCGGCAGCGCGTAGCCGCCCATCATGATCATCGATTCCAAACGGCTGATAGCTTCGCGCGGGCTGTTGGCGTGGAGCGTGCCCATCGAGCCGTCGTGGCCCGTATTCATCGCCTGCAGAAGGTCGAAAGCTTCCGGGCCGCGGACTTCGCCGACGATGATCCGTTCGGGACGCATACGAAGACAGTTTTTGACGAGGTCGCGCATGGTGATCTCGCCCTCGCCCTCGAGGTTGGGCGGGCGGGTTTCAAGGCGGACCACGTGCGGCTGCTGGAGCTGAAGTTCGGCCGAGTCCTCGCAGGTGATGATCCGTTCGTCATGATCGACGCAACCGGTCATACAATTGAGCAGCGTCGTCTTGCCCGAACCGGTACCGCCGGAGATCAGAACGTTGCAGCGGACCCGGCCGATAATCTCAAGGATCGTCTTGCCGGCCGGCGTGATGGAGCCGAACTTGACGAGATTGTCGAGACGGAGGCGATCCTTCTTGAACTTACGAATGGTCAGTGCGGGTCCATCGATGGCCAGCGGTGGAGCGATGACGTTGACGCGTGACCCGTCGGGAAGACGAGCGTCGCAGATCGGGCTCGATTCATCAACGCGGCGGCCGACCTGGCTGACGATGCGCTGACAGATGTTCATCAGCTGCTGGTTATCGGCGAAGCGAACCGAGGTCTTTTGCACCTTGCCACTGACTTCGATGAACGTGGTCGCAGCGCCGTTGACCATGATGTCCGCGATGTCATCGCGGGCGAGAAGGGGCTCGAGCGGACCATAGCCCAGCACGTCGTTACAGATGTCCTCGAGCAGCTCTTCCTGCTCGGCGATCGACATCACGACGTTCTTGACTTGAATAATCTCGCTGACGATGTCGCGGATCTCTTCGCGCGCAGCGGCGGCATCTAGCTTAGCGAGCTGGGTCAGATCGATAGTGTCGATCAGCGCGTTGAACACCGTCGTTTTGACGTCGTAATACTCTTCCGAGTGCCGGCGCTGCGGCTCGGACGGCTCGGGAACCGCACGCGCCACGGGTGCTGGGGCTTCCGCGGCGCGCGGCTGCGCGGCCGCGGCCGAATTGGCAGCCGGTTGATTCTGAGGAGCGATGCGGCGCGGTGGTTGTGCGCCTTCTGTCGAACGCCTGCCGAACATGCGTGTTTATCCTTAGCGCTTCAGTTTCAGCTTCTCGAGAAGGGGAGCGAGGGCGGATTTCTTTTCGACCTTCACTTCCTTGCGGTGCGCGAGCGTCATCGCGATTTCGCGAAAGGTCGGGGCCGCCTTGGCACGGTTGCTCAACTCTTCGATCATCTGACCGTTGTTGGAAGCCTGCCCGAAGGTCTCCGGATCGAAATCGATGACGGCGAGCGCCTTAATCCCGAGCGCCTCCTCGAATTCTTTCAACCCGATCTCAGGGCGCTTGGGCATGTTGGCCATGTTGAGGACGAGCTGCGGAGACTGATCGTTTTTGCGCGACTGCTTCAAAAGCTCGACGATGTTCTTGGCGTTGCGAAGGTTGGCGAGATCGGGAGCCGCTGTGATGACGACCTCGTCCGCCTGCAGCAGAACGCGCTTGGTCCAGGCCGACCAACCATGCGGCAGGTCGACAACGACGTAGGGCACATTCTGGCGGGCCACATCGATGACCATGTCGCAGCCGTCGGGTGTGATCTCGTAATCGCGGTCGAGCACCACCGGAGCCGCGAAGATGGACAGGTGCTCCGAGCATTTCGTCAACAGGCGATCGAGCAGCACTTCGTCCAGGCGCTCCGGCGTTGCCAAAGCATCGGCGATGCCCTGAACCGGGTCCTGGTTGAAGTCGAGGCCCGTCGTCCCGAAGGCGAGATCAAGATCAGCGATGATAACGTTCGACTTCAATGCCTCGGACAGTGTCCAAGCCGTGTTGTGGCAAACAGTTGATGATCCGACGCCACCCTTGGCGCCGATGAATGCATAAACGTGACCCACGGGATCGGCTTCCGGGTCATTATAAAGATTGGACAGGCTCTCCATGAGCTGCGCCGCGGTGATCGGTGCGACGAGATACTCGCTTACGCCGCGCTTGAGCAGTTCACGGTAGAGGACGACATCGTTGACATGGCCGATGATCACAACTTTGGTGCCGGGATCACAGCATTCGGCGAGGCGGTCCAATTCGCCGATCAGCTGCTGCCGCGGCAGTGAGCTTTCCACAACAATCAGGTTCGGTGTTGGGCTTTCCTGGTAGTGCTGCACGGCGGCCGTCGCGCCGCCCATATGCACGCTGACGTGCGCCTTGCTCAGGCGGCGGTCTTCCGACGCATCCTGGACCACGCCGGCCATGTGATTGTTTTCGCAGAAGGCCTGGATCGAGATGCGCGGAATTGGACGGGCACGCTCAAGGCTCGCCTGGCTGGATTCTTCGACGGCGAAGTCAAGCTCGAGACGATCGGCGCTCGTTTCCGTTGCCGCCAGATTGGTGCTTGTCTGTCTGATCATGTTACGAAAACCTCGTTATCACTCGCCGCCGGTATCGACTTTTTCGTCTTGGCTCTTCTGGGCGCCGCTCGCTTGACCCTTGATGTACTTGTCCCAAGTCACAGAACGACGTTCCGATGGCCGGGCATCCATAGTGCGCGGGCCGAGCAGGTCAGCGGGATTGACCACCATCGCTGCAAGATTTTTCTGGCTCGCGCAGCCCAAGTTCGGCGCAGGCAGGTTGCGGGGATCGCGCGCCAGATTGGTTTGGAAGTTGCCGCACTCGGGGCCCTCCGCGACGAAGCGCAGGAAAGACAGCTTCACGGGCGGGCTTGACGCGCCAGCCGCATCGAATGGCTCGATGTTGATGTCGGCTTCCGTGTAGCCATTCTCTCTCAGCAGTGCGCCGATCTCGTGGACGGCTGTGATTGCGGCGGTTTCATTGGACGAGCCACTCGGAGCGGCAATGACCAGGCGGCTGTTGCCGGCGTCGCTGGCGCGAGCCTGATGGCTAAAGCCTAGAACATCGGATCGTTGCGACGGTGAAAGACCGTTAGCGCCGCGGGGAACAGCGATGTTGAGCGTTTCGGGCGTCTGCGACACCAGGATGGGATGACGCTGCAGTGGATCGGTCAATTCCCAACCGGCGACGCGCGTACCCTCTTCGAGAGTTTTGCAACCGGCGAGCGTCAGCGCGAGAGTGGCGGCCAGCGCAAGCCGAACCGACGTGGCAGCGGTACTGGCGTGGCGCGGCTCGCGGACAGGGCGGGACTGCGAAGTTCCGATGGTCATGGTGTGGTCTCCAACCTGTGCCGTCATTCGACGATGAAGCCGTAATCGCCCTTGAGATCGCCGACCGGCTGCGCTGCCGGGTCGTGTCCGTAGATACGGTTCAAGTGGCCGAGGAAAATGCCCTTCAAATCGGTCGCTGCGGCAAGGCCGTCGCTTGGAGCGCCAAGCTGCTGGCGCGCCACAGGCTTGACGAGGTAGGGCGTGACGATGACGACGAGTTCGGTTTCTTCCTTGATGTAGTCGCGGCTGCGAAAGAGCGTGCCTAAGACCGGCAGGTCCTTAAGGCCTGGAAGACCGTCTATGTTCTGGCGCACATCGTCAGAGATGAGGCCGGCAAGAGCGAGCGATCCGCCGGAGGGCATTTCGACCGTCGACTGGGCTTCGCGCTTGGTGAGTGCGGGGATCGAGAGACCGCCGAGTGTTACCGAGCCAGCCGTGGAAAGTTCGCTGACCTCGGTTTCGATCTTCAGGCTGATGCGGCCTTCCGACATGACGGTCGGCGTGAAGGACACGCCGACACCGAACTCTTTGAACGTAACAGTGATGCCGCCCTGACCGTCCGCTACGGGAATCGGGAATTCACCACCGGCGAGGAATTTAGCAGCTTCGCCCGAAATAGCGGTCAGCGTCGGTTCGGCGAGCGTGCGCATCAGGCCGGCGCGTTCGAGAGCTCGGATTGCGTGCGTCACCCGCGCGTCCCCGTTACTCCAGCCGCCCGCGATGCCCGAGTTGCCGAAGGGGTCGCCCAGACCGCCAGGGTTTGTCCGGGGTTGTAGTTGCCGAGCAATGCCAGTGTTGTTGCCGACAGTCTGAATGCCTGGAACTGGCAGGCTTCCCAGGCCAGCGGCGGTCGTCAGCGGCAGTGCGTTTGCCGTCAGGAGAGAGGTCGCAAAGTTGCCGGCGTTGATCGTGGCGCCGATGTTGATACCAAACTGCTTGAGAAGCGTGCGCTGGACTTCCGCGACAGTGACCTTGAGCATGACCTGCTCTTCGCCGCCCACGGCAAGCATATTGATCACATTGCTCTCAAGGGGATTGGCAAACCCCTGTCCACCCTGCTGCTGGTTCTGCAACGTCACACCATCGGCGGTGGACGCGGTTTTGAACTGATACTGTGCCGTGATGAACTGGCGGGCGATCTGTCCCGCGCGATTGGAGTCCACCGGAGTGCGGACCGTGCCGGTCAGAATGATCGTGTTGTTCAAGACTTCGGCGGTGATCTCGGAGCCCGGGATGAGGCGTGCCAGCAATGCATCAAGATCAGCGGTCTCGCGCTTGACGTAGATTTCGAGTGTTGCGAACTGGTCGCCATTCTCATCGAAGATGAAGGCGTTTGATTCTCCGAAGCCCTTGGCCATGAGGAAAATGCGGTTGGAGGTCTGCACCACCGCGTCGACGGCCTGCGGGTTCGACATGATGATGTCGCGGGCGGGACGGGGCATTTCGATCATCGTCGACTTGCCTAGGCCCAGATACACCGTGCGACGCTTGCCGGCGTCCGCTTCCGTCAAACGGATCAGCGATTCGTGCTGACCGGCCTTCAAACCCGTGAGGCTCTTGTCGAGATGGCCGCCCACGTCATCGCCTGCGAGCGCGGGGCTCAACGCTGCGGCGGTGACCACCATCGCAATGACGGACGCAAGCCGTCTAATCACCAAATTCAACATCGTATGTCTGCCTTCCGACGAGCTTGCAAAATCAATCAGATCAGTTCACGCCCATGGCTCGTGATCTGACGCCGTAACGCAGGACCCGGATGGCGTTTCCGTCTTTGGGTTTATTGAGTGCCTCGCCGATGCCCGGACCCTTGTTGGACGGGTCCAGGTCGGCGATGGAGCGCAGAGCGAGACTGATTTCGCCCAGCGAGTTGGCGAGCAGGAGCATTTCGGCTTGGCGGGGTGTGAGTTCGAGAGTGGCTGTATTCGCCGCGCCTTCGGCTGACTTCTTGCCTTCTTTGGTTTCGATCTGCTGACCGAGGGCAAGGACGCGGACATTCGTGAACAGGGTGTCGCTGACGAAGTCGTCGCCACCGGTCTTGCCGCGCAGGCGGCGAATCAGAATGACGTCAACGTGGTCGTTGGGAAGGATCAGGCGACCGACGGCTGTTTCTTCCTTGATACGCGTAGAGACGGCGCGCATGCCCGCGGGGAGGATGGCAGCCAACACGCCGCCCTGCCCTGCCTTCACGAGTTTGGCGGGGGTGATGGGCTCGCCGGCAAGTATCGGTGCGCGCGCAATAGCGCCCGAGAGCTGGCGCATCGCTTCGCGATTGGATTTGTCGGTAATGAAGCCTTTGGCGGCATCGGCAGGCCATTCCTGCCAGCGGAAGCTGCCTTCGTTCGTCACCTGTCCGAGACCGATATCGGCACCGGCTACCAGGACTTGGACCGAGTTGATCTTGACCTCGACCCGCTTCTCTTCCGTCGGCTTGTTCAGCACCCCTTTGACCAGAACGAAGGCCAGGAGCGCCGAGACGCCCGCGATCGAAATGCCTATGAACTGAGCTCGTTTCATTGCGCGACTCTGCGTCCCTATGCGCCGGAAAGACCCCCTCTTCCCGACGTCGGACTTAGTTTTGCGCGACATTCGTCAATGCGAGGTTAATTGCCGTCGTAAATCGACGCGCCCGCTACCCCCGCAGAATAAGGCACCTTGAAAACGATGATTTTTGTTGGTGCGCCGGATCAAACGATCAGCAGCTTGAATAGGGCGGTCTTGGGATAGACGACAAGACCGCCTGCACAAATCGCCAAGCCGTACGGAATGCCGTTGCCGGACTTGTGCAAGCGGGCGGCCCATTCGGGAAGTTGGAAGGCGCCGGCGGGTATGCTGCGGACGGCCAGGAACGTGACGGCGAGAGCGCCACCTGCCACGGTGACGTACGCGATGAAGGGGATGAGTTGATCGTATCCGACCCAGAGGGCGCTGACGGCGAGGAGCTTGGCATCGCCGCCACCCAGCAGGTTAAGTGCGAAGAGCGCGATGCCGAAAGCGAGGACGACCGCGAAGGCGGCCAGATGCATCAACGCAGCATGCATGGATAGGCCGGCCAGCAGGGCGGCAACCGGGAACATGGCAAGCATGGCCAGCGAGATCCGGTTGGGGATGGTCATCGTGAAGACGTCCATCACCGCGGCGTACGCCAACGCTGCAGGGAACAGCAGGAGAACCGGATAATCGAGCACGCAAAAACTCCACGAACAGAACGCGACGCTCACGAACATGCCTGATTTTGGTTAATCGGAGGTAAACCAGCGGACCGGCTGGTGTGTCAGCGGAAGTGTTTGGAGAGCTTGAGGCCCTGGGCCTGGTAGTTGGAGCCGAGATCGCGTCCGTAAAGCATTTCCGGCACTTCGACCATGCGCTCGTAAATCAGGCGCCCAATGATCTGCCCGTCTTCGAGAATGAACGGAACTTTGTGCGAGCGGACTTCCAAAACGACGCGGGAGCCGTGTCCGCCGGCAGGCTCGTGGCCGAAACCGGGATCCATGAAACCCGCATAATGCACGCGGAATTCGCCAACCAGCGGGTTGAAGGGCATCATCTCGGCCGCATGGGTCGGCGGAATGTGAACGGCTTCCTTCGAGGCCAATATGTAGAATTGGTCCGGATCGAGGATCAGGCGTCGGGCGCCGCGGGAATTGATCTCTTCCCAAAAGTCGGAGATGGCGCAGCTCTTGGGGGCATCGACATCTACGACGCCCGTATGCCGCTTGGCGCGGTAGCCGACAAGGCCTGAGATACCCCCGACCAGATCAACGGAGAGAGCGATGCCGTCGCTGATATCGGTGGCACCACCGGAGACGAGCGTCAGCTCCTTGTGGAGGCGGGCGAGGCTCTTGTCGTCTTCCCGAGGGTTGCCGACGCGAAAGCGCAGCTGGCTTAGCTTCGAGCCGGTGCGGGCGAGAATTGGAAAGGTCTGCGGGCAGATCTCGGCGTAGAGCGGGCCTTTGTACCCGGTGGGGATCTGGTCAAATGCGGTCACGCCATCGGCGATGACGCGGGTGAAGACATCCAGGCGGCCCGTGGAGCTTTTTGGGTTGGCCGATGCCGAAATGGTGTCGGGGAGGCTGAGGCTTTCGAGCAGCGGCACGATGTAGACGCAGCCGGTTTCGAGAACGGCGCCTTTGGTCAGGTCGATCGTGTGCAGCTTCAGGTCGGCGAGCTTTTCGGTCACCTTCGATCCGGGGCCCGGCAAGAAGCTGGCGCGGACACGATAGGCTTCGCGGCCCAGACGCAGATCGACGCTGGCCGGCTGGAGCTGGCCGGCGGCCAAGGGCTCCGAGAGCTTCAGCGCGCCGCCCGAGATCAGAGCACGGATGGCCTGGGCGGGCAGAATGCCGTTCGATACCGCGACGCCCAGAGGGCGAGATCGCGATGTCTTGGCCCGAACTGCGGTCTTCTTTGCCATGAGGCTCCCCACTGCTCCTCCCTGGGCTCTAAAGCATGGTGTGCTTGACGCCAAGGGGAGGGGGCGGTATTCCCCGGCCGATCGTCGTGGTGATTTGGCCGGCCGGCTTGCAGCCACGTAAAACAACTCGCTAAATGGCCGCGCGCACCCGGAATTCCCGGCGCACGGCTCCTTAGTGAAGGGGCGTGCCGCAGGGGTACCGGGTTTTTTGTTGTGCGGCGTGGCGACGCGACCGCCGGGGAGCAGACGGACATGACCGTATCCAAGACGGACGCCGAAATCGCGGCAGAGTGGGCGCCGGAAACGCAGTTGGTCCACGGGGGCACGCTGAGATCGCAATTCGGCGAGACATCGGAAGCGATCTTCCTGACCCAAGGCTTCGTCTACACGTGCGCGGAGCAGGCCGAGGCGCGGTTCAAGAACGAGGATCCGGGCTTTCAGTATTCGCGGTTCGCGAACCCGACCGTTTCGATGCTCGAGGAACGGCTCCGCATTTTCGAGGGCGCTGAAGCGTGTCGCGTCATGGCAACGGGGATGGCGGCCGTCAACGCCGCGCTGATGTCGTATCTGCGAGCGGGCGATCATGTCGTGGCCGCGCGGGCCATGTTCGGTTCATGTCGCTACATCGTGGAGACGCTGTGCCCCCGGTTCGGCATCACGCCCACACTCATCGACGGCCGTGACATCAATGAATGGCGTATGGCAGTGCGGCCGAACACCAAGGCGTTCTTCTTCGAGACGCCCGCCAACCCTACGCTCGACCTCGTCGACATCGCGGCGGTGTCGAAGATCGCCAAGGAAATCGGCGCGCTCGTCATGGTCGACAACGTCTTTGCGACACCGATGCTGCAGCGGCCGCTCCAGCATGGCGCGGATGTCGTTATCTATTCGGCGACCAAGCACATCGACGGGCAGGGACGGTGCCTGGGCGGTGCCGTCTTGTGTTCGGACAAGTTCTTGACGGACCATCTGCAGGATTACTTCCGGCAGACGGGCCCGTCGCTCAGCCCATTCAATGCCTGGGTGATGCTGAAGAGCCTGGAGACGATGCCCATTCGGATTGCGGCGCAGTGTGAGAACGCGGCCACAGTGGCGGATTATCTCGCCGGCAAGCCGGGGGTCGCCAGGGTCATTTATTGCGGCCGTGCGGATCACCCGCAGGCGGCAATCGTGGCCAAGCAGATGACGGGCGGCGGTCAGATGATCGCGTTGGAGCTCGAAGGCGGCAAGGAGGCGGCCTTCCGGTTCCAGAACGCGCTGCGGCTCATCAAAATCTCCAACAATCTCGGTGACTCGAAGAGCCTGATTACGCACCCGCCCACGACGACCCATTACAAGATCGGGCCAGCAGCGCGCGCTGAACTGGGCATTGGCGACGGGATGCTGCGACTGTCGGTTGGGCTTGAAAACGCCAACGATCTCATCGCGGATGTGGCGCGTGGGCTTGCCGCGGCACGCACCGCCTGAGTTGACCGCACCGTGCGGGCGCATAAACTCGGCGTGGGCAAATTTGAAGGACCGCTTTCCGTGAGCCGTGACTATCAATACGAGAAGACGACCCATGACGTGCGCGTACGGGTCGTGCCGGAATATCAGGCCGAGCAATCGTCGCCTGAAGAAGAATACTATTTCTGGAGCTACACGATCGAGATTCAGAACGACGGATCCGTGCCCGTGCAGCTTAAAACGCGGTTCTGGCGCATCACCGATGGGACGGGACGGACCGAAGAAGTTCGAGGACCGGGAGTTGTTGGCCAGACGCCGGTGATCGAGCCAGGCCAGTCCTTCACCTACACATCGGGATGTCCGCTGCCGACACCCTCCGGTATCATGGTCGGCAGCTACCAGATGTCAGGCGACGGTGGGAAATTGTTCGATGTGGCGGTTCCGGCCTTTTCGCTCGACAGCCCCTTCACCGTGAAAAGCGTGAACTGATATGCAGCGCTCCGGCGCCACCGTGGCTGATATTCTCGAACGCCTCATCAGCTTCGATACGACAAGCCACAAGACCAATGTTCCGCTGATCCTCTATGTCGAGGATTATCTGCGCGGACATGGCGTCGCGTCTTACCTTGTCCCCACTGAAGACGGGCAGAAGGTATCTCTATTCGCCACCATCGGGCCGCAGGATGTGCCGGGCATTGCGCTCTCCGGGCATACCGACGTGGTACCCGTGGACGGTCAAGATTGGGCGACGGACCCGTTCGATCTGACGTTTAAAGACGGGCGATACTACGGCCGCGGCAGCTCGGACATGAAAGGGTTTCTCGCCTGCGTGCTCGCTGCCGTGCCGCGCTTCAAATCTGCGAATTTGAGAACGCCGATCCACATCGCCTTTTCCTACGACGAGGAAGTTGGCTGCATCGGTGTGCGGCCGATGATCGCCGAGATGGGGACGACGCTGCCGTTGCCGCGCATCGTCATCGTGGGCGAGCCGACAGACATGCGCGTCGTCGATGCGCACAAGGGTCCGATGCGGTGGCAAATCGATATCCTGGGGCGGGCGGCGCATTCAAGCATGGCGCATCTCGGCGTCAACGCAATCACGTACGCTGGGATGGTGCTCGGCGAGCTGGCCCGGATCGAAGCCGATTTTGCAAAGCGTGCGCCCGATCCTAGGTTCGAGCCGCCATATCCGACATTGCAGGTGACGACCATCCAGGGCGGCACGGCATCAAACATCGTTCCCGTGTCGTGCCGCTTCGGGTTCGAGATCCGGTCGATGCCGGGACTCGATGTCGCCGCCGTAGAGACGCGGGTCAACACCTTCATCGAACGGGAGTGCCTGCCGGCGATGCGGGCCGTGGCGCCCGAGTCCGGCATCACCATGACGCGAACGAACTATGTGCCACCGTTCGGCACGCGTGAGGGATCGGAAGCCGTGGCGCTCGCCTTGGCGCTCGCGGGACAGAACGAGACGTTCGCTGTTTCCTATGCGACCGAGGCCGGACTGTTTCAGGATGCCGGTGCGCCGTCGGTTGTCTGCGGGCCGGGTAATATTGCGCAGGCGCACACGGCGAACGAGTGGATCGCGGCGTCCGAGCTCGAAAAATGCTCCAATTTCTTGGATAAGCTCGCCGACTGGTGCGCCGCCTGAGGACCTGCTTGCCTTCAGAGTGAGGCGCGGGCACTTACATGTGCCCGGCTGAAGCGCGCGCGAGATGCGATGGCCGGGACGGGTAGGGGAAGTAACGTGGCGCCAGCTTTGATGGAAGACGAGATCGTTCGTGACCTGGCCGAGCTGCGTGGTCTCGCCGAGGCGCCGGTTTCGACATCGGACGACATCGTCCGAAATGTCTCGCGCATTTACAACGACGTGCATGAGCGCGATCTGGCTCGATATTCACGCGCGGACATCAAAGCGGTGGCGCCGCTGGTCATGAGCGAGATGTTTCTTATTCGCAGCATCATTCGCGACCGGGTTACGGATTGGCATGCGCGCGGACTGATGACGCGCGAGGCACAGCATGCGGTGCGCGATACGCTGCGGGTCCTTCGATATGCGTCCGACATGGCGGGCGAGGTGCACTGGGATTATCTGATCGCCGCCGACGGGGATCCGGCGCATCGCGCGTTCAGCGAGCAATCCTACAACACGTTCGTTCATCCGGCTTTCGACAGCGGGCAGTCGCTCGCCTTTCGCTCAGGCGATGTCATCCTGATGCGCGGCACGAAGAACAACAGCGCGGCGATTGCGCGGATCGGTGACGTGGACAGCCAATTCAGCCACGCGGCGATCGTGCATGTGGATGACCAGGGGCGCGGCTCGATCGTCGAAGCGCTGATCGAAGAAGGCGCAGTCATCAAGCCGCTCAAAAGCGTGCTCGAGCATGGGATCGCGCGCGCCGTGCTGTTCCGCCACCGCGATCCGGAACTAGCGGCGCGGGCTGCAAAACTCATCCATGATCATGTGAAGCGGTCGCTCGAAAGCGGCACGCCGATCCTGTATGATTTTTCCATGCGGCTGGGGCCCTCCAACAGGCTGTTCTGTTCGAAGCTCGTGAGGATTGCGTATGAGGACGCGAGCGAGGGCAAACTGCGGTTGCCGGCGTTTCTCACGCGGTTCAGCGCAGCCAACAAAGCGTTCTACAAGCGCATTGGCGTGACGGCTGACGAGTCGTTCGCCCCCGGTGATCTGGAAATCGAGCCAGCGTTCGATGTCGTGGCCGAGTGGCAGGACTATCGGTTTACGGCGCAGGTCCGGCATCAAGACATGATCATGACGAAGCTATTCGAGTGGATGGAGGTCCATGGCTATCGCTTCCATGAGGACTTCAGCATTCGGCTGATCGCATGGCTCGGACGCTTCTCGACCAAGCTATCGCGGCGTGTGCAGGACCTCGTTGCCAATCAGTTTGCGCGCATTCCACCGCATATGCCCCGGCGGACGATTGCGACGATCGTCATGCTGCAAAAGACGGCGCAGCCGCTGCTGGAAGAGATCCAGCATCAGGAGCGGGTGCGGATTGCAGCGGAGGGCAAGCCGCTGCATCCGCGAGAGGTGTTCGATTTTCTGGAAGACGTGCGCCGGCGCAGTGGTGGGCACGTTGGCTACCTTGTTGCTCCGCGCAAGTGGCGCCGCGCGGTTGCCAGGAGCGGCTGAGGATCAGGTTCCGCAGAAGGTCGCGTGCACAACCTCTTCGGGTTTGGCGGCAGTTTCAGATCGTCGATGCCAGACCGGTCGTCGAAGGGCCGCGCGAGTTCATCGACAAGCCGGTGGAATGGGCCGAGATCATTGCTCGACACGGCGGCTTTGATTGCCGCTTCGATCTGATGGTTGCGCGGGATGATGACTGGGTTCACCGCGCGCATCGCAGTGGCGATTTGCCGATGGAGGGCGCGATTCCTTTTCCAGTCGCTGCCGCCAGCGGGCGAGCCAATCGTCGAGCGGAGCTGTTTCGGTGAAGAGCGCGCGTAGTTCGCGTTCCTTGTCCGTGGTGTCGGCTGCGTCCGAGAGGGCGCGGAAGGTGAGCGTGAAGTCGGCCTCTCCATTGGCCATGACGGTTAGAAAATCCTGGATCAAAGCGATGTCGTCCGGCGTCCGGTTCGTCAGACCGAGTTTCGTCGCGTAGCCGTCGGCAATCGCCGTTTGGAACAGGGCGCCAAAGGCGTCGATGCGTTCTTGAGCGGCAGCGACGGCTTCTTCTTGCGTGTCGCCGAGCAAGGGAAGCAGCGTTTCGGCAAAGCGGACGAGGTTCCAGTTGGCAATGGCCGGCTGATTGGCGAAGGCGTAGCGGCCGCCCTGGTCAATGGACGAGAAGACGGTCGAGGGATGGTAGGTATCCATGAAGGCGCAGGGGCCGAAGTCGATGGTTTCGCCGGCGACCGAGGTGTTGTCGGTGTTCATGACGCCGTGGATGAAGCCGACGTGCATCCATTGGGCGATCAAGTTTGCCTGCCGGGCCACGAGCGCGGACAGCAGCCCGCGGTATTTTTCCGGGCTGTCGGCGAGATCGGGATAGTGTCGGGCGATGGTGTAGTCGGCCAGCGTGCGGATGGCGTCCGCGTCCTTACGGGCGGCGAAGAACTGGAACGTGCCGACGCGGATGTGGCTGGATGCGACACGCGCGAGGATCGCACCGGGGAGCGGCGTTTCGCGATAGACCCACTCGCCTGTGATGACGGCGGCCAGCGCCCGCGTCGTCGGAATACCGAGCGCGGCGAAGGCCTCGCTGACAATGTATTCGCGCAAAACAGGGCCCAGCGCAGCGCGGCCGTCGCCCATACGCGAGAACGGAGTACGTCCCGCACCCTTCAAGTGTATGTCGCGGCGTGTGCCTGATCGTGTCCACGACTTCACCGATGAGGATGGCGCGGCCGTCGCCCAGTTGCGGGACGAAGTTCCCGAACTGGTGTCCGGCGTAGGCCATGGCGATGGGGTCGCTGCCGTCGGCGATGCGGTTGCCGGCGAGGACGGCGACGCCTTCCGGCGAGGCCAGCGCTTGCGGATCGATGCCAAGTTCAAGTGCCAAGGCTTCGTTGACGCGGATCAGGCTGGGGGTTGCAACGGCGGTCGGTTGCACGCGCGCGTAGAAGCGCTCCGGCAGGCGGGCATAGGAGTTGTCGAACGGGATCAGCAGGCCGGGGAAGCATCCATGGACGCAATATGGTCGGGCCGACGGATAAGTTCCACCCCCTCCGTGGCCATCACATTCAGGTCAGGCACCAGGCGGCGATATGGGCGGCCGGAATATAGAGTGAGGCGAACCCGACGATTGCGATGATCAGGCCGGCAGCAATCTGGATCGCGCGGCTCTTTTCGATACCCCGCAGGGATGCAAGGCCGAGACCCGCGACGAGCACGCCGGGAAGTGTTCCCAGGCCGAAGCCGGCCATGACAGAGAAGCCGCCCCAGGGAGAAGCGGTGAGCGTCGCCGTGAAGAGGGCAGCGTAGACCATCGGGCAGGGGTTCAGACCCCAGATGGCGCCCAAGGCAAGCGGAGCCGCGGCGGTACCTTGTAGCGGCCGCGTGATCGTCGCGACGGAACCGGAGAGGCGTGTCATAGCGCCGTCGAGTAGAGCGAAGCGCGGCATCATTCCAGCCATCGATAGTCCGGTCCACATGAGGACCACGGCGCCGATGTACTGCAAGACGCGATAGTTCATCGTCGTCTCGGGCTTGATGATGGCCGAACCGATGAGCGCGGCGGCAATGCCAAGCGCGGCGTAGGCCAAGATGCGGCCGAGGTTCAGAAGAACGGCGTAACGGACCCGATCCCAGCCAGACTGCGGAGAGAGCGAGAGCAGGGCGCTGCAGGAGATCCCACCGCACATGGCGCTGCAGTGCAGGGTACTTGCAAGACCCAGCACCAAGCCGCCCAGGAATGTGATCTCGGTGCCGTCCATTACACTCAGTCGTCCATTACACTCAGTCTGGCTCGGGTTTGGACTTGCCTTGCGGGCCAGGCGGGGCGTCATCGATGGCGCGCCAGCCGGCACCTTCGAGATCCTCGAACTGACCGTTTTTCAGAGCCCACAGAAAAGCTGCCAGACCGAGGAGGCCAAGAAACAACGCGGCAGGAATGAGCCAGGCAAGTGATGTCATCGAAGCCTACTCTTGTTTGCCTGCGACACGGTCGAGCTTCAGCTTCATCGAGCGCAGGCGCAGTGCATTGCCGGTCACGAGGATCGACGAGGTGGACATCGCGATCGCCGCGAGGAGTGGCGTAACATAGCCCATAACGGCCATGGGGACGAAGGCAATGTTGTAGAGGATGGCGATGCCGAAGTTTTCCAGCGCCATCCGATGCGCGCGGCGGGCGACCTTCAGGGTTTCGACCACGGCCCCGAGCTTTTCGCCCTGGAACACCGCATCGGCTGCGTTTTGAGAGATGTCGGCGGCGGCGGACGGTGACATCGAGGCGTGGCCAGCGGCGAGCGCGGGGGCGTCATTCAGGCCGTCGCCGACCATCAGTGCGAGAGCGACCTTGCTGCTTCAGGGCTGCGAGACGCGCGAGTTTCTCATCAGGGCGAACCCCGCCCTTGAAGAGAGCGACGCCAAGCGCGGTGGCGGCATCGGCGACGGCGTCGGGGCGATCGCCGGATAGAATTTCAATGTTGTAGCCGGCGGCTTGCAGGGCTGCGATGGTTTCGGGCGCATCACTGCGCAGACGATCTTCGAAGCGGAAGCCAATGGCAGCGCGGCCCGGGCGCGCATACCACAGCGATGCAGCTTGGCGCGGGTCGGTGACTGTGACTCCCGTGAAGAGGGCCGAGCCCAGTCGCTCTTCGCCTTCGGGCGTGGCCAGCGAGAGGCCGGAGCCTGGGATTTCCGTGACGCCCAACTGGGGCTCAAAAGCGATGCCACGGGCGCGAGCGGCGCGCACCATGGCCTGAGCGTAGGGATGCCGGCTCATAACCGCGAGGCCGGCGGCGCGAGCGAGAACATCGGCGTCGATCGGCTGGTCGAGAGCAAGCGAAGGTTCGCCGAGGCTGAGCGTGCCTGTTTTGTCGAAGACGATGGTATCGACTTCCGAGAGACGCTCCAACCCGTCGGCGGCTTTCACGAGAACGCCCTGGCCGAAGAGGCGGCTGATGGCGGCGACCTGGACGGCGGGGACGGCCAGCGCCAAAGCGCAGGGGCAGGTGATGATGAGGACCGCGATGGCGTTTGTGAGCGCCACCTCCCAACCGTGGCCCGTGACGAGCCAGCCTATCAGCGTCGAGAGGCCGAGCAGATGGACGGCGGGGGCGTAGAGGCGGGCTGCTCGATCAGCAAGCCGGACGTAGCGGCCGCGCGTCTGTTCGCCGGCGAGCATAAGACGAGAGAGTTCCGCCAGAAGGGTGTTGTCTTCGGTGGCGGTGGTTTCAACGCGCAAGGGGCTGGCGGCATTGAGGGTGCCGGCGTGGACGCGCGTGCCGCGGCTGACCGCCTTCGGCAGGGTTTCGCCAGTGATGAGGCTTTCGTCGATCTCACTCGTGCCATCGACGACAATGCCATCGGCGGCAATGCGTTCGCCGGCAGCAATGATCATCGTCATGCCGGGCTCGAGATTGCGCGAGGGGATCTGGCGGACCGAGCCGTCTTTATCGAGGATCGTGGCTGTGAGCGCCTTAAGGCTCATCAAGTTCTCGGCGGCGCTGCGCGTGCGGGCGCGCATGCTTTCATCCAGGAGGCGGCCGATGAGCAGGAAGAAGACAAGCATCGCGGCCGCGTCGAAATAGACCTGATCGGTGCCGCGCATGGTCTGGACGAAGCTCATCGCGGTGGCGAGCGTGATGCCGAGCGAAATCGGCACGTCCATGTTGAGGCGGCGGGCGCTGAGGGCCGCATAGGCTGACTTGAAGAACGGCTGCCCGGCGTAGGCGATCGCGGGGAGAGCGATGAGTGCCGAAATCCAGTGGAATAGCGTCTTCATGCTGTCGTCCATGTCCGACGCGTGGCCGGACCAGACGGAGACCGAAAGCAGCATGATGTTGGCGGCGGCAAAGCCGGCGACGCCGACGCGCGGCATCAGTTCGCTGACGCGGGCGGCGTGGACCTCGTCGCGGCCTTCGATGAGCGGCGCAGCCGAGAAGCCGGCGCCCTTTATGGCCGCGATGACGATTTCAGGCGATGTGACGGCGGGATCGAACGTAACAGTGACGCGACGCGCGCTAAGATTGGCGCGAGCGTTGAATACGCCCGGTGTGTCGGCAAGCGTGGACTCAATGGTTTTCAGACAGCCGCCGCACATGATCTCGGGTGCGGTGAAAACTTGCGTTTCGCGCGCAGGAACGACAGCCGCCCCATCCGCGGCCACGTTGTCGATTGCGGCCGTCGTTACGGCGCCTTCCATAGACGTACCTTCGACTGGTAAACGACGCGATCACTGCCACTCAGCGCTTCGCGGGCTTCCATGGTGGCGACCCAGTTGCCGGCTTCCAGAGTGCCGACGGTGGCCATGTATTCGCCCGCCGCTATTTCGGTGAGCTTGAGGATGCGATCATTGGAATTGGTGGCAGGGCGTCCGAGCAGCGCGGTGATCTGCAGGTTGCGGACACCTTTCTGATCTTTGTCGCGGATGCTGACGCGCAGGTCGTTGTTCTCCAGCCGCGCATCCTTCGTCCAGCCAAGCGCCGCTTGAGCACGTTCCTCGGCAATGCGATCGTTGTAGGCTAGGCCCTTGCGGTACGCATCCTGCGTTTCAATGCCGCCGAACGTGGAGACAGCTTTGTAGACCAGCCATGAGTCGGTGGCGATGATGACGGCGAAGAAGCCGAGCATCGTAAATAGGACATGACGGCCGGTGATTTCCTTGGGCATGCGCTTTTTCAGGGTGGGTCCGCCGGTTGTAGATTGCGTGAGACTGAGCGGGCCGGCACTGGCGGTGGTGGCGTTTGCGGTCATGGGCCGGGGCTCCGGAAGCTTGTATCACGGCTTGAAGATGCATTGCCGTCGACTTCGGTCACTGTGAGGGTCACGGGCGCGGAATCTGAGGCCAGGGCTCTGGCCTTCTCGCGCGGCAGGGCGGCGAACACCTTCAGGGCCTTGACGTTCGAGGGGGCGACTTCAATCGGAGCGGTGGCGTCGTCGTGACCCACAATGGTTGTCGTCAGACCGTCGATGCCGGTCAGCTCGATCTTGAAGCGGCGCGGGACCTGATGCTTGTTGACGAGCTTCACCGTGTAGCCGTTGCGAATTCCGCCGTCGGAAAGCTTCACGAACAGCGGATTGCGATCTGGCAGGACGCTGACATCGATGCTGGAGCGACTCAGCATTGCCCAGACCATTAGACCGGCGGCAATCGCGATTGCGACAGAGTAGAGGATGGTGCGCGGCCGAATGAGGCGCAAGCCGTCGCGCGGTCCTGTGGTCGCTGTCGCCTGATTACGTTCGGTGGTGTAGGCGATCAGGCCGCGCGGACGGCCGACCTTATCCATGATGTCATCGCAGGCATCGATGCAGAGTCCGCACTGGATGCATTCGAGTTGTGGTCCGTTGCGGATATCGATCCCCATCGGGCAAACGGCGACGCAGGCTTTGCAGTCAACGCAATCACCGCGGCCATCCCAGGCCTGGCCCTTTTTATGCGGGGCGCGCGGTTCGCCGCGGACATCGCGGTAGGCAATCCAGAGACTATCATGATCGAGCATGGCGCCTTGAATTCGGGGCCATGGGCACATGTAAATGCAGACTTGCTCGCGGGCGATGCCGCCGAGCAAGTAAGTCGAGAGCGCGAAGATGCCGACGAATACATAAGCGACTGTCGGCGCGGTGCCGGTCAGCAGTTCTTGTGCGAGCGTGGGGGCGTCGCGGAAATAGAAGACGAGCGCGCCGCCGGTCAGCAGACCGATCAAAAGCCAGGTGATATGGGTGGCGGTCTTCTTCCAAATTTTTTCGAACGTCCACGGCGATTGGTCTAGCCGCATATGGGCGTTGCGGTCACCTTGCCAGAAGCGCTCGACTGCGATCATGAGATCGGTCCACACGGTTTGCGGACAGGCATAGCCGCACCAAACTCGGCCGGCCACGGAGGTGACAAGAAAGAGGCCGAGCGCAGAGATGATCAGCAGCCCGGTGACGTAGTAGAATTCCTGCGCCCAGATTTCGAGGGGCCCGAGCAGCAGACGCTGATTGGCGAAATCGATCAGGAAGAATTGATCCGGCAGACCGCCGCCGCGATCAAAGCGGATCCAGGGCAGCACGTAATAGATGCCAAGCGTCACGAGCATCACGATCCACTTGGCGTTGCGGAACGTCCCGCGCGCCAGTTTCGGATAGATGTTCGGCTTGGCGGCCCAGCTTCCGGCCTGAGCATCGGCCCCCGCGGCTTTCTTCGCCTTCGGCTGGCGCACCGCGTCCACGTCGTGCCGCACCACACCGGGCGCGGCCTCGACGAGGAAGTCATCTGGAGTGAACTTCGTGGAGGGATCCATACTGTTCATATTCGGAGCCTTCCTCGTCTCCGCAATGCGTCAGGCACGCCTTGGATCGTGACTATTTGCCACCACCTAGAGAGTGTACGTAAAGCGCGAGCATCTTGACCGTCACCGGATCCAGACGCGTGGACCACGCGGGCATGGCGCCACCACGGCCGGTGACGATGCTCTGCGTGACGGCGTCCTGCGAGTTGCCGTAGAGCCAGATCGCGTCGGACAGGTTGGGCGCACCCATCTCCTGGTTGCCCTTGGCGTCCTCGCCATGGCACGCCGCGCACTGCTCTGCGAACGTTGCCTTGCCGCGTTCGGCGGCGGCAGTGTCGACCTGTTCCGTCCCGGAAATCGAACGGACATAGTTGGCGACGTCAGAGATCGCGGCCGGTTCAAGGATGCCATCGAGGCCAAAGCGCGGCATCGGTGTCGCGTGGGCCTGCTCATGGCCGTTGCGGATGCCGTACGCGATGGACTTCTCGATCTGTTCGAGCGAGCCGCCCCAGATCCAGTCGTCGTCGTTCAGGTTGGGATAGCCCACCGCACCCTGTGCGCCGCGGCCGTGGCAACCCGAGCAATTGTCACCGAAAGCTGCCGCGCCGCCGGCAAGTGCGAACTGGAACAGGTCTTCTTTGCCCTTAACGTCGGTGATCGCGGCGTTGGCGATGCCTTGGCGATACGTTTCCTGCGCGGCCTTGGCTTCCTTCACATCGGACATGACCTGGGCACGCTGGCTATAGCCCAGATAACCTTGCGTGTAGCCGTTGAGTGTCGGCCATGCCGGATAGACCATCCAGTAGCCGAACGCCCATATGCAGCACGCATAGAAGACGTACAACCACCACCGCGGCAGTGGCTTGTTCAATTCGCAAAGATCGTTGTCCCAGACGTGTCCGGTCGTTTCAACGCCCGTGACCTCGTCGATATGCTTGTGCCCAGCCATGGTCAATTCACCGTTTCATCGTTGTCGGACAGGAGCGGCAATTGCGCCGCCCGCTCGAACTTGGCCTTGTTCGCGGGCCGGAAGGTGTAGATGGCGATGCCGACGGCAAGGCTCAAAAAGATCACCAGTGCGGCCAGCTGCGACCAGACCTGTGCATCCTGATACGTCATGATTGCTTACCTCCTCAGCGCAGGTTCGGACCGCTGGCGTCAAACTTCGTGAAGTCGACGAGCGTGCCGAGCATCTGGAGATAGGCAACGAGCGCATCCAGCTCGGTCGGCTTGACGCCTTCGCCGGGCGACTGACCGTCGAACTTGCGCACCTGAGCCTTCGGATACCGCGCGACCAGTTCCTTGGCGGCGTCAGTGTCGGGCGCGATCTGCGCTTCGACATCGGCAGCAGCCTTGGCGATCATCTCATCCGTGTAGGGGACGCCGACCAGCTGAAGCGTTTTCAGCTTGTCTTGGATGTTCGCGTAGTCGAGCGGTGTCGCTTCGAGGTGCGGATAGGCCGGCATGATGGACGCTGGAACCACCGACTTCGGGTAACGCATGTGGTCGGTGTGCCAGGCATCCGAGTATTTGCCGCCGATGCGGGCGAGATCGGGGCCCGTACGCTTCGACGACCACTGGAACGGATGGTCGTACATGCTCTCGGCCGCCAGCGAGTAGTGACCGTAGCGCTCCACCTCGTCGCGGAGCGAGCGGATCATCTGGCTGTGGCAGTTGTAGCATCCCTCGCGGACGTAGATATCCCGGCCCGCCTGCTCCAGCGGAGAGTAGGGCCGCATGCCCTCAACCTTTTCGATGGTCGAAGAGAGCATGAAGAGAGGTGCGATCTGCACAATGCCGCCGATCGAAACGACGATCAGAATGCCGATCAGAAGGATGAGCGAGTTCTTTTCGAAAACACCATGGTTCATGGGTCGGTATCCTTCTTACTCGGCCGGTACTGCAGCGAGGCCGTGACGGAGCTCGGGGGCTGCTGCGACGCGCGGCTGATCCTTGAGATCGACCGGGACATCGCCGCGCACCGTGCGCCAGACGTTGTAGGCCATCACAAACCCGCCGATGACGAACAGGAGTCCGCCGACCGCTCGGATGATGTAGGGCCAGTGCAGCGCTTCCACGGTTTCGATGAACGAGTACTTGAGGAAGCCGAGGTTGTCATAGGCACGCCACATCAGGCCCTGGGTGATACCGGCGACCCACATCGAGGTGATGTAGAGAACGATGCCGATCGTGGAGAGCCAGAAGTGCCATTCCACGAGCTTGATCGAGTAGAGGCCTTCACGCTTCCAGAGCCAGGGAACCAAGCAATAGATGGCGCCGAAGGACACCATGCCGACCCATCCCAGAGCGCCGGAGTGCACGTGACCGATGGTCCAGTCGGTGTAGTGAGAGAGCGAGTTGACCGCCTTGATCGACATCAGGGGGCCCTCGAAGGTCGACATGCCGTAGAAGGCGATCGAAACAACGAGAAGGCGCACGACGGGGTCAGTACGGAGGCGGTCCCAGGCGCCGGAAAGCGTCATGAGGCCATTGATCATGCCACCCCACGAGGGCATCCAAAGCATAATCGAAAAGGTCATGCCCAGCGTCTGCGCCCACTCAGGTAGAGCGGTGTAGTGCAGATGGTGCGGACCGGCCCAGATGTAGAGGAAGATCAGCGACCAGAAGTGCACGATGGAGAGCCGGTAGGAGTAGACCGGACGCTCCACGCGCTTCGGGACGAAGTAGTACATGATGCCGAGAAAGCCCGCCGTGAGGAAGAAGCCGACGGCATTGTGCCCGTACCACCACTGTGTCATCGCGGCCTGGACGCCCGCCATCACTGGATAGCTTTGCGTGCCGAGGAAGGACACGGGGACGGTCAGGTTGTTGACTATGTGGAGCATCGCAACGGTGACGATGAAGGCGAGATAGAACCAGTTGGCTACGTAGATGTGCGGTTCCTCGCGCTTCCAGAGCGTACCGAGGAAGACCAGCAGATAGGTGACCCACACGATCGTGAGCCAGAGGTCGACGTGCCACTCGGGCTCGGCGTACTCCTTGCCCTGCGTCGCGCCAAGAACGTAACTGGTCGCTGCGAGCACGATGAACAGCTGATAGCCCCAAATCACGAACCAGGGAGCCCAGCGGCCTGGCATGCGGGCGCGGGATGTGCGCTGCACAACATAAAATGATGTGGCCAGGAGGACGTTACCGCCGAACGCAAAGATGACCGCTGAGGTATGCAGCGGTCTCAGGCGCCCGAAGGTGGTCCAGGGCAGGTCGAAGTTAAGCGCCGGGAAAGCAAGCTGCCACGCGATGAAGTCGCCGGCTGCGAAGCCGATCACGCCCCAGAAGACGGCGGCCAGTGTGGCTACGCGGATCGGGCCATCAAGGTAGCCGGACCTGTCGTCGGCGGAATGGGTGAAGATATAGGCGAGAGCCAGGAGGCTCGCTGCGGCGAGCAAGGCACCGTGCAGATTCATCACGGGATCGACGCCCTTCAGGGCCAAAAACGCGCCCAGGGCTGCGAATACGACCGCGCTTCCCATGGCGAGCGCGTTACTGAGAGCCGGCTTTTCGGCCGCTATAGCTGACACGGTTTCCCCTCCTTACTTTGCTCGAGCCGGGTAGCCCACTTCTTCGGAGCTTACGACTGGCTGCAGTTTATTCCCGCATGTGCGGTGTTTCGGCGTTGACCTGGATCAATGACGCACTGCTCAACAACGGTTGTGATCGTCGCATCGGACAGCCGGTTAATGCCAGCCAATTCCATGCGGGGTTCAACGAATGTCTAGATCGAACGATCGCCCGCCCAATCCAGACCTCAGATTTGCTGCTGTTCGTGCCTGTCGGACGCCCGATCCGATCAGGTTGATCGCCGAAGAACATGCCTTGCAGCGCGAGCTTTGTGACCTCCTCGAAGCACTGGCGGACGGTTTGCCGCACAGTTTTGATAAGGCCATGGCTTTGATCGCGGTGTCGATACTCGACGGCAGTGTTCCGCGCCATATGCGACTAGAGGAGGAGGCCCTGTTTCCGATGTTGCGGGAACGAGTTGCCGATGACGACCCGTTGCGCGCCGCACTGGCCTGCCTTGAGGAAGAGCATGAGCGTGATGGTGCGATTCTGGTTGAACTCAGCGACGCGTTGAAGACCGCTGCGGAGGCCGGAGCCGTCATCAATCCCGATATGCTTGGATACATGATGCGAGGCTATTTTGACAGTCAACGCCGACATATTGCGTGGGAAGATCGAGTGGTCCTGCCGGTTGCCGCGCATGTTCTAACGGCTGAGGATCAGTCGGCGCTGCAGGCGTGGATCATGGCCAGCGATCATCCGCGCTGCTCCCACCAATCAATTCTCGCAATACGCAATGCGCGATCGGCGCGTTCGGTCTGCGAGCAATGCCCGAGTTCCAAAGCTCCGGACAACATCGTGCCCTTCAACATGAAAAGCTGAGTAAAATCTCATGACCCCCGAACTCGTCCGGCGGATGTCGGCGCCTGTCCCCCGCTACACGAGCTATCCTACGGCGCCGCACTTCTCCGCTAAGGTCGGTCCAATGGACTTCGGTGAGGGCTTACGCAGCCTTTCGCCGTCGCAAGCCCTTTCGCTTTATGTGCACATCCCGTTCTGCGCGCAGCTTTGCTGGTACTGCGGGTGCAATACCAAGGCGACACGCAACACGGACACTATAGAAACATATCTCCAGCATCTCTTGACTGAGATCCTGATGGTGGCTGCCGTGGTGCCGGGCGCCCGGCCGATGGGGCACATCCACTGGGGCGGTGGCTCGCCCAACAGTCTTTCGGCGGATCAGATCCGGCGGCTGGCGGAGACACTGCACAAGTCCTTCGCCATTGGAGCTGACACTGAGTTTGCGGTGGAGATCGATCCGCGCTGGCTCGATCAAGATCAGATCAAGGCTTTTGCAGAGGCCGGGGTCAATCGGGCTTCCGTCGGCGTGCAGGATTTCAATCCGCAGGTTCAGAGCGCCATCAATCGCGTGCAGTCTGTCGAGATGACCGAGCGGGCCGTGAACGGCATGCGCGAGGCGGGCGTCAAAGGCGTCAACATCGATCTGGTTTATGGACTTCCGCATCAGACGGAAGAGAGCGTCGCGAACACGATCGAAGAGGTGATCCGTCTCGCGCCCGACCGTATCGCGCTGTTTGGGTACGCGCATCTGCCGTCGCGCGCCAAGCACCAAAGCATGATCGATGAGACGACACTTCCCGGCACGATGGAGCGGTACCGGCAATCGCGGCGCGCCGAACACCTTTTGATCGAAGCCGGTTATGTGACAGTCGGGCTCGATCACTTTGCCAAACCCGACGACGCTTTGGCCTCGGGCGAAATCAAGAGGAACTTCCAAGGTTACACGACAGACAAGGCCGATGCGCTGATTGGCGTCGGAGCGTCGTCGATTTCGCAGTTGCCCACGGGGTACTATCAGAACGCCGTGCCCCGTGCAGATTACGAGCGCCGTGTCAGCGACACCGGACTGGCCACGGTGCGGGGCATTCTCCTGTCGGACGACGACAAAATGCGGGCCAGCGTGATTGAGCGGCTCATGTGCGAATTCGAGTTTTCGAAGTCGTCACTGCAATCGGTTTTCGGCGACCTCGCAAAGCCGGTGATCGACAAAGCCGAGGAACTGGTGGCGGCGGACGAAGAGGGGCTCGTGGAGCGCACGTCCGACGGCTTCCGCGTGACGGTACTCGGGCAGCCGTTCGTGCGGGCTATCGCATCGTGCTTCGACGCCTATCTCGGCAAGGGCAATTCGACGTTTTCAGCGGGCGTCTGAAAGCAATCGAAGGCCGGGAAAGGAAGAAAGGCCGGTCGCAAGACCGGCCTTTCTCTTTGCTAGAACATCGCAGGATGCACCTTATCAGGCGGTGCGTGGC
Organism: uncultured Alphaproteobacteria bacterium; assembly: GCA_963708775.1. GTDB lineage: Bacteria > Pseudomonadota > Alphaproteobacteria > Rhizobiales > Hyphomicrobiaceae > JAGVSR01. The sequence goes on along the minus strand of CAVPTI010000010.1, from coordinate 464,804 downwards.
CATCGAGGAAGGCTTTCACGTTGATGATGACCTTTTCGCCCATCTCGATGCGGCCTTCGATTGTGGCCGAACTCATGTGGGGCAGAGCGACGACGCGGTCTGATGCCAGCAGCTTCGGGTTGATCGAGGGTTCATGCTCGAACACGTCGAGGCCGGCACCGGCGATCGAGCCGGCTTCAATCATGCGCGCAAGTTCGTTTTCGTCGATTACTTCGCCGCGCGCTGTGTTGACGATGTAGGATGTCGGCTTCAAGAGCTTCAGGCGCCGCGCCGAAAGCAAATGATAGGTTGCGGGCGTATGCGGGCAGTTGACCGAGACGATGTCCATGCGGATCAGCATCTGGTCGAGGCTTTCCCAATACGTCGCCTCCAACTCCTGCTCGAGGGCCGGCGAGACGCGCTTGCGGTTGTGGTAATGGATTTGAAGGCCGAACGCCTTGGCGCGCTGCGCGACCGCCGTGCCGATGCGGCCCATGCCGATGATCCCGAGGCGCTTGCCGAATATGCGGTGGCCGAGCATCCAGGTCGGAGACCAACCGGGCCAGCTTGATTTGGCATCCTTCAGATAGGCGGCGCCTTCCGACACCCGACGCGGCACGGCAAGGATCAGCGCCATGGTCATATCGGCGGTATCTTCCGTCAGGACACCGGGCGTGTTGGTCACGGTGATGGCGCGGTTGCGGGCGGTGTCGAGATCGATGTTGTCGACGCCCGTGCCGAAGTTGGCGATGAGCCGCAACTGCGGGCCCGCCTGAGAGATGACGCTGCGATCGATGCGATCCGTCACGGTGGGAACGATAACGTCAGCGATCTTGGCGGCATCGACGAGATCAGCGTGCGACATCGGCCGGTCATCGACATTGAGGCGCGCGTCGAACAGTTCCCGCATGCGCGTCTCCACGATGTCGGGCAGCTTGCGCGTAACGATGACGATCGGCTTCTTGGTGCTTGCGGGCATGAAATGATCCGTGGCCAGGGCGGGTCCGAGGTTCCGCCGCCGCGGTTGCTCCGGCACATGCATTGCGCCGGCCGGCCGCTGTCAGAGCGCTGGTCCCTCGTCGATCCCGTGTCTAACAGAAGGATGAAGGGAAAACAAAGTGGCTCGCTTGGCGAATTGCTGCGGCCGTCATGAACTTGGGGCCGGGTTGGGCCCGAGGCAAGGAATTGACCGCCTTGCGTCTGCCACAGCGGTGTGGTCAACGGCAGCGCAGCATGGGAGGCAGAATCGTGGGGCGGGGATCACGGTATTTCAGGCCGTTGCAACGGCTGTGTTGCACTGCGGCTGTTGCGTCCGTCATCACGCTTGCCGGGCTCGCAGGTACAGCACTTGCGCAAGCGACGGATGGTCCGAGTGCCGGCGCAGGCTCGGTGAGTGGACTGCCAATACCGCGCTTCGTCAGCCTCAAGTCCGACGAAGTCAATTTGCGGGCCGGTCCCGGCAAGGACTACCCCACACAGTGGGTGTTCCGCCGTGCGGGTCTGCCGGTCGAGGTACTGCAAGAGTTCGAAAGTTGGCGTCAGGTGCGGGATGCGGACGGTGTTACGGGCTGGGTCAACCAGGCGCTGCTTTCGGGCCGGCGCACCGCGCAGGTGCTACCTTGGGATATCAAGGCCGGGACCCCGCCGCCGAAGCTCGAACTGAAAGCCGATGACAGCGAGCGAGCGACGGCCACGGCGCTGGTGGAAGCCGGTGTAATTGCCAATCTACAGAGCTGCGATGGCCGCTGGTGCTACGTCACGGTCGAGACGTTCCGGGGCTATATCGAACAGAGCAAGCTGTGGGGCATCTACCCCGGGGAAATTATCAAGTAGGCGCGGAGTAGCGCCGACTATGGTCGCCGCGGCCCAGTAGTCGAGGGTCTACTTCTTCTTGTCGGGCACTAAGCGGACCACGACATCGATGTGCGAAATGCGCATGCCGGGCGGCGGCTCCGGCAGTCCATCCACGCGGATGTGTTCGCCGTGAATGTCGATCAATTCGCCGCGGTCCTCGACGAAGAAGTGATTGTGATTAGAGACGTTCGTATCGAAAAAGGCCTTTGAACCGTCGATGGCGAGTTCGCGCAGGAGGCCGGCATCCGTAAACTGGTGCAAGGTGTTATATACTGTCGCCAAGGACACTTGCTCACCAACGCCGATGACCTCGCCGTGCAGCATTTCGGCCGAGACGTGGCGGTCACCCTTCGAAAAGAGCAGTTCCGCCAGGAGCACGCGCTGCCGGGTCGGACGCAGGCCGGCGGACCGGAGGCGCTCGACAATTGGGGTGACGATAATTTCGGCTTCGTTTTCCACAGCCTGCTGTCACTCGGTTCGAACTTTGGCACCAATACACGGCGATGCGGCGGAACTTGGAACCCACGCCATTCCGGCGCGCCCAGCCTACCGTACCCATGCCTGTTGGTGAGTATAGGGATGTCGCACTCGGCCTGCAACTGGACGCGGCATCGGGTCCGGCCGACCCGCTGAGCTTGACCTAAGGCCCGTTTCCCGTTTGAACGACTGAGGATTAGCCGAAAGAAGAACCCGCGGGCAGGACGTCCGTCTAGGGTCTCGTGGACGTGAGGGGGCAGACACGACATGGCAGAGCGGCAGGCGAGCTACGATTTCGACGATTTGCTGGCTTGCGGCCGGGGTGAACTGTTCGGCCCGGGCAACGCGCAGTTGCCGCTGCCACCCATGCTGATGTTCGACCGCATTTCGCACATTGGCGATATCAGCGGATCACATGGGAAAGGTCAGGTCGTCGCCGAACTGGCGGTGGCAGGCAATGACCGGTTGAACTGGTTTTTTGACTGCCACTTCAAGGGCGATCCCGTCATGCCCGGGTGCCTGGGTCTCGATGCCCTGTGGCAGCTGACAGGGTTCTATCTCGGCTGGCTTGGGCTGACCGGACAGGGTCGCGCTGCAGGAGTTGGCCAGGTCAACTTCAAAAAAGAAATCACACCCAAGACGCAAGTCGTGACCTACGTCGTGAACATCAAGCGGGTCCTCAATACGCGAAAGCTGAAGCTTGCTGAAGCCGACGGTGAACTCGTCGCTGATGGCGAGGTCATCTACCAGGCCAAGGATCTTCGCGTTCTCCTCAAGGCCGGCGGCGAAAGCTAGCGGGTTGCCAGCAGGCTCAACCTGCGCCACAAGCGCAGGCAGACTAGCAACTATTGAAGGGCTTTGAGCGCATGCGGCGCGTGGTCGTCACCGGAATGGGCATCGTCTCCTCGATCGGGAACAACACCCAGGAGGTCGTGGCAAACTTGCGCGAGGCAAAGTCCGGCATTTCGCGCGCCGAGAAGTATGCGGAACTCGGCTTCAAGTGCCAAGTCCACGGCGAGCCGAAGCTCGAATGGGATGGCCTTGTGCCGCGCAAGCCTAAGCGATTCATGAACCCCGGCGTCGCCTGGAACTACATCGCGATGGATCAGGCGATCCGCGACTTCGGACTGGAACCCGGCGACGTCGTCAACGAACGTACAGGGATCATCGTCGGCTCGGGCGGGCCGTCGACGCGGGCGATCGTTGAGGCGGCCGAAACGACCATCAAGTCTGGCGGACCGAAGAAAATCGGGCCTTTTGAGGTTCCCAAGGCCATGTGCTCGGGTCCCTCCGCGGCACTGGCCACATCGTTCCAGATCAAGGGCGTCAACTATTCGATTTCATCGGCTTGTGCCACGAGCGCGCACTGCATCGGCAATGCCGCCGAACTCATTCAATGGGGCAAGCAGGACATCATTTTCGCAGGCGGCTGCGAGGAACTCGATTGGACGCTGTCGAACCTGTTCGATGCGATGGGCGCGATGTCGACCCGTTTCAACGACACGCCTGAGAAAGCTTCGCGCGCCTACGACAAGAACCGTGATGGCTTCGTGATCGCGGGCGGGGCGGGTGTCGTGGTTCTTGAGGAACTGGAGCACGCCAAGGCGCGCGGCGCCAAGATTTACGGCGAGGTTGCCGGTTATGGTGCAACGTCGGATGGCTTCGACATGGTGGCGCCATCGGGTGAAGGCGCAGTGCGGTGCATGAAGCTCGCGATGAAAGGCCTCGATGGCCATGGTGTTCCGGCGATCGACTATATCAACCCGCACGGCACGGGCACGCCCGTGGGCGACGAGCGCGAGATCGCGGCGATCCGCGAAGTTTTCGGGTCTCAAGATTCCGCACATTTCCGCGACGAAGGCGCTGACGGGCCATTCGCTCGGCGCCATCGGCGTGCAGGAAGCGATCTTCTCGCTGCTCATGATGAACAACGGATTTGTCTGTGAGAGCGCGAACATCGAAGAGATTGATCCGGCATTCGCGGATGTGCCGATCGCGCGCAAACGCATCGACAACATTGCGCTTAACTGTGTGATGTCGAACAGCTTCGGGTTTGGCGGAACAAATGCAACTCTCCTGTTCCGCCGACATGATGGTTAACTACGCGACTGTCTGACCGGCTCAACCGGGGGCGGGGATTTTCACTTCGAAAGTCCGCCTCGAGGGTCGTCAGAAATGAAACTCTATAAGCAAGGCGCCGGCTGGTTCGAAATCCGCGGTCGCGCGCTTGGCGCCAAAACGAGGCCCCCCATGTCAGACATCGATCTTTCCAAGCCACAGCCCCTGATGGCGGGGAAGCGCGGCCTTATCATGGGCGTCGCCAACGACCGCTCCATCGCGTGGGGCATTTCTCGCATTCTGGCGGGGCAGGGCGCTGAGCTTGCCTTTACCTATCAGGGTGGGGCTTTCGGCCGCCGCGCGGCGCCGCTGGCGGAAAGCCTCGGATCGAAGATCATCGAAGAGTGCAACGTGCTCGACCTGGATAGTGTCGACCGTGTTTTCAGCCGCATCCAGACCGAATGGGGCGGGCTCGACTTTGTCGTGCATGCCCTTGCGTTCTCTGATCCGCGCGAACTGTCGGGCCGCTATGCTGACACGACGCGCGAGAACTTCACCAACACGATGGTCATCTCGTGCTTCTCGTTCACGGAAGTGGCGAAGCGGGCGGCCGACCTGATGCCGAACGGCGGCTCCATGATCACGCTCTCTTATGGCGGCGCGACGCGTTGGGTACCGTCATATAACGTGATGGGCGTCGCCAAGGCGGCGCTGGAAGCGTCGGTGCGCTACCTTGCGGCGGACTTGGGGCCGCAAGGCATCCGGGTGAACGCGATCTCGGCCGGGCCGATGCGCACCCTTTCGGGTGCGGGCGTGGGCGATGCGCGCGTGATTTTCAACTATCAGAAAGAGAATTCGCCGCTTCGGAAGACGCCCTCCCTCGATGAGGTCGGCGGATCGGCGCTCTATCTGCTTTCACCGATGTCGGGCGCGGTGACGGGCGAGGTTCATTTTGTGGACTGCGGCTACAATACCGTGTCGATGCCGACGCTCGAGCAGCTGAAGGCCCACGAGCAGGAAGTTTCGGCCGCTGCCAAGGGTCGCCCGCCCGGAGAGGCGGCGGAATAATTGCGGTTTGCTCCTGGCCGCCTTGACGGTGCCATGGAGAAAAGCGCATTCATCGCGCGCATGATTGGCGTATTCGATTCCGGACTTGGCGGATTGACCGTGCTGAAGGCGCTCGTGGAGCGGTTCCCTTCGGCCTCTTTCACCTATCTTGGCGACCACGCCAATGTGCCATACGGCAACCGGCCCTCTGCCGAGATCGTCGATCTGACGCGCGCAGCCGTCGTGGCGCTGTTTGCAAACGGGGCACGGCTTGTCGTGCTGGGCTGCAACACGGCAACCGCGGTGGCCGCACGCCAGTTGCAACAGTCGTGGCTGCCGACGACGGATTGGCGGGCAAAAGGACACAACGTGCTCGGCATCGTGGCGCCGACTGTGGAGGCAGCGACACAGACGCCATGGTCGGTGACAACACCTCAATACCCTCAAAAGAACTTGACCGATACGATTGCCGTATTCGGTACAACTCGGACTGTGCAGGCTGGGGTTTATCCAGAAGAGATCCGCAAGCGCACGCCCAAGGTGACCGTGGTGCAGCAAATCTGCTCAGATCTTGCCGGCGCCATCGAAGCGGAAGCATCGGAACGTGAACTCGACCGGCTGGTGGCTGAGGGGATCGCGGGTGTGCTGGCGCAGACAGAGGGTTTGGCGCCGCATCGCGCCATCCTCGGCTGCACGCACTTCCCGCTCGTGGAGCACCTGTTCCGGCGGCATCTGCCGCCAGCGACTCGCATACTGTCCCAACCGGAAATCGTCGCAGATAGTCTCGAAGATTATCTGGACCGGCATCCGCACTTTGTAGATGGCAATACTGGCACGTTGGAACTGCTGACAACGGCGGCCGATGCGGTCGCCATCAGCAAGCGCGCGCGGGTTTTCTGGCCGGACGCGCCGGCGTTTCAGCGCGCAACCCAGATGTCGTTTTCGTCTTCATAGTACGGGTCGCCATCTGCATCGCGGTAGCGGTTGCCGCCAAGCGACGACGGCTTGGCCTGCCACCGGCCACTTGCCACTTCCCGTGACTCGGGAATCTCGTCCATCACCTTGACTGTCGTACCGACATTGACCAGTGCGGCGAGGTGGACGACGTGTTCGTTCATCATACGGAAGCAGCCGGAGGACGCCGCGTAGCCGATGGTCTTGGGATCATTCGTGCCGTGGATGCGATAGAGCGTATTTCCGAGGAACAGGGCTTTGACACCGAGTGGGTTCTTGATGCCGCCATACATTTTTTCCGGAAGCCGCGGGTCGCGCTGGCGCATTTCAACCGGGGGATGCCAATCAGGCCAATCCGCGACGCGGCTGATGGATTCGGTGCCCGTCCAGGTGAAGCCGTCACGGCCCACGGAAATCGGATACTCATAGGCTTCGTCGTTATCGAGGACGAGGTACAGGCGGCGCTTGGAATTGTCGATCAGGATCGTGCCAGGTTTTTCATTGGTGTAGAAGGCAACGATCGGCGGCGCGCGTCCGGCGATCTGCGGGCGTCCGCCGCCTTCCATGATCGCGGGGAATGGCTGACCGGGGCCAGGGCCAAATCCGAAGAATGAGCCGCCGTAGGAGTTCGATTGTCGGAGCGGCCTGCGGTGCGCGGTACAGTCTGCCTTCGCGCTGAACATCCTCGTCCCACGATCCAAAGGGGCTCAACGACTGAGCCGCCGCCGGATGCGATAAGATCGCCAGAGCGCGGCACATGCGGACAGAAGAAGGGGGAGCTTGCGAGACATCGTGTGGCACCACTGCTGCTGATCTTCACCGGCCCCCCGCCGCATGAAGACGTTTTCAACGCTCACGGCATATTGGAGAGGTGCTCCAATGCGCCGGGATCGAGAAGTCTAAGACCGCCGTTAGTCGGCGCTTTCGACGAGGCCGCGATCCTTCAAGTCGGCGAGCGCTCTGCCGAGAGCATCGACGTCAAGATTGAGGAAAGTAGCCACGTCGCCCGTCTTCAAGAACTCCGCGATGTCATCGGAGTTCCGACCCTCGTGCCGGTTCATGTGATGCATAGCCGACAAGAACGCCGCCACACGTCGTACGGGAAGTTCGTCACTGTCGGGGATGAGTTCGCGGCGGCGCGCCTCGAATTCGCGCTCGGTCTGGAGTGCCTGCCGTTCATGCGCTTCCGGGTAGGCGGCGCACAGATCGGAGATCGCCGACAAAGGGAAGTATGTCAGGCGGCTCGGCACAACGGCCATGGCGCTGTCGATATGGCGCTCAAGGAAGCCAAGACCGATGAAGCTGCCGGGAAAAAGCATTTCGACGACATTCGGCGGCCCGGACGCCCGGCGCGTGGTTACGCAGACGATGCCGGTTTCAAGTCTATAGATGCCCGACTTGACGTCGCCCTCATGAAACAAAAACTCGCCACGCCCAACGATGATTTCCTGCCCGTCAATGGTGGGGGCGGGCTGGAGGCTGCGTGCCAATGGAACAACAAAGGGTTCGCATTCATCAGTAACTTCGACGGTGGGGACTTCTGCCGATGCCAAATCCATCATGCCACTACTCACGCATACACAACTGAAAATCGATAAGCTCAATGGTTGCAGATTAGCATCTTCTTTAGACTTTCAAAAGCGCTGATCTTCATTTAGTGATTGACAACCCCTTAATCGTCGTTTTGTGCACTGCCGCGCGTTTGAAATTCCGTAAAAATGTCATGCCATTGCCGCGATTTAAGGCGGTGCGCACGCGCGCCGCTACGGCGGCTGCGCGATTGGCGACAGTACCGGTCTTGCACCCGTCGATTGCATGGGCCTGACGTATTCGGATCTGATCCTGCGTCAGTGCAGGGGGTCAGCTCTGGGGGGCAGTTCTGGGAGTCAGTTTTGGGCGAGGTAGTAGCGGTGGACCCAGCCGCGGGTGTTGCGAAACTGAATTTCGCACCAGAGCGCGACGCAATTCCCAACCATGCGGACGGCACTCGCGTTCGGCGGGATTGACGCCAACGATTGCATATGCGTCGGACGGCCCGCTGCGCATATTCAGGACATCATCGTCGGCAACGCCATACACGCTGAACGAGACCGGAGCCGGCGCGGCTTGCGCTTGGACCGGTTCAGGCTCGTCTCGCGCTTCCGGGTACGGGTAAGGCGACGGCTTAGGTTCCGGCTTGGGGAGGACTGCTGCCACGACCGTCTTCTTGACGGGCGCCGGAGATGTTTTTTTCGCAGCCAACTTAACCGGAGGGCGAGGGGCCGGGGCCGCTTCGGCGGACGCCACCCCGAACTGGGATTGCAAGGCGCGGGAGAGGCCGAGCCCCACGAAGAAGAGCCCACGGTCGGTGGAGGCCTCTTCGGGAATATCGAGCCGTTCAGCGGCCGACTTAGGACGGACGGCGAGACGCGGCGGTGCCTTCAAGACCGGTGTTTTTACCTCGCGCTTGGCAGGCGGCGGGATGCTCGCGACGCAAACCGACTTTTCGCCAGACGACCAGGATTTCTCCGCTTCTGCAACGATTTCGGCGCGCTCGACCAGGGTCGCGGTTCCCTTTTTGCCGTCATCCCGGCGCCAGAACATCCGCTCGTCTTTCATGTGGATGGTCAAGCACTGCTCCTCGGCATCGAACCAGCGGAACCACTTGTAGCAAAGGCGATCGCCCTTGACCCACCATCGGCCGCGATCGTTGGCGGCGCCGAGGACTGATGCGAGGCTGCCGGCATTGCCGCTCATGAGGCCGTCGCCGGTGAAGCGAATAGGGATCGTGGTGCCGAGCGGAGTGTCGAGTTCGATGCGCGACCCCGTAAAGGTTTGCTTCAGGTCATTGGCGCCGAGCTTCATCGGCTCCGCCGCGGCAGCGACAGAGGTGAAAAAGATGAGGCCGGTGAGCAGGCAACGCAGCAAAGAGACACCTTGGCTTGTCAGGGGCCGAATGTGGCCGGAGTGGATCGATCGCACAGAAGTATGGCAGAAGCTCGAATGTGCGCGACAGCCGTTGCCGGACCGTTACGAAACGGGGCTTGACACCATCGATAATTAGGCTTCAACGGAGCTTAACGTCCGATTAAACTCCGACGGCTTTTGTTGCTTGACACGATATTCTGGGGGCAACAGTGGCGCGGCTTGCGTTCAATCAAGTCGACGGTCGCTCGTGGCGCTACTCTTCATTAACAAAAAATAGCTGGAGGTCATTTTAGTGGTCCATAGGTCAGTGCTGGGATTGCTGCTGTTGCTGGTGATGGTCATTCCGAGTTTTGCGCCGATATCCGCCTTCAGTCAGGACGGGAGCGCGCAGAAGACCTTCAGCACTGAAGAACTTGATCAGATGCTGGCGCCCGTCGCGCTTTATCCGGATGAGGTACTCGCCAACGTTCTGATGGCTGCGACGTATCCTCTAGACGTGGTGCAGGCCGCGCGGTGGCGAAAGGAGCCAGCCAACAAGAAGCTGAAGGACGACGGCCTCACGAAAGCACTCGAGGCAAAGAACTGGGACCCCAGCGTCAAGGCTTTGACGCAGTTTCCCGAAGTCCTTGGAAACATGAGCGACCAGCTGGAGTGGACGCAGAGTCTGGGTGACGCGTTTCTGGCGCAAGAAGACGACGTGTTCGCTCGGGTGCAATATCTGCGTCAGAAGGCCGAGGCGGCCGGCAATCTGAAGAGCAACAAGCAACAGACGGTGACGAAGCAGAGCAATCCGGAAACGCGGACCGAGTACATCGTTATCCAGCCCGCGAACCCGCAATATGTCTATGTGCCGGTGTACCAGCCAACCGTTGTTTACGGCTCGTGGTGGTATCCAAGCTATCCGCCCTATTACTGGAACTATTATCCCGGCGCGACCTTCGTGAACGGCCTGTTCTGGGGCGCGGGCTTCGCCGTCGCGAACAACATCTGGGGCTGGAACAATTTTAACTGGCGCAACGGCGATATCGACATCGACGTCAACCGCTACAACAACATCAACGTCAATCGCACGCAGATCAATAACAACAAGTGGGAACACAACGCAGCGCATCGCGGTCCTGTGCCTTATCGCGATCAGTCCACGCGTGATAAGTACGCCAAAGACAAGCAGGTGCGCGACAAGAGCAAAGACTTTAGCGGCTTCGATAAGGCCAATAAGGGGACGCTCGATAAATCCCGCGACGTCGATAGCGTGAAGAACAAGCTCGGCGAAAGCAGCAGCGACAAATTCAAAGATAAGGGCGGCGATCGCAGCGGCGACAAAATGAAAGACAAAGCGGGTGACCGCGATCTTTCCAACGCCAAAGACAAGGCCGGCGATCGCGGCGGCGACAAAGGGAAGGATAAGGCAGGCGATCGTGGCGGCGACCGAACAAACAAGGCGGCCGACCGTCCGGCCAGCAAAGACGTCAAAAACAAAGCCGCCTCACGGGACGTTCAGAAGCCCTCGCCCAAGCCCGCTTCGAAGGCTATGGACGTGAAGCCAAAGGCGCAGGTGCAAAAGCATGCTGATCGTGGTGGCGCTAGCCGCGCGTCGGCGCAGTCGCACCCGAAGGCCCGCGCGAGCGGCGGTGGCGGCGGTGGTGGCCGGGCGAAAGGTGGTGGCGGCGGCGGTGGGGGACGGAGGTGAGCGGGCCAAAATCCGCACATCACTCATGCTTCGCCAATCTAACCACCGGAGTTCACGCCATGAACCGTCACTTTGTTTCTAAACTTTGCAAAACAATAGCGCCCCTTGCACTCATCCTTATCGCTGCAGCGTCGCCTGCATCGGCTCAAGAGGCGTTCGCGACGGCAGACGACGCCACCAAGGCGCTTGTCGATGCGGTCCGCTCGGACGATCCGCAGAGCGCGATCGTCAAGGTCTTGGGGCCGACGGGGCGTGATGTTGCGTCGTCGGGAGACGAGGTTGACGACGAGGCGCGGCGCGCTCGCTTCCTTTCGGCATATGACGAAAATCACTCCCTGCAGGCGGATGGCGACAGCAAGATGACGCTCGTCATCGGCAAGGACGAATACCCGTTTCCTATCCCGATCGTGCAGGCGAACGGCAAATGGCAGTGGGATACGGACGCCGGTCTCGATCAACTCCTCACCCGCCGTATCGGCGAAAATGAACTGTCGACAATCGAGGTCATGCGGACGTACGTCGCCGCTCAGTTCGAGTACGCGGAGCGGCCGCGTGACAGCAAAGGCATCCAGTATGCACGGCGTCTCATGAGCCGAGATGGTCGCAAGGATGGTCTGTACTGGGAGGCGGCCGAGGGCGAACCGCAAAGTCCGATTGGACCGCTGATCGCGAAGGCGCAGATCGAAGGTTATAAGGGCAAGGCCAAACCGGAAGACGGACAGGCCAATTATCACGGCTACGTCTATCGGATGCTTTACGGCCAAGGCAAGAATGCAGCAGATGGTGCGCGCGATTACATCGTGAACGACCGGATGATTGGTGGTTTCGCACTGATCGCCACCCCGGCGGATTACGGCAATTCCGGTGTCATGACGTTCGTTATCAACCAGGATGGTGTGGTTTACGAAAAGGACCTTGGGCCCGAGAGCGCAGCAGACGCGGCCAAAATTCGAATGTTCGATCCCGACAGCAGCTGGCGGAAGGTGCAGACCGAATAGCTCGCGCTGTTGGAAACGGTAGACTCTGCTTGGCGATTGCTCGTCAAGCAGTATAACCGCCCAAGTATTTCGGGGGTCGTTTTGGGCGTCTTTCATTTTTGTCGTGTTGTAGTGCTGGTAATTCTCACTTTGCAGATTGCGGGATGCGCGTCGCGTCCCGGCAGTGAAGTTCTGATTCCGATCGCCAATGTTCCAGCTTCAACATCCAAGGTGAAAATCCTGGTCGCCACCACGCGGGAGCGTGGGAGCAAGGAAGACCCGGACGCGTTTACGGCTGAGAGGGCTAAGCAATTGAATTTCGCTGCTCTCACCATCTCTATTCCGACACAGCACGTGACGGGGGAGATCGAGTGGCCGGATACGTCGCCACCCGATCCAAGACGCCACTTCATCACGACGAAGCGCGATTTCCTGGATGCCAACGGCTTCCTGGACCAGATCAAGGCGCGGGCGCGGCAGGGCGGGCCTGAGGCCAACGATGTGCTCGTCTTCGTGCACGGCTACAACACACTCTATGAGGAAGCGGTCTATTGGCTTGCGCAGATCGTGCACGACTCCGGCTTCCAGGGAACGGCTGTTTTGTTCGCTTGGCCCTCACGGGGCAAGGCACCGCTCTATCTGGCCGATCGCGAGGCGAGCACGTATTCGCGCGACTATTTCGAGCAGGCGCTGCTCAAAATGTCGAAGCTGCCCGAGGTGAAGGAGATCAATATTCTCGCGCACAGCATGGGCAACTGGCTTGCAGTCGAGAGCCTGCGACAGGCGAAGATGAATGGGCATGGCGATTTCAACGGTAAGCTAGCGGACGTGATCCTCGCGTCGCCTGATCTCGACGTAAACGTATTCCGGACGCAGCTCGACGTGATTGGCAAGCTGCCGCGGCCGATGACTGTTCTCGTTTCTGGCGACGACAAAGCGCTGGCGCTTTCGACGATGCTGGCGGGAGATGTTGATCGTGCCGGCCGCGTGACGGCCAACGATGCGCGGGCGATCGCCGCGGCGGAGAAGTACAATTTGAAGGTGGTCGACCTGACCGCAGTCGATGATGGCAAGGGCAATCATCACAGCAAATACTCGAAATCTTCCGCCGTTATCGATGCGATCGGCAAAAAGCTGAAGGGCCAAACTCCGGCCACGCAGACCACCCAGGTGGGCTTGGTGACTGCGGTGACGAATGCAGGCGACAGCCTGCTCAAGGTGCCTGCTGCCATAGTCCCGCCGGCCGCAGCTGCGGAATAGTGAGGCGGACGTAACACGGGCGCCGGAGCGGATTTGCTCCGGAGCCCGCGTTCGTATCAGACGAGGATGCGATCAGCCGTGCGTGCGCAGGCGCATGGGATCGTAGAACGGCATGCGGACGACGGTTGCAGGAAATGTCTTGCCGTCTTCCTCAATTTCGAGGGCCGTGCCGAAAGCGGTGTAGCCCTTGTCGATCTGGGCCATCGCGAGCGACTTCATCAAGTGCTGGCTGAAGACGGTGGACGTCACGACGCCGACGTCGCGACCGCCGACTTTCACCTTTGCGCCGGGTGTGATCGCTGCGGTGTGCCAGACTTCCATGCCGGTGATGACCGAGCGTTCCTTGCCCTTGCTCGCGACCAACGCCGCCTTGCCGATAAAGTCCGGCTTTGAAAGATCAACGGTCCAGTCGGCTTTGACTTCCCACGGCGTGGTGTCGGGATGGGGCATGTCGAATGGGAAGAACAGGAGGCCGCCTTCGACCCGGACGATATCGAGGCAGGTCCAGGAGACGGGCATCACGCCGAAGGGTTTACCGGCTTCGAGGATCGCATCCCATAAGTACACGGCATCGTCGCGCGAGCAGAAGACTTCATAGCCGCGTTCGCCAGAGTAACCGCCGCGGGCAAGCTGGATGGACTTGCCGAAGAGCGTCGTGGGGGCGTGCTTGAAATAGCCAAGTTCGGCGATTTTCAGTGGCGTGTGGGGGGCGAGAACGTTGAGCGAAGCAGGCCCCTGAAGCGAGAGGACGTGGGTGTCGTCCGGTTCGATCGTGACATCGTATTTCGGCGCAAGCTCCTTGAGCGTGGCTGCTGTCGCGCCACTGCCGTGTGAGAGGCGATAGACGTTCGGCTCGAGCACGTAGACGAGAACGTCGTCGATCAATCCGCCGTTGGCATTGACGATGTTGGAGATGTGGCTGTCACCCGGTGCCGCTTTCGAGACGTCGGTCGTCAGCATTTCGTTGAGAAGATTGAGAGCGCCGGATCCCTTGACCAGAAGAAGGTTCAGCGCGGTGACCTCAATGAGCCCCGCCTTGCTGCGTGTCACGGTCGTCTCGAGGTAGGGGTCGGTCGCGTAGTTCTGCGGGATGGCCATGTCGTTCCAGGCGCTCGACATGTCGGAGCCGAGGGCGGTGTGGCGATCATAAAGTGCTGAGACGCGCGGAAAGGCTGGCATTTTTTCAAACTCCCTTTGTTCAACTTTAGGGCTTTAGGATCTGACCCGCGTTTTCTCCGGATCGTAGAAGGGGAAGCGGACGACGGTGGCGTCCAGGCGCTTGATATGGCCATCGAGTTTGCCGACAGCCAGCTTGCTCCCTAGTTCCGCATGGGCGACGTCGACGCGAGCCAGAGCAATCGTCTTTTTCAGACTGGGTGAGCGCATACCGCTCGTGACGACGCCGATCTCGGCGCGGCCGGCGTAGACTTTATCACCGTGCGAGGCGGGTTCGTTACCGGTGATTTCGAGGCCGACAAGTTTGCGGGCGGGATGTGCGCGACGGCGTTCGAGAGCGGCTTTGCCGATGTAATCCTCTTCCTTCTTTATCGGTACGGTGAAGCCAATACCAGCTTCGAACGGATCGGTGGTGCTGTCGAACTCGTAGCCGCCGAACGCGAGCCCCGCTTCGATGCGGACCATGTCAAGCGCATCGAAGCCGAATGGTCGAATGCCATGTTCCTCGCCCGACTGCATGATCGCATCCCAGACAGCGGGAGCGTCTTTGGGATGGCAGAAAACTTCGTAGCCGAGTTCGCCGGTGTAGCCGGTGCGGGAGACGATGACGGGGATGCCGTCGTAGCCGCCGATGCGGCCGATGGTGAACCGGAAGACGCCGAGTTCATCGAGTGTTGGACGGCCGCCGGGGGTCCAGAGAAGTGGGCGCAGGGTATCGCGCGACTTCGGGCCTTGGACTGCAACATTGTGAATGTCGTTGGTGGCTGATTTCAGAAGGACCTGCGCGCCGTTCTTGGCAGCCTGCTCGCGAAGCCAGAGGAGGCTGGCGTCATCGCCTCCGATCCAGCGAAAGTTGTTCTGACACAGGCGAAACAGCGTGCCGTCATCGATCATGCCGCCGTGCTCGTAGCAAAGGGCCGTGTAGAAGATCTGACCGGCGGCGAGCTTGCGAATGTCGCGGGGAAAAACCGATTGCAGGAAGCTTTCCGCGTCGGGACCCATGATCTCGAGTTTGCGTAGCGGCGAGAGGTCCATCATCACGACCTTCTCGCGGCAGGCCCAGTATTCCTCGACCGGTCCAGCTGCGGTAAAGCGGTGGGGAACCCAATAGCCGCGATATTCGCCGAACGAGCGCGTCAGTTCGGATGTGCGAGGATGGAACCCGGTTTCTTTGGTCATCTGCAGCGGAGCATCGGGGGTCATACGGTATCCAATCGCGCGCTTGAACGTGGCCGACTTGGGATAGACGCGCACCTGGATTTCGGTGAGCTGCCAGCCATTCGCGGGGTCGATGTCATCGGGGCAAGATGTGGCGGCGCAGACGAGATCGGAGAGCGCGCGCATCAGCACGTAGTCGCCGGGACGCGACCAGGGTTCGTCGAACCAGATCTGGTTCTGGTGATCGACGTTGGTGTTGTAGAAGTAGTTGATGGCCGGCCAGCCGCGGCGGCCGTCGATGCCGTAAGGCGCCATCGTGACGTTAAGGTTATCGGAGCAGTTGGCGTGGCCGAAGTAGCCCGCGTCTTCATAGGTGCGCGCGGTACAGGCCAGCCCAAACGTGTCGTGGCGGCCGACCGTGTCCTGCACCACTTCAACGAGCGGGTTGCGATCGCGGTCGTAGAAGCGTGATGCAAGGCCGGGCTTGGGGTAGGCGAGGCCAGACATCGTGCGCGTGGTCGTAGAGTCGAGCGGCAAGGGGCGGCCCTTGTCGACTGCTCGGCGCTCAAATGCAAGAAAATCGGAACACTGCCGGCCGGCGATATCGACGATCTGGATGTATTCGCCTTCGAAGACCTCGAAGTTGACGGCCGAGGCGACATTCACGCGAAGGTCGAGACGCGGTTCTGCGAGTGGTTCCGGCGGTTCGCGGAGCGCGGGCGACAACATTTTCGCGCGCGTGATGACAACGAGTGTGTCCGTGGCGGAGGTCTGGTCCCAGACGGTGCCAGCCGAAGCGGGCGCGGCGATGACGAGGATAACTGGGCGCTCGGCGGTGAGGGACTGCACTGCGCCGGGCGGGGTTTGCTCATCGAAGAGCGTCGCGGCTTTGGCGCGGCCGATGTCGATGCCGCGGCGAAAGAGGCCGAAGCGGACTCGGGCGGCGTCTTCACGGTCAGAGGCGAGGATCGCATGCAAACCATTCGGTACGGCTTTGCCCTTCAGACCGAGCGCGCCGAGATCGGGCTTGCCGCTCTTGCTGAATGCGAGCAACTCCAGCGGTTGGCCGCCTTCGATCGGGACGATGTCGATGCGGTCATCCCGATCGAGCGCAAAGACGGCCGAGCCACCGCCGCTGACCGTGTAGCGCTCCTGGCCGGACGTGAGAGCCGGCTTGCCCGGAAGAATGACTTCCGGGTTCCAGGGCGTGATGATCGCGGGCGGGGCCATGGTTCACAATCCCGTCAGGCGACTTTCGCCGCCGCCGGATCGGGCTGGTTCAGAAACGCCTGCATGCTGTCGTCGAGGGCCTGCATCCACGGCGTGTGATGAACCGGCGCGACGTTGCCGGTCAGCGTGGAGGGGTAGCTCCGATCACGATAGGTGAGGATGTTCTCCATCTTGTGGTGCTCCCACTCCTTGAACAGGCGGGCGACCATGTCGACGTCGAGACGCGGGTAGTCCGTCGGGCCTAGGAGATCGCGCACGTATTCGGTCTGGAAGTCGATCGCTTCGAAGGCATCGGCGATCGCCTCTTCGCGCTGGATCCAGGCGTTGATGTCCTTGGCCTGCTCTTCGAAGCCCGGGAGTTTGACGCGGCCGAGGATGACGTCGCGGGCGTACCAAGCCTGCGCGTCGAACATATTGAAGGTGTAGTACTGGTCCTGGGCGCCGAGGTAGATGAACTTGTTGTTCGGCCACCAGAACACGCCCTTGTAGAGAGACGGCGGATAGAGGCGGTTGCGCGACTTGAGGCGCAAGCTGTCATCAAGATACGGATAATGGTGGAGGTAGCCGGTGCACAGCACGATGGCGTCGACTTCCTTGGACGTGCCGTCCTTGAAGTAGGCGGTCTTGCCTTCGACCTTCACGAGAAGAGGCACTTCCGACATGCTTTCGGGCCAGTTGAAGCCCATGGGCCGCGTGCGGTGGCTGAAGGTGACGGACTTGGCACCGTACTTGTGGCACTGGATGCCGATATCTTCAGACGAGTAGCTGGCGCCGATACAGAGCACGTTCTTGCCGGCGAATTCATCGGCTGAACGGAAATCGTGTGAATGCATGACGCGGCCGGGGAATGCGGCGAGCCCCGGGAACTCCGGCACGTTGGGTGTCGAGAAGTGACCGCTGGCATTGATCACCCAGTCGAACTCTGACGATGACAGTTGATCGTCCTTGAGGTCTTTGACAGTGACGGTGAACTTTTGCGTCTTGTCGTTCCAGGTGATGCTGCGCACGGGTGTGCGGAACTTCATGTATTTGCGCACGCCGCTCTTCTCGACGCGGCCCTTGATGTAGTCGTGGAGTACGGCGCGCGGGGGATAGGACGGGATCGGCCGGCCGAAGTGTTCTTCGAAAGAATAGTCGGCGAACTCGAGGCATTCCTTGGGGCCGTTCGACCACAGATAGCGATACATGCTGCCGTGAACCGGCTCGCCGTATTCATCGGTGCCTGTGCGCCACGTGTAGTTCCAGATGCCGCCCCACTCCTCCTGCTTTTCGTAACAGACGAGTTCGGGGATCTCAGCGCCCTTCTGACGCGCGCTTTCGAAAGCCCGCAGAGCCGCCATACCGCTCGGGCCCGCTCCGATGATCGCAATACGCTGTTTCATGCTTGCAATGTCCTTCTCGTCCGAATGGAGGCTGGCAGTTGCGGTTTGGGAAGAGGCCGGTCAGTCGGGCCAGCATCCCTTGGAGGTGGGAGCGCCGTCGTCGTACTTCGCTAGCCAGTCGATGGTGGTCTGGCGGTAGCGTGTCGTCCCTTTGTAGTCGGCGATCGGTTCGGGGAGTGTTTTCAGAACGCGATGCAGGCGACGGCCCCACTTCGGGACCGTGACGAGTTCGTTCATCTTGATGAGGTAAGCGCGGATCGAAAAGACGATCGCGTTCGAGCGCGGCAGCCGCCACAGACCTTGCAGTTCGACGCGCAGGTGAACTTTGTCGCCGACATTCTCGGGCGTCACCGTCGTGCGGTCGGTGCCCCACTTGTGATAATTTTCGGGGCTCGTATCGAGGCGCGGGTTGATCGTCATCGTCCAGTTGAGACGACGCACGGGCTTGCCCAGCTGCAGATTGAGGAGAAACTTGAGCGCGCGGTCGAAGACGCCGATCTCGTGCGCCATCGGAACGGGCGCGTGCCATTCCTTGAAGCTCATGCCGACGTCGAAATCGAGTGACCAGTCGGCCTGAGAGGACACGATCCCCGCATCCATCCAGAGGTCGCCGTCGCGCTGGTCGAGGAGGCAGAAATCACCCTGGCATTGGCGGGTGATGTATTCCATCGGGCGGTAGGGGAGTGTCGCGATGTCGCCGAAGACGAACTGCTGGTCGATTCCCATGGGGCGATTGATCCAGTGCCAGTTGTCGCCGTCGCGGGTGAGCGAGAAGTGCTCGGGATAGTCGCGCGACATCGACGTCATCAGGAGTTCGAGCAGGTCCCATTCCGCCGTCAGCATGTGCGGCAGGGATTGGCAGCGCAGCGGATCTTCTTTCAGGACGAGCGCCCGGTCGCGCATGTCGGAGAGGTAGTGCTCATCGATGTCGATGGGGAATTCGTAGACGGAGCCTTTCGGGCCTGGAACGTGGGGCTCGATATTGACCGTGTACATGTAACGGTCTTCGGCGAAGGGAAATGGAAATCGCCGGATCGCTTCCGGGCTGTTGGAGAATGTGAAGTCGTCGCGGAACGTCTCGTTCTTGAAGACCAGGCCCATGCCGATCGAGCTCCTGCAGCTAGAGGTCGAGCACCAGACGGCCCCCCGCCGTCTGAAGCCGCGACACGCAAATCATAATCTTTTTGCCGGACGCTTTTTCCGCGTCTGTGAGGAAGTGGTCGTTGTGCTCGATGGCGCCGGTGCAGGAGACAACATTCGTCTCGCACTGGCCGCAGGCCCCGCCTCGACACAGGAAGGATGGCTCGAAGCCTGCCTGTTCAATGGCTTCGAGCACACTCTGCGTCGGCTTGATGTCGATCGTTGCTCCCGTCTTGGCGAGTTCGACCGTAAAAGGCTTTCCGATCGGCGGCGCGGCGAAGCGCTCGAAATGAAGGTTTTCCTCGGGCCAGCCGGCATCGCGGGCTTCATTCAAGACCCAGTCGATCATGCCTGACGGGCCGCAGACATAGAGGTGCGTGCCGAGCGGTTGGTTTTCGAGCAGTCGCGCCAGGGGGAGCTTTTCCTGGAGATCGTCGAAGTAGGTGTGGACGCGGCGGCCGTAGAGTTCAGACAGCGTATTCCAATAGGCGCCGACCGATTTGGAGCGCATGCAGTAATGTAATTCAAAAGGCAGTTCTTCACGTTCGAGTTGCTCGGTCATCGCCATGAAGGGCGTAATGCCGATGCCGCCGGCAATGAGAAGGTGGCGGCGCGCGCGGCGATCGACGGGAAAGAGGTTCACGGGCGCTGTGATCGAAAGTTCGCTGCCTTTCTCAAGCTTCTCATGGACGAAAATCGAACCACCGCGACTGTCCGGAGTTCTGAGAACGCTGATCTGGTAACTGGAGGTATCGAACGGTGAGCCCATCAGAGAGTAAGGATTGCGCAGCACGCGATCCTTGTCGTGCATCGTCAGCACGGTGTGGGCGCCGCCCGAAAAGACCGGAAGCGACGTGCGTCCGACCGGAACGAGGCGCAGGCGCTTGATGCCTTCCGCGACTTTTTCCGACTCGGCCACGCGGACGCGGAATTCGCCTTCCACCGTCATTTGAAGATCTCCTCGGGAGCGGGTGCTTCGCCGGGAACCTCGGCGTCGATGCAGACACCTTGGAAAGCGCCGAGGCGGCGCGAATAGTGGTCGCGCACGAGCAGCGTCAGACCGCAATGGCTGCACGTTGCGGGATTGGTGGTGACGTCTTCGGTGAAACCTTTGCAATGGACGCACTGGACGCGCCGCTTCGCCGAGCCGCGATGCTCGGTGTAGATCGACTTGTGATCGATGCCGGCTTCGAGCGCTTCGCGCAGGGCGAGACCCATGAAGGGTTCGGTGCCCGTGAAATAGAGCCGCGTTCCCATCTTTGCGGTTTGAAGCACGCCTTTCAGGCGGAACATCGTGGTTGCCGGAGTGGGAAAGACCCAGAGCGCGTCGGGATTGAGCTCTTCGAGCTGCTTCTCGTATCCTTTCCCGGCTGAGCCAGCGGCACAGTAGAGAACGGTCGTCTTCGAAAAGAAGTCAGGCGGCGCTTTCGCGGCTAGCTCGAGGATGGCGGCTGCTCCTTCGCCTTCCGCGACCAGTAAGTTGTGCTTGGCCCGCGGATCGGGCTGCAGCACCCCGTACACCGGTCTGCTAATTATTCCCGGAGTGAGCATCGATCTCCCTCGGCACGTTGCATTTCACGCGAATACTGGTCGGGATTGGCTGGCGAAAGCCAAAGGCAGCCAACAGCGCGCCTCATTATCCCCCTCGCTCGTTGCTCACCAGTGAAGTTTTATTCTCAGCACTATAGCAAAGACGAATGGGGACGCAACCATTTCACATCAATTTTCACACTGGTCGAATTGATAATGGGCCGTGCATTTCTTCGCACGGCCCACCTCAAATATGTCCATGTTTCCGCTCTGATTTAGGCAGGCGGAGGCAGTTGGAAATAATAGTGGGATGTCACCACGACCATCGCCGCAAGAATGAGCGTTATGTAAGGCAATATGCCTGCTTTTCGCTCACCCAAGTCCTGTCCTTGCAAATTCAATTCCGTGAGCATTTCAGCCGGGAACTTCCCTTTGTCCTGGATGTAGTGGCGGAAGAAAAAGACAGGGATGATCAGCGCCGCGAAGCCAAGGCCGTACCAGAGTACGTTCGGATTGCCCCAAACCTTCGCGCCGGCGCCCATGAAGACGAGGTTGACGAAGCCGAGCAGGGCATTGAATCCGACGAGCAGCGTGGGTGCGCGATAGGGGCGGGGAATGTCGGGACTGTCGATGCGATGGATCCACGTCGCCTGCAGGTTCAAGAAAATAAAGATGATGTAGCCGACGTTCGAGATCGCGAGGATTAGATAGTAGGCGGTGGCGTCGGAGGCCGCGAACGTCAAAAGCCCCAGGTTGAACACGAGGTCGGTCCACATGGCGCGCGTGGGAGCACCGTGTTCGTTCACGTGGCTCAGATACTTCGGCAGCCAGCCATCGACGGAGCCTTGATAGAGTGTGCGCGACGACCCGGCCATCGCCATCATGATTGCGAGGAGCAGGGCCAGGATCATCATCATTTCGAGCAGGTGGGTGACGTAGACGTTGCCGCCGCCGACCATCTGACCCATGGCCGCCGCGACACCCGTTCCGTCAACGATGCCAGGCGCCGTCATGCCTTCAAGGCCCAAATGCCCCTGGAAAGATGCAGCAACCAGGGTGTAGAGCGCGACGGAAACAACGCCGGCCCAGAAAATGGCTTTGATGGTATCAGTCGCCGGATTTTCTGAATTCTCGCGTGTAGCAGACGGCGGTTTCAAATGCGTACGTTGACCAGGCTGCAATGAAGAGGGCGCCGAGGACATATGTCCATCCGGGATTGCTCCAGTCTCCGGTGGGCGGAACGATAGGTGAGAAGTTGTCGTAATTGATCCCGCCGTTGAAGAACGGAACCACGCCCACGATCGTCATCGGGATCAGGACGAGGAGACCGATGTATTTCTGAACCTGGGCGGTGCCGAGGACGCCGCGGTGCTGGATTGCGAACGTGACCAGCATGAGGATGGCGCCGATGAAGAATGTGGCGCCGACTTCGATGTTGGCGAGACCGAAAAAGGAAAACTGAAGCACCTTGAAGGAGCGGATCCATGGCGTCGCCGCGTCACTGAGGGCGGCTGCCGCCAGCGTGGCTGCTTCCTCACCGGATTTTCCAGCGATGGTGGCAGCATTGGCCGCGTCTTTGAGCCAGGCCTGCACTTCGGCACTCTCGAGACCGAAGGTGGGAATGGGTGCAATTGCATTCAGAATATAGCCAGCGGCGATTGCGCAGCCCAGCGAGAGCACAGGGGTCCAGGCAAACCAGTTACACCAGACTGAAAGCGGCGCGATGAGTTTGCTATAGCGCAGCCAGGCAGCCGCGCCATAAACGGCAGCACCGCCGGATTTACTGTGAAAGAGACCGGCTATCTCGGCATAACTAAATGCCTGAAGAAAGCCCATAATTACCGAAATGAACCAGACGAGAAAGGCGACTTTTCCCGCCGTGGCGCCCATGCCGCCAATCGAGATGAGAACGAGGGCGGGAACGCCGCTCGCAATCCAGAATGCGCCCTTCCAGTCGATCGTGCGCAGCAGCGTATTCTCTCGAGCGCCGGCATCGGCCCTCTCCAAGGACGTGACTGTCATGTGGTTCTCCCCCTGCCCCAGCGTTGGAGTTGCCCTCCAATCGTGCGACGAAAGGATGCATGGGGAAACTACGTTGTCAAAAACTTTTCTTGCCAGGAAATAATACGTCGAGAAGTCAACATTGTAGTCACAGGCAAAAAAAGACGAGGCCTCGGGCGTCCGCTCCCGAGGCCCCGCTTGTCGCGCCCGCCGGCTGGGGTGCCTCTCCCCGGCAGGTGCGGAACATCGTCGGCGGCTTATTCGGCCGGGCTCGCGGTGAACGAACCGATGATGTGCTTATGGTGCTTCGCCTCCATCACGAGCTGATGGAAGATGAAGTAGACGAAGAAGGCGGCGATGAAGCCCGAGAAGATGTATTCAGCGCCGTGGAACGGATAGACCGCGGTGAGTTCCGGGATCTTCGCGAGGCTGGTGACACCAGTGTTCATGGTGTTTCTCCTATTGTTGCCTGAGAGAGTTTAGATCTTGCTTTCCTTGCGCTGCAGAGCTTCGAAGGCTGCTTCCGAACCCGAGATGTTTGGGTAAGTGGAAGCCGACACTTCGCCATCGAGACCCGTGAGTTCGACGCGAGGATCGACGCGCAGGAGACCAACGGCCTTCAGGATCCCGCCCAGGATGTAGCCGGGGATGAAGCCGAAGCCGATGCAGAAGATGAGCGAGACGATGGCGTTGCCCATCGGCGTAATGATGGGCAGGCCTTCCGCGTTGGTACCGAACCAGCCAGCACCTTCCGACAGTGCGACGAGCGTGCCAGCAGACGGGTAGATGGCGGGATAGCCCCAGAGTGCGAAGCCGGCCACGATGCCGCCGAACAGGCCGCAATAGCCGTGCACAGCAACCGCACCGACTGCGTCGTCGATCTTAAACTTGTTCTCGACCCAGTTGTGCATCTTGTAGGCCATCGCCGTGCCGACAGCGGCAATCGCGAGGGCGACGGCCGGGTGATAGAGGTCGTTGCCTGCACTGGACGAGATGAGGCCCGTTAGACCGCCAGAGAACGTCCAGTAGGCGTTGCCACCCGAGACGAGGTAGGCCGTCATCATGCCGCCGAACAGAGCGAGCAGGAAGTTCATTGTGACGCCCGAGAGCGTGATCGGCACACCGTAGATGTTGGTGGCGGTCCAGTATGCGGGCTGGCCTTCGGCGGCGACGTTGGCGATCGGAATATGGCAGGCGGCGTAGAAGCCGAAGAAGCCGATGTAGATCATAAACAGGCCGACGGTGACCATCCACGGGTTGTGCGCCGGGATTTCACGCGGGGTGCCATCGGCTGAGAACTTGCCGATGCGCGGCCCGAGGTGGAGCAGGATGCCAAGTGCAGCGAAACCGGCGACGCCGTGCAGAACGGCGGAACAATACTGATCGTGGAAGCCGAAGTACTGCGTCATCCAACCGTTGCCGGACCAGCCCCAAGCGGCGGGGATAACCCACGCGACGGCGCCAACCCAAACCGCGATAATGAGGAAGCCCGTGGTCTTCGAACGCTCGATGATCGAGCCGGAGACGATGGATGCCGCCGTCATGCCGAAGAGCGCGAAGGCGCCCCAGAATACGCCGGAGATGCGATCGGAGAGATTGGGTGCCAGCTTTTCCGACCACGGCTCGAAGCCGGTCGCGAAGCTGACTTCAGACGTGGCAACAGGCCAGCCTTGCGGCGCAATGTAGAGCCACATGCCGAAGAGAAAGAACGCAAGACCGACGACCGGAATGGCCATCGCGTTCTTGAGAAGTGTGTGCTGCACGTTTTTTGTGCGGGCGACGCCCACCTCGTACATACAGAAACCGACGTGAATGAAGAACATCAGGACGATAGTCAGGAAGAAGTAGAATTCCGTGAAAATCGTAGTCATTGCGCCTAGTTGGTCGGTCATACGCAGTCTCCCCTGCTGGCCGGAACACAGGCTCGTTCCCCCCACCTTGGCTCCCCCAGAGCTTTGGTTGCGGACGCGCCCTGGTTTCCTACAGGGCAACCTTTGTGCCAGTAATGAAAAGGTGACCGCTTAGATTTATGTCGCCGCGCGGAAGTACCGGCGAATGTTGATGGAATTTGTATTCGCAGCGATGCGGCCGGCGAAATCGGCACGCAGGATCACACTCGCGCCTCTGCGAGAAGAAAAGGCGATTGCCTGCATCCTAAGCAAGAACGCCGCAGTCAACTTCATTAGGCCGGCTTGATTGGGTGCGACGGCTGTCGGCTGGACAGCTTGGCGATCCCGGCAGGTCTCGAACCTGCGACCTACAGTTTAGGAAACTGTCGCTCTATCCAGCTGAGCTACGGGACCGGACCGAAGCGGTCGGCGCTCTTATATCAGAGCAAGCATGACAAAACAGCTGCTGCCGGTCACTAGGGCGTTGCCTGGACGAGCTTGCCGGTGAACATCACGGGGCCGGAAGGGGCACCGGTGGGGGAGCCTCCCATCGGTTCGACGCTGACGGCGAACGAGGCGTTCATCAGTAGGTCCATTTCGGACCGCGATTCCATCGGCATCATCTGCATTTCGCCGCGCTTGTTGACCATGCCAAGGGACTTCGGCTTCGGCATTTTGTCCGAGACCATCCATATCTGGTAAGTCTTGTCGCTCTGGGCCGGAGGGTTCACGGCGGTGATGACGCCATTTTCGTCTTGGTATCGACCGTGAGCAGGAAAGCCGGCAGGTCGTCGCCGCTGTCGAGAACCGCCACATACTGCCTCGCTTCGTTGCGATCGACCGTTTCGCGATAGCCGAGGACGCCGACGAGGGAGGCCGCGACAGCAGTTGCACCAACAAAGGCGTTGCGCCAGCGGGCCGCGCGACGGGCGAGCAGTTGTTCGCGCGCCTTCAGTCGAGACGACCTGCTGAGAGGGCCCGATTTGGGCGCGGATCTTGTTGTAAAGGTTCGGCGAAGGGGAGACGGGCGAGATGGTTTCAACCAAGGGAGCCAAACGGCGCTCCCAAGCTTCGATGGCGCGGTCGAGCTCCTTGTCGGTGACCCGGCGGTCGGCGACGACCTGACGCTCCTCGCGCGTCAGCGTGCCGAGAACGTACTCGGCAGCCAGACCATCGATGTCGTCGAGCTCGCTCATCGCTCGAGGCATCCTTTCAACTGTGCCAGGCTCCGGTGGAGCCACGTCTTGATCGTGCCTTCCGGTCTGCCGAACCGTGTGGCGAGGGCTTCCCGGCTCAATCCGTCAAGATAGGCGAGACGGACGATCTCCTTCTTTTCCGGCTCAAGACCGTCGAGGCAGCGCAGCAGCCGTTCGACATCTTCGGACCGTTCCAGTGCGGCGATCGGATGTTCATCGCCACTCGCAATATTCTCCAGCTCGCTCTCGTCGCCCGTCGGCCGGATCACGCGGCGGCGGGCTTCGTCCAGCGCCCGGTTACGGACGATCGTGGCCATCCAGGTCATAGGGGATGCGATGCCGGCGTTGTAATCCGATGCGCGCTCCCAGACCTTGAAGAAAGCCTCCTGCAGCACCTCTTCCGCAACTTCCCGGTTCCTGAGAATACGTATCGCCACGCCGAGGAGTTTCGATGCGGTTGCCTGATAAAGCTCGGCGAAGGCCGCCTCGTCGCCATCGGCGACGCCCGCGAGCAGATGTTCGAGCTTTGTGTCGCGGGGTGGCATCGGGACTCTGGGTGGCGCAGGCTCTTTGGTGGGGCAATTGTTAGACCGGCGCGCTACGCCGTGTCGAGAGCACGGGCGTTGCAAATGACGTTTCGCGACCGTTAAGTCCCCAAAGATGCTCACCGCCGTTGCTTTGGAGTACTGTCTTGGCCTCATTCCTTCCGCCCGCTTGGCTGGCGCCGATCGTGCTTCTCACGCTTTCCAACGTCTTCATGACCATCGCGTGGTACGGACATCTGAAGTTCAAATCAGCGCCACTGGTCACAGTCATCTTCGTGAGCTGGGGAATTGCCTTTATCGAATACTGCTTCGCGGTCCCAGCCAACAGGATCGGGCATGGCACCTATTCGGCGGCGGAACTGAAGACAATCCAAGAGGTGATCACGCTCGTCGTGTTTGCCGTGTTTTCGGTCGTGGTGCTGAAGGAGGCCATCACGGTGAACCATCTCGTCGGGTTCACGTTGATCGTGGCGGGCGCCTTCTTCGTATTCAAGGCACCGCTTTAACTTTGCTCACAGAGACCTGATGCCTCCGTCACGGACGTCCGCCGCCGGTCCGGCGATCATTCCCATTCTCGGCGATCAGCTGAGCCTTAACCTGACCAGCCTTCGGGCTGGCGACAAGGCGCGTGATGTCGTCGTCATGGCCGAGGTGGCGGAGGAGGCGACTTACGTTCGGCACCACAAGAAGAAGATCGCGTTTCTGTTTGCGGCAATGCGCCACTTCGCAGCCGAATTGGAGGCTGACGGGTGGACTGTTCGCTATGTGCGGCTCGACGATCGAAAGAACGGCGGCAGCTTTACGAGTGAGGTGGCGCGCATCGCGCGAGAGACGCGGGCCCGCAGCATTATCGTGACGGAACCCGGTGAGTGGCGGGTGCGCGAGCTGATGGATACCTGGGAGACGGAGACTGGACTGCCGGTCACGGTATTGCCGGACGAGCGCTTCATCTGCGCGCGGCACGAGTTCGGCGCTTGGGCGCACGGCCGCAAGTCGCTGCGGATGGAGTTCTTCTATCGCGAGATGCGACGCAAGACCGGGCTTCTGATGGACGGCGAGGAGCCCGAAGGCGGAAAGTGGAACTTCGATGCGGAAAACCGCAAGCCCGCAAAGGCGGATCTGTTTATTCCAAAGCCCTTGCGCTTCGAACCGAATGCCATCACACGCGAGGTTCTCGATCTCGTGGCCAAACGGTTCGCCAACCACTTCGGCGATCTGGAACCTTTTTGGTTCGCCGTGACGCGAGCGGATGCGGAAAGGCAACTCAAGCATTTTCTGAAGACAGGGCTGGCGCAGTTCGGCGATTACCAGGACGCGATGCTGCTTTCAGAGCCGTTTCTCTATCATTCGATCCTGTCGCTCTACATCAATTGCGGGCTGCTCGATCCGCTCGATGTGTGCCGGCGGGTCGAGAAGGAGTACCGCGCGGGACGTGCGCCGCTCAATGCGGTGGAAGGGTTCATCCGTCAGATCATCGGGTGGCGCGAGTATGTGCGCGGGATCTACTGGCTGAAGATGCCAGATTATGTCGATGGCAATTTTCTCAGACACACACGGCCGTTGCCCGACTTCTATTGGACGCGGCGACACGGACATGGCGTGCCTCAGGGCAGCCATTGGCCAGACCAAGACGGAGGCCTATGCGCACCACATCCAGCGGCTGATGGTGACGGGGAATTTTGCGCTGATTGCAGGGCTCGACCCGAAACAGGTGCACGAATGGTATCTTGCGGTTTACGCGGATGCGTACGAATGGGTCGAACTGCCGAATACGCTTGGTATGAGCCAATTCGCGGACGGTGGGCTGCTCGGCTCCAAACCCTACGCGGCGAGCGGAAACTACATCAACAAGATGTCTGATTACTGCGGCTCGTGCCGGTACGACGTAAAGAAGCGGACGGGGCAAGGTGCGTGTCCGTTCAACGCCCTCTACTGGGATTTTCTCGATCGCAACGCGGATAAGCTCGCTGGTAATCCGCGCATGGCGCAGATGTATGCGACGTGGCGGAAATTCTCAAAGCCAGATCAGGACGCCGTGCGGCGGGATGCACGGGCGTTTCTCGACAGGCTCACGCCTTGGGCGGAGTGACACTTTGATCGGGCCTGCCCTTTTCCTTGCGGCAGCGGTCGGAACAGTAGCGCACCTCGTCCCAAACACGGGCCCAGGCCTTGCGCCACGTAAAGGGCCGGCCGCAGGTGACGCAGATCTTGGTGGGTAGATCGGATTTCTTGCGCATCTTTGCCATGGTGCTCCATATACGCGCTCCGGATCATGAGGCTCTAAACGGAATGACCCCATTCGAACTCGCGCTTCAGCGGATCGACGCTGCCAATGCGGAGGACCCGAACACTGTGCTCGTGGAGGGAGAGGCGCGGCCGGCGGAGGTCGTCTATTCCGAACGCATGAGCGCCATGCTCGAACGACTGGTTCCGGAGGCATCTGAGGCATTGCGGCTCGCGGCGCGGGCGCAGCATTTGCGGCGCTGGAGCATCCCGCGCGACAGTTATCCGATGGACCGCGCAGGCTATCATCGCTGGCGGGGTGAGCTAAAGCGGCGTCACGCGGAGTGGGCCAGCGCGATCCTTACCGAAAGCGGACTTGACGCCGAGACGACGGCCCGGGTCGCAAGCCTCATCCGTAAGGAGAACCTCAAAACCGACGCCGAAACGCAGACATTGGAAGACGTCGCGTGTCTCGTGTTTCTGCAGCATTACGCGGCAGACTTCGCGGCCAAGCATGAGCATCCGAAGATGATCGGGATCGTACAAAAGACCTGGAAAAAGATGTCGGAGGAAGGGCAAGAGGCGGCCCTGGCCCTGCCACTTGATGTCATCCGTGCGCGCGATCGTGGACGAGGCGCTGGCGCCAGTGGCGAAACCGGTTCGCGCGGCGATGCCGTTGCGCGATGTGGCCGTGATCCTTGCTGCGCATGGAGATCGCGGGGGCGATAATCCCAACATCTACGCTGCTCGGGCACTGCGCGGCCTTGGCGGGCGCCGGAATTTTTCACAGCGTCTCGGCCGGCATTCTCCGGGGCGAACCGCAGTTAGAGGTCGCCGTGCGGGCGGCGCTGGCGGGCGGGTGCAAAAGCTCTTGTGGTCTATCCCATGTTCATGGCGGAGGGGTATTTCACGCGCAAGGTTCTGATCCAGCGTCTTGCGGCACTGGAGATCCCCATCGATGTGCACGTGCTGGCGCCGCTCGGTGCCGATCCACGCATGCCCTCGCTGATGCTCAAACAGGCAATCGACACTGCCGGACAGCATGGTCTCGCGCTCGATGCGACGCGACTGCTTATCGTGGGGCATGGATCCAAGATTGGGCCGGCGTCTGCGGATGCGACCCGGGCAGTCGCAACGGTCATTGCGGGGGAGCGGCGGTTCGCGCGCGTTGAGACCGCCTTTCTTGAGGAGCCGGAGTTTCTCGAAGATGCCCTTTCACGTGAGGGCAAACTGCCTACTGTGGTTCTCGGTTTTTTTTCGGGTGACGGCCTGCATGCCGCCGAGGACGTGCCAGAGGCGATTTCTGAGACCCAAGCGAAAGCCGTTTATGCCGGCTCCATAGGGAAGTCGCCGGACCTCATGGAATTGATCCGGTCGAGCATCACCGCCGAGTTCGCGCCTGAGAGGTTCGGCTAAACTCCCAAGGTTGCGTTGCCGCAGACTTCAGTTACTTAGGATTAGCATTTCTATTCTAGGTTGTTTATTGAACAACCAGGGCTAGAGCTGCACATCATGCTGCAATCTCGCAATTCCAGATTTATTGCCTCTGGGCTCCGCGCAGAGCTTGAAACAGGCGAGGCTGAAAACAATCAACGGTTGTTTGAGCATCTGACATCGGAAGCTCACGCCGTGGCTGTCGAAGTCGCAGTCATTACGACAGCGGCGAATGCCTTGAACGACTGGCGCACCCCCATCGCACCGGGGGACGTGGCGCGGTTTGCGCCGCAAACCGCGACATTGCGGGCGCTGCTTCTCGTGCTGGATAACAACCACTTGATCGACGACAGGGCGTCGGGGGAACTTCTCACGTTCATTGCCGAGGTGGATGCGGCGCGTGCAGCGCTAGACGCATATCTCGACGACTGTGAAACGATCTCCGCTGACCGAGCGGGTCTGGTGCATGCACGTCTGCTGCGGACCAATTGGCGTACTCTCGCTCTCGACGCCAGGCGTCACATCATCAACCTTGAAAGCGCATGGCCCATCCCGCTTTCGGAACTCTACTCACAGAACACTCGAATTGTTTCGGCACTCCTGAGCGGTGCAGGCAACGGGCTGAAGCCGTGCCTCGACGAGGGTGGCCGCCTCTATGTGCCGCCGTTGCCTCAACGGAGGCGTGCGCCGCGACGGTCGGTGCTTCAGAATTGTGTCGTCCACGGGCCAGCGCAACACGTGCAGACCGGTTTTATCCGCGATGCTTCGGTGGGCGGCCTGGGGCTCGGCCGCGTGTCGGGATTAAGGAGGGGCGATCATGTGCGTGTCGATCTGGCAAATGGGCGCCAACTGCATGGCAGTATTGCGTGGGTGACGGGCTCGTCTGCCGGCCTGCGCTTCGATGTTACGCTTGAGCCCAGCGATAGCCTGATTGCAGTTTGAACAATCGCGCGAAGTCGAGCACGGGTGTTTGCTCCCTGCTCCATGTGAAGGCCAACCTTTTACGCGACCTTCTCCGTGAACGGGATAGGCATCAATTCACTCATGCAGCTGGCGAGACTCGCGCGCCAGTCGGGCAGTCCAAAGCCAAACGTCGAGACAAACTTTGTATTGTCGAGAACTGAATAGGCGGGACGGCGTGCAGGGGTGGGATACTCCGCCGTCGTGATGGCTTTCAGGCGCGGAACGCTGGCGCCGCGGACACTTGCCTGATTGAAGATTTCCGCGGCGAAACCGTGCCACGTCGTCTCGCTGGCGCCGGTCAGATGATAGGTGCCCCACAATGAGGGTTCTGGATTTGCAACAAGACGCGGAGCGATTTTTAGGATTGCATCCGCGAGGTCGATAGCGCTCGTCGGCGATCCGTGCTGGTCGTCCACAACGCTCAATTCTGGCCGCTCTGCACCGAGCCGAAGCATCGTCTTCACGAAGTTTCCACCGTGCGCGCCATAGACCCACGCGGTTCGGATGATGATGTTCTGGACCAGCGCGCGGCGCACGGCGATTTCTCCTGCCGCCTTGCTCGCGCCATAGACGCTGAGCGGCAGTACGGCATCCGTTTCAACATAAGGGGTCCGGCTTGAGCCATCGAAGACAAAGTCCGTCGATATGTGCACCAAAGGCCGGTTGATCTGCGAACACAAGCGGGCGACTTCGCCTGCGCCGGTCGCGTTCACGAGAAAGGCGTTTTCACTGTCACTCTCGGCTTTGTCGACTGCTGTATACGCGGCAGCATTGACGACAACATCGGGTTCAACCCGGTCGAGAAACTCGCCGACGGTTTGTGGCCGTGTCAGGTCAGTTTCCGGTCGCCCCGCGGAAAAGACATGGAGGCCACGTGCCCGGCCGAGGCTGCGGAGGGAATGGGCGATCTGACCTTCGCTGCCGATAACTGCGATTTTCATGGACGGCACGTCCTCGATTGGCAGCTTAGCTGAGATGTTCAGGCCAACATTCTATCGGAAAGGCTATCAGCCGGAGATGCTGCGGGAAGGCCAAGCCGCTCGCCGCTGTAGCGGCGCAGACGCAAGGGCATCCACCACGCTTCGTTGGCGAGATACCACGCCACAGTCTTCTCAATGCCCGTTTCAAATGTTTCCGCGGCGCGCCAGCCGAGTTGAGATTCGAGCTTGGTAGGGTCGATGGCGTAGCGGTGGTCATGGCCGGGTCGGTCTTCGACGAAGCAAACCAGTTCCTGGTAGGAGCGGCCATTCTCACGTGGGCGCAACCGATCAAGAATGCGGATGATCGTGTTTACAACGTCGAGATTGGTGCGTTCGTTGCAACCGCCGACCAAGTAGCTTTCGCCGGGTATTCCATGTTCCCAGATCGTGGTGAGTGCGCGTGCATGATCTTCGACGTAGAGCCAATCGCGTACATGAGCCCCCGAGCCGTAAATCGGCAGATCACGGCCTAGAAGCGCATTCGTGATCATCAGGGGGATGAGTTTTTCGGGGAAGTGATACGGACCATAATTATTCGAGCAGTTAGAGAGCACCACAGGGAGCCCGTAGGTGCGCTGCCAAGCCATCGCAAGATGATCCGATGCGGCTTTGCTGGCTGAATACGGCGAGCTTGGATTGTATGGCGTGTCCGGCGTGAAGAGACCGTCGTTGCCGAGGCTACCGAAGACTTCGTCCGTCGACACATGCAAAAAGCGGAATCGCTCTTTGCGGGCGGCGGGCAGCGCCGACCAGTAAACGCGGGCTGCTTCCAGCAGTTCGTATGTTCCGCGAATGTTGGTCTCTACGAAAGCGGCGGGGCCTGTAATTGAGCGGTCAACGTGGCTCTCAGCAGCAAGATGCATGATTGCATCGGGCTGCTCGCGACGAAGGATCGAGGAGATCGCGGGACCGTCGCAAATGTTGATCTGGTGAAATGAGTAGCGTTTATCGCCGGCGATCATCTCGAGAGAGGAGAGGTTGGCCGCGTATGTCAAACAGTCGACGTTGACGACGCTGTAGTTCCGCTCCTGCACGAGATAGCGGCAGACTGCCGAGCCGATAAAGCCCGCACCGCCAGTCACCAAGATTTTCATACGCCCAAACCACCCGAAGATGACCAATCCGCTCGGGTGGCGCGAGGGAGCTCAACCAGCTGGCACGCGACACCCACCAGGGGCAACCATGCCACTAAGGATCTTGCGGGGGCGTTAACCAGGCTCCTGCCGCGATCTATAAAATTGTCTTAATCCCGTCGGCGTCAGCTAACCGGCGAGCATCATCATGACGCCCCCACGCTCGTGGTGCTGTTGAGTCCAAGCTTCTCCATGCGGAAGTAGCTGTCGATATCGAGCGTTGCTGCCGCCGCTGATGCAAGGGCGATGGAGGGAACAATGGTGCCAGCGGTATTGGTGCGAAACTTGCCGCGTATCGATACTGCCAAGCCTGTGGCCGTACCGGCAGGAACCATGCTTGCAGATGAATTCACGTTGCCATCCGTAAACGAGCCATTCTGCGCCCCGGCGGTTGTGGGGGTCGCGCTATCGACACCCACAATGTGCGCCCGTCCACCCAGCAGCGTTGCCGTTCCTGCACCGAGCAGCCTGAATTGGGCGTTGCCGCTGGTTGCAGACATTCCGGTAATGAAGAGAAGACACTCGAACACGTATGACGTCCCAGCCTCGACGGCGAATTCGTCGTCGCCTGCGGCAAAAATAGCCTGTGCCGCCGTGGTGCTCGTAAGCACTCGCGCAGCACTTAACGTGGCATAGCTGACATTGGATGATCCGCCGCTTGCGTTCAGCGTCGTGCCAGACATGGACAGTCCGGTACCCAGCGTAATGGGGGAAACGTCTCCCGTGGAGCCGCGGCCAAGCAATTGCGAAGCTGCAAGCGCGAGATCAACTGGATTGCCCGCCGCTGCATCGTTCCGCACCTTGACCGTATTGGCCGCCATATCGGCAAGCTTGGCGTTCGTGATCGCGTCATCAGCGACCGTGAACACCGTCGCTCCGGCAGAGACGGCGATGTCGCCGTAGCTCCCGTCAGCAAGCCCGCCACCACCGCCGCCTGGCGGCGCGGCCCATGCGCCGTCCGCGCGCAAAAAGGTTGACGTGCCGCCGGGCGATGCGGGAGCCAGACCCTTGACGGACGACGTGAACACGTCGAGCAGCGCCGTCGCCTGTGCGGCGGTCAGATCTTCGGGATCGCCGGTGCCGGCCGTTGCACGGCCTTTGATCGTCGCGGTCGCCATATCGGCGAGCTTGGCATTCGAGACGGCGTTGGCCGCGATCGATGTGGCGCCATCGCCGGTCGAGGTCACGTCGCCGCTATGGTTGGGATGCACGTAATTGTTGGCACCCGTCGCCACACCGTCGAGCTTCGTCTTGTCGGCGGCGGACATGAAGCCCGCGACCGACGTGCTGGCTGCCGCATGCAAGGCTCCTCCGGCACGCGAACCGTGCGCCGTGTCGTCGAAGCGCGCAGCAGGAAGCGTGCCGGCCGAGAGATCGGTCGCGCTGCCGGACGTGGCGATCGAGGCCAGCCCCAGCAACGTGCGCACCTGCGCGACCGTCAGATCCACGGGATCGGCTGCAGCGCCAGTGTTGTTTCCTTTCAGCGTGTTGGCCGCCATGTTGGCGAGCTTGGCATTGGTCACCGCGTCGGCTGCGATCGTGGTCGCACCGTCGGCCACCGACGTCACATCGCCGGAATGGTTGGGATGCACGTAGTTGTTCGCGCCGTCCGCGACGTTGATGAGCGTGCGCACCTGCGCCACCGTCAGATCCACGGGATCGGCCGCAGTTCCGGTGTTGTTGCCTTTCAGCGTGCTGGCCGCCATGTTGGCGAGCTTGGCATTGGTCACCGCATCGTCGGTGAGGCCGGCCGTGGCGAGTGTGCCAAACCCCAGCGTCGTGCCCGACCGGCGCAGCACCTGGCCATCAGCGGAAGCGGCAATATCGGATGGATCGGCCGCCGCGTTCGTGGCGTTGCCCTTGACCGTCAGCGCCGCCATGTTGGCGAGCTTGGGATTGGTCACAGCGTCGGCGTCGATCGTCCAAGTCGCGCCGGAACCGGAGACCGTGACGTCGCCCTTGTCGCCATCCGTCAGGCTGCCGCTGCCGAAACTGGTGTTCGGGAACGTGCACGCGCCCGTGCTGCGATTGATCACGATGGCGTTGTTCCACGCCGATCCGTCCGGCGAAACCTTGAACGCATAGTCGTCGCTGCCCGTAACGCCCATTTCAGCGCGGCCGGAAAAACCGGTCTGGAACAAGATCGAGGCCGTGTCGGTGGCCACGTTCTTGTTGATCTTCATCTGGTGACCGGTGCCGTCATGATTGAACAGCGAGGCAGGCGAGGCGATCGCAAGGCGGTTGGTCGTATCTGCTGTGGCATTGACGCCAACGAGCGAGACCGGATTGACGGAGCCACTTCCGCCGACTGTGACCCAGTTGGTGCCGTTCCACGCGACCGGCGCGCCTTCATCTTCGACCCAAGCAAGCCAGCCCTTCCGCGGTGGATAGATGGCCCATGCGCCATCCTGCCAAGCGGCCAGTTTATCAGCGTGTCCTGTCCACGCTCCGGTGGGCGAGGCTGCAATGATGTAGCGGGCACCCTCGGCCGGTAATGCCGGAGGCGCTGCGAGATCGCGATCGAGGACCGAGATCTGCACCAGCGCGTCGAGCTTTCGCAGCGCTTCGTTGTGGGTCACATGCTTCTGCGCCTGGGCTGCGAGGATGTAGGGGAGGAGCAGATTTGATGTTTCGTCCACGGGATTGTCCTTCGCTCGATGAGTGAAGCGAAGGATAGAAGGGTGTGGATCAGCGGGGATAAGTACGGCCTCAAAAATTGAAAAGGGCGGCCCTCATGGACCGCCCTCTTAGCTCTCTCGTCTGAGTGTTTTCGCGACTTAGTCGCGTTCGCGACGGGGACCGCCCCGTCCGCGGCCGCCGCCACCTTCGCGGTCGCGACGCGGCGGACGTTCGGCAGAAAACACTTCTTCCGGCTCTCCAGGCGCGCGTGGGATTTCTTGGCCGGTCGTCTGGTCGATGATCTTCATCGATAGACGGACCTTGCCGCGATCGTCGAAGCCCAGAAGCTTGACGTAAACTTCCTGGCCCTCCTTGACGACTTCGCCGACTGTTTCGGGGCGGCCCTGCGTCAACTGCGAGATGTGGACCAGACCATCCTTGGCGCCGAAGAAGTTCACGAAGGCGCCGAACTCCATGATCTTGACGACCTTGCCCTTATAGATCTGGCCGACTTCGGGCTCCGACGTGATGCCCTTGATGCGGGCCAAAGCCTTCTCGATCAACTCGCGATTTGCAGAGGCGATCTTGACGGTGCCGTCGTCGGAGATGTCGATTTTGGCGCCCGATTCCGCAACGATCTCGCGGATGACGGAGCCGCCCGATCCGATCACTTCGCGGATCTTGTCGGTGGGGATCTTGATCGTCTCGATGCGCGGCGCGAACTCGCCCAGTTCTTCGCGCGCACCCGTCATCGACTTGGCCATCTCGCCCAAGATGTGCAGGCGGCCTTCGTTCGCCTGCCTCAGCGCGACCTTCATGATCTCCTCGGTGATGCCGGTGATCTTGATGTCCATCTGCAGCGCGGTGACGCCATTCTCAGTGCCGGCGACCTTGAAGTCCATGTCGCCGAGGTGGTCTTCATCACCCAAGATGTCGGAAAGAACGACGTAGTCGTTTCCTTCCTTGATGAGACCCATCGCAATGCCGGCAACGGGAGCCTTGAGCGGCACACCAGCGTCCATCAGCGACAGCGAAGCGCCGCAGACGGTTGCCATCGATGAAGAGCCGTTCGATTCCAGAATTTCCGACACGACGCGAAGCGTGTAGGGGAACTCTTCGTGCTTGGGAAGCAGTGGACGCACAGCGCGCCATGCGAGCTTTCCGTGACCGATTTCGCGGCGGCCGGGCGAGCCCATGCGGCCGGTCTCACCGACGGAGAAGGGTGGGAAGTTATAGTGCAGCAGGAAGCGTTCCTTGCGAGTGCCTTCCAGGCTGTCGACATACTGTTCGTCTTCGCCGGTGCCGAGCGTTGCGACCACGAGAGCCTGCGTTTCGCCGCGGGTGAAGAGGGCCGAACCGTGGGCACGCGGTAGGACGTGCACTTCCGAGACGATCGGGCGAACGGTGACGAGATCACGGCCGTCGATGCGCTTCTTCGTCTTCAGAACGTCGCCGCGCATGATGTCCATCTCGAGCGCCTTGAAGGCGTCGCCAAGCAGGACTTTCTCGTTTGCGTCATCGGGGATTTGGATTTCGGAGAAGACGCGCTTCTTGGCCTGCGAGACGAGGTCATTGCGCTTGCCCTTTTCCTTCGTGGAGAAGGCGGTGGTGAGCGTTTCGGCGGCAATCGCCTTGACCTGATCGTAGTACTTTGCCTTGTCGGCAATCTGGATGTCCCAGGGTTCCTTGGCGGCCGTTTCAGCGAGCTTGATGATCGCCTGGATGACCGGCTGGAAGTGGCGGTGGCCGAACATGACGGCCCCGAGCATCACGTCTTCGGGAAGCTCCTTGGCTTCCGATTCCACCATCATGACGGCATCGTGGGTGCCGGCGACGACAAGGTCGAGCGACGTTTCGCTCATCTCGTCGACCATGGGGTTGAGCACGTACTCGCCACCGATGTAGCCGACGCGAGCGGCGCCGATCGGGCCGAGGAAGGGCAGGCCGGAGAGCGTCAGAGCGGCTGAGGCCGCGACCATGCCGATGATGTCGGGATCATTCTCGAGGTCGTGCGAGAGCACCGTAACTACGACCTGCACTTCGTTCTTGAAGCCCTCGACAAACAGGGGACGGATCGGACGGTCGATAAGACGCGAAACCAGCGTCTCCTTCTCGGATGGACGGCCTTCGCGCTTAAAATAGCCGCCGGGAATTTTGCCGGCAGCGTAGGTGCGCTCCTGATAGTTCACGGTGAGCGGGAAGAAGTCGATCCCGGGCTTGACGCTCTTGGCGCCGACGACGGTTGCGAGAACGCTGGTCTCGCCATACTGCGCATAAACGGCGGCGTCGGCCTGACGGGCCATGTGGCCGGTTTCGAGCTTGAGCTTGCGCCCGGCCCAATCAATTTCGACGCGGTGGATATCGAACATGTTTTTCAGCTTTCGTTTCGGTTCTTCGGTCTTTTGATTTCGCAGCGGTGTTTAGCACGAATGCGCATCGCGCCGGGAAGCGTTTACAGCCCCCGGCGCGATGGTTTTTGCTGGCGGTATCGAGGGCCATCGACGCGGACGCGCGATTGTAATCGGGCTGTGATGCCCTACGCGCAGGCACTTAGCGGCGAATACCCAGCTTCTCGATGATACCCTGGTAGCGCGCCACGTCCTTGCGCTTCACGTAGTCGAGCAACTGACGGCGCTGACTGACCATTTTGAGGAGGCCACGACGCGAGTGGTTGTCCTTTTTGTGGGTCTTGAAGTGGTCGGTGAGTTCGTTGATGCGGTGGGTGAGGACCGCGATCTGGACTTCCGGCGAGCCGGTATCGT
Organism: uncultured Alphaproteobacteria bacterium; assembly: GCA_963708775.1. Lineage (GTDB taxonomy): Bacteria > Pseudomonadota > Alphaproteobacteria > Rhizobiales > Hyphomicrobiaceae > JAGVSR01. The sequence goes on along the minus strand of CAVPTI010000010.1, from coordinate 426,240 downwards.
TGGGCTTGGTGGCGTTGCCTTTGATGACAGCTGCCTTGGCCGCCTTACGGTGCGGGGCTACTTCCGACATCGGGTGGCTCCTTTCGAAGTTGGAGTTGTAGGGCCCGCAGGTGGGGCCCAGGAAACGGCCACGGCCGGGATGTCGTCCAGCCGGGTCGCAAAACACCAGTCGCGGGCCCTCGATGAGCCCGCGACGTGGCGTCTTATACATGCGCAGGTGGCCTCCGCGAAGCGGTTTTTCGCCGTCGGGAGGTCGGTAATCCTTACTTCTTGCAGAAGGTCACCGCGGCGCGGCAGGTGACCTGGCTGCCGTCGGGCTTGCAGGAATACTTGTCGGAGACGTTGTAGCCTTCGACCTTGCCATTCTGGAGGAACCCAGGCCACAGACCCCAGCTCACAGCCTGGACGGTGGTTTCGAGGGCGTACCACTTGGCCCACTCTTCCGAGCCGGCGGTGGCAACGGCGCCTTTCTTGACACATTCGGCCTGAGCGACCGGGGCGCCCAGCGCCACCATCATCGCACCGGCGGCTACCAATCCTTGAACCCACTTCATACACGCAACTCCTCTACAGCCCTGGCACCTCCCTGACGGGGAGATAGCCGAAAAGCAAACAACGGCCGCATTATGGGAGCGGCCGTTAACCGGTCAACGACGGGCGGCCGGTGCGGAGTTTTTTCCGAAGAGAGTGTGGCCGTTAGCCCAGATTGAAGACGCGGATGGGGTGCAATGCCCCTTTTTCGACCTCGCCCAGCGCAACAATCCGGCCTTGGCACGTGGCATACATGAGGCCGGAGAGGACGGGTGCGTCGCGGCCACGGATCAGGACCGCCATGCCGCGCACGAGCTTGGAGGCATCCGACGGCGTCACCATCAATTCCGGCAATCCACGCAGCGGCATTTCGACGGGGAGAAGGGGGCCATCCGTGTCGAAGAGGCGCCCGGCTTCCGCTTCATCTTCGAGTTCTTCGAGACCCCACGCATCGCCTTCCTCGAAGGGACCGACGCGGGTGCGGCGGAGCTCGATGACGTGGCCATAGCAGCCGAGCGAGCGGCCCATGTCGCGGGCGATGGAGCGGACGTAGGTGCCCTTGCCGCAGTCGGCTTCGAAGACGGCCGTGTCGGCGTTCGGCATTTCGACGAGGCGGAGGTCGTCGATTTGGATCGGTCGCGGGTCGAGCACGACGACTTCACCATCGCGGGCGAGATCGTAGGCGCGCTCGCCGTCGATTTTGACCGCCGAGAATGCGGGCGGGGTCTGCATGATCTCGCCGATGAAGCGGGGCAGAAGTGCGCGGATCTCGCCTTCGGTGGGGCGGGCGTCGCTCGTTGCCGTGACGGCGCCTTCCTTATCGTCGGTGGTGGTCTCAGCACCCCAGCGGACGGCGAAGGCGTAGGACTTCTTGCCATCGACGGCAAACGAGACGGTCTTTGTCGCTTCGCCGAACGCGATCGGCAAAATTCCGGTGGCGAGCGGATCGAGCGTGCCGGCGTGACCGGCCTTCTGCGCGTCGAAGAGGCGCTTCACCCGGGCGAGCGCGTGCGTGCTGGTCAGCCCGAGAGGCTTGTCGAGGATGAGCCAGCCGTTGATGGGCTGGCCTTTCTTGCGGCGGGCCATGATTACTTCTTCTCGACGTCGCGGCGGACTTTTTCGGAGAAGAGCAGCCGGTCAATGCGGCTCACCTCCTCGAACGTCTCGTCTTCGCGGAATCGGATGTCGGGGGCGTATTTGAGATCCAGTGTTTGAGCCACCTCGGCACGAATGAACTTCTTGTGGCGTTCGAGCGCCGCAATCACCTTGTCCGTATCTTTGCCACCCAGCGGCATGACGTAGGCGGTGGCGAGCTTCAGATCGGACGAGATGCGGACTTCGGAAATCGAGACCACGTGCGAGGCGAGCACGTCGTCGTGTATTTCGCCACGGATCAGAAGTTCTGCGACTTTGTGGCGGACCAACTCGCCAATACGCAACATGCGTTGCGTCGGGCCTTTGCCCGTTTTTGAGCTCGATTTCTTGCGGGACATTCCGTTTCCGCGGCGGGATAGAACCGCACGCGTCCTTGTAAGGGATTAGAAAAATTGCGGGCCGGACCCACCAGGTTGTGTGTGAGCCCGGCCCGGTGATTAGGATCAAAGAGAGCGGGTGACGGTCTCGACGTTGAAGCATTCGATGACGTCGCCTGCACGCATGTCCTGATAGTTGGCGAAGGCCATGCCGCATTCCTGGCCGACCGGCACTTCCTTGACGTCGTCCTTGAAGCGCTTGAGCATCGAGAGCGTACCCTCGTGGATCACCACGTTGTCGCGGATGAGGCGCACCTTGCCGCCGCGCTCGACCTTGCCTTCGGTGACCCGGCAGCCGGCGACCTTGCCGACCTTGGAGATGTTGAACACCTCCAGGATTCCGCGTTGCCGAGGAAGACTTCGCGGATGGTCGGCGCAAGCAGGCCGGACATCGCCGCCTTCACGTCGTCCACGAGATCGTAGATGATGTTGTAGTAGCGGATTTCGATGCCGGTCGTGTCGGCGGCCTGCTTCGCCTGCGTGTTGGCGCGGACGTTGAAGCCGATGACGACGGCCTTGGACGCGCTGGCCAGCGCGATGTCGGATTCGGTGATGCCACCGACGCCCGAGTGCACGATGCGGGCGTCGACTTCGTCGGTGCCGAGCTTCTTGAGAGCGCCCATGATGGCTTCGACCGAGCCCTGCACGTCGCCCTTGATGAGCAGGGTGAAGTCCTTCTTCCCGGCTTCCTTCAGCTGCTGCATCATCTGCTCGAGCGTGCTCTTGGAGCCGGCGGCTCCGAGCGTCTCGCGGCGCTTTCTGGTGCGGTAGTCGGTGATTTCGCGGGCGCGGGCTTCGTTCTCGACGACGGCGACCTGATCGCCGGCTTCGGGAGCGCTGTCGAAGCCGAGGATTTCGACCGGAACCGACGGACCGGCTTCGGCGATGTTCTGGCCCTTGTCGTTGATCAGCGCGCGAACGCGGCCCCAGGCCGTACCGGCGACGACGATGTCGCCGACGTGCAGCGTGCCGCGCTGAACCAGCACCGTGCCGACCGGGCCGCGGCCGCGTTCGAGCTTGGCTTCGATGACGATGCCTTCGGCCGAGCGGTCGGGGTTGGCCTTGAGATCGAGAATTTCGGCCTGCAGCTGGATCGCTTCGAGCAGCTTGTCGAGGTTGGTGCGCTTCAGCGCCGAGACCGGCACTTCCAGCATGTCGCCGCCCATGCTTTCGACGACGACCTCGTGCTGCAGCAGTTCGGTGCGCACGCGGGTCGGGTCGGCGTGCGGCTTGTCGATCTTGTTGATCGCCACGATCATCGGAACGCCGGCCGCCTTGGCGTGATTGATGGCCTCGATCGTCTGCGGCATGACGCCGTCATCGGCGGCCACCACGAGCACGACGATGTCGGTCACCTTGGCGCCGCGGGCGCGCATGGCGGTGAACGCGGCGTGGCCCGGCGTGTCGATGAAGGTGATCTTGCCGCCCGAGCGGCAGCGTCACCTGATAGGCGCCGATGTGCTGGGTGATGCCGCCGGCTTCGCCGGAGACGACGTTGGTCTGGCGGATGGCGTCGAGCAGCGAGGTCTTGCCGTGGTCGACGTGGCCCATGATGGTCACGACGGGCGCGCGAGCCTTGAGGTTGACATCGTCGTCCTTGGCGCCGATGAAGCCCTCTTCGACGTCGGATTCCGAGACGCGCTTCGCGGTGTGGCCGAATTCCTGGACGATCAGTTCGGCGGTGTCGGCGTCGATCACGTCGGTGATCTTGTGCATCGCGCCCTGCTTCATCAGCAGCTTGATGACGTCGACCGCGCGTTCGGCCATGCGGTTCGCCAGTTCCTGGATGGTGATGGCTTCAGGAATGATGACCTCGCGCACGATTTTGTCGCGCGGCTGCTGCACGCCCATGGCCTTGAGGCGTTCGCGTTCGCGCTTGCGCTTCAGGGACGCCAGGGAGCGTTCACGCTGCTCCTGGTCGAAGGCGTTGTTGATCGTGAGCTTGACGCGCTCTTTCTGAGGCTCGGGCGTGGTTTTGACCGGAGTACGAACGATCTTGCCGCCGCGCTTGATGACGCGCGTCTCCTCGTCTTCCACCATCTCCGGACGAGCGCGCGGTTCGGTGCGCACTTCCTTGCCTTTTGGCGGCTCGATAGCGGGACGATCGGGAGCGGGAGCCGGACGCGACGAAGGAATGTTGATTTCCTTCGGCCGACCGCCCTCGCGGGGCATGAACGCGGTGTTGTAGCCTTGCCCGGCAGGGCGAGGGCCGCCACGGCCCTCAAACCGGCCAGCAGGACGCGCGCCCTGTTCGGAACGCGGCGGGGGGCCATCGCGGCGCGGAGCGCTCGAAGGTGCGCGGGCCTGGACAGGCACAGGCGCGGCGGACGAAGGCGTTGGTGCTGGAGCCGCCGGCGCGGCGGCAACCGGCGGAGCGGCTGGAGCGGCGGCCACATGGGCCGGAGCGGGTGCTTCGGCAGGTTTGGAGACAGCTTCGACGCGACGGCGTTCGACCGACTCGGCTTCTTCGATTTCGTTCTGACGGCGCGCTTCCGCCAAGGCCCGGGCGCGGGCATCACGTTCCTCGGGACGGAGCGAGCGGGTCGTATCGGAACGCTCAGGCGCGCGCTGCTGAGGCGCGGTCGATTCGGGCGCGGAGACCGGCTTCACCGATACAGGCGCCGGAGCGGCCGGAGCGGGGGCGTCAGCGCCTCCCAGCTTGCGCGATTTGCGCTTCTCGACGATCACCGGCTTCGATCGGCCGTGGCTGAAATTCTGCCGCACATGCCCTGACTCGACCGTCCGCTGCAGCGAGAGCGGTTTGCGCGTCCCTGCACCGGCTGTTCCCGATCCTGTTGTGCCGGCGGCACCCGGGCGGGCTGTCTTGTCGGTCGTGTCCTTCGTATCCATTCGGTCTTTCCGCAGATGTCCTCAGGCGCCAGATGCGTCCGGAATGCCAATTTCGTCAACTGAAGCAGGCCGGTAGCGCTTAACGCGCCCGGCCTCGCTCAAGAATTTCTCGGTCGCTCCGCCCTGTGTGAGGGCAGCATGTACCACATTTGACCGGCCGATGGCCAAGCTCATTTGTTCGACCGTGAAAAGTGTTTCAATCCGGGGTGTCCGGAGGGTAGCACGCGAGACCGCTAAGTATTTCCGATCGAGCTTTTCAGCACCTCCCGCTGCCGCGTCTCGGGCATGCAGAAGGACTGTAACTGTCCCCTTTACGATCAGGGCGTCGAGCTTGTCGAACCCGGTGGTCACGAGCCCGGCTTTTTTGGCCATGGAAAGCGCGTCGAGTGCTCTGCGTTCCAGAGCTCACCCACTAATGTGGGGAGGTCCGGAGGGATTTTCACCTCGGCCTTGAGAGACCGGGCGAAGACTTTGGCTTTCACGGCTTCAGCGATCTTGTCGGCGGTCGCGGTGACCCAGACACCACGGCCAGGGAGCTTGAGCGCCGGATCAGGATAGAGCGTGCCATCGGGGCCGCGGACGAAACGAATCAACTCGTCTTTCGAAAGAGAGGCCCGCGTGAGCGCGCACAGGCGCAGCGGGCCCTCGCCCGCTTCATCCTGATCAGCATCGATTGCTCGACGGCTGCGCGCCAAAACTATGGGCCTCCCGCCTCATCTTCCCGCTCAGGCTTCGGTCGAGGCGTCGTCCGCCTCGGCCTCGGCGCCGGCATCTTCGGTCTCTTCGGCTTCTTCCGGTGCTTCTTCAATGGTGATCCACCCGGCGAGGACGCGCGCGGAAAGGATCATATCCTCGGCCTCCTTGCGGCCGATTTCGAAGCCATCGAGGATGCCCTTGTGGCGGACGGCTTCGGATTCCTTTTCCTTCTTGCGCTCGGTCCAGCCGATCAAGTCGTCGGTGGCGCAATCGGCGAGGTCTTCCAGCGTCTTGATGCCATGTTCGCCGAATGCAACCAGCATCGCGGTGGTGACGCCCTGGACCTCGGCCAATTCATCGGCGACGCCCAAATCACGGCGCTTGGTGTCGCGCTCGGCTTCCTGTTGCTCCAGGTATTCGCGAGCGCGCGTCTGGATCTGTTCGGCGGTGCCTTCGTCGAAGCCTTCGATGTTGGCGATTTCGGAGAGGTCGACGTAGGCCACTTCCTCGACGGTCGCGAAACCTTCGGTGACAAGCAGCTGGGCGATGACTTCGTCCACGTCGAGCGAATCCATGAGCAACTGCGTGCGCTCGGTGAATTCTTTCTGGCGGCGTTCGCTTTCCTCGGCTTCGGTCAGAATGTCGATATCCCAGCCGGTGAGCTGCGAGGCGAGGCGCACGTTCTGGCCGCGGCGGCCGATGGCGAGCGAGAGCTGGGTTTCGGGGACGACGACTTCGATGCGGTTGCTGTCTTCGTCGAGAACGACCTTCGAGACTTCAGCGGGAGCAAGCGCGTTGACGATGAAGCTCGCCGCATCCGGGTTCCACTGGATGATGTCGACCTTTTCACCCTGCAGTTCGTTCACCACCGCCTGAACGCGGGCGCCGCGCATGCCGACGCACGCGCCGACGGGATCGATGGACGAATCCTTGGAAACGACGGCGATCTTGGCGCGCGAACCTGGATCGCGGGCGACCGACTTGATCTCGACAACGCCATCATAGATTTCCGGCACTTCCTGCGCGAAGAGGCGGGCCATGAATTCGGGACGGGCGCGGGATAGGAAAATCTGCGGACCGCGCTGCTCGCGGCGGACATCGTAGATGTAGGCGCGGACGCGGTCGCCGTACTTCGGCGTTTCGCGGGGAATCATTTCATCGCGACGAATAATGCCTTCGGCGCGGCCCAGATCGACGATCACGTTGCCGTATTCGGCGCGCTTGACGGTGCCGTTGATGATTTCTCCGATGCGATCCTTGTATTCGCCAAACTGACGGTCGCGCTCGGCTTCGCGAACCTGCTGGACGATGACCTGCTTGGCGTTCTGGGCGGCGACGCGGCCGAATTCCAGCGGCGGCAGGCTTTCGGCGATCTGGTCGCCAATCTTGACTTCGGGGTTGCGGCGCTGCGCGTCCGGCAAGCGGATTTCAGTGGCTTCGTTCTCGACGTTCTCTACGACCGAGAGCACGCGGGTGAGGCGCGTCTCTCCGGTTTTGGGGTCGATTTCGCAGCGGATGTCATTTTCGGCGCCATATCGGGACTTCGCGGCCTTCTGGATCGCGTTTTCCATCGCCTGGAGGACGATCTTGCGGTCGATCGATTTTTCGCGCGCGACTGCGTCCGCGATCTGCAACAGTTCGAGCCTGTTGGCGCTGATACCTGCAATGCCGGCCATGGCTAGTTCTCCACCTCGAAGTCGTCCGGTTCCGCGCCATCCGCGAAGCCGGAACGTCCTTGTTTTTTGGCGCGAGTGAGTGCCTCGCGGATCAAGTCGTCAGTCATTACCAGCCGGGCCTCGGAAACGAGGCTCAGCGGGAATCCTGATGGTCGTGGCGCCGATCTCGGGCAAGTCCAGTTCGACGCGCACTTCGCCGTCTTCGAAGCCTTCGAGCTTGCCCTTGAAAGCGGCGGCGGCCATCGACCGGCTCGCGCAATTCAATCTTGGCGAGGTGCCCAGCCCAGTTTTCGAAGTCGCTGGCGCGCACCAGCGGGCGGTCGATGCCGGGGGACGACACCTCCAGACGATAGGCGTCGGAGATAAGATCGTGGGCATCGAGCAGCGGCGAGAGTTCGCGAGAGACGGTTTCGCAGTCTTCGATCGTCATGGAGCCATCAGGGCGTTCGGCCATGATCTGCACCGTCTGGCCGTCACGGCCGGAAATCTTCACGCGGACAAGGCGATAACCCAAATTCTCAAGCACCGGCGCCACAAGCCCAGCGAGCGTCGCGGCTAAGCCGGTTTCGCTATAGAACCTGTCGTCGCTCGTACGTGCTTCGGCCTGCATTCCGCTGGGGGCCCGGGTTGTTCATCCGCGCTCAAGATCACGATTGCAACCCATCAAAACAAAAAGAGCGGACCCTTGCGGGCCCACTCTCAAGAGTTGAGATGATCATGAGCAGCTGGAAAGTACGCAATGGCGTGGTCTCTGGCAAGACCGATGTGGACGGTTTTCGCGCGTTTACCGAACTTTTTTGTAGGCGACCGGGTTAAGCGCGAATGAACGTGAGAAACATCGGGCGGCGCCCTTCGCGAAGGGCCTTGGCCTCGTAGCGGGTGCCGGGCCAGTCCGGCCAGGGTGTACGCCAATCGCTCGGCTGGCGCGCTGTCCAGCTGAAATCTGGATGCGGGATAGCGGCTTCAAGAACGGTGCGGGCGTAGGCATCGATGTCGGTTGCGATGCGCAATTCGGCGCCGGGCCTCATGACTTCGGCCAAGCGATCAAGGAAGGGTTTCGATACGAGGCGGCGCTTGGCATGGCGCGTCTTAGGCCAAGGATCGGGAAAGAGAATGAAGGCCTTCGACAGGCACGCGGAAGGAAGGGCGCGAAGAAGGGGGCGCACGTCGTCGGGGTGGAGACGGACGTTGCGCAGTCCACGTTGCTCGATGACCGTGAGCGCCTTGATGACACCGTCTTCGAACGGTTCACAGCCGATCAGGCCGACATGCGGGTTGGCGATCGCTTGATGGATCAGGTGCTCAGCACCGCCGAAGCCCACCTCCAGCCAGACTTCGGTGACGGGAGAGGCAAAGAGCTCGGGCAGGGGCTGCTTGCGGAGTGTTTCCAGGCCCAGGCGGAGGCGTGGCAGTGCATCTTCCATCAAGTGACGTTGGCGCGGACTGGGCTTTCGGCTGCGCTTGCGGCCGAAAGAGCGCACGTCAGTTCCATAAGGTTTTTCGGTCTCGCCGGTCATGGCACTCGGTTTGCCGACACTGAAAAAAGAAAACGGCCGCGGAACTGTCATTCCACGGCCGTTCGTCGATTAGGTTTCGCGATCAGACCGCCGCCTTGATCTTTTCGGCGAGGTCGGTGCGCTCCCATGAGAAGCCGCCTTCGGCATCCGGTGCGCGGCCAAAATGGCCGTAAGCGGAGGTGCGGGCGTAGATCGGCTTGTTGAGATCGAGCTGGGTCCGGATCCCGCGCGGGGAGAGGTCCATAACTTCGCCGAGTGCGGTTTCGAGCTTGGCTTCGTCGACCTTACCGGTGCCGTGCGTGTCGACGTAGATCGACAGGGGTTTGGCGACGCCAATGGCATAGGACAACTGGATCGTGCAGCGCTCGGCCAGGCCGGCGGCGACCACATTCTTGGCCAGATAGCGGGCGGCGTAGGCGGCAGAGCGGTCAACCTTGGTCGGGTCCTTGCCAGAGAATGCACCGCCCCCGTGCGGAGCCATGCCGCCGTAGGTATCGACGATGATCTTGCGGCCCGTCAGGCCGGTGTCACCGTCGGGACCGCCGATGAAGAACTTGCCGGTCGGGTTGATGTGCCAAACGGTGTCCTTGCCGATCCAGCCGGCGGGTAGCGCCTTATGAACGTATGGCTCGATGATGTCGCGCACCTGTCCGGAGGAAAGATCCTCGATGATATGCTGGTGGGATACGACGATCTGCGTCACGCCGACCGGTTTGCCGTCTTCGTAGCGGACGGTGACCTGGCTCTTGGAATCGGGACCGAGATTGGCGGCGTCACCGATCTTGCCCTTCCGAGCCTGAGCCAGATCGTGCAGGATCTTGTGGCTGTAGTAGATCGGGGCCGGCATCAGTTCCGGTGTGTCGGTGCAGGCGTAGCCGAACATGATGCCCTGGTCGCCGGCACCTTCTTCCTTGTTGGTGGGCTGCTTGGCATCGACGCCGGCCGCGATGTCGGCGGACTGCCCGTGCAACAAGACTTCGATGTTACAATTCGCCCAGTGAAAGCCGTCCTGCTCATAACCGATGTCCTTGATCGCCTTGCGCGCGATATCCTGGATCATGGCGACGGTGACGCTCTTGGGCGTGTTGGAGTATTCGCCGGCAATGATGACACGTTGCGTCGTGGCGAGCGTTTCGCAAGCTGCGCGGATCGCCCATGGGTCGAGGCCGGCGGCGAGACTTTCGCGGTAAAACGCATCGACGACCTCGTCCGAAATCCGGTCGCAGACTTTGTCAGGGTGTCCTTCTGACACCGACTCACTTGTGAAAAGGAACGACTTGCGCGCCACTGGGGCCCCCGTGTGTATCAGGCGAAAATCAGTTGAAGGCGAGGTTTGGCGGCTGTTTTGCAGCCTTTGCCGACCCGGTCAAGCGCGGTGAAGGCGCACCTGAACGAAGTTCTCAGATCATTTGTGAATTGCTTATTCCGGCGCAGTCGTTGTGGCGTCTTCGCCCGCGATCGAGCGGACCATGTCCACGATGGAGCGGCGGATGCGGGCATCCGTGATGCGCGCGAACGCTTTATTGAGTTCTACGCTATCGCGGCTAGAGAGAAAATCTGCGACGTACGTGTCGCCCGGCTTATCGGCGAAACCGGGCGCTGACAGATGGCCGGACACGGCTGACGACATGCTGTCGTAGAAGTATTGGATTGGAACTCCAAGGACCTGGGCCAGATCGAACAGACGGCTGGCGCCTATGCGGTTCACACCCTTCTCGTACTTCTGCACCTGCTGAAACGTGAGGCCGAGTTTCTCGCCCAGCCGCTCCTGGCTCATGCCGAGAAGCATCCGCCGCATGCGCACGCGCTCGCCCACGTGCTTGTCGATCGGGTTGGCGCGACGGGAATTGCTCCGCTCGTCGCTCTCTTCCGTTTCGACTGTTTCGTTAGACTTCTCAGCCACTTTTCCCGTCCGGAGGATGTCCTGGTTGCCCAAAGATTGGGGTGGCAATTCCTACGTGCGTAAACCTTGGGCGTCAACCTAGGGATGCCTTCGTCTCGGTGCGAAGCCGCCGCCACCCCAAAGCGCCCGCACCGATCAGGAAGAGGCTGGCATTCAGCAGGAACAGGGCATCACCCCAGCGGGCATAAGGCGGTGGCACGGCAACTGGGGGTATGGGCGGATCGATGACGCCCTGCACGTTGAGGTCGAGGGAGGCGACGATACGACCGTGCGCGTCGATCATCGCCGAAATGCCATTGTTTGCGGCGCGGACGAGCGGCAGGCCTTCCTCCACGGCGCGGACACGAGACTGATGCAGATGCTGGCGAGGTCCGGTCGTGTTGCCGAACCAGCCATCGTTGGTAATGTTAACGATGAGGCCTGGGCGTTCCGTGCCCTGGACAACGGCTGAGGGAAAGATCGCTTCATAGCAGATCAGTCCGACAATCGGTGGAAGGCCGGGGAGGTTCAGAAGCGGACGCGGCGAGGGACCAGCGGCGAAGCCGCCGCGAAGTTTGGTCAACTGTTGCAGACCGATGGCTTCGAGCACGGGCTGGAACGGCAAGTATTCTCCGAACGGCACCAGATGGATCTTGTCGTAGATCGCCGTCGCTTGGCCGGCATCGTCGAGAGCGAGAAGGCTATTGTAGGCCTTGAGGGTCGGCGCTTCGGGTGTGCCGCCTTTCTCGACGCGGAGCCCGCCGGACAACAGGACCGGACCTTTGTCTGGCAGAAGATCGGCGATGGCCTGCAACGCTTCGGGATGTTCCAGCGGGCGGAAGGGCATCGCGGCTTCGGGCCAGACGATCAGTGCAATCCCTTTGAAGTCGTCTTCTTGACCAGCGGGGTTGCGGCGCGTGAGATCGAGATGGAGGCGGAAGATTTCGCCTTGCTTGGCGGGGAGCCACTTCTCGCGCTGCGGAACACTCGGCTGGACAATGCGTACGCGGGGTGCATCGGCGGCGGCGCGCGATGCCGAAGAAAGCACCGCGTTGCCATAGATTGCGGCGAGCGCTATCGGGACCACCGCGAGGGCGAGAGCTGGTGCGATCGCTGCAAAAGATGATGCATCGCTGTCAGCGTCCGCCGCAAGAACCAAGGGCGCCGTAAAAATCAGAACCGCCCAGAGCGTCAGACCATAAATCCCCACGAGTCCTGCTGACTGCATCAAGCTGTCCGAACTCGTCAGCGCGTAGCCGAGGACGTTCCACGGAAAGCCCGTGAGTAAGTGGCCGCGCAGCCACTCGGCGCCGGCAAACACGACGGCCATGATGAGGAGACCCGCAAGGCCCGGCCTCCAGAGAGCGCGCGAGATCGCCGCCGCCGAGCCGAAAAAGAGCGCGAGACCCGCCGGCAGAAGCGTCACGGCGAAGGGCAGGAGCCAACCGAAGATATCCGCTTCGACGAGAAACGCTTCGCCGATCCAGAACAGCCCTGCGAAAAAGTAGCCGAAGCCAAACCACCATCCGTCAACGAATGCTCGGCGAAGGACGGCGCGCGAGACGATCTCGGGCGATCGCGGGGTGATGAGCCAGTAGAGAACAGGCAGCGTCAAAAACAGAATAGGCCAGACGAAAAACGGTGCGAACGCGAGGACGCTCGCAAGGCCGGCGCTGACCAAAACAGAGGCGCGTTGCCAGCCGCTCAGCGCGCGAAGTCGATCACGCAACGCTCTCAAGCGCGCGACTGCTGTCACGACGAGCCTGTGGCCCCGGTATCGGACTTCTCTGCACTCTCGTTTGCGGGTTTTGACGTTGCCGTTCGGGGGCGCAAAATCTTGAGCCGCTTCACGCGACGGGGATCGGCCTCCAAGATCTCAAACTCGAGGCCGGAGGCGTGGCGGATGATTTCGCCACGTGTCGGCACGCGGCCAACGATCGCAAAGACCAGGCCGCCCAACGTGTCGATGTCTTCCTCTTCATCTTCCGTCAAGAGCTTGGTGCCGACCAATTCCTCGAGTTCGCTAACAGGCGTGCGGCCCGAGGCGATGGTGCCGAGTTTAGCATCTTCAATGATGTGCTCGGCTTCAGCTTCGTCATGTTCGTCCTCGATATCGCCGACGATCTGTTCAACGAGGTCTTCGATCGTCACGAGGCCGTCGGTACCTCCGTACTCATCCACGACGAGCGCCATGTGCACGCGTGATGTTTGCATACGGATGAGAAGGCTCATCGCTGGCATCGATGGCGGGACATAAAGGACAGGGCGGCGAATTTTTGCCGCCGAGATCGGCCGCTTCAGGTCGATTTGGGACAAGTTATGCTTGCGCTCGCCGTTTTCAGCCACATCGTCGGCGGCGACCTTGCGGACGGCCACCGCGCGTTCCTCTCCCTTGAGACGCGGCTCGACCAGGGGTCGTCCCGCAGCTTCGGCGGAAATCCAGCGGAACAGATCCTTGATGTGGACCATGCCGCGCGGATCATCGAGCGTCTCATGGTAGATCGGGATGCGCGAAATGCCGGCTTCTTCGAAAAGGCGGACGACTTCGCCAATGGGTTCGGTCTCCTCCACGGCGATGATATCGGCGCGTGGCACCATGATGTCGTCGACGCGGCTGGCGCCGAAACGCAGCAGGCGGATCAGCATCTCGCGCTCTTCGGCGCTGAAATTCTGCTCCGCATCGCCACCGGACTTCAGCGCGTCTTCCAGCGTGTCGCGAAGCGTAGGACCACTTTGGAGACCGAGCTTTGTTAGCAGCGCCGAGACCCAGCCATAGGACGACGGCGCTTTGCGCTCTTCGCCAGGCGGATCGGCGGAGAGCGACTTAGGGGCCTTTTCGTCAGTGGACATGGTCTTCCGGTGTGGTTCGAGTAGCGTCATAGGAGTTGAATATCACATCAGTCTTCGGGGTCGCCATACGGGTCAGGAATGCCTAACCGGGCGAGGATGTCGGTTTCGAGGCTTTCCATTTCAAAGGCGTCCTCGTCCGTTTCGTGGTCGTAGCCTAGAAGGTGCAACAGTCCGTGAACCGTCAAATGGCGCAAGTGATCGGCGAAGGGGATGCCCCGTTCCGTCGCCTCGCGCTCAATGGTTTCGCGCGCGATAACGATATCGCCCAATTGTTTGGTCGTGAGCGCAACAGGGCTTTCAGGCGCAGGGAAGGAGAGAACATTCGTCGGCTGATCCTTGCCGCGAAAGCCGGCGTTCAGCGTCTGGACGTGCGCGTTGCTCGAAAGCGCGATGCACGCTTCGCTAGGCTGCAGGCGGCCCACGATCTCGTGGGCAGCAAGTGCGGTCGCTGCCTGGCGGACCAAGGTTTCCGCAAGCGATGGATTCTGCCAGCCATCATCTTCAAAGATGACATCGACATTCAGCCACGAGGGATCCGCGCCTTGCGGCGCGCGACTTCGCGGGCCTAGGTCAGAGGCGGGCATCAGGGCTTCTTGCCTGCGGCACGATCGTAGGCTTCCACAATGCGCGCGACGAGATCACGGCGGACGACGTCGCTTTGCGTAAAGCGGACCATTTCTATTCCAGTGACGCCGTTGAGTAGATTGACCGCTTCGTCGAGGCCCGACTTGATGCCGGGCGGCAGATCGATCTGCGACGGGTCGCCGGTGATGACCATTTTCGAGTTCTCACCCAGACGCGTCAGAAACATCTTCATCTGCATGGGCGTGGTGTTCTGGGCTTCGTCGAGAATGACGAAGGCATTCGCAAGTGTGCGGCCGCGCATGAAGGCCAGAGGGGCTATTTCGATGACTCCTGATTCAAGGTCCTTTTCTACCTTGTCGGGCGGGAGCACATCGTCGAGCGCGTCATAGAGCGGGCGCAGATAGGGATCGACTTTCTCGCGCATGTCGCCGGGGAGGAAGCCCAGGCGTTCGCCAGCTTCAACTGCGGGGCGCGAAAGAATGATGCGTTCGACGATGCCGCGTTCGAGGCACTGGGCGGCGTAGGCAACGGCTAGGTACGTTTTGCCAGTACCCGCGGGGCCAATACCGAAGACGAGATCGGTTTTGTCGAGCGCGCGGATGTAGGTACTCTGCGCAAGCGTGCGCGCTTTCACAACACGGCGTCGTGTGGAAATTTGTGCTTGGCCGTCGCTCGAGGGTGAGACGTTTTCCTGACGCGCGTGACGGATGAGACCCTCGAAGTCGCCGGCGCTGATCGTTTCGCCCGTCAGCGCGCGCTTATATACTGTCTCGAGCACTTCGCGGCCGAGCTTGCAGGCGGGATCGGGGCCTTTGAGAATCACCACATTGCCATGGGGATGCGCCTCGATCCCGAGACGGTCCTCCAGCATGGCCAGATGCGCATCGAATTCACCAAGCGCCCTGGTCAGCGCGCGATTGTCTTCGAAGGGAATGACGAGGCGCGCTTCCGCGGCCTGCGTCTTGGACGCTCGTCCGGCGCCCGGCACGGTTTGCCCGCGATTTCCGGTCAAATACGATCTCCTGAAGGCCTGCGGCCGACGATTCGAGCGCTGGCTTCGGTAGCCATCATAGGGCGGATGGGGCGGGAATCAACGATACCGCACCACATGCCCACGCAAATCGCGGATTATCAGGCTGCGACGACACCTGAAAGACTGCCGGGGCCGTGGCCACGGATCGATACAGGTAGGATTTTGCCCAAAAGGGTCGCGTCAGCTCTGGCTTGCACGAGTTGGAGGTAGGGTGAGCGGCCGACGAGCTGGCCGTCACTTCTGCCCATGCGTTCGAAAAGCACGGGCACTGTCTGCCCCACCGTGGCGGCGTTAAACCGCTCGTGCTGGTTGTTCAAAACATATTGCAGTCGCGCCAAGCGCTCCGACTTCAGAGCTTCCGGCACTTGGTCGTCCATGTTGGCGGCGGGCGTGCCCGGGCGGGAGGAATACTTGAAGGAGTAAGACTGCGCGAAGCCGACGGTTTTCACCAATTGCAAGGTTTCGTCGAAATCTTGGTCGGTCTCGCCGGGGAAGCCGACAATCATATCGGTCGAAAGGGCGATGTCGGGTCGTGCTGCACGAACCCGCTCGATCGCGCGAAGGTAATCTTCCGCGGTGTGTTTGCGATTCATGGCGGCGAGAATGCGATCAGAGCCCGACTGCACGGGCAAATGCAGGTAGGGCATGAGCTTGGGCACTTCCGCATGAGCGATGATGAGATCATCACTCATGTTGCGCGGATGGCTCGTCATGTAGCGGATGCGCTCCAGGCCATCGATGCCGGCAAGACGACGGATCAGCCCGGCAAGCGATGTCTCCGCGCCTGTTTCAGCGACGCCGTGGTAGGCATTGACGTTCTGGCCGAGGAGCGTGAGCTCGCGTACGCCGTTTTCAACCAGCGTTCTGGCTTCTTTCTCGAGGTCTGCAACGGAGCGCGAATACTCCATGCCGCGCGTGTAGGGCACGACGCAGAAGGTGCAAAACTTGTCGCAACCTTCCTGGATCGTGAGAAATGCTGTCGCCGAACGGACCTGACGCTTGGGCGACAGATGCGCGAACTTTTCATCGTCTGGAAACGCGGTCTCGACGAGGCGCTCGCCGGTGGCTGAGCGGCGCTGTAGGAGTTCCGGAAGGCGATGGTAGCTCTGCGGGCCGACGACGAGATCGACGACCGGTGCGCGGCGCGAGATCTCCGCGCCTTCGGCTTGCGCAACGCAACCTGCGACGGTGACAAGGGTATCCTTGCCTTCGCGGCGGCGCTGATCGCGGACATCGCGGATGCGGCCGAGATCGGAGTAGACCTTTTCGACGGCTTTCTCGCGGATGTGGCAGGTGTTGAGGATGACGAGATCGGCGTCTTCAATTTCGGCGGTTTCGGCATAGCCATCGCCGGCAAGCGCTTCGGTGATGCGCTCGCTGTCATAGACGTTCATCTGGCAGCCAAATGTTTTGATGAAAACTTTTTTGGCTACGGTTTCGGCCGTCATGGACCGGTCTCCGGAGGTGCGGACGTCTGTTGCGCGAGATCGCTGACGGGTTGCCTCGGCGCGAGGACCGCGACAAGATTCCGCAATCTTGTTTTCGCACTGCAGCATTTTTGGGGGCATCTGTCGAGGGCAGCACGATTAAATCGGTGAATCGCTCATCGCCATGTCTCTGACTCGCGGTGCGATCGCCGTCCACGCACCGATCCCGTCGTCTTTTTGACAGTGGCTAGAGGCTCACCCTGCGAACGCCCACGGAGGGTTCTCACGACGCCCTCCCGCACGACTGCTTCCGTCTGCTCGGCGAGATCTTTTCGGCTGCCAAATTCACTGAGCGGAATGGGATTGCTGATACGGATCAGAACATCCAGAGGGCCGGCCTTGAGCAGTTCCCAGGCGTGACTCTGCATGTCCATGTCGCCGTACCACCCGACGAGCGGGCGGTCGGCGCGGCCCAGCGGAACGCCGTGGAGGCGCGCATAGACGATTGAGACGGACTGGACGACGGCCGCCGGATATTCAGGGAGTGCGCCTGCTTCCCGCGTTTTGCCCACGGGCTTGGCAGCAGCGAATAGCGACGACTGAAACGGAAGCACGCGATTGCCATCGGTGGACGTGCCTTCAGCGAACAGTACCAAGGCGTCACCTTGAGCGAGACGGCGCGCCATTTCGTTGGCGGTGTCGCCAACGGCGATCCGCTTGGTGCGGTCCACGAAAACGGTACGTTGCAGGCGGGCAAGGGAGGATACGAACGGCCAGCGGGACACTTCCGACTTAGCAACGAACGAAACCGGCGCCACGGCCGAAAGGACCGGGATGTCCAGCCATGATGTGTGATTGGATACGAGCAGGACCGGGCCGGGAGGGACGTCGCCTTCGATGTGCAGGCGGATGCCGAGAATTCGGCAGACCTTGCGGTGATACCAGTGCGGAAAGCGCCGTGCTGCCGGCTCCGAAATGCGCACAAGGAGGGCCTGCACAGGCATCAACGGCAACGTGAGGCCCATGAAACCGGCAAGGACCGCGGCGGCACGAAGTCGGCTCATATGAGCCTATATAGCGAGGGTTCGGGACATGGTCACGGCATCAACGGGCGTGGAGCCTGGACGTATGTAGTAGTCTTTGCGGACGCCAGACGGGGTAAAGCCCATTTTGCTATAAAGATGAAGAGCGGCCGTGTTGTCGGTTGCGACATCAAGAAACATGCGGCGCACTTCGGCGCGCTGGACCGCCCGCACCAAACCTTCGACGAGCAATTTCCCGACGCCGTGTCGCTGATAATCTGGCGCGACGCCGATGGTGAGGATTTCGGACTCGTCGGCGGCGAACTGGCCGATGATGAAGCCGATCACGTCGTTGGGTGAACCGAGTGTGGCAATGAATGAGGTGGCAGCGGGGTGATCGAGGAGACCTCGCACGTTCGCCTCGTCCCATGCCGGGTTGAAGAGTTTGGCGTGCACACCTGCAATCGCAGCGGCGCGTTCGGGGCCGGCCCAGAGCAAGCTGACGCGCTTGCCCTCCCATACGTCCGAATTGCCGCTCATGCGCCCGCTCTCTCCAGAGAATTACCCTCCTGAGGCTTCGCATCGGGCGGTCTCAAATACAAGGGCTCCACGGGGAGCATGGCGGGGTGGCGTGTTATGGCGCACGCGACCGCGGCTGCCATATCGGGAAAGATCATGCCCGGACGAGCACGGGCGGTTCCGCCTGCGGCGTTGACCGCAGCGGCGACTGCTTCGGCGGCGGTTCCGACGGCAAGGAGCGGACGGCCACGCGAAAGTCGTGCAAGATCAGTCATCGCGACGATCCGTGGCTCGCGTGACTGGCACCCGCGTGGCGCCGTCAAACATCTGGACATAAGCCTCGCCGCGGTGAGCATCGATGGCGACGGCCAATTCCTCGGCGGAGCCGGATTCAATTTCCGGCGATAGGGCGATGGCTTCGAGGCTGGTGAATGGAACGATGGGGAGATCGCGCGCCAGCTTCAATGCGCGCGCAGCTGCAATGCCAATGCGCGTGCCGGTGAACGAACCAGGGCCGATCGTGACGGCGATGCGATCGATATCAGAGATCGAGAGTGCGGCCTCGGCCAGCAGCTCGCTGATCAAGGGCAACATGCGTTCAGCGTGTCCGGTCGCCATCGGCTCGATGCGGGACAGAATGCGCGCATCCGGCGTGCCGAGGGCAACACCCACGGCAACGCCCAACGCAGGAAAACACGTGTCCAGGCCAAGCACGTTCATGACGCGGAGCCTACACGGGGTTGGAAACCCTTCGCCAGCGTAAACTCCGGCAGGGTGCCACGTAATAGGCTGACCTACTCGATGCGAGCAATTTCATCGAACGAGAAGCGCGGCGAGCGCGGATAGAGGCCAGCCGGGTCACCGTAGCCGAGATTGCAGATGAAGTTCGACTTGATGTCGGTGCCAGCAAAGAATTCGGCATCGACACCGGCGTTGTTGAAACCGGACATAGGACCGCAATCGAGACCAAGCGCGCGGGCGGCAAGGATGAAGTAGCCTCCTTGCAAGGAGCCGTTACGGAAGGCGGAAACCTTGATGAACTCGTCGTTGCCGACGAACCAGCTTTTGGCGTCCGCATGGGGAAATAGTTTGGGCAAGTGGTCGTAGAACTTCAGGTCGTGCCCAATGATGGCGGTAACCGGAGCGGCCATCGTCTTTTCGACGTTGCCTTCCATAAGAAGCGGTTTCAGCCTGGCTTTGGCTTCGGGAGATTTCACGAAAACGATGCGAGCCGGGCTCGTGTTGGCGCTAGTGGGCGCCCAGCGCATCAGTTCCACGACTTCACGCAAAAGGCTGTCAGGCACGTCTTTCAGCTGCCACGCGTTGTGGGTACGAGCTTCAGTGAAGAGTAATGCGAGCGCGGTGGGGTCGAGACGCGTTGTCATGAAGGTGGCTCCTGGGAATGAAGACAGCAGAAACCCCGCGATTGGGCCGCGAGGTTTCTGGTCGTAAGTATAAAGATGATTTAACGGAGCGTCACGCTGCCTGGACTTCCTGCACTTCGGGGCAGAAATGCTTGAGCAGGTTCTCAATACCGTGGCGCAATGTCGCTGTGGAGCTCGGGCAGCCCGAGCAAGCGCCGCGCATGTGGAGGTAGACGACGCCTTCGCGGAAGCCGGCGAACGTGATGTCGCCGCCGTCTTGGGCGACGGCCGGGCGAACACGTGTTTCGAGCAGTTCTTTGATAGTTGCAACGACCTCCGAGTCTGCGGGATCGAAGTTCTCGAGGCCCTCGTCATTGGCGGCGTCGGCGGCTTCAGCGCCGGAGATGTAGTGTTCCATAATGGCGCCGAGCACCATCGGCTTCAGGTGCTGCCATTCCGCGTCGGTCTTGGTGACGGAGATAAAGTCAGAGCCGAGAAATACGCCGCTGACGCCATCGATATCGAACAGGCGACGCGCAAGTGGTGAGCCTTCGGCTTCGCTGCGCGAACGGTATTCGGCCGTGCCGCCCGCAAGCACCGGCTTGCCGGGTATGAACTTGAGCGTCACCGGATTGGGCGTCGCTTCGGTTTGGATGAACATGGTTCTCGATCCTACTAGCCTGCCGGTTACGGCGGAGATCAAACTTAGAATTGTTCCAAGATATAGGCGGGATCGACACAGAAGTCGAGGGGCCACAACCGCGCAACGCCGGGGAGCAGAGGCTGGTTCGCACGGCCTTAAGCAAGGGTCAGAATGTCTTCCAGGGCGAGGTTGCCCGGTACAACGGTGATCGGGATCGGGAAGGAGCCGGCAACACGGCCAAGTGCCAGAGAGGAGACCAACGGTCCGGGGCCCACGGGGTCGACTGAGGCGCCAAGAACCAGAATGGCGATGTCCTCGTCTTCGTCGATCAGCTTCATAAGTTCGTCCGCCTTCGTACCTTCGCGGACGACTTCTTCGACAGGGATGTTTTCAAAACCGACGTTGTGCAGCTTACGCTTGAACAGTCGGAAGAGAGCGCGCGCTTTGTTCGTCTCTTCTTCGAGTTGGACTTGGCGGACGCCGACCCAGTGCTGGAACTCCTGCGGTTCTATCACATACAGCATCACGAGGATGCCCGACGAGCGGAGAATGCGGCTCGCGGCATAGTAAAGGGCGCTTTCGACTTCCTGACTGTCATCAACGATGAGCAGGAACTTGCGAGCATGACCCGCCTCGAACGAGCGGCGTTTTTTGGTGATCGGCATATACGGGATGCTGCCATGCCGGGCAGCGGACGGGAAGTGGAAGTTATTACTTCTCGTGGTCTCTCTATGCGCACGGCTGCGCACTCCGCTGACGCGGAGCCGGCCGCCGTGCCGTGTGAATTGCGCACGGCGACTCCGCTGACGCGGAGCCGGCCGCCGTGCGTGATTTAGGAGCGGAGGAGGCCGACGAGGTCTTTGACTTCGTCCATGATCGGTGTGGCAATAGCGCGGGCTCGGTTGGTCCCGTCGGCCAGCACGTTGTCGATGTAGCCGGGGTCAGCGGAAAGGCGTTTGGCTTCGGCTCCAATGCGGCCCATGGTTTCGGTGGCGACTTCGGCCAAGGACTTTTTGAAGCTCGAAAACTGCTGGCCGCCGAAATCGCCAAGCACTGCCGCTACGGTCTTGCCCGTCAGCGCGGCATAGATGCCGACGAGATTTTCCGCTTCGGGCCGACCTTCAAAACCCTTCTCATCGCCCGGGAGCGGTTCGGTGTCGGTTTTGGCTTTCTGGATTTTTCTCGCGACCGTATCGGCGTCGTCCGTGATGTTGATGCGCGATAGATCGGATGGGTCGGACTTCGACATTTTCTTCGTGCCGTCGCGCAGGCTCATGACGCGGGTGGCGGGTCCTGTGATGACAGGTTCGGGCTGCGGGAAGAAAATGCCGTCAGCGTAGCCCTTAGCGTCGATCTCTTTGCGGTAATCGTTGTTGAACTTCTGCGCGATGTCGCGAGCGAGTTCCAGGTGCTGCTTCTGATCTTCGCCGACCGGCACGTGGGTTGCGCGGTAGGCGAGGATGTCGGCGGCCATCAGGTTGGGATAGGCGTAGAGGCCGACTGAGGCGTTCTCGCGGTCCTTGCCGGCCTTCTCCTTGAATTGCGTCATGCGGTTGAGCCAGCCGAGGCGAGCGACGCAATTGAAGACCCAGGCGAGTTCGGCGTGCTCGGGCACCTGGCTCTGGTTGAACAGAATCGACTTCTTGGGGTCGAGACCGGCGGCGATGTAGGCGGCGGTGACGCCGCGGATAGCCGCGCGCAGTTCGGCGGGGTTCTGCCAGACGGTGATCGCATGCAGATCGACCACGCAGTAGATGCACTCGTGCTCGTCCTGCATGCGGATCCAGTTCACCATCGCGCCCAGGTAGTTGCCCAGGTGAAGGCTGCCGGTCGGCTGCATGCCGGAAAAGACGCGGGTCTTGAATGCCATGTTCTCTCTATCCCTCGAACCGGCGCGGTTTATGGCCCGTGCGGGGCGAGGAGGCAAGGGGGCGGCCTACTTGCGGCGGACCGCGGAGCGGAGTTGGGCAAACGTGGCGGCACCCGTGATCTGGGTGGCGCCGAAATAGGTGATGAAGCCGGCACCGACGAGCACGGCCAGCGCCGAGACGCGCACCAGAGTTCCTTGCGATTGGTTCAGCCATGGGTCGAGCGCATAGGCCGTGCCGATAAGGGCGAGGCCCATCACGATGGCGGAGATTACGATACGGGGCAGAGCCCGCCGAAGGCGGACGTCGCTCTCGAAGTGGCCGTGGGTCTTGAGGCCCCGATAGAGCAGCAGCGCGTTCATCCAGCCGCCGAGCGTGGTGGCCACCGCGATACCAAGATGGGGCATCCAGCCGAGGTGGCGGAAGAGGAAGAAGAGGCCGACGGAGCCAATCGTGTTGGCAGTGAGGCTCCAGGCGGCGAAGCGCATAGGTGTCTTCGTATCCTGGCGGGCGAAGAAGGCCGGCGAGAAGACCTTGATCAGCACAAAGGCAGGCAGCCCAAGTGCAAAGATGCGGAGTGCTTCGGCGGTGTAAGGCGTGTCGGCAGCGGTAAAGGCGCCGCGCTCAAACAAGACCCGCACGATCTCCGTCGGGATCACGAACAAAGCCATCGCCGCCGGAACCGTCAGCAGCATTGCAAATTCGAGGGACCGATTCTGGCTGTCCATAACCGCGGTGTGGTTGCCGGCGCGTAAATGGCGCGACACGTCCGGCAACAACACGACACCGATGGCAATTCCGACGATGGCGAGCGGAAGTTCGTAGAGCCTGTCGGCGTAGTAGAGATGCGAAACGGCGCCGTCCTGCATCGAGGCGATGACAGTGCCGATTGCGATATTCACTTGCGTAATGCCGCCGGCGATGACGCCGGGAATGCCGAGCGCCACAAGCTTCTTCATATCGGGAGACCAGCGCGGGCGGCCGATCTTCAAGGTGAGGCCAGCGCGGCGCAGGCCCCACATGAGCAGCGCCAACTGGAGGAAACCCGCAATGAATACCCCCCAGGCTTGAATGTAGCCGGCGGCCGGATCCGCCTTGAAGCCCAGCCACACCGAAAGAACCATGGCGATCGTGAGAACGAGATTGAGAACGATGGAGACAGACGAGCTCTCTGCGAAGCGGCCGACCGTGTTGAGCACTCCGGACATAAGAGCCACAAGCGACATGCAGAGCAGGTAAGGAAACGTGATCTGCGTGAGGCGAACGGCAAGGTCAAACTTTTCGGGTGTATCGGAAAAGCCAGGAGCGAGCAGATACATGAACCACGGCATTGCCAGCATGGCGGCCGCCGAAAGGAGGATCAGGACGAACGTCAGGCCGGACATTGCTTCAGAGGCGAACGCGCGCGCCTTCTCGGGGCCATCGCCTTCGTACTTGGCCGCAAAGAGGGGGACAAAGGCGGAATTGAAAGCGCCCTCGCCGAAGAGCCTGCGAAAAAGATTAGGGAAGCGGAACGCGACATAGAACGCATCTGCGACTGGACCCGTACCCAGGACTGCGGCTGCAAGGATATCCCGCAGGAAACCGAGCACACGGCTGAGAAGCGTCAAACCGCCGACGGTAAAGAACGCCCGATAAAGCTTCATTTCCGCGCCACTGATGTCGATGTCGCGGATTGCGCCGAGCCGGAGAGGACCGCGGCGAGACGCCCGGCGATCGCCTTCTGGCGGTTCTCGCTATCCACTTTCTTGCCGGTGAGGTCCGTGACGTAGAACACGTCGACAGCTTTTTCACCGAAGGTCGTTATGTGCGCGGAAGCGATGTCGAGGGAAAGGTCGGAGAGCGTGCTGGTGAGATCATAGAGGAGGCCGGTGCGATCGCGACCAGCAACCTCGATGACTGTAAACCGCTCAGAGAGCTGGTTGTTGATGATGACTTCCGGTGAGACAGTAAAGGCTTCCAGCCGCTGCGCACCGATCGTGCGCTTTTCAAGAAGCTGCTTCAATCGTGCCTCCCCTCGCAAGAGGCGATCGATGGTCGCCTCTATGCGTTTGGCGCGGCGCATCTCGTCTTCGTCTTCGGCGAATTGGCGAGCCAGCAGGAAGGTGTCGAGAGCGAAGCCGTCGCGCGTGGTCGTGATATGAGCCCCTACGATGTTGGCACCGTTCGCCGCGCATGCGCCCGCAAACAGGGCGAGCAATCGAGGGTGGTTGGGTGCGAAGACGGTGAGTTCGGTGATGGCAGTAAACGAATCCGTCACGGCATCGGTAATGAGTTTGCGGTTTTCATGTTCCGCGCGACGGACAAGGCGAGCATGGCTCGCCTGCTTGGCGGTCTCCGTGCGCAGCCAATAGTCGGGATAATGTCGATCGATAAAGTGTTCGACTTCGGCGCGGGGCCAGTCGGATAGGGCCAAAGCCAGCTGCTCCTTGGCATCTGCGAGGCGATGGCGGCGCTCGATCTGCGTGTGCCCACCGGCGACCAACGGTTCGGTCTCGTGATAAAGCGTTCGGATCAGCTGGCCCTTCCAGCCGTTCCAGACACCGGGGCCGACGGCACGAATATCGGCGACGGTGAGCAGCGTGAGGAGTTTCAGCCGCTCCGGGCTTTGCACGACCTTGGCGAAATCCTGTGCAGTTCGAGGATCGGATAGGTCGCGACTCTGGGCGATGTTACTCATCGTCAGGTGCTGTTCGATAAGCCAGATCACCGTCTCGCTTTCCGCGGGGGTGAGGCCAAGGCGCGGGCACAGACGACGGGCGATTTTACCGCCAAGAATCGAATGGTCCTCGGGGCGGCCCTTGCCGATATCGTGCAGGAACGCTGCAACATAGAGAGCGCGCCGGCTCCGGATCGACTTGATGATCTGGTTCGACAGCGGAAGCTCGTCGGCACTCTCGCCATGCTCGATCTTGGCGATCTCGCCGACGGTCCGCAGCAGGTGCTCGTCGACCGTGTAGTGGTGGTACATATTGAATTGCATCATCGCCACGATATGCCCGAAATCAGGCAGGAAGCGGCCCAGCACACCGGCTTCATTCATGCGGCGGAGCGTGGTTTCCGGGTTTGATCTCGCTGCGACCAGGTCAAGGAAGATTCGGTTGGCCTCGGGATCGTTTCTCAGGCGGTCATCGATCAGCCGGAGTGATTGGCGCAGAAGGCGGATCGCGTTGGGATGAAGATGCGCGTTCGTCAGTTCAGCTTGTGCGAAAAAGCGGATCAGGTTGACCGGGTCGCGTTTGAAAACTTCAGAATCCGCGACGTTCAAGCGGTCGTTCTCGATGCGGAAGTCGGTGAGTTGGCGGACTTGGCGGCGCAATTTCCAACCCGAGATGAATCCCGGCAGGCCTGGTGACGTTTTCGCCTGCTGCATTTCGAGCGCGGCGCAAAGGATAGCCGTCAAATCGCCGACGCTCTTCGTGACCAGAAAGTAGTGCTTCATGAAGCGCTCGACGGGGCGCTGACCGGATTTTGTTCGGTATCCAAGCCGTTCGGCCATCGCGGGCTGCAATTCGAACGTGAGACGTTCTTCAGCGCGGCCGGTGAGAAAGTGCAAATGACAGCGCACACTCCAGAGGAAGTCTTCTGCGCGGCGGAACGTGGAGTATTCCTCACACGTGAAAATCTTCTCTTCAATCGTCTCGGGGCCCACTTCCTTGCCGTAAAGGTACTTCGACAGCCAATGAAGGGTATGCAGGTCTCGCAGGCCGCCTTTGCCATCCTTGACGTTGGGTTCAACCTTGTAGCGGCTTTCGCCTGCGCGGCGATGGCGCTCGTCGCGTTCAGCCATTTTGCTGTCGATAAAGGTGCGCGCGGTTCCCGTAAATACCTCACGGCGGAGGCGATCCGTCAGTTCGGCGAATAGCTGCGCATCGCCGTGTACGAGCCAAATGTCGAGCAGCGCCGTGCGGATGGTCATATCCTGCTGCGCCATCTTCAGGCACTGGTCGACGGTCCGCGTCGCGTGGCCAACCTTAAAACCTAAATCCCAGAGCAAATAGAGCATGTACTCGGCAACGCTCTCGCCCCAGGGGGTCTGCTTGTAGGGGAGCAGGAAAAGAATATCGATGTCGGAACCGGGGGCGAGAAGCCCACGGCCATAGCCGCCGGTGGCGACCACGGACATGCGTTCGGCGTCGGAGGGGTTGGTGGCGCGATAAACGTGGGCAACGGTGTAGTCAAAAAGGAGTGCGATCAGTTCGTCTTGAAACCGGGCGAGGCCGTGGGCGCACTTGCGGCCCTTGCCGTCGGCCTCGAGTTGCTCGCGAGCCTGCTGGCGGGCGGCCTTGACGAGGCGCTTGCAGCGGTCGAGCACGGCGGGACGAGCCTCGGCGGATGTGCCGTGGGCATTGAAGAGCGCCGTCAGTTCCACCCGGAGTTCTCTGGGGTCGAAGTAGGGCGCGGGACGGAAGGTGGGCGTATCCATGTCGGAAAGTCAAAGTCCTGCTGGCGCCGTAGGCAACAAATCGGTCGCGGGATTTTTCAGGCGCGAAAGTCTTGAGCGAGCGCAACTTAGCTGCTTTGCATCGCGAGCGGGAGGTCGCGACGTGCGGCCGAGTTCCCCATCCAGGCCGTTTGCCTGAAACTTATGCGGAATAGTCGCTGCGAGCAAAGGCACCGCTCCACTTGACCCACATTACACTCCGCCCCGTGACGCAAGGCGATCTCGACCGCATCCGGGCCTGGCTGCGGCAGCCGGAGATCGAAACTTGGTGGGGGCCGGCGTCGGCGACGGCGGCAGAAGTGCAGATTGCGCTGCAATCCACGTCGGCCGTTTGCCGGATCATCGAGGCAAATGGAGAGGCTGTGGGTTACTGCCACGCTATCGACGCCGCGCTGTGGGGGGACGACCTGCCGGAGGACCTGGAGCCCGGGACATGGGATCTCGATCTCTTCATCGCGTCAGCCGCATATCGCGGTCAGGGCGTTGGCCTTAAGGCGCTGGATTTGCTTAAATCGGAAGTGTTTTCAACAACTTTGGCAACCGCGGTGTGTGTGTTCGCTTCGATACGTAACGAAGCGGCCGTCAGAGCGTATGAGAAGGCCGGGTTCGTATGGCAGAGGATTTGGAACGATCGCGCTGTCGGGCCAAGCTGGTTCATGATCGCGCGACGGCCGGGATGAGAGTTTACGACCCGGAAACTGTTGCGGGCATACATTAAAGGCTCGTTCACTCTTCATCCTCGCACGGAAACATGTCCACAGACGCTGCCGCTTCAGGTCCTCTTCAGCGCCGCCAATTCGGGCGCCGAGAGATGTCGCGCGCGGCGCATGCCACGCTTCCCGGCGGATCGGCGATCGCTTGCACAGTGACCAACCTCTCCAATGCAGGCGCACTCGTGGAATTTGCAGGCGCGGCGGTGCCGTCGCGCAGTTTCCGCCTAAGCATCGAGGGCGCCCCATACACAATGGTTTGCGAGATCCGCCACCAGGGTCCCAGTAGTGTCGGGGTGCGCTTCCTGAACCAGACCGACGGGGAGCGCCTGATGGCTCATCTCTATCCTGGTCCTGCAATCTCGGAGGAGACGGGCGATGCGCCGCGGGACTCGCGCGGCGAAACGCCCTCGACGACTGTGATCAACAGCCGGGATCTGCGCCAGAAGGTTCTAACGTCGATAGCCGATCGAGCCGAGGCGGAGCGCCCGGTTGCTGTCGAACCCATGCATAGGCGGCTGCCGCTTCAGCTCTGGTCGAGCCTCGCCACGCTTGCGCGCAAGATACCCGCCGCCGACGCTGCTCCCATGGCCACATCGGCGCCAGCCGACGAGCCGATCGTTTCAAATTCAGACCCTGCAGATGATGTTGCGGAGGTTGTCTTGCAAGCGCGGGCTGGTTTGCCTGACGAGGCGTTCCGGGGATATCAGCCCAAGAGATCGCGGAGGAACGGGATCAAAGGCAGGTCCGCGGGCGGCATGGGGTAGTCAGTCAACTTTGACGCCCGCACCCATTTCACGCGTTGACCTTCACGCGGGCTGATTTCGCCATCCCAGTTGCGGCAAAGATAAAGCGGCATCATGAGGTGGAACGTCTCGTAGGTGTGACTTGCGAATGTGAACGGAGCGAGACATGTCAGACAGACGTCGATGTCGAGTTCTTCCTTCAATTCGCGGACGAGTGCTTCCTCAGGCGTTTCGCCGGGGCCAAGTTTTCCGCCTGGAAACTCCCAGAGACCTGCCAGAGATTTGCCAGCCGGACGCTCCGCGATCAGGACGCGGTTATCGCGATCCACGAGGGCGGCTGCGACGACGAACAGGAGTTGTCGTTCTAAAGGAGTGGACGGGTCCATCAGCGCCGCACCAGTTTCCAGGCGGCCTCATCGAGCCGAGACACGCCGCGCCTTCTGAGGTTTTGACTGGTGGACAGGCCGTCGCGCTTTTCGAGCAGCGTGAGGCGGAAGTTTTGCCCAAAAAGTTCCTGGACTTGCTGCGGTGAGATGGGGAAAGGCGGACCGTCCATCTCCGAGGGATCGTAGTCGAGAGTGACAAGCAGCACGGGCACGCCTGTGGGCGTCAGGGAGGCGAGCTTTTCAGAATAATCTTTCTGCATCACTCGGGGCATGGCGACGAGGGCAGCGCGATCGAAAACGCCGCCGATGCGACGCGTGACGTCCGGATCGAGCTGCAGGTGATCGCCGCACCAGATCTCATATGGCCCTGCGCGCTTGACGGTGAAATCGCTGCTGGCAACGGCGGCTGGCGCGCGCGAACGCTCGGCGAAGAATTGATCCACCGCGATCTCCGCCAACTCCGTTCCGATGACGGTATGGCCGTGCTCAGCAAGCCAGACCATGTCGAGGCTCTTGCCGCACAAGGGCACATGGATCTGCGCGCCTTTGTTCACACCGAGTGCCGGCCAATGACGTTCGAGCAGATCATGTGCAGCAGCTTGGTGGAAGCCGATGTCGGCCTTCTGCCAGCGTTCGAGCCAGAACGAATGATCCATGCCCGCTCCTAGCTGCGGTAGTCAGCGTTGATTGAGACATAGTCGTGGGTGAGATCGCAGGTCCACACTGTGGCCGAAGCCTTGCCGACACCGGCATCGATGCGGATCGTGAGCTCGGAGTTCTTCATGTACTTGGCGAGCGTGGGTTCGTCGTATTCATCGGCCCGTTCTCCATTGCGCGCCACGCAGTGCTCGCCAAACCAGATCGCGAGCTGGTCGCGATCGGCGGCTTCACCAGATTTTCCGACCGCCATGATGACACGGCCCCAGTTCGGGTCTTCCCCGGCAATGGCGGTCTTGAGGATGGGCGAGTTGGCGCAGGAAAGTGCAATTTTGCGCGCGGCGCCCTCGCTTTCCGCACCTTCGACGATGAAGGTCACGAATTTCGAAATGCCTTCGCCGTCTTTGGCAACCTGCATGGCCAAATCGCGCATCAAGTCCTGCAGGGCGTTGCTGAAATCCTTGAGGCGTTTGGATTTCGTTTTTGTGATCGGCTTCTGGCCGCGAGCGGCTGCGGTGCCGGTGGCAAAAACGAGGCACGTGTCCGAGGTGGACGTGTCGCCATCGATGGTCATGGAGTTAAAGGTTGTTTTGACGTGTTCGTTCAGGAGGTCCTGGAGCACATCGGCGGCGATGGCTGCGTCAGTGAAGATGAAGCAGAGCATGGTCGCCATGTCGGGGGCGATCATGCCGGCGCCTTTGCAGAAGCCATTGATCGTAACAGAGGTTTCGCCGATCACCGCTGTGCGCGAGGCGAGCTTTGGGTAGGTATCGGTGGTCATTATCGCGCGGGCGGCGGCTTCGAACGCATCGGGTTCGGCGGACGTCGCAAGACCGCCGATCAGATTGGTGAACTTTGATGGGTCGAGCGGTTCGCCGATCACACCCGTGGACGCGATGTAAACATCCTTCTCCTTGCAGCCGACGGCTGCGGCGGCGGCGCTCGCGGTGGCCTCGACAGCAGCGCTGCCTTTCATACCGGTAAAGGCGTTTGCATTGCCCGAGTTGACGACAAGTATCCGCGCCGTCCCATGCTTCAGACTTCTGCGGCACCACAGTACAGGCGCCGAGCAGGTCTTCGACTGGGTGAGAACACCGGCAGCCGTGGTTCCCTCGTCCATGACGGCGACCATCAAGTCCGTGCGGTTCTTGTAGCGGATGCCGGCCTCGGCGGTGGCAAAGCGGACCCCGGCTAGCGGCGCCAGTTTCGGTAGGCTTTTGGGTGCGAACGGTGAGACTTTAGCAGTTTTGGCCATGGAGCACCGATTAGGAAAATAGAGAGATCATGTCGCTTAAAAGCAATTAGGCCGCTTGGATGCAAGCGGCCTAATCAGTCGATTGACTATCAGAAGATGAAGACCGTTACTTGTTCTCTTCTGTGGCGGCTTTGCCGGAGGCGGCAGCGGCGGCGTCTTCTATCTGCTTTTTCATGACGGCCTGAGCCTCCGCCTGCTTCTTGGCATCTTCTTCGGCCATCTTTTTGATTTCGGGATCGAGGTAATCGATCTTCGCCTTACCGCGCAGCTCCCCGGCGATATTCTGCGCCTTCGACTGTACCATGGAGCCGATCAGGCGATCCTTGACCTCGTCGAACGACGGCGGCGGCTTCTGGCGGCGATCCTCGACTTTGATGACGTGCCAGCCGAACTGGCTCTGCACCGGCTTAGATACATCACCCTTTTTCAGGTTGAAGGCAGCCTCTTCGAACTGTGGCACCATCTGGCCCTTGCCGAAAAAGCCGAGCATGCCGCCCTGCTCCTTCGAACCCGCGTCGCCGGAGTTTTCCTTGGCGAGCTGAGCGAAATCTTCACCGGCTTCAACGCGCACGATGAGCTTTTTTGCTTCATCCTCGCTCGCCACCAAGATATGCCGGGCCTGAACTTCTTCTTCCGGCTTCAGTTGCTTGACCTTGTCTTCATAGATCGCACGCGCGCCTTCTACCCCGATGCTGGCTTTCACGGTCTTGTCAAAGTAGGCATCGCGCAAGGCACGCTGGCGCCAGAAGGCCATGCGCTTCTCAAAATCAGGGCCCGAACCTAACTTCTCGGCTTCGGCGGCTTCCGCGAACAGCTGGTT
Source organism: uncultured Alphaproteobacteria bacterium (assembly GCA_963708775.1). Classification (GTDB taxonomy): domain Bacteria; phylum Pseudomonadota; class Alphaproteobacteria; order Rhizobiales; family Hyphomicrobiaceae; genus JAGVSR01. The sequence goes on along the minus strand of CAVPTI010000010.1, from coordinate 395,227 downwards.
CTCGATCATGAATTCCACGAGGACCCGACGACGGGTCGCCTCGGGCAAGTTTCCGAGTTCGTTGCCGATTTCGGCCTCTGCCAGGGTCAGATCGGCCTCGGAGATCGCGTGTCCATTGACGGTAGCGACCACCTTGTCTTCGGCGATTGCAGCAGCCGAGATGGCACCCAGCATGCCAACACTCAATGCAACTGCATGAAAAGCTTGAGAAACCTTCACGAAAACCCGTCCTTTTCGGCTATCGTTTTGTCGAAGGACGGCCAAGACCGACCCCAGCGGCGCTTGCCGCGCCTCGCATCACGCGTCTGGATATCCCCGGCTTGCCGATGTGCCAAGTTAAGTTTTGGAGATAAGCGCATGACGAGTGCTGACGTCGATTGCGCATGCGAGAGATCGCGAAAGACTGCGTGGCGCGTTGACAATTAAGGGGCGCGATCCTTATGTCTCGCCGGTGAACCGGAGAGCCGCGCACGCGTTGCCTCTCCCGCCCGAGCTTTTTCCGCACGACGTATCTTCGATAGATCGTCGGCTCCTTGCCCGGTGCGGGCGAAGTGTGCCGCGTGTTTTGCGCTTTTTCGGAGAGCTGTCGGCTCACCCTTCTAAGGACATTGATCTCCATGCTGTCTATCAGCTCGCTCGCCGCGAAAATCTTCGGCACGTCCAGCGACCGCAGGGTCAAGGGTTATCGCGCCAGGGTGGAGGAGATCAACGCGCTGGAGCCGGAACTGGCGGGTCTCAGCGACGAAGATCTCCGGGCACGGACAGCGATGTTCCGCGAGCAGTATAAGAACGGCGCTTCGCTTAACGACCTTCTCGTGCCGGCCTTCGCAACGGTCAGGGAGGCTGCCAAGCGTGCGCTCGGGCAGCGCCACTTCGACGTGCAGCTGATCGGCGGCATGGTTCTGCACGACGGCAACATTGCTGAAATGAAAACCGGTGAAGGCAAGACACTCGTTGCTACCGCGCCGGTGTACCTGAATGCCATCGCCAGTGACGGCGTTCACGTTGTGACCGTGAACGATTATCTTGCTCGCCGCGACGCCGAATGGATGGGGCAGGTCTACCGGTTCCTTGGTCTCACCGTCGGCGTGATCGTCCACGGCCTCGACGACGATCAGCGTAAGGCTGCCTACGACGCCGACGTGACGTATGCGACGAACAACGAGCTCGGCTTCGACTATCTGCGCGACAACATGAAGATGCGCAAGGACGACATGGTCCAGCGCGGACATGCGTTCGCTATCGTGGATGAAGTCGACAGCATTCTCATCGACGAGGCGCGCACGCCGCTCATTATTTCTGGTCCGCTCGACGACAAGGCGGATCTCTATAACGCCGTGGACAAGCTGATCCCGAACCTCAGCGCGGAAGATTTCGAGCTCGACGAGAAGCAGCGGCAAGTTTCGCTGACCGAGACTGGTAACGAGCGCATGGAACAGTTGCTATCCGAGGCTGGGCTTCTGCGCGAAGGCTCGCTCTATGACGTGGAAAACGTGACGATCGTACATCACGTCAACCAGGCGCTGAAGGCTCACAAACTTTTCCAACGCGATAAGGATTACATCGTCAAATCTGGCGAAGTGATCATTATCGACGAGTTTACTGGCCGCATGATGCCGGGCCGCCGTTACTCCGAAGGCCTGCATCAGGCGCTGGAGGCGAAAGAGCATGTCGAGATCCAGCCGGAGAACCAGACGCTCGCCTCGATCACGTTCCAAAACTACTTCCGCCTTTATGACAAGCTCGCCGGCATGACCGGCACGGCCTCGACGGAAGCGCAGGAGTTCGGCGACATCTATGGCCTCGAAGTTATCGAGATTCCTACCAACTTGCCGGTGTCTCGCCTGGATGAAGATGACGAGATCTACCGGACGCAAAAAGAGAAGTATGACGCGATCGTCGCGACGATCGCGGATGCGCACCGCAAGAGCCAGCCGTGCCTCGTCGGCACCACGTCGATTGAGAAGTCGGAACAGCTGTCGGCGCTGCTGAAAGACAAGAAATACATCACCGAGCTGGGCAAGCGCTTCAAGGACCAGGCGCAGCGGTTCACCAGTGCCAAGGAAAGCGAAATCAAGGCTTATTTCGAGGATATCGGAAGCTACCTTTCCGATACTGCGGCGAAGGTGAAGTCAGGGGATCCAATTCCGCATCAGGTGCTCAACGCCCGCTTTCACGAGCAAGAAGCGTCGATCGTCGCACAGGCCGGTGTGCCCGGGGCGGTGACAATCGCCACCAACATGGCTGGCCGCGGAACCGACATTCAGCTTGGTGGCAACGTCGAGTACCGCATTCGTGACTGGGTCAAGGAAGAGAAGGCTGCCGGAAGAGAGCCGGACGAAGCGGAGATTGCGCGTCAGCGGGACGTTATTGTAGTGGACGTGGCGGAGAAGAAAAAGCTTGCGCTCGAAGCGGGTGGTTTGTTCGTCATCGGCACGGAGCGGCACGAGAGCCGGCGCATCGATAATCAGTTGCGCGGCCGTTCCGGTCGGCAGGGTGACCCCGGCCGCTCTAAGTTCTATCTGGCGCTCGATGACGACCTGATGCGCATTTTCGGCTCGGACAAGATGGAGAGCATTCTGAAGACCCTCGGTCTTCAAGAGGGCGAAGCCATTACGCATCCGTGGATGAACAAGTCGCTCGAGATGGCGCAGAAGAAGGTCGAAGCGCGCAACTTCGACATTCGCAAACAGATCCTGAAGTACGACGACGTGATGAACGACCAGCGCAAGGTCATTTTCGATCAGCGCATCGACATCATGGCGGAAGAAGACGTTTCCGATACCGTGAAGGAACTGCGCCATCAGGTCGTGCAGGACCTGGTTTCCAAAAACATCCCTGAGAAGGCTTACGCAGAACAGTGGGATACCAAGACGCTTGCGAGAAGCGATTTCCGGCATCTTTGATCTCGATCTGCCGATTACCGAATGGGCGGCGGAAGAAGGCATAGCGGATCAGGAGATCCAGGAGAGGCTGATCGAAGCCGTCGACAAGCGGGCGGCTGAGAAGGAAGCTGAACTCGGACCAGACCTCTATCGTCAGATAGAAAAGGAAGTCTTGCTGCGCACGCTTGACGGACTATGGCGCGAGCACATCGTGTCGCTTGAGCATTTGCGTCAGGTGATCGGCTTCCGTGCCTACGGCCAGCGCGATCCGCTGAACGAGTATAAGAGCGAAGCCTTCACGCTGTTTGAATCATTGCTGGCGCGCCTGCGTGAGGCTGTGACAGGTCAGCTCATGAACGTCGCACTTGTTCCTGCCGAAGAGCAGCCGATGTTGCAGCCGGTCGAACTGCCGCCCATGGAGGCGCACCATATCGATGCCACGACGGGCCGCGACGAATTGGGGGACCTTCCGGAAGAACTGCGAGACGAGATCCGGATGATCGATAAGGCAATCGCCGCGCGCGGTCGAGGCGGTGCGGCGGTGGCTGAAGCACCCAAGCGCATGCCGTTACAGACGCGCAAGTCCGAGGGTGAGGCCGATCCGTCTTCACCTGCGAGCTGGGGCAAAGTCGCGCGCAACGCGCCCTGCCCTTGCGGCTCGGGCAAAAAATACAAGCAGTGCCACGGGAAGCTGGATTGAGTGCAGGGATCCAAGTAAAAAATCGGGTGAAGGGACCCGGGATTTTTTGGCGCTTATCGAAAGTTTACTTCTCGCCATGCTTGCCGGAGATGCGGTCGGAGAGTGCGAGAAGGACACTGGAGACGACGAAGACAAGATGGATGACAACGAGCCAGAACAGAGATCTCTCCATCTCGGGCGTGATCGTCTTTAGGGCCATGAATGATTTCAAGAGGTGGACGGCGGAGATTGCGACGATCGACGACAGCAGCTTCAGTTTCAGAGCGCTGAAATCGATGGTGCCCATCCACTCGGGCCAGTCCTTATGACCGGTGTGGTCGATCTTGGAGACAAAATTCTCATAGCCGGAAAAGATGACGATGATGAGGAGCGAGCCCATCAGCGTCAGATCGACGAGGGCGAGGATGCCGAGAATGACGTCAGAACTCGGTGGCCGTGAAAGCATGAACCGCAAGGTGGAAGAATTCTGCGATGAACTTGATCAGCACGACAACGATCGACAGGGCAAGCCCCAAGTAAAACGGCGCCAGGAGCCAGCGGCTGGCGAAAATCGCGTTCTCGAGCAGGCGCTCGACGGTCGACGGCGGTGCGGTCGGCGTTTCGTTTTCGGCCATCTACGTCCCCCGTCAAAATGAGCTCAGGGGTTCTATGGCACGCGGCCGAATTGGATCGCAAGGACTCCGAACGCCGCGTTACGGTGTTCGAGACGCGGAGCGCGCGGCTTTACGCGCCCGGACGTCTGCCATGCGCGTCGGCTTACCTGTCCTCAGCGCGACGAACTTCCGGCAACTTGGTCTCGCCAAGCTGCACGGAGGTCTTTCCACCCTGCGCAATGCTGCCGTTTCCTTCGGCAGAGGCGGCGGGTTGAGGTTGGGCACCAGTTCGAACGTCTGCTCTGCCGTGCTGGTCTCCGCGGACGCCTGGACCAGTGGGTCCGAGGCTGCCTGTTGTGGCGGGGGCGGGACCGATGCTGGCAGTGACAGGTTCGGATCCGCCTTCGCCGGGGCTTCGATCGGGACAAGCGACGCGGATGGATCCGAGGAGCGGAGGGCGGCGGCTGTCACGCCGCACACGGCTAAAGGGTTTTGGAGGCCCGCCTCCGGCGGGCTTGCATCTTGAATGTGATAGCGACTCTCGCACACGCTGACGCGTGGCGGCTGGCGGGTTCTCTCGAAGCTGTCGTAGCCCTGTTTCAAGTTGGCCCAGAAGCCAGACCATTCGCTGTCCGCATTCTTGACCAAGTTCGCGTCCGTCATGCGGAACGGGAAAACGTGCGTTGGGATGTGGCGCTGACCGCCGCGCAAGGCAGCAGCGGCAAGTCCGTAGACCTCGGCAATGACCGGATTCGTCATCGCGAAGCATCCGACCGACGAACAGCCGCCGTGCACGAGAATATAGGAACCGGAGCGGCCCATTGCCTGATCGAAGGCGTTGGGAAAGCCGAGGTTGAGCGACCGCGGCCAGCGCCCGACATGATGCAGCTGGCGGGACGTGATCGTGTAGAAGCCTTCGGGCGTCTGCTTGTCGCCTTCACGCTGCTTGGGACCGAGCGTGCCGGACCAATGGCAGATGGGATAGGTGGCGAAGAGTTCGTAGCGGCCGTCCTTCTCCATCCAGAGCTCAAGTTCGGACTCGGCCTTGAAGATGCGGATGAGGAGGGGTGCACCGGAGGCGAAGCCCTTGGCGGCGAGGCGCTCGGCGGTTTTCGAAACGTCCGGCGTTCCGGGAAGGGGCAAGCGGCCGACTGCGGCGGCGCGCTGGCGATCCACCCGGTCAGGCGCGGCATCCTTCAATTCGATGGACAGCGCATACGCGCTACTCGTGGCTGCGGCAGCAGCAAGCAGGGCACCAGCTGCGATGCATCGCCGGCCGCGCAACGTGCCAGACAAGCGATTGAATGTTCGAGCAAAAGGCAACGGACCACTCTACAACGTTGAACCTCGACCCAGTGTTCACCCTAGACGGTCAGGGGTGCCTCTGGCAACCGCCGGAGGTCGCATCTCTTTTATGGTGAGGACTTTTCCACCCCGTGTGGTGCTGCAACGCCCTTGGTGCACATCAGTTCAATGCAGCGGTGGATTTGCTCGGGGCGCACTGGGCGGTGATGGGGCCGGTGACGTCGCCAGTCTTCGTTCCCGACGTGAAGGCGTAGCGCTTATCGCAGGCGCTGACCGAGGGTGGCAGGCGATCGCGCTCGAAGTGATCATAGCCAGTTTTGAGATCCGACCAGAACTGATGCCAGCGTTCACCATGGTAGCGGGCGATATTCTGGTCCGTCATGCGAAAGGGGTAGACCTGCACCTGGAAGCGCTGCTGCCCTCCTTCCAGCGCCCGGGTGACGATGGCCCAGATCTCTTCGATGACGGGATTGGTCATGGCATAGCAGCCGATTGAGCCGCAGCCCCCGTGGACCATCAGGAACGACCCTGTGCGGCCGTGCGAGCGATCGTAGGCGTTCGGGAAGCCCAGATTGAAGGAGCGATGCCAGCGGCTGTTCGGATTGAGCGCCGTCTTGTCGACCGTATAGAAGCCTTCCGGCGACTGGCGATCACCGGTCTGGAGCTTAGGTCCCAGCCGGCCGGACCATTTGCAGATGGGATACGTCGCAAAGAGTTCGTAGCGACCATCCTTCAGCATCCACAGTTCGAGTTCGAACTCGCGCTTGAATACGCGCATCAGTATCGGCGTGCCGAGCGCCATGCCCTTTTCGCGCAGTCGCTCGTCCAGCCGCGTCAGATCGGGCGTGCCGGGCATCGCCTGACCGGTTGAGGCGAGCCAGACGCGATATTGGCGCTGGAGCGATATCATGTAGTCGTCGCGCACCGGTGCCGGCATGAAAGCGATGGCGGCCGCCGCCACGACAATCAGAGCGAGCAGGACAAGACCGGTGAGACCGGTCCTCCGGCGCTTCTGCGGGGTGTTCGCCTTGGCCATCTCGTTCCTTCCACCCGGTTATCGCATTGCGACCTCGAGTTGTCAGATGGCGCGCGTCAGGGCGCGTTCAACCCGAGTGATGCCGGAACCTCGAAAGGTTTTTTAGCGGTTTTCTTGCGCACGACGGGGACTGGCTCCGCGGCAAGATGCGATGCGGCGGGAAGTGCGGCGGGGGACGGGTTCGCAATCGACCCCGTCGCGGCCGTCGCGGGAGCAGCCACAGGCTTAGGCGCGGGCGCTTCGCCGTCGGACCATGCGAGCGCGGTGGCTTCGCGGGCTTTTGCACCCGGTACGAGCGAGCCCTTTTGATTAGCGATCTGCTGATCCAACTGGTTCGGTACGAAAGGTGTCAGTTCCTGTTTCTGGAAACGGGGACAAGCGCCTTGCGGATCGATGCGGCCCGTGGCCGGCAGGGTGACGCCAACGACGTACTTGCGTTCACAGACCGCAATCGACGGCGGCACGCGATATGTTTCGAAGAAATCATAGCCCGGCTTAATCATCGCCCAGAAGGAATAGTTCTTTTGACCTTTGAAGCGCGCGAGCTTTTCGTCCGTCATGCGGAACGGGAATGCGTGCACCTCAAAGGCGGTTTGGCCGTTGCGGAAGGCATCGCGAGCGAGCGCATAGATTTCTTCTGCCAGCGCGTCAGTCATCGCGTAGCAGCCGGCCGATTTGCACTTGCCATGGATCATCAGGTATTCGCCGGTCCGGTCGTGCGACCGGTCATAAGCGTTGGGGAACCCGAGATTGAAGGCGACGTGATAGTTCGAGTCCGGCTTCATCTGCTTTGGGCCGACGGCGTAGAACCCCTCGGGTGCCTGCTTGTCACCCTTCTTGATCTTGGGGCCGATCTCGCCGGACCAGTTGCAGATCGGGTACGTCTTGAAATGATAGAAGCGGCCGTCTTCGCGCGCTTTCCAGACTTCGAGTTCCGACTCTTCCTTGAAGATGCGGACGAAGATCGGCATCCCGGGCTGCATGCCTTTTTTGCCGATCAGATCCAGCGTTTCTTTCGGCAACGGCTGCTCGGCTGGAATGAGTTCCGGCGCACTTCCACAGCCCGCAAGCGCGATCGCTGCGGATGTCAGAACTGCTGCAAACCAGCGTCTCGACCTCACGTCCCCATCCTGGTTGGCTTGGGCCATCCCACCTGATCGTTCTGCCGCGCCTTGGCAAACCCTCGAACAAATCACCATCTGTTTGAGAAGGTTAATACTTCTCTAACAAGTTGGACCGCACTCGAGAATTTGGCGTAACTCCGCCATTCAAGATCTGCATAGGGCACCGGGAATACGGCACAGGTGAGGCGCGAGTTGTCAGCGTTAACAACGACTTGGAGAACATCGGTACCCGCTCCGTCCCGCGTCGAGACCATCGCGCCTTGGCGAGCCTCAAAGTGAGCGGCCAATTTCAAGGAACCGGTCCTGACGCTGGCGGCGAATTTCGGCGGGGCTTTTGCCATCGAATTCCGCAAGCGCCTTGGCGATGGCGTCGGCAACACGCTTCATCATCATCGGGCGATCGCGGTGAGCGCCGCCGACGGGTTCCCTCACAACCGTGTCGATCACGCCGAGGGCTTCGAGATCCTGGGCCGTAATTTTCATGCTGGTCGCGGCGTCGATCGCCTTGGAGCTGTCACGCCAGAGGATCGAGGCGGCCGCTTCGGGGGAGGCGACCGTGTAGATTGAATGTTCCAGCATGAGAATGCGGTTGGCGGTGGCAATGGCCACGGCGCCGCCTGATCCGCCCTCGCCTATGATGACAGCGATAAGCGGCACGCCGATGGCCAGGCATGTATCGGTCGATCGCGCAATGGCTTCGGCTTGTCCGCGCTGTTCGGCATCGACGCCAGGGTAGGCGCCGGCGGTATCGCAAAGCGTGATGACTGGCATCTGGAATCGATCGGCCATTTCCATCAAGCGGACGGCCTTACGATAGCCCTCAGGCTTGGCCATTCCGAAGTTGTGGCGCAGGCGGCTTTCTGTATCAGATCCTTTTTCGTGGCCGATGATCATGACGGAGCGGCCGCGGAACGTGCCGAGGCCGCCTACGATGGCCTCGTCTTCGCCGAAGTAGCGGTCACCTGCGAGCGGTGTGAAATCTTCGATCAAGTCGGCGACGTAGTCGAGGCAATGCGGGCGCTCGGGATGGCGGGCTACTTCCGTCTTCTGCCACGGGGTCAGCTTGGCATAGGTTTCAGCAAGGGCGGCGTGGGCCTTCTGCTCCAGCTTTTTGATTTCGTCGGCGATGTTGACCGCGGTTTCAGAGCCCTCAAGCGCTCGCAATTCCTGCACCTTGCGCTCGAGTTCCGCGATGGGTGTCTCGAACTTCAGGTAGGTGCGGACGATTGTCGGGGCGGGACGATCGGTCATCGGTTCCACTTTCAAGCCTCGTCGCTTCGGGACAGTGGTGCGCGCGCGGCGCACAAAGATGACCCGGGGATGAAATTTGGCCGGACGATGCGCGCGGCCTTACATCGCTGTCAAGGCTCGCTGCGGGCGCACCGGCTCCATTGGCCAGCTTATCCAGCGCAAACGATTTCCCGTTTACCTTCAACGGGCTCGCGGTTCGCGTACCGGCAGCATGAGAAGCATGCCGGCCACGAGGAATAGAGCAATCGCGGACATGCCTAGACGCTGGCTGTCCGTGGCAAGCGTGACGGTCGCGACGAGAAAGGGCGCGAGGAAGGCGGTCACTTTGCCAGAGAACGCGAAGAGGCCGAAGTACTGGGTGATCTGGTCGGGCGGTGCAAGGCGCGCCAGGAGCGAACGGCTTGCGGCCTGGACAGGCGCGGCGACGAGGCCGACGACCAGTGCAAAGGCCAGGAAGACCTGCTCGCCAACGGATGAGAAGGGCGCTGAGGCGGCGGCTTTTTGCGGGACCTCGAGCATGTAGAGCACGTGCGTTTGATCGACCGACAGAATACCCAGCGCGCCAATGAGCAGCAGGACCAGCGAGACAAGTATTACGGTCTTGGCACCGGCGCGGTCGTCGAGGAAACCTCCAATAACGGCGCCGACCATGCCTGTGGCCGTGAGGATGATGCCGAATAGCCCGAGTTCCAGGGCGCTCCAGCCGAACACAGCGGTGCCGTAGATGCCGCCAAAGGCAAAGATCGCGGAGAGGCCGTCCGAGTAGATCATGCGTGCGACGAGGAAGAAGAGCATATCGCGGTTCTGGGGCAGTTGCTTCAATGTTTGCCAAAGCTGAGATGCGGGCGAAGGGCGCGTTTCGCCGGGGGCCAACGGTTTTGGCTTCACGTCGGGCACGAACAGGAAAAAAGGGATCATGAAGAGCGCGAACCACACCGCTGCAATGGGTCCAACAAGGCGATCTGCTTCGCGGGACGCGGTATCGAGTGTGAGGATCGGATCGAGGCCGAACAGCGTCTTGCCTGTCGACGGATTGCTGACGATGAGGCCTGCGACGAGTGCGAGGCTCAACAGCCCGCCGAGATAACCTACGCCCCAGCCGATGCCGGAGAGCCGGCCCAGCGCGGAGGCAGGCACGAGGCTCGGCATCATGCTGTTGGTAAAGACGGATGAGAATTCAGCCGCGGCGGTGGCGACGATGAACGCAAGTACGATGAGCGCAATCGTTTGCGCAGGTGCGCCGGGGACCGCGAGCCAAAGTGTGGCGAGCCCGATGATGAGCAGTACGGCAAAGACCGCGATCCAGGGTTTGCGTCGTCCGCGACCATCGGCATAAGCGCCAAGGAAGGGGCTGCCTATTGCGATTAGGATGCTGGCGGCGGCGGCCCCGTAGCCCCAGATCGTTTGTCCGAGCGCGGGGTCGCCGACAACGTGACTGGCGAAGTAGGGCGCAAAGAGAAATGTCAGCACGAGCGTGTAGTAGGGCTGCGCGGCGAAGTCATAGAGCGTCCAGGACACGAGGGCACGCAGGGGTGCCCGTTCCGTCGTTCTTGTCGCCGCCGGATCGAGCATCGCGGACGCGGTTGTCATCGATGTTTCCTCTTCGTGCGCGGAATGTCAGTCGATGATGATCAGATGATTGGGCAATTCGTTTGGGTCGCGCGTGCCTGGCGGAAAGTGACTGGCGAGGAGATCCCCTGATCGCTCGACCGCATGCACGAAGCCATCTCCCGCTTTACCGGCTGCAATGTTCGCTGTGAGATCATCGACGATGGCCTGCCAAGTGCCCTTTTGAACTTTGGCGTCGATGCCGGTATCGGCAATAATCTCGGCATAACGTTCGGCAACCGAGACGTAGATCAGTATCCCGGTACGACCGGCAGTGGTGTGAAGATTTTGGACCAGGAACTGTTCGACGGCGCGACGGTGAGCCCGTTCGCGCTTCACGCTCTGCGGCACGAGGCCGTAGCGCACACGCCGTGGCAGCGTGAGCAGCAGGATCAGCATGAAAACGGCGAGTTGGACGACGTAGATCGTCTGAACGGGCAACCAAGTGAAAAAGACAAGCGGCCAGGGCACGATAAGCGCAATCAGTCCCGCCCATAGGAAGGGCACGTGCAGGTAACTGGCGCTTTCACCGCTCAACACGGTGACGATCTCACCGGAGGTTTTCCGCTCGGCGGCGACGATCGCCTCGCCGATGCGCGCCTGATCTTTGTCCGAGATGAAGGCCATGCCGTTCGTTCCCCTTGATCCCTACCAGCCGCCCGAGGCGCCGCCGCCGCTGAAGGTGCCGCCACCGCCCGACCAGCCGCCGCCCCCGCCGCCGCCTCCGCTCCAGCCGCCTGATCCGCCCGGGAGAATGACAATGCCGCGATCGCGGCCCGAGCGTCGGCGTCCAGTCCGACCTGCCGACTGCGGATATTGGCCGGCCTGCTTTTGCTGCTGGTAGATCGAATAAAGGACGATGGCGATCCAAATGGCGATGATGAGGAGGGCAACCCAATCGACTTCAGGCGCCTGATGCATTCCCAACGCACGCCGCTTAACGGCTTCCGCATCGCCAAGCAGCACATCCTTGATATCACGCACGCCGGCGCGGATGCCGCCGGCGAAGTCGCCGCGGCGGAAGCCGGGCAGGATTGCGTTTTCGATGATGATCCGGCTCATGGCATCGGTCATGATGGGCTCGAGCCGCTTGCCGACTTCAATGCGCACCTTGCGTTCGTTCGGTGCAACGATGAGCAGGACGCCGTTGTCCTTCCCCGCCTGACCAATGCCCCAGTGGCGGCCGAGCTTGTAGCCGAAGTCTTCTATGGTGAAGCCCTGCAGCGACGGCAACGTTACGATCGCCAGCTGATCGGAAGACGTGCCTTCGAGTGACGCCAAGGTGGCGGCGAGTTCGGCTTCGTCTTCAGGTGTGAGCAGGTTGGCGTTGTCGACGATGCGTCCTGTGAGCGCCGGGAAGATCGGATCGGCGGCGTAAGTGGGCGCGATGCCAGAGACGAGCACCGTCAAAACGAGTGCCAGCGCAGTTAGGATCGCGCGCACCGATTTCACTCCATGGCGGAGACGGGAAGACGCCACCTCTCCCCCCAGCAGGGAGAGGTGGCTTTCCAGTTCACTTCTTTTCGGTGCCGAAATCGACCTTGGGCGTCTTCTGTTCGTCGGCAGGAATGTCGAAGGCGGCCATCTCCGTCTTGTCCGGATAAACGAACGCACGCCACCAGCGGCCGGGGATCGTTGTGATCTCGGTGTTGTACTGGCGTACCGCCTGGATGTAGTCGCTGCGCGCGATGCGGATCTTGTTCTCGATGCCTTCGAGCTGGCTCTGGAGTGCGAGGAAGTTCTGGCCGGACTTGATGTCGGGATAACGCTCGACGACGGCCAAGAGGCGGCCCAGGGCACCACCGAGCTGGGCTTGTGTCTCCTGGAAGGTCTTCATCGCGTCAGGATTGGTGAGAATGTCCGGCGGCACCTGAACCTGAGCGCTGGTCGCCTTCGCGCGGGCTTCGACCACCTCGGTCAGCACACTCTTCTCCTGCTCAGCGAAGCCTTTGACGGTCGCCACCAGGTTCGGGATGAGATCGGTGCGGGTTTTGTAGGTGTTGAGGACCTCCGACCACGCCGCCTTGGCGTTCTGCTCAAAAGTCGGGATGTTGTTGACGCCGCAACCGGCAAGCGGCAGCGTGACGGCGAGCACGCAGGCCAGGAAAAGTGACCGGCTGGACCGGGCAAACGACGAGACAATCATGGCGCGGAGGGCCTCCAGACAAATTGACTTCCCATGGTCATAACGGCAGGCCACGCGAAGGCAAGGCCCAAGCAGCTGTCGGCTCCGCAGTGCCTTGACCCTGATTGGCTGGCAATCTTGCCGTGACCCCGAGACCGCCACAATCGGGCCGCACATGTCTTGGCGGGGCGCGGCTTCCTGGCTACCTTGGCTGGGACGATGACGGGTGGGGTTAACGCGCGATGCCGCGCAATACAATTGCGGTCATGAATACCAAGGGCGGCGTCGGGAAATCGACGCTCGTGCTGGCGCTTGCCGAGACGCTGTCGTGCTACCACGGCAAGAATGTACTCGTGATCGACAGCGACGCGCAGGCAAGCGTCTCCAGCATGTTGACCTCGGTCGCCAATTTACATCGGCTGCAATCGGAAGGTCTGACGATCGTCGATCATCTGGTGGGCCGCGTGTTGCAGGGCGGAACACCGGACTGGTCGCGCGTCGTGATCCGCGATGTCGGCGACGTGGATGACGCGCGCTCCGTTTTCCTCATCCCGAGCGACATGCAGCTGACCTTGTTCGAACGCGAGGTGTCGAAGGAACAGCTGCACGCACGGCTCAGGGCCGCCATCGCCCAGTTGCTCCTTGAAGTGCGCAGCGTTTTCGACGTGGTGCTGATCGATTGCCCGCCCGGGCTATCCGTGCTGACGGAAAGCTGGCTTCGCGAGTCCGATTTCCATATCTCACCGACAAAAGCCGATTACGTCTCGGTTTGCGGGCTCGATGTGTTCCGCCGCTTCAAAGCCTTCAACCCAGAGATGGGTTTTGCTGAAAATCTTGGCGTCATCGTCAACATGTTCGACACGACCTCGCCGACAGAGGCCGAGTACCACCAATGGCTCGCTGAGAACCCAGACAATAATTGTTTCACGGGTGTCGTTCCGCGGGCGCAATCGCTGCAGGATGCAGCGCGGTTCCGGACCCAGGACCGATCCTATTTCGCCAAGTATCCGGGGCATGTCGGACAAGCGGTGCGGGCGCTGACGGAGGAACTGCTGCAGCGGATGGCAGCGACTGCGTCTGCGGCTAGCGCGGCTTGACCTGCGGCGGTTTGGGCGCAACTTTCTGCTTTTCAGCACTTCGAATGGAGCGGGCGAAGGGGATCGAACCCTCGACCCTCACGTTGGCAACGTGATGCTCTACCGCTGAGCTACACCCGCTTACCATTTCGAATACCGCATCCTAGCGGCAACGGTGGCTCGATCAAGCTGACCGACACCGGAGGCAGGCGGATAACAGGCCGCTTTCAACCCGTCAACTGGAAACCAATCGGACCGTCGGGCTTGCCGCAGCCGCTCCCGCGCCCTACTTCCGGGAACTGAACTCATGACGTCCACCTTTCGAGCCAATCCGTGACCCTGCCCCTCCGCCAGCGCCTGATGGAACGGCTCGCCGAACTCGGCATTGAGACCACGACGGTCGATCATCCGCCCGTGTTCTCGGTTGAGGAAAGCGGCGAGTTGTATGAGAAGATCCCCGGCGGCCACACCAAGAACCTGTTTCTAAAGGATGCCAAGGGCGCGCTGTTCCTCATCGTTGCGCATCACCGGACGCGCGTGGACTTGAAGCGGTTACCAGCGGTTATCGGTTCGGCACGGCTGAGCTTCGGACGGGCAGACCTGCTGCAGCAGGCCATAGGCGTAAAACCCGGCTCGGTGACGGCGTTTGCGGTCATGAATGATGCGGGGCAGCAGGTGCGGGTGGTGCTGGATCGGAACTTGATGGAATTCGACACTATCAATCTGCACCCGATGGAAAATTCCGCCACGACGAGCATTGCGCGGGACGACCTTTTGCGGTTCATTCGCGCCACGGGACACACACCCCAGATCGCGGCGCTCACGGTTGACTGACGCCCGAGCGATCGACATGGAGATGGCCTCGATCTGATCAGAGGCGGTAGGTTTTTTTCGAGATGCGACGGGCTGAGCGGAGGACGCCGCCCGCGGCAGACACCCAAGGAGATGACGGAATGGATATCGGTTCGGCGACACCCGCGGCCGGGGACATCGTCAAGGATACGACGACGGCGAATTTCATGAAGGACGTCATCGAGGCGTCGCGGACGTCGCTCGTGCTCGTTGATTTCTGGGCGAACTGGTGTGGGCCGTGCAAGCAGCTCGCTCCAATGCTTGAGAAGGTCGTTAAGAGCTACGGCGGCAAGGTGCGGCTCGTGAAGCTCGATACGGATGCACATCCCTCGATCGCGGCGCAGCTGCGCGTGCAGTCGCTGCCGACGGTCTATGCGTTTCGCGACGGGCGGCCGCTCGATGGCTTCGTCGGCGTGCAGCCCGAGAGCATGCTGCGCCAGTTCATCGACCGGCTCATTGGCGATGATCCAGGCGCTGTGGCGGACGCCGGGCCAACACTCGAGGATATCCTGGCTGCCGCTGCGGAAGCCTTCGACGCCGGGGATCTGCAAGGGGCGGCTGAGGCTTATGCGGCTGTCCTGCAGGAAGACCAGACGAACGTAGAGGCGCTTGCGGGCGTCGCACGCTGCTATCTCAAGTCGGGCGATACCGAACGTGCGCAGCAAATGCTGTCGCTGGTCCCCCCGGACAAAGAGAGCACGCCATCAGTGCAAGCCGTGAAGGCGGCATTGGACCTTGCCGCCAAGGCGGCGGGCGCGAGTGAAACGGCGGCGCTTGAAGAGCGGATTGCGAGAGATCCTGCGGATCATCAGGCTCGTTATGATTTGGCCGTTGCTCTGGCGGCGACCGGTAACAACGGCGAAGCGCTGGAGCACCTGCTGACGATCGTACGGCGCGACCGGAATTGGAACGATCAGGCTGCGCGTAAGCAACTCGTGCAGTTATTCGAGGTTTGGGGGCCCAAAGACGAATTCACGGTCGAAGGTCGCAAGCGGCTTTCTTCCATCCTGTTCGCCTGAGGCTTGCACATAGAAAGGACGCCCATTGGGCTGGACTGATCAGTATCAGAGACCGCAGGATCTGCCGCCGCGGCTGCCGGTGTTTCCGCTGCGCGGAGCCATCCTTCTACCGCGCGCGACACTGCCACTCAATATCTTTGAACCGCGTTATCTCGCGATGCTGCACGACACGCTCGCCGGATCACGACTGATCGGCATCATTCAGCCGGCACGAACGGGAAGCGGGCTCGAATTTGAAAGTCCGCAAAGTAAATCGTCGCCGCTGCGGTCCGTCGGTTGTGCCGGACGTGTGACGAGCTATCAAGAACTCGACGACGGACGACTTGCGATTACATTGACCGGAATTTGCCGGTACGAGGTCGTTGGAGAGGCGGAGGCTCCAACAGCTTATCGCATTGCCAGCGTCACGTACGACCGCTTCGTGCAGGACTTGACGCAGGGGCTTGGCGAAAACGATGTCGATCGTGCGGGGCTGCTGCGCGTTCTCAAATCCTACCTTGAACAGAACCGGCTCGAGGCAGACTGGACGTCGATCGAACGCGCGTCGAGCGAAAGCCTCGTGAACGCGCTGTCGATCATGGCTCCCTACGGCACGGAGGAAAAGCAGGCGCTTTTGGAAGCGCGTGATTTGCGGACGCGGGCGGAAGTCCTCGTTGCACTTGCGGAGATGGAAATCGCGGCCAACGGCGGATCTGGCGGGACCATTCAATGAGTGGCAACGAGAGTTCGCGTCATCCCTCGGCCGGACCATGTCTCGATCCGAGGCTGTTGGAAGTGCTGGTGTGTCCGCTTACCAAAGCCGTGCTCGTGTACAACGCGGAGAAGCAAGAACTGCTCAGCCCTAAAGCCGCACTTGCGTATCCGATCCGTAACGGCGTTCCTTTGATGACGGCGGAAGCCGCGCGACATCTCACCGACGAAGAAATCGACAAGCTCTGAGCACTGCGGACCCTAAAGTTTTACGTTATTCCGCATTAACTCTGTTGCTTCAGTTTTTGTTAAAGCGAGCGCCGCTTAGCTGCGAGCCGGTGCGCGAAATCTGACGTGCGCGCCCGAAAAGGTGTAGCAGCGTGAGTGAAAGCGGCCATAACTCGGATCGAGGCGAAGATCGTCGCGCAGTCTCAACGCGCCCATTGATCGGCGGACTGGTGGCAACTGTGCGCCGAGTATCGGAACGACTTTCGTTTCGCAGCGAGACAACGGACGAGCGCCTATCTCCTGACGATAAGTTGGAGCAGCTGCATGATCTGCACTGGCAGATCGCCGACAGCGCGCGCCGCTATCGCGATCTGCTCGATGCACAGGCGGGTTTGATCGTGCGTCGCAATGCCGACGGCCAGGTTTTGTTCGCCAATCGTGCTTATTTGCGGGCATTTGGCTTGCGAGAGGACGAGTTGGCTGGACGACGGCACGAGCCGCACGTGCTCGCAATTGAGAGCCATCCGTCGCACATCGTCGAATACATTGAGACGGTTGCGGGGCCGCGCTGGATTGCGTGGGAGGAAACAGCATGCGGTTCGGCTGACGGCTGCGAGACGCAGCGCATTGGCCGCGATATTACACAAGATCGCCGAGATGCCGAGGAATTGCGCCAAACGCGCGACGCGGCGCTCGATGCCAACCGTGCGAAGTCACGCTTCCTGGCAAACATGAGCCATGAAATTCGAACACCGATGAACGGCATTATCGGCATGTCCGATCTGTTGCTCGATGGGGACCTCGCGCACGATCAAGCGAGTTACGCGCAGGCTATTTCGCAGTCGGCCCGAGCGTTGATGTCGCTCATCGATGAGATTCTCGATTTCTCACGCATCGAAGCTGGCAAGCTCGCGCTGGTCAAAGTGCCGTTCAAGATTTCCGAGACGGTCGAGAACTGTGTGGCGCTGCTTGAGCCAAAGGCCGTGAATAAGGGACTTACAGTCTCTTTTGCCATTGCGGGCGATCCGCCGCCTTTGCTTTCTGGCGATGAGCCCCGTGTGCGCCAGATCGTGCTCAATCTGCTCTCAAACGCTGTCAAATTCACCGATGCCGGGTCCGTGCTTGTCACAGTCTCGGCGCGCAACGATGAGCCTGCAACGGGAGAGGTTCGCCTGGCGGTCGCAGTCGAAGATACGGGAATTGGCCTCAGCGAGGCCGAAGCAGCGGCGGTGTTTGCCGAGTTCGAGCAGGCGGAGGCTGCGGTGTGGCGGCAGGATGGGGGGTCGGGTCTTGGGCTCGCCATAGCGCGACGGATCGCTCATGCGATGCGTGGTGACATCACCGTCGTATCGGAGCCAGGGCGCGGATCAGTGTTCACCGCTGAACTGATCCTCGAGCGTGCGGACGCATCGGCTGCGGTCTTGTACGAGGCGGCGGCGCGGGCTTCGCCTGGCTCCCGGACGTTCGAAGCGGATCCGCGGGTGATTGCGACCGTGCTGCTTGCCGAGGATAACGCTGTCAACGCGCTACTTGCGACGCGACTGCTCGAGCGCGAAGGTTGCCACGTGGTCCGCGTGCATACGGGCGACGAAGCGATTGCGGCCGTTGCGAGGACCATTGCTGGTCAAGACCCGCCTTATGATCTCGTGCTCATGGATATCTATATGCCGCGGCTTGATGGGATCGAGGCAACACGGGCCATTCGCCGGTTGTTTGCCGCATCCAGCAAGGACGTACAGCCGGCGCTTCCCATTATCGCTGTCACGGCCAATGCTTTTCCGGAGGACCGCCAGCGCTATCTTGCTGCCGGGTTGGACGACTACCTGGCCAAACCCTTCGATAGGTGCGCTTTGACTTCGGTTCTAGCTCGATGGCTACCGAGGGCGCGTCGGGAAAAACCGGCGGCCTGAACAATCAACTTCATCGGCTGCGACGCAGTTGCTTGTCGCAAAATCGTCTCGGAATTGTGTCATATGCTGCCGCAGCGGCCGCAGGGTCGCATGAGATTGCGCTTCGCAAAACGGCGCCGGAGCAGACCAGATGAAGCAAGGCCAAGGCCTGACGGGTCGATTGAAGCGCATCGCCAAATTGAGCGCTCCCCCATCCGGCCTCCTTGCGAACCGCGCACTGGAATTGCTCACCTTGAATGAGCGCGCGCGGGCCAAGGCACTTTCGTTCGTTCGGGTCCCGCAGCCAAAGGTTTACGGCGCGATCGGCGACCTAGAAGTGCGGATGGCGGGCAACCGGGCCGACATTCTGCAAGCGCAGCGGCTGCGCTATGAAGTTTTCTACGAAGAAATGTCGGCAAAGCCCAATCCGGTCGCATCAATGCGCCGGCTCGATCAGGATGCCTACGACGCCGTCTGTGATCACCTTCTAGTCGTCGACACGTCGCCGGAACCGCACGGACGGGAACGCTGGGCCCACCGGCGCAGGCCGCGTGTTGTCGGAACCTACCGCCTCCTACGGCAGGACATTGCTGAACGAACGCTCGGATTTTACTCGCAGGCGGAATACGATATTGCGCCGCTCGTGCGGTCGAAGTCGCCCCGCTATCGGTTCATGGAGTTGGGCCGTTCGTGCGTGTTGAAGCCATACCGATCGAAGCGGTCGGTGGAACTTTTGTGGCATGGGCTGTGGACCTATGTGCGTGAGCACAAGGTGGACGTGATGATCGGCTGTGCCAGCTTTGAGGGCACCAATCCTGCTGCACATGCCATGGCTCTTTCATACCTTCATCATTATGCCATGGCGCCGGCGGATTGGCGCTGCGCCGCGCATGCGCCTCTGCATCAGAAAATGGATCTCATCGCGAAGGACAAGATCGACCTCAAGCAGGCGCTCAAGGCCATGCCGCCGCTCATCAAGGGCTATCTGCGGCTCGGCGCCTTCGTCGGCGACGGCGCGGTGATCGACCGGCAATTCGGCACCACCGACGTTCTGGTCATTCTTCCGGTCGAGAAGATCGATCCGCGCTACTTCGAGCACTTCGGCGCGCCGAGCGAAGTCAAGAGCCGCATCGCGGTTGGCGACTGACGGCGGATCTCGCGCTCCCGCGGCCCGCGGTGCTTTCTGAATGCTGCTGACTTGCAGTTGCCGCGGCGGCTTCGCGCGACTATCCTGACTGCGATATCTTCCTGAGAGAGAGATCGCGAAAGCACATGACTGCAGCCAGCCCCGCCACCACTCTTCCCCTCCTCGTATCATTCCGTGCTCCCCTACCAAGCGGGGAGACTTACCGGCCGCCGGCCGATCGCATTGTTTCAGGCGATCCTGTCCAGACGGCGTGGAACCTCTTCACAAGCGGGGACGGGCGCTTCCATTCGGGCATCTGGGAATTGAAACCCGGAAAATGGCGCTGCGTCTTTACCGAGAGCGAGTTCTGCCAGATCCTCTCTGGCGTGCTCGTCGTCACAGGCGATGACGGGCAGACGGCTACGTACCGCGCAGGCGACGGGTTCGTATGTCCCGCCGGCTTCACCGGCACTTGGGAGGTCATCGAGACCGTGCGCAAACATTACGCCTATTACGAATAGGGATCGAAAACCGCATGAGAGCCGTCATCGCCCGCAAGCCTTCGAAGATCGACTTGCTGGAGTTGGTGGAGCGTGCTGATCCCGGCGAGCCAGGACGTCAGCAGATCCGCGTCCGACTGCATGCGAATTCGCTCAACTATCATGACTATGCGGTGGCCAACGGTGCCATTCCAACTGCTGACGGCCGCATCCTGATGTCGGATGGGGCCGGCGTCGTGGAGGCCGCAGGCCCAGACGTGACGGAGTTCGCCGTCGGCGATCACGTCGTCTCGGTTTTCTTTCCCTACTGGCAGGACGGCATTCCTCCGCACGGGAACTTCAGCCACGTTCCAGGCGACGGCCTCGACGGATACTCGCGCGAGGCCGTCGTCACGCCTGCGCACTGGTTCACGCATGCGCCGAAGGGCTGGTCGCATGTGGAGGCGGCGACGCTGCCTTGTGCGGCACTCACAGCGTGGCGTGCGCTCGTTGTGGAGGGTGAAATCAAGGCTGGCGACAGCGTTCTGATCCTCGGCACAGGTGGAGTGGCGGTGTTCGCGCTGCAGTTCGCCAAGATGATGGGTGCGACGGCGATCGTCACATCGTCGTCGGATGCCAAACTGGAGAAAGCCAAGTCGCTCGGCGCTGATCACACGATCAACTACAAAACGGAGACACGCTGGGGCGACGCCGTGCAGCAGTGGACGGGCGGGCGCGGCGTCGATCACGTGCTCGAAATTGGCGGTCCAGGAACGCTGCCGCAATCGATTACGGCAGCACGGGTCGGCGGTCACGTCGCGCTGATCGGGATACTCACGGGCATCGCCGGCAACGTCCCGACGTTGATGATGATGGCCAAGCAGATCAAGCTGCAAGGCATCATCGTCGGCAGCCGGCGCCATCAGCAGGATATGATCCGCGCGCTCGACGCGAACCCTGGTCTGCGACCGGTCATCGATCGGACGTTCCCGCTTGCAGAGCTGGCGGATGCCTTCCGACACGAAGAGAGCGCCACCCATTTCGGGAAGATTTGCGTGGAGATGTAAATGTCTACGATGTCAGATCGTAGGCCGCCAGTGCAGCGATGTTCATGATGTCTGTGTCCTGCGCGCCGAGCGTGCAGATCTGCACCGAGTGTTCGAGGCCGACGAGTAGCGGCCCAATCACGGTGGCGCCGCCGAGTTCCTTCAAATTTTGGTGGCGATCGATGCCGCATGGAAGGCCGGCATGATCAGCACGTTCGCCGTGTCGGTGAGACGGCAGAACGGATAGAGCTTCATCAGATCGGCATTGAGCGCGACGTCAGCGGCCATGTCGCCGTCGTATTCGAAATCGACCTGACGCTCGTCCAAAATGGCGACGGCTTGGCGGACCACATCGGAGCGTTCACCGCGCGGCTGTCCGAAATGTCGAATAGGCGAGCATGGCGACGCGCGGTTCGAGACCAAAATTGCGGGCGGCTTTTGCCGCTTCCACGGCAATGTTGGCAAGCTGCTCGGGTGTCGGCATATCGTGGACGCTGGTGTCGGCGATCAGCACCGCTCGGCCCCGGCAGAGCGCGAGTGAAACGCCGATGATGTTGCGGCCGGGCTTGGCATCCATCACGCGGCGTACATCCTGGAATACGCTCGTCCAGTTGCGCGTCACGCCGGATACCATCGCATCAGCGTAACCGTGCACGACCATGAGGGCAGCGAAGACGTTGCGCTCATTGCGCACAATACGCTCGCAATCGCGCTTCAAGTGGCCGCGGCGCTGGAGGCGTTGATAGAGAAATTCGGCAAATTCATCAGCATGTGCGGAGAGATTCGTATCAATGATTTCGAATTCGGCGCGCAACGGGATGCCGAGTTCTGCGAAGCGCTTCTTGATGACGTCTTTACTGCCAACGAGGATCGGCTGACCGAAGCCTTGCGACAAGTAGGTGTTTGCGGCGCGGATCACAGCGGGGTCCTCGCCCTCGGCGAAGACGACGCGCTTGGGTTCCTGGCGGACGGTGTCAAAGGTTGCCTGTAGCCAACCGGTCACGGGATCGAGACGGCCCTTCAGGCGCGCGACGTAGGCTTCCATATCCACGATCGGACGGCGGGCGACGCCCGATTCCATGGCAGCCTTTGCAACAGCAGGCGGCACGTGGCTGATGAGGCGCGGGTCAAACGGTGCGGGAATGATGTATTCCGGACCGAATGTCGGGCGGCGGCCGTGGAACGCGGCGGCGACTTGGTCGGGGACTTCCTGGCGCGCGAGTTCGGCCAATGCCTTCGTCGCTGCGATCTTCATGGCGTCGTTGATCGTGCTTGCCTGCACATCAAGCGCGCCTCGGAAGATGAAGGGAAAGCCGAGAACGTTGTTTACCTGATTGGGATAGTCCGATCGGCCCGTGGCCATGATCGCATCGGATCGAACGGCTGCGACTTCTTCCGGCGTGATCTCAGGATCGGGATTTGCCATCGCGAAAATGATCGGCTTCGGCGCCATCGATCGGACCATCTCCGCGGTCACGGCACCCTTGGCAGAGAGGCCAAAGAAGGCATCCGCGCCATCCAGAGCTTCTGCCAGCGTTCGCGCCTTTGTCTTGGCCGCATAAGCCGACTTCCACTGATTCATGCCTTCCTTGCGGCCTTGGTAGATGACGCCTTTCGTGTCGCAGAAAATGACGTTCTTGCGTGGCATGCCGAGCGAGCCCAGGAGCTCAAGGCAGGCGATGCCAGCGGCACCTGCGCCGTTGACGACAAGCTTGAAGTTCTCGATCGAGCGGCCCGTCAACTCGAGCGCGTTCAAGAGGCCAGCGGCGGCGATGATGGCCGTGCCATGCTGGTCATCGTGGAATACCGGGATATCGAGCAGTTCCTTCAGCTTCTCTTCGATGATGAAGCAGTCCGGAGCCTTGATGTCTTCAAGGTTGATGCCGCCAAATGAAGGGCCGAGATAGCGCACGCAGTTGATGAATGCGTCCACGTCCTCGGTTGAGACGAGGAGGTCCATGGCGTCGATATCAGCAAAGCGCTTGAACAGCGCACCTTTGCCTTCCATCACAGGCTTAGATGCCAGCGCTCCGAGGTTACCAAGGCCCAGGATCGCCGTACCGTTGGAGACCACGGCAACGAGGTTGCCCTTGTTCGTGTAGTCGTAGGCTAAAGCCGGGTTCTCAGCGATTGCTTCGACGGGCACGGCAACCCCGGGCGAGTAAGCAAGCGAAAGATCGCGCTGCGTGGCCAGCGGCTTCGTGGGCGTGATCTCGAGTTTTCCCGGTTTACCCTGGGCGTGGAACTGCAGAGCTTCCTGGGCCGTGATGCGGGCCGGCTGGTTCTTATGGGCCATTTGGGAGCACGACTCGATTGTTGGCCGCTTCCGAGTTCCTGTAGGGAGCCGGCCAGAAAGCGGCGTGGCTGGCACACCGACGCGATGGCCTCACAGTTGCCGCACCGTAGGCTCTGACGGCAAAAATCTCAACGCGGCCAATCTGCTACTTTTGGACGGCCCATCAGCGCAAAGCCGCAGTGGCTAGCCGTTGTCGCCTGGAGCCGCTATGTCATTCAGGGGACGAGCAGAGGGGCGGGAATGGCCGCGCGACGCAATTCGGGTAGTGGGGCGGAAGACGCGACTGGCAACGCCGTCAGCGCGCTTTCAACGCCCGCCGATCCCGCTGCACCGTCGCCGCCCGCGAGCGAGGCGACGCCGTCAATGGCGCAGTTCCTCGAGATCAAGGCTGCCAATCCGGATAGCCTGCTTTGGTATCGGATGGGAGATTTTTACGAACTGTTCTTCGAGGATGCCGTGGTCGCATCCGCAGCGCTCGGTATTGTGCTCACAAAGCGCGGTCGGCATCACGGCGTCGAAATTCCGATGTGCGGCGTTCCCATTCACCGCGCGGATGAGTACCTGCAGCGGCTGATCCGACAAGGCTATCGAGTGGCCGTGTGCGAGCAGCTCGAAGATCCGGCGGAAGCGAAGAAGCGCGGCTCCAAAGCAGTCGTAAAGCGCGACGTCGTACGACTCGTGACGCCGGGTACGTTGACCGAAGACACGCTGCTCGATGCCAAGTCGCGCAATTATCTGACCGCGCTCTTTCGTGCTCCGGGCTCCGGCGAGGCGGGCGCGCTGCACCTGACTTCCATCTATGCGCTGGCGTCGCTCGATATCTCGACGGGAGAGATGGAGACGGGCGAAGTTACGGGACCTGATCTGCCGGGCGAGCTCGTGCGCCTCTCCCCCGGTGAAATCATCACAACAGATGGCGTTCTCGCAGACGGCGAGTTGAAACGCTGGATCGCAATCTCAGGCGCCGCAACGACGCCGGTGCCCTCGGCATCATTCGACAGTCTGGCGGGAGAGCGCGGGCTCAAGTCGCAACTCGGCGTATCCGAGCTTGGTGGCTTCGGTAGCTTTTCGCGATCGGAACTCGCCGCTGTCGGGGCTCTGCTGCGCTACATCGACCTTACTCAGATCGGGAAGAAACCCGTTATCCGTCCACCGAGGCGCATGGGAGACGGTGGCGTTCTCGTTATCGACGCAGCGAGCCGCACTAGTCTGGAGTTGACGCGATCGTCGTCAGGCGACAAGGCCGGCAGCTTGCTCGCGGCCATCGATCGCACCGTCACGGCTGCCGGAGCGCGCGAACTCAGCCAGCGCCTGGCAAGTCCCTTACGCGATGTTGCAGCAATCGAGCTTCGGTTGAATGCCGTATCGTTCCTTGTTGCCGAGGCGTCACTGCGCGATGCGCTGCGCGAACGGCTGCGGGGCGCTCCCGATATCGCGCGCGCGGTGACTCGGCTGGCGTTCGGGCGCGGCGGGCCGCGAGATCTCGGCGCGTTGCGCGACGGACTTGAGGCGGCCGCTACGTGTGCCGGCCTCATCAATAAAGCCGGAGCGGCCATGGGCCTGCCTCAGGAACTCGACCGGGTCGTGCGCAACCTTTCGGCGGCCAATCCCGATCTCGGTCCAGACCTCACAGCGGCGCTGGCCGACGACCTTCCGCACTTGAAGCGCGATGGTGGCTATGTGCGTACGGGCTATCGCGAGGCGCTCGACGCGGCGCGGCGCCTCAAGGATGACAGCCGGCAGGTAATCGCGACTTTGGAGGCGCGGTATGTTGAGCAGACCGGTGTCAAGACGCTGAAGATCCGGCACAACAATATTCTCGGCTATTTCATCGAGGTCACGGCGCTGAATGCGAAGGCTCTGACCTCGCCACCGCTTGATGAGTTTTTCCGCCATCGCCAGAGCATGGCGAATGCGATGCGGTTCACGACTGTTGAGCTATCCGAAATTGAAGGCCGGATCGCGTCAGCCGCCGAGCGGTCATTGGCGCTCGAAGACGAGGTGTTCCACGAACTCACGTCTGCCATCGCTCAATCCGAGCAGGGGCTCTCCGCGGTGGCGGCGGCGCTCGCCGAACTTGACCATCTTGCGGCGCTTGCTGAACTCGCAGTCACAGAGAATTACGTGCGGCCGGACATTTCTGCGACGGGTGGATTTGAAATTCGCGGCGGGCGGCACCCGGTCGTTGAACTGGCCCTGCGGCAATCGAAGACGGGAGCCTTCATCGAGAACGACTGCATCTTGGGTCTCGATGCCGCGAAGCCGACCGGATTTGACGAGGAGACGACGGCGCGGATCTGGCTCGTCACCGGTCCGAACATGGCCGGAAAGTCGACGTTTCTTCGCCAGAATGCGCTGTTCGTGGTTCTCGCACAGATGGGATCGTTCGTCCCGGCGCGTGTGGCGCGGATCGGTGTCGTCGACCGGCTGTTCTCGCGCGTCGGAGCGTCGGACGACCTTGCGCGCGGGCGATCCACATTCATGGTCGAGATGGTCGAGACGGCTGGCATTCTCAACCAGGCGACAGAGCGCTCGCTCGTGATCCTTGATGAGATCGGGCGCGGGACCGCGACTTTCGATGGCCTTTCAATCGCGTGGGCGACGGTTGAGTACCTGCACGATGTTGCCAAGTGCCGGGCGCTGTTTGCGACCCATTACCACGAGATGACGGCTCTTGCCGGCCGGCTCAAGGACGTCGGCAACGTCACGATGGATGTGAAAGAGTGGCAGGACGAGATCGTGTTTCTGCACAAAGTGCGTCCTGGCGCTGCCGATCGATCGTACGGTATTCAGGTGGCCAAGCTTGCGGGTATCCCGCAGCCCGTCATCGAGCGGGCGCGGCAGGTGCTCGACCTGCTTGAAAAGAGTGATCGCCGCGCGACGGGCGCAGAAAAGCCGCTCGACGATCTGCCCTTGTTTGCTGCCGCGCGGCCCAAAAGTTCAGCGCCGAAAGCCGGTCTGTCTGCGGTTGAGGAGGCGCTCGCTAAGCTCAATCCCGATGAATTGACGCCGAAAGCTGCCCTGGAAGCGCTTTACGCATTGAAGCGCTTGAAGGGCGGTGCGTGACCAAGGCCGTGGTCTAGTGGCGGAAGTGGCGCATGCCGGTAAAGACCATCGCAAGATTGCGCTCGTCGGCGGCCTTGATGACCTCGTCATCGCGCATCGATCCGCCGGGCTGGATAAAAGCTGTTGCGCCGGCTTCGGCGGCGGTGATGAGGCCATCCGCAAACGGGAAGAAGGCGTCGGATGCGACGACCGATCCTGAGATTTCGAGGCCTGCCTGCTTCGCCTTTTCCACTGCGATCCGGGTTGAGTTGACGCGGCTCATCTGGCCGGCGCCGATGCCGACTGTGGCCAGTCCTCGCGCATAGACGACAGCATTCGATTTCACGAACTTCGCCACCTTCATCGCAAACACCATGTCGGCGAGTTCTGATGGTGTGGGCTGGCGCTTCGTCACGATGTCGAGTTTCTCGGTGAGATCGAGATCGGCATCTTGCACCAGAAGCCCGCCGTTGACCTTTTTGTAGTCGCGGCGGGGCCGTGTTGCGCCCGACCAAGCACCGGTGACGAGAAGGCGAACGTTCTTCTTCTTTGCGACCGCTTCGACCGCTTCCGGTGTCGCGTCGGGAACGACGATCACCTCGACGAACTGGCGAGAAACGATCGTGTCGGCGGTTTCCGCGTCCAGCGTCTGGTTGAAGGCAATGATGCCGCCGAAAGCTGATTCGGTGTCCGTATTGTAGGCCAGGTCGTAGGCATCCTTGATGCTTGCCGCCACGGCGACGCCGCAAGGATTGGCGTGCTTGACGATGACGCACGCGGGAGACGAAGGATCGAATTCCTTGACGCATTCGAGTGCGGCGTCGGTGTCAGCGATGTTATTGTAGGAGAGTTCCTTGCCGCCAAGCTGGCGGGCGGTGGCGACCGTGCCGGCTGCTGCGCCGATCTCGCGATAGAACGCGGCCGACTGATGCGGGTTTTCACCATAACGCAGGTCAAGCGCTTTCGAGAGCTGCACGGTGTAGGAACGCGGGAATGCCTCGGCCGTGCGGCCGAACTCGTCGGGGTCTGCTGTCAGCCAGTTCGAAATGGCGCCGTCATAGGCCGCTGTGCGCGCCAGTGCGCGTGCGGCCATGATCTTGCGGAACGCAAACGTGGTGCCGCCGCCCGTCTTAGCCAATTCCTCGCGCAGCAGGTCGTAGTCGGCAGGATCGACGATCACGGTGACGCCGGCGTGGTTCTTGGCCGCCGCGCGCAGCATGGCCGGCCCGCCGATGTCGATGTTCTCGACGCATTCGTCGAAGGTGCCGCCCTTCGCCAAGGTCGCCTCGAAGGGGTAAAGATTGACGACAAGAAGATCGATAGGCGCGATCGCGTGGGCCTCAGCAGATTGCTCGTGCTCTTCATTTCCGCGCACCGCCAGCAGGCCGCCGTGCACCTTTGGATGGAGTGTTTTCAGCCGCCCGTCCATCATCTCCGGGAACCCAGTGTGCTCAGAGACATCGACGACTGGCAGACCCGCGGCTTTGAGCACGGCGGCCGTCCCACCCGTCGATAGAATCTCGACGCCTTTGGCCGCCAGGTCACGCGCCAGATCGACAAGACCGGTCTTGTCGGACACGGAGATGAGGGCGCGGCGAATAGTGACGGCATCGGTCGGCAAGGTCAGATCCTTTCGTGCAGTATTGGTCGCGCCTTAGCATGAACGGCTGCAGCAGGGTACCGGGCAGCCAGCGCTTGGCGCGAGCCACAAGGTCACGCCCGGGTTTCCACCGTCCAGCTGACTTCCGTGTCGCCGTAGGTTGTTCCGCGCAGAACGAACTGGAGCGCCCGCCGAGGTCCCGAGCTGTCTGCGAAATAAATGCCTTCCTCGATGTTTAGCGCTGCACCGGAGGAGAAGAAACGCCAAACCTGCCCCTCCGGAGTGACGATTTCGGCTTCGCCGGGTGAGCTGAGAAGGCGGCACGTGATCTCGGGATGGAGATGAAAATGGATCGCATAGGGAAGATCGGATTTGAGGCGCAGGGGAGTGTCATCGCCACTCAAACGATCAATACCTCGTATCGCTGCGCCCGATGCACTCAGTGTCACCTTGCGGTGGTGGATGATTCCGAACCGGGCCAGATAGCCATTATGGGATGCGGTCCATATAAGGTCGCCGTTGGCCTCCTCAAGGGCGCTGACGACCTCAAGGGGTCCGCGGATCGGAGCGCCACCAATCATAGCTTCGAGGCCGCGATGGCGCACGAGTTTGGCCGACGACGTCTCGTTCACGCACAGCGTGTTGTGAGACGCTGTCCCGCGCGCCTGCGGACGCCAATCCTGGTCCGAGGATGCCGGAGCACCACCGTTGACGAAAATGAGCCTCGCGCCTGCACTCATTTCAAATGAGAGACAACCAGCGTGCGCTTCGTTGGCAAACTCGAACGGGGGCGGGATACCCGCATCGGCGATGATTGTGGTGGCGCCCCGCCTGAGACGGACATAGCCCGAAGGTCGCGCCGATGCCAACGGCTTGGCAAAGAGATCGTCGTAGGCGAGCACTGTTGCGAGACCCGCGGGCGAAGCAACGGAAACACCGTTGAAGCGCGTCAGGCGACCGTCGCCCAGGCGCATGTAGCGCAGAAAGGCAACGGCATCGGAGAGCGATTGCAACAGGGAAGGTGGAGGCTTGCGCCCGCGGGCGGCGAAGCACTGCCGCGCCGGAAGAAGATCGAGCAGCAGGTCAACGAGAACGGCTGGATTGCGGCTGATATGACCGCCATCATCAAGAAACTGGCGTTCAATCTCGGCGGAGAACGTCTTTTCAATTTCGTCTAGCTGGCGATCGTGGCCTGAAACGCAAAGATAAGAGAGCACAAGTCCGGTCAGCGCGAGCATGCGCGGATAGCCGTCGGGGCCGTCGCGCCAGGTGGCGGCAAGACGCACGATCTGCGCGCCGAGACTCGAAGAGATGGCGTCGTATGTTTCGATGTCGGCTTCGTCGAGCAAGAAGTTTGCGTGGCTCAACCACGAGATAATGCGGCGTCCGAGGACGGCCGGCTCCCAAGAAATTCCTGATCCGCGCTGGCGAAGGGTCCATTCAACCGTCAGGTTGCGGGCGAGCGCACGGGCCTCGTCATCGCCGGTGGCTTCCAGATGGCGCAGCCAGCCGAAACCGTGAAGAGCCCGGCTCCATGCGTCCGGAGCGTGCTGGATTTCGAACGGCGATCCACTGCGCAGCGACATTCCCATGCCGGCCAACCCCATGTGACCGAGCTTCATTTCCGGCCAGAAGCTCGGGTCCGCGTTGCGAAGTGTTTGCGGAACAATGAGAAGATTGCCGAGGTTTGCCGAACCGAAGCGCCAACGCAAAAGTGGCGAGAATTGCAGACGGGCCATTGATGCGCGCTGCGATCGCTTGGCGGCGATGAGGGCAATTCGCGACTTTTCGGCTAAACTCAAACCCGCCATCGCGAACCAGACATTGGCACCTGCCTCCACGCGCCGTGCGTTGCGCCAAAACGTGTCCATTCCGGCTTGCGGCGGCTTATAGGGTCGGTAGCGCAGGGTTAAGTCTCTGACAAGGCAGCGCGCAGACCAAGTTGTGCGTAGGTCGGGGTTGCGTCAGATGTTGTGGCGGCGAAGGCGTGCGGCGTAGAACCCGTCGAAGCCCGACCCGGCCTCATCTCCGGGAAACCGGTGGCTCGGCAGGGTGCGAAGGTCACCATCTGACGTGATCGCTTCGGCAAGCCCCCCGATCTCCGGCGGCGTGATCGGTACGCGAGCGAATTCGGCGTGGGCTGCAAGGAAACGGCTGACCTGATGCTCGCCTTCCTCCGGCTCCAGTGAACATGTGCAATACATCAGCACGCCGCCGGGGCGGACCAGGGCGGCTGCGCGCTCCAACAGCTTGCTTTGCAGATCGACAAGCTTTTCAAATCCACGATTCTGGCGGACATGCAGGATGTCCGGGTGGCGGCGAATGGTTCCTGTTGCAGAGCATGGGGCGTCAAGCAAAACCCCATTGAACGGAGCGGCCGGTTGCCACGTGAGAATGTCGGCGGTGACGCATTCTGCTTCAAGATGTAGGCGATCAAGGTTGTCTTTCACGCGCCGCAGGCGCGCGGCAGAGATATCAACCGCTGTGACATGGGCGCCGGCGGCTGCGAGTTCAGCGGTCTTGCCACCTGGCGCTGCGCACAAATCTGCGATGCGCTGGCCGGGCTGAGCGTTCAAGAGCCGGGCGGGCAACGCAGCGGCGGCATCCTGCACCCACCATGCGCCTTCATCAAACCCTGGCAAATCCGTGATACGGCCGGCTTGGAGTATCCGCACTGTCCCTGTCGGCAACGGCACGCCCTGAAGTTTCGCCGCCCATTCTACTGGATCGCCCTTCACCGTCACGTCGAGTGGCGGCTCTTCAAGGCTCGCAGCCGCAATGCGCCGCGCCGCTTCCGGACCATACGTTTTTTCCCAGCCGGCCAGCAGCCAAGACGGAACATTCAGCGCAACGGCGTCGAGACCGTTCAAGGCGGCTATGCCACCGTCCGAAACGCGGCGGAGGACGGCGTTGACGAGTTTGTCGAAGCGGCGGGCGTTCGGGTCGGCTTTGCACTGCTCGACGGCAAGACCGATGGCGGCGTGCGGGGGTGTATCGAGAAAGAGCAATTGAGCCGCGCCGGCCAGCAGGATCGGCCAGACCCAGCCCTGCGGTTCGGGCAGCGGCTTTTGCAAATGCGTACTGATAACGTGCGACAGTTCACCGTGGCGGCGCAGGACCGTTGTGACGAGGAGGCGCGCGAATGCACGGTCACGTGGCTCGACCTTTGCGCGTTCCGGCTTGGTAAAGGCTTCCGCGAACGCTTCCTCGAAGAATGTGCCGCGCTTCATAACGCGCCACAGGGTTTCCGCGGCGGCCTGGCGGGCTTCAAAGCCGGCCGGCTTCTCGACCGGCCTGCTGACAGCTTTCTTCGGCTTGGGCATAAACGGACCGCGCCCTTTTGCGCCGGCGGAAGACGCCATACGGCCAGTCTTCTCAGCTTTGTATTCTCGCGGCGGGCGGGTGCCTGTCATCCCCCATCGCTACGGTGTCGGCGCCGCGCGGTCAATGCCACTCTCCTTTCGTCGGCAGGAGAGGGATGGCCAATCAGCCCCACGGTCCGCGCGATGTCCGGCTGCGTGACCACGGACCGGCAGCGGGACGGGTCGGAGCAATTTCATAATCTCCAGACACATCTGCGGTACCGATCTCGAGAGTCGAAGGGGCTTGCCCCATCTCGACCGCCAGTTCCTTCAACGCGCGGATGCGATTTTCCACATTCGGATGGGTCGAGAAAAGATTGTCGACGCCGTGGCCGGTCAGCGGATTGATGATGAACAGGTGCGCAGCGGCAGGGATTCGTTCGGCCTGCCAGTTCGGCGTGCGCTGCACGGCGGCGTGGATTTTGGACAGCGCCGAAGCTAGCCACATCGGATTGCCGCAGATCATCGCGCCCATGCGGTCAGCCTGATACTCGCGCGAGCGGCTGATCGCCATCTGCACGAGCATAGCAGCGAAAGGGGCGATCAGCATCGCGACCAGGCTCGCCAGGAAGCCGGGGCCATTGCCGTTTTCGCGATTACCGCCGAACAGCATACCGAACTGCAGGTACTGCGCGAACATGGAAATGGCACCGCCGATCGTAGCTGCAACAGCCATGGTCAAGGTATCGCGGTTCTTGATGTGGGCGAGTTCATGCGCCATCACGCCGGCGAGTTCTTCCTGCGACAACGAATCCAGAAGGCCAGTCGATGCCGCGACGGCGGCGCGGCTCGGGCTGCGACCGGTGGCAAACGCATTCGGCTGCGGGTTGTCGATGACATAGACGCGGGGAGGCGGGAGTTCGGCGCGCGCGGCAAGTTCATGGACGAGATTAACGTAGCCCGGCGCCGTTCGCTCATCGACTTCATGAGCACGGAACATCCGCAACACCATTGAATCCGACTTCCAAAGACTGAAGATGTTCATTCCAAGCGCCATGATGAAGGCGATCACCAAGCCGGATTTTCCGCCGACCAGCGCGCCCATGGCGACGAAGA
The DNA here is from genome assembly GCA_963708775.1 of uncultured Alphaproteobacteria bacterium. Lineage (GTDB taxonomy): Bacteria > Pseudomonadota > Alphaproteobacteria > Rhizobiales > Hyphomicrobiaceae > JAGVSR01. The sequence goes on along the minus strand of CAVPTI010000010.1, from coordinate 362,836 downwards.
TGCCGGTCAGGACGATCAGCAACAAACCAGTCTTGGCGTAGTTCATCGGCATGGCAGGGCGAGGCTCCCTCGTCATCCCCAATGGCGGCACAACGCCGCCTGGCAGGCATCCGTTTCCGGACGCGGATGGTATATGGGAATGCTTGCCGGCGACAACCAGAGACCCGCGCAGGTCCGCTCGCAAGCGGACGGCGCGTTGCGAAAGGACGAACCATGGTCGATAAACCCGATCTACCGTCAGCTGCGACCGGCGCTGCAGGGGCCGACGAGGTTCCCAGCCGCCCGCTTTCGGAAATTGCCAAGCGCGCGCTGGCCGAGGCCGAAGAGCGCCGCCGAGCGCGCGATGAGGCGGCCGAGGCGGAGGCTGCCCGCCGTGAAGTGGGCGGCCGCAATGGGCCCGATCCTGTCCGTTACGGCGACTGGGAGAAGGACGGGATCATCTCCGACTTTTAACGGACAGCCGCTGCGGCCGGTTGCAGAAGCTGCGTCTCATTGAGACACAGAGCATTGGCCAAGGCCTCGCCGCCGGTCGCTTCCGCCCGGTTCTCCATGCCTTTTGCGACAGCCGAGGTGCGCGGGCAGGCGGCTTCAATTTTCGATTGGTTTACGACGTGGCACTGATTTTTATCGATTTTCTCTGAAATGCACGCAAGCGCGTTAACACTTCCTCAACCACTTGCGGTGATGCGGCAGACATCGGGGCGCGCCTCGATTCGTCCAGGCATCACGGTTGCTCCTGTTGCTCCTAACCCCACCGGGTTGTTCCAAGGAGAGACACGATGCCGACCCTGCCCATCGCGATCGTTACTGCTATTGCCCGCAACGAGCGGGGCGGCGTTGCGATCCTGTTCGGCTTCTGCGCAATGGTCCTGACGGTGACCATCGGTGTGGCCATTGACCAGGCGCGTGTCCACCACTCGACATCGAAAATCGCCGCGGCGGCGGATGCAGCAGCACTTGCTGCCGGGCGGGCCTTGATGGAGGGGGCGATGAGTGATGAAGAAGTTGCCGAGTTCGGCGAGCGCTTCTTTAATCAGAACCTCTCCGGCGGAGGCAAGTTCGCAGACGTCGCCAAGGTCGAAGTTATTCCCGATCGCGCCAACAGCACGATTGAAGTCAAGGTGGATGCCGATGTGCCGATGACGTTCATGCGCATCGCGGGCGTGCAGAATGTGGCAGTCCCCGTGGATACAGTGACGACGTTCGAGGCAAACGATCTCGAACTCGGCATGGCGCTCGATATCACCGGTTCCATGAACGGTCGCAAGCTGGCCGATCTCAAGACGGCCGCGACCGACCTTATCAGCATCCTGATGCCGGATAGCGTTCAACCGAACACGGTGCGGATCGGTCTGGCACCGTATGCCGCCGCGATCCAGCTCGGTGCCTACGCCGACCGTGCTTCGAATGGCACCAGCCGCGACGGTTGCGTGCGCGAACGTAGCGGCCGCAGTGCGTACTTAGATGACAGCATCCGCGACGGCGGCGCCTATCGGGGTACCGGCTCTTTCAGCGACATCGATCCTACAGAAGGCCGCCAGGGATACTTCTGCCCGGCGGCAACGATCGTCCCGCTGACTGAAGACAAGGCGGCGTTGACGGCATCGATCAGTCGCTATGTAGCAAATGGTGCGACGGCCGGCCATATCGGGGCGCAGTGGGCCTGGAATCTTATCTCGCCCAACTTTGCGTCGCTGTGGCCGTCAGACAGCGAACCCGTCGCATATCATGACCGCACGACGACCAAAGCGCTTATCCTCATGACCGACGGCATTTTCAACACAGCTTATGCCAATGCTAACTCGAGTGCGCAAACTCTCTCGATCTGCACCGGTCTTGGCGACAAGGGCGTCAAGGTTCACACGGTCGCGTTCGAAGCGCCAGCATCCGCGAAGGCCATGTTGCAGGAGTGCGCCCGTCGCGCCGGCGGAGAGTTCCACGACGCTAGGGACGGTGATGAACTTCGCCAGACTTTCGTGGCGATCGCACAGTCTCTCAATGGCCTACGGCTCACTCAATAGTCTCTCGCGGCTGGCGCGGATACCTGCGTTTGGGCATGCCGATGGTTCTTTCGATTTGCAAAGATCCGTTCGTGTAGTGTGGCGTTGCAGATCTAGGAGCCGGTGCGCCAGTTCGCTACTGTCGGGTGGCAATCTGGAGTGCCCATGACCTCGCCAGCCCGCCCGAAGCGCCGCCTGTTCTCCCGGCTCTTGCTCGTTCTGCTCATCGCCGCGACGACGTTCATTGCCATGCGCCTGGGGTATCTGCCGCAGCGTTACAGCCCGTTTCCGCCAATTTCGCTCGACACACAGCCCTCGTGGTTCGTCGATACGCGGCTCGCCGCTCTGCGTCTCGACCGGCCATTGTGTGAGGCGGTTTTGAAGCAGCCACAGATCGACGCCGCTGCAGTTCCCGACCAGCCCTACAAGAATGGATGCGGATGGCAGAATGCGGTTTCGTTTTCAAAAGCAGGTGGAGCGAGAATTGGAGCCGAAAAGCTGACGTGCGAAATGGCGGCCGCCTTGGCGCTATGGATCGAGCATGAGGTGCAGCCTCTGGCGCAGTCAACGTTCGGCGCGCGCGTTGCTACTATCGGCGATATGGGAATTTACGACTGCCGCAACATCCTCGGCAACCCGCTCATGAAGAATGTGCGTAGCCAGCACGCCACCGCCAACGCCATCGACATCTCCGGTTTCACATTGGATGGCGGCCGGCAAATATCGATCCTGCGAGACTGGACGAGCAAGGGACCCGAGGCCGCGTTCTTGAAGGAAGTTCACCGTCGCGCGTGCCGCTATTTCCGTGTCGCCCTCGGGCCTGAATACAACGCGGCGCACAAGAACCATTTCCACTTCGATCGTGGTGCCTTCTCGCGCTGCAAGTAACGCCGCCGACGGTAGCGACTTCGTTCAAGTCCCAACAGGTGACCAGGCTACCCCGCTCCGGCAGGCACAATGAAAAAGGGCGGATGGAAGGTTCCATCCGCCCTTTTGCTTTGCATGATCTGCGCTCTAGACCGCGCGCTTGTTCTGCCGATTCTCGATGAGATCATCGACGACACCGGGATCGGCGAGCGTTGACGTATCGCCAAGGCTGCCGAACTCGTCTTCAGCGATCTTGCGCAGGATGCGGCGCATGATTTTGCCGGAGCGGGTTTTGGGCAAACCGGGTGAAAATTGGATCAAATCCGGCGAGGCGATGGGGCCGATCTCGCGGCGAACATGGGCCACAAGTTCCTTGCGTAGTTCGTCAGTGGGATCGACGCCGTTGTTCAGCGTTACGTAGCAGTAGATGCCCTGACCTTTCAGATCGTGCGGGTAGCCGACAACTGCGGCTTCGGCAACCTTGGGGTGGGCGACGAGCGCGCTTTCGACTTCGGCGGTGCCCATCCGGTGACCGGATACGTTGATCACGTCGTCGACGCGGCCAGTGATCCAGTAGTAGCCGTCTTCGTCGCGTCGGCAACCGTCACCGGTAAAGTACTGCCCCGCGTAAGCGGAGAAATACGTTTGCACAAAGCGCTCGTGGTCGCGGAAGACGGTGCGGCTTTGACCTGGCCAGCTGTCGAGGATGACAAGGTTTCCGGAGCCGGCACCTTCAAGCTGTACGCCTTTGTCGTCGACGAGGGCGGGCTGCACGCCGAAGAAGGGACGCGTTGCCGAGCCCGGCTTCAGGGCTGTGGCACCCGGGAGCGGCGTGATGAGAATGCCGCCAGTTTCCGTCTGCCACCACGTATCGACGATGGGACACCGGGCTTCGCCCACGACATTATAATACCACTCCCAGGCTTCCGGGTTGATCGGCTCGCCTACGGAACCCAAGACGCGTAGCGAGGCACGGCTCGTGCGCTTCACGAAATCGTCGCCCTGGCCCATGAGCGACCGGATCGCGGTCGGCGCGGTGTAGAAGATATTGACCTTCCATTTATCAACGACGTGCCAGAAACGGGAGGCGGTGGGATAGTTCGGTATGCCTTCGAACATCAGAGTCGTGGCGCCGTTCGCGAGCGGGCCATAGACAATGTAGCTGTGACCCGTGACCCAGCCGACATCGGCGGTGCACCAGTAGATGTCGCCGTCGTGGTAATCGAACACGTATTGATGCGTCATGGACGCATAGAGCAGATAACCGCCGGTGGTGTGGACGACACCTTTTGGCTTGCCGGTGGAGCCGGACGTGTAGAGCACGAACAGCGGATCTTCCGCGCTCATTTCTTCCGGCGGGCAGTCGGCTGCAACCTTGGCCGTTTCTTCGTGCATCCAGAAATCGCGGCCCGGCACCCAGTTGATCGGATTGCCGGTGCGGCGGACGACGAGGAGGCGCGTATCCGGATGGCAGCCTTCAAGCGCGATATCCGCATTCTTTTTCAGCGGCACGTTTTTGCCGCCGCGAACGCTTTCATCGGCCGTGATAACGACGCGGCTCTCGGCATCATCGACGCGGTTTTTCAAGCTGTCGGGTGAGAAGCCGCCGAAAACGATCGAGTGAATGGCACCGATGCGCGCACAGGCGAGCATCGCGTACGCCGCTTCTGGGATCATCGGCAGATAGATGGTGACGCGATCGCCCTTCTTGACACCGTGGGCCTTCAGGACGTTTGCGAAGCGGCAGACGCGTTCATGCAGCTGATTGTAGGTGATTTGCTCATCGAGAGTGGGATCGTCGCTTTCCCAGATGATGGCAACCTGATCGCCGCGCGTCGCGAGATGGCGATCGATACAGTTGGCCGACAAATTCAGCGTGCCATCCTCGAACCACTTGATCGAGACGTTGCCAGGATCGAACGAGGTGTTCTTGACGCGCGAGTAAGGCTTGATCCAATCGAGCCGCTTGCCGGCTTCGCCCCAGAAGCCGTTCGGGTCCGTGACGCTGCGCTTGTAGAGTTCCTGGTACTTGGAGTTGTCGATCCATGCGCCTTTAGCCCAGTCAGCTTTGACCGGGTATACCTTCTCGGACATGCGGTTCTCCTCCCGAGCTTATTTTTGAAGTCATTATGGGAGCACGGACGGCGGCGCACAACTGATAGAAGGTACGAACCAGAACGTCGCATTTTGCGCTGCAATATGCGGGGCGTTAAGCTTTTCGCTTCAGCGCCCAAACGGCCGTTTTCTTTACCAGAGCGTCTTCCAGTTCCCGGGTTACCGGCACTTGGTATTCGGCGACCAGCGCAAATCGATCTTTGGGAAAGTAGCTCCGCTGCGGATCGCCGACGAGGACGCGTGCTCCTTTCGCTTGTGCAGCTGCAATAAAGGCGAGGACGCGCTCAGCGAGTTCGCGTTCGTAAAACAAGTCGCCGACAAGGACGGCTCCGAAGGAATCTGGCAAATCCAGCAGGAGGTCCTCCTCGGTCGTATCAATCGCGACGCCATTTGCAGCTGCGTTGAGACGAGCGGAGGCCAGCGCCATTCGATCGATATCTGACGCGAGGACGGAGGCTGCGCCAGCTTTCATGGCCGCGATTGCGGTGAGGCCTGAGCCAGTGCCCAGATCGAGCACGGTCTTGCCGGCAACTTCGTTCGGGGTGTCGAGCAGGTAGCGGGCGAGGGCTTGACCGCCTGCCCAGGCGAAGGCCCAGAAAGGGGGCGGCACGTTCATCTCGCCCAGTTCTTCTTCCGTTTTCTGCCAGATGGGCAGCGACTCCTCGGCCAGATGCAGCCGGATCTCCGGTACATGCGGCGGCGCAATCAACATCGTATTGGCCGCGATAAAAGGGGCGAAGTCGTCTACGGTCTGTGGACCCGCGCTCATCGTTTGTGCTTTTTCACGCCAACCATTTTTGTTTGAACGCCCTTTGGGTCGAAGTTGGCCATTCGGCAGACCTCGGCCCATTCGTCAGCGGTCACCGGTTGAACAGAGAGCCGCATCGAGGTTACGAGGCTCATTTTTGCGAGTTTCTGGTTTTCCTTCACGTCCTGGAGCGTGACGGGCTTTGGGAGATCCGCGACGGCTTCCACGTCGACGCACTCCCACGTGCCGGTAGCGTCCTCCGGGTCGGGATGAGCGGGCGCGATCACGCGGCAGATGCCGACAATCTCCTTTCCAATGTTGGAGTGGTAGAAAAATCCGAGATCTCCGACGGACATGGCGCGCATGTTGTTGCGCGCGAGGAAATTGCGAACGCCGGTCCATGGCTCGCCCTTGGCGCCCTTTGCCTTCAGCATTTCGTAGGAGAACACATCGGGCTCGGATTTGAGCAGCCAGTAGCCGGTGGAGACGATCGGCTTGGGAGCCGACTTTTTGCCGGCGGGCTTGCTGCGGAGTTTGTTCGCGGTCTTCTTGGCCGCTGTAGATTTGGTCGTGCTTGCTTTCATGGCAACTCTTCTCGCGAAGGGGGCGGTAGGCGCGCTTGGCAGTGGCCACACGTCACCGTGGGGCCACATTGAGTGGTCGGAACATGCTTTCACAAGACATAGTTCTGGGCAAAAAAGTTAGTTTGCTCAGAAACTTGTGGGTGATCTGCATGAACCGATCGCAAGGCTTCACATCGGTGTCATGCCCGGTTAGTATCCGCCTCGTCGAAACGGTTTGACACACCGATTCGAACGGCGAACCGACTGGATGCAAGCTTGTGAACGCTCATGCCTCCCTTCCGGACTCGTGTCCGGCCCTGGTTCTGAACGCCGACTTCCGCCCTCTGAGCTACTATCCTTTGTCGCTCTGGAGTTGGCAGGAGACGGTGAAGGCGGTGTTTTTGGACCGCGTCAACATCGTCTCCGAATATGAGACGACCGTTCGAAGTCCGAGCTTTGAGATCCGCCTGCCAAGCGTCGTTTCCCTCAAAACTTATGTTAAACCCGCGCTTTATCCCGCTTTCACACGGTTCAATGTTTTCCTGCGCGACCGGTTCAGCTGCCAATATTGCGGCGACAAGCACGACCTCACCTTCGACCATGTAGTGCCCCGTGCTCGAGGCGGGATGACACGGTGGGAAAATGTTCTGACGGCTTGCGCGCCGTGCAATCTCAAGAAGGGCAGTCAGTCGCTCCAAGCCGCCGGCATGAAGCCTTTTCAACCGCCGTATCGGCCCACCGTTTTTGAACTCCACCGCAACGGCCGCCTGTTTCCGCCCAACTATCTGCACGAGAGTTGGATGGACTATCTCTATTGGGATACGGAACTGGAAGAGTAGCAGGCGGACTTCTCCGAGGGACCGTCACCGTGCCCAGCCCGCTTCAATCTGCTCATATTTGCGCTGAACGTCGGTGATGTAGTCGCGGACGATCGGAGCGGCATCGCGTTTGCGTGCAAGCTGCATATGGAAGACCTCCTGGGAGCCGGTGCGAAACATCATCTCGGCGCTGATCAGGTAGAATTCCCACATCCGGCAGAACCGCTCGTCATACATCTCAGCCACGGCGGTGCGATTCTTCTCGAACCGGTCATGCCAGTGGCGCAGCGTGGTGGCGTAGTGGACGCGTAAAAACTCCAGGTCCGTTACCCAAAGGCTGTTGTTCTCGACCGCGGGGAACACTTCCGACAACGCGGGCGAATAGGCGCCGGGGAAAATGTATTTCCGGAGCCACGGACTTGCGGTGCCAGGCGGGCTCATGTGGCCGATGGAATGGAGCAGCATGACGCCGTCGTCGGTCATGAGCTCGTTTATCTTGGCGAAGAATTCGCCGTAGTGGCCGACGCCGACGTGTTCAAACATGCCGACCGAGACGATCCGGTCGAACTTACCGGTGAGTTCGCGATAATCCTTGAGTTGGATCGAAACACGATTGTCGAGTCCGGCCGACTTCATGGAGTCGACGGCGAGGGCGTGTTGTTCCTTCGACAGCGTCACGCCTGTGACTTGAACGTCGGCAATCTGCGCCAAGTAGCGCGCGAGCCCGCCCCATCCGCAACCGATATCAAGAACGCGTTGGCCAGGCTTCAGGTTGAGCTTGGCTGCGATCAGGCGGCACTTGTTGCGCTGCGCCTGTTCCAGCGTCTCCTGCTCATCGCGGAAATAAGCGCAGGAATAAAACATTTCAGTATCGAGGAAGAGTTTGTAGAACGCGTTCCCGAGATCGTAGTGGTGGGCGACGTTCTGCTGGGCTTTGCCGACGGGATTGGCTTGCTGGAAGCGTTTCAGCCCCCGCGAGATGCGGCGTAGAACCTTTTGCATCGGCTGATTGCCGAGAGAGAGGCGATTAACCGAGAAGAGGGTTAAGAACGCGCGCAGGCTCGAGCCGGGGAAGCTCATTCGCCCGTCCATGTAGGCCTCACCGGCGTGCAGCTCTGGACTGAAGAAGAGCTTGCGATAAAGCGTGGGGTCCGTCAGCCGCATTGTCGCTTCGGGACCGGGACCGCCGGCGAAAACGTGCGTCTTACCTTCAGCGTCAATCACCGTGAGGCTTCCCACCTTCACGAAGGACTTCAACATATCTGACAATGGAAACATGAGCGGACCCGCAGTTGGTTGTTTCGTCCCGTAGCTGAGCTAAAGGCCGAACACTACCAGAAACAGGTTTCCCCACGACTTGAATAGCTGTCAGAGTGGCTTACTCGTTGAGGATATCAGCTAGAACCGATTGGCAGTCCAAACGCCGGAGCACAGGCCGGAGGGGCCGCGGCCTTGCCAGGTGCCCTCGGCTCTGGTGGCGCCGAAACGGCCGGTGCCGCGTGCAACGCGCGGGCCGGCAACCGCCGTGATCCGGGCGCGGCCCCATTTGGTCACGCGGCCATCAACATTGATCGGATAAAGGGCAAACGAACCGCCGGTGGAGAAGATGCGGCCGCGTTCTACGCCGAGGCTGATGTGGATGACGCCGCAGTGACCGCGCGTTGTTTGCGCGATCATGTTCCAGCCGCCGTCATAGCGAGCAGCTTCTGCGAGCGGCAGGGAACTCAGAACAGTCGTTGTGGCAAGTCCGGCAATTGCAATGGCTCGTGTGGTCCTCATGTGGCTCTCCGGCAAAGACGTTTGCGCATGTGCGTCAGCAAACGCCTCCAACCTGCCTGCCACGCTGAAGTTCCAATGCATGTTCGCGAAAGCGGACCGGGCTCTACTATTCCGGACGCATTAACCCTTGTCTGATCTAGATCGTGTTTTTCTCCTCATGTATTAAGCAGACGTGTTACGTGAGACATTAACGGTCCCCTTAGAGGCCGGGGGTATTCTGTTCATAGCGTCCCTAGTCGGAACCCTGCCTGCCAATGCTGCGCGAACAGGATTTGACGCCCGGCTCCCTCCCTTTCCTGTCGGGACGAAGTGAGATGGGGCGGTTGATCGCCGCCACCGATTGGTCGCAGCATCCATTCGGCCCGATCGCAGACTGGCCGCAATCACTGCAATCTGCGCTGAGCATCTGTCTGCAATCCAAGTTCCCGACCGCGATCTATTGGGGGCCTGAATTGCGCCTCCTCTATAATGACGCGTGGTCGCCAATCCCCGGGCCTAGGCATCCGGGGGCGCTCGGTGCGCGGGCGCAGGATGTGTGGGCAGATATCTGGGATGAAATCGAGCCGCAATTCCGGGGAGTAATCGCAACAGGCGAGGGTATGTTTGTTGAGGACCGGTTCCTGCCGATGGCGCGGTTCGGCGCGCCGGAGGAAACCTATTGGAGCTACAGCTTCACGCCGATCCGAGGAGAGGACGGCACCATCGCGGGCATTTTCAACAGCGGCAGCGAGACCACTCACGCCGTGCTGGCGCAACGGCAAATGCGGTTCTTTCTTGATCTCAGTGAGCACCTGCGTCTGGGATCAGACCTCAGTCTCGGCCGCGCCACGACGCTGAAGATGCTGGGACAGCACATGGGCGTTGCAGCGGCAGTTATTGTTGGGCTCAGCTATGCCGCCGAGCCGCGCATAGTTGCGACCTGGAGCGACAGCAGTCTCGAGTCCGGCAAAGTCCTCGCAGTTGTTAAGACGCTGGAGGAGACGCTCCGGTCGGGCAAGCCAACCATGTGCATCAACACGGAAGACGCCGAGCAAGCGCTGTGTAAAGCGGCGGCCGCGGCAGGGTGGGGAGCTGTGCTCGCCGTGCCTATGGAGAGAGCGAGCCATCCGATTGCGATCCTCGTTGCGCAGGAGCGACCGCGCGCATGGACGTCGTTCGACTCGACGACCCTTGGCGAAACTCTAGAACGCATGGACGCCTTCCGGCAACGTCTGCTCGCGCAAGAGCGGGAAGACATGGTGGTGCGGGAGGTCGATCACCGGGCACGGAACGCGATGATGGTGGCGCAGTCGATCGTGAACCTGACGTTTGCCGAGGGTGGTGAGGATGTCGCCGACAAGATTCGCGAGAGACTTGCAGCACTCGGGAGGGCGCAGGCGCTCCTTTCAAAGGAGCGCTGGTCTTCGGTTGATTTCGCAGCGATCCTCAACCAGGAGCTGGCCCCATTTCCAACGCTGAAAGCGACGTGTACCGGGCCGTCAGTGCCGCTCGGGCCGGGCATGGCGCAAACGCTGTCGCTCATCATTCACGAGCTGGCGACCAACAGCGTAAAATACGGTGCTATGGGCGAATCCGACGGCCAAGTTTTCGTGGTTTGGGATTTGCAAAACGAGCTTTTCACCATGAATTGGACGGAACAGGTCTTGGTACCGCGCACCCAGAGCGGTGCGGTTGGCACCGGGTTTGGCACGACGCTGATTGATCGCGTCGTGCGAAGTCAGTTACGCGGGCGGCTGGAGCGTCAACTCAGCACAACCGGCTTCGCGTGCCGGCTGGAAGTTCCATTCATCCCCTTCTGACAACTGCCGGAGAAACGATCGGGCATCTGTGTTCAGCCTGCGACGCCGCTAGAAAAAGCCCCGCCTGGGGAAGCAGCGGGGCTCAAGTCGCAGGACGAACACGGGGGGCAGCGCTTAAGCCGCCAGTTCACTTCAGGCTGCACGGCGCTGCGGAGCAGAACACAGCGTCAGGGCAATTGCGTCGACCGCGCGGCTCCAATCGAGGCCTTCGAGTTCGCTGTCGGAGAGGCCGAACGCCTTCAGTGCATCTTCCGGCATACCGCCATCACGAAAGAAACGCGCGCAGGTTTGGCGTGCGACGCCCTGGGCCTGCTGCCACTGGACGGGATTGACGTGATCGGGGTTTGAAAGGTGGGCCATGGTGGCGCTCCGTTTGGATACTGGGATACAGGGACGCTGACGCACGCATTACAGGTGGGTGGCAGGCACAAAGAGCGCAATGGCACCACTACGCAGTACCGTGTGATGCAGTGCCGTTAGGGACTGCGGGTCCTACACTCGATGCGCCTGCCGTTTCGTTGCTAGTCCGCCGACAGTTGCGGACTTGCGAATTCGTTGAAGGATCTCTACGCGGCTTTCGGCAGAACGCATGCATCGGATGCGCTGGCGTCGGCCACTGACCGGACTTCGATTTTACGCACGATGCCGGACACGATGTCCGACAAGGGCCGCCACGCACTCGGCGGTAACGCTGACGCGACGTGGAATGCTTTCAAGTTCGGGCTCTGCACGGGGGGCATCTGCATCGCATTCCTCACGCAACTTCGGACACAACGGACGCAACGGGACGCAACACAACTGACGCTACACAACTCAACTTTACAAACGCGGCTACTGACACAGAACGCTTTGAACTCGTGCCGGGGTTCCAGAGCTGCCAACCTGAGCTGTGGATGACGTATTCCCGACCTGGGGGAGCAGTCTCGACTTGGGGAGCAGTCTGGCCAGACGCGTGGACTTTTCACGCCAGACCGCTCGCTTCAGATTTTGGAACACGCCTTTCAGCGCGCTCTTGGGGGTGTGCAACGCAGACGCTACAGGCGACGCAACGGACGCAACAGGGACGCAACGCTTACGAAGACCAATTGGCGGAGACACAACGTCGGCGAACTGACCGGTCAAACTCGACTTCAAAACTCCGGCAGGACGCATACAACGCGACAAGACCTGCCTTGGAGACGAGGGGGAGGACGCAACAAAGATCCCCATACGCAACCACTCCTTCACACCGCCCGTGAACTTCACCGGAGCTTCGCCGCAGGGCGTTGCGTTCCGTTTGTGTTCCGCGCTTGGTGTGAATTAACTGCCACACTCGGGCGCAAAAATGGCGGAGGCACGTCCTATCCAAGGAAATTCGCTTGCAGTCTGTTCATGGAGAGTTCTGCCCGGGCCATAGGCCGCGTTGGCTCGCACAAATAGTGGCGAGCATATTGTATAGCGTTGAAATAGCTTACGATTTAGTCGCGCGCCTTGGCTGCGAATGCGGCCTGCAATGAAATTGCGAACAGCGCCAGAGAGATAAGCACGTTCCAACCTGCGAACGACAGCCCGAACAGACGCCACGTGGCCTCGTCACAGCGGACAACACGAGCGCTGTCGAGGCCTTTCAACAAATCGGCCGGGTTTGCCGGCAGGGCCTGCGCAGCGGTGCAGGTGTCGGGGCCGGGCCAGAAGTGCCATTCGACGCCCGCGTGGTAGGTCGCAAGACCGGCGTTCGCCAGATAGCCGAGAGCCACGACGAAGAACAGAAGGGCGGCGATGCGGCTGCGTTCGGCGACGAGCGCCATGGCGAGAAAAGTAAGGGGAATGCCGGCATAGAAAGCGTAGCGCTGGATGAGGCAAAGCGGGCAGGGCGCGTAGCCGCCGAGATATTCAAAGCCGAGCGCGGTCAGGATGATACCGACCGAAATGAGCAGCGCCAGACCGCCGAAACGGTAGGCATTGGCATGATCAGGGCGGACTGTTGTTTCAAGCATAATGAACCTGCGACCTTGAACGCGGTCAGACTAGAAAAGGTATCTCACGGCTACGAAACCGCCGACAAGGAGAACCACGAATACGGACGTGACCAACGTCAGGCGCTTTTCGATGAAGTCCCGGATCGGTTCGCCAAAGTAGTAGAGCAGGCCCGCGACAAGATAGAAGCGCATGGCGCGCGCAACCACGCTCGCCAGCATGAACTCCAGGAACGGCATCTGGGTGACGCCCGCCGTGATGGTGAGCACCTTATAGGGGAACGGCGTCCACCCCTTGGCGATGAGGATCCAGACGCCCCATTCGTTGAACCATTGGGTAAATTCGCCAAAGCTTTCGGACTTGCCGTAGAACTCGAGTATTGGCTTGCCGATGCTTTCGAATGCGAAGTAGCCGATCGCATATCCGAATGCACCGCCGATGACCGACCCCATGGTCGCGATCGTCGCATACCACCAGGCTTTCAGGCGCTGTGCGATCACCATGGGGATCAGCATCACGTCCGGCGGAATGGGGAAGAACGAGCTTTCGACGAACGATACCCAGAACAGTGCGGCGGGCGCGCGATCGCTCGCGGCCAGTCCCATGATCCAATCGTAGAGGCGTTTCATCATGGCGGCGTCATTAGTGGGGGCTGCCCAGCCTGTCTACGTGCGAAGTGTTGCAGCCGGCTGGATGGTGGGGGACACAGCTTGGGTTTTGAGCGACAGCCGGCGGACGAGTTCATTGAGGACAAAGCGCCCTTCACCGACCGCGCGGATGGTGGGGTAGCGGCGGGCATACGGCGTACCCACAGCCGGAATGCCCGGACCAATGCACGCACGGATGATGTCGGGATCATCTTCTCCGTCATCCAGGATTTCGATAAGGCCCATTCGTTCCAGATCCGCCACTTCCGAATATGCAGGTGCAAATCCAAAGCGGCGGGCCATGGTATCGAGGTCGATGCCTTCGGTGAGGCGCAGGCCCATCAGCAGCATCTCGTCGGCCTGCTCTTCGGAAGTTAGCGGGGTCTCGTCGGTGAACCCGTGGCCTGCCGCTTCGACGCGCTCCGCCCAGCGCTCGGGATTTTTCTCTGTCGACGTGGCGATGCGGCGGCCATCCGGCGTAACGAGGCGTCCATGGGCGCCTGGGCCTAGGCCTGCGTAAGCGCCGTAGCGCCAGTAGAGAAGGTTGTGGCGGCTTTCGTCGCCGGGGGCTGCGTGATTGGAGATCTCATAGGCTGGCAAGACCAGCGGCGGCGGTCATGTCTTGCGTCAGCGCATAGAGATCGAGCGCTGCGTCGGCATCAGGAACGACGAGACGACCGCGGGCGTGGAGTTCGGCGTAGGGCGTGTCCGGCTCGATGGTCAGCTGGTAGAGCGAGAGATGTCCCCCGGCCATGGCGAGGGCTTCGGAAAGCTCGGTGCGCCAAGCGTTCGTTGTTTGGCCGGGGCGGGCGTAGATGAGATCGAAAGAAAAGCGATCGAAGGTACGGCGTGCGATCTCAATGGCAGTTCGGGCTTCGGTGACGGAGTGCAGGCGTCCGAGGCGCTTCAATTCTTCATCGCGCAGAGACTGCACGCCGATCGACACGCGATTGACGCCAGCGGCGCGGTAGCCGGCAAAGCGGTCGGCTTCGACGCTATTGGGATTCGCTTCAAGCGTGATCTCGGCGTCGGGCTGGATGGTCCAGAGCTTTCCGATGTGATCGAGGATGGCAGCGACAGTTGCCGGCTTCATAAGCGACGGCGTGCCACCTCCGAAAAAGATCGAATAGACGTCCTGCCGTCCAACGCGCGCCTTCACGTTATCAAGTTCGCGCAGATAGGCCGCGAGGAAGCGGGGCTCGTCCCAACCGCCGAACCGAACGTGGCTGTTGAAGTCGCAGTAGGGGCACTTTTGCGCGCAGAACGGCCAGTGAATGTAAACGCCGAACAGCGTATCTGCGTCGGGCCGCTGCAAGGTGGTGCTCACGGCTGTTTCGCCTCGGTGGCGGCGAGCAAAGCTTTGGCCAGCGTGCGCCAGCGGGGCTCATCCGTCTTTTCCCCAACCGAGTTCTTCGAGGGCGACCATGAGCGTGCCGATGTTGACGCGCGGCTGGCCACGTCGTTCGAGATCGGCGCTCAGATATTTCACGAATGTCTTCAGTTCCTCACGTGTTGAAATATTGGCGGCTGCCGCATGCAGGCCATCGGCGTCGCGATCGGCATTTGGCTTGACCGGTGCGGCCGAGAGATCGCCGAGGACCGATTTGCGGAAGGCATCGAACGCGCGGGTACGATGGGAGATCGCGTATTTGTCGGCCGGTTCCATTTCACCGAATGTGGTGTCGTGACCATCAGGGGCGAACATTGGGTCGTAACCGAAGCCGTTGCCGCCGCGCGGCGGCCAGACGAGATGGCCGAAGACCTTACCTTCGAATGTTGCGACTTCGCCATCGGGCCAAGCGAGGCAGAGGACTGAAATGAAATTCGCGCGCGGACCGGGTGCTGCCCAGCCGTGGCGCGCGGTGATTTCGTGCGCGACCTTCTCCATCGCGAGGCCGAAGTCTTTTTGCGGGCCGGCCCAGCGCGCGGAAAAGATTCCTGGCGCGCCGCCAAGACAGTCTACTTCGAGCCCGCTGTCGTCGGCGAGGGCCGGAAGGTTTGCGCCTTTGGCGGCGGCGATCGCTTTCAGCTTCGCGTTACCCTCGAAGGTGAGTTCGGTTTCCTCGGGCTCTTCGAGATCCAGCGCACTCGCCGAGATCGCTTCGAGGCCATAGGGCGCGATGAGCTGGTTGATCTCCCAGACCTTGCCCTTGTTGTGGCTCGCGACGACGAGCTTGGTTCCGCGTGTGAGGGTGCGCATTCGGCTGACTCAAGCCACCGTGATCTTTTGGAGCTGGACGAGTTCTGAGATGCCTTTGCGGGCGAGGACCATGAGGCCGTCGAAACTCTCCTGCGAGAAGGCTGTCGTTTCGGCCGTTCCTTGCACCTCGACGATGCCGCCGGCGCCGGTCATGACGAAGTTCGAGTCGGCATCGGCGGTGGAGTCTTCGGCGTAGTCGAGGTCGAGGACCGGCGTGCCGCGATAGAGGCCGCACGACACGGCAGCGACCTGATCGCGCAGAACACCGTCCTTCACCATGTCGCGCACCTTCATCCACTGGATGCAGTCGTAGAGCGCGACCCAGGCGCCAGTAATGGCTGCCGTGCGCGTGCCCCCGTCGGCCTGAATGACATCGCAATCGACGGTAATCTGGCGTTCGCCCAGTTTTTGCAGATCGACAACGGCGCGGAGTGCCCGGCCGATGAGGCGCTGAATTTCCTGTGTTCGGCCGGACGGATGACCCGACGTGACTTCGCGGCGGGTGCGTTCGGACGTGGCGCGGGGCAACATGGAGTATTCCGCCGTTACCCAACCGCGACCCTGACCCTTCAGCCACGGCGGCACCCGTTCCTCCAGGCTGGCCATGCAGAGAACGTGGGTGTTGCCGAACTTGATCAGGCACGAACCCTCCGCGTGCATCGAGACTGCCCGTTCGATGGAGACCCGGCGGAGTTCGTCGGGCTGGCGTTTGGAGGGGCGCATGAGTGGTCTATACCTTATGATGGTGGGAATTCGGCGCGACCCTAGTCCCGGGTCTTGCCCGGCGCAACCGCCCACCCATCATGGCCGTTTGACGATGCTACCCCCCATCCCTAAATCTGTGACATAAAGCGAGTTAGCCGCCCTTGGCCGCCGCGTACCGGAAGTCGATGTCCGAAATCGTCAAGCTCAACGACCGCTCTCGAGCCATCCTGCGCCAAATCGTAGAGAGCTATCTCTCCACCGGCGACCCCGTGGGTTCGCGCAACCTGTCGCGCGTGCTGCCGCTGCATCTGTCGCCGGCGTCGATCCGCAACGTCATGGCGGACCTCGAGGAGCTTGGGCTGATCTACGCGCCGCACACTTCGGCGGGACGACTGCCGACGCAGACGGGACTTCGCATGTTCGTCGACGGTCTGCTCGAGACCGGGGCACTCACGGAAGATGAACGTAAACAGATCGAGGCGCAGATCGCCGCCAGCAGGTCCACCTCGCTGGACAAGGTCTTGGGCGAGGCGGGGGAGATGATTTCCGGGCTCTCGCATTGCGCCGGCGTCGTGCTGGCGGAAAAGCAGGTGTCGCGGCTGAAGCAGGTCGAATTCGTGCCGCTTGAGCCGACGAAGGCGCTGGCGATCCTCGTCAGCGAGGATGGCGATGTGGAGAACCGGATTGTCGACCTGCCACCGGGTGTGTCGGCTTCAGCGCTGATCGAAGCGGCGAATTATCTGAATGCGCATATTCGCGGGCTGACAATCACGGAAGCGCGGCAGCGCATCGAGACGGAGTTGCAGACGGCCAAGGCCGAGTTGGACGTGCTGACGCAAAAGGTTGTAACGGCTGGCCTCGCCGAATGGTCCGGTGCGCTCGACGATCGGCAGAGCCTGATCGTGCGGGGTCAGTCGAATCTTCTGAAGGACCTCACCGCGATCGAGGATCTGGAACGTATTCGTCAGTTGTTCGACGATCTTGAATCCAAGAGCGAGTTGTCACAAATCCTGGGGCTGGCCGAAGGCGGCGAAGGGGTCAGGATTTTCATCGGATCGGAAAACAAGCTGTTTTCCATGTCCGGCTCGTCGCTGATCGTTGCGCCGTTTCACAACCATTCGCGCAAGGTGGTGGGCGTGCTCGGCGTGATCGGCCCGACACGTCTCAATTATGCACGGATCATTCCTATGGTCGACTATACCGCCAAGATCATATCGCGGCTCATCTCTTGATTTTGCCTCGTCTCTTGATTTTTTCCGGCCTTCGGCCGATACCGCGACATCCATCAGAACCAGATCAGAAGAGAGCGATCGAGCCCCCATGTCCGATCCCAATAGCACGCCCGATCCGAACGCTGTACCCAACGAACAGCAGCAGCCCTTCGATGCGCAGTCCGCTGACTTTGGAGCGGAACAGTTGAAGGCCATCATCGGCGCTCTCCAGGACGATCTGGCGAAGGCGAACGAGGAACTCGCCAAGGCGAAGACAGAGACGCTGCGTCTCGTTGCCGACATGGATAACCTGCGCAAGCGCACCGATCGCGAAAAAGTCGAGACGGCAAAGTTCGCAATTTCGAAGTTCGCGCTCGATATCATTGACGTGGCCGACAACTTCGAACGTGCCATGGCCGCTGTTCCGGCCGGCGCTGCCGAGGCCGATCCGGCCCTGGCCACCCTCGTAGAAGGTGTCGGCATGATCGACGGCCAATTGAAGGGCGTTCTCGAGCGCCATGGTGTCAAGCGCATTTGGCCCGAGGGGGAGATGTTCAACCCGCATCTGCATCAGCCCATGATGCAGCACGATCGTTCGGACGTGCCGCAAGGCACCATCTTGCAGGTGTTCCAGGCCGGCTACGTTATCGAAGAGCGGGTGATCCGCCCGGCTGTCGTTGTTACTGCCAAAGGTGGGCCGAAGCCGGGCAAGCCAGACGCGGGCAATAGCCCGGAGTCAGCGCCGCCGGCCGAAGATCCGTCGAATAGCGAGTGAGCGGTCAGGGCTCGTTTCGTCTGGCGGGGTTAGAAAGCCGGGACCGACGCACTCTCGCACGGTCTTCTGCTCACGTTGCTGAACTCTGCTAGAGCTTGCTGAAATGACACGCCTCCAGGCTGATTTCGTATTGCTGTTCTCGGCCGCGCTGTGGGGCGTCGCGTTCTATTTTCAGAAAGATGCGATGGCGTATGTTGGCCCGTGGACGTTCATCGCGTCGCGGGCCGGCCTCGCGGTTCTGGTGCTCGCACCGATGGCCTATCTCGAGACTTGCCGCGCTGCGGCACGCCCTGCCCCTGCGGGCCTCTCGCGTCTGGCTGCCCAATGCGGGGCGGCATTTCTCGCCGCGGCATTCCTCCAACAGGAAGGCTTGCGAACCGCATCCGTCACGAACACCGGATTTTTAACGTCGCTCTACGTGGTGTTCACGCCCATTGTTTCGTGGATCTTGTCTTCCACGTATCCACCGCGACTTGTGTGGCCGGCGATCGGGATGTCGTTTGTCGGGACGTGGCTGCTCGGCGGCGGGACGATCGGCGGACTGGGCACCGGTGAATTGCTGGTGATGGTAGGGGCGCTGTTCTGGGCCACCCATTGCGTGCTGACTGGCAAGGCGAGCCATTTCGAACGGCCGCTCACCTACACCGTGATCCAATTCACGGTGGTGACGCTTTGCGCATCGGTCGCGGCTCTCACATTCGAGCAGCCGACGCTTGACGCACTGCGTGGTGCGGCAGTCCCGATCCTGTTCGTGGGTCTCGTCTCGACCGCATTAACCTATACCCTCTTCACCATCGCGATCCGTCACACGACGCCGCCAGAAGCGGCTGTCATTCTCTCGGCTGAGAGCCTGTTTGCTGCGGCAGCGGGCGCCTTGATGCTTGGAGAGCGGCTGAGCCCCGTATCGTGGTTCGGGGCCGGATTGATGATCGCGGCGGTCTTGCTTGTCCAGTTGGGTCCGTGGCTCAGCCGAGCCGCGTCACGCGCCGCAGCGTGAGGTTGATGCGGCCTCCGCCGGGCACGAGATCTGAGGTTCCGGGCAGGATGCGATCGATGCCATGATAGGCGAACCGGGAGGGGCCGCCGAGCAGGCACACATCACCCGAGCGGAGTGTGACGCGCACTTTGGGATCACCGCGCTTACTCCCGCCGACATGGAATATGGCATCATCGCCGAGTGATACCGATAGAACCGGGGCACGGGGCTCATCTTCGTCCTTGTCGCGGTGGGAGCCCATCTTCGCACCGGCCGGATAATGGTTGATCAGACACGCTTCAGGCAGGCCGTCGAACGCGGCATGATCTCGCCACAGGTCGAGCAACTTCTGGGGCATCGGGGGCCAAGTTCGGCCGGTTTCGACGTGGGTGGCCTGATAACGGTAGCCGCGCTCCTTGTCCGATACCCACCCCAGCGGGCCGCAGTTGCTCATCATCACCGAAAAGGGTTGCCCGGTTTTAGGCATGCGCGGCTGAAACAGCGGAGCGGATAACATCACATCCTCGATGTCGACCAACAGAGCCTTCTGCTCGGCGCTCGTTAAGGCCCCTGCAATCAGGCGAAACCCTTCCGGAAGCGCGGCAACAGGGTCCGAAGACGTCTTTGCTACTGGATTTTTTGCCGAGATGGCCATTAGTGTCTCCGTTGGTGTGCGGCATCCTGGCCACGATAGATTTTAGTCACGGCGGCGTGATCCACTCCCGTTGCACCCCTCTAAAACCGC
Source organism: uncultured Alphaproteobacteria bacterium (assembly GCA_963708775.1). Lineage (GTDB taxonomy): Bacteria > Pseudomonadota > Alphaproteobacteria > Rhizobiales > Hyphomicrobiaceae > JAGVSR01. The sequence goes on along the minus strand of CAVPTI010000010.1, from coordinate 342,932 downwards.
CCTATATACGTGACCACCACGTCTCATTAACTCCCCTGGGGACCGCAGCGGCTCCGGCCCTCTCTAACGGGCGCGGGGCGGTACCGGATGCCATGACAAGGGTCCTGGCGGTTCGCCACAACGAAAAAGGAAGTTCACCATGGCTAAAGTGATCGGCATCGACCTCGGCACCACAAACTCGTGCGTCGCCGTCATGGAGGGTGGCAAGCCGCGCGTTTTGGAAAACGCCGAGGGCGCCAACACCACCCCGTCCATCGTCGCCTTCAACGACGGCGAGCGCCTTGTCGGCCTGCCCGCCAAGCGTCAGGCTGTGACCAATCCGACCGGCACCTTATTCGCGATCAAGCGTTTGATTGGCCGTCGCTTCGAAGACCCCATGGTCGAGAAGGACAAGAAGCTCGTGCCCTACAAGATCGTGAAGGGCACGAACGGCGATGCATGGGTCGAGATTGACGGCCAGGCGTATTCGCCCCAGCAGGTCTCCGCTTTCATTCTTCAGAAGATGAAGGAAACCGCCGAAGCCAAGCTCGGCGAAAGCGTCACGCAGGCCGTCATCACGGTTCCGGCGTATTTCAACGACGCCCAGCGTCAGGCGACGAAGGATGCCGGCAAGATTGCGGGCCTGGAAGTCCTGCGGATCATCAACGAGCCGACGGCAGCCGCGCTCGCCTATGGCCTCGATAAGAAGAAGGAAGCGAAGACGATCGCCGTCTACGACCTTGGCGGCGGCACCTTCGACATCTCGGTTCTGGAAATCGGCGACGGCGTCTTCGAGGTGAAGTCGACGAACGGCGACACCTTCCTGGGTGGCGAAGACTTCGACATGAAGCTCGTGTCGTACCTTGCCGATGAATTCAAGAAGTCGAACGGCATCGATCTGCGCGGCGACAAGCTCGCTCTGCAGCGCCTGAAGGAAGCCGCTGAAAAGGCAAAGATCGAACTTTCGTCGTCGGCTCAGACTGAAATCAACCTGCCGTTCATCACGGCGGATGCTTCGGGTCCGAAGCATCTGACGATGAAGCTGACGCGCGCCAAGCTCGAAAGCCTCGTGGAAGACCTGATCGAGCGGACAAAGGGTCCGTGCCTGCAGGCCATCAAGGATGCCGGCCTCAAGGCTGCCGAGATCGATGAAGTCGTTCTCGTCGGCGGCATGACCCGCATGCCGAAGGTTCAGCAGACGGTGAAGGAGCTGTTCGGCAAGGAGCCACATAAGGGCGTGAACCCGGATGAAGTCGTGGCAGTCGGCGCCGCAATCCAGGCCGGCGTGCTCAAGGGCGAAGTCAAGGATGTTCTGCTGCTCGACGTGACGCCGCTGTCGCTCGGCATTGAAACGCTGGGTGGCGTGTTTACCCGGCTCATTGACCGCAACACGACCATTCCGACGAAGAAGAGCCAGGTGTTCTCGACTGCCGAAGATGGACAGACAGCTGTCACCATTCGGGTCAGCCAGGGCGAGCGCGAAATGGCGGCGGACAACAAGCTGCTCGGCCAGTTCGACCTCGTCGGCCTGCCGCCGGCTCCGCGTGGCGTGCCGCAGGTGGAAGTGACGTTCGACATCGATGCCAACGGCATTGTGCACGTCTCGGCCAAGGACAAGGCGACCGGCAAGGAGCAGTCGGTACGCATTCAGGCCTCGGGTGGGCTGTCGGATGCGGAAGTCGAGCGTATGGTCAAAGACGCTGAGGCACACGCGACCGAAGACAAGCGGAAGCGTGATTTCGTCGAAGCGAAGAACCAGGCCGAAGCGCTCGTCCATGCGACCGAGAAGCAGCTTGCCGACAATGCCTCCAATGCGGCCGTCACGGCGGTCAAGGGCGATGTCGAGAGCGCGATCGCGAACGTGAAGGATGCGCTCGGGTCGGATGACGCCGAGAAGATTAAGGCGGCAACCAACGCGCTTGCGCAGGTGGCGATGAAGATCGGCGAGGCCATTTACAGCGCTTCGGCGGGCACCGGCGCGGATGCCGGTGACGGCACCTCGGCCAGCGAGTCGGCGGACGACAACGTCGTTGATGCCGACTTCGAAGAGGTCAAGGACGACAAGAAGAAAGCCGGTTGATCTCAGAAATCCCGCCCTGCCGCCTCGTGCGGCGGGGCGGTTTCCGTTCCCGGCGGCCGATCGCGCACGCCCTTGCGGCGACGTGGCGGCCAATTAATTCTGGACGTTATGCTAGGCCGGAAACCAAGGCCGTTTCATCAGAACAGTGCCGCCCTTCCTGCTCCGGATAAAACGCCCCTATGGCCAAACGCGATTACTATGACGTTCTCGGGGTGCAGCGGGCTGCGAGCGAACAGGATTTAAAATCCGCGTTTCGCAAGCTCGCCAAGGATCACCATCCCGACCGCAATCCCGGAGACACGGATGCGGAACAGAAATTTAAAGAACTGAACGAGGCCTACGAGGTCTTGAAGGACCCGCAAAAACGCGCGGCCTACGACCGTTTCGGGCATGCGGCCTTCGACGGCGGCATGGGCGGGCGCGGTGGGGGCGGCGCCGGTTTTGGGCCCGACTTCGCATCATCGATGTCCGATATCTTCGACGATCTTTTCGGCGAGTTCATGGGCGGCCGTCGTGGTGGCGGCGGTGGTGGTGGCCAGCAGCGGCGATCGGGGCGCGAGCGCGGGGCCGACCTGCGCTACAACATGGAAATTACGCTCGACGACGCTTTCGCGGGCAAAACCGCGCAAGTTCGCGTGCCGACCAGCATCGTCTGCGAGACCTGTTCGGGGACCGGCGCCAAGGCTGGTACCAAGCCCGTGACGTGCGGGACGTGCGGCGGAGCCGGCAAGGTTCGCGCGAGCCAAGGCTTCTTCACCATCGAGCGGACCTGCCCGACCTGTCAGGGCCGCGGCGAGACGATCGCCGACCCCTGCTCCGCGTGCAACGGAGCTGGCCGCGTCGTGAAGGAGCGCACGCTATCCGTCAACATTCCGGCGGGCGTCGAAGACGGAACGCGTATTCGCCTCAGCGGCGAGGGTGAGGCCGGATTACGTGGAGGCCCCGCGGGGGATCTTTACATTTTCCTGTCGATCAAGCCGCACGAGTTTTTCCAGCGCGACGGAGCGGACGTATTCTGCCGCGTGCCGATCTCGATGACGACGGCTGCGCTCGGTGGTCAGATCGAGGTGCCAACCCTCGATGGCACGATGAGCCGTGTGAAAGTTCCCGAAGGCACTGAGACCGGCAAGCAGTTTCGCTTGAAAGGTAAGGGTATGCCTGTTTTGCGGTCGAATGCGGCCGGCGACCTCTACATCCAGGTTGACGTCGAGACACCCAAAAATCTGTCGCGCAAGCAGCGTGAGTTGCTGGAAGAATTCGAGAAGCTCAGTGCCAAGGAAACGAGCCCGGAAAGCACGGGGTTTTTTGCGCGCATGAAAGATCTTTTCGGTGGCGAGGGCTGACGCCGTCCGGGCTTGGAACCGGCCGGCATTTGCCGCGTCGTGCTGATGTATCATCGTCCGGGCTCGCCGCTTTCGGTGGCTTGGCAGCACTAGGGATTTGCAATGTCTGTCACGCCGAATGCTCCTCGATTGTTGTTCTTTGCCGGTTCGGCCCGGACCGGATCGCACAATATGCGTCTGGCACGGCTTGGCGCTACGATCGCGGAAGCGAACGGCATAGCTGCGACGTTTGCCGATCTCGGCGATTACGCGATGCCGCTCTACGACGCGGATTTGCAGAACACCGAAGGCATCCCTGATAACGCCCGGAAATTTGAGGCGCTGATGCGAGTCCACACGGGCGTGTTCATCGCGTGCCCGGAATACAACGCATCCATCACCCCGCTCTTGAAGAACACGCTCGACTGGATGAGCCGCATTAAAAATGAGGGCGAAGAACCGCTCGCCGTCTTCAAGACGCGCGTTTTTGCGCTTGGCTCCTCGTCGCCCGGTGGAATGGGCGGGCTGCGCGGCCTCAATACGGCTCGAACCGTTCTCGAACTGGGACTGGGTGCGTTGGTTTTGCCGGAACAATTTGCTGTTCCGCGGGCCATGGACGCTTACGACGAGCACGGCCACTTGAAGAACAAAGACAGTCAGGAGCAGTTCAAGAGCTTGATTTCAGAAGCTTGCCCGCGCCGCGCACGTGCTGCATGGATAGTGCATCAACCGGATCTCTGCCATGAGCCACACTCCCCTAAAGGATCGTCTGATCGTTGCGCTCGATATGCCAACAGTGGAGGAAGCGCAGCGGCTCGTTGCCAAGCTCGACGACGCAGTTTCCTTCTACAAGGTTGGGCTTGAATTGCTTTTCGCTGGCGGACTTGATCTTGCCGACAGTTTGATGGCTCAAGGCAAGCGCGTTTTTCTGGATATGAAGCTGCTCGATATCGGCAACACCGTCGAGCGGGCGGTTTCAAATGCACGCGAACTGGGAGTCGATTTCCTCACGGTGCATGGTCATGACCTCAAGACGTTGCGTGCGGCAGTCGCCGGACGCGGCCCCAGTCAGCTGAAACTGCTTGCCGTCACCGTCATGACAAACCTGACAGGGGACGATCTGAAGCAGCAGGGTAGTCGCTTCACACCGGGCGAACTGGTGCTGCACCGCGCCCAGCTGGCGCATGAAGCTGGGTTTGACGGTGTTATCGCGTCAGGTCAGGAAGCGGCCGCCATACGCGCCGCAACTAGCCCTGATTTTCTGATCGTCACTCCTGGTATCCGGTTGGCCGGAAGCACAACCGACGACCAGGAACGCGTCATGACGCCGGAACATGCCATAAGCGCGGGGGCGAACCATATTGTGGTTGGGCGGCCAATCACGCAGGCCGATGACCCCGTGCAAGCGGCACTGACCTTTCACAATCACATCCGGCAGGCCTGAGCAGGGCTCTGCACGAGCTTTTCAGTCGGCCTCGCTTGCAGGCGTGCGCCGCGCGGCTTATGCCTTCCGCGATCTCAATGGTTCAAAGGACGAGAGCAGAATGCCGAAGGGATATGTGATCGCGCACGCCACCGTTACGGACGCCGAGAAGTGGGGCCAGTACGTTGCAAAATCGAAGATTGCGCTCGACAAGTATGAAGGCAAACCCATCGTGCGCGGCGGCAAGTGCGAGATCGTTGAAGGAAATGGCGTAGCGCGGAATGTCGTGCTCGAGTTTCCAAGCTTTGAGCATGCGATCGGGTATGCCCGCAGCCCCGAATATGCTGAGGCTAAGGCCTTGCGCCAGGGTGCAGGAACGATCGACATCACTGTCGTCGAGGGCGTTTGAGGGGCGATGGCTCATTTTCCCGCCAGTGACGGGCGGCCGGCGTGGCGCGTGAGCGTGCTCACGCTGTTTCCGGACATGTTCCCGGGACCGCTCGGCATTTCGCTTGTTGGGCAGGCGCTCGCTGCAGGTTTATGGTCTCTGACAACGCTTCAGATCCGCGACTTCGGGCTGGGTAAGCACCGGCAAGTGGACGACACGCCGGCCGGTGGGGGCGCGGGGATGGTTCTGCGGGCCGATGTGCTCGGACCTGCTCTCGATGCGGCACGCTCCGGTAATCCCGACGCGCCGCTGATCTACTTGTCGCCGCGCGGGCGCACACTCGATCAGGAACTCGCAAAGGCCTTGGCGGCTGGGCCGGGGGCGGTCCTTCTTGCGGGCCGGTTCGAAGGCATCGATGAGCGCGTCATCGCCGGCCGCCAACTTTTGGAGATTTCGATCGGCGATTATGTGCTGTCCGGAGGGGAACTGGCGGCGATGGTTCTCATGGATACCTGCGTGCGGCTGCTTCCTGGTGTTCTCGGAGCAGCGCAGAGCTTGGCCAGCGAAAGTTTCGAAAGCGGGCTGCTGGAGTATCCGCAATACACCCGTCCGCGCGAGTGGGAGGGCAAGTCAATTCCCGATGTCCTCTTGTCTGGCGATCATAAAGCCATTGAGGCGTGGCGCCGGGCGGAGTCATTGCGGGTCACGGCTGAGCGACGACCGGATTTACTGGTCAAGAAAGCGGCACCCTAGCCAGCGTCAAACGGCGGTGCCCTGGCGAAAACCTGTCTGCAAACGGTCGGCCACATGTCCGACCTGACGGGACCACATCTCCATCAGGCGGCCGGAAGAGGGGCCGCATGATCTGGATCGATAGAAGAGCCAGTCTTCAAGATTGTAAAGGCGCCGAATCATTCTGCTACCCCCCGCCAATTTCCGCCAGCTTTGGGGGTTGTGGTTAACAAGTCGTTAATTCAATCCTATTTTGATCAATGACCATTTCTTTGAATTGAGCAATTTCCTCCTCGGGTCGTCTTCCAACGACGACTCAAGCCGGACGCTATTGCAGCGACTGAAATATTCGAGAAAACCTCACACTAGGTATTACGCCGGAAATGCCGATTATCAATTATGTCAATGAAATCGTTTGGAATACAGCGGTCTGGTGAAATGACAGGCGTGCGTATCATTTCTTACATGCGCCTCAAATAAAACCATTCGTTACCGGCTTCTTTACCGTCATCTCCATCGCTTTATTTGCAATTCGATTCGTGTTTGAAAAAAACTCACAGGGGATGCATCACGGTTTTGTCAATCTTGTGGGCCGCGTTTCGGCCTCGGGTTTCAAGGTTCAACTTATGCCGCGAGCGGATCGACTAGGGACTCTGATCAGGCGTCGCATTTCCATGCCCCGTCCGCGTTCGGGTCCAACTATTGATCCAGGACCTCACCCCCTTCCGATTGCCGTCGTCGGCTCGGACGGATCTTGGAGAGGATTTCTCAAAGGCCTGGCGAGCGACACGGAACTCGTTTTTCTCGGAGGTGTGCTAGCGGCGTTGTGTGGTTGGTTCGTGTTGTCGATTGAGCCGGTCACGTCGATTGCGGAACAGCGAAAGGCGATCAGCCCGTCCGAACCACTCGTCGTCGAGGCCGACGAACCGTACATGCTCGTAAGTTCCCGCGCGCGAGATTGGCTTTTACCGGCAATGCTGGCCTTTGAGCCTCGGCCACCATCGCGGCCGCTACTGGAGCGCCTATCGGCCCCCGTGGCCACGGCATCCGTCGAGCAACATGCGCTTCTTGCAGAGCCATTTTTCGATCCACTCGGCTCCGTTGTGCTGTCGGGCCTGCCGCCGTCCAGCCGCCTGTCGGCAGGGGCGGAAGTGTCTGCGCCAGGATCTGCCTCCAGCGATTGGGCAGTGGCATTTGGTGATCTGGATAACCTCGTGATCACACTGCCGCGAGACAGGACTGGCCCCCTCCAGACCACCTTGGATTTGCGGACCCGGGCCGGCCTTAAGATCGCATCGCTGACCGTGGTGATGCGAGACGACACAGCAGGTGTGGCGGTGCCGGCTGAAAAGCTAACCAAACCAAAGCTCAAGGCCACCAAGGCCTCACAAGGCCCAGCAAAGCCGTTGCCAAAAAAAGTGCCTGCCGCCTCCAAGGGTGTCGTCAGCTCGGACCCGATCTACCCGGGTGACGCGCCAAAGGTCATCGTATCGCCGACGGTGGCCCCCAAACCGGCCTCGGCGCCTTTATTGGCCGCGCCTTTAGGGATCTTCAAGCCCGACCCAAAAGACAGCGCCGCCAGCGGTCTTAGCCCGTCATCGCGCGACGATCCTCGGTTTACGACGCTCCGGGGGCTTGGGATGTCACCCGCTGAAGTCCCACCGGGCCCAGCCGCGATCCCAACCTCGCCTTGAAGAGGGGGCCCCCAAAAGGACTTCCCCTCTCGACATCTCTCGGCCTTTCCGGTATCACGCGGCCAACGAATTCCCCGATCGAGGGTGCCCTTAGGGGCCGCATGAGCCTTGCTCGCCCGTCAATTAGACGGCGGCGAAGCTCCTCTGCATTGAAAAACACGCAAAAAAGGTCAGCGACATGAATATTATTCAGCAGATCGAGCGCGAGCAGATGGATGCCGTGCTTGCCAAGCGTGGGGTACCGGAGTTTCAGCCGGGCGACACGGTCAAGGTGATGGTTCGCGTGGTGGAATCCGCGGACGTCGATCCCAAGGACAAGAAAAAGAAGGCCGCTCAGGCAAAGGCTAACGTTGAGCGCTTGCAGGCATACGAGGGGATCGTGATCGCGCGCGCAGGCGCCGGCATCAACGAGAGCTTCACGGTACGGAAGATTTCCTACGGCGAAGGAGTAGAGCGCGTATTCCCGATCTACTCGCCGCACATCGCCGAAATCGAGGTTCTGCGCCGTGGCCGTGTCCGCCGGGCGAAGCTCTATTATCTGCGCGGTCTGCGCGGTAAGGCGGCACGCATCTTTGAGCGCACGGATGCGCGCGCGCGCAAACTGAATGCTGCTTGGAAGGGCTTTAAGAAGCCTAAGGGTGAGGCCGACGATCTGACGCAGATCAATGGCATCGACGCCAACCTCGCCGCTCGCCTGAAGCAACTCAACCTTTACAAGTTCGAGCAGATCGCCAACTTCTCGGATGAAGATATTGGCAACGTCGAAGGCGCACTCAGCATTGATGGACGCGTCGAGAAGCAGGACTGGATCGGCCAAGCCCGTGCGCTTCTGACCGCCGCCGAAGCTCCGGCCGAGGGCGAGGCTCAGGCCTAGGTCTTTATCGATAATCCCTAAGATCAACACGGCAAACGGCGGCCCTTAGGCCGCCGTTTCTTTTTCAAAGTGACTGCGACGGATCGGTGCGCGCCGCGCGTTGGCTAAGACGAGCCTTTCAGTTACTGTCCTGCCCGTCAGTCATGATGAGCCTCGAATCCCATGTCGAATGTTGAAGTCTCCCGGGCGCTCCAGCGCGATAACTCTATCAAGCTGCACGGGCCGGACGGTTTTGCTGGCATGCGCAGAGCTGGGCAGCTTGCGGCCGCGGCTCTGGATATGATCACACCGCATGTGAAGCCGGGAGTCGCCACGGATCATCTCGATGCGCTCGTCATGGAGTTTGCCCGCGACCACGGCGCCATCCCAGCGCCGCTGAACTATCGCGGATTTCCCAAGGCGATCTGCACGTCGATCAACCATGTGGTCTGCCACGGCATTCCTGGCCCGAAGCCGTTGCGCGAGGGCGACATCGTCAACATCGACGTCACGCTGATCGTCGATGGCTGGCACGGTGATACGAGCCGCATGTATGGCGTCGGCGAGATTTCGCGTCGAGCCGAGCGGCTGATCGAAGTGACGTACGAATGCTTGATGCGCGGCGTGGCAGCGGTGAAGCCAGGTGCGTCCACGGGCAAGATCGGCGCCGTGATCCAGGAGTTCGCTGAGGCGGAGCGCTGCAGCGTGGTGCGTGATTTTTGCGGACATGGACTAGGCCGTGTGTTTCACGACCGGCCCAACATTCTCCACTATGGCGAAGAGAACGAGGGCGTCGTCATGCAGCCCGGCATGTTCTTCACCATCGAGCCGATGATCAATCTCGGCAAGCCAGCCGTGAAAGTTCTGCCCGATGGCTGGACAGCGGTGACACGAGATCGGGAACTGTCGGCGCAGTTCGAGCACACCATCGGCGTGACGGAAACCGGCTGCGAGATATTCACGACCTCGCCGGCCGGCCTTCATCAGCCTCCTTACGTCATCGCCTGAGGATCCACTTGCGGGGGCAGCGATGGCGGATCGGGGGACAGACGACGAACCGTCGGCACAATCCGGTCTCTTCGAAGCTCCGTCAGCTATGGCGCCCCTGCACATGGGTCATCGCGAACGACTTCGCGACCGATTTCGACGGGGCGGCGCCGATGCGCTTCCAGATTATGAGCTTCTCGAACTCGTCTTGTTCAGAGCCATTCCGCGCCGCGACACGAAAGATCTAGCCAAACGGCTCATCGCACGCTTCGGATCCTTCGCTGAGGTCGTCAACGCGCCCGAGGGGCGGTTGAAGGAAGTGACGGGGGTGGGCGAGGCCATCGTGACCGAATTGAAACTGGTGCACGCGGCAGCGACTCGCCTCGCCCGTACGGGTGTTATCCAGCGGCCGCTGCTGACGTCTGGTCCTGAAGTGATCTCCTATCTCACCATGGCGCAGGCGTATGAGCACCGGGAGCAGTTCCGCATTCTGTTTCTAGACAAGAAAAACCGTCTGATCGCAGACGAAGTGCAGGGGGAGGGGACGGTGGACCATACGCCTGTGTACGTACGTGAAGTCGTCAAGCGGGCTCTCGAGCTGTCCGCGACCGCAGTGATTCTCGTCCACAATCACCCGTCTGGTGATCCAACGCCGTCCCGAGCCGATATCGACATGACGAAACTCGTGATCGATGCAGGCCGGCCACTAGGCGTCGTTGTGCATGATCATATTATCGTCGGCCGAAGTGGGCACGTCAGTATGCGATCGCTGCGGCTGATCTGATTGATGCATAGGCTGGGCGCCAGTACTGTTATTGGCGATTCGGAACGGATTGTTATGGGGAGAAATCACATGCGCTTGGGAATGTCTGCTCTGACCTTGATCGCGCTTGCCACGCCTTTGACGGCAACGGCTCAGGAAGTGTCAGGGCTGGCGGCGATGCATGATCTGAGGCGCGAAAAGGGAAAACTGTGCATGAGCGACCACTGGCACTCTGGCAGCGGCACCGGGGCGAGCAAGGAGGCCGCGCAGAAAGCAGCCGTCCGGTCGTGGATCGATTTCACGGATCTTGAGTACGGCGGTCGCTGGGCGAGCTTCAACAACGCAGCCAGCAAAAAGGTTTCCTACTCGAAGGAGTTGTCGGGCTGGAGCGCGAGCGTCGAAGGACGCCCCTGCTACCGCTAATCCAAGTCGCCGGCGCGCATCACGTGCCGCGCGGCTTTGCACGCGCGGTCGCGTTCGCTTCAGCTGGATCATCCGGCCAGAGATGGCGTGGATAGCGGCCCTTCATCTCGGACTTCACCGCGCTCCATGAGCCCGCCCAGAAGCCCGGCAGATCGCGCGTGATCTGAATGGGCCGATGCGCAGGCGAGAGCAGATTGAGGGTGAGTGGCAGCCGGCCGCTTGCGATCGACGGGTGGACCTTCAGTCCGTAGAGTTCCTGCACCCGGATCGAGAGCGCCGGAGCGCCGGGGCCATCGTACTCAATGGGATGCCGGTTGCCGGTGGGCGCCGCAAAATGCGTTGGAGCTTCGGTGTCGAGTTTTCGCTTCGCTTCCCAAGGAATCAGGACGTCCAGCGCCTGGTCGAGCACGCCAGCATCGATATCGGTGAGCTTGGTTGCGTGCGTCAGGAATGGCGCGAGCCAATCACCCACCGTATTGGACAGCGCTTCGTCGCTCAGGTCCGGCAACACAGAATTTGGACCCTCAGCGGCGCGCAGGAACAGTACCCGATGGCGCAACTGCTGTTGAGCTTTCGACCATGGCAAACGATCCAGTCCCGATAGACTGGCGCCGCGGGCGAGCAGGGCTGCTGTCTCAGTCGACGGCGTGACCGGCCGGGATTCGCTGGCCAGAGTGATGCAATCAAGTCGACGGACGCGACGCGCGCGCACCGCGCGGGCATCGGTATCGAACGTCAGTTCTTCACTTTCTACGATCCGCTCGCGCGCCATGGCCGACACTTCGACATCACTCGTTCGGGCCGCCGAGAGAATCCGGGTGTGCGCTGCCGTTCCCTGCAATTCTGCAATGACGAGAAACGGCGATTTTGCAAGCCCATCCCCTGGATCGACATAGGCCCCGCGACCATTGGCAAGCAGGAATTGACCGGGCGCGCCCCGCGCTTTCGCAATGCGGTCGGGATAGGCGAGCGCAAGCAAAGCGGCGATGCTGTCGTCGCTGGACGAGGGCGGCGCACCGGCCGTTTTCGCCCAGACAGTTGCAAGGCGGCGCATATCTTCGGCTCGGCGGGACCGATCGCGGCGAAAACTCGTTAGCCGGTGTCCAAGATCAGTGTCGTTGCCGCCGAGGCCGCGCTCCACGAGAATGGCCGCCAGTTCGGCGGCTTGCAGCGGGCGTGCTGCAAGAACCATGCGGGCCAGACGTGGGGGCAGCGGGAGTGCGCGTACACGGCGGCCTTCCGCCGTGATGCGGCCATCAGAATCCAGGGCGCCGATCGTCTGCAATTCGGCTCGTGCCGCCAGTACGGCGGATGAAGGCGGCGGATCGAGCCACGAGAGGGTAGACGGGTCCGTGACACCCCATTCGGCAAGGTCCAGGAGCAAGCCGCTCAAGTCGGCCGACAATACTTCGGGCTCGGTAAATGGCCGCAAGCTCACGGTCTGCGGTTCGTCCCAGAGTCGGTAGCAGACGCCTGGCTCCGTGCGGCCTGCGCGGCCACGGCGTTGATCGGCTGAAGCGCGCGAGACGCGTACCGTTTCTAGGCGCGTTACGCCGGCATCCGGTTCATAACGCGGCACGCGTTGCAGACCGCTGTCGATCACAACGCGGACGCCTTCGATGGTGAGTGATGTTTCAGCGATGGCAGTCGCAAGCACAATCTTGCGTTTGTCCGGCGGCGCAGGCTCCACAGCGCGATCCTGGGCCGACATGTCCATCGCGCCATAGAGCGGGGCGATGATGATGTTCGAGATCTGAGATGGTGGACGAAAGGCGTTCTTCAACGCGCCTGATCTCACCTTGGCCGGGCAGGAACACGAGAAGCGAGCCGCGCTCTGCGCGAACGGCGCGGCCGATGGCGTCGGTCACCTGGTCCTCTATGCGGCGGTTTGCGTCGCGTCCGAGATATCGTGTTTCGACGGGAAATGCGCGTCCTTCGCTTTTGATGACGGGTGCGCCATCCAGCAGAGACGCGACGCGGACGCCGTCGAGTGTCGCCGACATGACGAGGATGCGAAGGTCGTCGCGTAAAGCATTCTGTGTGTCCAGCGCGAGCGCCAAGCCGAGATCAGCGTCGAGAGAGCGTTCGTGGAACTCATCGAATAGAACCGCTCCCACGCCGTCCAGCGACGGATCATCGAGGATCATGCGGGTGAATACGCCTTCGGTGATCACCTCGACGCGGGTACGCGGTCCACTCTTCGAGACCATGCGGGCACGCAGGCCGATGGTATCACCAACGCGCTCACCCAGTGTCTTTGCCATGCGGTCGGCTGCGCCGCGTGCGGCGATGCGGCGAGGCTCGAGTACGAGGATCTTCTGACTGCCAAGCCATGCGGTGTCGAGTAATGCAAGCGGGACGCGGGTTGTCTTGCCAGCACCCGGCGGAGCGACAAGAATGGCCGATCGGTTGGAGGCGAGTGCGGCGTCTAGTTCCGACAGGACGTCATCGATCGGGAGCGGCGTGTCGAAACGCATCACAGTTGCGCCCATGGGCTCACGCGGCGCGCGCCTCGGCCTTTGCGGCGGCATCGCGAATTGCGCGGATGTTTTGCGCGTAGGCCATCTGCGTGCCGCCTTTGAATACGGCCGAGCCGGCAACGAGCACATTGGCTCCGGCGCCGACGACCATGGGCGCAGTCTCGGGTGTAATGCCGCCATCGATCTCAATGTCGATCGGGCGATTGCCGATGAGTGCTTTCACCTGCCGGACCTTTTCAATCACAGAAGAGATGAAGGCTTGGCCGCCGAACCCGGGGTTTACCGTCATGAGCAAAACGAGATCGAGACGGTCGAGCACGTATTCGATCACGTTTGCCGGTGTCGACGGGTTGAGCGACACACCGGCTTTCTTGCCAAGCGCTTTGATTGCCTGCAGCGACCGATCGAGGTGCGGGCCTGCTTCGGCATGCACCGTGATGATGTCGGCACCTGCGTCGGCGAAAGCCGCAAGGTAAGCATCGCAAGGGGCGATCATCAGGTGGCAGTCGAAGACCTTTGGCGAGGCTGAGCGGATCGCTTTGATCACCGGCGGACCAAATGTGATGTTGGGCACGAAGTGACCGTCCATCACATCGAGGTGGATCCAGTCCGCGCCGGCGGCATCCACGTCGCGGACTTCAGCGCCGAGCTTAGAAAAGTCGGCGGAGAGGATCGACGGAGCGATGATCAAGGGCCGGGACATGACAGACCTCCGGTGGAAGCGGTGGCGCCGGGGCGATGGATCATCCGGCACGGCTCACGCGTACACGGGCCGGGTTCTCTGGGCAAGCGGGTTGGGCAGAAATGCCCGGCAACAGAGGCGTTGGCTCAAAAGAAGGTGCGGCGCTTGCGTTCCATGAGCTGCAGGATCATGGGCGTAAGGATCAGCTGCATGGCCAGATCAAGCTTCGACCCCGGGATGACGATGGAATTCGCCCGGGACATGAAGCTGTCCTTGATCATCGAGCACAGGTACGAGAAGTCGATGCCGCGCGGAGACTTAAACCGAATGACGACCATCAATTCATCCGGCGTAGGAATCCACCGAGCGACGAACGGGTTCGACGTATCGACGGTCGGGATGCGCTGGAAGTTGATATCCGTTTCTGTGAACTGCGGGCAGATGTATTTCACGTAATCGGGCATGCGGCGCAGGATGGTCGTCGTCACGTCTTCGGTCGAGTAGCCGCGGTCTTCGCGATCGCGGTGGATTTTCTGGATCCACTCCAGATTGATGACAGGCACGACGCCAATTTTGAGATCGGCATATTTTGCGATGTTCACTTTGTCGGTGACGGTCGCGCCATGCAGGCCTTCGTAGAAAAGCAGGTCCGTGCCATAGGCGATCTCTTCCCAGGGCGTGAACGTGCCGGGTTCCACCCCGAAGGACTGTGCCTCTTCCTGATTGTGGACATAGTGGCGGGTCTTCGCGCTACCGATCTCGCCGTAGGAGCGGAACGCTTGCTCGAGTTCCTTCAGAAGATTTGCTTCGACACCGAAATGGCTGAAGTGCTGGTTGCCGGCCTCTTCGGCGGCTTTCATCGCGGCTTGCATCTCATCGCGATTGTAGCGGTGGAACGCGTCGCCTTGAACGAATGCGGCGTTCAATCCCTCGCGGCGAAAGATTTGCTCGAACGTGCGCTTGACTGACGTCGTACCTGCTCCAGACGAGCCTGTTACGGATATGATCGGATGCTTGGCGGACATCTTGCGTCGTTCCTTGCGAACTCAAGTTCTGAACAGGCCGCGGCGGCCGAAAAGCGGAGAGCGCTCGCCCGGTCCATGCGGTTCGTGGTGAAGGCGCACGACGTAATCGACCTCGGCCTTCGAGCCGGCAACGATCGGGGTGTGCTGGTGCAGGGTACGTGGCTCAACATCGAGGATGCGGTGGCGGCCCGTCGAGGCGCCGCCGCCTGCCTGCTCAATGATGAAGGCGAGGGGATTGGCCTCATAAACAAGGCGAAGGCGGCCAGAGGTGTAGCCGTCGCGGAGATCGCTGGGGTAAAGGAAAATCCCGCCGCGCATGAGAATTCGGTAAATGTCGGATACGGGCGTTGCGGTCCAGCGCATATTGAAGTCTTTGCCGCGAGGACCATCGCGGCCT
Source organism: uncultured Alphaproteobacteria bacterium (assembly GCA_963708775.1). Taxonomy (GTDB): domain Bacteria; phylum Pseudomonadota; class Alphaproteobacteria; order Rhizobiales; family Hyphomicrobiaceae; genus JAGVSR01. The sequence goes on along the minus strand of CAVPTI010000010.1, from coordinate 327,704 downwards.
CGCAACAGATCATCGACGTAGATGCGCACGCAGTCTTCCCAATGACGATAGTTCGAGCTGTTGATTGCAAACTCGGACGTAAGCGCGGGAATCGCCACGCTGTAGAAGCTGCGGATGAATGTGCGTGTTGCGGGATCGAGCGTGAAAATCTGCGTGCCGGCGCCGACACTGACGACGAGGCTTGTATACGGACCATAGACCGCGAAGCCGGCTGCGAGCTGGTTGCGACCCGGCTGCATGAAGCTCGACCCATCCCCGCCGCTTGCCAAGGCCGGGAGAATTGAAAAAATTGTGCCGAGCGTGATGTTGGCTTCGACGTTCGATGATCCATCGATCGGGTCCACCGCGACCGCAAGCTTGCCGTCGGCGTGGATACGCAGGGGGTTGTCCATCTCCTCGGATGCAAAGCATGAGACGGGGCACGTGCGCAGCGCATCGAGGATCAGATCGTTGGCGAGCACGTCGATCTTCTTCTGTTGATCGACCCCGCTCTGCTTTCCGGTCGTCGCTCCAATTGCGCCGGCGAGGGGACCTTTACGGATCAAGGCATCGATTTCGATTGTGGCTCCTGCGATGGCGTCGACGGTTTTGGCCACGGCTTCGCGCTCCGGGGACCGATCGACCCAGCGCGCGAGGTAGTCTGCCAATGCAATGACGTCCGACATGCCGATGCGTGGATCCTTCAGGTGCTCGCGTGGAGAGACAGCAAAAGCTTAACGGGAGAGCCGGTTATCGCTAAAGTGGCGTTCACGGCGGCATTGCAGCATACAAATCTGCAAGTAATGGTGAAAATTCATTTTTTGGTGGCAAATCGTGGTGCGCGACCTGACTAGCCTTGCCTTAACCGGCAGCCGCGTTATGAGCGGCCCTGAGATGTTTAGCAACTCCACAAGGATCGTAGTCGATGGCAAAAGGTGATGACGCAAAGCAGACGGCCGAGCCAACGGCTGTGCTTCCAAAAGACGAACTGCGCCGGCGGGCTGCGGTGGCTAAACAGGTTTCAAGTTCATTCGCCGACATCGTCACCTTGCTCATGCGCTCGGAGACAGAGCGTAATCGCACGCTGGCCGATCTGGAATGGATGGTCGTGCCGGCGATGCAGACGGGCCAGTTCGCCGTGGCGGAGGCTCAATCGCAGGAGACCGGTGTCGTCGCCCCTTTGGGGGTCGTGCTCTGGGCCATGGTCTCCACCGAGGTGGACAAGCGCCTGATAGCCGAAGCCGGTCAGCCGATGAAACTTGAACCCGGTGAGTGGCGATCCGGAGACATCCCTTGGATCGTGGCTGCGTTTGGGGACAACAAGGTTGTTGGGCAGTTGTTCGAACAACTCTCTAAGAATGTGTTTACGAAACAGCCCGCGAAGCTGAGAGCCCGCGATAAGGACGGCAAGCCTTTCGTGGGTCGGCTGGAGTTCAAGCCAGCGACGCCGGCAGCTTGATGAAATGTAAATGCTCGTTTTGACAAGTGACTCATTCGTATAGGCATTTCTCGTTCAGAGTTAGCTATCTATGAAGATATCTGTGTCACGAATGTTCCAGTAACCAAGCGCCGACGACGTCAGCAGGCTCTTCGCTGCTGACCGGCTCGGCGCGATCTGGAGCGTTTGTGCCGTCATGAGTCCGCTCTCGTCCGCCCCAACAGTTTCCGCCAATCCGATCCGGCGCACGCTTGCCAGGTCCAAAGACCTCTTCATTGCAGTTGGGCTGTTCTCCGGCGTTATCAATCTGCTGGCGCTGACCGGCTCCTTCTACATGCTGCAGGTGTACGATCGGGTCCTGCCCTCCAACAGCGTGCCCACGTTGATCGGTCTCACCGTTCTCATGGCGCTGCTCTATATCGCCAATGGCTTCCTGGATTTCATACGCGTTCGCGTCATGGGCCGTGTCGGTGTACGGGTGGACAACGATGTTCGCGCCAGCGTGTTCCGGGCCATTCGGCTCATGCCTCTCAAGTTTCGTAAGGCGGGCGACGGCCTGCAGCCGATCCGCGACCTCGATACAATTCGCGGCTTCTGTAGCGGCATGGGGCCGACCGCGTTGTTCGACCTGCCTTGGGTGCCGATCTATCTTTTCATCGTTTTTCTGCTGCATCCGGTGCTCGGGGTCTTTGCGCTGTTTGGCGCCGTCATCCTCGTCACGCTGACCCTGTTGACCGAACATCAGACGCGCGCGCCTACCCTTTCGGCGGTCAGCAGCGCATCTGAACGGTTTGCTTTCGGCGAAGAAACGCGCCGCAACGCGGAAGTCATTCAAGCGCTCGGGCTCGGCGATCGCATGCTGGCTCGCTGGGAAAGTTTGACGGCTCGTCATGTGACCGATCAGATGATCGCGAATGATGCCGCTACCGGGATCGGAAGCATCTCGAAGGTCATGCGACTTTTTCTGCAATCCGGCATTCTGGGCCTTGGCGCCTGGCTCGTCATTCAAGGCGAAGTTTCGGCCGGAACGATCGTCGCTTCCTCGATCATCATGGCACGCGCACTGGCCCCGATCGAGACAGCCATCGCGCATTGGCGAGGTTTCGTCGCGGCGCGACAAAGCTATGATCGCCTCACGAAAATGTTCGCGATGATGAACATCGGCGGCGATGAGCCTGAATTCGTGGCATTGCCGAAGCCGTCCGCAACGCTCAGCGTCAGGAACCTCGCCATCGCGGCCGCCCGGCGAGCGTCATCCGGTTATTCATGGGATCAATTTTTCGCTCGAGGCTGGCGAGGGACTGGGCATCATCGGCCCCAGTGCTTCGGGCAAGTCCACGCTGGCGCGCGCTCTGACGGGTATCTGGCAACCAACCTCGCCGAGCGGCAGTGTTCGCCTTGACGGCGCAGCGCTCGATCAATGGTCGCCGGAAGCGCTCGGGCCGGCATATCGGGTACCTTCCTCAGGAAATCGCTTTGTTCGCGGGGACGGTCTCCGAGAACATATCGCGGTTTGATCCCGATGCTACGAGTGAGCTGATCGTGAATGCGGCGGAGGCAGCCGGCGTGCACGACATGATCGTGAACCTGCCCGGATGGCTATCAGACAAAGATCGGCGAGGGTGGCGTTGGATTATCGGCCGGCCAGCGGCAACGCATCGCGTTAGCGCGGGCCCTCTATGGTGATCCCTTCCTGGTTGTGCTCGATGAACCCAACTCGAACCTGGACACAGCCGGGGACAATGCACTCACGGGCGCCATACGATCGGTGCGAGCACGCGGCGGCATCGCCATCGTCATCGCGCATCGGCCATCGGCGCTTGCAGCCGTCGACAAGGTGATGGCGATGACGCGCGGCCAGGTCGCGGGCTTCGGGCCGAAGGCAGAAATTCTGAAAGACGTGCTCAGTCGCCCGCAGCAAGTCCCCGCTCAGCCCACCGCACCCGAGCCCGTGGCGGCCAGTGGATCGAACCACCGCGCGCAGCCCGTCTTGGACATTGTTTCGGGCGGGGTTTCAGGCGGCTCGCCGCAGTTGGCATCCGACGCTGAAGTACGGAAAACCCGAGTCGTAAGTTCGTCACGGCCTACGGCGTCGCTGAGGCCAATTGGAAAGCCAGCAGCTTCGGCGGCCGGCACGTCGATTGATCGCGGACCATCCGCCGTATGTGGGCTCGCCGGCCAAAGTGATGGCGGATCGCGATACAGGAGGCATGCAATGACCAGCACTCCGCGCAAGAAGACTGAAGTTGAAGCGAATGTGAAGGCCTACCTTGTTTCCGGTTTGGCCGTCGTTTTCATTCTTGTCGGCGGCCTTGGGGTCTGGGCGACCACCACGAGTATTGTCGGTGCCGTTATCGGCTCAGGCGTCGTGGTGGTGGAAACCAATGTCAAGAAAGTTCAGCATCCCACCGGCGGTATTGTCGGCGAGATCCACGTCAAGAACGGCGACAGGGTGAAGGCCGGAGATTTGCTGATCCGGCTTGATGAAACACTGACGCGTACCAACGAGCAGATGATTTCCAAGCAGCTCGACCAGCTCACGATGCGTGAAGCCCGCCTGAAGGCCGAGCGAGACGGCATCGAGGTGATCACTGTTCCGGCTATTCTCGCAAGCAGGTCGCTGGAGCCCGACGTCGCCGAGATTATCAGCGGCGAGCAAAGCCTGTTCGCATCGCGGCGCGAACTCGAAAGCTGGGCAGCTGTCGCAGCTCAAGGAACGAACTGTGCAGTTGGCGCAGGAGGCTGACGGCATTGCTGCACAAATTCAGGCAAAGACGCGTGAGATCAAGCTGATTGCCGATGAGCTCACGGGGCTTTCTGATCTCGAAGCCAAGCAGCTGGTTACGACGACGAAATTGGCCGCGCTGAAGCGCGAGAAGGCCCGGCTCGAGGGTGAGTTTGGCCAGTATGAAGCCGCGCTTGCGCAGACGAAGGGGCGCCGGACGGAAGTATCCTTGCAGATGGCCCGTCTCGACCAGGAAATGCGAACGCAGGTTGTCAACGATTTGCGCGAAGCTCAGACGAAAATCGCTGAACTCGTGGAGCGCCAAATCGCAGCCGCTGATCAGCTGCGGCGCGTAGATATCCGGGCCCCTCAGGATGGCTTGGTGCATCAGCTGGCCGTCTTTACCGTCGGCGGCGTGATCAATCCGGGCGAGCAGATCATGCTCATCGTGCCGCAAGATGACCGGCTCCTCGTGGAGGCAAAGATTTCGCCGAGCGACATCGATCAGGTGCGGAAAGGCATGCAGGCACGGCTGCGGTTCAGTGCCTTCAGCCAGCAAACGACGCCCCAGATCACGGGTGAGGTTGTGAGCTTGTCTCCGGACCTGAACCGCGACCCGATTTCGGGAGAGATTTTCTTCACGGCCCGCATTTCCATCTCGGACGAGGAGAGGGCGAAGCTCGGGGCCAATAAGCTTCAACCCGGCATTCCGGTCGAAGTGCACATCACCACCGAGGAGCGGACGGCGCTGTCCTATCTCGTGAAACCCATGGCAGATCAAATCAATCGGGCGTTCCGAGAGCGCTGAGACCGTGGCCCCGTCCGATACTGACAGGCCCGCCGCAGCCCTGCGGCGGGCCTTCGCATGTGCGAACCAAAGCCGCACCGAAACACCTGCGGCGAGATCAACATCAAGCTTGGCGATTGCGACTTTAGTCGACATATTCGCCGCCAACCGTCGACCCTTTTTCCTGCTGCTGGCGTCCGCCCGCCGCGCGCGGTTAACTAATCACCCACGCATAAGAAACTCCATCCGAGGGACACGCCGTGACCGTGAAGACCGATATCGAGATCGCCCGCGAAGCCAGCATGAAGCCGATCGCGGAGGTGGCCCACAAGGTGGGAATTCCGGCCGACGCGCTCCTGCAGTACGGACCCACCAAAGCCAAGGTGACGGCGGACTTCATCGACAGCCTGAAGGGGCGTCCGGACGGCAAGCTGATCCTCGTGACGGCCATCAACCCGACGCCCGCGGGCGAAGGCAAGACGACCACGACGGTGGGTCTCGGCGACGGTCTCAACCGGATCGGCAAGAAGGCGATCATGGCGCTGCGCGAACCGTCGCTCGGTCCGTGCTTCGGCGTGAAGGGCGGCGCGGCCGGCGGCGGCTACGCGCAGGTCGTGCCCATGGAGGACATCAACCTCCATTTCACAGGTGACTTCCACGCGATTACCTCGGCGCACAACCTCCTCTCTGCCCTGATCGACAACCACATCTACTGGGGCAACAGCTTAGGGATCGACAGCCGCCGCGTGGAATGGCGCCGCGTGCTCGACATGAACGACCGCGCGCTGCGCTCGATCGTCAATTCGCTGGGGGGCGTCTCTAACGGCTTCCCGCGTGAAGACGGCTTCGACATCACGGTCGCTTCCGAAGTGATGGCGATCCTTTGCCTTGCGGGCGATCTCAAGGATCTGGAGAAGCGGCTCGGCAACATTATCGTCGCCTACACGCGCGACAAGAAGCCGATCCGCGCGCGCGACGTGAAGGCGGACGGCGCGATGACGGTGCTGCTCAAAGACGCGCTGATGCCGAACCTCGTGCAGACGCTGGAGAACAACCCGGTCTTCATCCACGGCGGTCCGTTCGCCAACATCGCGCACGGCTGTAACTCGGTGCTCGCGACCAAGACGGCTCTCAAGCTTGCCGACTATGTCGTCACCGAAGCCGGTTTCGGCGCAGACCTGGGGGCTGAAAAGTTCTTCGACATCAAGTGCCGCAAAGCCGGTCTCGCTCCGTCAGCAGCCGTGATCGTCGCAACCGTGCGCGCTCTCAAGATGCATGGCGGCGTCAAGAAGGAAGACCTGAAGGGCGAGAACGTCGCGGCCGTCGCCAAGGGCTGCGAGAACCTGAAGCGGCATATCGAGAACATCGCCAAATTTGGCGTTCCGGCGGTGGTTGCGGTCAACCGGTTCATCACCGACACAGAAGCCGAGATCCAGGAAGTGATGAAGGCGGCCGAGAGCATGGGGACCAAGGCGTTCTTGTGCACGCACTGGGCGGACGGCGGCAAGGGCACGGAAGCGTTGGCGCAGCATGTTGTCGGCGTTTGCGAAACCGGCCAGTCGAACTTCAAGACCCTTTATCCGGAAGAGATGCCGTTGCGCGACAAGGTCAAGACGATCGCGACCGAGATCTACCGGGCGGCCGACATTTCGTGCGACTCGTCGGTGGAGACGCGTTTCAAGGAACTGGAAGCGATGGGCTTCGGTCACCTGCCGGTCTGCATGGCGAAGACGCAGTATTCATTCTCGACCGATCCCAACAAGCGCGGTGCGCCGACGGGGCATGTGGTGCCGGTACGCGAACTGCGTCTCTCGGCAGGTGCAGAGTTCATCGTGGTCGTAACGGGCGACATCATGACGATGCCGGGGTTGCCGAAAGTTCCGTCGGCCGACACGATCCGCCTCAACGACCAAGGTCAGATCGAAGGTTTGTTCTAAAGGCGAGTCAACATCGCAGACTAGACGTGTAGCGGGCGCCGGAGAAATCCGGCGCCCGTTCGACTTTCGAGGAATTGTGCGGAGTGGCGAATTGGGTGATCTCCTGCCGGTCGATTTTTTCCGCGAGACCTCACATGCCAGCCGCACCTTCGCTCTACTGCCACTGCCGAGACGATCGCCATCGAAGTCCGCTTTATTTCGAGCCTGACGAAGTTCAGCGAAAGCCCACGCTTCGCGGAGAGAATTGAAGTGGCCCCTGAGACGACGATAGGCGATCTCATCGCGCGGTATGGTCTCCCCGTGGATGAGATCGCGCGCGTGCTTTGCAACGGGCGCGACTTGAACCCGGGAACCTATACGGGCGGCAATCTCGATCTCGGCGCGTCCATCAGCGACGGTGATGTCATCACGTTCTCCGGTCCGGCGCCGGCTATTCCCGGAATGCGAAGCGCCGCCGTCTAGGTAGCCGCCATCGCGACGTTGGCGTTAGGCGCTTCATCGACTGCCGCCGCTGCAACTGGCGGAACGGCGATTGGCCGCGCTGCGATCAGGTCGATCATGGCGCCGATGACTTCGGTATCTTTCCAATAGTTGACATGTCCACCGGGGCGCAGCGGCACGTTTCGCACGAAACCGCCGCCGAACATTTCGATGCGATTGCCGATCGGATCGTCGACGCGCCACATGTTCGTCCACGACATGAGCCGCGTATTGAGAGCTTCGGGGCCGGCGCTCCTCGCCTCATAGCGCGCGAAATAATACTGGTACAGGTGGGACAAGGGTGAGCCGAGCGTCAGAATATCGACGCGGCGGGCGCGGCGGATGGAGGGTTGATCGCGATTGGCGCTCAGATAGTCGTGCAGAATGACGCTGCCTTGGCTGTGGGCGACGAAGACCAGGCGGTCGAAGTGTTCGCGATCGACAATCTCTTTCATGACCACGTCGAGACGGGCTTCGATCCGGGCCCGACGAGGGTGCGCCTCATCCTTGTGTGTGGGCTTCGGTAGCAGCATCCGCGAGAGCGCAAAGCGGGGCGTAAACTGGTGATCGACAACATCGCGGCCGATCTGGAGGATACCCCGGGCGGCATGTTGGAGGGCGCGGAAGGCATAGAATGCCAGCGACAGGGCCGAGCCGCCGCCAACGATGATCTTGACCACGTCCTGCCACGGCAGAAGGCGCACATCGACCTGCTTGTAGAAATCAACGGGGATGTAGTCGCGCCAGTAGAATATGATGAGGTTGAACAACGTGCCCGTGAGCAACACAAAAATTGCGACCGGGTTTACGATCATGCGGGGCATCCAGAAGGAGGCGAGACGACGCGTGCGGCGAGCGGGAATGCGCAACATCGAGCGCAAAATTGCGATGCAGAAGAACGTAACGGCCAGCGCGGACACGACGATGAGATTGAAGACGACGATGCCGACGAGATTTTTCTGCACTTCGGCTAGGTAAGTGCAGGCATGCATCGTGTCCTGCCGGCAGGCGCTGGCCGTGCGCTCGTTGAAGTCGAGCGTGACGAAAATGAAGATCCAGAGAAGCGCGATTGCGATTTTGTAAATGACGCCCTGGGCAACGCTCAAACTAACGGCGGCGGCGGGCCGGATGATGGGGATGCGCTCGGTGCGGTCGCGTTCGAGCCACTGCTGGATGGCAAGCGCGCCGAGTGCCAGGATCGCGAACAGCATTGCGTAGTTCCAGACCGCCCAGAACCCGAAAATGATAAGTCCTGCGGCCATCAGATAGACCGCCGGATTGGTGAGCGCGTCTTCTGGCAAGACGTTCAAAGCCGTGAAGATGGCCGCTGCGGACAGTACCGCGAACATCATTGTGGACATACCGATGTCGGTGAGCGCGATATCGCGATAGACGCGCCAACGCGCGAACACCAGTGCTGATACGCCGAGCAGAAGGAGCAGCGCGATCATGACGTGCGGCAACTCGAAGAGAAACAGTGGCTGGAGGTCCGGGGTCTCCAGCATTTTCTGGCGGAGCAGAAGGGCCAAGGCGCACACGAGAGCGACGATGTTGAGCCCGGTGATGGGCCAGCGTAAAATCCAGTTTGCGATGCGGGTGAGGTTCGCGATCACACCGGCGAAGACATTGCGGGTCTTGTCGAAAAAGCATTCTCCCAGCACTTGGGGCGCTTCGTAGAACAGGTTGAGCATGGCAAGTGCGTTCGCCAGCGTCCCGGTTCCCAGGCCGGCGAGATCGGCCCAGGTCACCTCCATGACCGCGAGTTCGTCGCCCCCTTGCGTACGGCCGCGACGAACGAAGCCTTTGAAGCGCATGTTCGGCCGGTTACGACCCCGATCGGGGAGATCATAGACCTCGCTATGGTTCTCGAAAGCCGGGCCATCGGGCATTTCGGCGAGGCGGGGTATCAAGCGGTCGTTGATCCACCCGGCTTCCGTTTCGCCGGCCCCATGGACAACGATCACGCCGATGCGTTCTGGGGAACGGAGACCGTCCGCGACCGTTACAGCTTCAGCTTCACTGCTGGCCCTTATCACCCCCGGCTTTCCCCCGTGCTCGTTAGACCTTGTGACGGATCTCCCAGACCGCCTCTCTTACTATCATGCTAAATAGGGGCAGCGGCGGGTCGGTGAGACCTCTGGCGAAGCCTCCAGCTTCAAGGTAAACGGGAAAGAGCCTGAAACATAGGCAACAGCACGTCCTGCTCATCTTGTGCATTATTTTTGGGCAGGAGCCGCCTTGCCACCCGCCACTGGGACAACGCAGTCAAACCAACCGATTGATGTCAAATGGTTTTTCAATTGGCCCACTCTTTGCGCTGATTTATTCAACAATGCATGAACTGGGGGACCGTCCGACGTGTCGAAAGCCTTCGACGAGATGAATGGCTTCGGCGGAGGCGTGCGCGAGCCGTACCGCGCCGTCGCCGAGTGGCTTGAAACCCAGAAAATCGACGACCTTAAAAAGAAGCGGACGGAGGCTGAAGCCTTGTTCCGCCGGACCGGCATTACGTTCGCTGTCTATGGCGATGGGCAGGCGGCGGAACGGCTGATCCCCTTTGATATCGTGCCGCGCATCATTTCGGCGTCCGAATGGCGCCGGTTGGCGGCCGGCATCGAACAGCGGGTAAAGGCGCTCAACGCCTTCATGTACGACATCTACCACCGCCAGGAGATCCTACGTGCGGGGCGGATCCCGGAAGAACTGGTGGTCCAGAACAGCGCGTTCGTGCCGGAAATGATCGGGGTCGATCCGCCGCTCGGCATCTATTCGCACATCATCGGCATCGACATCGTGCGCACGGGGCCGAATGAGTTCTACGTGCTGGAGGACAACACGCGCACGCCGTCCGGCGTCTCCTATATGTTGGAGAACCGGGAAACGATGATGCACATGTTCCCCGATCTTTTTGCCAAGAACCGCGTGGCGCCGATCGAGACCTATCCCGACAACCTGCTGAAGACCCTGGAGAGCGTGGCGGACAAGAACCTCGACCGCGATCCCAATATCGCGCTGCTTACGCCCGGCCTCTATAACAGCGCCTATTTTGAGCACTCGTTCCTTGCCGATCAAATGGGGGTAGAACTCGTCGAGGGACAGGATCTGGTCGTGCTCGACGGCACGCTCTACATGAAGACGACGCAGGGCTTGAAGCAGGTCGACGTGCTCTACCGGCGCATTGATGACGATTATCTCGATCCACTTGTGTTCGAGCCGACCTCGTTGCTCGGCGTACCGGGCCTGTTCGATGTGTACCGGTCGGGCAAGGTCACCATCGTCAACGCGCCGGGTGCTGGAATTGCCGACGACAAGGCGATCTACAGCTACATTCCGGAGATCGTAAAATTCTATACGGGCGCACCCCCGATCCTTCACAATGTGCCGACACGCAACTGTCGCGACCCCAAAGAACTCGCCTATGTGCTCGAGCATCTGGAAGAACTCGTCGTCAAGGAAGTGCATGGATCGGGCGGTTACGGAATGCTCGTTGGCCCGACGGCATCGGCGAAGGAAATCGAGGCCTTCCGCGAAAAGCTGAAGGCAAAACCGCACAATTATATCGCGCAGCCGACGCTTGCCCTCTCGACCTGCCCGACGCTGGTGGACAGCGGACTGGCGCCGCGCCATCTCGACCTCAGACCGTTCGTGCTGGTCGGAGATCGCGTGCGTCTTGTGCCCGGTGGACTGACGCGCGTCGCGTTGCGAGAGGGTTCGCTTGTCGTGAATTCCAGCCAGGGAGGCGGAACGAAGGATACGTGGATCCTGCAGGACTAAGAGACGACCTCACGCGCACGCCCATCAACGAGAACACGGGTTCATCCCATGCTTGGCCGCACGGCAAACGATCTTTTCTGGCTCTCGCGGTATCTGGAACGGGCGGAGAATATGGCGCGCCTGCTCGAGGTCGGCTATCGCATCGCGCTCCTTCCGCGCGAGGGCGAAGGCTACAACGAGGAGTGGCGGTCGACGCTGCAAAGTGCCGGTTGCGAGACGGGCTATCTGGAGCGCCATGAGGCGCTCACGACCGGCGATGTGATCAATTATCTGCTGTTCGACAACGACAATCCTACGAGCGTGCGGTCGTGCATATCGATTGCGCGGCGGAATGCCCGTGCGCAGCGGACGGCGCTGACGCGGGAAATGTGGGAGAGCCTCAACAGCGCTTGGATCGACTTCGAAGCGATCAATCCGCGCGACATCACTTCCGATCGGCTGCCTGCACTGCTCGACTGGATCAAAGAGCGATCCGCGACCTACCGGGGCGCGCTTCTCAATACGATCTTGCGCAATGATACGTTCTACTTCAGCCAGCTTGGGACATTTCTCGAGCGGGCGGACAACACCGCGCGCATCCTTGATGTGAAGTATTTCGTGCTGCTGCCGAGCTATGAAATGATCGGCTCGAGCGTCGACAATTTGCAATGGGCGTCGATCCTGCGGTCAGTGTCCGCGCACCGAAGCTACCGGTGGGTCTACCGCCAAGCCTACAAACCATGGAACATCGCAGATTACTTGATCTTGAACGGTGAGATGCCGCGATCTCTCAGAGCTTGCTACATTGAGATCGACCAGGCTGTGGCGGGTTTGAAAAAGTTCTACGAACAGACGGACGACTGCGTACCGAGTGCGCACGCGACATTGTCAATGCTGGAAAACGGCGACATCGACACCATTTTCCAGTCGGGGTTGCATGAGTTTCTCACCGAATTCCTCGACCGCAACAACTGTCTGGGGCAGGAAATCTCGGTGGCGTACCATTTCAACGGTTGAGGCCGACCATGCTGCTGAGCGTGAAGCACACCACGACCTATCGCTACGATACGCTTGCGCGGTATGCGATCGAAAGCCTCCGCCTGACGCCTCCGACATTCGACGGGCAGAAGGTGCTCTCCTGGCAGGTGAACGCTCCAGGCATTGAAAGAGCGGCGCGTTTTCAGGATGGCTTCGGCAACGTGGTGCATTTGACGGTGCTGCACGATGAGCACAACAGCATGACGATCGAGGCTACCGGAGTTGTGGAAACGCAGGACCGCATTGGCGTTGCAAAAGGATTATCCGAGCCGGCGCCTCTTCGTGTTTACCTGCGCGAAACACCGCGCACGGCGCCCGACGACGCGATCCGTGGTCTGGCCGCGAAATGCAAGGGCGGCTGCACGCTCGACCGGCTGCACCGGCTGATGCATACGGTTCGCGAAGAGGTGAATTACGAGATCGGCACGACCCATTCACATACCAGCGCCACGGAGGCGCTCGCAGACGGGACGGGGGTTTGTCAGGATTACGCGCATATCTTCATTTCGGGTGCGCGAACGCTCGGCATTCCCGCGCGCTACGTCAACGGATACTTCTTTGCTGGCACGCCTGATCCTTCTGACGCCCATCATGCGTGGGCCGAGGCCTGGGTGGACGGTCTAGGGTGGGTCGGGTTTGATCCAGCCAATTTAATCTGTCCAACGGAGCGCTATGTGCGGCTGGCGACAGGCCTCGATGCGGCAACGGCGGCGCCCATCAGGGGCAACCGGCGCGGCGGACAGAACGAGACACTTGACGTGGTGGTCGAAGTCCAGCAGCAAGGCGCTCAACAACAGCAATAATTTGAGCGTTCTTCTCCATGACCTACTGCGTCGCCCTGCGCCTCGACAGCGGTATCGTCTTCGCCGCGGATACCCGCACGAACGCGGGCGTCGACAACATTTCGCAATTCCGCAAGCTCCACTACTGGCGGCGACCCGGCGATCGGGTCGTGGTGCTCCTGACTGCCGGCAATCTCGGCATTAGCCAGTCCGTCGTCAGCATCTTGAACGAGCAAATGACGGATGGATCGGGCGTAGAACACACGCTGATGACGGCGACGTCGATGTATCGGGCGGCGCGCATCGTCGGCGACGCGGTGCGCGAAGTTCGGCGGGTGGACGGAGAGGCACTGGAGGCAACCCGCAGCGGGTTTTATGCTTCGTTCATTCTCGGCGGACAGATCGGGTCGGAGCCGCCGCGGATCTTTCAGATCTATTCCGAAGGCAATTTCATCGAAGCGTCGGACGACGCGCCGTTCCTGCAGATCGGTGAACACAAATACGGCAAGCCGATCCTAGATCGCGTGGCGCAGCCCGGCATGCGGCTCGGCGAGGCGGCGAAACTGGTGCTGCTGTCGTTTGATTCTACGCTGAGGTCGAACCTGTCGGTCGGGATGCCCGTAGACCTCCTGCTCTACGATCGCGATAGCCTTGATGTGCAGCGGTACCGGCGAATTTACCAGGACGACGAATACTTCAAGAAGCTGTCCGGATCTTGGGCGGCCGCACTGCGCGAGGCGTTTGGAAAGATCGAGGAATTCAAAGGCTGAGGCGATTGCGCTATGCGACCTTCAGTTTTGCTAGGCTTTGGGTTGGACGAAGGACGCGCTAGGGTGTGACTTGCGTCCGAAGGAGCCCTGACCGTTCATGCCGCTAGCTGATACCGAGAGCCGCCTGACAGATTTGATGACCGTGCGCGATTGGCTGCGCTATGGGGTTTCGCGATTTCGTTCGGAGCAACTGGTGTTCGGGCATGGCACGTCTACGGCGGTGGACGAGGCCGCGTTTCTCATTTTATCCGCGCTGGAGTTACCGATCGATCAGCTTGAGCCGTGGCTCGATTGTCGGTTGACCGAAGGCGAGCGGGGCCGGATAGCGGGGCTCATCGATGCGCGGGTGACGACGCGGAAGCCGGCGCCCTACCTCGTCAATCGGGCGTACATTCGCGGGCGCAGCTTCTATGTGGACGAGCGGGTAATCGTACCGCGGTCCTACATAGGGGAACTGCTCGACGGGGAGTTAGCATCCGTGGTGCCGGACCCGGAGGCTGTGACTTCCGTTCTGGACCTGTGCACAGGTTCGGGGTGTCTCGCGATCCTGGCTGCGTTGACCTATCCGAACGCGATTGTCGATGCCGTCGATCTGTCGGAAGATGCTTTGGCCGTGGCGAAGCGCAATGTCGCCGATTACGAACTCGGGGATCGGGTGACGCTGCAGAAGTCCGATCTTTTTTCGGCACTCGGCGGGCGGCGATACGATCTCATCATTTCAAATCCGCCCTACGTTTCCGCAGAGGCGGTGAGCGCGTTTCCGCCGGAATACAAAGCCGAACCGGTGATGGCTCATGCGGGCGGGGAGGATGGGCTCGATCTCGTCCGCAACATCATTAGGGAGGCGCCGCGGCATCTGGAACGGGATGGGGTGCTCGTGGTTGAGGTCGGGACGGGTCTTGACATTCTCGAGGAGGAATATCCCAACTTGCCGTTCCTGTGGCTCGAGACCGAAGATAGCTCAGGTGAGGTTTTCGCGCTGACGCAGGCGGAATTGCTATCCGCCGCGCGGCCGGAGGGCCAGAGCCGCAAGCGCTGACGAACCGGAGCCTGCAATGCGTGCTGGTAACGACTACGCTTTGACCCTGTGGTTAGCACGACGTCCATGCTTCTGCTGCGGCTGCTGGTGCCTCGCGCGGGAAGATGCCAAGCGAACAAAACGCGTTCTAAGGTTCGTGCGAGCGGTCATGAAGGACTGGGAGGAGGCAAGGCGCATGCAGGAACAGGCGCAGCGGCAGGCTTGACAGGACGCGCCCATCCGCCACCATGGCGTGGCCCGCCCCCTCAACTTCGACCCGACGGACCTTATGCGCCGCGAATTCCTGTTTCTCATCGCGGCGACTTTCTGGTGCGCGTCAGCCATCGCGGAGCCGAGTTCCCCGCCGATCGTTATAAAATTCAGCCACGTGGCGGCACCACAAGCGCACAAGAGCAAGGGCGCCGAACGGTTCAAAGCGCTTGCGGAAGAGTATACGAACGGGCGCGTGCGCATCGAACTCTTCCCGAATTCTCAGCTGTACAAAGACAAGGAAGAGCTGGAGGCCTTGCAGCTCGGCGCCGTCGAGATGCTGGCGCCGTCGTTATCGAAATTCGGGCCGCTCGGTATCAAAGCGTTCGAGGTGTTCGACATCCCGTATCTCTTCCGGAATACCACAGAGCTTGCACGAATAACTGAAGGGCCGATCGGGGCCGAGATCCTCCAGCAGCTCGAGGCAAAGGGCATTGTGGGTCTGGGCTACTGGAATAACGGCTTCAAGAGCCTCTCGGCCAATACACCGCTGCGGCAGCCGGACGATCTGCTCGGGCTCAAGGTTCGCATTCAGTCGTCGCGCGTCATTGAAGAACAGATGACGGCGCTCGGCGCGCTACCGCAGGTGCTGGCGTTCTCAGAGGCCTATCAGGCGTTGTCGTCGGGCGTGGTGGACGGCACGGAAAACCCAATGTCCAATTTCTACAATCAGAAAATGTTTGAGGTGCAGCGACATGCGACGCTCACCAATCACGGCTTTCTCGGATACGCGCTCATCGTCAATCGCGATTTCTGGAATCGCCTGCCGCTGGATATCCGCGAAGCGCTCCAGCGCGCTGTGCGCGAAGCCACGCCGTTCGCCAATGCCGAAGCGGAAAGGGAAAACAACGAAGCGCTCGCAGCGATGATCACGAGCGGGAAAACTGTCTTTCATGAGCCTGATGCCGAAGAGCTTGCGGCTTGGGAGGCGGCCCTGTTGCCTGTGCGTGCGCGCATGGCCGACCGCGTTGGCGCGGATCTGCTGCGCCGTATCGAAGCCGAGTTGGCGAGGCCCAAGTCATGACATCGGGACCCGGCCTGCGTTGGCTCGACCGGCTGGAGGAAAACCTCATCGCGACGCTCATGGGGCTTGCGACTTTGGTGATCTTCGTAGCGGTGGTGCATCGCTACTCGCTGTCGCATTTGGGTGGCTTTGTCGTCTGGGCGCGCGACGCGGGTTATCCGGGGCTGTCTGCGACGTTGCGCACGATCTATTTCTGGCTTCTCTCGATTCGGCTCACGTGGGCGCAGGAGCTGTGCATCTATCTTTTCGTGTGGATGGCGAAGTTCGGCGCAGCTTATGGCGTGCGCACCGGCATCCACGTCGGCGTCGACATTCTGGTCAACCGGCTGAGGCCGGAGTGGCGGCACCGGCTTGTTTTATTCGGGCTGTTCTGTGGAGCTCTCTTCACTGCATTCGTCGGGTGGCTCGGCGCGCGTCTCGTTGCGCACTTGTTTCATTCGGGACAGGTTTCTGCGGTTCTCGAAGCGCCGATGTGGTTCGTTTATCTGTGCCTGCCACTTGGCTCGTTTCTCATGAGCTTCCGATTTCTGCAGGTCGCCGCGCACTTTTCCAAAACCGGTGAATTACCTCATCACGATCCAGCAAGCGAAGTCATGACAGATGAGGTTCGTTCGTGACCTCATTCTTGATCTTTGGCTTGCTCATCGCGCTGCTGCTCACCGGAACCCCCGTTTCTATCGCGCTTGGATTGACGGTGTTGACGGTGCTGTTCACGATCACCGAGGTTCCCCTCGATGCCGTGGCGCTGAAACTTTTCACGGGCATGGAAAAGTTCGAGATTATGGCGGTGCCCTTTTTCATCCTCGCGGGCGCGTTCCTTACGCACGGAGGCGTGGCCAAGCGGATGATCCGCTTTGCGACCGCGATGACGGGGCATTGGGCTGGCGGGCTCGGCATCTCATCTGTTCTCGCATGCGCTATCTTTGCGGCCGTGTCCGGTTCGTCTCCCGCGACCGTCATCGCGATCGGCTCGATCCTCGTGCCCGCCATGGTGGCGCAGGGCTATCCCCCGCGATTTGGCGCCGGCGTGATCGCGTCGTCAGGAACTCTGGGAATCCTCATTCCACCGTCGATCGTGATGGTGCTCTACGCACTCGCCACCGCTGGGATGAGCGCCCGCGGTCCGAACGGAGAGCGCATATCTGCGGCCTCGGTCGATGATCTGTTCATGGCCGGTGTCGTGCCAGGTTTGCTGCTGGCCATCGTGCTTGGCTCGGTCACGTGGTGGATCGCCAAAAACGAGGGTTACCCGCGCGCTGCACGCGCAACATGGGGCGAAGCGTTCGACGCATTCGTCGATTGTATCTGGGGCCTGGCGTTGATCGCGGTCGTTCTAGGTGGGATCTATGGTGGCTTGGTAACACCGACGGAGGCAGCAGCCCTGAGCGCGGTGTACGCGTTTGTCGTCGCGAAGTTCATCTATCGCGATATTGGCTGGAATGATGTTCCGAAGGTGCTGCTATCGGCTGCGAATATGAGCGCGATGCTGCTCTACATCATCACGAACGCAATGCTGTTTTCATTCCTCCTCACCTACGAGCAGATACCGCAGTCCATTGCTGACTGGATCGTTGCCCAAGGCTTCAACTGGATAACGTTCCTGATCGTCGTGAACATCCTGCTGCTCGTGGCGGGCACCTTCATGGAGCCTGCTTCGATCATCCTCATCATGGCGCCGATCCTATTTCCGGTGGCGGCGAAGCTCGGGATCGACCCGGTCCACTTCGGGATCATCATGGTCGTCAACATGGAGATCGGGATGATCACGCCGCCCGTCGGCCTCAATCTCTATGTAACGAGCGGCATCGCCAAGCTCGGTCTGACAGAGACGTCACGCGCGGTTCTCCCGTGGCTCTTATCGATGCTGGCGTTTCTTGTTCTCGTGACCTACTGGCCCGGGCTGTCGCTGACACTGCCGCGGATGCTTGGGCTCATGTGATCTGCGACCACTCAGTCGATGATGGAAAAGCGAAGGGGCGCCAACGGCGCCCCCGAGCGGACGGCCGCTCTTCCCCAGAAACTCATTCGTCAACCAAAGGCGCCGAAGTGGTGCGAGATGCCGGTGCCAATTTCGCGGATGGCCTCGTAGGCCTGCTCCATCGGCTCCAGAATTTCTGTTTCGATGCGGCCGTAGTCGTCGATGCCCTTCGGCAGATACGTTGCCGTTTCGCGGAAGGCTGTCGTCTCCTCGGCCGTCCCCGTGCGTTTGGGGAACGCCTGTCGCATCACGTTGATGACCTCGGGAACCTCAAGTGTCAATGCCGAAGCGACGATTTGGGCGTGGCTGACGTCCCGGGTCGTGAAGCGTGGGAGCTGGCCGGCCAGGATGAATACCCGCATAATCAGGGCTAGGCGAATGGCCTGCAGTAAGTCGAGTTCCAGGCGGTTCTCGTCGGGGATCTTGCCGCCGTCGATGCCGATGTCTTCCAGCAGAGTGTGCAGGTCGATGGCGTCGAGACGAAGTTCGTGGACGAGGCCGTTGATTGCGGCGTTGCGCTCGTCATCAAGCAAGAAGGTGGACAGGTTCTTGAACGCGCCGGTGAGGTGCGGCTCGCGACCCCAGGACGCCCGCATGGCCCAGAAACCCGGGTCGAATACGGTTGCATTTGCCCCCATGGCGTTCAGGCTTGAAAGCTGCTTGCCGCGGGCCACCATTTCGATCAGGGGCCGCAAGCGAGCAGACGACTTGGAGACTTCCACGAAGCGCTCGCGTTCGGAGCCGACGGCGGCGCCGAGGCCCGCCACCACATTCGCGATATAGCCGAACTGCTGGAGGATGGCGTTGTTGGGGATGGCGCGCATCCGTGCCGGATCGCCACGATCGGCGGTGGAGGCGCCTTCCATCTGGCGCTTCACGGGACGCGATCCTGTCTTGAACAGCAAATTCGGGCCGAAGGCGCCAAGCACAGCGCGGTAGCCAGGATGGGCAAAGAGGTCCTGCTGATACGCCCGCAAGCGGAGGAGGAAGTCGAGCGCAAGATTGGTATCGTCGTAGAACTCGTCTTCGATTGGTGCCGGCGTTTCACCGTCCTCGATGACGGTCGCGAGTGCACGCATTGCGAGCGGCTTGGTCGCGAAATAGAGATAGCCGTCGCCGCCTTGCCAGCTGGTCTCGTGTTTGAGAGGAATTCCCGCATCCGCAAATCGCCGGCGGGCATTGGGCGAAAAGACGTACTGCAGGCGCGAGGACATGTGGCCGGGGTGCGTACCGCGCCCCATCGACTCGCCGTGCGTCGAATAAATGAGCAGCTCCGCGCCGCCAAGTTCCTTCGCGTCGAGCACTTCGGCGAGACCCTGATGGAGGCGTTCGATGGAGAGCGTCGCCGCGATCTGGCCGATGAAGCGGCCGGCATCGGAAAAGCCGGTCTGGATGCAGATGCGCTTACGGCCACGGACATAATTTTTGTAAGCGTCTTCTTCGAGCAGGCGCTCAATCAAGCGAGCGCCGGTTTCGAGAGCCGCTGGCGTTTCGAACAGCGGTGAGATGTCGACGACGTGCTCGATGCCAAAGAGCTTGGCGAAGAAAAGTGCGATCAGCATCGTCGCCGGGCTTTCGCATTCGGCGATGAGGTAGCGGATCGGTGTGTCGCGATCGACGTGCTTGTGGAACTGTGCGGCGAGCGCAAACTGCCGAATTGCGGTGGCGGTTTCCAGATCGAGTGTTTCGAAGTTGACCGTCTCCTTGCCGGCGGTGCGGATCATCTCCACGATGCGGGCAAGAGCTTGGCGTTCGGTAAGATCGCGGGTCCAGGGTTCGTGGACAAACGCGCGGAAGGCATTGTTCAACTGGACGGCGTTGACGCGCAGATGAATGTGCGACGTCCCCATTCCTGTCTGATCGAAGAGGCTCGCTAGCGCGGCGAGTTCACGCTTCGATTGCGGTTGCGGAACGGCTTCGATGAGCTGGTCGATGAGGGCCAGAACCGGGCGCGGGGGACGTGAGATTATAGGCGTCGGCCTCGGTGATGATGTTGGCGGCGTCAGACAGCCTGTTTTTGCCGCTGATGGCAGCATTCAGGCTGTCGAGCTGCTTTTGAGCCGAGGCGATCGCAAGATCCAGCTTGGCGACGATCTGGCGAGCGATACGCTGCGCTTCGACGTCGTCGGTCAGGCGGTGCTTCAAGACAATAAAGCGCGTGCGGATATCATGGAGGGCTGCAACTTTTTCCTGCAGCTTGAGGACGAAGGAGTGGGTCCACTTGATGTCGGTGCGGCCGTCGAGGTCGTAGCCTACCCAAGAGGCGATCGTCGCAATCTTCGGCCGGAACTTGTAAGCGCGTTCTCCGAATCCGGCGGCGGCGACGGAGTAGAAGCCGTTCAGTAGTTCTTCAAAGGCGTCGCGGAGATTGTGGATGCAGACCTGAACAGCCTTGTGCTCATAGTCGAGCGTGATCGGAGTGTCGGGGCGGTGCGGAAGACCGATGACCGGATCGCCTTTGACTTCGCCGGACGCGATCTCAACCATGCGACGGCTCAGCGCTTCCGAGAGACCGAACGTGGGATGTGCGGTGAACACGATGCCGTTGCGCGCACGGCCCCAGCGCTGCTGGAATGCGGCGAAAGCTTTGTCGGCATCGGGATCGTTACCGACGGTCTTGGCAACGAAGTTCGAGAACTCGCGGATCGTCGTTTGGTTGTCGACGTAGCCGATCTGTTCGCGCAAGCGCTCGGCGCGGCGGACACAGGCGCGGTCCATCAAACGGCCGGCGAGCGCCTTCAGATCCTCGAAGTTGATCTTGCCAGACTCGAGGCTGCGAGAGAGATAGAAGCCGATGTTGACGATCGGGTTGAGGCCCGGCGCGTCGGGAATTTGGGCCCGCATCGCCTTCAGTTCATCACGCAGCTTGAACTCGTCGAGAACCGAGATCTGCGGATTGATGGTATCCACGCGGCATTCCTCCAGAAGGGGACGGGCCTGATCCGGCATCGACGCCAAGGGTAAAGTCACCACCCTGGAACCGGCAAGATCTCGGACGGCCCGTGGCCCGGATACTTGCTCATTGTTATGGGCCGTCCGCACTTGCAATGAAACGCGGACGGCAATCGACTTCCAGCGCTAGCTTATCAGGCAGCCTTGCGGGCCTGTAGAACCTTGGCGATTGTGGCGCCCATTTCGGATGGCGTCGGGGCGATGGTGATGCCGCAGTTCTGCAAGATCTCCACCTTCTCCGCAGCCGACTCGCCAAAAGCAGAGACGATGGCGCCCGCGTGGCCCATCCGGCGGCCCTTCGGTGCAGAAAGCCCTGCAATGTACGCAACGACCGGCTTCTTCATGTTGGCCTGGGCCCACTGACCGGCTTCGGCTTCCTGCGGTCCACCAATTTCGCCGATCATGAGCACCGCATCTGTTTCGGGATCATTCTCGAAGTGCTCGAGGATGTCGCGATGCGACGAGCCATTGATCGGATCACCGCCGATGCCCACCGATGTCGAGACGCCGATGCCAAGATCCTTGAGCTGGGCGGCGGCTTCGTAGCCAAGCGTGCCCGAGCGGCCAACAATGCCCACGCGGCCGGGCATATAGATATGGCCGGGCATGATGCCGAGCATGGCCTTGCCGGGCGAGATCGTGCCGGCGCAGTTTGGGCCGGTCAGAATCATGCGCTGCTCTTTTTTGTAGCGACGCATGTAGCGCTTCACGCGGATCATGTCTTGCGCAGGGATGCCGTCGGTGATGCAGACGCAGTACTTGATGCCGGCGTCGGCAGCTTCCATGATCGCGTCAGCCGCAAACGGAGGCGGCACAAAGACGATGGACGCTTCCGCGCCAGTTTCCTGCACCGCGCCTTTGACGGTGTTGAACACTGGACGGCCAAGATGCGTAGAGCCGCCCTTACCCGGCGTTACGCCACCAACAACGTTGGAGCCGTAATCGATCATTTCCTGCGCGTGAAACGTGCCGATGCGTCCGGTGAAGCCCTGGATCAGGATCGGGGTGTTCTCGTTGATGAAGATCGCCATGAGACCTACTCCTTATCCCCTCAAGCCGCGGACTTGACGGCGGCGACGGCTTTCGCTGCTGCATCCGCCAACGATTCGGCGCTGATGACCGTGAGCCCGCTCGTATCGATGATGCGACGACCCTCCTCGACGTTGGTTCCGGCGAGTCGAACGACAATCGGCATCTTGATCTCAAGTTCCTTGACCGCGTCGACAACACCCTTTGCAACCCAGTCGCAGCGGTTGATGCCGGCGAAGACGTTGACCAGGATTGCCTTCACGTTCTTGTCGCGCAAGACGGCTTTGAACGACTTCGTCACGCGTTCGGGACTTGCGCCGCCGCCGATGTCGAGGAAGTTCGCAGGTTCGCCGCCGGCCAACTTGATCATGTCGAGCGTGGCCATCGCGAGGCCTGCGCCGTTGACGATGCAGCCAATATCGCCATCAAGACCAACATAGGCGAGGCCGCGGTCGGACGCGTAGGTTTCGCGGGGGTCTTCCTGGCTCTTGTCGCGCAACTCCGCGATGTGCGGACGGCGGAAGAGCGCGTTCTCGTCGAAACTCATCTTGGCATCGAGCGCGACGACATTCTTCTGCTTGGTGATGACAAGCGGATTGATCTCAACCATCGTCGCGTCGAGGTCACGGAAGGCGCGGTAGGCGCCGAGGATCGTGCGCTCCATCTTGGCGATGAGGTCAGGTTCAATGCCAAGACCGAACGCGACCTCACGGGCCTGGAAGCCCTGCATTCCGACCGCGGGGTCGACCTGCACCTTGATGAGTGTGTCGGGACGGCTGTGGGAAATCTCTTCGATATCCATGCCGCCCGCCGCCGAAGCGACAACCACGATGCGTTCCGCCGCGCGGTCCATAACAAATGAGAGATAGATCTCCTTGTCGATGTCGGTCGCTTCTTCGATGTAAAGGCGCGAAACGAGCTTGCCCGTGGGGCCCGTCTGCACCGTTACCAGGCGCTTGCCGAGGAGCGATTCAGCTGCTTCCTCGATTTCGTTGTCCGAACGGCAGAGCTTGATGCCGCCGGCCTTACCGCGGGCACCGGAATGGATCTGCGCTTTTACCGCCCACTTCGAGCCGCCAATCTCGTTTGCACGATAGACGGCTTGTTCGGGGCTGTAGGCGAGGCCGCCACGGGGGACGGCCACGCCGAACCTGGAGAGCAGTTCCTTGGCCTGGTATTCGTGAATGTCCATTTTTTCGGACCTCCTGGATCGAATTCAGCCGTTCGTGGCAATTACTTTGCTGCGCTCGCAGCAATCTTGTCGGCGACGACGAGAATGTTCGTTGCCATCTTCTCAGAGGCGGCGTCGATCATCTTGCCGTCAAGAGAGGCAGCGCCCTTACCCTGGGCTTCAGCTTCCTTGAGCGCGGCAATGATGCGCTTGGCCTTTTCGACTTCGGCGGCCGTCGGCGAGAACACGGCGTTGGCGAGTTCGATCTGCGTGGGATGGATCGCCCACTTGCCTTCGACGCCGAGAGCGGCAGCGCGCTTGGCACCGGCCGTGTAACCGGCGGGATCGGAGAAGTCGCCGAACGGGCCGTCGATCGGACGCAGACCGTAAGCGCGGCAAGCAACCGTCATGCGCGAGATCGCGAAGTGCCACTGGTCGCCGGGATAGTCGGGGTTCAGGCCGCCGATGACGACGGTGCGGGCCTTGTTGAAGGCTGCGTAGTCGGCGACGCCGAAGTGCATGGCTTCAAGGCGGCTGTTGGCCGAAGCAATGGCTTCGACGTTGGCCATGCCAAGTGGGGTTTCAATGAGTGCTTCGGTGCCGATCTTGTGGGGAAGCTTCTTGGCTTCCTCGATCTGGCTGACGATCGTTTCGATCGCATAGACGTCGGCGGGAACGCCAACCTTCGGGATCAGGATGGTGTCAAGCTTGGCGCCGGCCTGCTCGACGATGTCGACGACGTCGCGATAGCAGTAGTGCGTGTCGAGGCCGTTGATGCGGACGGAAACCGTTTTGCCATGGCCCTTCCAGTCAAGGTCGTTGAGAGCCTGGATGATGTTCTTGCGTGCCTGCTCCTTGTCCGGCGGAGCGACGGCATCTTCGCAGTCAAGGAAAACGTAGTCGGCGGCGCTGACGAGCGCCTTCTCGATCATGGTCGGGTTGGAGCCAGGCACGGCGAGCTCAGAGCGCTGCAGGCGCTGCTTCTTGAGCGGATAGAGGGTAAAGCTCATCGGACGTTTCCTTGTTGTCTAGCGAAGTTTCGAACGGTCACGAGGCGAGCCCCATGACTCGATCCGGTGGACCGGGTCGTTGGGGCAGCCTCAAGAAAAAGATCGGCGGCGCCCTTCACAGGTCGCCGCCGGTATCAATCAAGCAGCCTTTGCCTTCGGCAATTCAGCGGCCTTCGTCGCGGTCTTGTTGAAGTACTCGGCCGCGGCACCCGTGCCCGAACCGAACTTCACCGGAACGCCGCAATCCTTCAGAGTCATTTCGACGGCAAACAGCACGCCACCGATCATGAACTCGTCGAGGGCACCGAGGTGACCGATGCGGAAGACGCGGCCGGCGACTTTGTTGAGGCCGACGCCGAGGGAGGTGTTGTAACGGTAGTAGGCGGTCTTAACGATCTGGGCGCTGTCGATGCCTTCCGGAGCGAGGATGGCCGACACGGTGTCGGAATGCCACTTCGGTTCCTTGGCGCACAGCTTCAAGCCCCATGCGTCGACCGCTGCACGCACGCCGTTGGCGAGGCGGTGATGACGGGCGAAGACATTCTCGAGGCCTTCCGCGAAGATCAAGTCGAGCGAGCAACGCAGGCCCTGGAGGAGCTGGGTCGCCGGCGTGTAAGGGAAATAGCCGAGGTCGTTGGTCTTGATGTGGTCTTCCCAGGCGAAGAAGCAACGCGCCATGCCGCCGTTCGCCTTATTGGCGTCGAGGGCCTTTTGGCTAACGCCGAGAATGCCGAGGCCGGTCGGGAGCATGAAGCCCTTCTGCGAACCGGAGACGCAGCAATCGACGCCCCACTCGCCCATGCGCATGTCGAGCGAGCCGAGACCGGAGACGCTGTCGACAAACAGCAGTGCGGGGTGCTTGGCGGCATCGAGCGCCTTGCGGACGCCGGCGATGTCGGAGGTGACGCCGGTTGCCGTTTCGTTGTGCGTGGCGAAGACGGCTTTGATCTCGTGAGCCTTATCCTTGGCCAGGATGTCGGCATACTTCTCGAGCGGAACGCCCGTGCCCCACTCTTCGTCGCAGAGCTCCACCTTGAGACCGAGACGCTCGGCCATGTCGACCCAGAGTAGTGAGAATTGACCGAAGCGGCTCATGAGAACCTTGTCGCCCGGCTTCAGCGTGTTCTGAATTGCCGATTCCCAAGCGCCCGTGCCCGACGACGGGAAGATGAACACCCGGCCGTCCTTCATCTTGAAGACCTTCTTCAGGTCTTCGAAGATCGGAAGCGTCAGCTTCGGATACTCGGCCGAACGCATGTCGATCATGGGCACGTTCATGGCCATGCGGACTTCGTCGGGAATAGTGGTTGGGCCGGGAATGAAAAGATGCGGCGTGACGGACATGATGTTTCCTCCAGTCGATCGTTCGGAACTCGCGGCGGCGTCGCGAAGTCCAGCGCCTCTTTAGGGACGCTTTCAGGCGCGGCATTCGCTGCAGTTGATGAATTCTGCCGGGCCGGGGCGATCTTGCGGACGCCCGGTCAGGGCTCCCTCCAATACCATCGGCTGGTCGGGCGCAACATTCACGATTGCTTAGGGCGTCACAATACCCGCGCGGAGAGATTTGCGGCTCAAATGGGTGGGATTGAAATCGGACAAGAGTGGGTTCAAGCCACCTCAACGGGTAGCCAACGTCCTACCCTAAGGAATCCTGTAGCGAGGTTCGCGAAGTCTTGGACATATACAGCGCGACGGCCATGGCCCGGTTGTTGACACCCAACTTATCGTAGAGATTTTTTAAGTGATACTTGACCGTATTGCGTGAAATGCCGATGCGCGACGCAATCTGAAGATTTGACCATCCATTTGCGAGCGCTGCGAGCAGTTCTCGTTCGCGCGAGGTCAGCATTTCAAGTGGATCTTGCGACAGTGTTTCGAGGTCGACATACGGGAAGCAGAGACGGCCGCGCGCCACCCACGAAATCGTGTCGAGCAGTACCGGCGGCTCATCGCTCTTGGAAATAAAACCCCAGGCGCCTGACTTGATCGTTTGGCGGAGAACGTCGGATATGGCCTCACCAGTGTAGATAATGACCCGGGTACCGATCTGACGGCGCTTCAAGACTTCAAGCACGTCGCCACCAGTCATGTCGGGCAGCGACCAGCCAATGAGACCGATATCGACCGGACTCTCCATGCACGCCGCAATGAAGGCACCCCCGCTGGCAACGGTCGTGACAATGTCAAAGCGGCCGTCCCGCGCAATCAGTTCGGCTAGCCCGGTGCGAACGACGGGGTTTTTGTCAGCGACAAGAATGCGCGGCTTCTGGCCTGCCGTGCGGACCGGCGCCCCAGACGTGATCGGCATCATGGAAGGTGGGCCTCCCCGCGCCAAACCCTGCAACCATCGCTCGTCATCGATTGGACCATCCGGTAGCCGGCGCAAGAGCCGTGCCGCTCCATCGTGTGAATGCGTGACGTCCGCCTTGCGTCAGCAACGCAAGGCGCGACCATCACGACCTCAGTAGGAGGTTCGCTCCAGCGACGCTACTGGAAAACCGAGGCAATTGGGAGAGATCTCAGCTGAGTTGCCGTTGCTTCTTGAGGCGCTGCGTCCGCATTTCGCGATCGTAGAGAATCTCACCGCCGGGAACGCGAATGTCGCGCACAATTTGCAGAACATGACGGGTGGGTGAGGGCGTTGCGAGCGAGACGGCAAATATCGCTGCAACGGCGGCGGGAATGCCAATGATTGCCGCCAAAGCACTGGGTATTGCCGCGCTTTCGCCCTGCCCGCCGGCAATGGTCAAAAGAGCCACCAGGAAGCCGGTTAGCATGCCTGCCATAGCGCCAAATGCGTTCATCCGCTTCCACCAGATCGAAAGCACCAGAACGGGGAATAGAGCCGATCCGCAAAGCGCCAAAGCGCATAAGACTACGCGGAGCGGGTCTGTCGTCACATAGGCGGCAGCGAGCACGCCGGCTGCCGCTGCGACAGCAATGCCGCCGCGCCCGGCGTGGATACGGGCAGGTCCATGGGGTGCATCCCAAGTGCTGCCGAATAGGATGTCTTCGGACAGGATGTGGCCGAGGGCTGTGGTGGCGGCGCCGGCAGCGACCAGGGCTCCGGCGATGATGGCCGCGAGCGACAGATCGAGCAGCATTGGCGGCAGTTGAGCGGCAACGGGAAGGCTCAGCAAGACGCTATCCCGGGCGAAACTGATGCTCGATGCGGTGAACTGAGTTCCGGTTTCGGTGATGCTCGCAAAACCACGCTTGGCAAGCTCGGCAAGCCAGGGCGGCACAACGGCCGGACCCGGGGTGACGATCAGATCCATCAGGTAGTCGCGCATGAAGACAGCCACCGAGGCGGCTGTGAGCATCGCAAAGCCAAAGATGAAGGTGGCCCAGCCGAGGGTTTTGCGGGCTTCGTAGACGCCGGGAGCGGCGGCAAGGCGCGGGAGCAGCCAGGGGGCGGAGGCGACACCCGCGATCATCGAGAGTGTGCCAAGGACGAACGCGGCGGGGCCGACTGCGCCGAAGGGGTCGGCAAATCGCTTCAAAATTGGTTGCAGTTCAGGACCAGGCAAATCGAAGGCCATGCTTGGCGGCAGGATGATCGGCAGTCCCTGAATAGCCTCGTTTCGGCCGATGGCGCGCAGCACGGGGCCATGCGTCAGCTGCGGCACGGGCATGGTGGTCACAATGGCGGCGACGATGATGACCGGGACCATCACTGCAAAGAAGGCGGCGAGGCTTTGGGCCACGCCCGTCCACGTCATTGATCGCATGCCGCCGGGCACGAGTGTGACCAATAGAACGAGATACAATACAAGAAACGCTTGGCCATGGCTCCAGCCGGTCAACACGACGGTGGCTTCGGCGGCAAAGCGGAGCTCGGCCGAGAGGATCATGATGATTGGGATTGCGACGACCAGCGCGGTGGCCAGCCGGAGCGGCCGGCTATCGAAACGACGGCCAAGATAACTCGGAATGGTGAAGGCGCCGAACTTGCGCAGGAATGGCGCAAGCAGGACAGCCATGACGACGAAGCCGCCCAGCGCTCCGATCCCGATAAAGAGGGCGTCGTAGCCGATCAGGAAGAACAGGCCAGTGAGTGCGACAAGACCGGTGGCGCCAAACGCCGACATCGCGAGGACAAGACCATTGAAAAAGGCGGGAACGCGACGACCGGCAGCGAAGAAGTCCAGGGGATCCGAGGCGTGGGTCGCGATGCCGATGCCAGCGTAAAGCGCGATCGGCCCGAGCAGCATGGCGAGGCTTAGTATCGACAGTTCGACGCCGAGCCCCTGCAGGATGAGGCTGGTCAACGCTATGGCGGCGAATCCGCTGAGGAAGATGCCGAAGTATGAGCCGAGCCGAGGATTTACCGCGCGCGACGGGGATAGGATCGCCATCCTTGTCAGTTATCCTCGTGAGCGCCGTGCCAGTGGTCGATGGCATCCTGCTGACGGACGAAGCTTGCGACGGTGATCACGGCGATCAGTACGAGGCCATGGGCGGCAAGGAAATACCCCAAAGGAAAGCCGAGAAACTTGTTCGAGTTTAACCGATCGGCGTAAAGAGGCAGGATGATGATCACGGCGAAGAAGGGCGCGAGGCTGGCCAGCATCTGCCATTTCGTGTGGCGCCAGTAGGGTTTGCGTTCCTTGCGCTCGATCATGCGGCTCGTCTCCCCATTGCTGCCCCTTAAACTCAGCACCCGCCCCCAGGGCCCTGTCCGGCAGCGGTACACTGTCTGCAGGTTTCCGTCTTTTGTTTGTCGGCGACCGACTGACGAACTCTAATCCGGTTTTGCTGCACCGATCCGAAACATATTCCTCCTCCGTGCTCAACGAACTCGGCGACCGGATTGTCCCCGGTGTTCAGGTTGCCTATCGTTCCCGTCAGCGAATCGCCGTTTTGGACGGGACGCGCGGTAGCTCAGCGGCCGATACGGTGCTGCAGCTGCAGGCAACACAGCAATGGGGAAGACATAATGAGCGTGATTCAGGAATTCCGCGAATTTGCGATGAGGGGCAACGTGGTCGATCTCGCGGTCGGCGTCATCATGGGTGCGTCCTTCGCGCCGATTGTTTCGTCGCTCGTCGACAACATCATCATGCCGCCGATCGGATACCTGATGGCTGGGGTGGACTTCTCGACGCTCGCCGTAACGCTGCCGACGCCTACCGGAGACGGCGTTGGGATCAGGTACGGAGTGTTCCTCAACGCCGTGATCAAGTTCATCATCACCGCGTTCGCGATCTTTCTATTGGTGAAGACGATGAACAAACTGAAGAAGCCAGCGCCCGCCGCCGCGCCCCCGCCGCCGACGCCCACTGAGATTTATCTGAAGGAAATTCGGGACGCGCTGGTGGCGAAGACGTAACCGAATCGAACGGCACAAAGCTATGGTGACGATAAGCCCCGAAGTGGTGACGCTCCGGGGCTTTTTGTCAGGAACAGCTGCCGCCGCCGAGCACGCAGAAGCGTGAGCAGTGCGGGTGAGCGAGCTTGACCGCGCCCCTGTCGAACACGCCGCCGTCCGCGCGCGCGGCATCGGCGAGTGTGGCACCCATTTCAAATCGCGTGTCGTAGGGGAGCAGCGTGCACGGCAGAACCGTGGGGGCTGCGGCGCCTCTGCGTTTCACAACCATCCGCGAGGAGGCACACATCATCGAAGCAGGACTGACATTCAAGATGCTCCAGCAGCCCGGAGTAATCTCGGGTACGTCGGCTGAGGCATCCATCTCGGGGAAGAGGACGAGATCGCGGGTAGAGGTGGCGTTGAGTTGCCAGCCGCGTTCGGCGAAAAGCGCCGCATAACCTGCGATGGCCGCATCGTGGTTTTCCCCCCAGCACATGCGTCCGGCGACTGCGATTTGGAAGCCGTTGGACGCCAGCCAGTCGGTTCCTTCCAACGCTCTCGTAAATGAGCCTGCTCCGCGTTCTTCGTCGTGCAGCGCTGCGGTGTAGTGGTCGAGGCTGACGCGCAGCGTGAGCTTGCCTGGAAATCGATCGTGAAGCTTTGCCAACCAGAACTTCACGGCAGGCCGCTGCATGGGGGCCATGGCATTCGTCAACACGAGAACCTCGAAGCCCAACTCCAGGGCTTGAGTCACCATGAATTCGAACTCGGGATTGAGAAACGGCTCGCCGCCGGTGAAACCAATCTCGCGCGTGCCGAGCGCGCGTGCTTCGGTGAGGAACGCCAATACTTCCGCTGCGGAGATGTAGGAGAGCCGGTCATTGGTGGGGCTCGACTCGATATAGCAGTTGCGGCAGGTAATGTTGCAGAGTGTGCCGGTGTTGATCCAGAGCGTTTCAAGCCGCTTCAGGGCGACAGTAGCCCGGGGCTCGCCCTTCGCAGTGCGATCCGGGTTCATGAACTTCGCCACGGGCTCGACGCTTATAATGGTTTTGAGTTCCGTCACGCGTTCTCACCCTGGTCCATGGCGGCCACATTGCGACGTGCGCGTCCAGCCACTCAAGACCCTACGATGCCGCGCGAAACAGGTTTCATATGATCAGTTCAGACGGGACGCCTTGTTCCGGACAACGGGGCTATGGTAACGAGAGGACGTCGCGGGCGTAGTTCAATGGTAGAACGGCAGCTTCCCAAGCTGCATACGAGGGTTCGATTCCCTTCGCCCGCTCCATGATTGTGTCTCACGCGCCAATGGCGCTCCGACGGGGCGGCGCTTGCGCCGGGTCGCTTTGCTCCCGCGGGCCTGCGGCCCGATGTCGTGCGGATGTCTCTCCGACGATTCGACGCGCTCCTTTAATTTTCCACGGAGCGCGGGGCGTGTTCGGTTTTGCGCCAGTGGAAGGGTGAGCGGATCAGATCGACGATCGCGCGGTAGGCGGCGGCGGAGATCATCATCCAGTACAGCGGCATGAGCACGGCTCGGACGGCGAGCCGCCCTCCGTGGCGCCTCCAACCGGTGAGGAACGCAAGGGCAATACCGACGGTGTAGGCAAACACCAGGTTCCCGACACCGAACCACCAGATGACGGCTTGCCAGCCTTGCGGCGGCCAGAGCGATAGATCGCCGGTCGAGAGTTTCCAGAGCGCATAGGCGTAGACGAGTGGGTGCACGAGCGCGGATATGATAACGCCGCCCATGAGCACGTTGAAGCCGATGAAGCCGCGGAGGCCGAGATCGGACAACAGGCGAACTGGTTCGCGTAGATGCACCAGCGACGTCTGCATCCAGCCTTTGAGCCAGCGGGTGCGCTGACCGAGCCAAATTGCGTTGGTGGGCGGGGCTTCTTCCCAAGTGGTGGAGTTCAGCATTTCGACGCGCCACCCCTGACGTGCGAGGCGGATGCCCAAGTCGGCGTCTTCCGTCACGTTGTAGGGATCCCAACCGCCGGAATCCTCCAATACTTCGCGACGAAAATGATTCGACGTTCCGCCGAGAGGGACGGGCAGCGACAGGCGCTCGATCACCGGCAGGATGGCATCGAACAACGCCGTGTATTCCAGCGTGAACTGGCGCGTCGTCCAACTCTTGTTGGCATTGTAGATATTCAGACGGGCTTGCAGGCAGCCGAGGTCCGGACCGGCTTCCGCGAAACGGACGTAAGCCTCCAACAATTGATTGAGCTCGGGGTCGTCTTCGGCGTCGTAGACGACGACAAAAGCGCCGGTTGCCAGCGGCAGGGCATACATCAGCGCGCGCGGCTTTGTGCGGGGTGAACCCGGCGGAACGGCCACAACCCGCATCCCCGCGCGGCCGTGGATTTCAGCCTGAAGGGCGATCCGTGTTTCGGTGTCATCGGCTTCAGTGATGAAGAGTATGTCGCGTTTGTCGGTGGGCCAATCGAGGCGCTCAAGGGCTGACACAATCGACGCCGCCATGTTGGCTTCGCGGTAAAGTGGAATCAGGATCGAGTACACTGGCCAGTCGAAATCCGACTCGACGGGCGGCAGCACAGGGGCTGGCAGCGAGGGTGCGTTCAACACCTGACAGATTGCAAAGGCCCGCATGACCGCGATGCACAGGAATGCGGGCGTGAGCAGAGTCATGATCGCGGCGGCGGTGATGTCCGGACTTGTCCATAATCCCGCCGCGACGACGATCGACACGGCGAGCAATGCCAACTTTTGCCAGAGCGCCAACGGCGCAGCAGCCGACAGGCGCGGATGCTGAAGCTTCAGTGCCTCAGCCCAATGTGGATCAACGAAGCCGGCTTGTGTGAGCGGAGGAACCTGACCGAGGCGCCGCGTTCCCGGTGATGTCAGCTGTCTCAGTTGAGAGGGATTTGACACGGCGGCGTACTCGCACGACAAGTCGGCAGCCGTGGTTCGGACACCAACGATTATCAGACTACGGCAGAGATTAAGAACTGAACAGCCGGAACCCGCGATGCCGCCCTTTAGGTCCTACCGGTTTCAATCGATCGCTGCGGTGCTCCGCTTCGTGGCATGTGTCGCGGCCGCGCTTCCGTTTTTTGGCTTCTTCTACGGAGCATCATTGGCGCAGGAGCCGCAGGCGAGCGAGCAGCCAAGGCGGGTGGTGGTGCGGTTTCTGACGGAAGGAGATTTCCCGCCGTTCAACTATCTTGACGACGACGGCGTGCTCAGTGGCTTCAATGTCGATCTCGCGCGCGCGCTTTGTAATGAAATTGGGGCAGCTTGCGACATCCGTGTGCGGCCATGGGACGAACTGTTGGTCGCCCTGAAGCGCGGAGAGGCGGACGCTGTGATTGCTGGGCACACGGTGTTGCCGGACGCGCTGCGCCAGGTGGCGTTCACCGAGCGGTACTTCTATACGCCGGGACGCTTTGCAACGAAAATTGAAGCAGAGAAGGTGGATATCGCGCCGGAGGCACTCGATGGACGCTCTATCGCTGTCGCCCGCGGCACTCCCCACGAAGCTTTCTTGAAGACGTTCTTCCGTGACAGCCGGATCCAGATCTTCGAGACCGCAGAGTTGGCGCGGGACGCTCTATTGCAAGGCAAGGTCGACTACGTTTTTGACGACGGCGTCGGGCTGGCTTTCTGGATTAACGGGACCTTGTCTCGCCGGTGTTGCGAGTTGCGCGGCGGGCCATACTTCGAGCCGCGGTTTTTTGGCGATGGCCTAGCTATCGCGGTGCCTCAGAGCGATCCGCAGATCAAGGCGCTGCTCAATGCGGCTTTGCATAAAGTGCGCGCGTCAGGCCGTTTCGACGAGCTGGTCTCGCGGTATTTTCCACACCGCGTGTTTTAGAAACAAAACGGGCCGGAGCATCTCGCTGCCGGCCCCGTTTCACTCAGTCTGCTGTCGTGAAAGCGTTCTAACGACGGCGCTGCTGGCCGCCACCGGGAGGACCACCCGCGCCGGGCGGAGGGCCGCCGCGCGTATCCTTGTGGCGGAAGTTGATGCGACCCTTCGTGAGATCATAGGGCGTCATCTCGATCGTGACCTTGTCTCCGGCAAGTATCCGGATCCGATTCTTCTTCATGCGGCCGGAGGTGTAAGCAATGACCTCGTGACCGTTGTCGAGCTTCACGCGGCAGCGGGCGTCGGGGAGCACCTCCACCACCACGCCCTCGAACTCGAGCATTTCTTCTTTTGCCATGTATCCCCTTGAACTTGGCGCGTCGCCGCGTTGGCGTTTCGCATAATTAAATGGGGAGCAGATTGGCTCTGCTCCCCACGCACTGCTCGTGCGGCGACCACTCTTATCAGAGCGGACGCAGGTTGATCGCAGCGATCTTGCCGTTGCGGCCGCGCTCGGTCTCGAAGGAAATCTTCTGACCTTCACGCAAGGACGAAAGGCCGGCGCGCTCGACGGCCGAAATGTGAACGAACACGTCGTTCCCACCTTCGTCCGGCTGAATGAAGCCGTAGCCCTTCTGCCCGTTGAACCACTTCACGGTACCAGTCGACATCGATATGCCTCCAAAGCATAGGTAAATTACCCCGAAGCGACGACCTCGGGGGCCATCAAATCGCGCGTTGGAGACGTCTAGTGTCAGACTCGGTAGAGCTGTCGCAGAGTAAGCCAAGGCGTGTTCGATAGCGTCTATATGACCCGATGGGGCTGCGAGCGCAAGGTCGAAGCCCATAGGCAACCGCAACAAATGTTCGAGATGACGTGCTTTTTTCGATTCAGGATTGATGGAGCAATCTGTTCATTTCAAACATATCGCGCGTGCCGGTGTCTATAAAACTTGATAGTTTCCTGGCTGGGATTGCCAGTTACAGCGGCGTCTTCATGGATCACCTTCATTCGCCATAGGCGACGGGCAGGCGACAGCGGTCAGCACTGCCGCTACGAGGTTCGGTCGCACAGGCAACCGACCCACTGCCTCCCGACGACATCGGCCGTCGCAGAGGGCTGTTGCATCATGTGCGGGCTGCCCGTATAACGCCGCCCGGAGCCGTCCGGCAGGGCATGCCGTGGCGGCTTTCATGCTTCAACCAACGAGAACGGCAGCGCGCCTCGAGGCCACGCCTCGGACCGATCGCTGCCCGCCGGCTTTATGCCGGCACCTAAGAAAGGAAAGCCAAATGCCCAAGATGAAGACCAAGAGTGGTGCCAAGAAGCGTTTCAGGTTCACGGCGACCGGCAAGGTGAAGGCGGCTGCGCGGGCAAGCGGCACGGCATGATCAAGCGGACAGCCAAGTTCGTCCAGAAGGCGCGCGGCACCATGGTGCTGAACGACTCGGACGCCGGCATCGTCAAGAAGTACATGCCCTACAACCGCTGAGGATTTCCGAGCCTTCTCATCATGAAGGCCGGCTGAGCCCCACACACCGATCGAAACGGAGCACACCCATGGCACGCGTCAAACGCGGCGTTACCGCCCACGCCAAGCACAAGAAAGTACTGAAGGCCGCGAAGGGCTATTACGGCCGTCGCAAGAACACCATCCGCGTCGCCAAGCAGGCCGTCGAAAAGGCGCTGCAGTACACTTTCCGCGACCGCAAGAGCAAGAAGCGCACGTTCCGCGCGCTGTGGATCCAGCGCATCAACGCCGCCGCCCGCGAGCACGGCATGACCTACGGCCGCTTTATCGACGGGCTGACGAAGGCCGGCATCGAAGTCGACCGCAAGGTGCTGGCCGACATCGCCGTCAAGGATGCCGCGGCGTTCAAGGCGCTCGTCGATCAGGCGCAGGCCGCGCTGCCGAAGGCCGCCTAGCGCTCGCGCTCAAGCGGCCACGTCATTGACACCGGGGCTGAGTCGCCCCGGGTTATCGTGCTCGAACACGATCGTCGTGCCCTGCGGGGCCGCGTTCGCCGTGCTTCTCGCGCGGCGCCTCGAGCCAGATCCGCGAGTTGGGACGACAAGCACACCGCCCCTTCCGGAGGTCGTCGCGCATGTCATCGGCTCAGACCTCGCCCGCCTCGAAGCCGACGTGCTGCAGGACATCGCCGAGCGCCGGCGATCTCGGCGGCGCTCGAGGCCGTGCGCGTCGGCCCTCGGCAAGAAGGGCCGCATTTCCGATCTGATGGCGCAGCTCGGCAAGCTGCCGCCGGAGGAGCGCAAGACGTTCGGCGCGACCGTCAACGCGCTGAAGACCAAAGTCTCCGAGGCGCTCGAGGCGCGCAAGGCGACGCTCGAGGCTGCGGCGCTTCGACGAGCGGCTCGCCAGCGAGCGTGCGGACGTGACGCTGCCGGTGCGCGCCTGGTGCCGAGAGCGCAGGGCCGCATCCATCCGGTCAGCCAGGTGTTCGACGAAGTGCACCGAGATCTTCGCCGATATGGGTTTCGCGGTCGCCGAAGGTCCCGACATCGAGACCGACGATCTCAACTTCACCAAGCTGAACATCCCGGCCGAGCATCCCGCGCGGCAGGAGCACGACACGTTCTACTTCAACCCGAAGCCCGGACGGCTCGCGGCTGCTGCTGCGCACGCACACGAGCCCGGTGCAGATCCGCACGATGCTGACGCAGAAGCCGCCGATCCGCATCATCGCGCCCGGCCGCGTCTACCGCTGCGACAGCGACCAGACGCACACGCCGATGTTCCACCAGATCGAAGGCCTCGTCATCGACGAGACGACCCACATGGGCCACCTCAAATGGATGCTGGAGGAATTCTGCAAGGCGTTCTTCGAGGTCGATGACGTCAAGATGCGCTTCCGCGCGTCGCACTTCCCGTTCACCGAGCCGTCGATCGAGGTCGACATCGGCGCCGCCGCGATCGGCAAGCCCGGCACAGTGGCTGGAGATCCTCGGCTGCGGCATGGTGCATCCGAACGTGCTTGCGAACTGCGGGCTCGATCCCGACAAGTATCAGGGCTTCGCCTTCGGCATGGGCCTCGACCGCATCGCGATGCTGAAATACGGCATGCCCGATCTGCGCGCGTTCTTCTCGGCGGACTTGCGCTGGCTGCGCCATTACGGATTTTCGTTGCTCGACCAGCCTACACTCGGCGGCGGGCTGTCGTCGTGACGCTGGGGAGTGACTGATGGCACTCGCCATTCCGCTGATCATCATGACGGTCGCGCTGCTCGTGGCATTCGGGCTCGGCTCTGTCATGGGCACGCGGCCGCTGGGGCAGCAGCAGATTGTCGGCGCGCTTGGCGTCGCGGCGCTGATGCTGCTGCCGCTCGCATACGACGCTGCGATTTATGACGGAAATTGCTACGGGCTCGATGGTTCGACGTCACCGTGCTCACTTGCCGAACGGCTCGGTCAGAGCTTCGTCTCCGGCTTTGCTTTCACGCTCGCGCCCGCACTGCTGTGGGTGCTCGTCTACATCATGGCGATCAACGCCAAGAAGTCCCGCTGAACGGATCATCCCATGAAATTCACGCTGTCTTGGCTGAAAGAGCATCTGAAGACGACGGCGACGGTCGAAGAGATCGCGACCAAGCTTTCGGCCATTGGGCTGGAAGTCGAGGGCGTCGAAGACCCGGGCGCGAAGCTCGGCGCCTTTACGGTGGCGCGGATCGTCGAAGCAAAGAAGCATCCCAATGCTGACAAGCTTCAGGTCGTGCAGGTGGAGATCGCGAAGGGCCAGCCGCTGATGGAGGTGGTCTGCGGAGCGCCCAACGCGCGGGTGGGCCTGGTTTCGGTGTTCGCGCCGCTCGGCACGTACATTCCGGGTTCCAAGATCACGCTGGAGAAGAAGCCGGTTCGCGGCGTTGTGTCGAACGGGATGATGTGTTCGGCGGCCGAACTTGAGCTTTCGGACGAGAGCACCGGGATCCTCGAACTGGATGCTGCGTTGGCGGACAAGGTGGGTAGCCGGTACATCGACGTGGCGGGGCTCAATGACCCTGTGTTCGAGGTGAAGCTGACGCCGAACCGGCCGGATTGTACGGGCGTGCGCGGGATTGCGCGTGATCTAGCGGCGGCGGGGCTCGGGACGCTTGAAGCACGAGACACGCATTCACGGCGTGGAGGGTGCGAAAGAGTGCCCGATCGACGTGAAGTTGGAGTTTCCCAGCGGTGCTGAGAACGCTTGCCCTGTGTTTGCCGCTCGACTTGTGACCGGCGTGAAGAATGGGCCATCGCCGGACTGGCTACAGAACCGGCTCAAGGCCGTGGGGCTGCGGCCGATCAATGCGCTCGTGGACGTGACGAACTACATCTCGAATGAGCACGGCCGCCCGCTGCACGTTTATGACGCTGACAAGCTGAAGGGCGCGATCCGGGCGCGGCTCGGCAAGGCGGGCGAGTCGTTCGTGGGGCTCGATGGCAAGGAGTACGCCGTCGATGAGACCATGTGCGTGATCGCCGACGACGATGGAGTTCTTGGCCTCGGCGGCATCATGGGCGGAGAGGCGTCGGGCTGCACGGAAGAGACGAAGAACGTGCTGATCGAGAGCGCGTGGTTCGATCCGGTGCGGACGGCAACGACGGGTCGAAAGACCGGCCTCGTAACGGACGCGCGCTATCGTTTCGAGCGCGGCGTGGATCCGCAGTCCGTCCTGCCGGGGCTCGATCTCGCGACACAGATGATCGAGAAGTTTTGCGGAGGTACGCCATCGAAGACGAAGGTGGCCGGCAAAGCGCCGGAGACGGCGCGCGTCATTGAGTTTGATACGGACCGAGTCGCGAAGCTGTCGGGCATTGCGATCGAGACGTCGGAGGTGCGACACATTTTGGAGGCGCTCGGCTGTACGCTCGACGGCCACGGTCATGAGATCACGGTGACGACGCCGACGTGGCGGCCGGACATTCACGGCGCCGCTGATCTTGTCGAAGAAGTCGTACGCATAGCCGGCCTCGATCGCATTCCCTCGACGCCAATGGAGCGGACGACGGGCATCGCCAAGCCGGTGCTGACGGAGCGCCAGAAGCGGGCGCGGCGGGCACGGCGGACGCTGGCGGCGCGCGGCCTCGTCGAGGCCGTGACGTGGTCATTCCTGCCGCGATCGATCGCTATTCACTTCGGTGGTGGTTCGGATGCGTTGGAACTGGCTAACCCAATCTCGGCCGATCTGTCATCGATGCGGCCGAGCCTGCTGCCTGGACTTTTGATGGGAGCGGCGCGGAACGCCAATCGCGGCTTCGCGGACGTGGCACTGTTCGAACTGGGTCAGGCCTACAAGGGCGACCAACCGGCGGATCAACTGCTCAATGCGGCGGGCGTGCGGACGGGAACGGCACGGACAACGGGTGCGGGGCGACACTGGGACGGTGCGACACAGCCTGTTACCGTGTTTGACGCCAAGGCAGATGCAGCGGCCGTGCTGTCAGCGCTCGGGATCGATCCTTCGAAGGCACAGATCACGCGCGATGCGCCGGAGTGGTATCACCCCGGCCGGTCGGGCACATTGCGGCTGGGACCGAAGACAGTTCTGGCGCAGTTTGGTGAGTTGCACCCCGCCACTTTGAAGGCGCTGGACGTGGCAGGCCCTGCTGTGGCCTTCGAAATCTTCCTGGATGCGGTGCCGCCAGAGAAGAAGAAGTCCCGGGCGCGTGGGCCGCTGGCATCCATCGATCTTTTGCCCGTGCGGCGCGACTTTGCGTTCGTGCTGGATAGAACCGTCGCGGCCGGCGACGTCGTGAAGGCAGCGGCGGGGGCGGACAAGACGCTTATTTCACAGGTATCCGTTTTCGACGTCTTCGAAGGGGGCGCGCTGGCGGCAGAGGGCAAGAAGTCGCTCGCCATCGAGGTGACGCTACAGCCGGTGGCTACCACTCTGACTGAGGCCGAAATCGAGGCCGTCTCCCAGAGGATCATCGCAGATGTCAAAAAGGCGACGGGTGGCGAAATTCGCGGCTGAGATTGCCACATTGACCCGTGGGGGCGCGGCCACGACATAAGGGTACGCTGACATCGCAGCGGGGAGACTGGCACATGAACGGAACGCGCACCCTTCTCGTCCCTAAGCCGGAGATGACGCATATCGTCGTCGTGGGCGGCGGTGCAGGCGGATTGGAACTCGCCACCGCGCTCGGCAACAAGATGGGAAAGAAGGGCAAGGCGGCGATCACGCTGGTCGACAAGTCGCGCACGCACATCTGGAAGCCGCTACTCCACGAGATTGCCGCCGGCAGCATGGACGTCGATCAGCACGAGCTCGAGTACATGGCACAGGGCCATTGGCACGGGTTCAAGTTTCGCTACGGCGAACTGATTGGTCTCAATCGCGCGAACAAGCAGGTCATTCTTGCAGCGACCTTCGATGAAGAGGGGCGCGAAATCACACCACAGCGTGCACTCGTCTATGACATTCTGGTTATTGCCATTGGCAGCGTTTCAAACGATTTCGGCACGCCGGGCGTCAAGGAGCATGCGATCATGCTCGACACGCAGGTGCAGGCGGAGAAATTCAACCGGCGACTGCTGAACGCCTGCGTGCGTGCGCAGGCTCAAGAAGGCCCGGTACGACCCGGTCAGCTGGATGTAACCATTATCGGTGCGGGGGCAACGGGCACGGAACTGTCGGCTGAGTTACATCGCACCGTTCGCGGTATCGCTCAGTTCGGCCTCGATAAGATCGAACCGGAAAAGGACATCAAGATTACGCTCATCGAGGCGGCGCCGCGCATCGTTCCGGCACTTCCGGAGCGAATTTCAGACGCCACCTCGGAGATTTTGCGCAATCTGGGCGTGGACATTCGGACGAATTCTCGCGTCGTGCGCGTTAAAGCCGACGGCGTGGAACTGGAATCGGGTGACTTTATTCCGTCGGAACTCGTCGTATGGTCGGCGGGTGTGAAGGGTCCTGCAGTTCTCAAGGACCTCGATGGCCTTGAGGTTAGCCGGATGGATACGCTTGTCGTGAAGCCGACGCTGCAGACGACGCGGGATGAGAACATCTTCGTGGTTGGGGATTGCGCGTACCTCGTGCCGGAGGGCGATACACATCCCATTCCGCCGCGCGCCCAGGCGGCCCACCAGATGGCGTCGCACGTCTATCGGCAGATCCGGCGGAAACTCGCTGGGGAGCCGCTCGAGCCTTTCAAGTACCGCGACTTTGGTTCGCTGGTGTCGCTTGGCGAATACTCGACCGTCGGCAGCCTGATGGGCTTTGTAAGCGGCCGGAAGATGATGATCGAGGGCTTGTTTGCCAAGCTGATGTACCGGTCGCTCTACAAGATGCACGAGTGGGCGCTGCACGGGTTCTGGAAAGTGTCGCTCGACAGTATCTCGCGCTTGCTGACGCGGCGGACGGAGCCGCACGTGAAGCTGCATTAGGCATTTTTTGCCTTTATGCGTTAATCCTAGGGCACCGCACACCCGGAGTATGACGCGGGGGTGACACATCCGTCCCTGGCGGCAGGCGGGGGGATGTGCTACCTCCCGCCGAAATTGTTGCCGGTCAGACCGGTTCTAACCCGGCCCCGGCCCCTCCCCAGACAGAGATACATTATGAAGCTTAGAAACATCGCGATCATCGCGCACGTCGACCATGGCAAGACGACACTCGTCGACGAACTCCTGAAGCAGTCCGGTTCTTTCCGCGACAATCAGAAGGTTGCCGAGCGCGCCATGGACTCCAACGATCTGGAGCGCGAGCGCGGCATCACCATTCTTGCGAAGTGCACGTCCGTCCTGTGGAAAGACACGCGCATCAACATTGTCGATACGCCCGGTCACGCCGACTTCGGCGGCGAGGTGGAGCGCATTCTGAATATGGTCGACGGCGTGATCGTCCTCGTCGACGCTTCGGAAGGTCCGCTGCCGCAGACAAAATTCGTCGTATCGAAGGCGCTGAAGCGCGGCCTCCGTCCGATCGTGGCAATCAACAAGATCGATCGTCCGGACGAGCGGCATCTGGATGTGCTGAACGAAATTTTCGACCTGTTCGCGAACCTGGATGCGACGGACGAGCAACTCGATTTCCCGGTGCTTTACGGATCTGGCCGCAACGGTTGGATGGCGCTCGCTCCGGAAGGGCCGCAGACTGATTTGGCGCCGCTGTTCGATCTCGTGCTCGCGCATGTGCCGCCGCCTGCCGTCGACGACGGTCCGGTGCGGATGCTGGCCACGACCCTTGAAGCCGATCCGTTCCTCGGGCGCATCCTGACGGGTCGCATCACGTCAGGCACGATCAAGCCGAACATGGCGCTCAAGGCGATCCGGCATGATGGGACGCTGGTGGAAACGTTCCGAGCGACCAAGGTTCTGGCCTACCGCGGCCTGGAGCGGGTGCCGGTCGATGAGGCCAGCGCCGGCGAGATTGTAGCCCTTGCAGGCATGACGGATGCCACTGTGGCCGACACGTTGTGCGATCCTTCCGTGGATCAGCCGCTGACTGCGCAGCCCATCGATCCGCCGACGCTGTCGATGACGTTCCGCATCAACGATGGTCCCTTTGCGGGCCAGGAAGGCAGCAAAGTTCAGAGCCGCGTGATCCGCGATCGCCTCATGCGCGAAGCGGAACGCAACATCGCGATCAAGGTGACGGATAGCGACGAGACGGACAGTTTCGTTGTGTCGGGCCGCGGCGAACTTCAGCTTGCGATTCTGATCGAAAACATGCGGCGTGAAGGGTTCGAGCTGACCGTTTCGCGGCCAAAGGTCGTGATCAAGTCCGATCCGGCGACAGGCCAGAAACTCGAGCCCATCGAGGAAACCATCATCGACGTGGACGATGGGTTTACCGGCGTTGTCGTTCAGAAGCTGTCGGAGCGCAGAGGCGATCTGATGGAGATGCGGCCGTCGGGCGGTGGACGCACGCGTATGGTGTTCCTGGTGCCCACACGCGGGCTGCTCGGTTATCAATCCGAACTGCTGTCGGACAGCCGCGGGACCGCGGTCATGAACCGGCTGTTCCACTCCTATGCGCCGTTCAAGGGCGAGATCCAGGGGCGGCGCCAGGGCGTGCTGATTTCAAATGGCACGGGCGAGGCGACGGCGTACTCGATCTTCCACCTGCAGGACCGCGGGCAGTTCATGATCGGCTCACAGGCGCGGGTTTATGAAGGCATGATCGTTGGTGAGCACTCGCGCGACAACGATCTGATCGTCAACGTGGTGCAAGGCAAGAAGCTCACGAACGTGCGTGCGTCGGGCAAGGATGAGGCGCTGACGCTGGTGCCGCCGATGAAGCTGACGCTCGAAAAGGCGATGTCGTACATCACCGACGAAGAGCTTGTCGAAATCACGCCTGAGACCATCCGATTGCGCAAGCGCTGGCTGGATCCGAACGAGCGCAAGCGGCAGGAGCGCAAGCGTGAGTCGGAGCGCGAGGCGGACGTCGCGTAGTGCGGCTGTAGGGATTTTTTCCCGATGCTAAGTGCCTAATCTTCCTGAAATTTCCGGGAAGCCTTCCCATTGCTAAATGGATGGGCGATCGCACATAAGCTTATGGCGGAGGATCGACTGTTTTCCGTGATCCGCGGAAGGTCGTCTGCCGTTCTTATCGCGACCTGCCAGGTCATCGTTTCCCCAAACGATCCATCAGCCATTCCAATTTCGGAGGATTACTCATGAAGAAGTCGCTCATCGCGATGACGGTTCTTGCGCTCTCGTCGGGCATTGCTTTTGCTGACGACAAGCCGTCGGCCGACGAAGCCGGCAAGATCGCCGCTACGGCAAAGGCCTGGGGCTGCTCGGGCGGCGAAGGCGAAAAGGAGTCTGAGGGCTCGGGCGTTTATGAGTTGAACGACGCGAAGTGCGCCGATGGCGCCAACTACGACATCAAGATGGACAAGGCCTTCAAGGTCATCAGCATCACCGCCGACTAACTTGATTCCGGTATCGAGATTGTTGAGAGCGGCTGTCGTCGGCAGCCGCTC
This sequence comes from uncultured Alphaproteobacteria bacterium, assembly GCA_963708775.1. GTDB lineage: Bacteria > Pseudomonadota > Alphaproteobacteria > Rhizobiales > Hyphomicrobiaceae > JAGVSR01. The sequence goes on along the minus strand of CAVPTI010000010.1, from coordinate 284,473 downwards.
TTTTCTTTTGTCTGCTATGGTGTTGCGGAGCCTGGACTTTGCGTCTTGGTTTTTGACACTCGCCCGGACGAGCCGATCGTCCGGCTGTTCTGTTGCCCGAGAGAACCGATCCATTGGCCGCTCATGAACCCGCTGCAGTCGCGCCCGCAATAGTGCCCGGACACACCTGGCCCGAGGGCGTGACGCCCACGGCTGAGTATGAAGCGGCGCTCGCCTATTTGCGTGAACCCGGCGGCCATCTGTTCATCACCGGTCGCGCTGGATCGGGGAAGTCGACGCTGCTGCGCTGCATCCGTGATCTCATTCCTGACGACATGGTTGTGCTGGCGCCCACGGGGCTTGCCGGGGTGAACGTCGGCGGCCAGACGATCCATTCATTCTTCGGCCTGCCGCCGCGCCTGATCAAGCCAGATGACATCCGCCGCAGCCGCAACGGCCAGGTGATGCGCAAGCTCAAGTTCCTCATTATCGATGAGGTTTCGATGGTGCGATCGGACTTGATGTGGGCGATGGACATGTCGCTGCGGATTAACCGGGGACGCCCGCGCGAGCCATTCGGCGGTTTGCGTCTTGTGATGTTCGGGGACCTGCATCAGTTGCCGCCGGTGGTGCAGGAGGCGGAGGTGGCGCAGTTCCTCGAAAGTGAACATGGAGGGCCCTTTTTCTTTTCCGCCTCGGGGCTGCGCGAGGGGCAGGGCACGATGCTGCTGGAACTCAACCAGGTCTTCCGTCAGAGCGACGAGGGCCTCATCCGGGTCTTGAATCGGGTGCGCGAAGGCGAGGTCGAGGAAGACGACCTGACGCTTCTCAATGAGTGCGTGCGGCCCGTGCGTACGCTGGGTGAAGGCGATGCATACGTTATCCTGACGCCGACGAATGCGGCCGCCCAGCGCATCAACATGGCATATCTCGATGCGCTTCCTGGGAAGCACTACGGCTACGAGGCGGGCGTCAGCGGGGATTTCAACCCGAATGCGCACCCTACAGATTCGATGCTGCAGTTGAAGCCAGGAGCAAAGGTCATTCTGCTCCGCAACGATCCAGATCGTCGGTGGGTGAACGGAACCGTGGCGCGCATTTCACGGCTTACGGAAAAGCAGGTCTGGGTCGATGTGAACGGCAAAGAGTTCGAGATCGAGCCTGCGGCATGGGAAAGCCGCCGGTACGCCTACGACAGCGCGCAGGAAAAAATCGTCGAGTCGGTCGCTGGGACCTTCAAGCAGTTTCCGCTGCGCCTTGCCTGGGCGCTGACGATCCATAAGGCGCAGGGGCTAACGCTCGACAAAGTCTATATTGATCTGGGCCGCGGTACTTTTGCGCATGGGCAGGCTTATGTGGCTCTGTCGCGCTGTCGCTCCCTGGATGGGCTTGCGCTCGCGCGCCCATTGAGGCCCACCGACATTCTGTTCGATCCCGCCGCTATGGGATACCGGGATCATTTCCCGGCGCTGTAATTAGGGAGAAAATGCCGCGCAACCACTTGTTTTCGATCAAGTTTTTTGCGCTGCAATAGCTGTATTTTTGCTCACATTTTCAATAAGATAGGCAGTAACTAGGGCGATGCGACGGATTGGATGTTGCAACGCACAATAAAGCTGCTATGTTCTTTCCAACGAGCCGGCAAGCTGGCTCCCGACATTCCATCGCTCCAGCGGCGCGGCCGCCTTCCAGCGGTGGCTCCGCGTGCATACCCCGAATTTATTCCACATCCCATTCTGCAGAAGGATCAACTCCTATGAACGACCAGTTCACGCGCCAGGCTCAGGAAATGTTTGCCGCCGCCAAGGATGCGCGCATTCCGGAAAACATTCAGGCAATCGCCGAAGACGGCGTTGCCAAGACCCGCGAAGCTTTCGACAAGCTGCAGACGGTGTCGAAGGACGGCGTGAAGACCATGGAGAACGTGGTGCTGACGGCCCAGGCCGGCGCCCGCACGATCGGTGAGAAGGTTCTTCGCAACGTCGAAGTCAACACTGAAGCCGCTTTCGACGCCGCTGAAGCCATCGCCAAGGCCAAGACGGTTCCGGAAGTTCTCAAGCTGCAGACGAGCTATGTTCAGCAGCAGCTGACGGCTTCGGCCAACCAGACCAAGGAACTCTTCGAGCTTTCCGCGAAGATCGCCCAGCAGACGTTCGAAACGATGAACGCTGCTGCTGCCAAGACCTTCGAACAGATGAAGAAGTCGGCCTAATTCACGGCTTCGTTCGCTGATCACGACGGAAGAGCCCGGGACACCCGTCCCGGGCTTTTCCATTTGAGGGATGAGTTTCAACGCGGCTGTGGCTGCAATTGTACGCCACATTGGCATGGAATTCGCTACACTCGCTCTCGGTCATGGCCGCTATGAACGGAGTCCTGTGATGTTGGGTTGGCGTTCGGACGTGCTTGTGAGGCCTGCGAAGGCTGCCGATGCTTCGCCGCTGGTGAAGGTTTTTGCTGAAACGTGGCGCGGTGCTTACGCCGGGGTCATTCCGCACCAACATTTGGACGGCATCATTCAGCGACGGACGAAAGCGTGGTGGACGGCCGCTATTCGCGGCGGTGACGGTCTGCTCGTCGTCGAGCACGCGGGTGCGATCGCCGGATACGCGACATACGGCGCAGCACGGGGACGCGGCCGGCAGCAGGGCGAGATCTACGAACTCTACATCGCGCCAATCTACCAGGGCGTGGGGCTTGGCGAGCATCTGTTCGAGGCGTGCCGGGCGCGTCTGGACGGTCGTGGTTTGCGCGGGCTTGTGGTCTGGGCGCTGGCGGAAAATGCGGCGGCCAGTGACTTTTATTGGCGCCGGGGTGGGCGGCCGTTCAACACCGTGCGCGAATCGTTCGGGAATACCCAACTCGACAAAGTGGGTTTTGGCTGGGCTTGAGATCCCACCAGTGGCTGCTCGCGGTTTGCTCACCGCCTCTTTCGGGCCGGTGACGATTAATGTTGGTCCCGGCTGACGGTTCGACCTTCGGCGGCTATCTTTTCGTCCCCTGCCTGGGGCAAACTCCGCCCGCGACTGATCAAAACCAACTTCCAACATCTCAACAAACAAAAAACGGGGCTATTCGATGCGCATCGAAGCTATTCCAGTGGGCAAGAACCCGCCGGACGACATCAACGTGATCATCGAAGTTCCCGTTGGCGGTGAACCGATCAAGTACGAGATGGATAAGGCTTCGGGCACGCTGTTTGTGGACCGCTTTCTCTACACGCCCATGCGTTATCCTGGGAACTATGGCTTCGTTCCCCATACGCTTTCGGCAGATGGCGATCCCATCGATGTTCTCGTGTGCAACACGCGCGCGATCGTGCCGGGGGCGGTGATCAACTGCCGTCCGATCGGTGTCCTCGTGATGGAAGACGACGGCGGCGGGGACGAGAAAATCATTGCGGTCCCCAGCGACACGCTGACCAAGCGATACAGCAAGGTGAAAAACTACTCGGATCTGCCGTCGATCTCGACGGAGCAGATCGAGCATTTCTTTGCCCACTATAAGGATTTGGAGCCCAACAAGTGGGTCAAGATCCATCACTGGGGAGACGCGACTGAGGCCGCCCGCCTGATCCGCGAGTCCATTTCCCGTTACGCAGCCAAGACTTGAGTAGCTGAGTGGGACCCTTGGCGCGTTTGCTGGCGCAAAACGGCGCTTGTGGGTGGGCGTCGAGCCTTTTCGCTTGACACGAAGACGCCCGCATTAGGGGTGAGGCGCTTTAGGCGAACGAGGAACCTGCGGATGTTCGCCTTGACGCACTTCCCGCTCGGGGTGGCCGTTGCTATACCCCCGGCCAACCGACTGAGCGGAGGCCGCCCGTGCCAGAGATGAAGATCGCCGTGATGGGTGCCGCCGGCCGTATGGGCCGGGAACTCGTCCGCACCATAGCGGCGGATCCGGGCTGCCGACTGTCCGGCGGGACCGAAGCCCCGGGCAGCCCCGACGTGGGACGCGACCTGGGGGAACTGGCAGGCCTCGGGGCCAATGGGATTCCGGTGACGGACGACGCCCTCGATTTGATCGCGCGCTCGGACGCCATCATTGATTTTACATCGCCAAAAGCCACGGCCGTCTTTGCGGGGCTGGCTGCCAACGGGCGCATCGTTCATGTGATCGGCACAACAGGTCTCGACGGGGTTTCGGAGGCGGCAATCACCGCGGCTGCACGCCACGCGACAATCATCAAGTCTGGCAATATGAGCTTGGGCGTCAATCTTGCTGCTGCCCTGACCGAGCGCGTGGCGGCCGTTCTCGATTCCGACTGGGACATTGAAATCGTCGAGATGCATCACAAGCACAAGGTCGACGCGCCATCGGGTACCGCCCTGATGCTGGGGAAGGCTGCCGCAATAGGGCGCGGTGTGGATTTGACGTCGGCGTCGGTGCGCGTTCGCGACGGGCATACCGGAGCACGGCGGCGAGGCGACATTGGTTTTGCGACATTGCGTGGGGGTAGCGTCATCGGCGACCACACCGTCATTTTCGCCGGCGAAGGAGAAGAAATCTCAATCCGGCATCATGCTTCAGACCGCAGCATTTTTGCCCGTGGCGCCGTCAAAGCCGCGCTCTGGGGCCGCGGCAAGGGTCCTGGACTTTTCTCCATGACCGACGTCCTAGGTTTGTGAGGGCGGCACAAACGAGGATGCAAAAACACCAGCCCCAACATGATCACGGTCCATCGACCCGGACGCTGGTACTTGTCCGCCATGGCCAAAGTGAATGGAACAGGCTGAACCTGTTCACCGGATGGCGCGATCCTGATCTGACGGAAAAGGGCGTCATCGAGGCCCGTTGGGCAGGCCGCGTTTTGCGTGACGCTGGACTGACCTTTGACCAAGCCTTCACCAGCAAGCTGCGGCGTGCGCAGAACACACTCGACATCATCCTCGACGTGATGGGCCAAGCCGGCGTGCCGACCGAGCGCCACGAGGCGCTGAACGAACGCGATTACGGCCAGCTCTCGGGGCTCAACAAGGATGAAGCCAAGCAGCGCTTCGGGGAAGACATGGTGGCGCGCTGGCGTCGCAGCTACGACATTCCGCCACCGGGCGGTGAAAGCTTGAAGGATACCGCCGCACGCGTGCTGCCCTACTATGAGGAGCACATCTGGCCGATCGTGAATGCCGGGAAATCGGTCATCGTCGCGGCGCACGGCAATTCACTGCGAGCGCTCATCATGCGCCTCGAGGGTCTGACCGGTGAGGAAATCATCGCGCGTGAATTAGCGACAGCCGCGCCGATCGTCTACCAGCTCGATGCCGGCGGGGGTGTTGTCAGCCGCGCCGATCTCGTCACTGCCAAGGGAGGTGACGATGGTATGGGATGAATTGACGCGCGATGCCGAGAGCGAGAATGTGCGCGATCGCGACAGGTGGATCGGCGTTTACATCGGCGTGCTCGCCGTGCTGCTCGCGATCTGCTCGATGGGCGGGGGGAACGCGGCCAAGGATGCCACGCTCAAGAACATCGAGGCCGCCAATACGTGGGCTTTCTTCCAGGCCAAGAACATGCGGCGACATGTTCTGCGCGTGGAAGCGGACGACCTCGCCCTTCGGCTCATGGCGGAAGCGGATCTGACGGCGGACGGCCGCACGGCGATCGAGGTGAAGATCGCCGACTACAAGAAAGCAGGATGAAGCCCTCACCGTCGGCGACACCGCCAAGCCTGTCGAACAGCGGGAGGGGCTCGACCAGTTGTTTGAGAAGGGCAAGCGGCTCGAGGCGGAGCGCGATCTCGCCATGCGCAAAGACCCCTATTTCGACTATGGCGAGGCGCTGTTGCAGATCGCGATCGTGCTGGCTTCGATCGCCATCATCACCAAAGGCTCGTTTTTGCTTGCCGTCAGCGGCGCATTGGCTGCCGGCGGCGCACTGCTGACATTCAATGGTTTTACTCTTGCGCTGGCTGTGCCGGGTCTGGGCTGACGCTGGCGCCGATGTGGAACCTGCGACGACCCGGCGAGCCGACCAAACCTTGCGGCGCGGGCGCGCACCCGTTAGCAGTGGGGCCGCAATCATAAGACAACTTCATCCAACGAAGCGCTGACGACGGAACCCCATCCATGGCCACCAAGACCCTCCTTCTACTTCCCGGCGACGGCATCGGCGTCGAGACCATGGCCGAGGTGGAGCGGCTGATTTCGTTTTTCAACTCGCGCAAGAATGGGGTCACATTCGAGACGGAGAGCGATCTCGTCGGTGGCGCGGCTTATGACGCACACGGCGTCGCCGTGACGGACGCGTGCGTCGCCAAGGCGAAGTCGGCGGATGCGGTCATCTTCGGCGCAGTCGGCGGACCGAAGTGGGCGGGGGTGCCATATGAGGCGCGCCCGGAGGCCGGTCTCTTGCGTCTGCGCAAGGACCTTGGATTGTTCGCCAACCTGCGTCCGGCCATCTGCTATCCGGCGCTCGCGGATGCGTCGTCTCTTAAGCGCGAACTCGTCGAGGGTCTCGACATCATGATCGTGCGCGAGCTGACCGGCGGCGTCTATTTCGGTGAACCGAAGGAAATCGTGACGCTCGAGAACGGCGAGAAGCGTGCGGTGGACACGCAGCTGTACACGACCCACGAAATCGAGCGGATTGCCAAGGTGGCCTTCGATCTCGCCCGCAAGAGGGGCAACAAGGTGCACTCGGCCGAGAAGCACAACGTGATGCGCACGGGCGTGCTGTGGAAGGAAGTGGTGACGGCGGTGCACAAATCGTACGCGCCGGACGTTCAGCTGGAACACATCCTGGCCGACAATTGCGCCATGCAGCTGGTGCGCAATCCAAAGCAGTTTGACGTGATCGTCACCGACAACTTGTTCGGAGACGTGCTGTCCGACGAAGCGGCCATGTGCACCGGATCGCTCGGCATGTTGCCGTCTGCGTCGCTCGGCGCGCCAGACCCCAAGACTGGCAAGCGCATGTCGCTTTACGAGCCCGTCCACGGATCGGCACCCGATATTGCGGGCAAGGGGCTCGCAAACCCGATTGCCACCTTGGCTTCGTTTGGAATGGCGCTGCGTTACTCGCTCGACATGGTGGCGGAAGCCGACATCGTCGACAAAGCGATCGCTGCGGTGCTCGCAAACGGCTTGCGTACAGGCGACATTATGCAAACGGGCATGACGAAGGTCGGGACGACTGAAATGGGCAAGGCAATTGTTGATGAAGTCGCCAAGCTCGTTGCGTAGTTTGCGCAGCTAGAGGTTCAACTCATCGTCGTTTACAGGCTCGATGGCGTCGCCAATCGAGATCATGGCGCCCTTAATGATGCGGGCGGTTATACCGCCACGTCCGCGAACCGCATTGTAACCGCCGGGACCGAATGCATCCTCCATCCGGCTGCACGGAGCGCATTCGCCTGTTGCTTCAAGAAGAGCGCTTCCGATGCGGAAGCGTCGCCGTTTGAGAGCCACGAGATTGATGCCTGTCGTCACGAGGTTGCGGCGGAGTTGATCGGGCATCACGCGCTCCACTCTCAAGAAGGATGCGATCGCAGCAACATCCTCCGATGCAATCAGCGTCACCTGACGCGCGCCGTTGGTGCTCGTCTGGTAGTGGTCGCCCGCGATGCCCTTGCCGGCAACCAATTGTGCGGACGTGGCTGCGGTCAACGGCGCCCGGCGTTCTGGCCTCAACCCGATCCAGATGATTTTTCCAGCGTGGACGGGGGCGAGGATTAATGCCCCCAATAGTGATTGTCTGTTCGGCGCGTCTGCCAACGGGCACCTCTGTTACGACCCGGTCGGTCGGGTGGACGGGAGCCCTCTAGACATCGCAGACTTTCTGGGCGGACGCACCTAGCGCCGGCCGGCTCACGACGTCCCGGGGGTCTGCGTGCGAGCGGGCGGTGCCGGCGGCTGGACGCGCTTCGACTGCTCGTCCATCCATGGAGTGGCCTCGTCCGACATGGCGCCGTTCACAGTGGCCGCCGCATAGGAGAGGGCCTGAGCACAGAGGCTGCCTTCCCGCGTGCAGGCTTCAACGGCTGCATTCTTGATCGCAAGGAGGCCGCGGCCCATCTCGGCCTGCTGGTCCGGCGTCGCCGTCACCACGGCATAGGCGAGGAAGCCTATGAGTGCGATTTTGTAGAGCCTGGGCATACGCATGCCTCTGGAACAGAAGCGGAACTGCCGGACGATCCCATGCCGGCGGTTAACGGAGAGTTAATCACGACGGCGAAGGGGCTGCGGCACGAGGGCTCCTAGACGCTTTCACCGTCAATGCAGGTTCTCGGCTTCTTGGGAAACCAGCCGCGGGCGGTCCAGTCAGGTGAGCGTGGGTTCTTTTCGGCTTCGGCGGCCGTCCGGGCGACAAAGTGAAATTCGAAGCAGTTCTCGCTTGCCTGGCGGACGCGATAACAGCCGCCCGATGGGTCGCCGTCGTAGATGGTGCAAAACGTACCGGCACGCACCGACCATCTGCCGCCCGAAATACGCAGAGTATCGCGATAAGATACGGCGCCGTCTGCGGCGTAGGTCTCCTGGAACGTGTCGCCGTTCTCGTACTCGCCGACGATGATTTGGCCGCCGAAGGTGGCCGTCAATTCGGCGTCAGACATCCAGACGGTTTTCGCGGTGCCAGGACTGGCTGCCGCAACCAGAAGTCCGCCGACCAAGCCCAACATCCAAGCTCGCATTGCCGTCGCCCCTTGGGTCGTGTGTCAACCTCGATTGGGAGGCGTGCACGGCCATCTGATGGCGAGAACACGCTTTCGGATGAAGAGGACATACTACGCGGTCCCACAGTCTTTTGCCAAAGGCCGCGACCCATGTCCGCCTTGAAAGCGCGGGCAAGCCCGCGTAAGGGAACGCTACTTCCAGAAAAGCGCCGCTCGCGGCACCCCGAACAATTCGTTCCAGGGCGGAAAATCAAGGACCTCAGGTCATGGGCTTTAAGATCGCCGTCGTTGGCGCCACCGGCAATGTCGGCCGGGAAATGATGAATGTGCTCATTGAGCGGCGCTTCCCGGTGAGTGAAGTGTACGCGCTTGCATCGCGCCGGTCGGTTGGCACCGAGGTCTCGTTCGGCGACAAGACGATCAAATGCCAGGATCTGGATACGTTCGATTTCTCGAAGGTTGACATCTGCCTGATGTCAGCAGGCTCGAGCGTGGCGAAGGAGTGGGCACCGCGGATCGGCGCAAAGGGATGCGTGGTGATCGATAACTCGTCGTGCTGGCGTTACGATCACGACGTGCCTTTGATCGTTCCTGAAGTAAATGCAGATGCGATTCGCGGCTACACAAAAAAGAACATCATCGCGAACCCGAACTGCTCGACCGCGCAACTCGTTGTGGCGCTGAAGCCGCTACATGATGCGGCCAAGATCAACCGTGTGGTGATTTCGACCTATCAGTCGGTGTCCGGCGCCGGCAAAGATGCCATGGACGAGCTTTGGCAGCAGACGAAGTCGAAGTACGTTCCCGGGACCGAAGTCGAACCGAAGAAGTTCACAAAGCAGATCGCGTTCAACTGTATCCCTCACATCGACGTCTTCATGGAAGACGGCTACACGAAAGAGGAATGGAAGTTGAATGCCGAGACGAAGAAAATTCTTGATCCGAAGATCAAGGTGACGGCGACGTGCGTGCGCGTACCGGTGTTCGTTGGCCACTCGGAATCGGTCAACATCGAGTTTGAGAACCCGATCAGCGCCGAGGAAGCGCGCGAAATCTTGCGCAATGCGCCTGGAATTCTGGTGATCGACAAGCGTGAGCCGGGTGGTTATGCGACGCCTGTGGAAGCGGCAGGAGAGTTTTCAACCTACGTCTCGCGCATTCGCGAAGATGGCACCGTTGAGAACGGTTTGGCGCTTTGGATCGTTTCAGACAATCTGCTGAAGGGCGCAGCGCTCAACGCGGTACAGATTGCAGAGTCAATGCTGGAGCAGAACCTGCTGAAGACGGCAGCCTGACGAACTGCAAAGCCGAGCTGTTAGAAGAGCAAACCGCCGGTCGGGTGACCGGCGGTTTTGTTGTGCGACAGACGATCAAGACGCCGTCGTGGGTGGATTGTCTCGGATCTTTCCAAGCGCTGTAACGATCGTGCTGAGATCAGAGAGAAATCGCTCGCGCTGTGCGGATGGTATCGCCGAAAGGATGCGTTCATCCACGCGACGCGCCACGGGGTCGGCGACACGCAGTGATTTCCAGCCCTCGTCTGTGAGACGAACGGCATAGGCGCGGGCATCTTCCTTCGTGCGGCGGCGGCTGAGCAGTCCCTTCTTCAGCATACGCCGAACGATATCCGCCAGCGTCGAGCGATCGATGCCGGTTCTCTCGACAAGCTGGGTCTGACTCAGCCCTTCATTCTGCGAGACAGTCAGGAGCACCGCGTATTGACGGGGCGTGAGGTCGTCCAGGCCCATCTCAGCCTGAAAGATATCGGCCGCGCACTGACCCGCCCGATGCAATTGGTGAATGGGCGAGCGATCGAGCTGATTGGCAGATGCCTGACGTGAGGCTGCTTCTTTGGCCATTGCTTGCACACTTATTGTTTTTGTTCTGTGCGTCGCACGGGTGGAGGTGATTGGGTCCCCTCTACGATCAAAGAAAATACAGATTGAGGCGACCCGTCCATTTAAAAACACCAGCGCGGACAACAAAGTTCGAACGCGCGCTGCGGAGGCGACTGAAAGCTATTTCGTATTGGAGATAGATCGAAGAGCGCCAAGCTTGAGCGAGACGCTAGTCTTGCTTCTGTTCGTAGGTTTTCAGCAGTCCCATCTGCGCAATTCCAAAGATCATCGTGAGAGGCATAATGCCGAAGACCTTGAAGCTGACCCAGGTATCCGTGGAGAAATTACGCCAAACGCCTTCGTTCAGAATGGCCAGCAGTACAAAGAATAAACCCCAGCGCAACGTCAGCTGACGCCATCCCTCATCGGTGAGTTTGAACACGTCACCAAACAAATGACGGAGCAGGGAATGTCCTGCGAGGAGACCCCCGAGCAAGACGCTGGCAAAGATGAGGTTTACGATTGTGGGCTTCAGCTTGATGAACTGCTCATCGGCGAGCCAAAGTGTCATGCCTCCGAAAATGATGACGAAGAACGCCGAGACGAGCGGCATGATCGCCAGTTTTCCGAACATGACGCGCGAGGCGATGATCGAAATTGCAGTCGCTACAATGAGGACGCCGGTGCCCCAGAAAATACCGGCGCGCGAGTTGACGAAGAAAAACACAAGCAGCGGGCCAAGTTCGACCAGCAGCTTCCACAGTTGCTGAGAATCGATCTCCGGCTCCGAAGCCTTTGGGTCTTCTTCTTTCGCAGTCTGCGGATCGCTCATCACAGCCTCTCAAACTCGTCAAACGCTATATGCCGGCCTACGTGCTACGCCAATGCGGAGGAGCCCGCGTCAGGTCTGCTGATCGGTTCCCCGAAGGCCTGACTTGATGTGTTCACTCACAGGCTGAGCCGTCGCCGCAGCAGCCGCCAGGGTGCTAGTGGCGCCTTCATCATCAGGCGTCGGCAAATGGTGACGTTGCATCCAACGCGTCAGAAGCCATGCGTAGAGGCCGCTTAGAGGCATAATGAGCGCTATCTTGAATGCTATCCAGATGTTTACACCGCTCATCTCATGGCCGAAGACGTTGTAAATCTGCGCGTCGTGGAAAGTCAGACGTACGACTTCATTCAAGACGGCGGTGAAAACAAAGAACCACGCGAAGCTGCGTGTGAACGTGTTCCAGCCTTGTTGCGTGTAATGGAACGTTTTGCCGAAGACGTACTGGAAGAAATTTCGGTCAAGCCAGAGGCCAATGAAGAGAAAGGCCGCGAACATGGCGTTGAAGATCGTCACCTTGATTTGTACCCACATGGGGTCGCCCGTGATGATCGTCAGTGTGCCGAAGACGATCGTGACGGTCGATGCGATCAACGGAAAAACAGGCGGGCGGCCAAACATGTAGAACATGACGACGATGGCGAGGATCGTCGTGAGGATCAGCGCCCAAGTCCCCGTATTGATGTCGTAGATGGCGTTGACGATGAACATCGTCGCAAGCGGGCCGAACTCGCTCAGGATGTTGATCGTCTGCTCAGCGTTGAATGGAAAGAAGCGCCGCTTGCGGGTCATAGTTTGAGAGGCTTTCGATTGTGGCGCGTTGATCATGCTGTGTCAGGACCCTGCAATGGCGTTGGCAAAGTCGCGCGCTTGGAATGATTGGAGATCGTCAACACTCTCTCCGACGCCGATGGCGTGAACAGGTAACTGGTACTTGGCAGCAATGGCGACGAGGATGCCACCACGGGCTGTGCCGTCCAATTTGGTCATCACGAGACCTGTAACTCCTGCCCGATTGCCGAATATCTCAACCTGCTGCAATGCGTTCTGACCCGTCGTCGCATCAAGCACGAGCAGGACATCGTGTGGCGCGACGGGTTCGAGTTTTTTCAGGACTCGGGTGACCTTCTCGAGTTCTTCCATCAGCGCCTGCTTGTTCTGCAAGCGACCTGCTGTGTCGATTATAAGAACGTCGACGGCAGAGTCCTGAGCGCGCTTCAAAGCTTCGTAGGCGAGGCCTGAGGCATCCGAGCCGACGCCACTCGAAACCACGTCGCAGCCGGTGCGCTCGCCCCACACCTTCAACTGATCGATAGCGGCGGCACGGAAGGTGTCACCGGCAGCCAGCAGGACTGATTTGCCTTCGCCTTTGAAGCGCGCAGCCAGCTTTCCGATGGTGGTGGTCTTGCCACCGCCGTTGACGCCAACGACGAGGATGACGTGCGGCCGGTTTGCGGACGAAATGGTCAAAGGTTTGGCGACGGGGCCGAGAACTGTCTCCACCTCGGAAGCCAAAATCTCACGCACCTCATCCGCCGAGATGCCTTTCTCGAAGCGGCCTTTTGATATCCGATCAATAATCCGGCCTGACGTTTCAACGCCGAGATCAGCCTGAATGAGAAGATCTTCAAGATCTTCAAGGGTGGCCCCGTCCAGCTTGCGCTTCGTGAAGAGCCCGGTGATGCCATCCGACAGTTTCGACGATGTACGCGTCAGGCCCGACTTCAGGCGTTGAAACCATGACCGGGGTGGCTCGGTCGGTTCCAGGTTCTGCACCGCGATGGCGGCGGCTGGTGAGGGTGCCTCGGCTGGCGGAGAGCTTTCCACCGGTACCGGCTACGTCGAAGGCAACGCGTCCATCATGTGGCGGTGTCTCGACCTGCTCAGTCGTCTGGGCCTGCTCAGGCGCAACAACGTCCGTCTCCGGTACAGTGGTCGCGGGAGCTTCCGTTTTGCCGCCGAATAATCGTCCGAACAATCCCGGCTTTTTTTTCTGGGCTTCGTTTGTCACGCCCTGACCTCGACTTTCGAACTGGGTTTGCCGGCGGTGCCTCGGTGGTTCCCGATCTGCTCCGATCCGTCATGGACTACAATGTTGACGTTCAATGTGACACCTGCAACCGCGAGTGCGGCGATGGCAACGTCTGCAAATTGCCGCGCGCACCGGTTGCGAACTCGTCTCCCAACGCCCCTTGCCGGACAATTCTGACCTTCCTGACGCAATCTCGAAGTGCGCGCCATGACGATCTTGGCGTGGGGCTGCGGCATTCGGGCCGAGGTGATCGAAAGTGTGCGGCATAAGGGGAATAAGGCAGAGAGGTCAATTCGTAAGCGGCGTCCGGGTGCGGTTGAATTACGTTTGCGATCGCTGCCCGCTTGCAGCCGCTGCGGGAAGACCGACCCAATCATCTTCGTACTCATGCTCGACAGGCCCGGTCATCAGAATGCGATTGGTGTCTGTCCACGTGATCATCAGCGGACCGCCCGGCAGGACGACGGTGACGGTGCGGTCGACGAGTTTCTTTCGCATCGCAGCGACGGCGGCCGCGCAAGCCGCCGTCCCGCAAGCCTGGGTCAATCCGGTGCCGCGTTCCCATACGCGCAGTATGATTTCGCTGCGCGACCGGACTTCGGCGAGGGAGATGTTTGCGCGCTGAGGAAAAATCGGATGGTTTTCTAAAAGCGGACCAAAGCGGGCAAGGTCGTAAGCTTCGGCGTCATCGACCCAGAAGATTGCATGCGGATTACCGACGTTGACGACTGATGGCGAATGAAGGATGGGCGCGTCGATCGGACCAATCTGGAGTTCGATACCACGCGTGTCATGGAACGGTTCGGCGAGCGGGATCTCGTTCCAGGCAAAACGTGGCTCGCCCATGTCAACGGTGATGCTGTCGATGCTGTCTACCTTCACGTTCAGCAGGCCAGCCGTCGTCTCGAACCTTACGTTCGCCCGGCCGGTCTTCTGGTTCTCCAACCAGCCGATACACCGTGTTCCGTTGCCACAGGCGGCGCTTTCGGAACCATCCGCGTTGAAGATGGTCACGAAGGCGGCGGTGCTTGAGTTGCGAGGCGGTTGAAGCACCATCATCTGATCGAAGTGAGAGCGCGGGGTGGCAGCCATGGCGCGGGCAACGGCAGAGGACAGGTTGATCTTCGACGTACGCGTATCCACGACGACGATCTCGTTGCCGAGCCCGTTCATTTTATGAAAATGGATGCGCTGTGCGGCGCCCGCCGAACCGTCATTCATGTGCGCTATATGGCCGAGGCGCCCGCAAAATACAAATGGACCGCAAGGCTGGACATGCCGTGTTGCAGCGCGGCGGTCTGGTGCCTATCTGCCAATCCGAACTCACGATCTATGACTGGAGCCCGTTATGAGCCGTCGCCGAATTCTGATCATGGTTGCAACGGCGGTGGCTATCACCGCTGGTCCGGTGGGCGCCGCGCAGACGGATGCGCCCAAGCCAGCCAAGGAGAGCCGCGTGAAAGCTGAAACCGTCGCCAAGGGGCTGGCCAGTCCGTGGGGGCTGCAGTTTTTGCCCGACGGACGGCTTCTGGTGACGGAGAAGCCTGGACGGCTGCGCGTTGTGACGCGGGACGGTAAGGTCGGAGCCCCGATTTCAGGCGTGCCGAAGGTGTTTGCGAGCGGACAGGGAGGCCTTTTGGACGTTCTGCTCGCGAAAGATTTTAGTGCGAAAGGAGGAGACATTTATCTTTCTTATTCCGAGCCGCGAGAGGAAGGGGCGGCTGCGACGGCGGTGGCACGCGCGCGGCTGACGCTCGACGACACAGGCGGCGGGGCTCTAACCGATGTGCGAACCATTTTCCAGCAGCAACCGGCCGTTGCCAGTTCGGGCAATCACTTTGGTTCACGGCTCGTATGGGCGCCTGATGGGTCGTTGTTTGTGACTACGGGGGATCGCGGCTCGGCTCGGCCCGAGGTGCAGAAGCCCGACACGACAATCGGCAAGGTTCTCAATTTGAAACCGGATGGATCGCCCGCAAGCTCGCAGCCGGCACAGCCTGACTGGGATCCGAAGATCTGGTCCCTCGGACATCGCAACATCCAAGGTGCTGCGCTTGATCCGGCAACAGGCCAACTGTGGACGGTAGAGCACGGGGCGCGAGGCGGCGACGAGCTCAATCTCACCACACGAGGCAAGAATTACGGTTGGCCAATCATCACCTATTCCAACGAGTATTTTGGCGGCGCGATCGGCGAAGGGACTGCCAAGCCCGGGATCGAGCAGCCCGTGTACTACTGGGTTCCTTCGATCGCGACGTCCGGGCTTGCAATCTATACCGGTGACCTCTTCCCTGAATGGAAGGGAAATATCTTTGTTGGAGGCTTGAAGGGGGCCGAACTTGCGCGGCTGGTGCTCAAGAATGGGGAAGTGGTCGCGGAAGAAACGCTGTTGCAGGACCTCGATCAACGCATTCGCGATGTCCGCCAAGGCCCGGATGGAGCGCTGTGGCTGCTGACTGACGATACGCGTGACGGTCAGATCGTCCGGCTGTCACCAGCGCCGTGACGAAACTCAGCGTCCGCCTGGCACCTGCTGATCGGTGTTGGGGGCTGTTCCGCCCTTGGGCGCATCAACTTGGAGGACACGCACGGATTCATTGCGGTCGATGCGGCAATCGCCATTTTTGTCGAGCTGCTTGAACGCCGCGTTCTGCTTGCCCGTCAGTTCTTCCACAGTCACCTTGCCGTCGCCGCTGGCATCAAAGTAGGACCGGTTGGCGACACTGAAAAGCTGATCAGTTTTTGCCATTTGCTGGAATTCGGCGTCGTCGAGTGAGCCGTCGCCGTTGCCGTCGGACTCGCGCAAAAGGGTTGCGACGTAGTTCTTCCATTCGTCGCAGGTGACGCTGCCATCTTTGTCAAAGTCCCAAGTTTGGGCGGCACCGATAAACGTACGATCGATGCTAGACGTCGAACCAAACGGCGAGCCTCCGGTGAATGAGGGGACGGAACTGCAGCCGCTGATCGTGGCTGCTACGCCGATCGCGGCGGCGAGCGGCCGGAGCCGGTTCTTAGGCAGCGCAAATCGCGTCATCATTTCCCCCAGCGGAGCGCTTCAGGGCAGGGCCCCCGCGCACAGCATCTATCCCCGCTGTTTGCTATCCCGCCATCGGGCTTCAGAGCAATCGTCTGACGGTCACTCATTGAGTTGATAACGGGATAATTGCGGCATTCGCATGGGGATGACGGGTGAGCGGACTCACGTGAAACCACCGCCGTTAGTTGCACGTACATGCGTCGAGTTCGATATTCTATCTATGGGCGAGGTTGACATGCCGGGCCGCTTCCCCGATTGTCCGGCCAAATCCGGCCCTGATATCCAGAGCCGCCGACCGGTCCAGCTCCATTGGAGCTGAAGTCCGGAGGTCAACATCCGACAGTGCGATGCACTCTCGGGTGCCGTCGTCATTTGTTGGTTGGGATCTTCGATGTTCCAAAGCCTCTCGGATCGGTTGTCCGGTGTCCTGGACAAGCTTCGCGGACGCGGTGCGCTGACCGACAGCGACGTCGCTGAGGCGATGCGCGAGGTGCGTCGCGCGCTGCTCGAGGCCGACGTCGCTCTCGAGGTGGTGAAAGATTTCACCGACGCTGTGAAGGCGAAGGCCGTCGGCGCGGATGTCGTGAAGTCTGTCACCCCCGGCCAGATGGTCGTCAAGATCGTCAACGACGAACTGGTTCGCATCCTGGGTTCGGATGCTGACCCGATCAATCTCGCAGCAGTCCCGCCGGTTGCGATTCTGATGGTGGGTCTGCAGGGCTCCGGCAAAACGACCACAACCGCCAAAATCGCCTACCGCCTTACGAACCGGGACCGCAAAAAGGTGCTGATGGCGTCGCTCGACACGCGCCGTCCCGCGGCGCAGGAACAGTTGCGCGTGCTCGGTGAGCAAACAAGCGTCGCGACATTGCCGATCATCGCGGGCCAGACGCCGCTGCAGATCGCCGAGCGCGCCATTACGGCAGCGAAGCTCGGCGGATACGATGTGGTGATTCTCGACACTGCTGGCCGCATCACGCTCGACGAAGAACTGATGCAGGAAGTGGCGGAGGTGAAGGCGGCGACGAACCCGCACGAAGTGCTGCTCGTCGTCGACAGTCTCACGGGCCAGGATGCCGTGAACACTGCAAAAGCCTTTGATGCGAGACTGTCGATCACCGGCACCGTACTGACGCGCGCAGACGGCGATGGCCGCGGCGGTGCCGCGCTCTCCATGCGTGCCGTTACCGGCAAACCGATCAAGTTGATTGGCGTCGGCGAGAAATGGGACGCGCTGGAGGATTTCGATCCCAAGCGAATTGCAGGCCGCATTCTCGGAATGGGCGATATCGTCGGCCTTGTCGAGAAGGCGGCGCAGAACCTCGACATCGAAAAGGCGACGAAAATCGCCCAGAAGATGAAGAAGGGCGAGTTCGATCTGGAGGATCTTTCCGAGCAGCTTAAGCAGATGGAAAAGCTCGGCGGCGCCGGCGGCATCATGGGCATGCTGCCAGGCATCGGGAAGCTAAAGAACCAGATCAACGAAAGTGGCTTCAACAAAGACGTGGTGCGCCAGCGGGCAATCATTTCGTCGATGACGCCAAAGGAGCGGCGGCTGCCGAAGGTTCTCGATGCCAAGCGCAAGCGTCGCATCGCAGCGGGTTCAGGGACCCGGGTCGAAGACATCAACAAGCTTTTGAAGATGCACCGCCAGATGGCGGACATGATGAAGACCATGGGCCGGAACCCCGGCATGATGCAGAAGATGGCTGGTGCACTTGGCATTTCGCCAATGGGCGGCATGGGCAAGGCCGGTCCCAGCGAAGCCGAGCTTATGAAGATGCAGGAGGAGCTGGCGTCGCTGGACCCGAAAGCGCTTGAACAGCTGCCACCGGAACTGAAGGCGTCGCTGCCAAAGGGGCTCCCTGGTTTGGGCGGCGGCGCGCTGGGCGGCAAGGGCTTGCCGGGTCTCGGCGGAGGTGGGCTTCCGGGGCTTGGTGGCGCGCCGCGCTTCCCTGGCCTGCCGGGCAAGAAGAAGTAACAGGATCGCCCATCATGTATCCCGAACAGCTGTCCGAAGTCTGGAAGATCGCGATCCCGTTGTCGACGCTGATGATGGCATTCGCATCTGCGCTGTTCGGCTTTCTCGCCTGGCGCGGAGAGGGTGCACGGCGGCGTGCGGAGGCGCGGCGGCAACGACTGGAATCAACCGTCGACGATCTTGCGGAACTGTTTGCCGCTATCCCGCACAGCCCCGGGAAGTGGGATCAATCTTTTACAGAGTCGTTCGTCGAGAAGGTCTGCAAAGTGGACTTCAAGATCAATGACGACAACCCGCATTCGGACGAACTCGTCCGTGCGATTCAGAACATCCTCCCGCGGAACGCACAGAACCGCGATGAGGAGCACATGGCGAAGTACAACGCGGCCAGAGCGGTTGCGAAGAAGTACCTCGACTTGGAGTGGAAGCGATTCAAGACCGAAACCGGAACCAAGAGCTGAATTGGAAAGGACTAGACTATGGCTGCAAAGATCCGTTTATCGCGTGGTGGCGCGAAGAAGCGTCCCTATTACTACATCGTCGTTGCGCACACGACATCGCCGCGCGACGGCCGCTACATCGAGCAGATCGGAACCTTCGATCCGATGCTGAAGAAGGACAATCCCGAGCGCGTGAAGCTCGACGCAGAGCGTGCAAAGCATTGGCTCGGCGTTGGCGCGCAGCCGACGGATCGCGTGGCTCGCTTCCTTGACGCCGCCGGTCTCCTGAAGCGTACGCCGGTCAAGAGCGTACAGAAGGCCTTACCGAAGAAGAAGGCGCAGGAGCGCGCTGCCGCAGCCGCCGAAAAGGCTGCCAAGGCTGCCGAAGCTGCTGCCGGTTAAGCAGAGCCTTGTTACCTCGCGATGTGGAGAGAGGGAGCCGCGTGCTCCCTTTTTTCTTGCCTGGGTTTCGGCAACACTCAGGCGGTCGTCCCTTTTGGAGTGAACAACGGTGATCTTGTGGCTCGACGTCCTTGCGATGCTGGCGGCCTTCGCCTCGTCCCTCTTGTGGTTCAAGGCGAGCGGAAAGTCGCTGCGGCGGGTCTACAAGGGCGAAGCCCTCGACGAGCATGATCTCAATCGGATCGTCATAGCGTTCAATCGCAATCAGCTATTGAATGCCCGGGCGGCTCTGGCGACCGCGATTTCAGCTCTGGCGGTGGGTGCTCGCTTCCTCGCCCAGCTCCTAGGTTACGCCTAATCCCCTAAATTTATTAGGGAAATTTCGAATGATCAGTTGGCCCACCTTTTGCTGAACACTGATCATGAAAGGTCTAAAGCATGTCTTAGATCGTCTGGGGCTGAAGCAGTCGGAGTTTGCCAAGCTTCTCGACGTCAGCCCGCGCACCGTCAGCTTATGGGCGACCGGCGAAGTCGCCCTGCCAGGACCCGTGAGAGCCTACCTCAGAGTGTTGCAGCACGCCGAGCCGGCCGTGAGGTCGGCCGAATTGGCTCGGCTGTCGTCGCCGCATCCGGTATTCCAGGATGGTCTTTATAGTTTGACGTACGCCACGAGCAGCGGCGGCTACGATAAAACCGACACAAAAAGCGGTGTTGCACTGCTCAGGAGTGGCCGCATCGTCGGTTCCGACCCAGGCGGCGCCAAATTCGAGGGGACGTATCAGTTTGACAGCACGCGACAGACCAATCACTTCCATGTCTGGCTCCGTGTTCCTCCAGCGGGTGAACTGGTCACGGGGCCCGAAACAGGTGAAACAGGCGCGATGGTCGAAGTCATCGCTGACCTTGACCGTGCAGATCCCGTGGCATCGACCGTCGTCCACGTCGGCGGTCGGCCGCTCGGGTTGACGCTCGCTTATCTGGGGCCGGTACCGGGCTGATGCGATGAATTGCAATCCTCGAGAAACCTCGCGATGATCGATCCCGACCGACTTATTCTTCTTGGCGAGATTGGAGCCGCGCACGGAATTCGCGGCGAGGTATCTATCCGCACCTTCACCGAGGATCCAGCAGACATCGCCGCTTATGGTCCCCTGAGTGACAAAAGCGGTGCGCGCACCTTCACGATTGCCGGGCTTAGGGTGACATCCAAGGCAGTGATCGCGAGGCTCAAAGGGATCGACGACAGAACTGCGGCGGAGAAACTGCGCAATACCAAATTGTACGTGAAGCGCGGCCGGCTGCCGGAACTGGAGCCGGGTACATTTTACCACGAAGATCTCGCAGGCCTGACGGCGATCGATGAAGCAGGGGGCGTTCTTGGAACTGTCGCAGGCGTCGTTAATTACGGAGCCGGCGACCTTGTAGAAGTTGCGCGACCAGGCGAACGAGACACGCTGCTCGTGCCGTTCACGAAACAGGCGGTACCGCAGGTCGATCTCACGGCAGGAGTAGTGACAATCATCGCACCGGACTTTGCTGAAGCAGACGGTGAACCCGAGGCCGGTGATCTCGAACCCGATGGGTGAAGAATGAATAGAAACGGAGCCGTTTGGGCGCGTGTTTTCGTCGTTGGTCTGGCAGTCCTGTTTCCGCACCAGGCTGGCGCCGAGCAAGCCTCGCCGCTTGCCGCCGTAGAAGCGGACGTCAAAAAGGCGTTCCCCAATGTTGCTGTCATGCCAACGGCGGACCTGGAGGCCATCGAAAAGAGCGGACAGCCTGTGGTCCTTCTCGATGCGCGTAGCGATGCGGAATTCGCCGTCAGCCGCATTGAGGGTGCGCAGCGGGTCGATCCGAGCATGTCGGCAACGCAGTTCAAGGACGCCTTCGGCGCGGATCTGAAGGGGCGCAAGGTTGTGGTGTACTGTGCGGTCGGCGGGCGCAGCTCCACGTTGGCGAGCCGCATTGATCGGGTGGCAAAGGAAGCCGGCGCGGACGGCGTTTACAGCCTGCAGGGCGGCATCTTTCGCTGGCACAACGAGAAGCGGCCGCTTGTGGGACCTGTGGGTGCGACCAACGAGGTGCATCCGTTTAGCGCCAATGCCGCACGCCTGATCGAGCGGCAGGAGGGCGTGGCCTACACGCCCGGTGCGTCTAAGGCTGCAAAGGCTGATTGACCGCGAGGCATCAGATCGCCTCGCCGCGCAGGAGGCGGGGCAAATCGCCTGAAAGACCGGCTGCCTCGGTCACGAGAAGCTGTTTGACGGCCGGCATACGATCAACCAACCCGAGACCGGCGTCGCGAACGGCCCGAACAACAGCATTGTCGGATGAGAAAAGCCGATTAAGTCCATCAAATGTTGCGGTGGAGACCGCACTATCGAACCTGCGCCAGCGTTCATAGCGCGAGAGTATCTCGGCATTGCCGATGTCGAGGCCCAGGCGGGCCGCGTCGATCAGCACTTCCGCCAGTGCAGCGGCATCGCGCAGGGCGAGGTTGAGCCCCTGGCCGGCGATCGGATGAACTCCATGCGCCGCGTCGCCAATCAGCGCGAACCGATCGGCGACGTAGGATCGCGCCAGATGCATGGATAGCGGCCAGGATTGGCGACCGGCCACCATCGTGATCTCGCCGAGGCGGCCGCCGAAACGCTTTTCGACCTCAGCCATGAAGGCGGTGTCGTCGAGGGCCAGGATCCGGCGCGCCTCTCCGGCGTCTTCGCTCCACGTGATGCAGGAGCGGTTGCCGGTCAGCGGGAGAATCGCAAAGGGTCCTGCGGGTAGGAAATGCTGAACTGCTGTCGCTTCGTGCGGGCGCTCATGGGCCACCCACGTGACGATCCCGGTCTGGTCGTAGGGCCAGCCTATGATTTTGATCCCGGCTTTTTCGCGCAGCGACGATTGACGGCCTTCAGCGGAAACGAGAAGGCGGGTGCGCACTTGGCGGCCATCGGCGAGCGTCAGTATCAGGCCGGACGTTTCGCTCGCGAAAGATGTGACCTCGCCGGGCGTGAGGCGTTCGATGGCCAGGAAGTCGGCGACCCGACCGGCCAGTGCGGAGACGATCTCGGAACTGGGAACGATGTGGGTCGCCGGTTCGCCATCGACCTCGTTGTCGTAGGTCAAGACGACCGGCCGGATACCATCATCCAGGCGGCTGTCGGTTATCTCGATGCGGCGCACGGGCTGGGCATGCGGGGCAGCGCTTTTCCAAGCACCCAAGACGTCCATCATGTGGCGGGATGCGGCCGAGAACGCGTAAGCGCGGACGTCGCCGCGGACGGCGGACGGCGGCCAAGTGCGATCGACGAGGGCGATGCGAAGTTCGCCTTCGCTGGCTTTGGCCAGGGCCAGGGCCAGTGACAGGCCCGCAGCGCTCGCGCCCGAGATGACCACATCATAAGATGAGACAGGTGAGGACATCCCGCCTGCGTTGCTTGACACGTCGCCGACCCCGTTTGCCAATGGGATTATCAAATCCTCATTAGCACCGGCCAGTCCCAGCGTCATGCCCGATACCGATCCAACGTCACCTGCTCTTCAATCGCTGCTCTCGATCCTCGACCTGGAGACCCTCGAGCAGAACCTCTTCCGTGGGCGCAGTCCGACGGATGGTTGGCAGCGTGTGTTTGGAGGTCAGGTGCTCGGTCAGGCGCTGGTGGCGGCGTCTAGAACCGTGGAGGCGGGGCGGGTCGCCCATTCTCTTCATGGTTATTTTCTTCTGGCGGGCGATCCCAAGCATCCGTTGATTTATGAAGTCGAGCGGACCAGGGACGGGAGCAGCTTTTCCACGCGGCGCGTCAAGGCGATCCAGCATGGCCGGGTCATCTTTACCATGAGCGTGTCGTTTCACCGTCCCGAGGAGGGTTTCGAGCACGCCATCCAGATGCCTGATGTGCCACCGCCCGAGGCGCTGCCGAATGCGCAAGAGCTGATCGCGCGGTTCGTGGACAAGCTTCCAGACAATATGCGGAGCTACTGGAGCCGAGAGCGGCCCATCGAGATGAAACCGGTCGACGTGCGGCGGTATCTCAGTAACGAGCCGGCCGAGCCGCAACAGGCGATCTGGATCCGAGCGGCCGGGGTTTTGCCGGACGATCTGGCGCTGCACCAGTGCGTGCTCGCTTACGCCTCGGACTTTACATTGCTCGATACGGCGCTCATTGCGCATGGCAAGGTCCTTTTCGATCCTGAAATCCAGCTCGCCAGTCTCGATCACGCGCTGTGGCTGCATCGGCCGTTCCGCGCCGACGATTGGCTCCTTTACGCGCAGGACAGTCCCAGCACCCACGCGGCGCGAGGCTTCTGCCGGGGCTCTTTCTTCGATCGGCACGGCCAGCTCATCGCGTCCGTGGCCCAAGAGGGCTTGATCCGGCGCCGAACCACATCGTTTGTGGTTAAATAGCACGCTTATGACTTTTGATGCCTATAATTTAGGCATAAAAGCTAGGCCCGGTCATCCTCTATCCACCCCTGCCGTACAATAAGCCATTCTCTTTCATATACTTACGATCTTCCGACGGATCTGGCACAGGACTTGACTCCTTTGTAGGCGGCTTCAGGGCTTTTCGGCCCGGACGCATACAAGGCCATGCCCAAATCTACAGACGTCGGCGGGCCATCAAGACCTAAAGGGGGTGCTCAGATGAAACTCATCACTGCCATCATCAAACCGTTCAAGCTGGAGGAGGTCCGCGCCGCACTGACCGAGCTTGGCCTGCAAGGCATGACCGTGACCGAGGTGAAGGGTTACGGCCGTCAGAAGGGCCATACGGAAATCTATCGCGGCGCCGAATACGCCGTCAGTTTCCTGCCGAAGGTGAAGATCGAAACGGTCGTGCCCTCCGCACTGGCTCCCAAGGCTATCGAGGCCATCACCAAGGCCGCCAAGACCGGCCAGATCGGCGACGGCAAGATCTTCGTCTCTCCGATCGAGAACACCGTCCGCATCCGCACCGGCGAAGCAGACGACGAAGCGCTCTGATCTGCGAAACCAGACCACACCATCCATAAACTGGGGAGTTACCACATGACGTTTGCCCTACCACGCTGCACCGGTCGCCTTGTGGGCGCCGCGGCAGCGCTTGCCATGCTGGCGGTTCCCGCCCTGGCTCAAGACGCGGCTCCGCCGACGCCGAACAAAGCCGACATCGGCTTTATGTACACCGCCACCATCCTCGTTCTCCTGATGACGGTGCCCGGCCTCGCCCTCTTCTACGGCGGTCTCGTGCGCACGAAGAACATGCTCTCGATGTGCATGCAGGTGTTCGCGACAATGTCGCTCATCATGCTGTTGTGGGTGACCTACGGCTACTCGATGGCCTTCACCAACGGCGGCGCGCTCAACGACTATGTCGGCGGCTTCTCGAAGGCCTTCCTGTCGGGCGTCGATTACTCGTCGGTTGCGGCCACCTTCTCCAACGGTGTCTACATCCCCGAATATCTCTACATCTGCTTCCAGATGACCTTCGCAGCGATTACGCCCGCACTTATCCTCGGCGCTGTCGCCGAGCGCATCAAGTTCTCGGCCGTGCTGCTGTTCATGACGCTTTGGGTGACGTTCATTTACTTCCCGATGGCGCACATGGTTTGGTACTGGGGCGGTCCGGACGTGTTCGGCAACGCTGCCAAGGCCGTGGCTGAAGCTGCCGAAGGCGATGCCAAGATTGCAGCTCAGGCTGCGCTCGATGGCGTTCTCGCCGACGCAGGTCTTATCTTCAAGTGGGGCGCTCTCGACTTCGCAGGCGGTACGGTCGTTCACATCAACGCCGGTATCGCAGGCCTCGTGGCATGCCTCGTACTCGGCAAGCGCGTCGGTTATGGCAAGGAAGCCATGCCTCCGCACTCGCTGGTTATGTGCATGATCGGTGCAGCCCTCCTGTGGGTCGGCTGGTTCGGCTTCAACGTCGGTTCGAACCTCGAAGCCAGCACTTGGATCGGCGTGGTCACCATCAACACGTTCGTCGCGACCGCTGCTGCGGGTCTATCGTGGCTGATCGTGGAATGGCTCGCCAAGGGTAAGCCTTCGCTCCTCGGCCTCGTGTCGGGCGTGATCGCGGGTCTCGTTGCCATCACGCCGGCTTGCGGTTTCGCAGGTGTGTTCGGCTCGATCATCCTTGGCCTTGTGGCCGGTATCGTCTGCTTTATCTTCTGCACGGCGATCAAGCATGCGTTCGGCTACGATGACAGCCTCGACGTGTTCGGCATCCACGGCGTCGGCGGCATCCTCGGCGCTCTCGCGACAGGCCTTCTCGTCAACCCCGACTTCGGTGGCTCGGGCATCCCCGACTACATCTCGAAGCCGGGCGAACTGACGACGGCTCCCTACGACATGATGTTCCAGCTCACGGCGCAGGCGAAGGCGGTCGGCTTTACGATCCTGTTCTCCGGTCTCGGGACACTCGTGATCCTGCTGCTGGTCAAGATGGTCGTTGGTCTGCGCCTCTCCGAAGACAAGGAGCGCGAGGGCCTCGACATCTCCGATCACGGCGAACGCGCCTACAACTACTGAGTTTGGCGGCGCCCGCAGGCCCTCATCCTCGCGGGCGCCACTCACGCTTCTCCCGAGCACGGACTTCCCCTAGACGTGCTCCTCCCTGGACCTGGACCGCGCAAGCGATCCGGGTCCTTTTTTGTTTGGGAGATCGTTCAGGGGATGTGGACGCGCGCGCCGCGGCGCAGATGGGCGAGCAGGCGCAGTAGGTCGGGGCGGCGGAGTGCGATGCAGCCTTCCGTCGGCGTGAAGCCCGGTCGAGCGATGTGGATGAATATGGCGCTGCCGCGTCCGCGAACGCGCGGCTTGCGATTGCAGTCGAGCACGACAACGAGGTCGTAGAGACCGTCTTGCCGCCACATCTTTTCGGCGGAGGCTGCATAGGGGTGGCGAACGCGTCGATTGTAGTTGCGATCCGTGGGCTCATCGCACCAGCCGTCCGTCGGCGTGAGGACCTGCAACGGCAGACCCGTCGGCGGACGCAAGCCTCGGTCGGGCCGGTAGAACACGCTTTCAAGGCCGTAGGTGCCGGTCGGAGTTGCGCCATCACCTTCGCGCTTGATGACGCGTCGTCCGCTTCTTCCCAAGGCACACGGCAGGGGGTGGCCCCCAGCCAGGAGCACGCCGCGGGTCGCCGCCCTGGACAGCGCCCTCACAAACAGTTGACCTCGCGGCTGATTTCTCATCATTTTCCTGGTCGCAATAACTTGCCATTGCTCGCCCCACCAGGGCCAAGTGAAATTACCGCCAATTCCGATACGGCGTCGGATGGCGGGATTGAGCTCGGCGGTCTGATGGACACGCACTTCGACACGGAGAGGACCCCAGAATGACCGCACGCCGTATCCTGCTCGTCGACGACGACGAGGATCTGCGCGGCTCGCTTAAGGATCAACTGTCGCTGTACGATGAGTTCGATGTCTTCGACGCCAACACGGCGACGAAAGGGCTGGAGCGCGCCCGCGCTGACCAGCCTGACCTGCTCGTCTTTGACGTCAATCTGCCCGATATGGACGGGCGGGAAGCAGTCAAGCAATTGCGCAAGGGCGGCTTCAAGTCACCGATCATCATGCTGACTGCCAATGACTCGGATGCGGACCAGATCCTTGGCCTCGATTCGGGAGCCAACGATTACATCACCAAGCCATTCAAGTTCGCGGTGCTGCTGGCGCGTATCCGGGCGCAATTGCGACAGCACGAACAGAGCGAAGACGCCGTTTTCACTATCGGACCCTATACGTTCAAGCCGGCCGCAAAAATTCTGCTCGACGAGAAAGGCAGCAAGGTGCGCCTCACGGAGAAAGAAACGTCGATTCTGAAGTTCCTTTATCGTGCCGGAGACAAGGTCGTGCCGCGCGACACGCTTCTTCTTGAGGTTTGGGGTTACAATGCCGGCGTGACAACGCATACGCTTGAGACGCACATTTATCGGCTCCGCCAGAAGATCGAAAAAGACCCATCAAATTCAGAGATTCTGATCACCGAGAGTGGCGGATACCGGCTCGCGCCTTAGCCTTTAACGCGGGGCTCTTGCGCGGTTATGTTCATCAACTGACTATCCCCAGGGCCATCCACAGGGGCCTGGACCCCATCTCTCAAATCAGCCGACCGTTGCTCCGTTCAAGTCTGGCATGACCGTCATCGACGGCCAGCCGAGTGTTCGGGACCGCAGAGATGGCTATCGATTCGTTCGTGCAACCGATGTTGAAGCTGGAAATCTTCCAGGGTTTGCGCCCGTTGCAGATTACGGAAATCGCCCGCCGGGCTTACCGCGTCGTGTATAAGCCGGGTGACTTCATCATGCGCGAAGATGAAGAGGGCGATGCGGCAATCGTCATTGTGTCCGGTGAGGCCGTGCGGATTGCCGGGCCCGGTCTTTCTGAGACTGCAGAGAGTGTTCCGACTGGTTCGCTGCTCGGTGAGATGGCGATGCTCGTCGAAACCCGGCATTCGTCGACGATCGTTGCGCGAACAACCGTGCGCGCCTTACGCATTTCGCGCGAAGAGCTTCAAGCCCAGATGGCGGAAGACGCGACGGTGGCGGAGCATTTTGTAGATCGCATCAGCTCTCGGCTGTCTTCTGTCCTGGAGAGCTTGAAGGCGATCAATTCGATCATGGCGGGAACGTCGATTGCTGTTCCCGTGCGCGGCGCAAGTCCGCCATCACATCCGAACCACGTCCACTGAACTGCGACCAGGAGATGAAACGAGAAGCGCCCAACTCCGGGGGGCGAAGTTGGGCGCTGCGCTCTCGCGCTAGACACCGGGAGGGAAGCCGGCGCCTCAGGCGTGTCGTCGGGTAGACGGGGGGGAGCTACCGATGAAAGACGACGCCGCCTGTCTGTGATTTAGTTAAGCGCAGCTTGCCCATTTTCAATAGGGGGCCTCAGGCGCGATCACGAAAATGTGATGCCAAATTGCCCGGTTATCCCCAGGCAGGGCTTGCCCGGTACCTATCTGCCACACGCTCGCAGGATCGGTTAATGCGGCATCTGGAGTGGATTGTTGCTTACGCCCTGTATTTTGAAGGCGTCGGAGTCGACTTTCTCATCTCGGGCGACGCTCGCGATCTCAACCCGGGTTTCAATGCCCTGGGCGTCGGTGGTGACCCATTCCTTCAATTCGATGGACGGCTTGGTCGACAGAAAGACCTTGATCCGGCCTGGTGTGTCAGGACTTTTGTCTTGCAAGGCGACGACCATCAAATCTTCGGCTTGCTGAACCTCCATGATCTTTGCGTCACGGGCGAGGTCAACGTCTTTGCGCAGGAGCAGGCGGAACGGCGTCTGGTCAAGCGCGATACGATCTTCGTTCCTGAGGTCGAGATCCTGGATGGCCAGGAATTCGCCATCGGAAATAATGATTTGCTTGGAGGGCAGCGCATAGTCGAACCGGAATTTTCCGGGCCGGAGCAGCGAGAACTTGCCCTTCATCTTCTTTTGGTCGGACGTGGTCTGGACAAAGCTGCCCTTCAAAGAGGTCAACCCATTGAAGTAGTCGCTGACTGTCTTGACCACTTTCATCTGGGCTTCGTCGAGATTGATGCCCTGGTTACCGGCAGCCACTTCGGCGCTCCAAGAGGATCCGGCGGCAGGCTGGCCCGCCGGAGCGGGTGCCGGTGCCGCGCCGGGGGCTGGAGCGGGAGCGGCGGCTGCAGGGGCTGGAGCGGGAGCGGGTTTGGCGTCTTCAGCCCAAGTCGGGGCGGCGAAGCTCAGTGATGTCGCAACGAGCAAGCCCAGCCCGGAAGCCTTAGCAGTCCACATTCTTGTCATCCCCCGAAACGTCCGTTCGCCAGCCTTTTGCGGTTCCTGAGCGAAATGTCGGAACAATGCGACGAACTGAGGGCCGAAACCCCCGCTGCCGGGCCTTTACTAGCGCGTTTGGGCAAAGCCGCAACGGGGCAGGTAGGCGCGGAGGCAGGCTCAAGCCGCAGGTTTCAGAACCTCGCGGCGCCCGGTGCTGCTGGCGGGGGTGATGAGCCCCTCCTGCTCCATTCGATCGATGATATCCGCGGCGCGGTTATAGCCGATCGACAGGCGGCGCTGGATGTAGCTCGTCGAAACCTTTCTCTCGCTTAGCACAATGGTGCGTGCACGCTCGTAGAGGTCGTCGCTGCCGGAGCGTTGGTCCGGGCCGTCGAGACCGACGTCGCCATCGGCGCCGGCGGTGACGTTATCAACATAGTCCGGCTGGCCGTGGCTTTTGAGGTGGACGGATACCGCTTCGACTTCCTCATCGGACACGAAGGGACCGTGCACGCGCGTCACGGTGCCGGCGCCGGTGGAGAAGAGCATGTCGCCCTGCCCCAGGAGTTGCTCGGCACCCTGCTCGTTGAGAATGGTGCGGCTGTCGATCTTTGACGTGACCTTGAAGCTGATCCGGGTGGGGAAGTTGGCTTTGATCGTACCGGTGATGATGTCGACGGAGGGGCGCTGCGTTGCCATGATCAAGTGGATGCCAGCCGCGCGCGCCATCTGCGCGAGACGCTGGACCGCCTGCTCGATGTCCTTGCCGGCGACAATCATCAGGTCAGCGAATTCGTCGACGACGATGACGATGTAGGGCATCGGCTTGGCGTCGATGACCTGGGTCTCATAGCGCGGCTCGCCGGTGGTTCGATCGAAGCCGGTTTGGACGGTTCGCGCCAGGGTTTCGCCGCGTTCGGCGGCCATGCGAACGCGCTGATTGAAGGCTTCGATGTTTCGAACCGACAGCGCGGCCATGCGCTTGTAGCGTTCTTCCATCTCGGTAACGGCCCAACCGAGCGCGGCGACCGCCTTATGCGGATCGGTCACGACTGGCGTCAGCAGATGGGGAATGCCGTTGTAGACCGACAGCTCAAGCATCTTCGGATCGATCATGATCATGCGGCACTGATCCGGCGAGAGCCGATAGAGCAGCGATAGGATCATGGCGTTGACGCCGACTGATTTGCCAGAGCCCGTGGTTCCGGCAACCAGCAGATGAGGCATGCGGGCAAGGTCGGCGATGACGGGTTCGCCGCCGATCGATTTGCCGAGCGCCAGCGGAAGAATGGCCTTCGACGCGCGGAACGACTCGCTTTCCAGCATCTCGCGCAGAACGACCGCATCTCGCTTGACGTTCGGGAGCTCGAGACCGATCGCATTGCGGCCGGGAACCACAGCGGCGCGAACGCTGGTGACGCTCATCGAGCGGGCGATATCGTCGGCCAGTGCGATGACGCGAGCCGATTTGGTGCCCCGCGTCGGTTCGAATTCGTAGAGCGTGACGACGGGGCCGGGCTTGATATCGCGCATCTCGCCCTTGACGCCATAGTCGGCGAGCACATCGAGAAGTTGCTGACCCGTCGTGCGGGCGGCGGCTTGAGACACGGCGGGGGCAAGTCCCTGCTGGGCCGGACGCTTGAGGAGGTCGAGCGGCGGCCGCATCAGGACAGCGGCAGACGGGCGGCGCGTCGCGCGCTGCGGGCGCGATTGAGGCTGAGGCGCGGACAGGTCCGGTTCGACAGGTCCGGTCGGCAACGGCCTTAGGTGGGCCGGAGCGAACCTCTCGGCAATACGGCGGCTTTGGGTGTCCTCGTCGTCGAACTCATCCGTGGCGAAATCCGCGACAGTGGATTCGCGAGACCCGGGCACGAGATCACGCAGATTTCCAAAGTGGGAGGCAAATCGAACGGCAATTCCCGCATCGCCGACGTCAGTGACGGGGCCTATCGGTTCGATCCGATCGTCGGGCAATGGGCCGGTTTCTACGCGACTGGGCGAAAAACTTTCCAGCAGGCGCTGCCAAAGCTGGAACACGGACCCCATTACGGGCTCAGCCGGTGGTTTGGGCTGTGGGACATCAGCATTTGGCGAATTTGCAAATGGCGGCTCGATGTGGGTAGCCGCTGCCGGCGCAGTGCTGCGGTCAGTGCGCATAATGTCATGCCACCGCTCGACCGAGCGGCCATTGCGCAGATGTTTCCACGCAGCCTCGGCGCTTTCCTTCGCGTCGGCGCCAATGCTTTCGGCAGCTGCGGCAAGGCCGGCGGCCAGCAGCGCGAAACCGGCCAGCACGGACGCAAAATCCGGTGATGTGAAGTTGCCAATGAAGGAGCGTGCAAAGCTCGCGACAAGATCACCGAGGATCCCGCCCATCGCATAGTGCAGCGGCCAGCTGGGTAAGACAGGAAGCGTTGCGAAGGCGCCGGCGAGGAACAGTATCGAAAGCGGGTAGAACATCCCCTTCGCTCGGAAGTAAAAGATGCGTTCCTGGCGGATCAGTTCGATGGCCCACAGCATGGGGGCGAACAGGCAGACAACGGCACCGAAGCCCAGCATCTGCAGAAGTATGTCGGATAGGATGGCGCCAACCGGACCGCCGGCGTTACCGGTCGCGGCACTCCCAGAGATCGTCAGGCTAGGATCGTTGGCCGACCAGGTGAGCAGGCTGATCCATACGAACGACAGGAGTGCCAGCAGGAGGAAGCCGCCCGTGCGCGCGCTGAGGCCCAGCAAGCGCGCTTCCACGCTTTCAGGCAGTAGGGCATCGTACTTTTCTTCACGCAAACCGGGCATCGACACGAACGCTTCTTTACGCAGACAATTGAACAATTCGTTCGAGCGCCTCCCTCACCATTGCGGCCGGCTGAACCAGCGCCACCCTGACATAGTCGTCGCCCGGGTTGCGCCCGTCCCTGCCCGGCTGGGCTAGGAAAGCACCAGGTATCACCTTGACGCCGAAGGATTTCCATAAGGTTACCGCGGCGTTGGCACCGCCACCGAGATGGCTCATATCGAGCCATAGGCAAAACCCGCCGGCAGGCCGGCGGTAGCCGAAATGGCCCGTCAGCAGTTCGTCAGCGGCGGCGAACTTCATTCGGTAAGCCGCGCGGGCGGTTTCGACATGCTCTTCGTCCGCCCAGGCGGCGGCTGATGCATGCTGGATGGGTCCCGCCACCTGCGGGGCACACATGTTCCGGATCTCGCCATAGGTTTCCAGAAATGTGGCGTCGCCCGCACAGAAGCCTGACCGCATTCCGGGAAGATTGGACCGTTTGGATAGGGAGTTGAAGACAACCAAGTTGCGGAACCGCTCTGGCGTGGCGGCGGCGACGGTGAGGGCTCCGGTCGGGGCTTCGTGCGTGTAAATCTCCGAGTAACACTCATCGAAGAACAGCATGAAGTCGTACCGACGGGCGAGAGCCAGCGCCTTGGCGATGTAGGCACGATCGGCAACCGAGCCCTGCGGATTGGAGGGCGATCCGATGAAAAGGGCCGCCGTGCGCGCCAGCAATGCCGTGTCGGCCGACAAGGCTTCGAGGTCGGGCAGGAAGCCGGTCTCGCGGGTTGCGTTGAGAAATACGGCTTCAGCACCGCACCCCAACGCTCCTGCGATGTAGGCCGAATAGTAGGGATTGCACATCAGGATGGCGGGGTTCTCGATACTGGCTTTGCGGGCTAGGGCCGGCATGCAGGCGAAGGTCAGGCCTTCGCGAGACCCATTGAGTGCCAGGATCTCCTTTTCCGCATCGATATCGGAAATGCCATACCGGCGGCTGATCCAAGCGGCAATCGACGCGCGCAGGTTCTGCGATCCTTTGATTGGCGGATACTTGCCGAAGCTCGCCGTAGCTTCAGCAATCTTGGCGGCGATGAAGTCAGGCATGGCTTCACGCGGTTCACCGATCGTCAATTCGATCGGCTGTGCGTGCCCAGGCGGAATACCGTCGAGAAGGCAGCGAAGTTGAGTAAAGGGTGATCGGATCTTGCCGTCGGTGAGGGCCGCGACGCCGCGGATCATGCCCGCCATGTCGCGGTTTGCGATTTTCGTCATCGACACGTCACCTCTGGTCTCAAGTCGCGGAGCGAATCGCTTATCCTTTTGCAGATACAGCGTCCAGACGCGGAAGCGCCGGCCATTTGCTTCCGCCAGTAACGAAGAGCCGGCGCGGCCAAGCGGCGGCATACCGACATCAACGTGACAGGCGCGGCGGGACCGCGCCATAGGGGGTTTGCTTGAGACTTTTCCGTTCATTCCACGGCCTTGCCGGTTCCGCCGCGGCGGTCGCACTTTGTGCCGCCGCAACGCTCCTGTCCGGTGCGGCATCCGCGAAGGACGTCAGCCCCGCCGTAAAGCGGGCCTGTGCCAATGACTACTTCGCACATTGCAGCATGCATCCGGTCGGCACACCTGCCGTGCGCAAGTGCATGCGGGCTGTGGGTCCGCGGCTCTCCAAGCCATGCATCGGTGCTCTCGCTGCCGCAGGTGAGATCAAGGATTCCGATCGCAAGCGCTACAAAACAGCATCGACGGCCAAGTCGCGCCGTAATTAGTGTTCGCCACGCAGCCGCAGGGCAGACCATGAGAACGGAAAACCCGGCTGACCTCTCGGTCCGCCGGGTTTTTGTTGGTCTTGATTGGAGCGGCGCAAAGCCCGTTATCAGCGGGTTCGGCGCGGGTTCTTGTAGAGGTCGGCTTCCTGCGCTTCGATCTTCGGCTTGATCTTGCCGCGGCGAACGTCGCGATAGAGCGCTTTCATGTGCCGACGGCTGTCACCGTTGAAGATCATCATGCCGGCAAAGAGCTTCATCACGGTTAGAAGGCGCTTGTCGGCATGGCCTTGCTTGATCTTGCCGTACCATTTGCCGCCAAGTGAGAACACCTTGCCGTCGAGTGCGCCGACAACGTTGCCGTGCTGATCATAAAGCGTGAAGTCGCCTCCAAGATCGATCAGGTCGCGCTTTAGACGATAGAACTCGGGCTGGTTGTCATTCATGAGGAAGAACGAAAAGTTCTCCGGCATGAAGGGCCACTTGTTGGCAGAGCGCTCAAGATAGATGAGGAAGTTGTCGTCGTCGGTGTTGATGGAGAATGCCGTGACTGGTAGGCCGCGCGAGCCGATCGTCATCTGCAGGCTGCGGCCGACCATGAGGTCCATGGTGGCGCGCCAGTTGACGGTTTCGTTGAACAACTTGAAGACGAGGCGCTTATCCATGCCCGTCTTCTGTTTCCAAAGATCTTCGCGGTAGCCTATGAGGCCCGTGCGCTCGCCGTTCTCGATCACTTCGGCATAGATGTCCATGTCGGATGTGAACTGGCGCGACTTGGCGCGGTTGCGCGAGCGCTTGTAGATGCCGAACTCGATCGTGTTGAGATTCGTGATCCAGACATCGACGGTGAAGCGGTGCCAGCCATCCTTGCCTGGCTTGGGCGCCTTGCCCGAACCTTTCGCCGTCTTGCGTTCGGCGATTTCCTCGCGTGCGGCGTCCTGCGCCGCGGCTTCGGCGGCCGCATTTCCGCTGCGGGCAACGATGGTGGTCATGGCGCTCTCCGAAAGAGAATCAATCAGGAGGACGGTACCACCGGCCGCACGGGTACTCGGTCAAGGCAGGTGTAAAAGCTCTGGATAAGTGGTGGAGAAACGGATGGCCGGCCGAATGCATCGGCGGGCGTACTCAGAGGCCAACGGGCTTGCGGGCGCCGAAAATGGCGCTTCCGACGCGGATGTGGGTGGCACCCAGAGCGATGGCGGTCTCGAAGTCATCACTCATGCCCATGCTGAGACCTTTCAGGCCATTTTCGCGCGCCAGCGTTGCCAAGAGGCCGAAGTGGAGGGCGGCCTCTTCGTCAACGGGTGGAATGCACATCAGGCCCGAGATCTCGAGTTTGAGTTCGTCGCGGCAGTGGTGAAGGAAGGCTGCGGTTTCACGCGGAGCTACGCCTGCTTTCTGCTCTTCCTCGCCGGTGTTCACCTGCACGAAAAGTTTGGGGCGCTTGCCTTGCTTGGCCATTTCGTCAGCGATCGCCTTGGCGATCTTTGGGCGATCGACGGTGTGGATCGCGTCAAACAGTTCCACCGCTTCCGCTGTCTTGTTTGACTGGAGCGGACCGATGAGGTGGAGTTCGAGGCCTTGGAAGCGGGCTTGGAGGTTCGGCCATTTCGACTTGGCCTCCTGTACGCGGTTTTCGCCGAAGGCACGCTGGCCGTTTTCGATCACGGGAACGATGGCCTCTTCGCCGTAGGTTTTTGACACCGCGACGAGCGTGACGGTCTGTGGATCTCGTCCTGCGCCTTTTGCTGCGAGTTCAATGCGGCTCATGATATCGCGCAGGGCCTCAACGCTACCCGTCATGCTTTTTTCTCCGGCTTCGCTGTGGTCTTCGGCTGGCCGTACGGCGCGAAGTCGTGTGCATCGCTTGAAAGTAGGTCCAGATACTTCCGGTTGATGAAAACTTTGTCGCGCCATGCGCGCTCCTCAACCAGGACGCCCAGTTCGACGAGCTGTTTGAAGTAACCCGCAACGGTAACCCGGTTGCCCAGACCGGCCTGAATGGCATTTTCTATACGGCAGTAGGGCTGCGAAAAGATGAGTTCGACGAGTTCGCGCGTGTAGAGCCGCGGCTTCGTTTCGCGAATGTGCCGGGCTGTGTCTTCCATCAAGGCGCGGACGGCGCGGACCTTCTTGTTGGTCCATCGTGCGGTCTCTTCCACACCGGTGAGAAGATAGAGCACCCAGCCTTGCCACGTTGCGTTTCGTGTCACCTCGGCGAGGTGCGCATAATATTCGGTACGCGTGCGCAGGATGTAGCGGCTGAGATAGAGGGTCGGTCTTTCAAGAAGTCCGGATTGCACGAGAAAGAGCAGGTTGAGGATGCGGCCGGTTCGTCCATTGCCGTCGCCGAAGGGGTGAATGGCTTCGAACTGGTAGTGCTGGACGGCCATGCGGATGAGCGGATCGATGTCGCTCTCGTCGTTGATGTATCGCTCCCAGTCGGCCAGGAGGTCGCGGATGACGTTGGCGCCTTCGGGTGGCGTGTAGATGATTTGGCCGGTCAGGACGTTCTTCAACGCGGTGCCGGGCGTCGAGCGAACATCGAGATCGGTGCCGGTCACCATGCGGCAGATGTCGGTAGCCAAACGCGTCGTGATCGGCCTCTGAGCCAGCGTCTCAAAGCCGTTGTGCAGCGCGCTGCGGTAGCGCAGAGCCTCTTTCGCGGCGGGATCAATGGTGCCGCGATCGCCGCCGCCGAGGCTGGCTTCCCGGAAAAGAGAATCGTTCGTCGTGACGATGTTTTCGATTTCGGAGCTGGCGCGCGCTTCGAGCGTCGGGATGGCTGTGATGAGCACCGTTTCGTCCGGCAGCAGGTGTCCAGCCAAGCGGAGCTCGGCCAATTCACGGTGGGCGGCGACGCAGCGTTTCAAGATCTCACGTGTCTCCAGGTCCGCCGGAGGAGGCAGGTGGGGCAAGGCATTGTAGGGCCGGGAGGGATCGTTTTTCGGCCGCAGGGTTTTGGCTCGGGCAGGGGCACGCGTCATGGGTCATATTCGTTTTTCAATGTTTTTTGCGCATGATAGACGACTCATGTGCGGATCATGAGCATGATAGGCTACTAATGTTCGAAATCTAGTGATTTTCGCGCATGATCGGGCGGTCATGTTCATTGAGCGAACATGAGCCGCCGCTCATGTTCGAAATGACCAGTAAATTGAATATCATATGCCGTGAGACGCCGGCGCTCTGTGTCCTTGCTCACCTTGACCCCTCTGGGGCTTTCGGGCTCTGTACCGGCGACCTCCGTTCACCAATTCCGACGAGATACGACAAGCCCGATGGCAACCGAACGCTACAACGCCCCTGACCGCGAGCAGTATTGGCAAGCGGCCTGGGATGAGGCCGGCATCTACATTGCAGGGTCCGATCAGACCAAGCCCAAATGCTACGTGCTGGAGATGTTTCCCTATCCATCGGGGCGCATCCACATGGGGCACGTTCGCAACTATGCCATGGGGGATGTGTTCGCGCGCTACAAGCGGGCGAAAGGCTTCAACGTGCTGCATCCGATGGGCTGGGACGCCTTCGGGATGCCCGCGGAAAATGCGGCGCTGGAACGTAAGACGCATCCGGCCGCGTGGACCTACGCCA
Source organism: uncultured Alphaproteobacteria bacterium (assembly GCA_963708775.1). Lineage (GTDB taxonomy): Bacteria > Pseudomonadota > Alphaproteobacteria > Rhizobiales > Hyphomicrobiaceae > JAGVSR01. The sequence goes on along the minus strand of CAVPTI010000010.1, from coordinate 247,444 downwards.
ACATCGACGCGATGAAGCGGCAGCTCAAATCGATGGGCTTGTCGCTCGACTGGTCGCGCGAGATCGCGACGTGCAATGTCGCGTACTACAAGCATCAGCAGGCAATCTTCCTGAAGCTCCTGGAAAAGGGGCTCGCATACCGTGGTCCGGGAAAGGTCAACTGGGACCCGGTCGATCAGACGGTGCTGGCGAACGAGCAGGTCATTGACGGGCGCGGCTGGCGCTCGGGTGCGCTCGTGGAACAACGCGAGATGCAGGTTTGGTACTTCAAGATTTCGGAATTCGCAGACGATCTTCTGAAGGCGCTCGGTACACTCGATAAGTGGCCCGAAAAGGTGCGCCTGATGCAAGCAAACTGGATCGGGCGGTCCGTAGGCATGTCGGTTCGCTGGGCTCTAGACCCCAAGGGCGCGCCACCCGGCGAAAGCGAAATCGAGGTTTTCACAACGCGGCCCGATACGCTGTTCGGCGCTTCGTTCGTGGCGATTGCCGCTGATCATCCGTTGGCGCGAAAGCTGGCGGAGAAAAACGCGGCGCTCGCCGAATTCGCAGACGAATGCCGCCGCCGCGGGACGTCCGTCATCGAAATCGAGAAAGGTGAGAAGCTCGGCTTCGACACGGGGCTCAAGGTGCGTCATCCGCTCGATCCCGATTGGCTCGTGCCGGTTTGGGTCGCGAATTTCGTGCTCATGGATTACGGCACGGGCGCCATCTTCGGGTGCCCGGCCGGCGATCAGCGTGACCTCGATTTTGCCAGGAAATACGCACTTCCTGTCATCCCGGTGATATTGCCAAAAGGGGCAGATGCCGCGACGTTCGAGATTGGACAGACGGCGGCCGACGGCGAAGGCACGATGATCAACTCGCAGTTTCTCGACGGGTTGACGACGGCGGATGCCTTCACGACAGTTGCCGACAAGCTGGAAGGTCTGATGCTCGACGGCAGGCCCGTCGGTCAGCGGCAAGTCCGCTTCCGTCTCAAGGATTGGGGTATTTCGCGGCAGCGCTATTGGGGCTGTCCCATCCCGGTCATCCATTGCGAGACGTGTGGCGCGGTTCCGGTTCCAGAAAAAGATCTTCCCGTCGAGTTGCCGGAGGATGCGACCTTCGACAAGCCGGGTAATCCACTCGAGCGGCATCCAACTTGGAAAAACTGCGCGTGCCCGCAGTGCGGGAAGCCCGCGCGGCGCGAAACGGACACGATGGATACGTTCGTCGACAGCTCCTGGTATTACGGACGATTCACAGCGCCCGATAGCGCGTCTGCCATCGATCCAGAAGCTGCGAATTACTGGTTGCCTGTCGATCAATACATCGGCGGCATCGAACACGCGATCTTGCACCTGCTCTACTCGCGCTTCTTCTGGCGCGCCATGGGCGAGGCTGGGGCCGCTCCTGCCAGCGTGAAGGAGCCGTTCGCGGCGCTGTTCACACAAGGCATGGTGACCCACGAGACCTATAAGTCAGAGACCGGCGCGTGGCTGCTGCCGACAGACGTCACCATCGAAGGCGAGGGTGATGTTCGACGTGCGACCGAAATCGCCACAGGCAAACCGGCGAGTATCGGTTCGATCGAGAAGATGTCGAAGTCGAAGAAGAACCTTGTCGACCCCGACGACATTATCCAGCATTGGGGGGCAGACTGCGCGCGGTGGTTCATGCTGTCCGATAGTCCGCCGGAGCGCGACGTGATCTGGACTGAAGCCGGTGTACAAGGCGCAGGACGTTTCATTCAGCGAATCTGGCGGCTCGTGACCGATATTGCGGAGCGTCCGAAAACAGCCGCGAGCGGGCCGCCCTCAGAGGATGCGATGGAGGTTCGCCGCGCAGCTCATAAGGCGCTGGATGCCGTCGGTCGGAACATCGAAGCTTTGAGGTTCAACGTTGCTGTTGCTCAAATCTATGAATTCACCAATGCCCTCTCGGTAGCCTTGGGCAAGAAAGCGAACGATCTGGACGCGGCCCTGCACGAGTGCGCAGTGATACTCGTGAAGATCATCGCGCCCATGATGCCGCATCTGGCGGAGGAAAGCTGGGCGCGGCTCGGATACAACACCCTCCTGGCCAAAGAACCTTGGCCTGAAGCCAATCCGGCGTTGCTCGTTGACGATCGCGTGACCCTTGCCGTACAGGTCAATGGTAAGCGGCGTGGGGAGATAACCCTCGCACGAGCCGCCACAAATGCCGAGGCTGAAGCCGCGGCGCTGGCACTCGAGCCCGTCGTGAAAGCCCTCGAAGGGCGGCCGGCCAAAAAGGTCATAGTCGTGCCTCAGAGGATTGTGAATATCGTTGCCTGAGGCGCGTATGGTCGAAACTCGTCGCAACGAAACGGACCGTGGAAAGGGCTTACGCAGTTTGCGTTTGCTCGGCGCATTCGTTTTGCTCAGCGGCGCCCTTCTCGGGGGCTGCGGCGACGCAGGGTTCCGTCCGATGTACGGCGCCACCGGTATTGGCGGAGCTGCGGCTTCGGAGAAGCTGGCTCAGGTCGACATTTCGACAATACCAGGCCGCGTCGGCCAGCAGCTTCGTAACGAGTTCATCTATCAGTCGACCGGGGGTGGTGCTCGTCAAGAGCCGGTTTATCGGCTCGAAGTGGCCGTTCGTGAATCCGTCACTTCGACACTCATTGAGCAAACGGGCGATGCGCGCGGTCAAGTTTACAACCTTGATGCGGCTTTCAAGCTCATCCGCATCGCCGATAGCCAGGTGGTGATGGAAGGCAAGAGCTACTCGCGGGCAGCGTTCGACCGCTTCAGTTCGATCTACTCGAACGTTCGAGCGCGCGAAGAGGCCGAGACCCGCGCTGCCAAAACCATTGCGGAAGAACTGCGCACGCGCATCAGCGCGTACGTCGCAACCGCTGCTTAAACTGCCATGGTGGCCGTCAAGGCTCAACAGGTTCAAGCCTTCCTGAAAGCACCGGACGCTCGCTACTCTGCCTATCTTCTATTTGGCAGCGATGCGGGTCTCGTTAGCGAACGCGCAGCCAACTTAGCCAAGATGATTGCGTCATTTGACAATCCTCCTGGCGAAATCGTGCGCTTGGACGAGATCGATATCGAGAACAATCCCGATCGCCTATCGCTCGAATTGCTGATGATCCCCATGTTCGGCGGGCGCAAGATTGTTCGCGTCGAGATGAGCCGACGTGTCAACGCGCAGATGCTCAAGCCCCTGCTTGAGGAGACGTCCCTTGCCGGGGTTCTGATTGTCGAGGCCGGCAATCTGAAGAAAGACGACAGCTTGCGGCTGGCGTTCGAGAAGGCCGGCCATGCCGCCGCGATCGGCTGCTACATGGATGAGGGCCGCGACCTCGATAGCATCATCACCGACGTGCTGCGGCCGCTGAAGCTCACGATGACGCCCAATGCGCGGCAGATGCTGATCAGCCGCTTAGGCGCCGATCGCGTCATGTCGCGCGGGGAAATTGAGAAGCTGGCACTTTATGCGGCTGGTCAGGAACAAATCACCGAAGATGATGTGGAAGCCGTGGTTGGAGATGCGGCGGAACTCACGATCGATCGTATCGTAAATGCAGCGGCATCGGGGGACGGACCTCGATCGGTCACGGAACTGCAGCGCGCGCTGACAGCCGGTGAAAGCGCCCAGGGAGTCATCTTTGCGGTTCAGAGGCACTTTACGCGCTTGCATCGGATCCGGGCATCCGTCGATGCCGGCAAGTCTATTGAGCAGGTGATCGGCGACATTCGTCCGCCGGTCCATTTCAAGCAAAAAGACGTGTTGGCCGCACAGTCGCGGGCATGGCGTCTCGACACATTGGATGCAGCGCTCGCCGGAATCGGAGTTGCGGCGCGAACAGCACGCGTATCGTCAGGTCTCGAGGATCTTCTTGCGGAGCGATTGATCCTCACGTTGTCGCGTCTTGCGCGGCCGACCCGCTGAGGAAATCGGCGCCGCACCTCCGCCACCATGCCCCAGTTGCACGCACTCGAGCGCTGCCTATAGTCCGCGGGAGTTTTTCCAAGGAGCCTTCATGACCGCCGCTCGCTATTCCGTCGCCGCTATCGGCAATGCCATCGTCGATATCATTGGACGCTGCGATGATGCCTTCCTTGCCAAGCACGGCGCGCCGAAGGGGTCGATGCGCCTTGTCGATGCGCAGACGGTGCAGACGCTCTATAGCGAAATGGGTCCTGGTACCGAGATCTCCGGCGGTTCGGCTGCAAACACCGTCGTTGGAGTTGCATCATTCGGTGGCAAGGCCGCCTTCATCGGCAAAGTGGCAGGTGACGAGTTCGGCCGCATCTTCCGGCACGACATCGGCGCGGCCGGTGTCGCCTTCGAGACAGCTCCGGTCAATGGCAAAGCACCGACATCTCGTTCGCTGATCCTCGTCACACCTGACGGCGAGCGGACCATGAATACATTTCTCGGAATCAGCACGGATCTTGATCACGGTGAGGTCGATGCGGCGGTGATCGAAGGCGCGGATGTCGTTTATCTGGAAGGCTATCTTTTCGATCAGCCGCAAGCCAAGGCTGCCTTCCGACAGGCGGTGGCCCTCGCAACAAAGGCGGGGCGGACCGTTGCACTCACCCTCTCAGATGGGTTCTGTGTCGATCGCCACCGGGCGGAATTTCTCGACCTGATCCGGTCCGGCGTTGGAATTCTATTTGCCAATGAGAGCGAGATCACTTCGCTCTATGAGACGACGAACTTCGACGAAGCGGCACGCCGGGCAGCTGGCGATACGCGTCTCGCGGTACTGACGCGGAGTGCGAAAGGCTCTCTGATTCTCGCGGACGGGACAGCGCACGACATTCCCGTTGAGCCGGTAGCGAAGGTTGTCGACACCACCGGCGCAGGGGATCTATACGCTGCCGGCTTTCTTTATGGTTTTACCTCTGGATGCGACCTCGCCACTGCCGGTCGTTTAGGTAGCCTGGCGGCGGCGGAGGTCATTTCCCATGTCGGTGCACGGCCGCAGGCAAATCTGTCCGAATTGGCGCGGACGCGGGGGCTCATTTCCTGATTCTCCTTTGTGCTGAATTCCAGATTGCCGCCATGCTACAGCGCGTTAGAAACGCAATTGGCAACGGTTGTAGCTGAATCGACTTGTTTCGTTCTCGCGGCCATACAAGTCCACGGTGTAATTGCGCAACAGAAACAGCGCGTTCCATTTGTTTCTTTACAGGCTCCTAATTAATCTCCCTGTAAACTCATGCGAATTGCGGCATGCTTTCATCGTTCGCTAATTCGTTTCCGAAGGTCAAATTGAATGGCACAGAAGACCGCGGCACGCGGCCGGCCGAAGGGCACGGGCCTCGATGATGCCGGTCCCCTTGCGGCCATTGCCGAATTGATCGCCGCCAATCCCGGCATGAAGCCGACGACGGCAATCAAGGCTCTTGGCTTTACCGATCCTTCGACGGTTCGCCGTTTGCGGGACAAGTACCAGCAGCGGCGTGCTCACTATCAAGCGGCGCCGGCGGCTCTGAGACCAGCCTCGACTCAGCACCGATCGAACAACGTCATTGCGCTCAGGGCACGAAGCCCCGCCGTCCGCCGTGATACGGCAACGGCGCCAGAAAATTCTGGTGCATCGCTCACATCGCACGCAGCAACAGGTGACGACGCGTCACCGGTTTGCGACGAGCACCCGGCACAGCCTCAACCAAGTGCCAAACCCGACCTGTTCGTAGCCGCATATGCAGCCAGCATCGCTACTGCGAAGACCGCGATCCACTTGCACTACAAGTCACTCTGGTACGCGTTTCATTGGTCACCTTTTGCGTGCGCACTTCGAAATACCGAGTACACGCGTCTCGTACTTTCGAGCTTGAAGGACAAGGACGACGACCCGCGGTGTTCGCGACCCGCAGACTGAAGCCCGCCTGCAAGCCCGTTCCATGCAAACTATCAAGGCCGCTCCCCAAGCGGCCTTTTCTTTATTCTCCGTTACTTTGGCGTGCGGAGAAAAATCAGAGTTTGCGAAGGGCGACCAACTCGACGCGATGGTCCGCGGTCTTGCGCAAGATGAGGCGGGCACGCTGCCGCGTTGGCAGAATGTTTTCTTCAAGATTCCGGGCGTTGATCGTCGACCAAAGCTCCAAGGCCCGCGCCTTTGCTTCATCGGGAGACATGCCGGCGTACTTGTGAAAATACGCGCCGGGATCGCGGAAAGCGGTAGAGCGCAGGCGCATGAACCGTTCGAGGTACCACTCCTCGATGATCGCGGCATCCGCATCCAGATAAATCGAGAAGTCGAAGAAATCAGAGACGAAGGGGATCTCCGCGCCGTCCTTGGGCAGGCGGGCAGGCTGGAGCACGTTCAATCCCTCGACGATCAAAATGTCTGGGCGGCGCAAGACAGCCTTCTGGTCCGGGAGGATGTCATAGTGAAAGTGCGAATAGACGGGCGCTTCAACGACGTCCTTGCCTGACTTTACATCGGCGAGAAACGTCAGGAGGGCAGCTGTGTCAAAGCTTTCTGGAAAACCCTTCCGATTCATGATCCCGCGGGACTGGAGTTCGGCGTTGGGAAGAAGAAATCCGTCGGTGGTGATCAGATCGACGCGGGGATGGTCCGGCCAGCGGGCGAGCAAGGCCTTCAACACACGCGCCGTCGTGCTCTTGCCTACGGCGACGGAGCCTGCGACGCCGATGATGAAGGGAACTTTGCCGTCGGTGCGGCCAAGAAATGTAGTGGTGACGGCGTGGAGCTTTTGGAGCGCTGCAACGTACAGATTGAGGAGGCGGGAAAGGGGAAGATAAATCTGCTCGACTTCTTCGACGGAGAGTTCCTCGATGATACCCGAGAGCTGTTCGAGCTCATCGGGCAGCAGCGTCATCGGCGTGTCAGCGCGCAGTCGGGCCCAGTCCGATCGTGTGAAGATGCGGTAGGGAGAAAAAACCAGATCGCCGTCTTGCGCATTGGTCGGGACGACGAGACGGCGCTTACCCGCTCCAGCCGGGAGACGCACCTGGTTCTGCCGTTTGCGGCGCTTTGCCGGGCGCTCTTGAACTGGACTCACGGGAACCGAAAACTCCAAATTCGACGGTTACGACTTAGGACGCGCCGCCTTTTCGGCGTGACCTGACGTGCCCTGGCGTGACCGTAGAACGGCAAGGACATCTTCTACGGCTATGTTGCGGGATTCCAGCAGCACCAGAAGATGAAACAGCGCGTCAGCGGCTTCGCCCTTGAGGGCGTCGTCATCCTGGCCAACGGCGGCCATGACGGTCTCGACAGCCTCTTCGCCAAACTTCTTTGCGCATCTGGCAATGCCGGCGTCGAGGAGAGACTTGGTATAGGACGCCTCAGCCGACGCTGAACGGCGCGCCCTGATAGTCGCTGCCAGCTCGATCAGAACGGTGTCGGACATCGGAATACCTTGGGACAACGGCGAGGGCCCAATGGCGATGCCTCACCGCTCTGGTCGCGTCAAGGACTTACGGCAAGGGTGGCAAACCACTGCGGTTGTCTACTCGGACATGCCGGTGAGGCGCATGCGGATGTACTCAAGCTGGTCGAAGTTGCCGAACTTGATCGTCATGACGCCGCTTTCGCCGGAGCCGCGCTTGATCTCGACCTTAAGCCCCAGGGCGTCGGTCAGCTCTTTTTCGAATGCTCGTGTGTCGGGATCTTTGTCCCGGACCTTTCGCGCCGTCGAGCCTGGCTGGCCAATGGGACCTGCCTGCACGAGGGCTTCAACCTCGCGGACATTCAAGCTCTGGTCGATGATCTTCTGGGCAAGGTTTTCGGCATCGTCACGGCCGACGAGGGCGCGGGCGTGACCGGGGGTCAATGAGCCGGCTTGGACGAGGCTCTGGACGCTCGCGGGAAGCTTCAAAAGCCGCAGCGTGTTCGTGACGTGGCTGCGGCTCTTGCCGATGATCTCGGAGACCTGCTCCTGGCTGTAATCGAACCGCTCGATCAGGTCCCGATAGCCGGATGCTTCTTCAATGGCGTTGAGGTCAGCGCGCTGGACGTTCTCGATGATGGCGAGTTCGAGCACTTCCTTGTCGTCGAGGCTGCGGACGATAACTGGGACCGTGTGCAGGCCCGCACGCAGCGCCGCCCGCCAGCGGCGTTCGCCGGCGACGATCTCGTACATCTGCTCATTGTCCGGATCGATGCGAACGATGATCGGCTGGACGAGACCCTTGGTGCGGATCGACTCGGCGAGTTCGGCTAGCTCGTCTTCGCGAAAATCCTTACGCGGGTTAAAGCGACCACCGCGCAATTGATCCGTGCCGACCAGACGCTGCTCCCCTTCGGCGGGGCCGCGCGGCGCGATGCTCGGCGTATCGCCGATCAGCGATGCGAGACCACGGCCAAGACGGCTCTTCTGCAGGGGCACGTTCATCGTTTTCTTCACCTTTGCAAAGGTCAGCAATCCAATCGTTTTACGTCACTCAAATACTTACAGCCGGCGCGTGTACCGGATACTCACGCCGCTTTCGTCTGCCGCTCGCGCTCGATCATTTCGGTGGCGAGGCGGATGTAGGCCTGGCTACCTGCGCAATCGTAGTCGTAGAGCAGGATAGGCTTGCCGTGCGATGGCGCTTCAGCCACGCGCGTGTTGCGCGGGATGACGCTCTCGTAAACTTTGGGGCCGAAGAAGGCTCGGACGTTGTCGGCCACTTCGCGGGAGAGCGACGTGCGCGCGTCGTGCATCGTCAGCACCACACCCTGGATCTCCAGGCGCGGATTGAGCGTCGCGCGGATCTGATCGATCGACTCTTTGAGCTGCGAAATGCCTTCAAGGGCGAAAAACTCGCACTGGACCGGGACAATCACCGCATTGGCAGCGGCGAGCGCGTTGAGCGTGAGCAGGTTGAGTGAAGGCGGGCAGTCGATGAGAATGTAGCTGATCGAAGGCTGGCCAGGCGCTGCGCGTGCGCGGCCGATGAGCGCCGTGACGGCGTCGCGAAGTTTGAACGGACGACCGACGTCATTGATCAGATCGTGCTCGATGCCGACGAGATCACTGTTCGCCGGTACGACGGATAGCCCCGGTACGGCTGTCGCAACGGCGGCGTCCGTGAGGGAACAGCCGCCCACCATGACATCGTAGGCGGTTCTGGCGCGGGCTTCTGGCGCCACGCCAAGTCCCGTCGACGCATTCCCCTGCGGATCGAGGTCAATGACAAGCACCTGCTCACCGATCGCGGCGAGCGCCGTGCCGAGATTGATGGCTGTCGTCGTTTTGCCGACGCCGCCCTTCTGGTTGGCTACCGCTAAAACCCTTAGGCGGGAGCCAGTCTGATCAATGCCGGTCACGGGGCTTTCCCTCCGTTGGCGACGGGGCTCATCCCCGCGGACTGAGGTCGCGAACACAGACAATGCGCGCCATCGGATCTGTCAAGCTGGGTTTTAGCTCCAACTCGAAGTTCCAGGCTGCACGGGCCGCTTCGACTTCCTTCTCTGCGTCACGACCCTTCAGAAACAGTCCCAACGTTGTGGACTGCCAAAAAGGGTGAGCGAGGCGGAAAAGTTCTGTCAGCGGCGCCAAAGCGCGTGCCGAAACCACTTCAACTGTGCCGACCTTATCGCGAGTCGAGGCTAATTCGATTCTCGTCCCCAAGATGTCCACAGGGCACCCGGTCTGCCGGGCCACCTCGCGTAGAAACGCAGCCTTGCGCGTGTCGCTCTCAACGAGCGTGACGCGCAAGTCGGGCGATGTCGAATCAGCATCGCGGGCCAAAAGTGCGATCACGAGGCCGGGGAAGCCGGCGCCGGACCCCAGATCTGTCCACGTTCGGACGTTCTGCCCTGCCAGGACCCAGAGCTGCGCAGAATCGGCGAAATGCCGGGACCAGATTGCATCGAGCGTGCTCGGGGCAATGAGCTGGACGGCCTTCTGCCACTGCTTGAGCAATGCGGCGTAAGATTCGAATTTTGCAGCAGTTTCACGTGAAACCCCGAACGCGCGGGCAAAGCTCGCGGCGTCGGAGACGGGCGTTGGGTTGGTCATGCACTCGACCGTTCAACCGGTGCGGATTTGGCGAATTTTTTAACGGCCACCAGAAGAATCGTGAGCCCAGCGGGGGTCATGCCGTCAATCCGGGCAGCCTGGGCCAGGGTGCGGGGTTGGTGCGCCAAAAGCTTCTGCCGGACTTCATTTGACAGGCTCGCGATGGACGCGAAATCGAAGCCGGCCGGAATGGCCACGGCCTCGTCACGCTTCAGGGCGGCGACGTCTTCATCCTGACGACGGACGTAGGCGGCGTATCGGGCGTCGATTTCGATTTGAGAAGCGGTAGCCGCGGGAATTTTCCGCAATTCCGGCCATATGGCCGCCAAGCGATCGAGTGTGATATCCGGGAATGCGAGGAGTTCGAAGGCCGAGCGGCGGCGGCCGTCCCTGTTGATGCTCAGTCCTTCGGCGGCGGCCTCATTGGGTGTGAGGGTTAGCCCATCGAGGATCGTGCGGCTTCGTTCAAGACCCGACATCCGCTCACTAAACACCGAGCCGCGATCGGGGCCGACGCACCCGATGGATAGGCCCAAGGGGCGTTAGCCGCTGATCGGCGTTATCCGCGCGCAACTTCAGTCGAAACTCTGCGCGGGAGGTGAACATGCGATACGGCTCGCTGACCCCGCGTGTCACGAGGTCATCGATCATTACGCCGATGTAGGCGTCTGAGCGGGACAGCTTGAAGACATGACCGCCGCCGCCCGCTGCGAGCGCCGCATTAACGCCGGCAACAATGCCCTGGGCGGCGGCTTCTTCGTAGCCGGTGGTGCCGTTGATCTGCCCCGCCAGAAAAAGGCCAGCTAAGCGTTTGACTTCGAGGGTGGATTCGAGTTCGCGCGGATCGACGTAGTCGTACTCGATGGCGTAGCCGGGGCGCAGGATCGTAACTTGCTCGAGGCCCGGAATTGTGCGGATGAACGCCTCTTGGATCTCAGCGGGAAGCGAGGTCGAGATGCCGTTTGGATAGACTGTTGGGTCGTCGAGGCCTTCTGGCTCCAGGAAGATCTGGTGTGTTTCGCGATCGGCGAAGCGGACGACTTTGTCTTCGATGGACGGGCAATAGCGGGGGCCAACGCTTTGAATCTGGCCGCAATACATGGGCGAGCGGCTGAGGTTCTCGCGAATGATGGCGTGAGTCTGAGGCGTCGTTTCGGTGACGCCGCAGGCGATCTGGGGCGTGGTGATGGCCATCGTCAAGAATGAAAAGGGGACCGGCGGGTCATCGCCCGGCTGACTGGCCAGGCGGTCCCAAGCAATCGTACGGCCGTCGAGGCGCGCCGGGGTGCCAGTTTTGAGGCGGCCCATGGCCAAGCCGAGGCCGTAAAGTCGCTCGGAGATACCCCGGGCGGGGGCTTCGCCGTGGCGGCCGGCCGGAATCCGAGTTTCGCCGAGATGTATGAGGCCGTTTAGAAACGTGCCGGTGGTGAGTACGACCGCGCCACCGTTGATGTTGCGGCCATCCTCAAGCGTAAGGCCGGACACGCGCGCGGACTCGACCAGGAGGTCGTGTACGGCGCCTTCGATGACCGTGAGGCCGGGCGTTGCGCGGATCGCCGCCTGCATCGCCTGACGGTAGAGTTTGCGGTCGGCTTGCGCGCGCGGGCCCTGCACGGCTGGGCCCTTGGAGCGGTTTAGCAGGCGGAATTGGATACCGGCGGCATCGGCGACGCGGCCCATAAGGCCGTCGAGGGCGTCGACTTCGCGGACGAGGTGGCCTTTGCCGAGGCCGCCAATTGCCGGATTGCACGACATCTCGCCGATGGTGGCGAAGCGGTGGGTGACGAGAGCCGTGCGCGCGCCCATTCGAGCGGCAGCGGCGGCGGCTTCGACGCCCGCATGGCCGCCGCCGACCACGATGACGTCGTAGGTGTGTTGGGCCGGCGACATTGGGTTGTGAGGGGGTTGACAGGAGCCATGAGCGTTCTTCTAGCCGAAAATGCGGAGAGGAAAAACGCTCTTCGCGCGCTAACCGATTCCAAAATCGTGAAGAATCGGTTTCACGTGAAACGAGAGCCCGAATCATGCGGGCGGCGGGGCGTGTTTAACAAAGTGTTTCACGTGAATCATAGGCGTGGAATCGGGCCAGCCGCGACGGCGTGTTAACAAGAGGTTTCACGTGAATCATGGTGCTTGGGGCGAGCGACCACGCCCGCCGTTCACTTGCCAATGCAAAATCGGCCGAAGATCTGACCGAGGACGTCCTCAACGTCGATGCGACCGGTGAGTCGGCCGAGCGCATGGGCCGCGCGACGCAGATCCTCAGCGCGCAGCTCGGTGTGATGCGGATTGCCTTCGAGAAAGACGCACAAGTGATGGTGGACATCGGTGACAAGGGCCCGCTGGCGGGCGTTGGTCAGAGCGGCGGGCTGGCCGCGATCGTCGAGGCGGTCTTTGGCAATCGCGGCCAGGCGGGCCGTCAGGTCGTCGAGGCCCTGGCCGGTTTTGGCGGAGAGCAGAACACTGTCGTCGGGAAGAGCCGGCGGCGTACCGGTCTTGATCAGATCGGCTTTGTTGCGGACGATCAGGACGCGGTCGGCGAGGGGGATGAGGTCAACGGGGAGCTGTACTTCAGGGGCAGCGGGATCAACGAGCCAGAGAATAAGGTCAGCCGCGCGCGCGGTCTCGAAGGTCCGGCGGATACCCTCCTGTTCAATGCGCAGTTCGGTTTGGCGGATGCCCGCCGTATCGGAGAGAATCACGGGATAGCCGCCAAGGTCGAGGCGGACTTCAATGACATCGCGGGTCGTGCCAGCCTCTTCGCTGACGATGGCGGCGGGGCGGCGGGCGAGCGCATTCAGAAGGCTTGATTTGCCGACGTTGGGAGGGCCGGCAAGGGCAACCCTAAAGCCGTCGCGAAGGATTTCACCTCGGTTGGAGTCGCCAAGATGGTGGCCGATGACGGTTTCCAGGGTTTCCACCATGGCTCGCCCTTGAGCGAAGCTGCGCTCGCCGACGTCGGCTTCGTCGGAAAAGTCGATGGCTGCTTCCACAAGGGCAATGGCGTCGATCAGAGTGGCACGCCAGTCTTCGATGACCGCAGAGAGGCCGCCGGTGGCTTGACGTAGGGCCTGGCGCCGCTGGGCTTCGGTTTCGGCATCAATAAGATCGGCAAGGCCCTCGGCTTCGGTGAGGTCGAGTTTGCCGTTGTCGAACGCGCGGCGGGCAAATTCGCCCGCTTCCGCGAGTCGGAAGCCGTTGATCTCGCCCAGCGCATCCAGAACTGCGGAAACAACGGCGCGGCCGCCGTGCAGCATGAGTTCGACGACATCTTCGCCGGTGAAGCTTTTGGGGCCCGGAAACCAGATGACGAGACCCTTGTCGAGCGGGCGGCTGTCTATGGGATGAATGAACGTCCGGGCCGAGGCTATGCGCGGTTTCGGGCGGGGGCGGGTCATCAGGTTCAGCACCTGGCCAGCGCGGGGACCGGACACGCGAATGAGCGCGACGCCGGCCCGTCCGGGTGCGGTGGACAATGCGAAGATGGTGGTCGACTCGGAGAGCGGGGACATCCGGACCTGGGAGCGTTCGGGATGGTTTTGGTCGTAGCACGGGAACGCTGGTGTCGCGACGGATCTGGTGTTTGGGATGGAACGCGCCGGGCAGGTCAAGCGTCGTAGAATCGAGAGCGAGGCGGTCCCTCCGGCGCCTTAACCAAGCTAACGCAAGTTGTTGACAAATTTCGCTTAGACCTCTGAATCCGTTCACGAAGAGAGATCCCGGCCTGCTGAAAGACGGCCGTTCAGACGACATTGCTCGGGAGTATCGAGTTCATGCGAGCAGCATCCGGTAATGCGCCCCTCGTCGAAGCTAAGTCTTGGGCGGTAGATAAGTCGATCGCTTCGGAGCTTCAGCGGCTCAAGGAGCGGGACAATCACACAAACCATAAATTTCTGGCAGCCAACTACGCCATCTTCATTGCGACGATGGTGGCGACGCTCTGGTCGTACCATTACGCGGAGACGTCGGGGCTTGGTGCGTGGCTGACCGTCCCTACGACGGTTCTCGCCGTTATCATTATCGGCGGTTTTCAGCATCAGCTTGGCGGATGCATTCACGAGGGCACTCACTACATCCTCTTTGCCGACCGGAAGAAGAACGAGATCATTTCGGATTGGTTCGCGGCATTCCCGATCTACACATCGACGTACGCTTTCCGTCTGCATCATCTGGCGCATCATCAGTTCGTCAACGATCCGGTGCGCGATCCAAACTTTGCTCAAGCCGAGATGTCGGGCCACTGGCTCGATTTTCCTCTGACGCAGTATGAATTGCTGCTCAGCGTCATCCGGCAGCTCAATCCAATCCGGCTGGTGAAGTACATCATGGCACGGGCGCGCTACAGCGCGATTGGAACGGATCAGAATCCCTATGCCGACAAGAAGCGGATGGGTTCGCCCTGGGTGGTGCGCGTTGGCGCCCTGTTCGCCGTCCTGATGCCGCTGGTGGCGGTGACGCTGATCCTGCTCGAGGACTGGCTGCTGGCGTTGATCGCGCATCTGGCGATCTCGGCAGCAGTGCTGGGTTTCTATGCGCTGATCCCAGATGAGGACTATGCACAGAGCCGCATCAACCCGATCATCTCGCATCGCGCGACAGCGATCTCGCGCATGGGGTTCATGGCGCTGCTCTATGGTGCGCTGACCCTGACGTGTTATCTCACCGGCGCGCCGGCGTGGGGCTACTTCGGTTTGCTGTGGCTCTTGCCGCTGTTCACGACGTTCCCGCTGTTCATGATCGCGCGCGAGTGGGTGCAGCATGGCAATGCGGATCGCGGGCGTCTGACGAACTCGCGCGTGTTCTTCGTGAACCCCGTTGTGAACTGGCTCGTGTTCCCTTGGGGCATGGAATACCACCTGCCTCATCACATTTATTGCTCGGTGCCGCACTACAAACTCAAGGATCTGCACGAAGTGCTGCTCAACGATCCGGATTATCGGGAAAACGGCGTTGTTGTTCATGGGGTGCTGGGACAGGGCGGTCCTGGCGCACCATCGATCGTAGAGGTTCTCGGTCCGCGTTATGCCATGACGGGCCAGGAGATCAGCGTGCAGGACGAGACGCTTGAGCTTGCCGACGTCAACGACAAGGAAGGCATCGCGAAGCACAGCGAGGCCTCGCGGCAGGGACAGCCGATGTAAGGCAGGTCTTCCACGCACAGAAAACACGGAAACAAAAAAGGGCCGCTGTTGGAGCGGCCCTTTTCATTTGTGGCGAGCAAACGCTCGCGATCAGGTGTTCATCTGCTGGAAGAACTCGCTGTTGGTCTTCGTCGACTTGAGCTTGTCGATGAGGAATTCGATCGAGTCCATTGTGCCCATCGGGTTGAGGATGCGGCGGAGCACATAGACTTTCTTGAGCTGATCTTTCGGGATGAGCAGGTCTTCCTTGCGGGTGCCGGAGCGGGCGACGTCGATCGCGGGAAAGACGCGCTTGTCGGAGACCTTGCGGTCGAGAATGATTTCCGAGTTACCCGTGCCCTTGAATTCTTCGAAGATGACTTCGTCCATGCGCGAGCCCGTGTCGATCAGAGCCGTGGCAATGATGGTGAGCGAGCCGCCCTCTTCGATATTGCGGGCGGCGCCGAAGAAGCGCTTCGGACGCTGCAGCGCGTTGGAGTCGACACCGCCGGTCAGCACCTTGCCAGAAGACGGAACAACCGTGTTGTAAGCACGGCCGAGGCGGGTGATCGAATCCAGAAGGATCACGACGTCGCGCTTATGCTCGACGAGGCGCTTGGCCTTCTCGATCACCATCTCTGAAACCTGGACGTGGCGCGAGGGCGGTTCGTCGAACGTCGAGGCGATAACTTCGCCCTTCACCGTGCGCTGCATGTCGGTGACTTCTTCCGGGCGCTCGTCGATGAGCAGCACCATCAGATAGCACTCGGGGTGATTGGTGGAGATCGCGTGCGCGATGTTTTGCAGGAGAACGGTCTTACCCGTGCGTGGCGGAGCGACGATCAGACCGCGCTGGCCTTTGCCGAGCGGCGAGACGATATCGATGACGCGGGCCGAGAAATCCTTGATCGTCGGATCTTCGATTTCCATCTTCAGCCACTTCGTCGGGTAGAGCGGCGTCAGGTTGTCGAAGTGGATTTTGTGCTTCGTTGCTTCGGGATCTTCGAAGTTGATCTTGTTGACCTTGATGAGGGCGAAATAGCGTTCGCCCTCTTTCGGGCTTCGGATCTGACCTTCGACGGTGTCACCGGTGCGCAGTGCAAAGCGGCGGATCTGACTGGGCGAGATGTAGATGTCGTCGGGACCTGGAAGGTAGTTCGCATCGGGCGAGCGCAGGAAGCCGAAGCCATCCTGCAGCACTTCCACGACGCCGATCCCGGTGATCTCGATGTCTTTGGCCGCGAGCTGTTTCAGCGTCGCGAACATCAATTCCTGCTTACGCAAGGTGCTCGCGTTTTCCACGCCGACCTCTTCCGCGAAGCTCAACAGCTCCGTCGGTGATTTTCTCTTGAGGTCTTCAAGTTTTACTTCGTTCATCAATATGCTCCGCAACGGCTGCGGCAGAGGTGGGGCATGGAGGGCCGCGCGCCAAGGTAGGGTGGGGAGGGAAAAAGCGCAGTCGTGTGCTGAGCTTGATGGCCGGTGCGAGCCGCTGACTGGGGCCGACCTGGACCTATTCGCAGCCGGAGAGGCCGCGAAGTCTTTTACGAGACAGGTCAGTGATAGCAGACTCGATTGGAAAGCAAAAGTGATTCCTGTGCGGCTCGGTTCCGTCTGCCGCGAAATGCGATGCGGAAGCAGTTTCTAGAACGGCTTCACGATCACGAGGATAACGATCGCGACCATCAGAAGCGTTGGAACTTCATTCACGATACGCCAGTGACGCGGCGGCTTTTCATTCGCGTCCTGGCGGAAGCGGCGGGCAGAGGCGGAGAAATATCCGTGTACGCCCGTCAGGGCGATTGCAGCTGCAAGTTTTGCGTGCAACCAGCCGCTCGAAAAGAAACCCGCGTGATAGGCGAGCCAGAGACCCAGGACCCAGGAGATCACCATGGCCGGCGTCATGATGATGTTGAGCAGACGGCTTTCCATCACCTTGAAGGTTTCGGACTGCACCGAGCCTTTGGGCGCATCGCAGTGATAGATAAACAGCCGCGGCAGATACAACAATCCCGCCATCCACGAGATGATGGCGACGACGTGGATGGACTTGACCCAGAGGTAAGCGGCGTCGCCGAACAGCCAGATCACCAGTGCGGTTATGGCGACGGTCACGACGAGGGCGCTGCCGGCACGCGCGGCAGCCGACTTTTCCTCCACCGCGGTGGTCATGCGGTGACTTTGCTCGAGGCGCGGACACGTTCGACGAGGCGTGCGACGTTCTCTGGCGGCGTATCCGGAACGATGCCGTGGCCGAGGTTGAAGATATGCGGAAGGCCGCGCAGCGCTTCCAGCGTTTCATCGATGCGGCGATCGAGAGCGTCACCCCCGGCGACGAGCAGCAACGGGTCGATGTTGCCCTGAACGGCGACGCCGGCCTCCTTGGCGAGCGTGCGCATTTCTCGCAACGGCATCGCGGTATCGCAGCCGACGCCGCGCACGCCGGTTTCCTTGACGAAGCCGAGCGCGTTGGAGCCCGCGCCGCGCGGGAAGCCGATCACCGGCACGTTCGGATGGCGCGCCTTGAGATCGCGCACGAGGCGAGCTGTGGGCGCGGTGACCCAGGCAGCGAACTCGCGATCGGGCAATGTCCCGGCCCAGCTGTCAAAGACCATAACGGTATCGGCACCGGCTTCGATCTGCTGGGCGAGATAATCGACGGAGGTGTCGACCAGGATATCCATCAGCTGCTGGAAGCCCTTCGGATCGCGGTAGGCGAAGCGGCGGGCGGCGGCCTGGTCGGAGGAGCCTTCGCCGCCGACGACATAGGTGGCGACAGTCCAGGGTGCGCCGCAGAAGCCGATCAACGTGGTTTCTTTCGGAAGGTCCTGACGAAGGCGTGCAACGGTTTCGCAGATAAGGCCGAATTTCTCGCCGGTTTTGGACCGGTTCAGGCGCGCGAGTTCCGCGGTGGAGCTGATCGGCTCGAGCTTGGGGCCTTCGCCTTCGAGGAAGGCGACCGATTGGCCGAGCGCGTCGGGAACCACGAGGATATCGGAGAACAGGATGGCCGCGTCGAAGCCGTAACGGCGGATCGGCTGCAACGTCACTTCGGCGGCGAGTGCTGGCGTATAGCACAATTTCAGAAAGCCGCCGGCCTGAGTGCGGGTGGCGCGGTATTCAGCGAGATAACGGCCAGCCTGGCGCATGAGCCAAATCGGCGGCGTAGGCAGGACTTCACCGCCGAGAACCTTCATCAGCTTGCGATTGGTCTGGGCCGTGGCCCCCGCACTCGACATTCCGTCCCCTTAAATACTGATAGAGAGTCTTCTAGGTTTTTTCTTTGACTCTTAGACCGAGGGATTGCGGGGATTCATGTGGCATCCCCAGGTTTTCCAACGGATCTTCGATGTGCAAGGCCGGACTGACACGATCTAGTGGCAGCAGGCAGTGACACTCTACCAGGGTCGGATGCAGCTTTGGAAGTCAGTGTGTTGCGGCGAAAGGTGCTGTGGCAACTGGTGGGGAGGGGTTGGGGATAGGCCGCGGGTAGAGTTGGGGAAGATGGGCAATCCCCATGGAGGGAGGGAAATCAGTGGGGGCTATCCCGGCGGGTCCGATTGTGGGTATCTGACGGGGAAACCCCACAGGCGAGGCGGGAGAGGTTTGGCCGCCTTCCTGACTGCGTTGATAACCGGGTCAGTTGTCCACAGATGCCGAACAGCCCGCCGAGCTACTACCATATGCATCTCGTCTCCGATTCAACCGGGGACACGCTCACGGCGATCGCCAAGGCGGCGGCGGCGCAATATTCGACGCTGAAGCCCATCGAGCATATGCATCCGCTGGTGCGGACGCCGCGGCAGTTGAGACGCGTGTTGCAAGAGATCGAGCAGGCTCCGGGGATCGTGTTGTACACGGTCGTGAACCGCGAACTCGTGGCGACGCTCGAGGACCGGTGCCGGGAAATCAATGTACCGGCGCATGCGGTACTGCAGCCGATCATGCAGGTGTTCGAATCGTACCTGGGTGCACCGCGGACCCCGACGGTCGCAGGTCAGCATGTGCTCGATGCGAGCTACTTCAAACGAATCGATGCGTTGAATTTCACGATGCAGCACGATGACGGCCGGCTGCCGGAAGATTTGAGCAAAGCGGACATCATTCTGCTTGGCATCTCGCGGACGTCGAAAACGCCGACGAGCATTTATTTGGCGCAACGCGGGTACAAGACAACGAACCTGCCGCTGGTGCCGCAAATCCCGCTGCCGCCCGCCTTGACTGAACCCCACACCGCATTCGTTGCGTGTCTGATTGCGAGCGTCGATCGCATCACAGAGGTGCGCCGCAATCGCGCGCTCCTGATGTCTGACCGCGATATCAATGCTTATGCCGATCGGACGCAGATCGCGGAAGAGATCGCGTACTCGCGCCGCATTTGCCAGGAGCATGGTTGGCCGATCATCGATGTGACGCGCAAGTCGGTTGAGGAAACGGCTGCGACCGTCATCCAGCTTATGAACGACCGCCGGTCAGACACGCGGGTCGTCGAGAGTTCGATATGACTGCGACACGGCTCGTTCTGGCCTCGGGTTCGGCAGCGCGGCGTCAGATGCTGTCGAACGCGGGACTGCTTTTCGACGTCGTGCCGGCGAATATCGACGAGGATCGACTGCGCGATGATTTCATCGAAACGGCATCGCATTTCGAGATCGCAGCGGAATTAGCGGCGGCAAAGGCACTCGCAGTTGCTGCGTCGCATCCCGGAGCGGTTGTGATCGGGTCAGATCAGACATTGAGCACGGGTGAGGCGATTCTATCGAAGCCTGGATCGCGAGCGGGGGCGCGCGACACGCTGCGGCTGTTGCGCGGGATGACGCATTGGCTGCATTCGGCCGTTGCGGTTGCAATTGATGATCGTGTGGTGTGGCGGGCTGTTGAAAGCGCGACGCTGACGATGCGCACTATCTCGGATGCGGAACTTGAAGATTACCTCGATGTGGCGGGGGAAAGTATCTTCGGGTGTGTCGGGGCCTATCAGATCGAGGGCGCGGGGATCCGGTTATTTGAGCGCGTCGAGGGCAACCATTTCACGATCATGGGCATGCCGCTGTTGCCGCTGCTGGCTGAACTGCGCTGTCAGGGGATCGCAATATGAAGCGGGCATGCGTCATTGGCTGGCCGATCGAACATTCACGTTCGCCGATCATTCATGGATACTGGCTGCGCAACCTCGGGATCGAGGGATCGTACACGCGCGAGCCGGTGAAGCCGGAAGAACTGGCAGGTTTTCTCGGCTCTATGGAGGAACTTGGGTTCAGTGGATGCAACGTTACCGTTCCACATAAAGAGGCGGCGCTGGCGTTGGCGCAAGAGCGGGATGCAGCGGCTATCGCAATCGGAGCGGCGAATACGCTGTGGCTCGATGGTGGGAGGCTGTGTGCATCGAATTCAGATGCCTACGGTTATATGACGTATCTCGATCTTAAGGCACCGACATGGGCAAAGCGCGATGCGCCGGTTTTGATCTTGGGGGCGGGCGGTGCGGCTCGGGCCATCGTGCATGGGTTTCTGGAGGCGGGCGTGTCGCGCGTCCGCGTGTGCAATCGGTCAGCTGCGCGGAGCGAGGATCTCGTACGGCACTTCGGATCGCGGGTCGAAGCATGCGCTTGGGACACACGCAGCGAGATGGCGCGCGATGCGGGCGTAATCGTCAATACGACGACGCTCGGAATGAAGGGACAGGGCGACCCCGGCGTCGATTTTGCGAGTGTGCATCCTGATACCGTTGTCAGCGATATCGTCTATGTGCCGCTCGAAACGTCATTTCTCGCTGCTGCTCGGCGGCATGGTCTCGTCACCGTGGATGGGCTCGGCATGTTGCTTCATCAGGCGGTGCCGGGGTTCGAGAAATGGTTTGGCGTTCGGCCGACTGTGACCGACGATCTCTATGATCTGGTGCGCTCGGATATCGAGAGGCCCTCATAATGTTGGTCGTCGGGCTCACCGGATCGATCGCAATGGGGAAGTCAACGGCGGCGGCGCATCTGCGATCTCGGGGTGTGCCCGTCTTCGACGCGGATGCGAGTGTGCATGAGATCTATCGTGAGGAAGCGGTTCCTCTGATCGAAGCTGCATTTCCAGGGACGACGGATACCGAGGGTGTGAACCGCAGTAAGCTTTCCGACATGCTGCAACGCGATCCGGCGGGTTTCAAGACGTTGGAGGCCATCGTGCATCCGCTGGTTCGGGAGCGGGAGCGAAGATTTCTTGAAGAGGCGGAAGCTGCCGCCCAGCCGCTCGCGATATTGGATGTGCCGTTGCTCTATGAAACGGGGCTCGATACGGCCCTCGATGCGGTCATCGTTGTGAGTGCTTCGGCGGAGGCGCAGCGGGAACGGGCCTTGATGCGACCGGGGATGACCTCGGAAAAGCTCGACCAAATTCTTGCACGGCAGATGCCGGATGAAGAAAAACGGCGGCGGGCGCATTTCGTTGTGGATACGAACGGGCCACCGGGACCCTCATTGCATCAGCTCGATGCTATTCTGGGTGTGTTGTCCGGCCGGCGCGCACATGCCTTTGCACAATTCTGGTCGCGACACTGACATACTGACCGATTTTTTATCTGGCCGGGGGGCCTCCGTACCATGATGCGCGAAATCGTGCTCGACACCGAGACGACGGGGCTCGATCCGACGAAGGGCGACCGGCTGATAGAAATCGGTTGCGTGGAGCTCTACAATCGCATTCCCACGGGCCGCGAGTTTCACCGCTTCGTCAATCCGGATCGCGACGTTCCGGCGGAGGCGCAGGCGGTGCACGGGATCTCGACCGAGTTTCTGAAGGACAAGCCGCGATTTCACGAGGTTGCCGACGAATTTCTGGAGTTCATTGGCGGCGATGTTCTCGTCATCCATAACGCGGCGTTCGATGTCGGCTTCTTGAGTGCGGAACTGGTGCGGCTGAAGAAGCCGCCGATCGCGATGAGCCGGGTCGTTGATACACTGGCGCTCGCGCGGCGAAAGCATCCGGCGGGACCCAACAGTCTTGATGCATTGTGTAAGCGGTATTCGGTCGACAATTCGAAGCGCACGAAGCACGGCGCGCTGATGGATTCGCTTCTGCTAGCGGAGGTGTATGTCGAGCTTCTGGGCGAACGTCAGGCGACGCTGGTGCTCGCGCAATCTGCGGCGGCGAACGAGACATCGGTGCGCCGAGCTAGTGCGGTTCAACGAACGGCCGCACAGCGGCCGCGACCGTTGCCGTCGCGACTGACGGAGCAAATGGAAGCGGCGCATCGCGCTTTCGTCGAGACGCTCGGGGCGAACGCGATCTGGCGTCGGTTCTATCCGCAGCCGCCGGCCGAGACCGATAAAGCGTCTTGATATTTGAGCCATCCGGTTCCGCTTTGCGGAGCCGGCCGGATGGCGTTGGCCGGGGAGCGTGGGCGGCTACTGCTTTTCAGCGGTTTTCGCGAGTTCCTGCTGGCGGCGCATGTAGAGAGCGCCGAAGTCCACCGGATCGAGCCACAGCGGCGGGTAGCCTCCTTCGCGTGTCACGTCGGCAACGATGCGACGGAGGAAGGGGAACAGAAGCGTTGGGCAATTGACGAGCAGGAACGGTTCGAGGGTCTGCGGGGGCACGTTTTGCAGGCGGAAGGCACCCCCGTACACGATCTCGAGCACATAAATGGTAGCCGCCGGAGTGCGAGGCGGTGGCGGTAAAGCTGATGGAGCTTTCGTAAACGTCGGGGCCGAGGCGCTGCGCATCGACGTTGACTTCGAGCTGCACGGCGGGGTTCTCACCCTCCTTGATCTGCAGTTTTCCGACATTGGGATTCTCGAACGAAAGATCCTTGATATGCTGGCCAAGGACCTGCACCTGCATCTGGGTGGGCTCAGGTACGGTCGCGGCCGCGCCGCCGTTCTTCTCGTCTGCCATGGATTTTTCGCTCGTTCGGGTTCGAAGGTGGCGGAGCGCTATCATGCTCGCAGGCGCGCTGCAATCACGGCCGATCGCGCGGGTCTTCGTCGAGCCGTTCCCATTCACCTTCAATGATCTTGCCGGGGCCGGAGGGTGGGCGCGGCTCCCCCGTTGGCGGCGAGGTCCGTGAGCGGCGAACGACGAGGGTGGAAGAGCCGAAAATCCGGGCCGAGATGGTGTGCCGGATCAGTTGACGAAGTTGTGGAATGAGCAACAGCAGACCGAGCACATCGCCAATGAGTCCAGGCGAGATCAGCAAAGAGCCTGCCGCGACTATGAGGGCGCTGTCGGCCAGGGGCGCGACGGGCTCTCGACCCTCGTCCAGCGCCGCGGAGACTTTTTCGATCACTTTGAAACCCTGTCGGCGGAGGATCGCCACGCCGAATAGCCCGGTGCCGATAATGAGCGCGAGGACGGGCCAGAACCCGATCGCCTGCCCGGCGCGGATCAGCAGGGCCAGTTCGAGCAGCGGGTATGCGACGAAAGCAAGCAGAAGGGCGAGGCGCATTCGTTTAATCCGGTCGGGGCGGGTCGCGGTCCAAGTCGGCTTGAACCATCATCCGAGCCGCTCGTACCCAAACACTGTGCTTTGGCGGCCTCCATGACGCACCCGGCGGACCGAGAGGCGACACAGTTGGCATCTATGCCATTGTGCCCTAAGGTCAAACCCAACACCAATCCTTGTGCCGAACGGGACCTCAGAACAGGTCCAGATGCCCGGGCCAGCCATAATGAGCTGTGATTTCCCGGGTCCTCGACCTACATGAAGCGGACCGCTTGCTCGAACTCTCATCCGGAAAGCAGCCGATGGAAGGCCAGATCGACCTTTTTACCTTGTTGGCGATGATCGTCGCCGTTGTGGCGGTGTTGAAGCTCAGAAGCGTTCTGGGTCGCAAAACCGATGACGACGACGCACGGATCGAACGTCGCGCGCGCGAAGAAGTTCGCACGGGAACGGCGGGCGCGGGCTCCGACAAGGTGGTGTCGCTACCGCGACGTGACAGGGGCGAGGAACCCGTCGCCGAAACGCGCGTCGATACGGCGGAAGCAGAGAACAAGCTTCGTGAATTTGCGAAGGGCGACGAAGGGATTGCGGAAGGCCTGCTGGCGATCCGTAAGCTCGATCCGGAGTTCGAACCTGAGCAGTTTGTGGCCGGGGCACGCCAAGCCTATGAAATCATCGTCACGTCTTTCGCGGAGGGCAATCGCAAGGCTTTGCGCGATCTCCTAAGCAAGGACGTGTTGGAAGGCTTCACAGGTGCAATCGGCGAACGCGAAGCACGTGGCGAAAAGATCGAACAGAACTTCGTCGGCATCAACAAGGCCGACATTCTCGAAGCGGAAGTGAAGAGCGGAATCGCCAACATTACAGTGCGGTTCGTGAGCCAGCTTATCACCGCCACCCGGGATAAAGGCGGCACCGTCGTCTCGGGCGATCCGACTCGCATTTCGGACGTCACCGATATCTGGACCTTCAGCCGCGATATTTCCACAGCGCGCGCACGCTCCAATCCGAACTGGCGTTTGGTCGCCACGCAGGACGCGCACTGAGCACCGGACGAGGACGCATGGTGACCCATGTCGAGCACGGATGTCACCTTCGCGCCGGCTCCCTTCGCCGATCTGCCGCATTGGGCGGATGACGATCACGCGGCGGCGTTCGCCGCGTTTTTCGTGTCGTCGCGCCGATTGCTCGAGCGGGCGCGCGATGGCTTGAAGCCCGCCTCTCCGGAGACGCTCTTGCGCGTGGCGCGGATTGCTGTCGATAGCTCCGGCAACATCCATTCGTCCAATGACGCGCGGGCGTTTTTCGAAGTGCATTTCACGCCGCATCGCGTCATGCATGCAGACGCGCAGGGACTGCTCACAGGTTATTATGAGCCTGTGATCGCGGGGTCGCGTACCCGGACAGACCGGTTCACGGTCCCTGTGCTTCGGCGGCCGGCTGATCTCGTCAATATCGTTTCCGAAAGTGAACGCGGTGCCAAGGCCGAGGCGCTGACGCATGCGCGCCAGACGGCGACGGGGACGGAGCCATATGCCACGCGCGAGGAGATCGAGGAGGGCGCGCTCGCGGGGCAGGGGCTCGAACTCGTGTGGCTCGAAGACGCGGTGGATGCCTTTTTCCTGCATGTGCAGGGTTCGGGCCTGATCGCGTTCGCGGACGGCACGACGGCGCGCATCACGTACGACGGCAAGAACGGGCATCCTTACACGTCGGTCGGGAGGTATCTGATCGACGCGGGCTTGTTTCCGGCGGATCAAATGTCGTTGCAGGCGCTGAAGGACTGGCTGCGCGCGAACGGTGCGCGCGGTATCGCGGCGATGCGGCAGAACAAGTCGTATGTGTTCTTTCGCGAATTGACGGGCGAAGCGGCGGGGTCGGCGCTCGGCGCGATGGAGATCCCGCTGTCGGATCATCGCAGTCTCGCGGTCGATACGCGGTTTCATGCCCTCGGCACGCCGGTTTATGTGGTGGCGCCGACGCTGACGCATGCGGGGGGCGACGAGGGTTTCCACCGGCTGATGGTGGCGCAGGATGTGGGCTCGGCCATTCGCGGGCCGGAGCGCGGCGACATCTATTTCGGCACGGGCGACGAGGCCGGGCGCAACGCCGGCATCACCAAGCATCCGGGCAACTTTTTCGTGCTGCTGCCCGAGGCCGTGCCGTGAGCAAGAAGCCCGGCCGCGGGGGCGGCAAGAAAACGGTTCTGACGGACGAGGATCACGAACTCTGGGAGCATACGGCGGCGTCGCTTTCGCCATTGAAGGTGGCGAAGGGGCGGGTGCACGCGGCGCTGGAGGACGAGCCGGATTTCGCGCAGCTGTTTGCGCCGAAGACGAAGCCGCACGGACACAGCAAAAAGCATCATGCTCCGGTGGATGCGCCGCCGGTGGCCGCAAAGAAGAGAACGCCGGAACTCAATTCGTTCGATCCGCGCAACGTGAAGAAACTGAAGCGCGGCAAGATCGAGATCGAGGGGCGGATCGATCTGCACGGCATGCGCCAGGCGGAGGCGCACGCGGCGCTGATCCGGTTCATTCACGGCTCGGCGTCGATGGGCAAGCGGTGGGTGCTCGTGATTACGGGGAAGGGATCGCCGTCACGGTCGCGCGAGGATGATGTGGAGCGGCCGTTCGGCGAGCCACCGCGCGGGGTGCTGAAGCGGAGTGTTCCGATGTGGCTGGCGGAGCCGGACGTGCGCGGGCTGATCGTGAGTTTCACGGAAGCCGCCGCGGAGCACGGCGGGTCCGGCGCGCTTTATGTGCATTTGAGGCGGGGGTAACAAGTTACGCTGCTTTGGGAGGCTTTACCCGCTTCACGAAAATGTCGCTGTCGCGCTCAGCTTCCCAGATGTCATATTGCATTTGAAGCGTCATCCAGAATTCGAGTGCCATTTCCGAAGGCTTGGCCAAGTCGCTGGGCCATCTCTACGGATACTGAGCGGCGTTCGTTCACGAGTTCTGAAAGCGAGGCGCGGCTCACTTTTAGATGCTCTGCAAGATCTGTGATCGTCATGTTCAGGGCTGGCAAGATGTCGAGACTTGCAAATACTCGCCCGGGTGGGGGGGTTTGAACTTTGGCAGGTCTCGGTCAGCGGCCATGGTAGTCCTCCAAGTTCACTGTCAAAGGGACCATCCGAATCCCAGCGAAACGTCAAACGCCAGTTGCGGGTCACCGTGAGGGCGTATGTGCCCCGGCGGTTCCCCTTCAGTTGATGAAATCCGTAGCCCGGCAAATCCATTTCTTCTGCCGCTGTGATGACATTTAGCGCAGCCAGAATACGTTTCAGCCGGTCGACAGACTGAGCACGTAATGCGACTTTCGTCTCCATCGCTCATAGAGGAGACGCAAACCTTTGTGCTTGATCCGCCGTGAGTACAACATACCCACGATCTCTCACGACGAACATATACCGTCAAGTGTCGCGCGACACGAGTTCAAACTTACTGCTTCGATCGTAAATGATCAACTAAGCTTCACTTACACGTCTTGCTGAGTTCGGTGAGGGCTTGGGTTAGGCCGCTGAGGGTGTAGGTGTCGGTGGTTTCGGTGCCGCGGGCGCTCGTGGCGGTGACGTCGGCTTTCGAGCCTTTTTTCAGAGCTTCGACGAGTTTCAGTTCCTGGGTCGCGTCGGCGACGTAGGCGCGCTCTTCTTTCGGAAACAGGCTGAACGTGTCGGTGCCGATGGTGACCGTGACCGTCGAGTTGGGTTTCACGGGATAGCCGAGCTTGACGCTGACTTCGGAGCGGATGCCGTCCTTGGGCCAGGCGGAGACATAGAGCAGTGTCGGGCCGCGGTTGGCGGTGGCGGGTTTTTTCTCCGTCGGCGCGGCGGCGGCAAAGCAGAGTTTCGTTCCGGTGCTGTCGTTCGTATAGACGCTCCATGCGCCGAAGGTGCCTTCGACTGTGGTCGCCTGGGCGTTTGCTGAGAGCGGGGCAAGGCTCGCTGCCAGGATCGCGACGAGCGGGGCGGTTTCGATGATCTTGCGCATGGTCTGATGCTCTCGATGCGTTTCCCCTCTCCCTGCGTGCGGGGAGAGGGCTAGGGTGAGGGGCAGCTGCTTGCTCCAGTGCGGATGCTGCCCCTCACCCCAACCCTCTCCCCATTGAAGGCAATGGTGAGAGGGGGCTTACGAGACCGCCGCCGCCAACATCGAACAACATTACGCGAGAACCGGGGCGATGCCTTCAGCCTTTGCGGGTTTTTCCCAAGGGAGCATGGCCCGTGGGCGGAAGGGGCGCTGCGGGTCCGCCTTCGTGCAGCGGCCGGTCGGCGAAGCGGGCGAGCGATTTCACGCGGTCGTACATGACGATCGCGCCTGCCATGGCGACGTTCACGCAAAACGATGTCGGGATCTTGACGACGTAGTCGCAGCGGTCGAGCAGCGGTTCGGAGAGCGAGCCGCGTTCTGGGCCGAGGATGTAGGCGGCGCGGAGAGGGTGGTGGAAGCTCGGCAAGTCGATGGCGCCTTCAACAAGTTCGATGCCGACGAGTTTGACGCCTTTCGGCAGGGCCATGTCGTCGAGGCCGCGCCAGTTGTAGTGCGGCAGGTGAAGCTGGCTGCGCGAGGTATCGGCGTAGGCTTCGAGCGCGTTGTAGGTTGCGCCGATGGTGAAGGTGAAACTGGCGCCGAACGCGTGGGCCGAACGCATCAGATTGCCAAGGTTCAGCTGCTTCGACATGCGTTCTGCGCCGATGGCGAAGTAGCCGCGCGCCCGGGGCGGCCAGGAAGGCGGTGGGGGCGGATAGGTCGGTGTCGGCGGGGCGTCTTGGGACATCAGGGTCTATCGGCGTTTTGGAGGGCTGCGGCGACGGGCTTAGAGGCTTCTGGCTTCGGGCGGCTTCTGGCGTAGCGGGTGCGAGGGCCTTGCGCGCGGCGGCGAAACGTTCCACCTGAGGCGCGGCTGAACAGGTCTGGCTTGAGGCGGAGATTTCATATGCGGGCGGTGCTGTGCAAGCGTCTCGAGGGGCCGGAGGCGCTGGTGATCGAGGACGTGCCGGCGGTGGAGCCGGGTCCGGGGGAGATCGCGGTAACGGTGCGCGTCGCGGCGCTGAACTTCTTCGATACGCTGATTACGCGCGGCAAATACCAGCACAAGCCGGAGCTGCCGTTTTCGCCGGCGGGCGAAATCGCGGGCGTGGTGGCGCGCGTTGGTGAGGGCGTCAGCGGGTTTCAGCCTGGGGACCGGGTGGCGGCGTATCTCGGCTGGGGCGGGGCGCGCGACGAGGTGATCGTGACGACGGAGGCAGCGATCCCGATCCCGTCGGGGGTGGCGGATGAGGACGCGGCGGGGGTGCCGATCACGTACGGGACAGCGATCCACGGGTTGAAAGACCGGGCGAATGTGCAGCCGAACGAGTGGGTCGCGGTGACGGGGGCGGCGGGCGGCGCGGGATTGGCTGCGATCGAAATCGCGAAGGTGATGGGCGCTCGGGTGATTGCGGTCGCGTCATCGGAGGAGAAGCTCGCGATCTGCCGGGCGCATGGCGCGGATGCGGTGATCGACTATGGCAAAGAGGATCTGAAGCAGGCGTTGCGCGAGCGGACCGGCGGTGCGGGCGTTGATGTCGTGTACGACTGCGTTGGCGGGGATGCGGCGGAGCCCGCGCTGCGGGCGTTGCGGTGGAACGGGCGGTTCCTCGTGGTGGGGTTTGCGTCGGGCGATATCCCGAAGTTCCCGCTCAATCTGCTGCTGGTGAAGGGCGTGTCCGTGATGGGCGTGTTCTGGGGCGAGGCGGTGAAGCGCGATCCGGCCGGGCATCGGGCGAACATGGAGTTCGTGCTGCGTGCGGTGGCGGACGGGCGGCTTCGGCCTCATGTGCACGGGACATATCCGCTGGAGCGGATCGCGGAGGCCATTGGCGTGCTCGAGCGGCGGGAGGCGACGGGCAAGGTGGTGGTGCGGGTTTCGGGAGACTAAGCGCTCCGAATTGGGACGGCTGTTGATCCAATACTCACCATAATAGCCTGAATTACCTCGCTTTTTTCTCAACTTATTCAATCAAAATTACCCATCTCCGGACATGATCAGCCTTGCGCATGACGACTCCGCTGCTTGGAGCGGGCCGTCCTGCGTGGACCGCCTTTGCGCGGTTCGAGCATCTTTGGGGACGGGGTCGCGACGTGGGGATCGTCTGGCAAATCATGAATTCGCTGTGGTGGCGGGTGGCGATGAGCTTTCTCGCCGGCAGCTTCACGTGCCCGCAGGCGAAGGCGAACTCGTTTTTCGAGACCCTGTTCGGGTTGGGTTCGTCAAAGCCGAAGGTCGAGCGGGCGACGCCCAAGCCCGGCGCGCGTATGGGGACAAAGGCGCAGTCGTATTCCGAGTGGAAGGCGGAGCGGTTCCAGGCCACGCCGGAGGAGGGTGACCGCGATCCGGCCTACGGCGGTAGTTTCAAGACGGTCTGCGTGCGCACCTGCGACGGCTACTATTGGCCGGTCAGCCGGTCTGTGAAGCGCGAGCGGTTCGAGACGGATGCGAAACGGTGCGATGCCGGGTGTCTGGGCGAAGCCAAGCTCTTCTACCAACATAAGGATAGCGAAGATCCCAAGACCATGGTGGATCTCGAGGGCACGCCCTATACGGCGCTGAAGACGGCGTTCCTCTACCGCAAGACGTTGATCAACGGATGCGGCTGCCGGGCGGCGCCATGGTCAATGGCGGAACATGTGCGGCATCAGGACTACAAAGTCGCGGATGACGCGAAGAAGCTGCAGCTCGCCTTGGCGCGCGAGCGCGACAAGGCCGAGGCGCTGCGCAAGGACAAGATCGCACAAATCATCGCGGCGACGCGTGAAGCTGTGATGCTCGACGAAGCCGAGGAGGCAACCTTCGGGGATGCTGTAGCGGCGGTGGCGATTGATGGTGTGGAACCGATCGCGGCGACCGAAACGATTGCAGCGGTGGATGTGGATACCGATCCTGCCGTCAGCGTAACGGGATATGTGCATTTGCACATCCTTCCGAACGCAGCGGTCGAAGCGGAGCTGGCGGAAACGGAGCCGAATACCTCTCAGGTGACGCTGGCGGAGCTCGAGGAGGCGCTGCAGGAGATTTCAGGTGCGCGGATACCTGCTGCCAAGTCCGGCGCGCCCGCACGCAAATCACGCGTGAAAGCGGTCAAAGCCAGATCGTCCAAGCCCGTGCAGACAGTGTCACTCTTCGATGGTTTTGGGCTTTTCACCTGGCCGGGGGATGCGCCGCCCGGCGGGCGGTAGTTGATAGCGTTATGCGGCCGACTAGCAGAGCGGAGTGGTCAGCGCGTCACTCATCGAGATCGGCGAAGACGTGACGGGCACCGCGCAGGAGAAAGGCTTCCTCGATGGCGTAGGGGCCGCCGCCGGTTTTGGGCCTAGATGAAAACAGCACGAATTCTTCGATCAAGAAGGGGCGGGAGCGCAGTAAGGCGTGGGCCTGCAGGAACCGCGTGAGATCGGGGATCACCACATTGCGCAGGCGGGCGAGCGTGATGTGAGGCTTGAACGGACGCGTTTCGGGTGGGAGCCCGACAGAGCGGGCGGCGCGTTCGTGCGCGCGCGCGAGTGCTTCGAGTTGCGGAGATGCTCTGAGACCGGCGTAGAGAATCTTGGGGTCGTTGCCGCCGAGGACGTGCACGCCCTCAAGGGCGAGTTCGAATACGTCGACGTCGATGCGGGATAGTTCCTCGGCGAATTCGTTGGCGAGGCGGTTGTCGATGTCGCCTGCAAAGCGCAGCGTAATGTGGAGATTGTCCTCCTCGATCCAGGATGCGCCAGGGAGCGGCACTTCAAGATCGGATAGTTGATCTTTGATGTCTTCGGGCAATTCAATTCCGCTGAAGAGCCGCGGCATGGGACGCCTCCTAAGACAGGCGGGCTAAGACGGGCGGGTCGACGCGTTAAGATTTTGACTGCACGCTCGCGCGCTGGGTCTCAACCTTCTGCAGCAATTCTTCGAC
Source organism: uncultured Alphaproteobacteria bacterium (assembly GCA_963708775.1). Lineage (GTDB taxonomy): Bacteria > Pseudomonadota > Alphaproteobacteria > Rhizobiales > Hyphomicrobiaceae > JAGVSR01. The sequence continues at coordinate 216,013 of CAVPTI010000010.1, read as the reverse complement.
CTTGGGCATGATGTTTTCGACGATTTTAGCGACACCTTTGCCGTTGGGATGCATTCCGTCATCGAGATTCAGTGTTTTGTCGAGTGCGATGCCTTCGAGGAAAAAGGGATACAGGAGGACGCCATGTTTATCGGCGAGATCCCGATACATGGAATCGAAGTCGCGGGCATAGTCCGCGCCCCAGTTTTTCGGCGCGATCATGCCGGCCAGCAGCACAGCGATGTTGCGCTCCTTTAGCTTTGTGATGAGCGTATCAAGATTAGCCTTGGCTTCGGCCGGAGATTGTCCGCGCAGCGCATCGTTGGCGCCCAGTTCCAGGATGACGGCTTCGGTGCCAGGGGGGATCGCCCACTCAAAGCGCTCGAGTCCGGCGGCGGTGGTATCGCCCGACACGCCTGCATTCGTGACGTCAACGGCACGCCCTTTGGCGGCGAGCGCCTTGGAAAGCTGGGCGGGAAACGATTCGTCAGGCTTCAACAGATAACCAGCGGTGAGGCTGTCACCGAATGCGACGAGTTTCACAGGTGATTTGGCCTCCGCCGGGAGTAGGGTGAGGGTCAAGACGGCATTGAACATGATGGCGAGAAGCCCCACGTGAAGGGGGCGGCAGACCAGCCGGAAAGTGTGCGCGCCAATCATTTTTCTGCCTCACGTCTCGTCCATTGGGTTTCTGTCACGTATAGCCCTCGCGGGTGCAAAACAAGGCACCTCCTCCTTACAACGCCTTCATCAAGGACCGCGCGTGACCGCACCCATTATTTCACTAAAGTCCGTTCATCTGACGCTCGATAGCCGCGCCGGGCCGGTGTCGATCCTGAATGGGGTCGGATTGGAGATCGAGGCGGGGCAGTCGGTTGCGATCGTCGGGCCGTCAGGGTCAGGCAAAACTTCGCTCCTCATGGTGCTGGCGGGGCTCGAACGCGCGACATCGGGCGAAGTTCGCATTGCAGGACATGATTTCCAGGCGCTGGGAGAGGACGCGTTGGCGCGCGTGCGCGGGGAAACGATCGGTATTGTGTTCCAGTCGTTCCATCTGGTGCCGACCATGACAGCGCTTGAAAACGTCGCCCTGCCGCTGGAATTCTCAGGGCGTAGCAATGCCGAGGCCACCGCACGCGCGCGGCTGGAGGAAGTGGGGCTGTCGCATCGTCTCGATCATTATCCCGCACAACTTTCAGGCGGGGAGCAGCAGCGTGTGGCACTCGCGCGTGCTCTGTCAATCGAGCCGAAGCTGCTTCTCGCCGATGAGCCGACGGGGAACCTGGACGGTCGCACGGGGCGGGGGGTGGTGGATCTTTTGTTTGGCCTCAAGAAGAACCATGAGGCGACTCTCATTCTCGTAACGCACGACGAACGGCTAGCGGCAGAGTGTGATCGCGTGATCCGCATGGCGGATGGGCGGATCGTCGACGACAAGCGGGCGAAGGCGGCATGACAGTCGCCACACCAGGTGAGGTCAGAAGCGCGCGTATTGCGCCGCTGCCGCTGGTTTTTCGATTGGCGGCGCGGGAACTGCGCTCCGGCCTTTCAGGATTTTATGTTTTCATTGCGTGCGTCGCGCTCGGCGTGATGGTCATCACGGGCGTGGGCGCGCTATCGGATGCCTTGAAATCGGGCTTTGAAAAGCAAGGTGCGCTGCTGCTGGGCGGCGACGTGACGGTGTCGCGGCCGCACACGCGGGCGACCGTGGACGAGCGGCGTTGGATCGATGACTTTGGCCGGTCCAGTGAGACGGCGACGATGCGGACCATGGGCCGCAAGATTGATGGCGAAGATCAGACGCTGATCGAGTTGAAGGCTGTGGATGGGGCTTATCCGCTCGTCGGAGCCGTGACGCTCGAGTCCGGTGATGCGCTCGACACGGCGCTCGCCCGTGGGGTGGTGGCCGATCCGATGCTGCTGGAACGGCTGGGTTTGAAAGCCGGCGATCGGCTGCGCATTGGCGAGGCGGAGTTCGACATTGCCGCGGTTCTGAAGACGGAACCCGATGGATTGGCCGATCGCGTGGCGTATGGACCGCGGGTGATCCTGACGCATGCACAGATGGAGAAGACCGGGCTGGTGCAACCCGGTGCGCTGATCCGGTGGAAGTATGCGGTTTCGCTCAAAGAGAGTTCTGAGGCGATCGAGCCGCGACTGTTGTCATTCCGCGAGCGGGTGAAAAAGGAACTGCCGGAATCCGGCTTCACAGTTACCGATCGGCGGGACCCGTCACCTCAGGTGACGAAGACACTCGAGCGATTGCGGCAGTTTCTGACGCTGCTCGGATTGACCGCGCTTGTGACGGGCGGTGTCGGTGTTGCGAACGCGGTGGCGACGTTCATCGACCGGCGGCGCAAGGTGATCGCAACGATGAAGAGCGTCGGCGCAACCGGTGGCACCGTGTTCGCTGTGTTTCTCGTGCAGGTGATGGCGATGGCGCTGGCCGGAGTTGCAATCGGCTTGGGACTGGGGCTGTTTATTCCGCCGATTCTAACCCACCTGCTTGGATCATATCTGCCGGTCGTGCCGGAGTTCGCGCTGTCGGCGCACAGCGTTGCGCTTGCTGTGGCATACGGTCTGCTGGTGGCGCTGCTGTTTGCGCTGTGGCCGCTGGGGCGGGCAGAGCAGGTGCGTGCAAGCGTGCTGTTTCGCGACGAGGTGGATCCCAGTGATGCTTGGCCTGCGCCGCGTATTTTGGCGCTGATCGTGGCATCGGCTGTAGCGCTCGTGACGATCGCGGTGTTGTCGTCCGACTCGCGGCTGATCGCGTTCTATTTCGTCGGTGGGTTGGCGTTGGTCATCCTGCTGTTTTGGGGGCTCGGAGGGCTTGTGACGCGGTTCGCGCGGCGCATGAAGCGGCCGCCGTCGGCCTGAGCTGGCTCTGGCAATCGCGAATATCGGGGCGCCTGGCGGGCTGACGCGATCAGTTGTGCTGTCGCTCGGTGCGGGTTTGTCATTGCTCGTTGCGGTGGCGCTGGCGGATTCATCGCTTGTGAATGAATTGGAGAGCCGGCTGCCGGCGACGTCGCCGGCGTACTTCGTCATCGATATCACGAAGAAGGATCAGCAAGCGTTTCGCGAGACTGTGCTCCGCGAAGTGCCGGGGGCCGAGATCGAAGATGCGCCGATGCTTCGCGGGCGTATGGTCGCTATCAAAGGCGTGCCGGTGGAGGAGATCAAGGCGCCACCGGAGGCTCAATGGGTTCTGAGCGGCGATCGCGGGCTGACGTACTCGGATCGCGTGCCGGCGGGTTCGACGGTTGTCGAGGGCGAGTGGTGGAAGCCGGGCTATGGTGGCGAACCGCTGGTCTCGTTCGAGGCGGAGTTGGCGCGGAACCTTGATTTGAAGATCGGCGACAACATTACCGTGAACGTTCTCGGGCGGAACCTGTCCGCGAAGGTGGCGAACCTGCGCGAGGTGAAGTGGGAGAGTCTCGCGCTTAATTTCGTGATGGTGTTTTCGCCGAATACTTTGGCCGGGGCGCCTCACAATCTGCTGGCGACGATTTCGCTGCCGGAGAGTGCCGGGACGGTCGAGGAGGTGCGGCTGGCGCGCGCACTCGGCAAGGCGTTTCCGGCCGTGACCGCGATCCGCGTCAAGGAGGCCATCGAGGCCTTCAACAAGGTGTTCGAGAAGGTGATGGCAGCGGTGCGGGTGGCGGGGAGCGTGACATTGCTTGCCGGTGCGCTCGTGCTGGCGGGCGCCATGGCGACGGCGCAGCGTCGGCGAATCCTGGAGGCAGTCATCCTGAGGGCGCTTGGGGCGACGCGGGCGCGGATCCTAGGGGCGCACGTGGCAGAATATCTGATGTTGGCCGTCGTAACGGCGCTGGCCGCGACGGTACTGGGATCAATTGCAGCCTACGCTGTGGTCACAGGGCTGATGGACCTTCCGTTCGCCTTTTCGTGGGGTGCTGTCGGAGGGGCGCTGCTGACCGCAGCGGCTCTGGTGCTGACGTTTGGGGCTTTGGGGACCTGGCGGGTGTTGAGCGCACGGCCAGTGCCGTACCTTAGAAGCCAATGATCGGCTGCAAATTGCTGAAATATAAGTATTTGTCCTGAGTGCGATTTGTGCGCATTTGTGCGGTCTTGGGCAGGGGCGGGCTTGAATTAGCCTCGTGTTTCGCCAATATCTGCCGAGCGGCCCACAGGTGGGTCGCGTTACCGATTTCAAAGGGTCTGCCAGATGGCACAGCTTGAAGATAGATACGCGCGGCCGGGTACGGTTGCCCGCAGGGGCGCCGAGGTCGACGCGGGCCTGCGCGCTTACATGCTGCGCGTCTATAACTATATGTCTGCCGGCGTCGCGCTGACGGGCGTCGTCGCTTACTTCACGGCACAAACAGCCATGTCCAACCCCGCGGTTGCGCAGGCGCTGTATCAGTCGCCGCTGAAGTGGGTGATCATGCTCGCTCCGCTGGCGTTCGTGATGTTCCTGTCGTTCCGGGTTTATAAGATGAGCCCGGCTGCTGCGCAGATCGCCTTCTGGGCGTTCGCGGCTGTGATGGGCATATCGCTGTCGGCGATCTTCCTCGTGTTCACAGGCGCTTCCATCGCGCAGGTGTTCTTTGTAACGGCCGCGGCGTTCGCTTCGTTGAGCGTCTATGGCTACACCACGCAGAAAGACCTCTCAGGTTGGGGTTCGTTCCTGATCATGGGCGTGGTCGGCATCATTCTCGCCGCGTTGGTCAACATCTTCCTGCAGTCGAGTGGGCTGATGTTTGCGATCAACGTGCTGGGCGTGCTGATCTTCGCAGGCCTCACGGCTTACGACACGCAGCAGATCAAGGACGGCTACTACCAGGTGCGCGGTGACTCGGCGATGATGGCCAAGAGCGCGATCATGGGTGCGCTGAGCCTCTACCTCGACTTCATCAACATGTTCACGTCGCTCCTGCAGCTCATGGGTAGCCGCGAGTAACGGATCGAAAGACTGAAACGAGAAAGGCCCCGCCGGAAGGTGGGGCCTTTTTTGTTTTGCACCGGGCGACTCCGCTGTCGCGGAGCCGGCCGCCCGGTGCGGAAGGCGGGGGGTTACGGGACTACGCGCATGCCTTTGTCGAGGACTGTGAGGACGCGGGCGAGATCGTGGCCGCGCTTGAGGATCAAGCCGGTGGTCGTGACGACGCTGTAAGCGCCCTGCTTGCGCGCGAGCTTCAAATTTTTCTCGATGCGGTAGAGGGGGAATTCGGTGGCGCGGCGGAAGACACTGAAAATGGCTTTGTCGCGCGTCATGTCGAGAGCGTAGTCGCGCCATTCGCCGGCGGCGACCTTGCGGCCGTACACGGTCATGATCGCGGAGAGTTCCTGACGGTTGAATGCAGTGATATTGCCGGTCTCATGGGCGCCCCCGGCATCGGGACGCTGCCGGGAGCTCGTCGCTCGCGGCGTGAACTGTATGGGTTCGATCTCGCTCAAGGGCGCCTCCCGGTTCACAAGAGTGACATGATCGGCAAGGTCATCGCCGTTGGCAAGGGGTGAAGATTTGGTGCGGGTGCGGAAAGCGCGGCCAAGCTTACGGAAATTTCAGGCGGGCTTCGCAAAGAGGCCTAATTCGGGACTAAACCATGCCGCATTGGGTGGGCATAGTCGTAGTCGTTGCCTTCGGGGTTGGTCACACATACCCGCCGCCTCAGCGCCCTAGCCCCCAGCTTGCTGGCGGAGGGGTGGCCGGTCCCACGGTAGCTCTCCCAAGTGTCCTATCCCTGCAGAGGGCCGGCTCCCCCCAGCCGGCCCTCGACGCTTTCGGGCGCGCCTCTATATGGTAGGCGCACGCCAACACCAGGACACCCCCACTCCATGAGCAAGACCGCAACCAAGGCGAAAGCCGCCTCTTCCAACCCGTTCCAGACGACGTGGCGGACGCCACATGGGCTGCCGCCGTTCGCGAAGATATCCCCGGAGCATTATTGGCCCGCCTTCAAGCAGGCGCTGGCCGAGCACAAGGCGGAGATCGCGGCGATCGGGGCCAACGAGAAGAAGCCGTCGTTCCAGAACACGATCGTGGCGCTGGAAAAGAGCGGCGACGCGCTGAACAAGGTCGCGGACGTGTTCTTCAATCTGTCGAGTTCGGACACGAGCCCGGCCTTGCAGGAGATCGAGCGCAAGCTGGCGCCGGTGCTCGCGCAGCATTCGAACACGATCCAGCTCGACCAGAAGCTGTTCCGGCGGATCGAGGATCTGTACGAGCGGCGGGAGAAGCTGAAGCTCGACGACGAGCAGGCGCGGTTGCTGGAGCGGACCTACACGACGTTCGTGCGGGCGGGTGCGCGATTGTCGGCGAAGGCGCGCAAGCGGGTCGCGGAGATCAACACGAGTCTTGCTGAGCTGGTCACCGCTTTCGGGCAGAACGTGCTGGCGGACGAGCAGTCGTGGCGGCTGGCGCTGGAGGGCGAAGCCGATCTCGCGGGACTGCCGCAGGGCGTGCGCGATGCGGCAGCGCGGACGGCGGCGGATCTGAAATTGCCGGCGAGCCATGTGATTACGCTGTCGCGGTCGAGCGTGGAGCCGTTCCTGCAATTCTCAGCCCGGCGCGATCTGCGCGAGGAAGCGTTCAAGGCGTGGATCCGGCGCGGGCGAGAACGGCGGCAAGACGGACAACCGCAAGATCGTCGCCGAGATCGTGAAGCTGCGCGCGGAACTGGCGAAGCTGATGGGCTATCGCACGTTCGCCGAATACAGCCTCGACGACACGATGGCGAAGACGCCGGATGCGGTGCGCGGGCTTCTCAATCAGGTGTGGTCGGCGGCGGTGGAGCGCGTCGGCGAGGAGCGCGAGGCGCTGACGGCGCTGGCGCGCAAGGAGGGCGGCAACTACGACCTCGAGGCGTGGGACTGGCGGTATCTTGCCGAGAAGGAGCGCAAGGCGCGCTACGATCTCGATGAGAGCGAGGTGCGGCCCGTATCTCCAGCTGGAGAACATGATCGACGCGGCGTTCGATACGGCGTCGCGGCTGTTCGGGCTGAAGTTCAAGGAGCTGAAGGACGCGCCGCGCTACCATCCGGATGTGCGCGTGTGGGAGGTGACGACGAAGGCGGGCGAGCCGGTCGGCGTGTTCCTCGGGGATTATTATGCGCGGCCGTCGAAGCGGTCGGGCGCGTGGATGTCGAGTTTCCGGGCGCAGCATAAGCTGGGCAAGGGCTCGAAGCCGGTGATCGTGAACGTGCTCAACTTCGCGCGCGGGGCGGAGGGGCAGCCGACGCTGCTCTCCATCGACGATGCGCGGACGCTGTTCCACGAGTTCGGGCATGGGCTGCACGGGCTGCTTGTCGGACGTGACCTATCCGACGCTGTCGGGCACGAACGTGACGCGCGATTTCGTGGAGCTGCCGTCGCAGCTTTACGAGCACTGGCTGACGCGGCCGGAGGTGCTGAAGAAATTCGCGACGCATCACAAGACCGGCAAGCCGATGCCGGACAACCTGATCAAGCGCATTCAGGCGTCGCGGACGTTCAATCAGGGGTTTGCGACGGCGGAGTATGTGGCGTCGGCGCTGGTGGATATGGACCTGCACGCGCTGGAAGCGGCGGACGGGCTGGACGTCGGCGATTTCGAGAAGACGACGCTGTCACGGTTGGGCATGCCGCGGGAAGTGGTGATGCGGCATCGCATTCCGCACTTCCAGCACATCATGGGCGGGTATGCGGCGGGGTATTACAGCTACCTGTGGTCGGAGGTGATGGACGCGGATGCGTTCGCGGCCTTCGAGGAGGCGGGCGACATCTACGACCGCAAGACGGCGGCGCGGCTCAAGCAGCACGTGTACTCAGCGGGCAACCGGCGCGATCCGCTGGAGGCGTATGTCGCCTTCCGCGGCCGGCCGCCGAAGGTGGAGAGCTTGCTCAGGAAGCGGGGGTTTGGGGGGTGATTAGCGAGGCAGAATTCTGTTCGGAAATGTGCTGAACATTTATGAAACCGCTAAGCCGCGATGCAGGGGCTAGCGAAGTTTTGGGTTCGACAATGAAGTTACAGGAAGTGGGACCATTCTGGTGATGAACTGTGAGCGCTATGCTGTAGCGCCCGTCAGGTCGCCCGCGAAATTCAAGTTCGCTTCCCGGAAAGAAGATGATCTCATCTCACAACGTACTTGCACGCTTTCCACGCTGCTTGGTTCGTGGATGACTGTAAAGAATGGGGCTGCAAAAAGAAGGTTCTGCGATAGACTTGGATCGAATGAAGCATCCCGCGTGTCAGCGCGCCACTAAACGTTGGGGAGATAAAGCCTTTTGGAATGGACGGTGTTGCCCTTGCTTCCAATCTCCGTAAGCGTTGCTTCAACTCTTGCTAGATCCATTGTCTGCTGGACACGGATTCTCAAATAGAGATTTTCGGACAACAGTTCGGGAGTGCCGGACGACGCGCCAAGATTTTGAAACACAAATGGCGTTTTATCCCACTCTCCTGGCAATTCGAAAGTAGCGTAATCTTTGGCAAGATCGTAGAAGCTTCTGGAGACAAAGTTGGGGTGGGGTTGCCTTTGAGAAGGACTAGGCTCCTCTCGGTCGCTGCGTGCGACGTACCAAACCGCAACTAGTATCGCCCCGAACGCAACCATCCACAGAATGAAGGCAAGGTATCCGGCAGGTTCGATCAGATGAACAAAACCGAGGATTTCCACGATTTGATCGAATTACAGATAAATGGAAGGCGTTGCCGTTGGCGCGGCAACGCCTTTTTTGTTTCCGCAAACCTTAGCCGGGCGCGGGATACACTCTGCAGTTCCTGAACGTGTCACGATTTTAGCGTTCGCGTTAAGCGCCCGGCTCCTCATAACCCCAAAAGGTAGCACGCATGACGTGGTATGTGGTTAGCTACGACGCTCAGAGACGACAATTCACCGGAAGCTGTACGACCGCATCTTTGCCGCTCTAAAAACAGCGGCTGATTGGTGCCGTCCGCTTTTTTCGTTCTGGATCATTGAGACACCGAAGGTCCCCAGCGACGTGATAATGTTCCTCCGCAACGTCGGCGCGGTCGACGAAAACGATGGGGTAGTTGTTTTGGAGATTACAGGGGTTGGTGACTTCCGCCGTGTAATCGACCAAGAGGTCGCTGACTGGCTGGGTCAAAAAATTACCCGTGTTTGAAATTGTTAGCTCCTGCGCCGAGGCCCTTCTTCGGCTTGTCCTTTGCCGGCGTGTAGGGCTTCGGCGGCTTTTCTGACGCCTACTTCACAAAGCGCACGAAGTGGTCTTCTGCGTCTTGCTCGTCCCGAACCTTTGTCTTTTTTGTAAAGGTACTGTTGCCATGTCGGACCCTAGCAGCAAGTTTGGGGCGTTCGGCACGATACGCGATTTGAAGCACGATCGCGAGTTGGCTGCCGCTCTAGGAGACATGATTGTCGCTTGGTCAGATGCCGAAAGAAGTCTCATGGACATCGTCGTAAAACTGACAGGTATGGCACCTACCATGGCAGTAGACTTTTTTGCTCAGCTACCGAGCTTTGATGCAAAAATCAAATTAGTCAGAACGTTAATCTTTGACTGGGCTGAGGATGGAGAAGAAGCCGTCGAAGCTGTAATCGGACTTTCTCGCCTTGGGATTACATAAACGGCTTCGTCCACGGTTCATGGGTTGCAACTATAGACAAGAAATTAACGGTGCTATTCGATCAGCGCGAGCCACGAGGCTCATCCAAAAAGCGGCGCACTGTTCGGGCCGCAGATGTGCGGCAGCACGTTACGGCAGTCCACCAGCGGACTTTGAAAGTTGTCGAAACCGCCGCAGCATTACGGCCCAGGGCAAAGAAATAGCGGATTTGCAACCAGTATGTCCGCTTACGGCTTCTGGAATGAAGCCAGCGCTTTACCTTCCTGCATTTTGTCCATCCTACGCCGCCAAGTTCCGCAGCACGTACTGGAGGATGCCGCCGTTGCGGTAGTATTCGATCTCGTCGAGGGTATCGATGCGGCAGACGATGGGGATGGCGACCTTGTTGCCCTTGGCGTCGGTGATTTCGGCGATCATGCGCTGACGCGGTTTGACGTCGGCGAGGCCGCGGATGGTGACGGTCTCGTCGCCCTTGAGGCCGAGCGTCGCCCACGACGTTCCTTCCTCGAACACGAACGGCACGATGCCCATGCCGACGAGGTTGGAGCGGTGGATGCGCTCGTAGCTCTGCGCGATGACGGCTTTGACGCCGAGCAGGTTGGTGCCCTTGGCGGCCCAGTCACGCGATGATCCGTTGCCGTATTCGACGCCCGCGAAGACGACGAGCGGCACGCCTTCTTCCTTGTAGCGCATGGCGGCGTCGTAGATCGGCATCTGTTCGCCTGTCGGATAGTGGACCGTGTAGCCGCCTTCCTTGACGTTGCCGTTGGCGTCCTTGGCCATGTGGTTCTTGATGCGGATGTTGGCGAAGGTGCCGCGCATCATGACTTCGTGGTTGCCGCGGCGCGTGCCGTACTGGTTGAAGTCGGCCTGTGAGACGCCGTGGTCGAGCAGGTATTTGCCGGCGGGGCTGGCGGCCTTGATGGAGCCGGCGGGCGAGATGTGGTCGGTGGTGATCTTGTCGCCGAAGAGGCCGAGGATGCGCGCGCCGACGAGGTCGCCGTTGCCGGTCGCTTCCTGCTTGATGCCGGTGAAGTAGGGCGGGTTCTGGACGTAGGTGGACTTGCCGTCCCAGGCGAAGGTGAGGCCTTGCGTGGTGGCGATGCCCTGCCAGTTGGTGTCGCCCTGGAACACGGCGGCGTAGCGGCTTTCGAACATTTCGCGCGTGATGTTTTCGGCGATGAAGTCCTGGATTTCTTTGTTCGTGGGCCAGATGTCCTTGAGGAAGACCGGCTTGCCGTCGGTGCCCGTTCCGATGCGGCTCGGTGGAGAGGTCTTTCTGCATGGTGCCGGCGAGCGCGTAGGCGACGACGAGGGGCGGCGAGGCGAGGTAGTTCGCCTGCACGTCGGGCGAGACGCGGCCTTCGAAGTTGCGGTTGCCGGAGAGGACGGCGGCGGCGACGAGGCCGTTCTCGTTGATGGTTTTCGAGATGGGGGCGCGCAGCGGGCCGGAGTTTCCGATGCAGGTGGTGCAGCCGAAGCCGACGATGTTGAAGCCGATGGCGTCGAGCGACTTTTGCAGGCCGGACTTTTCGAGGTAGGCGGCGACGACCTGCGATCCGGGCGCGAGCGAGGTTTTCACCCACGGCGCGGGCTTCAGGCCCTTGGCGACGGCGTTGCGGGCGAGCAGACCGGCGCCGATGAGGACGCTCGGGTTGGAGGTGTTGGTGCAGCGACGTGATGGCGGCGATGACGACGTCGCCGTGGCCGAGGTCGAAGTTTTCGCCGGCGACGGGATAGCGCTTCGCGGCTTCGCCGGGCTTTTTGTATTCGGTCTCGAGTGCTGCGAGGAAGCCGGGTTTTGCCGCACTGAGCGCAACACGTCCTTCGGGGCGCTTCGGGCCGGCGAGCGAGGGTTCGACGTCGCCGAGGTCGAGGGCGAGCGTGGCGGTGAAGACGGGATCGGGCGAGCCGGCTTCGCGGTAGAGGCCTTGCGCCTTGGTGAAGGCTTCGACGAGCGCGATGCGGTCCTTCGAGCGGCCGGAGAGTTCGAGGTAGGCGAGGGTTTCCTTGTCGACGGGGAAGAAGCCGCAGGTGGCGCCGTATTCGGGGGCCATGTTGGCGATGGTGGCGCGGTCGGCGAGCGTCATGTTGTCGAGGCCGGGGCCGTAGAATTCGACGAACTTGCCCACGACGCCGAGCTTGCGCAGCATCTGCGTGACGGTGAGGACGAGGTCGGTGGCGGTGACGCCTTCCTTGAGGCGGCCGGTGAGTTTGAAGCCGACGACTTCGGGGAGGAGCATCGACTGCGGCTGGCCGAGCATGGCGGCTTCGGCTTCGATGCCGCCGACGCCCCAGCCGAGGACGGCGAGGCCGTTGACCATCGTCGTGTGGCTGTCGGTGCCGACGAGGGTGTCGGGATAGGCGACGGTGGTGCCGTCGGCGGAGGGCGCGGTCCAGACGACCTGGGAGAGATATTCGAGGTTCACCTGGTGGCAGATGCCGGTGCCGGGCGGGACGACGCGGAAGTTCTGGAAGGCGCCCTGGCCCCACTTGAGGAAGGTGTAGCGTTCGCCGTTGCGCTCGTATTCCAGCGCGACGTTGTCGGCCAGCGCTTTGGGCGTGCCGAATTCGTCGACGATGACGGAGTGGTCGATGACGAGATCGACGGGGACGAGCGGGTTGATCTTCTTGGGGTCGCCGCCGAGCTGGAGCATGCCGTCGCGCATGGCGGCGAGATCGACCACGGCGGGGACGCCGGTGAAGTCCTGCATCAGCACGCGGGCGGGGCGGAAGCCGATTTCCTTGCCGGCCTTGCCTTTGTCATCGACCCATTTCACGGCGTCGATGATGTCCTGCTTGGAGACGGTGCGGCCGTCTTCGGAGCGCAGCAGGTTTTCGATCAGCACCTTCATGGAGAAGGGCAGCTTGGAGAGGCCGGGGAGGCCATTTTTCTCCGCGTCGGGGAGAGAATAATAGCTGTAGGTCTGGCCGCCGGCGGTCAGTGTCTTGCGGCACTTGAAGCTGTCGAGGGAAAGGGGGGCGGTGACGACGCTCAATGCAGGTCTCCTCGGGAGCTTGGACGGTGAAAAGGTCAGGCAGTGCGGCGGGTGCCGATACGGCTCATGGTGCGCTGCCGGCACAGGCCGGGCGCGATGGTCCGCACGGCCGTTCTGTTTTTGCGCTGGCGAAATCATGGGCAAGCCTTTTATATAGGCGCAAATCGGAGAGAACTAGCCACCGCGCGAGTGTGATTTTGCGGCAATCCGCCTCTCTTTAGTGCAATGCGAAGGTGGAAAAATCCGTCGTGCGATTGGCAGTTGAAAATCTCGTCGTGGATCGCGGCGCGCGGCGCATCGTGGACGGCTTGTCGTTCGCGGTGGAGGCGGGCGAGGCGCTGGTGCTCGTCGGGCCGAACGGTGCCGGCAAGACGACGGTGATCCGTACCGTAGCCGGATTGATCGGCGCTGCGGGCGGGACCATTGCGTTGGACGGTGGGGATGCGGAGAGAGAGCTTCCCGCGCAGGCGCATTACATCGGGCATCTTAATGCGCTGAAGCCGTCGCTGACGGTGGAAGAGAATTTGCGCTTCTGGGCGGAGTATTTGGGCGCGGGAACGCAGGCGTCGATCGATGAGGCGCTGGCGGCGTTCGATCTGGAGCCGCTGGCGGCGATTCCGGCGGGATATCTGTCGGCGGGACAGAAGCGGCGGGCGTGTCTGGCGCGGTTGATTGCGACGCCGCGGCCGCTGTGGCTACTCGATGAGCCGACGGTGTCGCTCGACGCGGCGTCGGTGAAGCTATTGGCGAACTGTGTGGGGCAGCATCTCGCGGGTGGCGGGTTGGTGCTGGCGGCGACGCATATTCCGCTGGGGCTGGCGTCGGAACGGCGCTTGGAGATCGGCGTGCGGAGTGCCGCCGCATGAGCGCATTCTGGACGCTGTTGAAGCGGGATTTGCTGCTGCAAGTGCGCGAGGGCGGGGCGGTGGGGACGGCGCTCGGATTTTATCTCGTCGTCGTGACGATGATGCCGCTGGGGCTCGGGCCAGACTTGAATTTGCTGTCGCGGATCGCGCCGGGCGTTTTGTGGATCGCGCTGCTGCTGTCGGCGCTGTTGTCGCTGCCGCGCATCTTCGAGGCGGATGACGAGGATGGGTCGCTGGAGGTGATCGCGACGGGTGATCTGCCGCTCGAACTCGCCACGGCCGCCAAGGCGCTGGCGCACTGGATCTCGACCGGAATTCCGCTGGCGTTGCTGGCGCCGGTCCTGGGGTTGCTGCTAAACCTTGAGCTGAGCGCTTATCCGGTGCTGGTGGCGACCATGCTGGCGGGAACGCCGGCGATCAGCTTCCTGGGAGCGGTAGGCGCAGCGTTGACGCTCCGCGTGCGGCGTGGTGGCCTGCTGCTCGCGTTGCTTGTTCTCCCGCTCTACATTCCAACGCTCATCTTCGGGATTGCGGCGATTTCGGCGGCCACGGGTGGTCCGTCAGGGTTTCAGGCGTCGTTTCTCATTCTATCGGCGATTTCGCTGTTTTCGCTCGTGCTTGGACCCGTGGCGGCGGCGGCGGCGATCCGCTTCCAGACACAATGACCCGTTAGCCACCACGTTAGCCATCGGGCCCGGCGCCGCCGTTGCGTGCGGGGCTCGAAACCCTTAGATCAGCGCCAATGACCCCAAGTAACGTGACATCGCAGCAATCCCTGACGCAGAGGCTCGCGAACCCAACGCGGTTCATGCAGCTGTCGGGAACATTGATGCCGTGGGTCGCTGGAGCGGCAGCGGCGCTGATCCTCTACGCGCTCTACCTCGCGTTTTTCGTCGCGCCCGACGACTATCAGCAGGGGCAGACGGTCAAGATCATGTTCATCCATGTGCCGGCCGCGTGGCTGGCCATGATGGGTTATGCGCTGATTGCGATCTCGAGCTTCGGGTACCTCGTGTTCCGGCATCCGCTGGCGGATGTCTCTGCCAAGGCTGCGGCGCCGATCGGAGCGGCGTTCACGTTTTTAGCGCTGGCGACGGGGTCGCTATGGGGCAAGCCGATGTGGGGCACTTACTGGGTGTGGGATGCGCGGCTGACATCGATGCTGATCCTGCTGTTTTTATATTTCGGACTGATGGCGCTGCGCTCGTCCGTCGAGGATGAGGCACTGGCGGGCAAGCTCTGCGCGGTGCTGGGGCTCGTCGGCGTCACGATCTTGCCGATCATCAAGTTTTCGGTCGATTGGTGGAACACGCTGCATCAGCCGGCAAGCGTAATGCGCATGGATGGACCGACGATCCATCCGGACCTGTTGTGGCCGTTGCTGGTGAGCGCGATCGGATTTTCGCTGCTGTTCTTTGCGCTGCACGCGAAGGGTATGCGAAATGAAATCCTTCGCCGGCGGCTGCGTTCGCTGACAATGGCGGAAGTGGATCGTGCGCGCGGTGCGTCCGCGGCTGCGGCGGCGGGGTGAAGCGATGATCGACTTGGGTCCGCACGCGGCATTCATTTGGGCTTCTTATGTGATCTACGCCGTGGTGCTGGCAGGGCTGATCGGTTGGCTCGTCTGGGACGGCGCTCGCATCAAGGCACGGCTTGGGGATCTCGAAGCGCGTGGTGTTTCGCGACGCTCGCGCGCAGCGTCCAAGGAGACACCAACTCCATGACCGAGCAGATCGATGGCGTCGCGGAGGGCCGCAGCGGACGGGCGTGGGTGTTCGTGCCGCTCGCTATCTTCCTTGCGGTGGCAATCATGTTTCAATTCGCGCTGAAGTCAGGCGATCCCTCGAAGCTGCCGTCGGCGCTGATCGGGAAGCCTGTTCCAGCTGTCGATTTCCCGGCGCTTGAAGGGCTGGCCGGAGCGTCCGGAGCGGTGCCAGGGTTTACGGCATCTGACCTCGGCAAAGGCGGCGTTACAGTCATCAATTTCTGGGCGTCGTGGTGCGCGCCGTGTGTGGAGGAGCACCCGCTGCTCGTCGAACTGGCGAAAGAGCCGGGGCTGAAACTCGTGGGCGTGAATTATAAGGACGAGGCGGAGAACGCGCGCCGTTTTCTCGGACGTTACGGCAATCCGTTTGCGGCGCTCGGTGTCGATCCTAAGGGCCGCGGTGCGATCGAGTGGGGCGTTTATGGAATGCCTGAGACGTTCGTCGTCGATGGCCAGGGGCGCATCGCCTACAAGCATGTCGGCCCACTCAGCGCTCAAAGCATCGTTGAAAAGATTTTGCCGGCCGTGCGCGCGGCAGCGACTGCCACGGTACCCGCCGGCTAATCCGATATCACTTTAGAGAGGGAAGAACTCTCCGCGGGAGTGGTTGAGCACCGCGAGCGTGCCCGACTTGATGTCGAAGTGCGCGCCGTGGATGTTGAGTTTGCCCTTGTTTTCGCGGTCGGTGACGAAGGGGAACGTACGCAAGTTTCTGATCGACGTCTTGATGCATTCTTTTTCAAGCGCGTCGAGCTTTTCCGCCTGCGTCTTGAGCTTATCGGACGCGACGATGGCGAGCCGGGCCTCATCGAGCATCGACATCCACTTGGAGATGAACATTGCTTCGGTCTGGATGGTTGCGGACTGGTCGAGAGCGGCTTTGACGCCGCCGCAGTTGGCATGGCCGAGAATGACGATGTGCTTTACGCGCAAGTTCAAAACCGCGAATTCGATGCCGGCGCTGACGCCGTGGAACTTGCCGCCGATTTCATAAGGCGGGATGAGATTGGCGACGTTACGGGCGACGAAGAGTTCGCCGGGCATTGCGTTGAAAATCGTCTCCGGGTCGACGCGGCTGTCGCAGCAGGAGATCATCATGATTTCGGGGCTTTGCCCGTAGGTGGCGAGCTCTTCGTACTGGTCGGCGTTGGGAACGAAGATGCGGTGCTTGAAACGGCGGTAACGGTCCGTGAGCGTCTCGGGGAAGGAGGACATTTGCGGATATCTCGTTGAATGGACGACACGGGACGGCGGCGCACGACTGCGGCCAACAGGATCGCGTTTTCTATGGTGTCTGACAAATGTCAAGTATTGGCGTCGTTGATTGCTGCGTGCCCCCTCATGTTGCCGTTTGGACCGTCAGGGGACTGAGTTCCGGCTCCGGTCCAAACAAGGTGGTCAGGTTCAGGTCGTCCGCTAATCCCGTCCTTCTGAGAACCGTTTCCAACCGCGCGCCGGCGTAGGCAAGTGCCGCCCGGGCGTCACTTCCGCTGGCGAGTGCGCCGGTGAAAAGGCCGGCCAAGAGATCGCCAGTGCCGTGAGGGACCTTCGGCCGACGGGCGACGCATGTGAACGACCGTACCTGTCGCGTCATGGAGCAAAGTCGCAAGGCAGTCCCCCGGAGCGGGGACGGATGTGGCGAGCACCATTGATGGCCCAAGACCCTGCGCGGCAGCCTTTGCGTCCTGCAACGCGGAGACAGGGCGTTCGGTGAGCCAGGAGAGTTCGAATGCATTGGGGGTCGCCAGATCTGCGATCGGCAGCAAGCAATGCTTGATCTGGCGGGCCGTCTCTTCCGGAACGTAAAGACCATTCGGTTCGTCACCCAGCACGGGATCACAGACGTAGAGTGCGGCAGGATTGGCGGCGCGGACGCGGCGGACGAGCGCTTCTGCGAAAGAAACATGGGCTGCGGAGGGTAAGTAACCCGTGATGATGCCGTCGACCCCCCCAAGCCAGCCGTTGGCTTCGATCGCCTGGCCCATGGCGTCCAGCACAGCGGGGGAGATTAATGTCCGCGCGACGTGCGGGTAAGCGGCATGGTTTGAAAGAACCACCGTCGGCAGTGCAATGACATCGTGTCCGAAGAACTCCAGCGCAGGGGTTAAAGCCCGCAGCCCAACGTGACCGCGCGCGACGAGCGACGATAGTGCGACTATTCGTGCCACAAAGCCGGTCCTCCCCAGGGGAGGACGGTATGCGCCGAATGGCGATTTGTGAACACGCACGTGTTGGCGTATTGTTGCGGTGCACAATCAACGCTCGGGCCGTGCTTTCATGAAAACCAACATCCGACCACGTCGCAGCGTGCTGTACATGCCCGGCGCCAACGATCGCGCGCTGGAGAAGGCGAAGGCGCTCCCGGCGGATGCGGTCATTCTGGATCTCGAAGATTCGGTCGCGCCCGAGGCAAAGGTGCAGGCGCGGGAGCGGGTCTGCGCCGCCGTCCGGGAGGGCGGATATGGTCGCCGCGAACTCGTGATCCGCACAAATGCACTGGAGACCGTTTGGGGGACGACCGATCTCCTGGCGGCGGCCGAAGCGGCGCCGGATGCCATTCTGATCCCGAAGGTCGCGCACCCGGGCGACATCATCAGTGCGGCCAAGATATTGAAGTCCGTCAACGCGCCGGAGCGGACCCGCATTTGGGCGATGATGGAGACGCCGCAGGCCATTCTCTACGCGCGCGAAATCGCTGCGGTGGCCATGGACCCGGAAAACAGGCTCGAATGTTTCGTGCTCGGCACGAATGACCTGTTGAAGGAATCGCGTGCCCGGGCGCTCGATAATCGGTTTGCGATCGTGCCGTGGCTGGCCCTGACGATCGTTGCGGCGAGGGCGTTCGGGCTCGATATCATCGACGGCGTTTACAACGATTTCAAAGACGAAGAAGGATTCCGCAAGGAGTGCGAGCATGGGCGCACGCTTGGGATGGATGGCAAGACGCTGATCCATCCCTCGCAGGTGGGACCCTGCAACGAGGTGTTCACACCCACGGACGACGAGGTGGAATGGTCGCGCAAGGTCATCAACGCTTTCTCGCAACCGGTGAACGCGCAGAAAGGCGTGATCACGGTCGAAGGCAAAATGGTGGAGCGCCTGCATCTTGTTATGGCGCGGCGAACGGCGGCGATTGCGCACGCCGTGCGCGAGATCGATGACTGGTTTTGAGGATTAGGTCCGGCACGGCGCATTGCTGCGACGCTTGCGCGCGGACCGCGATGGCGCTCGGAATGGAATTGCACGTGGACAGTATTCGCCGGACCCACTAATCGCTGCCGAAATCCTGATTTTGCCGAATGAATTAGACCTGCCGAACGGGGGCGCGCGCCATGACCACCACCAAGACCAATGCCGGTAACTTCTTCGAGGACTATACGTTCGGGCAGATCCTGACCCACTCGACGCCGCGCACAGTCACAGAGGGCGATGCGGCGGTTTACATGAGCCTTTACGGACCGCGCTTCGCAGTGACCTCGTCAGATCAGTTTGCAAAGGCGATCGGATATCCCAAAGCCCCGCTCGACGATCTGCTGACGTTCCACGTCGTCTTCGGCAAGACGGTGCCGGATATCTCGCTCAACGCGATCGCGAACCTAGGTTATGCGGGTGGCCGTTTTCTGAGGCCAGCCTATCCCGGCGACACGCTGTCGACGGTGTCGGAAGTCATCGGGCTGAAAGAGAACTCGAACAAGGAGACGGGCACGGTTTACGTGCGCTCGACGGGGCGCAATCAGAACGGCGAGATCGTGCTCGAGTACGTCCGCTGGGTGATGGTGCGCAAGCGGGACAAGAACGCGCCGGTGGGCGAGGCGGTGGTGCCGAAGTTACCGGATCGGATCGATCCTTCGGAGATCGGTGGTGCAGTGCCGGCCATCAACACGGCAGCCTACGATCTGGCTCTTGCCGGCAGCCCCTATCGCTGGGGCGATTACGAGGTGGGCGAAAAGATTGATCATGTCGACGGCATGACGATTGAAGAAGCCGAGCATCAGATGGCGACGCGGCTTTACCAGAACACGGCCAAGGTGCACTTCAACCAGCACACGGAGTCGAAAGGCCGCTTCGGCAAGCGGATCATCTACGGTGGTGTCGTGATTTCGCTGGCGCGCGCGCTGTCGTTCAACGGGCTCAATAACGCGTTCCATCTGGCGGCAATTAATGGCGGGCGGCACGTCGCGCCCCTGTTTGCTGGCGACACGGTTTATGCTTGGTCGGAAATCTTGGAGAAGGCGGAGATCCCAGGCCGCACGGACGTGGGTGCGCTGCGGATCCGGCTGGTGGCGGTGAAGAACCAGGACTGCGCGGCGTTCCCGCTCAAGAAGGAAACGGGAGAGTACGCCGATGGGGTGATCCTCGATTTCGACGCGTGGGTCGTGTTGCCGCGTTAAGTGGACTCGATAGCCGGCGGGCCGCGGGGGCTGCGGGCTGTGTGATCGTGCCGTTGGCCGCGCGCCAGCGACAAGCCGGGGAGATGGGCGCGTTCGGCAACTTCGGTGTGCGAAGCCAGCCGTGATTTCGTGCGTGGGCGGCGACGTTGTTCATGCGAAGCGGGCGCGATTGCGAGACTGTTAGACCTTCGTCATGCGCCCGTCTGGCAAATTGCGGCGGCTTTCCGGCCGGGCTAGAAGACAAGATTATCCTGTTTCCCGAGGTCCTTCATGTCGGAAGCCACGACTGGGCGCGAGGCGAAGATCGATCGCCCCTTGTCTCCGCACCTGCAAATTTACCGGCCGCTCATCAACATGGTGATGTCGATCCTGCATCGCATTACCGGGGCGGCGCTTTACTTCGGCACGATCATCTTGGCGGCCTGGCTCGTCGCGGCTGCGTCCGGTCCGGATGCGTTCCACACCGTCAGTGGCTGGCTCAACACGTGGGCAGGCTGGATCGTGCTGTTCGGCTACACGTGGGTGCTCATTCACCATGCGCTCGGCGGCATAAGGCATTTCATCTGGGATTTCGGCATGGGCTACGACCATGAGACCATCGATCTCCTCTCTTGGGGAACGGGTATCGCCTCCGTGGTCTTGACCGTGCTCGTCTGGTTTTTTGTCCTGCGCGGACTGGGGGGCTGAGGAGAATGTCGCTGAGAACTCCGCTCAAGAGGGTGCGGTACCTGGGGTCGGCCAAAGAAGGCGCCGATCACTTCTGGAAGCAACGTGTCACCGCTGTTTCAAATCTGGTGCTGTCGATCGTCGTCGTTGCGCTGCTGGTATCCTTGGCAGGGGCCGATCACGGCACTGTGGTTGCGGCGCTCAAGCGGCCGGAATTCGCGCTGCCACTGATCCTCCTGGTGGTTTCGGGGGTAATCCATATGCGGCTCGGCATGCAGACGATCATCGAAGACTACGTGCATGGCGAGGCGGCGAAGATCGCGCTTTTGATGCTGAATACGTTCTTCGCCATCACCGTGGGCGCCGCCAGCATATTGGCCGTCATGAAAATCTACTTCGGAGCTTGAACGCAGTATGGCTGGCAAGGTGAACGGGGCGGCAGGCACGGCAGCGGTCAACGGGCGCGCCTATCCGATCGTCGATCATACCTATGACGTCGTGGTTGTCGGCGCGGGTGGCGCGGGATTGCGCGCGACGCTGGGGTGCGCCGAGGCGGGGCTGAAGACGGCCTGCGTGACAAAGGTTTTTCCGACGCGCTCGCACACGGTGGCGGCGCAGGGCGGCATTGCCGCGTCGCTCGCCAACATGGGGCCGGACAACTGGCGCTGGCACATGTACGACACGGTGAAGGGCGCCGACTGGCTCGGTGACCAGGACGCGATCGAATACCTTTGCCGCAACGCACCGGAAGCCGTTTACGAACTCGATCACTACGGGGTTCCGTTCAGCCGCACGGAAGAGGGCAAGATCTATCAGCGTCCGTTTGGCGGGCATTACACGGAATACGGCGATGGTCCGCCCGTGCAGCGCACGTGCGCTGCCGCGGACCGGACCGGCCACGCGATGCTGCATACACTTTATGGCCAGTCGCTGCGCCACTCGGCAGAGTTTTTCGTCGAGTACTTTGCGCTTGATCTCATCATGGACGACGAAGGCGCGTGCCGCGGCGTCATCGCGATGAATATGGAAGACGGAAGCATTCATCGCTTCCGCTCGAAACGCACGATTTTGGCGACCGGTGGTTATGGCCGCGCGTACTTCTCGGCGACATCGGCCCACACGTGCACGGGCGACGGCAACGCAATGGTGCTGCGTGCGGGCTTGCCACTCCAGGATATGGAATTCGTGCAGTTCCATCCGACCGGCATCTATGGCGCAGGCGTCTTGATAACGGAGGGTGCACGCGGCGAAGGCGGGTATCTGACGAACTCGAAGGGCGAGCGCTTCATGGAGCGTTACGCGCCACATGCAAAGGATCTTGCGTCGCGCGATGTCGTTTCGCGGTCGATGACGATCGAGATCCGCGAAGGTCGTGGCGTCGGTCCCGAGGGCGATCACATCTATCTTCACCTCGACCATCTTGATCCGAAAATCCTTGCGGAGCGTCTGCCGGGCATCACGGAAAGTGCCAAGATTTTCGCGGGCGTCGACTTGAGGCGGCAGGCCATTCCCGTCATTCCGACCGTGCACTACAACATGGGTGGCATTCCGACGAACTATCACGGTGAGGTGCTGACGCTGAAGGGCGGCAATCCCGACACGATCGTTCCGGGCCTTGATGGCCATCGGGGAGGCCGCGTGCGTGTCGGTGCATGGCGCGAACCGGCTTGGTTCCAACTCGCTGATCGATCTTGTGGTGTTCGGGCGCGCGGCGGGCTTGCGCTGTGCGGACACTGTCGAACGGCGCGCGGCTCAGCCGGAATTGCCGAAGGAGGCGACGGACAAGGCGCTTGATCGGCTCGACTGGTATCGCAATGCGAGCGGTGCGACGCCGACGTCGGCCCTCCGGCTTAGAATGCAGAAGACCATGCAGGCCAACTGCGCCGTCTTCCGCGATGGGCCGGTGCTGGAAGAGGGCGTGAAGAAGATCGCCGATATCTGGAAGGGTATCGAGGATATCAACGTCACCGATCGCTCGTTGGTGTGGAACTCGGATCTCATCGAGACGCTCGAATTCGACAATCTCATCGCCCAGGCTGCGGTGACGGTGGCAGGAGCGGCGAACCGCAAGGAAAGCCGCGGAGCGCATGCGCGCGAGGATTATCCCAAGCGTGATGACGTGGCGTGGATGAAGCACACCCTGGCGTTTGCCGATTACGGGACGCGGCAGGTGCGGCTCGACAGCCGCCCGGTTCATACTCGGACGCTCACCAATGAGATCAAGTACATCGAGCCCAAAGCTCGCGTGTATTGAGGCCCGAGAGATTGTCGCGCACGCGTAATGCTCGATGTGACGGGCTTAGAAGCTCGGTTGTGCGCGCGTTGACGGGTGGCGGCGGGTCGCTGGCTGCGCTAAGGGATGCTTCATAAGCTGAGGCAACCCGGAGTTCGCGTGGCCCTACCGTCCCGCAAAGGCAGCGATAAGAATAAGGAGCCACTCAAGCCGGTGGAGCCGCGCGAGCCGGACAGCCGGATTGCGCCGGACCCGTTTACGGCCGTGCTGCCGGCCCTGGCGGCGCTGGGTGCCATTGCCTCCATCGCGGCAATCAATTGGACGGCGGAGGAGCGCACGCCCGACCGCTCGAAGGCCAAGCGGAAGGCCGGCACTGCGATCCGCGAATTGGAAACGTGCTGCCTTGGCCTGTCGGAAATTTTCCGGCGGTTTCAGCGTCATCCGAAGCTGTTTGCCGGGGAAGGTGCCGGCGGGACTTCGCCGCTGAAGTTCGGCGTACATGGGACGCGTGTGGGGCCGGACGGCAGCCGGTTGTTTCATCAAATCATGAATGACGTCGCTTCGATGCTGGTGCTGGCCTCGCAAAATGCGTTCGACGTCATGTGCGCCGTGGAAGATGGTGAGATCGATGCGCCCGAGACGCTCTATTTCGCCTTTGGAGAATGCCAGGAGCGGCTCAACAAGCTGATCCAAAACAGGGCCACGCTCAAGGTCGCCGTGGATGGCGGGGCGGAGATCGCCGAGCGGCTTACGCAGTTGGTTCGAGAGCTCAAGAAGCACCGTTCGGATTGATCTTCGACAAAAGAACGAGGCGCTGGCCTGAAGGGAAGAATGTGGGCAAAGAACCGCATCCGGTGACCCGCCGGCTGCGTTGACACGGGGTGCGTAGAACCCCAATTCTTGGGGTTCATTGGATTTTTTCGCTCAACGCGAGGATCGAACCGGACCCATGGTGCAGCTGACGCTCCCTAAGAATTCGAAATTGACCACGGGCAAGACCTGGAACGCGCCGGAGGGCGATGGTGCTTGGCGCGAATTCCGGATCTATCGTTGGACGCCGGATGACGGGCAAAACCCGCATGTGGATACATACTGGGTCAATCAGGACCAGTGCGGTCCGATGGTTCTCGATGCGCTCATCAAGATCAAGAACGAGATCGATCCGACGCTGACGTTTCGCCGCTCGTGCCGTGAAGGCATCTGTGGGTCGTGCTCGATGAACATCGACGGGACCAACTACCTCGCGTGTCTCAAGGGCATCGACGAGGTGAAGGGGCCGGTTACGATTTATCCGCTGCCGCACATGAAGGTCATCAAGGACCTCGTGCCGGACATGACCAACTTCTATGCGCAGCTGCGGTCAATCGAGCCTTGGTTGAAGACGGATACGCCGACGCCGCCGAAAGAGTGGAAGCAGTCGCGCGAGGACCGTGAGAAGCTCGACGGCCTTTACGAGTGCATCCTGTGCGCATGCTGCTCGACGTCGTGTCCGAGTTACTGGTGGAATTCGGATCGGTATCTCGGTCCGGCGATCCTGCTGCAGGCTTACCGGTGGGTCATCGAGAGTCGCGATGAGGCAACGGGCGACCGGCTCGACAATCTCGAGGATCCATTCCGGCTCTATCGGTGCCACACGATCATGAACTGCACCAAGGCATGTCCCAAGGGACTGTCGCCGGCCAAAGCCATCGCCGAACTCAAGAAGCTGATGGTGCAGCGGCGGGTGTAAGGTTCGTGGATCGGCTGGACCGATAACTAGGCAGTCGTGTTCAGAACTATCAATTGGACCGAACTCATGGCGACCCCCACCTGCGTGGTGGGAGGTATCCATGAAAATCCTGCTTATTCTGCCGCTCTTGTTGGTTGCATCGCCCGCGAATGCTCAATTCTGGTGGGACGATGCGAAAGTGAAGACATCGACGGCGGCCAAGGCTGACCGAGGCGCCCGATCAAACTCCTTGCGCACTTTCCACCGCGCTCCGCAGCGACGCGTTATCGGCCGACAGGGCGATTGCCCGAGTGAGCGCGACGGTTATTGCCGCTCCGTCCACGACTGGTGGGATCTTCAAAACAACCGGAACTAACAACTAGCTTGCGCAGGCAACCTGCGCTTGGACTTTCCTGACTGCCTGCGAGCAAATAAGAAGGCCGGTGGCGCATCTCGCAGCCACCGGCCTCAAAAATTTATTCGGTCTTGTGGACCGGCTCCGCGCCCGGTGCCCAACCGGGAACAGAACAGAAACGTCAGCCTTAGGCTGCGCGCTTCTTCTTTGCAGCCTTCTTGGCCGGCTTCTTCGCTGCCTTGGTGGCCTTCTTGGCCGGAGCGCGCTTCGCCGTTGCCTTCTTCACTGCCTTCTTTGCTGCCTTAGCCATAGTTCTCTCTCCCTCTGGAATCAGATCGAATCATTTCGATCACGAAAAAAATATGCGCAAGTTCGATCATTTTGTTGACATCGAATTTCGATTTCGCGGCGATATTTTTGTCCAATTGCCGAAAGTGTGGCGCAAACGCCGCAATTTTTGAGCAATTCCGGGCCTCTAGGTTTTGAATTCGCGTTTGCACGTGAAGCGAAGTGGTTCAGCTGAGTTGCTCGCGACATGAAATCGTTGCCGCTTACTTCTCTCATGCCAACGCATCCACTACGCCCCGTGTTCTCCACTCGCGCGCATCTTGCGTCGTGCGACTGTACCAAAATGAACTTCATGGATGGCGTCGAAAATTGCTGCGGCACCATGCAGGCGACTGAACGACAGTGCAACGGTTTTGATTTTCGACGCCACAACATGTCTCGTACGAAAAAGTTCCCTGCACGTGTTGGATGGTGATGCTCGTCGTGCTGCTGGCGAGAGTTGCCGTCGCGGTGGCGCAAACAACGATCGGTATTTGGGCGGATCGCACCCCGGGCGTGGCGTGGCAAGAGATGTTCATTCGTGACATACCGTCACGAGGTGCTTGCGGGGCCGGGGCGGGAGGGGGCTAGCTCGTGGACCACAGGTGTAGGGGACAAGATGCCGGGCCGCGTTTGGCAATACTATCAGCAAAGGGTGGCGACCGGTCAGATCGAGCGCGATCCGGCGCAGGCGCTGATCGTTGAGCGGCTCGATCAACTGGCGACAGGACTCGAAGGCCACCGGCCGGAACGGAGCTCGCGGCTTTCTATCTTCCGTGTGCCGAAGCGAGTTGTACCGGTGACGCCGCGTG
The DNA here is from genome assembly GCA_963708775.1 of uncultured Alphaproteobacteria bacterium. Classification (GTDB taxonomy): domain Bacteria; phylum Pseudomonadota; class Alphaproteobacteria; order Rhizobiales; family Hyphomicrobiaceae; genus JAGVSR01. Next base: position 190,358 of record CAVPTI010000010.1, on the reverse strand, counting down.
GTCTTTATCTATGGGGCGGTGTCGGCCGCGGCAAAACGATGATGATGGACCTGTTCCATCTGGCGGTCGGCTTCAGTCCGCGGCGGCGCGTTCACTTTCATCAGTTCATGGCGGAAGTGCACGAGCGCATCGCGCGCGGACGGGCGACGACGGATGGCGACCCGATCCCGTACGTGGCGGCGGAGATCGCGGGTGAAGCGCAGCTTCTTTGCTTTGATGAGTTCCACGTCACCGACATTGCGGACGCGATGATCCTCGGGCGGTTGTTCAAAGCGCTCTTCGAACGCGGCGTGATCATGGTGGCGACATCCAATGTGCCGCCGGACCGGCTTTATTGGAATGGCCTTAATCGCCAGCTTTTCCTACCGTTTGTAGCGATGCTCCAGGACAAGTTGGATGTCCTCGAAATTGCAGCTGCGAAGGATTACCGGCTCGACAAGCTGCAGGGCCGGACACTTTACTTTCAACCTGCGGACAAAGCGGCGAAGGCAGAGATCGATGCAATCTGGTCGCGGCTCGTGGGATCGGAAGAGGGCAAGCCCGCAGAGGTCGCATGCAACGGCCGGATGATCGCTGTGCCGGAAGCGGCGTCCGGTGTGGCGCGGTTCACGTTTTGGGATTTGTGTGCGCAGCCGCTGGCCGGCCCCGACTATCTCGCCATCGCGAACGCGTATTCGACGCTCATCGTCGAGGACATTCCGATGTTGACGCCGGACCGGCGCAACGAAGCGCGGCGGTTCATTACCCTCATCGATACTCTTTATGATCGGGGGACCTGCCTTGTCGCATCGGCGGCGGCCGAGCCGGACAAGCTCTATCCGGCAGGCGACGGAGCGGACCTGTTCGTCCGGACAGCATCGCGACTGATGGAGATGCGCAGCGAAGCCTGGCTGGCCGAGCGCGTGGCGTCGCGGGCGGCGCCTTGAGGCTGAGCGGCTTTTTCTCCGCGACAGCTTGAGAGCGGCGGGGTTTCGGCCTACGAACGAACAGATTGTCTTCGCATCTGCGGAATGGCAGGGCAAAGAGGCAGCAGAAGATCTGAGGCCGCGGCTCATCCGCGGGTTTGGCTGGGAGATTGAATTGCGATGGCGCGTACGAAGATTGCCTTGATCGGCGGCGGTATGATCGGTGGAACCCTGGCTCACCTGATCGGGCTCAAGGAGCTCGGTGACGTGGTTTTGTTCGACATCGCGGAAGGTCTGCCGCAGGGCAAGTCGCTCGACATCGCGCAGTCCGGCGCCGTCGAAGGTTTCGACTGCAATCTCAAGGGTACGAACGCTTACTCTGATATCGAAGGCGCGAGCGTCTGCATCGTGACGGCGGGTGTGCCACGCAAACCCGGCATGAGCCGCGATGATCTGATCGGTATCAATTTGAAGGTAATGGAGCAGGTGGGCGCGGGTATTAAAAAGTACGCGCCCAATTCGTTTGTTATTTGCATCACCAATCCGCTCGACGCGATGGTTTGGGCGCTGCAGAAGTTTTCGGGTTTGCCCCGCAACATGGTCTGCGGCATGGCTGGAGTTTTAGATACAGCCCGGTTCCGGCACTTCCTGGCGGATGAGTTCAAGGTTTCGGTCGAGGATGTGGCCGCGTTCGTGCTCGGCGGACATGGGGACGACATGGTGCCGCTGGTCCGGTATTCGACGGTGGGTGGGGTGCCGCTGCCCGACCTCGTGAAGATGGGCTGGATCCGCCAGGAGCGGGTCGAGGAAATCGTGGTCCGGACCCGCAAGGGTGGCGGGGAAATCGTCGGCCTCTTGAAGACGGGGTCTGCCTATTATGCTCCCGCGGCATCCGCCATTGCGATGGCCGAGAGCTTCCTGAAGGACAAAAAGCGGGTATTGCCCTGCGCGGCCTATCTCAATGGAGAATATGGGGTAAAGGGCCTCTACGTCGGGGTTCCGGTGATCATCGGATCGGGCGGCATCGAGCGGATCATCGAGATCGATCTCAACTCGGCGGAACGGCAGATGCTCATGCGGTCGGTGGAATCCGTGAAGAGCCTCGTCGACACCTGCGTGCAGGTGAACCCGCCGCTCGGGGCTTGAGGTTCAACCTCCTCAATCCGGCCTCAGGCTCTGCCCGACGCCGCTTCGTCGCAGCCCCAACAGGGTAGGCCGGGGTGGCCCGTTCGGGGGTGGCTTGACCGTTGCCTTCCCGATTAAACACCCACGTCGCCCATTCAATGAGAAACGCCCAGGAGCGCCATGAACATCCACGAGCATCAGGCGAAGGAGCTTTATCGCCAGTACGGCATCCCCACGGGAAAGGGTGCTGCCGCATTCACCGTCGACGAAGCCGTCGAAGCCGCCAAGCAGCTGCCGGGACCGGTCTGGGTCGTGAAAGCGCAGATCCATGCCGGCGGACGCGGCAAGGGGACGTTCAAGGAAAAGGAAGCCGGCGAAAAGGGCGGTGTGCGTCTCGCCAAGTCGGTCGATGAGGTCAAGCAATTCGCAGGTGAAATGCTCGGCCGGACCCTGGTGACGGTGCAGACCGGTGACGCTGGCCGCGTTGTCCGCCGCCTCTACGTCGAGGACGGCACGGCGATCGACAAGGAACTCTATCTCTCGATGCTGGTGGACCGCGCAACGTCGCGGGTCGCGTTTATCGTCTCGACCGAAGGCGGCATGGACATCGAGAAGGTCGCGCACGACACGCCGGAAAAGATCGTCACGCTGTCGATCGATCCGGCTTCGGGCTTCCAGCCCTTCCACGGCCGCAAGATCGCTTTCGCGCTCGGCCTCAAGGGTGACGCCTTCAAGCAGATGCAGGCGACGGCCGCGAATCTCTATCGCATGTTCATCGAGAAGGACATGAGCCTGCTGGAGATCAACCCGCTGGTCGTGACGAAGGAGGGTAACCTCATCGCGCTCGACGGCAAGATGGATTTCGACTCGAATTCGCTGTTCCGCCATCCCGAGATCGTCGCCTATCGTGACATCACGGAAGAAGAGCCGAGCGAAATCGAAGCGTCGAAGCACGATCTCGCGTTCATCAAGCTCGACGGCAACATCGGCTGCCTTGTGAACGGTGCGGGCCTTGCCATGGCGACGATGGACATCATCAAGCTCTATGGCGCTGAGCCTGCGAACTTCCTCGATGTCGGCGGCGGCGCTTCGAAGGAGAAGGTGCGGGAAGCCTTCAAGCTGATCCTCGCCGATCCGGCTGTGAAGGGCATCTTGGTCAACATCTTCGGCGGCATCATGCGTTGCGACATCATCGCGGACGGCGTGATCGCAGCGGCACGTGAGATGGCGATCACCGTTCCGCTCGTCGTGCGCCTTGAAGGCACCAACGTCGAACTTGGCAAGAAAATGCTGGCCGAATCCGGCCTCAAGATCGTCCCCGCTGACGATCTCGCCGATGCCGCCCGCAAGATCACCGACGAAGTGAAGAAGGTCGCCTAACGATGTCCATCATGATCGACAAGAATACGGTCACCATCTGCCAGGGCATTACCGGCAGCCAGGGGACGTTCCACACGAAGCAGGCGAAAGCCTACGGTACGAAGGTCGCCGGTGGCGTGACGCCGGGCAAGGGTGGCAACAATCACCCGGATGCGGACCTCGCCGACGTGCCGATGTTCAACACGGTGCTCGAAGCGAAAGAGAAGACCGGGGCCACGGCGAGCGCGATCTACGTGCCACCTCCCTTTGCTGCTGATGCGATCCTGGAAGCAATCGATGCGGAAATCCCGCTGATCGTCTGCATCACGGAAGGCATTCCGGTCATCGACATGGTTCGCGTGAAGCGGGCTCTCTCGGGCTCGAAGTCGCGCCTCGTCGGACCCAACTGCCCGGGTGTTTTGACGCCTGGCCAGTGCAAGATCGGCATCATGCCGGGCAACATTTTCTCCAAGGGTTCGGTGGGTGTGGTTTCGCGCTCTGGAACGCTGACCTATGAAGCGGTGAAGCAGACGACCGATGCCAAGCTCGGTCAGACGACGGCTGTGGGCATCGGCGGCGATCCAGTGAAGGGAACCGAGTTCATCGACGTGCTCGATCTTTTCCTTGATGATCCCGAGACGACGTCGATCATCATGATCGGTGAAATCGGCGGCTCGGCTGAAGAAGAAGCCGCCGAGTGGCTGATCGCTCAGGCGAAGAAGGGCCGCAAGAAACCGATGGCCGGCTTCATCGCCGGTGCTTCGGCGCCTCCCGGCCGTCGCATGGGTCACGCAGGGGCCATCATCTCAGGCGGCAAGGGCAAGGCTGAAGACAAGATCGAAGCCATGCAGCAAGCCGGCATTGCGATGGCTGATAGCCCGGCAGCGCTCGGCACCACGCTCCTCAAGGTGCTCGGTAAGTAAGAGGCCTGCACAAGGCAATTCAGTTTTCTGATGGTGCAAGCGGCGTCGCGGATCTTCCAGCGACGCCGCTTTTTTGATGTGGAGCCCACCTTGCCTGAAAATCAGGCCTGACCTGCACTTTCGAGGGTCTTAAATCGCAGCGGTAAACGGAGTAGGGTCCAAACCGCTGCGGTGCAGCAATTCGCTTCGGCGGATCACCTTGAACCGCCGCCAGCTGCCCATCAGGTAAATCGCGTACAGCCTCGCTATCGCCGACCGGCCCTAGGGCTTTCCAGGACACACCCGATGACCCGCCACGCGCGCAATGAAAATTTTCTGAGAACGTCTTTTCTGCAGGGTACCAACGCCGGTTACATCGAAGAGCTGCAAGAGCAGTATGAGCGTAACCCCGGCTCGGTATCGGATGAGTGGCGGCATTTTTTCGAGAGTTTAAAGGAAGAGCATCAGCGGTCGCGGGTCGATGATCAGTCGGTGCCGGTCGTGAATGGGAATGGCGGGCCATCGTGGGGCATTCCGCTATCGGAGTTGACGCAGCACGACGAGATGATCGCGGCTCTCACGGGCGACGAGGGGCCCGGTGCGCCGCAACTGCACTTGCGCCTGAAGCAGCGCGCGCATCAGGCGGGTGTGGAACTGTCGCCCGAAGCGTCGGTGCGAGCGACACAGGATTCCATTCGCGCGTTGATGTTGATCCGGGCTTATCGCGTGATGGGTCATTTGGCGGCGGATCTCGATCCGCTGGGGATCGCCGATCGCAACGTGCACAAGGAACTTCGCGCGGATACGTATGGCTTCCTGGAGGCTGACCTCGACCGCCCGGTTTTTCTCGACCGCTATCTGGGGCTCGAGTTCGCGACGATCCGGCAAGTTCTGTCGATCCTAAGGCGCACGTATTGCCGCAAGATCGGCTACCAGTTCATGCATATCACCAACCCGGCGCAGAAATCGTGGCTGCAGCAGCGCGTGGAGGGCGAGGAAAAGGGCATTACCTTTACGGTGCCGGGAAAGCGCGCGATTTTGAACAAGCTCATTGAAGCTGAGCTGTTCGAGAAATTCTGCGACATCAAATATACCGGCACGAAGCGCTTTGGTCTCGACGGCGGCGAGGCGATGATTCCCGCGCTGGAGCAGATCATCAAGCGTGGCGGCCAGCTCGGCGTGCAGGAGATCGTCTTCGGCATGGCGCATCGCGGTCGGCTCAACGTGCTCGGCAACGTGCTGGGCAAGCCGTTGCGTGCGATCTTCAACGAGTTCAAAGGCGGGTCGTTCAAGCCGGACGACGTCGAAGGCTCGGGCGATGTGAAATACCACCTCGGTGCATCATCGGACCGGACGTTCGACGGTAACAACGTGCATCTATCGCTGACGGCTAATCCCTCACATCTGGAGATCGTGGATCCCGTCGTGCTCGGAAAGGTGCGGGCGAAGCAGGATCAGCACGGCTGTGATCCCGGAGACCGGACGCCGATCCTGCCGCTTCTCATTCACGGTGACGCCGCGTTCGCCGGCCAAGGCGTGGTGGCGGAATGCTTCGGGTTGTCTGGGTTGAAGGGGCATCGCACGGGTGGTTCAATCCATTTCGTCATCAACAACCAGATCGGCTTCACGACGAGCCCGCGTTATTCGCGGTCGTCGCCCTACTGCTCAGATGTGGCGCGGATGATCGAAGCGCCGATCCTTCATGTGAATGGCGATGATCCGGAAGCGGTGGTGCATTGCGCGAAGATCGCCATCGAGTACCGGCAGCGGTTTCAGAAGCCCGTTGTCATCGACATGTTCTGTTACCGCCGCTTCGGTCATAACGAAAGCGACGAGCCGATGTTCACGCAGCCGTTGATGTACAAAAAGATCAAGGCGCATCCGACGGTGGTCGAGATCTACGGCCGGCGCCTCGTGGAAGAAGGCGTGATTGCGGACGGTGAGGTTGACAGCATGCGGGGGACCTTCCGCGCGCGCCTCGACGAGGAGATGTCGGCGGCTGAGACGTATAAGCCGAACAAGGCCGACTGGCTCGATGGCCGGTGGGCTGGATTCCAGCGCGCTGGAGAAGATGACCTTGCCACCGCGACGGGCGTCGAGGCGGAGGTGTTGCGTCATGTTGGACGGCAGATCACTGCCATTCCGAATGAATTCAACGCTCACAAGACCATTGCGAAGCTGATGGAGCGACGCCGCGAGATGGTCGAAAGCGGCCAGGGTCTCGATTGGTCGATGGCGGAGGCGCTGGCATTTGGATCGTTGCTTAAGGAAGGTTATGCGGTTCGCCTGTCGGGACAGGATAGTGAGCGTGGGACGTTCTCCCAGAGGCACTGCGTGCTGATCGACCAGGACTCCGAGCGGCGGTACACGCCCTTGAAGTTCGTGGCGCCGGATCAGGCGAAGTTCGAAGTGATCAACACGATGCTGTCGGAAGAGGCTGTGCTCGGCTTCGAGTACGGGTACTCGCTGGCGGAGCCCAACGCGCTGGTGCTGTGGGAAGCGCAATTCGGCGACTTCGCGAACGGGGCGCAGGTCGTATTCGACCAATTCTTGTCTTCGGCGGAGCGCAAGTGGCTGCGTATGTCGGGTCTTGTATGCCTGCTGCCGCACGGTTTCGAGGGGCAGGGTCCGGAACATTCATCCGCACGGTTGGAACGCTGGCTGCAACTATGCGCGGAAGACAACTGGCAGGTTGCGAATTGCACGACGCCGGCGAATTACTTCCACATTCTGCGACGTCAGCTGCTGCGCAAATTCCGCAAGCCGCTGATCCTGATGACTCCGAAATCCCTTCTGCGACACAAGAGGGTTGTGTCGCGCATCGACGAAATGGGGCCGGGAACGTCATTCCAGCGCATTGTCCTCGATGACGCACAGACGCGCTCTGGGGAGAAGATCAAGCTGGTTCCCGACGACGAGGTCGTGCGGGTCGTACTGTGTTCCGGCAAGGTCTACTACGATCTCTATGAAGCGCGCGAACAGCAAGGTATCGAGAATGTCTATTTGCTGCGCGTGGAGCAGCTGTATCCATTCCCCGCGAGAGCGCTGATCAATGAGCTTGGACGGTTCAAGTTCGCGGAAATCGTGTGGTGTCAGGAAGAGCCTAAGAACATGGGTGCGTGGCACTTCATGGATGCCAACATCGAGTGGGTGCTGACGCATCTGGGCTACATCCATCGCCGTCCGCGGTATGCCGGGCGTGCGGCGGCGGCGTCGCCGGCAACGGGACAGCTCAGTAAGCATCTCGCGGAACAGGCGGCACTGGTCAACGACGCCCTCAAGGGCAGCAAGTAATTCACCACGGGGAGCTGCCCATCGTGGTGGCTCGCAGGACGGCGAGGATACGAATGACGATTGAAATCAAGGTTCCGGTGCTCGGTGAATCGATCACTGAGGCAACGGTTGGACGCTGGTTCAAAAAGCCGGGTGAAGCGGTGAAGGCAGACGAGCCGCTGGTGGAACTCGAGACGGATAAGGTGACGGTGGAAGTCCCGGCGCCGGCAGCCGGCGTTCTCGGCGATATTCTCGCGATGCAGGGTGCGACGGTTGCGATCGGATCGCTTTTGGCGGCCTTGAATGAGGGCGGTGGGGTGTCGGTTGCGGCTCCAGCCCCTGCCGCTGCACCGCCGCCTCCCAAGGCTGAAGCGCCTGCAAAGCCGGCCGCTGCAGCAAAGCAGCCGGCCGCGAAATCCACGTCGGCGGCGTCCGCGCCGCCGCCCGCTCCCTCTGCGCGCAAGGTGCTTGCTGAAGCGCAGATCGATCCGGACGCGGTTGTCGGGTCTGGTCGCCGCGGTCAAGTTTTGAAGGAAGATGCCCTCGCGGCAGTTGCAGCGAAGAAACCCGCTCCTGCGCAATCCCGTGCTCTCGGCGCCTCAGGCGGAGCGTCGGGAGAGCCCGTCAACGCCGGTGCCGGTCCCGATCCAGGAACTGCGGGTGCCTACGACGATGGGCGAGCCCGGCCGTGAAGAACGCGTGAAGATGAGCCGGCTGCGCCAAACCATCGCGCGGCGGCTGAAGGATGCGCAGAATACCGCGGCAATGCTGACGACGTTCAACGACGTCGACATGAGCGCCGTGATGGCGCTGCGTGCGCAGTACAAGGACCTGTTCGAGAAGCGGCACGGGGTGAAGCTCGGCTTCATGGGCTTCTTCGTAAAGGCCTGCGTGCAGGCGCTACGTGAAATTCCCGCAGTCAATGCCGAGATCGACGGCGAAGACATCATCTATAAGAACTACTACCACATTGGCGTGGCGGTCGGGACGGATCGTGGGCTGGTTGTGCCGGTGCTGCGCGAGGCGGACCGTCTGTCGTTGGCAGAAACGGAGATCACAATCGCCGAGTACGGACGCAGGGCGCGCGACGGCAAGCTCTCGATCGAAGACATGCAGGGCGGCACGTTCACGATCTCCAACGGCGGGGTCTATGGGTCGATGTTGTCGACGCCAATCCTGAATGCGCCGCAGTCGGGCATTTTGGGCATGCACCGGATCGAAGAGCGTCCGGTCGTGAAGAACGGGCAGATCGTGGCGCGGCCGATGATGTACCTTGCGCTCAGCTACGATCACCGCGTTGTCGACGGCAAAGAGGCTGTGACGTTCCTGGTGCGCGTCAAGGAATGTCTTGAAGACCCGCAGCGGTTCATGCTCGAGCTTTGATTTTGATGCCTCGCGGAGAAGCAGGGGTGTCGGTCGAGTGTTCGGCTGTCGCTGCACGTGCGGCCCGCTCAGACGTTGTAGCGAGACCCAGATATGTATGACCTCATCGTGATCGGCACTGGCCCTGGCGGATATGTGTGCGCTATTCGGGCGGCGCAACTTGGGCTCAGGGTGGCGGTCGTGGAGAAGCGGTCGACGCATGGCGGAACGTGCCTCAACATCGGATGCATTCCTTCCAAGGCGTTGCTGCATGCTTCAGAGCTTTTCGACGAAGCCTCGCGGCATTTTCATACGATGGGGATCAACGTCACGCCGGAACTCGATCTCGAGCGGATGATGGCCTTCAAGGACGAGGGCGTGAAAGGCAATGTGGACGGCGTTGCCTACCTCTTGAAGAAGAACAAGATCGATAGCTTCCACGGGACCGGCCGGATCCTCGCAGCGGGACAGGTGGGGATCACATTCATCAACGGTGAGACGTCGACGCTTGCGACAAAATCCATCGTTATTGCAACCGGATCAGATGTGATTTCGCTGCCGGGCATCACGATCGATGAGAAGAAGAGTGGTGTCGTCGACGGGTGCATTGACGTTCGAGACCGTGCCGAAGCGGCTCGTGGTTGTCGGAGCCGGTGTGATCGGCTTGGAATTGGGTTCGGTGTGGCGGCGGCTCGGGTCCGAGGTCATTGTCGTCGAATATCTCGATCGCATTTTGCCCGGTATGGATTCGGACGTCGCGCGGACGTTCCAGCGCATTCTTGAAAAGCAGGGGTTTGTTTTCCGGCTTGGCCAGAAGGTGACCGGGGTTTCGGACGCGGGAGACGCAGGACTTGCCGTGAGTGTCGTGCCGGCAGCAGGCGATGCGACGAGCGAGACGCTCGAGGTGGACGCGGTGCTTGTGGCGGTGGGCCGTAAGCCATTCACGGATGGGCTCGGTCTTGACGAAGCGGGAATCGAGCGGGATGCGAAAGGGCGCATTGCCGTTGATGAACACTTCGAAACCAACATCGCCGGTGTGTATGCGATCGGCGATGTCATTGCCGGGCCGATGCTGGCGCACAAGGCGGAGGATGAAGGCGTTGCGGTGGCGGAGATCCTCGCCGGACAGGCGGGGCATGTGAACTACAACGTGATCCCTGGTGTGGTTTACACCGCACCGGAAGTGGCGAGCGTGGGCAAGACCGAAGATGAGCTGAAGGCGGCCAATATCGCCTATACGGCCGGCAAGTTCCCGTTCACGGCGAATGGGCGGGCGAAGGTGAACAAGACCACCGATGGGTTTGTGAAAGTGCTCGCCGACGCAGAGACAGATCGCGTGCTGGGCGTGCATATTATTGGACCGCACGCAGGCGAGATGATCGCAGAAGCCGCTGTCCTCATGGAGTTCGGTGGATCGGCTGAGGATCTGGCGCGGACATGCCATGCGCATCCGACACTTGACGGAAGCGGTGAAGGAAGCGGCCCTCGCGGCGGGCAAGCGGGCCATACATATTTGATGGCGCGTGGCGACTCCGCTTAGCGCGGAGCCGGCCGCCACGCGCGAGGGTGGTTCTGAATGGCGCGTGGCGACTCCGCTTGCTGCGGAGCCGGCCGTCACGCGGGCTGGCTGATGGGGGCACTGTTTCAGCTGTCAGGCGCGCGGATGGGCGGCGTCGTAAACGCGCAGGAGTTGGGCGCGATCGACTTCCGTATAGACTTGGGTTGTCGAGAGCGACGCGTGGCCGAGCAGCTCCTGTATCTGGCGAAGATCAGCGCCGGCTGAGAGCAGGTGCGTTGCGAATGAATGACGAAGGGCGTGTGGTGTCGCGGTTGCAGGCAATTGCAGGGCATCCCGCAGGCGCGCTATCGCGAGTTGGATGATGCGGGGTGAGAGGGGTCCGCCCTTGGCGCCGCGGAACATCGGCGCATCGGGGTCGAGCATAAACGGCACGAGGCCGGTGTAGCGTTCGATTGCCGCTCGTGTGACGGGGAGGATCGGGACCAGGCGCTCCTTTTCGCCCTTGCCGGTGATGCGGATGACATCGCGCCCCGCTGTCGGGGCGTTGCGCGGTGTCAGCGCGAGCGCTTCCGATATGCGCAGGCCTGAGCCGTAGAGAAGCAGCAATACCGCAGTATCACGGGCCCCAATCCAAGTTTCCTCTTGCTCGCCGATGGCTTCGACCACGGCTGCAGCTTTCTCGACGGTGAGCGGTTTTGGGACTGCATGCGGAAGTTTCGGCATGCCGACGCGGAGAATGGCGCGGTTTGCCGACACGCCCGTGGTGTCGAGCCAACGGATGTAGGTGCGCAGGGCAGACATGGTGCGCGAAAGGGAACGGCTGGTCAGGCCTTCACGGCGGCGGGCGGCCATGAAGCCCCGAAAAGCTTTCAGGTCGAGGCGATCGAGGTCGGCCAGGCAGGGGGCATGGCCGAGGTGGCCGCGAAGATAGGCAAGGAAAGAGCGCAGATCGCGGTCGTAGGCTTCGATGGTTTCGGGTGAGCGGCCTTCGGTGAGTTCAAGGTGGGCAAGCCAGCGGGCGACGGAACCGGTGAGGTCTCCGCCGAGTTCCAATTCCGGCGCGGTGTCTCGCCTATTCCGATGGGCTGCCATGCGCGTCCGATGCGGCAATTGTTTCATAGATGAGCCTCATCCGCGCCGGTTAATGAATGGTAAACACGACGACCTTGTGGTCACGCAGAGTGGCCCTATCTATTTCTCGTCTATCTCTTCCAAGGATTTCTCCCCACATGCCGAAGCTACTCGATCCGATCACTATCGGTGACCTTTCGCTGCGCAATCGCGTCATCATGGCGCCGTTGACCCGCTGCCGTTCCAGCGAGGGCCGTGTGCCGAACGCGCTCATGGCCGAATATTATGTGCAGCGTGCCTCGGCTGGGATGATCCTGTCGGAGGCAACATCGGTCGATCCGATGGGCGTGGGATATCCGGATACGCCGGGCATCTGGTCAGAGGAGCAGGTGGCGGGCTGGGCTGCCATCACAGATGCGGTGCACCGTGCCGGCGGCACCATTCTCCTGCAGCTCTGGCACGTCGGACGGATCTCTGATCCGATCTACCTCGATGGTGCGCTGCCGGTGGCGCCGAGTGCGATCCGCCCCAAAGGAACCGTGTCGCTCGTGCGGCCGAAGAAAGAGTTCGTGACGCCGCGAGCGCTCGAGCGGGATGAGATCCCCGGGATCATCGCTGCATATAAACGCGGTGCGGAGAACGCCAAACGCGCAGGTTTTGATGGCGTCGAGGTGCATGGTGCCAACGGGTACTTGCTCGACCAGTTCCTGCAGGACACGACGAACACGCGGACGGACGACTACGGTGGATCGCTTGCGAACCGTGCGCGGCTGATGATCGAGGTGGTGGATGCGTGCATCGAGGTCTGGGGCGCGGGCCGTGTTGGCCTGCATCTGGCGCCGCGCGGAGACGCACACGACATGGGCGACAGCAATCCGATCGCGACGTTCGGGTATGTCGCCGAGCAGATGAAAGAGCGCGGTCTGGCCTTCCTGTGCGCACGGGAATCTCTCGGCGACAATCGGATCGGGCCGCAGCTCAAGAAAATCTTCGGCGGCATGTACATTGCCAATGAGGGGTTCACGGCACAAACGGCGCAGCAGGTGCTCGACGCGGGTGAGGCGGACGCGGTGGCGTTTGGGAAAACCTTCATCGCAAACCCCGATTTGCCTCAGCGATTCGCGATTTCTGCTGCCCTCAATGAGCCCAAGCCGGACTTGTTCTACGCCCAGGGACCTGCAGGATATATCGACTATCCGGCCCTTTCTTGAGCCTCGACCGTGGCAGCACGTGCAAAAAACCCCTGAAAATAGGGTCTTTTTGCACGTTCGCGATCGATTGGCCGTTGCAAAACGCTGCGACGCACGTACTTTGGCGCCACCGGAGAACCCGACGGCCGCTGCTCTGCAGCCGTTGCTTGTGCAAGCGTTTCTGCGATTTGGAGTGCAGCTGGCGCGCGATCAATTTCGCGACTCTAGCGATTGGCTTCAGCGGTCGCGGACGGTTCTGCCGACATTCGAATTCTAATCTCAGGGACGACATTCATGGCAAAAGCTGCTGCAAAGGCCACCGCAAAGACGGTCGCAAAGCCCAACACCGTAACGCTTCGCCAGCTCGGCGCGGCGCTGGCTGAAAGCCACGAAATTCCGAAGAAGCAGGCTGCGGCCGTGCTCGAGGATCTCGTGACGATGATCACCAAGCACCTCAAGAAGGGTGACCGTATCCGTATCGGCGGTCTGGGCGTGCTGCAGGTTCGCAAGCGTCCGGCTCGCATGGGCCGTAACCCGGCGACGGGCGAAGCAATCAAGATCAAAGCTTCCAAGAAGGTCGCGTTCCGCGCGGCCAAGGAACTCAAGGAAGCTGTCTGAGCCTTCTGGTTCGATGTGAAAAAGGCCCGCGCGAGCGGGCCTTTTTTATTCGCGCAGAATGTTCCCAAATCAAATCGTCTGGCCGGTTTTTTTCCAGTCGGCGACGAACGTGGCGATGCCGGCGTCGGTGAGGGGATGCTTCACCAGTGTCTTGAGGATGGCGGGCGGAATGGTTGCTACGTCGGCGCCGATGATGGCGGCTTCCTTGACGTGGTTCACGGTGCGTATCGAGGCGGCGAGGATGTCGGTGCGGAGATCCTGGTAGTTATCGTAGATCGTGCGGATTTCGCGGATCAGGTCCATTCCGTTGAGGCCGATATCGTCGAGGCGGCCAATGAAAGGCGAGACGAAGGTGGCGCCCGCCTTTGCCGCGAGGAGCGCCTGGTTGGCAGAAAAGCAAAGCGTGACGTTGACCATCGTTCCTTGGGACGTGATCGCCTTGCACGCTTTGAGGCCGTCGAGTGTGAGCGGGACCTTTATGGTCACATTCTGGGCGATGTTGGAGAGGATTTTAGCTTCTCGCATCATGCCGTCGTAGTCCGTTGCAGCAACTTCGGCCGATACGGGCCCGGGTACGATGGCACAGATTTCGGCAATCGTTTCCTTGAAGTCGCGACCGCTCTTGGCGATGAGCGAGGGGTTGGTCGTGACGCCGTCGAGTAGACCCGTGGCGGCCAGTTCCTTGATCTCGCCCACATCGGCGGTATCGACGAAAAACTTCATCGTGTTCGGCTCCTCGAACGCTGCGGCTTAGCTTGAGATGGATTTCGCCCCGCAGAAGGCTTTATGTCTGTCGGCCCCAGTCGGTCCGGGCCGGCGTAGCTTCTAACCCTTGAGGACTGGCTTTGGATAGTCTGCTCGATGGCATGGCAAACGGGGGCGCGGCGGTGATGAGCCGCGTGCCGGTGCTGATGCCAGTAGCGCTGGAGCAGACCTATGACTACCTCGTACCTTCCGGATTGTCGTTGGAGCCCGGAGCCTTCGTTCTGGTGCCGTTTGGGTCACAGACGCGGATCGGGGTGATTTGGGACCGGCGGCTGGACGACAGCGAAAAGCCTGTCGATCCGAAAAAGCTAAAGGCCGTGGCGGATCGACTGGATGTTCCGTGCCTCCCGGTGGTTTCGATGCGCTTCGCGGAGTGGGTGGCCAAGTACACGCTTGCGCCGCTCGGCATGGTGCTGCGGATGATGATGAGTGCGCAATCCGCGTTTGAGCCGCCCAAGCTCAGGACGGGTGTGCGGGCCGTGCTAGGCGCCGCGCTGCCGCCGCGGATGACGCCGGCACGGGCACGAGCTCTCGAATTGGCGGGCGATGGGCTGATCCGGTCAAAATCGGCGCTGGCGGAATTGGCGGGGTGCTCCACAGGGGTGATCGACGGGCTCGTGACGTCGGGAAATCTCGTCGAAGTGGCGATCCCGCAGAAAGTGTGTCCTCAGCCAGATGCAGCCCATCGCGTCACGGAGTTCGGCGAGGATCAGGAGCGTGCGGTGCATGCGTTGCGGTCGGCGGTAGATGCGGAGAATTTTTCCGTGACGCTGCTTGATGGAGTGACGGGATCGGGCAAGACGGAGGTTTATTTCGAGGCGGTGGCGCGCACGCTCGAAAAGGGGCGGCAGGCGTTGATCATGCTGCCCGAAATCGCGCTGACGTCACAGTTCATGGAGCGCTTCGAGCGGCGGTTCGGCGCGGCACCTGTGGAATGGCATTCGGCACTGTCCGGGCCGGAACGCGGGCGCATCTGGTGTGCGACGGCGACCGGTGAAGCGCGAATCGTGATTGGCGCCCGGTCAGCGCTGTTTCTGCCTTTTGCCGACCTTGGGCTGATCGTCGTCGATGAGGAACACGACGCCGGGTACAAGCAGGACGATCGCGTGCACTATCAAGCGCGGGACATGAGCGTGGTGCGCGGCAGTCTGGGCAAGTTTCCCGTGGTGTTGGCGTCAGCGACGCCGGCGATCGAGAGCCACGTGAATGCGCGCACGGGTCGCTATCGGCATGTCATCCTGCCCGGACGGTATTCGGGAGCAGAACTTCCTGCCATTACAGCCATCGATTTGCGCGCCGAGCAGCCGGACAAGGGACGATGGCTGGCGCCCCGTCTGGTGTCTGCCATCGCTGAGACGATGGAAAAAGGCCAGCAATCGCTGCTGTTTCTCAATCGTCGCGGCTATGCGCCGCTCACGCTGTGCCGGAAGTGCGGGCACAGGTTCGAGTGTCCACAATGTACGGCTTGGCTTGTCGAGCACCGCTTCAAAGGGAAGCTCAACTGTCATCATTGCGGCTACTCGATGCCGCCTCCGTCGAAGTGTCCGAAGTGCGGAGAGCCTGAAGCGCTGGTCGCTTGCGGACCTGGTGTGGAGCGCGTGGCTGAGGAAGTGAGCGAACGCTTCCCGGAGGCGCGGGTCGCTCTGTTGTCATCCGATCTCATTCCCGGCCTGACGGAGATGCGCGATGCCATCCACCGGATTGAAGCCGGTGAGACGGACATCATCATCGGCACGCAGATCGTGGCGAAGGGTCACCACTTTCCGAACCTCACTCTCGTCGGTGTGGTGGACGGCGATCTTGGGCTCTCCATGGGAGCGGATCCGAGAGCGGGCGAACGGACCTTTCAATTGCTGCATCAGGTGACGGGGCGCGCAGGCCGAGCGTTCGCTGAAGGGCGCGGGTTTATCCAGACGCATCTGCCGGATCATCCCGTCATGCAGGCGATATTGTCGGGGGATCGCGAGGAGTTTCTGGCCCGCGAAATTGAGATGCGGCAGCGCGGGATGCTGCCGCCCTACGGCCGACTGGCGGCCATCATCATTTCGGCGCGCGATAAGGAACTGGCGGAGCGGTATGCGCGCGATGTCGCGCGGCGTGCACCTGGGTCGGACCGCATCAGCGTGCTTGGGCCGGCGGAGGCGCCCATATTCGTGGTGCGGGGACGGCATCGCTGGCGTCTGCTCGTCAAGGCACCGCGGGAAGCGGACATTCAAGGATATCTGCGCGAGTGGCTTTCGATCGCCCCGGAGCCCAAGGGCGATCTGCGGCTGTCTGTCGATGTCGATCCGTACAGCTTTTTGTAGCGGTTGGCTCACGGATGGCCTGAGTAGGCGCTCCACCAGGCACCGTTGTTGTCACCTGCCATCAAGGCCAGACCCTCCAACAGAAGCATTGTCGACAGCCAGCCAGTCATCACCGTCGCGGACAGCACAACTGCGATGATCAGGTTGGGAGCCAGTCCGAGCTGGCCTTCGGTTCGAAGGCGGTCGGGGCTCCGCCGTTCGCGGCCGACCATCAACGCGACATAGATACCGAGCCCTGGGATGGGGACGCTTGCCTTGAAATCGATCCAATGAGGCGAGCGTTGCGGAGTTAAGGCCTTGGCATAGGCCTGCAATTCTTCGGGCGTGAGCCGCCGGGACATCGCCATCGGCAAACGATGCAGAAACCGCTGTAGCTCGGGCGTAGGCTGCATTGGAGCGTTCAACGCCGAGGTGCTCGACGGCGGAATTGTATCTAACACAGGAGAAATCCTCTGATATGTACATCCTTAGGTTGTGCTATTGAGGTAAAAATAGCCTTTATAAATTGGCGATCACGTCACTGGGCGTGGGAGGTTTGGCGGCTCGCTCCATTGTTCAAAACGCTGACCTTAGGCGTCGATCCATGCGGCATTCGTGCGCCCATGCCACGGTTGATGCCTTTAGGGGCGCATGATACACGGAGCGCGCATTGCATGAGGGGGCTGCGCGGGGAAGACATTTCGCGCCCGCCTTATGTAGAAAAACCCACTGCAAATCAGGACGGTTTCGGCATCTACAGGCCGAGGCGGCCCCTTCAGCGCACGAGAGCGATCCACGTGGCAACTGACGAACCCTTGATGGCGAGCGTGGCGGGGCGATACGCATCTGCATTGTTCGAGCTGGCGACCGACGAGGGTAAGGTTGCTGAGGTAGAGGGGGATCTGGCGAAATTCCAGGCGCTTTCGGATGAGAGTCCGGATTTCGTGCGCGTGCTTCGCAGCCCTGTCATAGCGTCGGATGAGCAGGAGAAAGCGATTAGCGCTGTTCTGTCGAAGGCCGACGTGGGCGCGCTGACCATCAATTTCTTCAAACTTCTTGCCAAGAACCGCCGTCTTTTCGCCGCCGCCGATATCGTGCGCGACTTCCAGTCGTTCGCTGCCCGGGCTCGCGGCGAAGTGCGCGCGGAAGTGACGGCTGCTGCGCCTCTGGCCGACGCTCAAGTCGCGGATCTGAAGGCAGCGCTCAAGGCGTCGGTCGGAAAAGACGTGACGCTCGTTCAGAAGGTCGATCCGTCGCTCCTCGGCGGGCTGGTTGTGAAGATGGGCAGCCGCATGGTGGACAGCTCACTAAAGACGAAGCTCGAAAGCATGAAGTTTGCTCTCAAGGGCGGCGCATAAAACGATTTATCGGAGCCCGGCGCGCGACGAGCGATGCCGGGTTTTCGCTGAAAATAGACAGAAAACGACGCGGGCCGCGCGCTTTATGCTGCGGATCGCGACAGGGACAACCGAGAAGGCAAGAGGTCGAGGCACATGGAAATCCGGGCCGCAGAGATCACGTCGATCCTGAAGGATCAGATCAAGAATTTCGGCAAGGAGGCCCAGGTCTCCGAGATTGGACAGGTGTTGTCAGTGGGCGACGGCATCGCCCGCGTCTACGGCCTCGACAACGTCCAGGCCGGCGAAATGGTGGAATTTCCGGGCGGTCTGCGCGGCATGGCGCTGAACCTCGAATCCGATAACGTCGGCGTCGTGATCTTCGGCGACGATCGCGGGATCAAGGAAGGCGACACCGTCAAGCGGACCGGCGCCATCGTGGACGTGCCCGTGGGCAAGGGGCTGCTTGGCCGCGTTGTTGACGGTCTGGGCAATCCGATCGACGGCAAGGGCCCGATCAAGTCAGACGTGCGGATGCGCGTGGACGTTAAGGCCCCGGGCATCCTGCCGCGCAAGTCGGTGCATGAGCCGATGGCGACGGGTCTCAAGGCCGTCGACGCGCTGATCCCGATCGGCCGCGGCCAGCGCGAGCTCATCATTGGAGACCGTCAGACCGGCAAGACCGCTATCATTCTCGACACCTTCCTCAATCAGAGGCCGGCGAACGAAGGCACCGACGAAAGCGCGAAGCTCTATTGCGTCTACGTTGCCATTGGCCAGAAGCGCTCGACGGTTGCGCAGTTCGTGAAGGTTCTTGAAGAGCGTGGTGCGCTGCCCTACTCGATCATCGTCGCTGCTACCGCTTCAGACCCTGCGCCGATGCAGTACCTGGCTCCGTTCACCGGCTGCACGATGGGCGAATACTTCCGCGACAACGGCATGCACGCCGTGATTGCGTACGACGACTTGTCCAAACAGGCCGTCGCCTACCGTCAGATGTCACTGCTGCTGCGCCGTCCTCCGGGACGCGAAGCTTATCCTGGCGACGTGTTCTATCTTCACTCTCGTCTGCTTGAGCGTGCGGCCAAGATGGGCGACGCGGCAGGCAAAGGTTCGCTGACGGCGCTGCCGGTCATCGAAACGCAGGCGAACGACGTGTCGGCCTACATTCCGACGAACGTTATTTCGATCACCGACGGTCAGATCTTTCTTGAGACGGACCTGTTCTATCAGGGCATCCGTCCGGCCGTGAACGTCGGTTTGTCGGTGTCGCGCGTGGGTTCGTCGGCACAGACGAAGGCGATGAAGCAGGTCGCCGGCAAGATCAAGGGCGAGCTGGCGCAGTACCGCGAAATGGCGGCATTTGCGCAGTTCGGTTCGGATCTCGACGCGGCCACGCAGAAGATGCTGGCTCGTGGTGCGCGGCTTACGGAACTCCTGAAGCAGCCGCAGTTCTCGCCGCTCAAGATGGAAGAGCAAGTTGCTGTAATCTTTGCAGGCACGCGCGGATATCTTGACACGCTGCCGGTCAACTCGGTCGGTAAGTTCGAGCAGGCGCTGCTGACGGCCCTTCGCGATGAGAAGTCGATCCTGGCTTCGGTTGGCGCGGAGAAGGCCTTGTCGGGCGAGACGGAAAAGAAGCTCGTCGGGTTCCTCGACAAGTTCTCGAAGAACTTCGTCGCTTAAGATCCAGCTCGCGCTCAAGGAGACGGCTCCATGCCGAGCTTAAAAGACCTACGCAATCGCATCGCCTCGGTGAAGGCGACGCGAAAGATCACGAAGGCCATGCAGATGGTGGCCGCCGCGAAGTTGCGTCGTGCGCAGGAGGCGGCCACCGCCGCGCGGCCCTACGCAGAGCGCATGGACAAAATCCTTGCCAACTTGGGCGGACGCGCGATCCGGGAAACCGCGTCGCCCCTGCTCGTGGGTAACGGCAAGGATCAGGTCCACCTCCTGGTCGTCATGACCGCGGAACGCGGTCTGTGCGGTGGCTTTAACTCGAATATCGCCAAGCTCGCGCGGGCCGACGCGAACCGTCTGCTTGCGAACGGCAAAACAGTGAAGATCCTCACGGTGGGTCGCAAGGGCGCGGACAACCTGCGCCGCGACCTTGGCCGCAATATTGTGGAGCGGCGTGACCTCGCCGGTGTACGTCAGCTCAGCTACAAGAACGCGGAAGAAATCTCCGATCGGCTTCTGGCGATGTTCGAGGCCGGCGAGTTCGACGTGGCGACGCTCTATTTCTCCGAATTCAAATCGGTGATCGCTCAAAAGCCGACCGCACTGCAACTCATCCCCGCCAAGCTGCCCGACGTCACCGAAGCCAAAGAGGCTGGCGCACAGGCGATCTACGAATATGAGCCTGACGAAGAACTGATCCTTTCGTCGCTCCTCAAGCGCAATATCGCGACACAGGTCTTCCGCGGGCTGTTGGAAAACGCGGCATCCGAACAGGGTGCCCGCATGAGCGCCATGGATAATGCAACTCGCAACGCCGGCGACATGATCAACAAGCTGACGATCAAGTACAACCGTCAGCGCCAAGCGAACATCACCAAGGAACTGATCGAAATCATTTCGGGCGCCGAAGCGCTCTGACCGACTTAGGAACGAGGAAACGTCAATGGCTACGAACACAGTTGGTAAGATCCGTCAGGTCATGGGCGCCGTCGTCGACGTTCAGTTCGACGGTCACCTGCCTTCCATCCTGAACGCTTTGGAAACGAAGAACGGCGGGCAGCGCCTCGTGCTCGAGGTTGCGCAGCATCTAGGCGAAAACACCGTTCGCACGATCGCGATGGACTCGACGGAAGGTCTCGTCCGCGGCCAGGACGTGGCGGACACGGGTTCGCCGATCCTCGTGCCGGTCGGCGATGAAACGCTGGGCCGCATCATCAACGTGATCGGCGAGCCCGTTGACGAAGCGGGCCCCATTGGTGCGCAGACGACCCGCGCCATTCACCAGCCGGCTCCTACATTTGCTGAACAGGCCACGGAAGCGCAAATCCTCGTCACGGGCATCAAGGTCGTGGACCTGCTGGCTCCCTACGCCAAGGGCGGTAAGATTGGCCTGTTCGGCGGCGCCGGCGTAGGCAAAACCGTTCTCATCATGGAACTCATCAACAACGTAGCGAAGGCACACGGCGGTTACTCCGTGTTTGCAGGCGTTGGCGAGCGTACGCGCGAGGGCAACGATCTCTATCACGAGATGATCGAGTCGAACGTCAACAAGGACCCGAAGAAGAACGGCGGTTCGGCCAAGGGTTCGAAGTGCGCGCTCGTTTACGGGCAGATGAACGAGCCGCCCGGCGCACGCTCTCGCGTTGCGCTTTCGGGTCTGACCGTTGCCGAGCATTTCCGCGACCAGGGTCAGGACGTGCTGTTCTTCGTCGACAACATCTTCCGTTTCACGCAGGCAGGTTCGGAAGTGTCAGCACTTCTTGGCCGTATCCCTTCGGCTGTGGGCTATCAGCCGACACTTGCCACAGATATGGGCGCCCTTCAGGAGCGCATCACAACCACGCAGAAGGGATCGATTACGTCGGTGCAGGCGATCTACGTGCCGGCCGACGACTTGACCGACCCGGCGCCGGCCGCCTCGTTCGCTCACTTGGACGCCACGACGGTGCTTTCGCGCGCGATCGCGGAAAAAGGCATTTATCCCGCCGTCGACCCGCTCGATTCCACCTCGCGCATGCTCGATCCGCGCGTTGTCGGTGAAGAGCATTACGGCGTCGCTCGGCGGGTTCAGGCGATCCTGCAGAAGTACAAGTCGCTGCAGGACATCATCGCCATTCTCGGCATGGACGAACTGTCGGAAGACGACAAGGTGACCGTGGCACGCGCGCGTAAGATCGAGCGCTTCATGTCGCAGCCGTTCCACGTCGCTGAGGTCTTCACGGGTTCGCCCGGCAAGCTCGTGTCGCTCGCCGATACAATCAAGGGCTTCAAGGGACTTTGCGAAGGCGATTACGACCACCTGCCGGAACCTGCGTTCTACATGGTCGGTTCTATCGATGAAGCGATTGCCAAGGCCGAGAAGCTCGCCGAAGCCGCCTAACGCACTGCCGCGTGGATCTCGAAATCCAGGCGTCGAATGAAGGAAGACGAGATGTCTGGTGACGGGAAGGCGTTCGGCAGTTGCTGTGTCGAACTCAAGGAAGCGATGAGCGGAGACGACTTCGAGCCGCTCATTACGGTCGGTGAGGGTGATATCCTCTACATGTCGGTCGGCTTGATCGAGATGGAAGACGAAGAGCCCGGAATGATCGATCATCCAGTTTTCTTTTGCCCGTTTTGCGGAGCCAAGTTGCAAACAGCAGACGAGGTTCGGGCCAAATCCGGAGCGATCGAAGACGAGCCGACAAACTGACGGCGGGGGGCTGAAGCTCACCTCGCGCTTCATGTATTTAGGGACGACACGACATGGCCGGCACCTTCAAATTTGAACTGGTTTCTCCTGAGCGAATCCTTCTTTCGCTCGACGCCGAGCAGGCGATGGTGCCGGGCGTAGAAGGTGATTTCACCGTGTTCGCCGGGCATGCGCCGCTCATTTCGGCGCTGCGGCCTGGCGTGTTGGAGGTCACTTCGACGGCCGGCAAGAAGCAGATTTTCGTCAAGTCGGGCTTCGCGGATGTGAACGCAGGTGCGGTCACGGTTTTGGCTGAAACCGCATTCGATGTGGCGGATACTTCATTTTCGCAGATTGCCGAAGAGATTGCGGGTGCTGAAGCCGATCTCGCTGCGGCAAAGGATGACGATGAGCGAACTATGGCGCAGACGGCCATTGATCGGCTGCGCGCGCTCGGCCCGAAGGCCGCGTAAGCACTCGCTCGTTAGCGCCGGACAAGCAAAAGGCCGGGAGGCATTTCCCGGCCTTTTTAGTTTTGGAGGGTTCGGGCGCTGCCTCAGTCGACAGGACGGGCATAGGGCGCGAAGACTTCCGTCAAACGTTCGTACACCGGTCGCTTGAACGCGATTACGATCTCAGGCAGTTCCGCGATAGGGCGCCATTTCCAGCGGTCAAATTCGGCCTTGTGCCCATTGCGGGGGCTGATGTCGATTTCGCTGTCGTCGCCGAAGAAACGCATGGCGAACCAGCGCTGGCGCTGGCCGCGATAGCGCCCCTTCAGCGCAATGCCAATCAGTTCGGGCGGCAGATCGTAAGTTGTCCAGGAATTGAGTTCTGCAATGAGTTCGGCGTTGCGAACGCCCGTTTCCTCTTCCAGCTCGCGATGAGCGGCGTCGAGCGGATCTTCACCCGCCATGAGCCCACCCTGCGGCATCTGCCAGATATACCCTTGTCGGTCTCCCGCCCATTTTGGCAACCGGCGGCCGGTCCAAACAAGTCCGCGGCTGTTGAACAGCATGACGCCCACGCCTACCCGGTATGGGAGGTCGAGACGTTTGCTTTCACCAATGGGACGGTCGAGGTTCATGAGGCCATATAGTAAGGGAAATACGACATTAGAGTGACAGGCGAATCAATGACTTACAAGGCCTCCGTTGGCGTCCAGGCCGCCGCGGCGCGAATTTTCATACCGAGTTGCTCCCGGGTCGGGGCAACCTCTGACTGTCAATATTCGGGCCGAGCGAACGGACCAAGCTGGGCAACGACGGCTTCGTAGACTGCCCGCTTAAAAGGCACGATGAGGCGCACAAGTTCCGTGGCTGGCAACCATTGCCAGGTGATGAATTCAGCGTCGTGGCCGGGCGGTGCGGTAATGTCGATTTCCGCGTCGTCGCCGTGGAAGCGGAGAGCGAACCACTTCTGCTTCTGGCCACGGAAGCGGCCGCCCCAAGCCACGCCGATCAGGTGGGGTGGAAGATCGTACGTCAACCAGCCGGAGGTTTGGCCGAGCAAAGTGGCTGAACGAACACTTGTCTCTTCATAGAGTTCGCGAAAGGCGGCTGCGAGGGGGTCTTCCCCTTCGTCGAGACCGCCCTGGGGCATCTGCCACCAGTTGCCTTTTCCCTCGGCTTCGCCCGGTGAATCGGCGCGCTGGCCGACCCAGACGAGACCGGCGCGATTGATGAGCATGACACCGACGCATGGACGGTAATCGAGCTTATCGGGGTCAATAGGGGGCTGTTGTTGGGTCATCGGTGCGGTCCCGGGCGGCTGCTCTTGGTTGTGTGGATTTGAATAACGCGAGAGGGGCGCTTTTGGCGCCCCTCTCGTAGTCTCAGCAATAGGGGACCGATTAATTCGGAATGGGTGCGGTCTTTGCTGCGTCGCCGGCCGGCGGGGCGGGAGAAACTGCGGGCTTGGCCACGTTGGCTTCCGTCGCCGTGCCGCGCAGGAAGCGCAACGCGTACTGGAGCTGGGTGTCCTTTTCCGGCTCCTTGGGAACATAAGCGAGTGAGCCGCTCTCTTCTTTCGGCGCTTCCTTGGGAGCCTCGGCTCCTTCGGTGCCTTCCTTGCCGGCTTCAGGGGTCTTCAACGTCCCATCGGGGTTCTTCAAGTGACCGCGCAGGCTCGCTTCACCGCGTGGTTTTTCGTTTGCGATCTTTTCCTTCAGGTCGTCAGGCAATTCCTGCTCGACGACGATGTCAGGATCGATCCCCTTGGCCTGGATCGAACGGTTGGATGGGGTGTAGTAGCGGGCCGTTGTGAGACGGATGGCGCCGTTGGTGGTGCCCAGCGGAATGATCGTTTGCACTGAGCCTTTGCCGAATGAGCGCGTGCCGATGATGGTCGCGCGCTTGTGGTCCTGCAAAGCGCCGGCCACGATTTCGGATGCCGAGGCTGAGCCGCCGTTGATCAGAACCACTACGGGCTTGCCGTCGGACGTATCCCCAGGCCGAGCCTGTGAACGCTGCGTTTCCTCGTTGTTGCGACCCTTGGTCAGAACGATGGCGCCCTGCTCGAGGAAATCGTCGCTGACCGAGATCGCCTGATCGAGAAGGCCGCCCGGGTTGTTGCGTAGATCGATGATGTAGCCACGCAGCTTCGGCCCGATTTCCTTCTTCATCTCGTCCATCGACTTCACGAGCATGGCGTGTGTCTGCTCGTTGAAGGTCGATACCTTGATGTAGGCGACGTCGTCTTCTACGCGCGCCTTGACGGGATTGATGCGGATGACGTCACGCGTGACCTTGATGTCGAACGGCTCTTCGCGACCTTTTCGGATCACGGTCAGGTTGATCGGCGTATTGACCGGACCGCGCATTTTTTCGACCGCTTGTTCAAGCGTCAGGCCGTTGATCTGCTCGTTGTCGAGATGGGTGATGAGGTCGTTGGCCAGAATGCCTGCCTTCGATGCAGGCGTGTCGTCGATTGGCGACACGACTTTGATGACGCCATTTTCCATCGTGACCTCGATCCCGAGGCCACCGAACTCGCCGCGCGTCTGAACCTGCATGTCCTTGAAGTTCTTGGGGCTCAGGTAGGATGAGTGCGGATCCAGCGAACTCAACATGCCGTTGATGGCATTTTCGATGAGCATCGTGTCTTCCGGCTTTTCGACGTAGTCGGAGCGGACACGCTCGAACACGTCGCCGAACAAATCGAGCTGCCGGTAGACTTCGGCATTGGGCGAGGTGGCGGAATTCCCATTGGTAACATTCAGAACCGTGGTGACGCCGGCCAGGCCCGCCATCATCAGAAATGTCCAGAACGCGAATTCAGTCTTGCGCATTAGCCTTGTGCCTTCTGAGGGACTGCGACCCACCAAGGGTCGGGATCGATCGGCTGTTTTTCCTTACGGAATTCTATGTAGAGTACCGGTGCACCGAATGCAGCGCCAGCCGGTTCTTTTTTCACGGTCATCATTGTGCCGACAGGCTCGGCCGCGAGGATGAATTCGCCCGGCTGAACGTCGATTTGCGACAAGCCCGCCAGTACAACATTGTATCCACCGCCCGCGTCGATAATCAAGAGTTTGCCGTAACTGCGGAACTCCCCGGCGTAGAGGACCCAGCCGTCACAGGGGGATGTTACCTGAGCCGCGGACCTTGTTTCCATTACAAGTCCTTTAGATTGCGACCCGTACTGCGTGCGTTCGCCATAATTCAAGACGCGTTTTCCGGAGACCGGCAGCGGCAGCTTGCCCTTGGCCTGCTGGAACGGAATAGCCGGCTTGATGCGGCCTGGGTTTGACATGACCGCGGCTGTTTCTACCGGCGCCATGACGACAACGTCCGTGGCTTCACCTGCAAGAGACGTGGGCGCGCCGTTAGGGTCGGCGGGAGTCGTCAACACTGCGGGCGCCGCAGAGGGCGCTGCTTCGGCGTTGCGGACCTCGGCATCATAGGCGCCGAGGCCGGTGTTGTCCTGCACCGCCTTGCCAAGCTTGGTGATCAGGTCATTGAGGTCGGATACGCTCTTGGAGATGTCATTGGCCGAGTCGCGGACCTGGCGCAGTTCGTCCTGGCGCTCGAGGATTGAGCGGCGTTTTGCCTCCATGAAGCCTGCAAGCTGCGTTTTGAGATCGTTGAGACGCGCGTTTTCGGCTTTTTCCGTCTCCGCTTTTGCGCGGCTCTCGTCGACGACACGCATCAGCTGGCTGAGCTGATCGGCGAGTTCAAGTGCCTGGGTGCGCATGCCAGGAAATGCCGATGCGAGCAACATGGCGCTGCGGACCATCTCCAGCGCATCTTTGCGCTTCGTGACAATGACGGGTGGGGGATTGCGGCCCATGCGTTGGAGGGCTGCAAGCAAAGTTGAAATCTGACCCTGGCGCTGTGCGAGAGAGCCACGGATCATCTTCTCCTGGATTTCGAGTTCACCGAGACGATTCTCGACGACGGTCAACCGCGACTCGCTTTCTTGGATCTGCAGAGCGGTCTCCTGCAGACGCTGATTTATCTTGCCGCGTTCCTCGGCCAGCTTCGCGACGTCTTGCTCGATGGCGCCCGCTTTATCGAGCGTGGACTTAAGTTCGTCGCGGCGAGCATCGAGAGCCTTCTTGACTTCGTCAGCCGTCGGGGGCGGTGCCTTCGCGTCCCCGGCCGGCGCGGGCTGTGCAGGTGCCTGGGCATAGCTCGATGCGGGATACATGGCGGTGGCAGCCAAAAGAAGGGCAATAGCGGGAAGAGATCCGCGAACGGCCCGTCCCGCCCGGCTCCTTTTTCGGATCGATTTATTGACTTCTGCCGTCACCTTAGCTGTCATCTCCGTTGGCGACCCGCGCGCCTGCCTGATGGGTCTCGCCAAAAGGCGACCTTTTGTGGACGCACCGTATCCGCCGAAGAGCGATTTGCCTCAGCATAGACGGACTGCCGGCAGGTGCGGCGCCGGGTTTTTTCTGGTTGCGCGCTTTGGCATTTGCCGCCCTGGCCTGAGCATCCTATCCTGATCGCCAACATCCAACGAACCGTTACTGCGCCTCTCCGTCGGGTGCAGCCTTCACGGTTACACCCATCCAGCTCAAAAGGTCGCTCTCACCTGATGCAAGGTTTTCTCTATCATCTGACCACGGTGGCCGTGGTCGCAGTCTTCTTCGTGCTGTGCCTTGGACTGTGGACGATGTCGCGCGGTTCAACTCCCAATTTGAGCCAGAAACTGATGCGCTGGCGGGTGGGGCTGCAGTTTGCCGCCATCGTCATCATTATGCTGTTCACGTATATCGCCAGACAGCAGGGCGGCTGATCGCCCGCAGCAGGACATTCCCGTGGTCAAACTGAACAAGATTTACACGAAAACCGGCGACGCCGGGACAACCGGGCTGGGTACGGGCGAACGCGTCGCCAAGGACGCATCGCGCATCGCCGCTTACGGCACTGTGGATGAGACCAATTCGACCATCGGCATGGCGCGTATCCACCTGGGCGGCGGTCACCAGGGCCTCGACGCCAAGCTCGAGCGAATTCAGAATGACTTGTTCGATCTGGGTGCGGACCTTTGCGTTCCCGATCGGGGCGAGCCGCTGCCGTACGAGCCCTTGCGCATGGCTGAGGCGCAGGTCGATCGTATCGAAGCGGAAATCGATGAACTCAATTCCGAGTTGCAGCCGTTGAAGTCGTTCGTGCTTCCGGGTGGATCGGCGGCCGCAGCGGCGCTGCATGTGGCGCGCACGGTATGCCGGCGGGCTGAGCGCGAAATGGTGACCCTTTCTATGCTGCCAGGCGAGGCCGTTAGTCCGGCCGCACTCAAGTATATCAATCGTTTATCGGATTTTCTGTTCGTTGCGAGCCGGTACGTGAACGATCGCGGCCGAAGTGACGTCTTATGGGTGCCGGGCCAGAATTGCTGAGCGGCGGCCAATTGCTGGGCAGGAAGATAGCGAGAGGACGCGCAATGTTCGTGCCGCTGCATGACGAGAATGTGCTGAAGTCGATCCGATTTCAGTACGTCACCATCGGCTTGATCGTTGCCAACCTGGTCGTGTTCCTATTCGAGGCGCTGGGATTGCAGGAAGCCGTGATCGCGAGCTTCGCGATTATTCCCACCGAACTCGTCTCACCGGCCGGCATGCTGGAGCTTGGCGACGTACCTGATCAGACCGTGGCTGTTCCGGAGCGGCTCACCCTGATTTCATACATGTTCTTCCATGGCGATATCTTGCACCTGGCCGGCAACATGCTGTTTCTGTGGGTTTTTGGCGATAACGTCGAAGATGCCATGGGACACCTGAAATTCCTGATTTTTTATCTCGCGTGCGGGATCTTCGCGGGCCTTGCACATGCGTACATGATGCCAGAACTCGCCCAATCCGCTGATTGGAGCCAGCGGGGCCGTGGCGGGTGTGATCGCGGCTTACCTGATGCTGCATCCGAGGGTGCGGGTCTGGGTGCTGGCCTTTCAGTTCATTCCGCTCCGGCTCTCGGCGGCGGTGGTATTGGGCGTGTGGGTCGTCACGCAGTTCGTGATGATCCTTCTGCCGGAAATCGGCCCTGTCGCGTGGTGGGCACACATTGGGGGATTGTTGGCGGGGGCGGTGCTCATCATTGTCATGAAGCGACCCGACGTTCCGCTCTTCGATAGGGGCTTAACAACCGTCTGAGGCTGTGCGGTGCGCCAGAAATGAGGATTGTGTTGGGGTTAACGGGCGCGGCGGGGTGACAATTGACTCAGGTTTCGGCCACACTTACTGTGTGATTTCGCACTTGCGAAGACCTCAGCAGGTCGGCATCGAATTGCCGCGCCGAGGGCTTCGCGTGGACGGCCCACTGCATGATGGACAAGCCCCGGGGCGTGTCGTCTCAACGAAACAATAAAAAGCGCAGGACTGTTGGGGAGCACCTCAGGAATGAAGATACTCGTCGCGGTGAAACGCGTCGTCGACTACGCCGTCAAAATTCGCGTCAAGGCTGATGGCTCGGGCATTGAATTGGCGAACGTCAAGATGTCCATGAACCCCTTTGACGAAATTGCCGTCGAGGAAGCCGTGCGTTTGAAGGAAAAAGGCACCGCAACCGAAGTCGTGGTGGTGTCGATCGGTTCCCCGAAGGCGCAGGAAACTTTGCGCACGGCGCTCGCCATAGGCGCGGACCGGGCGATCCTGGTCGAGACGGCCGAAGGTGTGATCGTGGAGCCGCTGGCCGTGGCCAAACTGCTCAAAGCCGTCGTTCAAGCCGAGCAGCCGCACATGGTGATCATGGGTAAGCAGGCGATCGATGATGACTGCAACCAGACGGGCCAGATGCTGGCCGCACTGCTCGGCTGGCCGCAAGGCACCTTTGCATCGAAGATCGAACCGGCGGCCGACAGTGTGAGCGTTACGCGGGAAGTCGATGGCGGTTTGGAGACGGTGAAGCTGAAACTCCCAGCGATCGTAACCACGGACCTGCGCCTCAACGAGCCGCGCTATCCGTCACTTCCCAACATTATGAAGGCGAAGAAGAAACCGCTCGACGTCAAAAAGCCAGATGAGTTTGGCGTCGATATCGCGCCGCGGCTGCAGGTGTTGAAGACGACAGAACCCGCGCAGCGCAAAGGCGGCGTCAAAGTCGCTGATGTCGCTGAACTCGTCAAAAAGCTCAAAACCGAGGCGGGGGTTCTGTAATGGCTGTTCTGGTTTTGGCGGAGCATACCAATTCGGCGCTTGGTTCGGCGACGGCGAAGGCTGTGACCGCTGCGAAGCAATTGGGCGGCGATGTCCATGTGCTCGTGGCCGGCAGCGGTGCTGCTGCTGCGGCTGCCGAGGCGGGCAAGCTCGATGGCGTGGCAAAGGTGCTGGTCGCCGATGCGCCACATCTCGCCAATGGATTGGCAGAAGAGGTGGCCGCTCTGGTCGTGCCGCTGATGGCTGGCTACGATGTCTTCATCGCGCCTTCGACGGCGTCCGGCAAGAACGTCGCCCCGCGTGTCGCTGCCCTGCTCGACGTGATGCAGGTGTCGGACATCACAAAAGTTCTGGCGCCCGACACGTTTGAACGGCCCATCTATGCTGGAAACGCGATCCAGACGGTGAAGTCGGCCGAGGCGAAGAAGGTCATCACCGTGCGTACCGCGAGCTTTGCGGCGGCGGGTGCTGGCGGTTCGGCGCCCGTCGAGACGATTTCCGCGCCGGCGGCTGTCGGGATCTCTTCGTTCGAAAAAGCAGAGTTGTCGAAATCGGATCGTCCGGAGTTGACCTCGGCGCGCATCATCATTTCGGGTGGCCGGGGAATCGGCAACGCTGAAAACTTCAAGACGTATATCGAGCCGCTCGCCGACAAGCTCGGCGCGGCCATGGGTGCCTCGCGCGCGGCTGTGGATGCCGGCTTTGCCCCCAACGATCTCCAGGTCGGCCAGACGGGTAAAGTCGTGGCGCCGGAACTCTATATCGCGGTCGGCATCTCAGGGGCCATCCAGCACCTCGCCGGCATGAAAGATTCGAAGATCATCGTCGCCATCAACAAGGATGGCGAAGCTCCGATCTTCCAAGTCGCTGACTATGGCCTTGTCGCCGATCTGTTCCAGGCTCTGCCGGAACTGGCGGACGAACTTGGCAAAGCCAGCGGCTGAGACACATTGATGGGCCGGCATGCCGGTCAAGGAAGGACGCCGCCATGGATGTCGCCGTAAAACCGGGCGAGAAGGCGAAAGCCGCTGTCGTGCCTGTGACCGAGATCAAAAAGGTCGGCGTGATCGGCGCCGGGCAGATGGGTTCGGGCATCGCCCATGTCGTAGCACTTGGCGGGTTCGATGTTCTTATCAACGACATCAGGGCGGATGCGATCGATCGGGCCGTGAGCCTGATCGAGAAGAACATGCAGCGTCAGGTTTCGAAGGGCATCATCGAAAACGATGCCATGACGGCGGCGCTGAAACGGATCAAACCCGCGACCAGCGTCGAGCAGCTCGCTGACTGTGATCTCGTGATTGAAGCAGCAACGGAAGACGAAACAATCAAGCGCAAGATCTTCGCGGATTTGTGTCCGCGACTGAAGCCCGGTGCGCTCGTGGCGACCAACACGTCTTCGATCTCCATCACCCGCCTCGCAGCAACGACCGACCGGCCCGAACTGTTTATCGGCATGCACTTCATG
Source organism: uncultured Alphaproteobacteria bacterium (assembly GCA_963708775.1). GTDB lineage: Bacteria > Pseudomonadota > Alphaproteobacteria > Rhizobiales > Hyphomicrobiaceae > JAGVSR01. The sequence goes on along the minus strand of CAVPTI010000010.1, from coordinate 159,231 downwards.
AACCCGGTGCCGCTGATGGAGCTTGTCGAGCTCATCCGGGGAATCGCGACTGAGGATACCGTTTTTGCAACTGCCCGGCGGTTTGTGGACAGCCTGGGCAAGAAGACAACGGTCTCGGAAGATTTCCCCGCCTTCATCGTCAATCGCATTTTGCTGCCGATGATCAACGAGGCGATCTACACGCTGTATGAGGGCGTCGGAACGGTCGAAGGCATCGACAAGGCGATGAAGCTGGGTGCGCACCATCCTATGGGGCCGCTGGAACTTGCCGACTTCATCGGGCTTGATACGTGTTTGTCGGTGATGCAGGTGCTCTACGAAGGTCTTGCCGACTCCAAGTACCGGCCATGCCCGCTGCTGGTGAAGTATGTCGAGGCGGGTTGGCTGGGGCGAAAGACCAATCGCGGGTTCTACGACTATCGCGGCGAGAAGCCGGTTCCCACCCGCTGAGCCAGAGCAGAAGCGGATAGCCCGAGGCACCCATGGCGGTCATTCCGCGCGTTGCGGTCATCACGGGTGCCAGCAGCGGCATCGGTCGGGCAGTTGCGATCAAGCTCGCGCACAACGGCTATCACGTCGCGCTTGCCGGCCGGCGGAAGGCGGAGCTTCAAAAGACAGCCGCGGACTGTCCCGAAGGGTCGACGCTCGTTGTGGCAACGGACGTCACTGAGCCGATTTCTGTCAAAGGGCTGTTCGCGCGGACGAAAGATGCCTATGGGCGCCTTGATGTGCTGTTTAATAATGCCGGCATGTTCGCGCCTCCTAATGCATTCGAGGATTTGACCTACGAACAGTGGAAAGCCGTGGTGGACGTGAACCTGAATGGTGCGTTTCTGTGCGCGCAGGCGGCCGTACGGATTATGAAGGCTCAGGAGCCCAAAGGCGGACGGATCATCAACAACGGATCGATCTCGGCAAACGTGCCGCGGCCGAATGCAGCGCCCTATACGGCGACGAAACACGCAATCTCAGGGCTGACGAAGTCAATCGCTCTCGATGGGCGGGCGCACAACATCGCCTGCTCGCAAATCGATATTGGGAATGCAGCAACGGAATTGTCGGCCCCAATGGCGGCTGGTATCCAGCAGGCGGACGGGGCGATCCGCCGGGAACCGGTGATGGATGTGGCGCATGTTGCCGACGCGGTTCTATACATGGCAAACCTTCCGCTCGATGCCAACGTACTGTTCATGACACTCAAGGCGACGGCCATGCCTTACGAAGGCCGTGGCTGAGCCCCGGCAGCTACTGTCAGGATTATTGAAGGCTGCTATATGAGTTCACGGCTGATCGGACCGGGCATGGATGGTCCTAGAGGTAAAGCAATGACGAGCATGGCCTACAGCATTGATGAGACAAGACATTTCATGAGGTTCGTCGCCGCGCGCTCGGTTCGGGCGGCAAGTCTCATGGTTGTTGTTGCGTTGGGGGCTTCGGCTTCCGCCGCGCCGGCTTCGGCCGATATGATGGCGCTTGACGGGGCGTGGAGCGGCGGCGGGTCAGTGAAGTTCCCTTCTGGCGCGAAGGAAGCCGCGAGGTGCCGCGCTAACTTCAAAAAGCGCGGAGCGGAGAGCTATCAGGTGAGCGCACGCTGCGCGAGCGCCTCTGGCAAGGTCGAGCAGTCGGCCCTTCTCACATATGTGGGAGGAAATCAGTTTACCGGCAGCTTCTTCAACGAAGAGTACAAGGTTGACGGCACGATCACGGTGACAGTCAGCGGCAATGCGCAGAGCGTGTCGATCTCCACGCCGGCAGGCAGCTCGGCGACATTCAAACTTACCCGCTAACCGCGTGTGTTTGGGTCTGCCGTATCGTCATCGGTAGCAATTGCTTCAAGAAAGCCTGTCAGATCGTCTGTAAAGTGGTGGACATGCTCGGGTAGCGCGGTCCAGCTGCGCATGCCGCGTTGAATGGGGTGGTCCATGTAGGTGGAATGGACCAGTACAGTGCTCATGCCCAGCTTGTGCGGCACCTCTAAGTTCTGCGGCATGTCCTCAAACATCGCAGCCTCGGTCGCGGCCACACCGTGATGGCGGATCATCGCGTCGAAAGCGGCGGCGGCGGGTTTGGGTTCATAGCCGCACGAGGCGATATCAGAAATTCCTTCGAAGAGATCGAGAACACCGAGCTTGGCAGCAACGCGTTCCGCATGGGCGCGCGAGCCGTTCGTGAAGATGAGCTTGCGACCGGGTAGGCGGTCGATGGCGCTCCGCAGCGCTGGTGCTTCAAGTACGACGGAGAGATCGATGTCGTGCACGTAGTCTAGGAACGGCTCTGGCAGCATCTTGTGGACACGCATGAGCCCGGCAAGCGTCGTGCCGAACTGTCGGTAGTAGCTCTTTTGCAGGTGGCGCGCATAATCGAATGGGACGCCGAGATGGTTGGCGATGAACTCTCCCATGCGCTGGTCCACCTGAGCGAAGAGATTGCACTCCGCAGGGTAAAGCGTGTTGTCGAGGTCGAAAATCCAGACGCGGTTGCGGCCCAGAGCAGGCGTCGGCCCGGAGCGGGCGAGCGCCAGGTCCGAGAGAGCTTTCTGCGAGGCGCCGGTCCTGCCGGGAGCGTTCATTCCGTCGCCTTTTTCGTCTTCGGCTTACGGCGTCCAACGAGCGTGCCGGCACCGTGATCGGTGAGGAGTTCGAGAAGCACGCAGTGCGGAACCTTGCCATTGATGATGACGACGGCTTCGACACCTGCTTCGACGACTTCAATGCAGCCTTCGATCTTCGGTATCATGCCGCCGCTGATGGTGCCGTCGCGTATCAGTTCCTGGGCCTGCTCGATGCTCAATTCCTCAATGAGCTTTCCGTTCTTGTCGAGAACGCCTTCGACGTCGGTGAGCAGCAGGAGACGCTTCGCCTTGAGCCGGGCGGCTAGCGCGGATGCGAAGCTATCTGCGTTGACGTTCAAAGTCTCGCCGTCGCGGGAAAGGGCAACAGGTGCAATGACTGGGATCAGGTCTGACTTCGAGATAACTTCCACGATGTGCGGGTTGACCTGCAACGGGTCGCCAACGAAACCGAGATCGACCTTGCCGACGATACCGGTCTTTGGATCGGGCATTTCGGTGATCTTGCGAGCGATCATCAGATTGGCATCCTTCCCGCAGATGCCTACGGCTTTTCCGCCCTCGCGGTTGATGGCGGTGACGATCTCTTTGTTGATGGCCCCCGCGAGCACCATCTCCACGATCTCGACGGTCGGCTGATCGGTGACGCGCAGGCCGTTCACAAATTCGGATTTGATGTCGTGCTTCTTGAGCATCTGGGCGATTTGCGGACCACCGCCATGCACGACGATCGGGTTTACGCCCGACTGCTTCAGGTAAACGATGTCTTGCGCAAAAGCGGCTGCGAGGGCTGCGTCCCCCATCGCGTGGCCGCCAAACTTCACGACGACCGTCTGCTCGTCATAGCGCAACATATTGGGCAGGGCTTCCGCGAGAATGCGGGCCTGGACGTGCGCGGTAATCGGAGCGGCTTCGCCGGTGACGCCATTCGACGGCATATCGTGGGACTTCGTCATCTGATCGGGATAACCCTGGCAAAGGTTTGGGAGGCGTCGCTTTGAATGACTTGGGAGAGGTGAGATGGGCGGCGCCGGGAGGGTTATATCCGTTGTGGTCCTTGCCTCAACGGAATTCCCTCACAATCGGCTGTTATCAGGTCTGTTGAAAGGCTGAAAATCGGGGCGATTGTGCTGATTGGCGGCTTGCTCGCCAGGGGCGGATCACGTTCTATCCCAACGTGTTGGCCACAGGGGGCACGGCTCGCGGAGAGCTGTGACGCGGTGTTTTGTGGCCGGGAGGCATGGTTCGGGCGGATGATTGTTGATGATCTCGGGCGCATTCCCATGTCGCAGCACTTGGCTGCGACGCTTGCGCGCGCCGCGAGCTACGCAGATGCCCAGCAACATCCGGAAGTGACGCTGGAGCACTTGCTGCTGGCGCTCGCCGAGGACACCGATGCGGCCGGCGTATTGCGCTCCTCGAACGTCGATTTGGCCCGGCTTGCGGGAGAAGTGTCGACCCATATTGGCCAGATCGATGCTCGTCGAGATCCCAACGGGCCTTCCCAGGTTCTTATTTCACATGACTTGAAAAGAATTCTCGAGGCGGCCGCCGCGGCGGCGCGCCAGGGGCGGCGTGCGGAGATCAACGGCGCTATCGTGCTGGCCGCGATCGTCGGCGATGGAAAGAGCACGGCGGCACATTTGCTGCGCGTGCAGGGGCTGACTTTCGAGCAGGCGATCCGAGCGTTACAGCGCGCGGCGGCGTCACCGCCCCGGCCGGATTCGTCGCCTCAGCCGTCGCCGCACGGACCACCGGGTGCTCAGCAGGGGTCGACGGAGGATATTCTCGCGAACGCTCGGGAGCGCGTGCAATCGCGTTCGGTCCAAGGACAGCCCAATCAAGGACCAGCGGTTCAACAGGGGCCGCCCTCCGTTGCGCAGCCGGCGCCGATGCCGCCATCCCCTTTTCAGCAGCCCGCGCCGCCGTACGGCGAGCCGCCCTCTCCACCTCGCCCAGAGTTCCGGCCAGAAATTCGGCCAGAAATTCGGCCTGATCCGCAACAACGAGATCCAGCTCAGTCGCCGATTGCGCCTCAGTGGGAGCCGGCAAACCAGATGCCGCCGCCGCCGCGTGAAGTGCCGGTAACCCAGCCAGCGGTGCGGACTGGACCGACACCCGGTGGGCCGGTCCAGCAGCCGCCGCCATATCAAATGCCGCCGCAGCAACGGACACAGCCACCGGGGCTGCCACCTGTGCCGCGGCAAGGCGCGCCGGCTCCGGGTGGGGGGATGATGCCGCCGCAGCCGATGGCGCAGGGTGGGCCGCCGCCATCGCTCGGCCAACCGCAGGGGCGCGGACAGCCGCCTATGCCGCCACAGCAGCGGCCGCCACAAGGCGGGCCGCCGGGGCCCGGCGGACCGCCTCCGCAACAGCGTCAGCGTGCAGGAGCGCCGGGCAACGTGCGCGTCGCATCAGGACAGCTTGTCGAGAACATTCCGCGCAAAATGCGTATGGGCGTTTCGATGGTCGTCGAAGCTCGCGTGGCCCGATCGGAAGTGAAGGCTATTGCGGAGGGATTGCAGGGTGGGGGAGCGGTCTATCGGCACGAGGTGACCGTCACGAAAGCAATGTCGGTGCGGCTGCGGTCGCCCGATGGTGGATTTTTCATAGAAACATCGTCGCCGGAGACCCAATGGATCGAGAACGTGCTCGGCTTGATGGCCGATGATTTTGCGAGCTGGCGCTGGACGATCACGCCGCGTGAGCGCGGAAAGCAGCGGCTTCAGTTGTTGATTTCAGCGCGCACGATTGGCGCTGACGGGCTGACGGCCGAAACTGCGCTGCCTGACCAGATGATCGAGGTGAAGGTCAGCGTCAATTATGCAAAGACGGCCGCGCGCTGGGCGGGCTGGATGACAGCCGCCGTGGCGGGCGGTGTTTTGGCGCGCTTCGGCGAAGGGCTCTTCGAGCCGCTCGTTTCGCTGCTGCGCGGAAGCGGCGGCGGTTGAGGCGGCGCTGCCTTAGAGCCTGTCGCGGCTATGAATGCTGGCGCGTGACAAGGGCCGCCTGCGCGCGCAGATCATTAATCCCATCGCCGGTTTCCGACGACGTGGCAATGATGAGCGGGTAGGCCGCGGTATGCTTGGCGAGCGTCGCCTGCGTGCGCTTGAAGAGATCGTCGAGTGCGGTCGGTTTGATCTTGTCGGACTTGGTCAGCACGACCTGATAGGAGACTGCGGCCTCATCGAGCAGCTTCATGATGTCGGCGTCGACTTTTTTGATGCCGTGGCGCGCATCGATGAGCAGAAAAACGCGCGCGAGACGTTGGCGGCCGGCGAGATAGTTTTTGACCAGGGTCGTCCAGGCTTCGACCTTGTCTTTCGGCGCTTCGGCGAAGCCGTAGCCTGGCATGTCTACGAGAAAGGGCGCACCAGATTCGGGAACGAAGTAGTTGAGCTCCTGGGTGCGGCCCGGCGTGTTGGACGTGCGAGCAAGGCCGTTCTGGCGGACGAGCGCGTTGATCAGGCTGGATTTGCCAACATTAGATCGTCCGGCGAACGCTATTTCGACTGGTCCACCGGGCGGCAAATGCTCGAGGCCGACGACGCCTTTGACAAACGTCCAGCGCTGCTCGAACAGCGCGTTACCGGCTGCGAAATCTTCGGTGGTGAACGCGAACGGATCGGCCGCGTCCGTCATCCCTTCGACTCGCTGCCCATCCCGAATAGCCTCAGGACAGGACCGAAGGTGCGGCGGAAGTTTGCGCCGAGGTGGATCTCGGCTCCCTGCTGCTTGGTAATGTACCACTGCTGGATGATGGAAAGCGTGTTGTTCCAGGCCCAGTAGATCACGAGACCCGCCGGGAACGTGGCGAGCAGGAAGGTGAACATCAGCGGCATCCAACTGAAGATCTGCTGCTGGACGGGATCAGGCTGCGGCGGGTTGAGCTGCATCTGAATCCACATCGTGATGCCCATGATGATCGGCCACACGCCCACGAGCAGGAAAGCCGGCACGCCAAAGGGAAGCAGACCGAACAGGTTGAAGATCGAGGTCGGATCGGGCGCGGAAAGATCTTGGATCCAGCCGATGAACGGTGCATGGCGCATGTCGATCGACGTGTAGAGAACCTTATACAGTGCGAAGAACACGGGGATCTGGACCAAGATCGGCAGGCAGCCGGCGGCCGGATTGATCTTTTCCTTTTGGTAGAGCTGCATGAGCTCTTGCTGCATACGCGACTTATCATCCTTGAAGCGTTCGCGCAGAGCTTCCATCTGCGGCTGCAGCTTCTTCATCTTCGCCATCGAAACGTAAGACTTATTGGCGAGCGGGTAGAAGAGAAGCTTGACGATCACAGTCAGCGCCAGAATGGCGAAGCCGAAGTTCCCAAGGATGCCGTAGAGCCATGTCAACGCGTGGTTCATCGGCTTGGTCAGGAAGTAGAACCAACCCCAGTCGATCATCAGATCGAACTTCTCAATTCCCAAGTCCTCACCGTACTTCTCGATGAGCGAGGCCTTCTTTGCGCCAGCATAGAGGTTGGTCTTTACCGAAGCGACGCTGCCTGCCGCCACGACTGTGGGCACGGATTCGAACTCAGCGAGGAACATCGGGAGCTGCTTGGCATCCTTTGGCGCTTCGCCTTCAAGGTTGGCATTGTAGGCCACCTTCTGATCGGGAATGATGGCTGAAGCCCAGTACTTGTCGGTGATGCCCAGCCAGCCGCCGGTCTTGCCCTCGAAGCGTGCGGGAGGTTCGGCGGTCGCGTTGTGGAAAGTTATTTCCTGAAGGCCCGCATCACCGGGAACGCCCAGAAGGCCTTCGTGCTGAATCCAGACCGAGGGAGTCTTGGGTGCGCCGAAGCGAAAAAGGCGTGCGAACGGTTTCAGTGCCACGTCGCTGGCGCTCGTGTTCTCGACCTCGTCGTTGATCGAAAACATGTAGTTCTCGTCGACGGAAACGATGCGGCGGAAGATCAGCCCGTCGCCGTTGGCCCACTCGAGCGTGACCGGCGAGTCCGGCTTCAGGGGACCCGGCGTCTTGGCCGTCCAAAGCGTTTCACTGTCCGGGACCTTTACAGGTTTACCGGACGAGGCCCATCCCAGGCGAGCGAAGTAGCCGCCGACCTCGGACAGCGGAGAGAACAGCACAATGTTGGGGCTCTTAGGGTCGACCGTCTCATGATAGTTCACAAGCGAGAGGTCGTCGAAGGCAGCGCCCTTCAGGGCGATTGAGCCCTTGAGAGATGGGGTTTCGATCGCAATTCGCGGTGAAGCTGCAAGGCCCTGCTCACGTGTGGCAGGCTTGGTGGCAGCGATCGCTGCGGCGGGCGCTTGAGCGCCCGACGTTGCCGACGGTGCAGCCGCGGTGGGGTTTGTCGCTGGCGCGGATTTGCTTGCAGCCTCCCGGATTTGGCGGGCCTTCTCCGCCTCCATCTGAGGTGTGGCAAAGAAATAGCTCCAACCCAACAGAACCGCCATGGAGAGGACGATCGCGATCAGGACGTTGACCTGGTTGTCGGGCTGCTGGCTCTTCATCGTGGCCTCAGTTCGGCGGTGGAACGGCAAGCGTGCCGCGCTCTAGTCGATGTGTGGTGCTCATGCGTGTCACAACTGCTGTGCCGGGGCAAAGGGGACATGCGGTCACTGCGCAGGTGATCTCGTGCTTTGGTCGTTGTCGGCGTTCTCGGATCGATCATTTCCGGCCAATCATCTGTTTTTCGGCCGTTGCTTCGTCGCGGGGGCGTGATGCACGCGATGAAAGGCGCGTTCAAGGTCTTTCTTGAGTGCGTCGAATGGGATGTCGAGGGCGTCTTTGCGGGCGATGAGAACATAGTCCTGTCCAGGACGCGCCGACGACGCGGCGACAGCTGTCACAGCAGCCTTTAAGCGGCGCCGGATGCGATTGCGCTCGACGGCGCCGCCGATGGCCTTGGTTACGGTGAAGCCGAAGCGCGGGGGTGAACTAGCGGCGGATGGTTCGATGCGAGGCTTCATTTCCAAAACGAAAGGGGGCGTCGGGCATCTCGCCCCGCCCCGGATTCGCAGGAATTCCGATCGCTTCTTCAGGGTGGTGAGCTTCATGATCCCACCCACGCTCATTAGGCCCGCGATTGCGGCCGAGGCGCGACTAGGCCGACAGGCGCTTGCGGCCCTTGGCGCGGCGGCGGGCGAGAACCCTCACGCCGCCCGGGGTTTCCATGCGCTTGCGGAACCCATGCCGGCGCTTGCGCACAAGCTTGCTCGGTTGATACGTGCGCTTCACGGTACTCTCCGTCTCGTCAATGCGTCCGGCTGCTGAGGTCGTCGTATGACCGCGCCGGGCGATTTGGTTGCAGTTTCAAAGGGCTGCCAGATATGTCCCGTAGAGCCGGCGCAATCGCGATCAGCTCCGGTCCTTTCCGGCAGGAATGGAAGAGGCAACTCTATAGGGGGGCGGCTTGACCAAGTCAATCGGTGCTGGTGCCCACATCAGCCGCGAAACTCGGCGTGCAAAGCAGCGTAAGCTCTAGACGAGAACGTCAAGCGCACTGCCCGATTTGTAGATGCATTCAAGCTGGACTTCTCGGGACGGGCGTCGGCATCGGACATGAGCAGAGACAGGATCGTGGGAAACGGACATGGCTGCTGATGCGAAGGCTTCGTCGGCTCTGAAGCGATGGGCCCCACTCGGCGTACTTCTCATAACAATGGCGCTCGTGTTCGGGATGGGCTGGCACCGCCTCCTGTCATTCGAATTCATCGGGCGGAATTATGCGGCCCTGAGAAGTTTCATCGACAGCAATTTGGAAGCCGCATTGGGGCTTTACATGCTGGTGTATGTCGCCGTGGTGGCGTTGTCGTTGCCGGGCGGCCTCGTGATGACACTGGCCGGTGGGTTGCTGTTTGGCTGGAAGATCGGCGCGCCCGCAACGGTGATCGCGGCGACGGCCGGAGCGACACTGCTGTTTCTCATCGCGAAGACGTCGCTTGGAGAAGCGCTTTCGGCGCGGGCGGGTCCCTGGCTCGTTCGGCTCCGGGAGGGCTTCCGCGAAAATGCTTTGAGCTACATGCTGTTTCTCCGGCTGGTGCCGGTGTTCCCTTTCTTCATCGTCAACCTCGCGCCGGCTCTGCTTGGCGTGCCGCTCTCCACTTTTGTGCTCGGAACGTTTCTCGGCATCATTCCAGGAACCATCGCGTTCTCCGTTGCAGGGGCGGGGCTTGGAAGTGTCGTCGAGGCGCAGAATGCTGTGCATGCCACGTGTCTTCAGCGACAGGCAGGCGAGCCAAATCTTTTGTGTCCCTATACCATCGACACCGGAAATCTCATCACTAGCGAACTGGTGGCGGCGTTCGTCCTGATTGGACTGGTCGCGCTCCTTCCGGTCGCGGCGAAAAAATGGAGTGCGCGCAATGCAGCCCGCTGAGGCGACGTCATCGCCCGACACCGCTTCTCCGACAACGCGGCTCGATGTGGATCTGTGCGTGATTGGCGCGGGCTCGGGCGGACTGTCTGTAGCAGCGGGTGCCGCAGCATTCGGGCGCCGCGTCGTCTTGATTGAAAAACACAAGATGGGGGGCGATTGCCTCAACTACGGTTGCGTCCCCTCGAAGGCCTTGATTGCCGCTGCGCGGCGGGCGCATTTCATGAGGACTGCTGCGCCATTCGGCATGCAGCCCGTGGAACCCGTGATTGATCATGCGGCTGTCACCAAGCATGTCCAGTCCGTGATTGCCGCGATTGCACCGAACGACAGCGTCGAGCGATTTCAGGGTCTGGGTGTGCAGGTGATCCAGGCTGCAGGCCGCTTCATCGACGAGAAAACCGTAGCGGCGGGTGATTATGTCATTGCGGCGCGGCGATTTGTGATTGCAACGGGGTCTTCGCCGGTGGTGCCGCCAATACCCGGTCTCGAGACTGTCGATTACTTCACCAACGAGTCTCTGTTTCAGAACACTGTGCGGCCGGAGCATCTTATCATCATCGGTGGTGGACCGATCGGGATCGAGATGGCGCAGGCGCATCGACGTCTGGGCAGCCGGGTTACGGTGATCGAAGGTGCGAAGGCGCTCGGCAAGGACGATCCCGAACTGGCGTCGCAGTTGCTCGACTTGATCCGTGCGGAAGGCGTGGACGTGCGCGAGGGCGCATCCGCAAAAGCAGTACTGCGGACGGCGGCGGGCGTGCGGGTTGAGCTCAAAGGGGCCAGCGGGGCGGATTTCGTCGACGGTTCGCACCTCTTGCTCGCCGTCGGCCGGCGGCCAAATATCGCCGATCTCAGTCTGACGGCGGCAGGGGTCCGGTTCGAGAAGAGCGGGATTATCGTCGATCGCGGTCTGCGCACCAGCAACCGGAAGATCTTTGCAATCGGTGATGTCGCGGGCGGCCCACAATTCACGCACGTCGCCAACTACCACGCGGGCATCGTGCTGCGGCGTGCGCTGTTTCGCATTCCAGCGAAAGTTCAGCCGGGTCATATTCCTTGGGTGACGTTCACCGAACCGGAGCTGGCGCACGTCGGCCTCACCGAGGCCGAGGCAGTTTCCAAAAGGCTTAAGGTACGTGTGCTGCGTTGGCCGTTCCATGAGAACGATCGGGCTCAGGCGGAGCGCGAGACGCATGGACACGTCAAGGTCGTGACGGACGCGAGGGGTCGAATTCTTGGCGCGACGATCCTTGGTGCGCAGGCTGGCGAGCTGATCCAAGTGTGGTCGCTTGCAATCTCCCAGGGCCTGGGTATTCGGGCCATGACAGGCTGGATCTCGCCCTACCCGACGTTGGGCGAGGCGAACAAGCGTGCCGCTTACAGGTTCTTCGTGGATTCCGCAGGCAGTCCATTGCTGCGGCGCATCATTGGTTGGCTGGCCAAGCTTGGCTAAGTATCCGATTAGGCAAATCTTGGCGCGGTCCACTTCAGCACTTATGTATCAGGAGTCAAAACCGCTTAGGGCATCACCGGGCGAGCGGCTGACAAGTTGCTCTTGAAGTGTCACATTCCCGGCCGTGACGGGAAGAGGCCCTGACGACGTGCTGCAAGATTTGGAACGCCAGAAATCCGCTGATGGTCAGGGTCAACCCGGGCCGGAGGAGACGGTTGACCAGCGCGTGCTCGCAACAGTCAGCGGGGCATGGCGCGGACTTCGGTCGCGGGTGCGGTTTGGGCTGCCGGCAAAACTGCTCGTCATCACCGGCGTGTTCGTCATGATCGCCCAGGTTTTGATTTTCCTGCCCGCGCTCGCCAGCTTCCGCGTCAACTGGCTGAATGATCAAATCAACACCGCGCTCGTCTCGGCGCTGGCCGCCGACGCCGTACCCGGGCGCGAAGTTCCGCCTGCACTTCGTAACGAGTTGCTCCGCACGGCGCTGGTGCGCGCCATTGCCGTGCGCCGTGGCGGCGCGCGCCGTGTGATCCTCCCGCCGGTGCAGGAGATCAGCATCGACGTGACTTACGATATGCGCCAACTGGCGCGAACCACATTTTCAGATCAGGTCGGGCAGCGGCTTGTTCATATCGGTGATGCCCTCGACGTCATGCGCTCCGATGGCGATCGTACGATGCGGGTGATCGGCTTGGTGGGGCCGCGATTCGACGATGTGATCGAAGTTGTGATGCCGGAAGAGCCGTTGCAGCGCGCGATGTATCGATACGGCACGGAAATCTTCTGGCTGTCGTTGTTCGTCGCGCTTGCGACGGCCGCCCTTGTTTACATTGCCATCAGCCAATTGCTGGTGAAGCCTATCCGCAAGCTTTCGCGAAACATTGTCGACTACAGCGAGAATCCAGAGGATCCGTCGCGGGTCGTGGTTCCGTCGGGACGAGCGGATGAGATCGGCCGCGCGGAAGAAGAGCTGGCGCAGATGCAGCGGCAGCTGTCGCAACTCTTAAAACAGAAGACACGGCTAGCGCAGCTTGGGCTTGCAGTATCGAAGATCAATCACGACCTGCGCAACATGCTCGCGAATGCACAGCTGATCTCCGATCGCTTGACGGATAGTGCTGATCCGACGGTGCAGCGTGTGGCGCCCAAGCTGATCGCGTCGCTGGACCGAGCCATCAATTTCTGCAACGAGACGCTACGCTTCGGGCGCACGGAAGAGACGGTCCAGCGTCGCGAAGTGTTCGCGATTCGACCGCTCGTTGAGGATGTAGTCGAGACTTTGAACCTGGGGCGCGACGATGCCATCGCGCTTGTTCTTGATGTGGATCCCGCGCTGCAAGTGGATGCAGACCGGGGGCATCTGTTCCGTATTTTTTCCAACCTCTGCCGTAATGCGGTGCAGGCGATCGAAGGTCGGGACGAGGGACCCGCAGGCGGACGGATTGAGATCCGCAGTTGGCGGGAAGATCACATGGTCTGCGTCGTCATCAGCGACAATGGACCGGGCGTGCCCGCAAAATCTCGTGACAAGCTATTCCAGCCATTTCAAGGCTCGACGCGGCGCGGCGGAACGGGACTTGGATTACCAATCTCCGCAGAACTCGCCCAGGCGCACGGTGGCAGCCTCAGGTTGATCGAGACGCTCTCTGGGGCGGCATTTGAGCTCAGGATCCCCGATCGGCAGGCGTAACGATTTGGGTCGCGGGTGCGCTCCGAGTAGGGTTTGCGCGCGCGTAGGATATTGGTTGCCGGCGCGACCAACAACCTCGCTGCCCCCCTTGCGCCCGCGGAACTCTACCAGTAGAAGGGGCGCTCTTGCCGTTGGGGTCTTGGCTGGGTCTTCGACCCGTCGTTGGCCCAGCATCCATTAGCAAGACATGCGCCCGTAGCTCAGCTGGATAGAGCACCAGACTACGAATCTGGGGGTCAGAGGTTCGAATCCTTTCGGGCGCGCCAACTACATCAAGCACTTACGGCACGCGAGGCTTGAGGGTCGTCGTCCATAGTTGGCCCGTAAGTCAAAATCAAATGTTTGCGGCACGTTCGGCGGCGCGGACGCGCAATTCGGTGATGTCGGGTGCGCACATCTCGATGAAGCGATAGACATAGCCGCGCAGAAAGCGGCCGCGGCGCACTGCAATGCTTGATGTGTTCGCTGCGAAGAGCCCCGGAGTGGAGAGAAGCCGTAGACCGGTGTCACGCGCAGGGTCAAAGGCCATCGCGGCGATGATCCCAACACCCATGCCGAGTTCCACGTATGCCTTGATGACGTCGGCATCAAGCGCCGTCATCGCCACATCGGCAACAAGCCCCTGCTCCTGAAAGGCGTCATCGATACGCGCGCGGCCGGTCAATCCTTCATCGTAGGTAATGATGGGATAGTTCGCGATGGTATCCAAGGACAGTTTCTTGTGCCTCGTCAGGGGATGCGCTTTTGGAACAATGATGGCGTGTTCCCATGAGAAGAACGGAAATGTGAGGATATCGGGGTTGTGTTTCAGTGTGTCCGTGGCGATCCCGACATCGGCGCGGCCCTCAAGAATAATACTTGCGATATCCTTCGGACTGAGTTGTTTCAGCGTGAGCCGAACGTCGGGGAAGGCCTTTTTGAAATCCGCGATTACTGCCGGCAGGGAATAGCGAGCTTGGGTATGAGTGGTCGCCACGACCAGTGCTCCGGAGTCGCGCTTGGTGATGGTGGATGAAAGGTCTTCAAGATTTTGTGTCTCCAGCAGAATACGCTCAACGACAGCTGCCACTTCGCGTCCGGGGTCGGTTAGGCCGAGAAGTCGCTTTCCACGGCGAATAAAGATTTCGAAATCCCAGTTCGTCTTCCAAATCGCGAATGTGTTTGCTGACGCCCGACTGAGACGTGAGCAGCACATTGGCCGCTTCCGTCAGATTGAAATTCTGGCGCACCGTCTCCCGGATAATGCGCAGCTGCTGGAAGTTCATAAGCGCGCGATCCCGGCGCGAGGCCCACGAAACTCGCGCATTCCTTTCCGCTGTGCCGATCGATTGCGCAGAGCCTACCGATCCGTCGGAGCCCAAGGAATGATCAATTCATTCTAACCTTATTCGGAATAATCATGCTGCGAGGCGATAAGCCCAGTTAGATCACAGGCAGGGGAGGTCTTGTTTGTGTGCAAGGTGACCGGATCAGGCTTTGGCGTGGCGTTGGTGGGTTCGTTCGCCAGCCGCGGTTCTGCCTCTCGCGGTGGCATTTTCTTCCGCAAGGGCAGTCAGGAACTTTCAAATCAGTTCGCGGTTGAGCGAGGTAGGTATGGAGCTTCTGGGACAGTGCAGCAGATGTCCGATACATTTCGCAATAAGTACGAACAAGAGGCGCACGCGATTGTCGAAGATCTTAAGGGCACGGAGTGGCAACCCGTGATCGGCCCAGACCGAAATGAAGCGACAGCATCCCGCACGCCAAATCTCGTTATGGGGTTGCTTGCGCTGGCTTTGCTGGCAATCTGGCGGTTGAGGCGATAGCCCGGTACGTCCCCAATTTGAAGGCGACCTCGCGCGGCCCGTTCCTCCAGAGATGGATTGCTGATGGTACGCGGACCTGTCCTCATCATCGACGGCAATTCATTCGCGCACCGCGCCTATCACGCGCTGCCGAAAACTATTCGCAGGCGCGGAAACAAGGGCGCAGGGGCGATCGTTGGTTTTGCGAATTTCCTGCTCCGCTTCTACGAGTCCGAAAGCCCTCGCGCCGTCATCGTTGGCTGGGACACGCTTGATCAGCCGACCTATCGGCACAAGGCGCTTCCCGACTATCAAGCCGGTCGCATCTTCGATGATGAACTCCTCGAACAGCTCGACGCGTTGTCCGGAATTCGTCACTGAGTGCGGGTTCGAAGTCGGCGAAGGCTCCTGGGTACGAGGCTGATGATTTTCTTGCGGCCGCTGTTGGGCGCGAGGAGCGCAATGGTGGAACGTGCGTCGTGGCCAGCGGCGATCGTGACACGTTCCAGCTGGCTTCAGCCAAGACCACCATCCTGCAGCCCATCCGCGCGGGCGAACTGGCGAGGATTGGCCCCGACGAGGTCCGGGAACGTTACGGAGTGGAGCCCGCGCAGGTGCCCGACTTCATAGCGCTACGCGGCGATGCTTCCGATCGCATCCCCGGCATGGCGGGGATTGGGCCCGTGAGCGCCGCCTCGCTGCTCAAGCGCTACGGCTCTATCGAAAAGCTACTCGCTGCGGGCCGCTTTGCTGCTCATGCCGATCGTCTGCGTCTGTATAAGAAGATAGCAACAATGGACAAGACGGCTCCCTTGCCGACGCTCCGAAACCAGACGCCGAGATGGAGCGAGGCTGCAAAGCTCGCCCACGACTGTGACCTCAAAAAATTGGCGGAGCGTCTTGAGGCTCTAGCGGCGCCGGTTGGGTAGATGCCAATGCAATGACGGCCTTGACATGATCCTCGAACAAGACCGGGAAGACGGCAACGCCGCTATCGCGAAGGAGAAATGATGGGCCGGGCTCGTTACAGTCTGGACTTGACTGCGATTTCAACAGAACTCGGCCGGTCGTGGTGGTTCATCGTTGAACGATTAGGCCTCGACACTCAAAACTTATGATCCGCTGTTGCCGCAGCGATCTTTCGATGCACGTCCCCAGAGATACCAAATTGTGCGCGCGGCAGCGGTACTGCAATGCACGTCCAAACTTCGGAGTTCGGTCTGCCGAGGCCGGCACACCGAAACTCGGCTGACGTTAGGTGCCAGCGCTTTAACAGCGCTTTATCGTCTGGGCGTTTGAGACGTAGTTGATGAGCCGTTAGTGGTCGGTGCCTCCCGTCCTTGGGGCTGTGTGGGTTCAACCGTTGAACTGCCCGATTGTGACAATGGTGGCGTACCGGGAGGCAGATCATTCATCAGGCGCCAAATCTCAAACCAGAGAGGCACGCGGTTCATTTGTACCCAGCCGCGGGCGCGCACGCCTTGCCGCAACTGTTGCGGCGTCGGCCAAATAGCACCTTCCTTCCGTTTGACGATCAGCCGAAAACGCCCCTGGCCGTCGTCGGATGGATCGATAAAATTGACGGTTCCAAGAAACGTTCCGGTGGAGATTTCCGGCAGCCCTGAGAACTGCAGTACGGGCCATCCTTCGAATTGCAGGCGGACGTCCTGTCCAACTCGAAGGAAGGGCAGATCGACGCCATTGACGAAGATCTCCACGGTCCTGTCATCTGTATCCGGGACAATATGCGCGATGGCAACGCCCGATTTCAGCAGGCCGCTGTTCTCTCCAGCGAGAATGCTTTGGACAATTCCATCCCGCGGCGCCCGAATTTCAAGCGTCATCTGCCGCGCGATTATTGTGTCGAGCCGCGCAAGACGTCCTTCGGCGTCCGCGAGGTCTTTCTGGGCCCGCGCCTCTGTAACTCGTGCTTGTTCGACACTGAACTCGCTCGAGAACTCTTTCTTCTGCAGCGCTTTTTGGCGTTCCTGATTTTTGCTGGCCAATGTTACGGACAGTTCCAGGGCGGTGATCTCGCGCGCGAGCGCTTCGCGTTCCCTTCTCAAGCGGGTCAAGATGTCGGGGTCGTTATCTGCCATGCGTGCAACAACGTCCCCTTTCTTGACTCGATCTCCTTCGCGCACGAACCATTTCTCGATGCTGCCATCCAGGTTAGCTGTGATGATTTGCAGCCGCTCGGCGGGGTCAAATGCAACCACGCGGCCGTCACCGACAGCCGTTTGCTGCCATGGAATGAAAAGCACCGCTAAAATGATGAGCGTCGCCGTTGCCAAAATCATCTGTATCGATCTGCGGATCGCCCACGGGGTGCTGAGCATCCGGTACGCTAGTGATTGCGAAAGATAAGCCGGAGTCATGCGTCGGTCCCTCGGATCTTCACAGCACGGGTAATGTAGGGATCAATGGAGGTGTCGAACGAATTGATCATTAGGATGCGTTCAGGAAAGCGAGTCTTGAACTCTCGGATGAACGTGATCTGGTCGTCCGCCTCCATGAGATTGAAGAACATATCGATGAGTACGATGGGGCGATTGCTCATAAAGGTTCTGGCGACGGCGTAGCGCGCGCGGTCGGAGATACTCATCTCAACGTCATTGAGCACATGGTCAGCATCTGTTTGTTCGGCCGGACGCAGCAGTGGATTATCGAGAACAGTTGAGCGAGCAGCATTTAGCGTATCCGCATCGCTCAACAGAGACAGATTTTCTGCCAGCGTCATGCGTAGGACAGCAGGGCGGGCCAGAAAACAGAACTTGGTCTGGCGCGCTTTCGCGATTGATTGAGGCTTCGCTATTCCATTTCAGCGTAACATCGTCGAAACGATCTGAGGCTGCGATCCGTTGAAGGAAGACACTGCAGTTCCGGCGCGAAGGTCCGCGCAAAGCTATGACGTCGCCGCTCTTGAGTTCGAGGGGTTCCCACAACAAGCCAGAGTTCAGGGTAAGCCCTCGAATCTTCGCGGGTCTCGCAGCCACTCGCGTTGGCTCACCCTCGTTGATTTCTGTCAGCTGGCTTATCTTGCCTGCAGCAACGACGGTTTCGTAAAAGCTGTCGAGGTAAAAATAAAAGCGCGTCAGTGCCGTCATGTTCGACAGAACGATGATTTCGGCTGCGACGAGCTGTCCCAGATTGAGCTGACCGTTGATGACGAGCCAGCCGCCGACGCCGAAGAAGGCCGCGCTGGCAAAGGCCTGAATCAGGAACAGTGCTCCACTCTGCCACAGCAACACGCGAAGGTAGTCGAAGTAGCTGCGGACATATTCGGTCGAGAGTTCGTCCGTCATCGAGTGGACAATGCGATTGTTGTCGCTCTGGCGCAGCATTGAGCGGTTTTCTGCAACCTGCGACAGCCAGAATGCGACGCGGTACTTCTCACTGGATCGACGAACGCCGCGCTCAACGCCATGTTTGGCCGAAAGCCCGATAATCAAGATGCAGGTCAGCGCTACGATAATGCTGAAGGAAAAGAACAGCGGATGATAGAGTGCCAGGATCGCGATGCCGACAGCACTGACTACAAGCACTCCCAAAACTTCGGACGCCAAGACCGAAAACGCGACTTGAAACGTCATGACGTCGAAGAAACGATTGGCAACTTCGCGATCGTCGAACTCGTAAGCTTGTGACGGACTGTCCAGGAGAGATCGCGTGCCTTCGATCGCCGTTCGAACAAAGGTTCTTTTGGCGATCAAGGCCGCGACGCGGATCTGGAACAGTCGGATGAAGGTTCCGACAAGGAGAACGCCAAGCATAATGACCGACAACGCGAGGATCGGAGGTGTCGCGCCGGTAAAGGCCACTTGGTTGACGAGAATTTGCGACGCGAGGGGCACAACTGCCGAAACGAGGCCAAGCGCAATCGTATAGACAAGCAGGATGAAAATTTCCCGTCCGTCAAGGCTGACCATGCGGATTGCAGGTCGAACGATTTCGCTCCAAGTGCGCTGGTCTTGGTCCGGTCGATAGGGCATCGAGTTCCGCTGTTGGTTCTGAGAGGGTTTGCAAAAGTGGGCGTCAGGCGCTCATGTGGGGGTGTTGGTCGAGCAGGCCGTGAGCCGACACATGGGAGCGGTCGGTCGCTCATCAAGCACGGCGCACGTCCGAACCGTGCTCCAGGTGCGGTTATGAATACTCATCGACGCCCGGTAGAAATCTGATTCTCTTATACTTTAGGGATTGGGCGATGAGCTTTGTCTCGTTCATTGATCGGCATAAGCGATCTAGCCGCATAGCGGCTCGGATGTTTCCGATCATAGCTCCCCCGGTCGTTCTGCGAGCGTTCGTGTCATCGTGGACGCGAATAATCCTTTCATTTTCAACGTGAAGTCTCGAATGGCCGACCTGTTTGACCTTTCCAAATAGATAAGTGGACTCCTCTATGGTTTGCAACGTGGTGCTACCTCGTCGCGCACCCTATTGTCGGGCCGCATCCTGTTCACAATATGGAGCAATGGGATTGTACATGGATAAGCGATGAAAAGGGGGCGTGCGTGCCAAACTTACGGCAACTTGAGTATCTTGTTGCGCTTGCTGATACACAGCACTTTCGGCGAGCGGCGGAGCGAACGAATACGACCCAACCGACGCTCAGCGAGCAACTCAAGGCGCTAGAAGAACGTCTCGGGTTTCAACTTGTCGAACGTTCTTCGTCGGGCGCCATTCTTACTCCTGCAGGGGTCCAGGTGGTCGAAATCGCCCGCCGAATGTTGCGCGACGCAAATGAAATTCGGGCGATTGCCAGCTTCCAGAACAACAAACTGTCCGGGTACCTGAGGCTCGCGGTACCATCGACGATCGGCCCGTACCTTTTCAAATACGCCGCACCTCGCCTCCACCGCGCCTATCCGCAGCTTCGACTTCATGTGCGCGAAGATTTGCCGGGCAATCTCTTCAAGACGCTTTCTGATAGCCAAGACGATTTGATAATCACGCTGTCGCCGTCTCAATCGAGCGATATCGTGGCCATTCCTCTCTTTCGCGAGCCGCTCAATCTCGTCGTTGGCGCGGACGATGCGCTGGCAAAGTCGAACAAAGTCTCGCTCGCTGATCTGAAGGGACGAGACCTGCTCACGCTCGGACCTGCTCACAAACTCCACGATGGAGTGTTGCCATTATGCGAGGAAGCTGGGCGCCAAACTTCGCTTTGACTTCGAGGGGACCAGCCTCGACATGCTTCGCGAGATGGTCATCATGGGGCTTGGCGTTACGTTCATGCCGGGTCTGTACACGAACCGTGAACTCGTCAGTGATGGAGATGTCGCGGTGCTGAACTTGGAGGACCGCCAAATCTACCGGACCATCTATATGGCATGGCGCAAGGCGACGCTCCGCGCCGGCTCGTATGAAAAACTCGTCGATTTCTTCAAGAAGCTGCCGAGCGAAGTTCAGGAAATGAAGTGTCTGGAACCGGCTTGAAGGAACGACTGTGATGCGAGCTTGGCGCTAGCGGCAAGGAGCGCGATGACGTCGGCTCGTGATAAGTGAGAGCGCTAAAGCGGCAATGGCGCCAGACAAATCAGTTCAAGTCAGGTTCGATCGAAGCGGCCGGGTGGCGGGCATCGCCGCGGCGGTTCATTGGGCGAACATAGGTGATGCTCGCATCGGGATGTTCGATCTTGACCTTCTGGGCGGCAGCCAGTGCGTCGTGACCTTCGGCTGTGACGTGCCGCGCTCGCCCATTCAGTTTAAGGCCTACGGTGAACTGCATGATGGCCCTCCGTAACTTGGTCAGATCCAAAGTCTAGCACGAGCGACCACCAGTAACGACAAGGGAATCACCCGCATGCTCAAATGCGGGCGATGGTCCTGGCCCAATGCTGATGCGGACCGACAGTCTAGAACTCGATCCAAACACCGTTACGCCAATAGCCGCGACCGTCGCGGGTCTCGCGCCAGCGGTATTTGTTTTTGTCGTTGTCGGACCACTTCCAGTTGTCGTCGTAGATGCGCAGGCGCCATTCGGGTTTGTAGTCGTATTTTTGTTTTACGCGCCAGCAGTCGCCGTCTTCGTTGCAGACAACGGCGGCCGAGGCCGGCGACGCCAGAAGTGCGAGGCCCAAGCAGAGCCCTGCAGTGCCGATAAACATTCGCATTGTACACCTCACCTGTAGCCCGGGCACACTGCAACGCTCCACCTCCGGGCCAGTTCCGTTCGGAGGGCGGGTGTTATTCGGACCTCGCGTGGGCAAGGAAGAAGCGAAGCATTTCGGCGGTGGCATCAGGACCGCGCGGATCGGTGAAGGAGCCCGCCGGGCTGCCGCCGGACCAGGCGTGGCCCGCCCCGTGGATAACCCAATCCTCAATGACGCTTTGGCCCCGGCCGTCGCGCTGGATCGAGCGGGTAAAGCTTCTGCCGCCGGGCGAGGTGCCGCGCTCGACCTCGCGGGGATACGTGTTGCCAGCGGCCGCCCCGGCCACGACATCAGCGCCGTTTCGCGGATGCACCGTTTTGTCCGCATCGCCGTGGAAGACGATTGTGGGGATGAGTGTCTCGCGGGTGGGGGTGTAAGGCCCATGCCGTCCCTGCATGGCCGCGAAGGCCGACGGCATATCGCGGGCCACGCCGCAGGCCAGCCCTGAATGTACGCCGGCAGCGGCGAAGATATCAGGGTAGGCTTCAGCGACGACACTGGCGGCCGCGCCACCTGCCGAGAGACCAGCGATATAAACCCGTCGTGGATCGATGCTGTGATCCTTCAAGATCTGCTGTGCGATGCCGGCAATCAGCGATGGTTCACCCTGGCCGCGCGACTGATGCTTGCTTTCGAACCAGTTCCAACATTTCGAGGCGTTCGCGGCAGCGATCTGCTCGGGGTAGGCGACGAAGCAGCCGTGACCTTCAGCGGCAAAATTCATGCGCGTTCCTGCGGCGAAGTCATCGGCCGATTGGGTGCAGCCGTGTAGCATGATGATAAGGGGGCGCGGCTCGTGCGACGAGCGACCGGCAACGCTGGGGATATAGAGTTTGTAATCGCGTTTGCCGGCGGCGTTGCTCATGGATTTCGTGACGAAGGCACCGGCGACGGGCGCCAAATCGGACGGCGCCGCATGCTTTGCCTTGTACAATCCGGCCGTGAGGGATTGCAGCCCTTCGAAGATACGAGCGGAGCCTTGCTGCGATGAGGCTTCCGGCTTGGGTGATGCGGGGCTCGGTGCCGGCTCAAGCGGTGTTGCGGTCGCTTCCCGTGACGCTGACGCAGTGATGTCGTCGGCCGTCAGATCGATCGTCAGCGGCGAGCGCGTTTCACCACCGGTCTCGTCACTCGAACCGGGCGAGGGCCGACCCCGGAGCAGACGCTGGATGAAGTCCGTGGCTTCGGTCAGACGGCCCGATCGCGTGAGGCGAACCGCCTGCGCCATCTCTTCCGGAATCGGTTTTGTCATCGCGGGGAGTCCTTTCGACAATGTTGATCGGGCGGGCGGACGTGGTCCGGCCGCCGCGATGGAGCGACGTTTCGATGAAGGGTCACCGCATGCGATCCGCCAGGGCGGATTTCACTTCGGCGCTTGCATGCAGAGCGCCGAGAACGGCAATCGAGGCGATCGTTTCGAGGGCAAGTTCGGGTGAGACGTCGGTGGCGATGCTGACAAGTCCCAGTACGTTGATCTCAAGCTGGTGTCCCGCTGCCCGAACGGCTTCCAGTTCTTGACGGGTGACGTGCCGAAGTCCGAGATCGAGGGATTGGCGGACGATGCTCTTTTTCAGAACGTCCTCGTGCCGGTCGAGTTGATTGCGGATAGCGGTACGAATGAGGTCGGTTCGGTTGGCGTAGAAACCGTCCTTAACCAGCAGGTCGATCTGGCCCAGATCAACAAAGCCCAGGTTCAGGGTGATCTTCTCGCTGTCCGTTCGCGTCCGAACCAATTGGTTCATCGTCGTCCTCGCCATCCATGCACCATCTGACTGGATGGTATATGGAGTCGCTAAAGCGAAAAACAAGGCTTCCGAAGTCGTCCACAGCCTTAGGTCGAGTTGACCGCCATGCGCGCAGCGCGCAGGGACGCGATCTTTTCCTCCGCGTAAGGCTCCAGATCCGGGCGTAAGACGACGCTTTCTTGTTCGTTGGGGTCGGTGCGGGAGATGACCGCAGACGTGGGTTTGTCGCTGATGTTCACCGGCAAATGCGGCACGCCGGCAGGGATATAGACGAGGTCGCCCTTGCGGGTGTGGATGTGGTGCTGGAGGCGCTCGCCATAGAGGGTGACGGCTTCGCCATCGAGAACATAGATCGCCGTTTCGTGGTTTTCGTGCAGGTGGGCCTTGGCTCGGCCGCCGGGCGGAACCGTGAGCAAGTGCATGCAGATGCCCTTGGAGCCGACCGTTTCGGCGGCGATGCCACAGACGTACGTTAGGCCCTGCTTTCCATCGTAGGTGTCGGTTGCGCGGATAACGCGGCAGGCGTTGGGTGCGGGCTCGTTCACTGATGATCCCATGGCCGGGTCTCCCATTCTTGCGACAGCGAGGTTAAGCGCTGCTTTTTGCCGTGCGAGGGTTTGATGCCTATATAAGGTCAGGCCGCTTTTCATGGAGGTGCAGGATGCGTTTCGCTGTGATGATTTTCGCCGCTGCCGTCGTGGCCGCGGGATCTGCCCTGCCTTTGAGTGCTCAGGAAACGGCGCCCGCGCCCGCGCCTCCGCCAGCGGCGGGTGAACCCACTCCTGTGCCGCCCGGTGAACGCAGACGCGATCGACAAAAGTGTCGACGAGACCAACGCGGCCATCGATGAAGCCAAGAAAGCGGCCGTCGAAGCTATCGAGAAGGCCCGCGAAGCGTTCAAGAAGGCGTTGAGCGCGGCGAAGCAGAATGCGGGTCCTGCGATCGACAAGGCCAAGGAAGCGACGATCGACGCACTGGAGAAAGCCAAGCAGGCGACCAGCGAAGTTCTCGACAAGGCCAAGCAGGCGACCGAAGAGGCATTGGAAGCGGCCGAAGGCGAGAGCAAGGGCGGTAAAACGACGACGCCCGAAGCCAAACCGGATGCGCAGCCTAAAGCTGCGCCGGACACAGCGCCGGATCCCAACGCTCCGCGCGAAATGTAATCGCGAAGCCGGCTACTTGCCTTGCCAGTCGAGCTTGACCTCGTCGCACTTGGCGGTGACGAAGTCGTTCATGTCGTCCACGATCATGGAACCCAGAACATTGACGGTGTTGTCTGTGGCGGTCGCCGTCCACATCATGCCTTTGACGAGCGTAGGACCTTCGACCTTGCCCCAGTTCATGACCGCTTTCGTGGCCTTGCCCTTCTCAAAGGTGATCTCAGGCGTCATTTCTGCGGTGATCTTCGAGGGTGCCTCGCCTTCGTGATCGATGCTGCACGAGACTTTGTGAGGTGCGAATTTGACGACCTGTTTATCGGAGGTCAGCGCCTTCGAGAGAACGTCGCGGTCGGCCTTCAGATCTGCGTCGCAGACCACGCGGCCCCACGGCCATGAGACTTTCGCCTTGGAAACGATCTTCTGCAGCTGTTCCTTGCGGAAGCTCTTCTTGATGGCACAGGCCACATTCTGGCCGTTTGCCGGATTGTGGAAGGCGGCACACATCGCGGCCTTACAAGCACGGCGGCCTTCGCGTTCAGCGACTTCCTCGGGCGTGAGATCGACTTTCGTCGACGACAGCGTCGCTTTGTCATTGGCTGGGGCTTCAGCCAAAGCCGGGGCCGCCCAAAGCGCGGCGAGAACGAGCGGATAAACCATCAAACGCAGCATGTTAGCAGACGTCCTTTTGAAGTGGAGGGCAATGCCTATATGGCAAGTGTCGCCGAACTTGGGCGATCGTTAAGCTTGTGTAAGACGGCTTGAAGCCCGATCCTTCCCGACCCATATCTCGCATACTGCGGTGCCGCACAGGCGGGCCGTTCGCAACAAGGTCGCTTCTTGAAAAGGACCAACGACGAATGACCAGAATGACCATGCTCTCGAACCCCTTGCTTCTGGGGTTCGAAGAGATCGAGCGGATGATCGAGCGTGCCGGCAAGAGTGCCGGTGGCGGTTACCCTCCCTACAACATAGAACGCATCGCCGGTGACGGCAGCCGGCCTGAGGTCCTACGCATTACTCTGGCTGTCGCAGGCTTCACGCGGGACGACCTCGACGTGAGCCTCGAGGACAAGCAGCTGATCGTGCGGGGGAAGGCCCAGGACGAAAAAGAGCGCGACTACCTTTACCGCGGAATTGCGGCCCGTCAGTTCAGCAAGGCTTTTCTGCTTGCAGACGGAATAGAGGTGCGCGCGGCAGATCTGCAAAACGGCCTGCTCTCCATAGATCTCGTGCGGCACGAGCCTGAACGATTTGTGCGAAAGATCGAGATCGGTGCCGAGAAAAAGGCCCGATAGGTGCTGAGCCGCTACAGCCAAGCCGTTTGAATCGTAGGACGATCAAAGAACTGCGTGAACTTCGGCCTCTTTTGGGGGTTTCTCCAAAGAGCGTCATGGAAAACGCACCTTCACGTGACGTCCTACCAGCTCTCCTCGAGGAGGATTGTGCGTCATGAATAATGCACCCGGGAAGAAGACGAAGTCGCGGCCCTCTGCGACAGCCGCACCGCCTGTGATGAGCGAGATCGAACTCGCGAGGCTGGGCGGAGGCGAGGTGGCGTATATTAAAGTACTCGACGTCGAGGAAGCGCGTCAGCTGTTTCCGGCGATCGAAGGATTACCTGCCGGGGTGCGATTGTTCGCTCTGCATGCGGCAGACGGAACGCCGATCGCTCTCACGGATTCGCGTCAGGCTGCGCTCAGCCATGCGATGGACGGTGAACTGGCCATCGCCAGCGTTCACTGATCGACCGATCAATTGAAGTGTTGTGAAGCCCTGGCCGAAAGGTCAGGGCTTTTTTGACAACTGGTTCCGGCGCTCAGCCACGATATGAGGCGTACTGTCCCTTTGGCTTGAAGCGCTCGAGATAGGACGGGACGATCGATGCGACCGAGTGCGGATGCAGGATGCCGAGGCCCGCGAGTGTGCGGCCATCGTCAATCGCTGATTTGCTGACGACGTTGTCTCGCTGAAGCAGGCGGATCTGATCGAGCGTCACGGGGCGGAGCGCATTGGGAAGTGGCGAGGTTGCGATGGCCTGGAGCTTTGCGGCCCAGAATGGCAATCCCAGGTAAAAGCGATTGCGGCCGGCGTATTGAAGCGTGCGATCAAGCAGCTCGCGGAAGGACAGCACTTCCGGGCCGCCCAATTCATAGATTGCCCCGGGGTTGGCTTTGCCATCGAGCACGGCTTTCACGGCAGCGGCGACGTCGCCAACGTAGACGGGCTGGAACTTCGTCTTGCCGCCGCCGATTAGCGGCAGGAATGGCGACATCTGTGCCATTGCAGCGAAACGATTGAAGAACTCGTCCTCTGGGCCGAATACGATGGACGGGCGAAGGATGACGGCACCGGGGAACTCCTCGAGGACCGCGCGTTCGCCCTCGGCTTTGGAGCGAGCGTACTTAGAGTTCGACCGCGCGTCGGCGCCGATTGCGGAGATATGCACGAACGTACGGGCGCCGGCTGCCTTGGCGGCTTTGGCGACGGTGCGGGCCCCCTCGTCGTGAATGGTGTTGAACGTTTGCTTGCCGGTGGAGGCGAGGACGCCGACCGCATTGATCACGACATCGGCGCCTTTGACGGCTTCCGCGACGGACGCCGGATAGCGGAGATTGGCCTGGACCGCGTGGATCTGGCCGACGACGCCCATCGGTTGAAGATGTCCGGCGAGGTCGGGACGGCGGGTCGCGGAACGGACGCGCCAACCATCCTGGGCGAGGGCCCGGACCGTGTGGCGCCCGACAAAGCCGGAGCCGCCGAAGATGGTAACGAGACCTGATGCGCTCGGTGCCTGAGCCATGGCGTTGCGTGCCCTTTTGGTATGTCGCCGACGCTGACCTCAATCGGTACGGCGGCGTCGCTGTTTAGTCGGCGCAGGCGCAATTGACAACGTGTCCCGGTGCCACTAAACGCCATGCTCCTGCCGGATGTTGCCCAGATGGCGGAATTGGTAGACGCACTAGTTTCAGGTACTAGCGCCGCGAGGCGTGGAGGTTCGAGTCCTCTTCTGGGCACCACTTTCGTTCGCACCTTCCTGATACGGTGCGGCTCGGCATCAGATCGGTGGACCGCTGCGGAGCCGGTGCCGGCGGAGACAACCCGCCCGCAACATGAGGTCTCCGATGAGTGCTCCCGTCATCAAGCTGCACAAAGGTGATCTGGCTGCGAATGTCGGATTCGGCCCGTCCGTTGCCATCGATACCGAGACGATGGGGCTCAACCCACACCGCGATCGGTTGTGCGTGGTGCAGCTGTCGGCGGGAGACGGGACGGCGCACGTCGTTCAGATCCTGAAGGGTGGTCCCGAGCCGGTGCGGTTGAAGGCGCTGCTGGCCGATGAGAGCGTGCTGAAGATCTTCCACTATGCACGGTTCGATATTGCAGCGCTTTATAATGCGCTGGGCGTGATGACCGCGCCTGTCTATTGCACGAAGATCGCGTCGAAGCTGTCGCGGACCTATACGGATCGGCACGGGCTCAAGGAGTTGGCGCACGAGATCCTGGGTTTGGAGCTGTCGAAGCATCAGCAAAGCTCGGATTGGGGAGCCGCGGAGCTGACCCAGCAGCAGGTGGCGTACGCGGCGCATGACGTGCTGCATCTGCATGCCATCAAGGATCGCCTGGACGCGATGCTGGCGCGCGAGGGGCGGACGGAGTTCGCGCAGGCGGCGTTCAAGTTCCTGCCGGTGCGGGCTCGGCTCGATCTCACTGGATTCCCAGAGGACGATATCTTCGCCCACTAGGTGTTGCTCTGGTGTACCGGTGACCCTGATGTGTCTGTCCTAGCTTGCTTTTTCGAGGTCGGGCGCGCGGTTTGCCGCGGGTGTTTGGCTTGAGCGCAGTCCCAATCTCACCCAAATTGGCGGCGAGTGTGCGTCGCAGCGCATTCCCACCCCAGTTGCGGACCGTTCCATATCCATGGTGATGACCTTCGAGGCCGATCGCACGCATGGCTCCCTGACGGGTGGCGGCCGCGCGAGCGGCTCGGGAATCGTGCTGGCGACAGACCGCAGCGACGGGTTCCGCAAGGCACGGCGCCACACCAAGCTCGTGAAAATTTTGCGGCTGGCGTTGCCGATCTCGGGGGTGGCGATGTGCGCGATCTATGTCGGCGCGCTCGTCGGATCAGGCGGTTTTTTGAGTAGGCTTCCCGAAGTGGCGATCCCGCGGATCACGCCGCAGGATCTGTCAATGCAGAACCCCAAATATGACGGCGTGACGGAGGATGGCGGGACCTATCGTGTAGCGGCGGCGCGGGCGCGGCAGAACTTCGACCGCACGGATTTCATCGAACTCGAAAGTATCACCGGCGATCTTGTTGCGAAGGATAAGACGGCGACGAAGCTGACGGCCGTGAGCGGTGTGTTCAATCACAAGGAAAACGTGCTCGACCTGAAGGAGAAGATCGAGATCCGGTCGGACAACGGGTTTTCGGCGGATCTAACGAGCGCGATCGTGCGCACGCGAGAAGGACGCATCAACAGCGATGATCCCGTTCGTGTCGGCTTTCCCGCCGGGTCGGTGACGGCAAAACGGCTGGAGATCCGGCAAAAGCTTCGCGAAGTGACGTTCGTCGAGGAGGTCGTCGCACGGCTCGTGCCCTCAACGAAAACGCCCGCGGATCCCAGTGCCGCAAAGCCGAAGGGTACTGCGGCGCTGCTGGGCAGTTCGGATGGTCCGGTCGAGATTACGTCGGCACGGCTCGATATCCAGGACCTCGATAAACGCGCGATTTTTACCGGTAATGTGCGCGCCGTTCAGGCTGGCGCCGCCATGGAAACGCCTGAGATAACGGCGTTCTACGAAGGTGGATCGGGCATGCCTGGTGCACAAGCCGCGTCGGGTACCGCTGGCGGAAAGCTGACGCGGATTGCCGCCAAGGGGCCGTTTGTGATGACGCGGGACAATGGTGATCGCGTAACCGGAGACGGAGCACTCTTCGATGCGCAGGCCGAGACGGGTCTGCTCGAGGGCAACATCATCATGACGTCAGTTCCCGATCGCCGTGTGACGGCAGAGCGCGTCGAACTCGATCAGGCACGGGATAGTGCGGTACTGACCGGCGACGTCGTCGTGATCAACGGAGAGACGGTTTTGAAGGGCCGCCGGCTCTCCATCGATCGCGCTGCCGGCCGATCGTCTCTTACGGCACCGCCAATGGCAGGAAGCGGACCGGGACGCATCACCGCGCGCTTCGTCCAAAAAAATCCAGGAACGAAGAAGCCGCCTGAAACCGAGGCCAAGGGTGCTGCGGGACTTGCGCAGTTCAAAACGTCACCCGGAGCGCCGCTCGATGTCGAGGCGGATTCACTCGATGTGGATGATACGGTGCGACTGGCGATCTTTCGCGGCGACGTGATTACAAAGCAGGGTGAGGTGACGATGCGGTCGCCGCAAATCCGGGCCAGCTATACGGGATCGGCGCGTTTAGCGGATATGAATGCCGGAACTGAACAGCCGTCGAGCGGCGGCAGCAGTCAACTCGAGCGCATCGAGGCTGACGGCGGGGTGGTCGTGACGACGGCCGATGGACGCAAGGTCACCGGCACCACCGCACGCTATGAGGCGAAGACAAACAGCGTCGCCGTGACGGGTGACGTCGAGTTGTCGCAACAGGGGACTGTTGTACGCGGCAACCGTCTTGTGATCGACATGGCGTCGGGCAAGGCGACAATCGATACGTCGGCCGTCAAGGCCGTGTCCAAGCCGTCGGACGGGTGGTCAAGCGAGGTCCAGGGCCGCTCGACCGGTGGCCGGCCGAGCGCTATCTTTTTTCCCGACGAGTTACGCAAGGCTCAGGGTGCAGGTCAGAAGTCATCAAAAACCAAACCGACGGCGGCTCAGCCCGGCACTGACGCTTCAGGCTGGAGTTCAGAAACGCAGCCAACAGCCCCTCGCCCGTGAGCGCAGGCAAAGACCTCCAACAGGATCCTTTTCGTGAAGATCACGTCGCTCACAGGATTGTTCAAACCGCAGGCGCCGGGGCGGCGTGCGAAGAACGGTATTCAAAATGGGTTTTCAGACGCAAACGCCGAAGCGTATGGCCGGCATGACCCCGATGCAGAAGCTGTCGACCCCTCGATCGGCGGCGAAGGCTGGCTGACGGTCGTCGACGTCAAGAAAGCCTATCGGAAGCGGCAAGTGGTGAAGGGCGTGAGCCTCGCCGTCGGGCGCGGCGAATCCGTGGGGCTGCTCGGACCGAACGGTGCTGGCAAAACGACGGTTTTCTACATGATCACGGGACTTGTTCCCGCGGATGACGGGCGCATCACGATCGATGGCCGGGATGTGACACGGCTGCCCATGTACCGCCGGGCGCGCCTTGGCATCGGCTATCTGCCGCAGGAAGCTTCCATTTTTCGCGGACTTTCGGTCGAAGACAACATCATGGCGGTTCTCGAACTCGTCGAGCCAGACAAGCGCCGCCGAAAAGAACAACTCGATAGCCTCTTGGAAGAGTTCCGCATCACGCGGCTTCGCAAGTCGCCCTCAATCGCATTGTCCGGCGGGGAACGGCGGCGCTGCGAAATTGCTCGCGCCCTGGCGTCACGGCCCTCGTTCATCCTGCTGGATGAGCCGTTTGCGGGCATCGACCCTATCGCGGTGGGCGATATTCAGGAACTCGTCCGGCATTTGACGGACCGTGGCATCGGGGTCCTGATCACGGATCATAACGTGCGCGAGACACTGAGCCTTATCGACAGGGCTTACATCATCTACGATGGTCAGGTTCTGACACACGGTAAGCCTTCGGAAATCATAGAGAACGAGGACGTCCGGAAAGTGTATCTGGGAGATATGTTCGTTAACGGGCGTTGATTAAGGATCGCGACGCGCGTTTCGTAGTGGTGCCTCGAAGAAGTCATGGCGATCTCGACAAAATTAGAGATGCGGCAAGGCCAGCAGTTGGTGATGACACCCCAGCTGCAGCAAGCCATTCGGCTGCTTCAATACTCGAATTTAGAACTCAGCCAGTTCATCGAAGGCGAACTGGAACGCAATCCGCTGCTCGAAATCGAAGATGCGGTGCCTGATGCCCCGGTCGTCACGGAAC
The DNA here is from genome assembly GCA_963708775.1 of uncultured Alphaproteobacteria bacterium. Taxonomy (GTDB): domain Bacteria; phylum Pseudomonadota; class Alphaproteobacteria; order Rhizobiales; family Hyphomicrobiaceae; genus JAGVSR01. The sequence continues at coordinate 128,273 of CAVPTI010000010.1, read as the reverse complement.
ATGACGGACGCGAGACCGGTGGCGACGCCGTCGATGGCGCTGCTACCAGTGACAGCGGTGAGAGCGACGACTGGCTCGACCTGGAGAAGCCGACCGCGGCGGATGCCACCGACAGTTTCGATACCGAGTTCGAAAATGTCTATCCCGATGCGGCGCCTTCCGACGGGCCTGATCCCAATGGCTCTCAATGGTCGCAGGTCAAGCAGCGCGGCTCATCGTTCGAGGATGAGGATAGCAATCTTGAAGCCTATGCAACGGCGGACATTTCGCTCCGAGAGCACCTCGTTGAGCAAGTTGCGCTCGCGATCCGCGATCCCGCCGAGCGGCTGGTGGCGCAGTATCTGATCGATACCGTCGACGAGGCCGGCTACTTGCATGCCGATCTTCGAGACATCGCCATTAAGCTTGCGGCGCCTGAAGGCATGGTCGAGCGGGTGCTCGGCGTTTTGCAGAGCTTCGAGCCTGTTGGCGTGTGTGCGCGATCGCTCGCCGAATGTCTGGCGCTGCAGCTGAAAGAGCAAAACCGGTACGACCCGCAAATCGCAGCGTTGCTTGATAATCTCACACTGCTTGCGACGCACAACTTTGCGGCGCTGCGGCGGGCCGTCGGCGTCGATGCAGACGAACTGGCCGAGATGATCGGCGAGATCAAAACGCTCAACCCGAAGCCGGGCCTGAGGTTCGGGTCGGTGCAGATGCAGCCGGTGGTGCCCGATATTCTCGTCCGGGCGGGGAACGACGGGAGCTGGCTGATCGAGCTCAATTCCGACACGCTCCCGCGCGTGCTCGTCAATCGCGTCTATTATGCCAAGGTTTCGAAGACAGCTCGCAACGAGAAGGACAAGGGCTATCTTCTCGAGTGCCTGCAGACCGCGAACTGGCTGGTGAAGAGCCTCGATCAACGTGCGCGCACAATTCTGAGGGTGGCCGAGGAGATTGTGCGCCAGCAGGACGCGTTCTTTACCCACGGCGTGCAGTACCTGCGGCCGATGAATTTGAAGACCGTGGCCGATGCGATCTCGATGCACGAATCGACCGTGTCGCGTGTCACCTCGAATAAGTACATCGCGACGCCGCGGGGCATTCTGGAGTTGAAGTACTTCTTCACGTCCTCCATCGCTTCCGCAGATGGGGAAGGCGAGGCGCATTCGTCGGAGGCCGTCCGGCACCGGATCAAACAGTTGATCGACGGGGAAGTGCCGAACTTGGTCCTGTCCGACGACATGATCGTCGAGCGGTTGAAGGGTGACGGTGTCGATATCGCCCGGCGGACGGTCGCCAAGTACCGGGAAGCGATGCGGATCCCGTCCTCCGTGCAGCGGCGCCGCGACAAGCGGATGGAGCGCGCTGCTCGCGTTTAAGGGGTACGAGATGGCGGGTCACCTCGGCAGGCCGTGGTTTTGTGCTGTGCACAAGGTTGTACACTCGACAAAGGTTTGACAGACGTCGCGACACAGACTAGCGTTTGGCGATGTCGGATTTTCGCGGCGGGGCTTACGCGTAACCGATTATAATTGCTGCTTTTTGTGCGGCTTCGTGGGGGAGCGAAGTCGGCAATCGGGTGGGTGGCGTAGAGACAACTTAAACCTTGATGCGGTCGCGGCGGGTCCTTATGGGATCGTGCTGATCAGCGTGTTTACGCAGCTGCAGTGAAACGCTGACGGCTCGGCGCAGGGAACTGGTATGATGGAGCAGCCGTTGTTTTTGGGCCATGCCATTATGGCTGAGCTCGAAGACCAAAGTGGGTGCGAGGCGAGCATGAGTCCGGCGGTGGTATCGCCGGTGAATAAACCCGGCACGAGGGACATAGGCATCCCGGGGCATCCCTGGGGACATCCTCGGGGGGAGCCCCGAGCGGGTGGGCATCAAAAGAGGCTTCGGGCAGGATCGGCGCGCATCACGACAGCAGCGGCCGCACCCCATTGAAAGAACCCAAACATGGATCTGACAGATATTCTGTCCGCAGATGCGATCATTCCTTCGCTTGATGTGACCTGCAAGAAGCAGGCACTCAATGAACTCTCCATGAAGGCCGCACTCATCACAGGGCTTGAACAGCGCGATATCTTCGATGCGCTGCTGCAGCGCGAGCGCCTGGGCTCCACAGGCTTGGGACGCGGGATCGCCATTCCCCACGTCAAGTTCAAGGCGTTGACGCGGATCGTGTGTGTCTTTGCGCGGCTTGCCAAGCCCATCCCGTTCGACAGCCAGGACGATCAGGACGTGGACCTGATCTTTCTGTTGCTGGCCCCGGAGCATGCGAGCGGGGATCATCTGAAGGCGCTGGCGCGGATCTCGCGATTAGTTCGGGAGCCTGCAACGCTGGAGCAGCTTCGCGGCGCGCCGGATGGTGAGATGCTGCGGCGGTTGCTTTCGGGGACCGTGGCTTCGCATGCGGCCTGAGCCGCGATGCAGGCTTAATGGCCCGCGTAAAGCGCCGCTAGACCTGCGGTTCCAACGATGATGCGCCACCAGCCGAACGGCGCGTATCCGTGGCGGCTGACAAACTCAAGCAGAACGCGGACGACAGTCAGCGCGGCGATGAAGGCCGTGATGAAGCCGACCACAATCGGGGTCGTATTCGAGAGGTCCAGCGTCGTCCAGTTCTTGTAAAGATCGAAAGCAAAGGCGCCGGCCATCGTGGGCATGGCGAGGAAAAAGCTGAACTCGGCTGCCGAGCGCTTGTCTGCTCCAAGCAACAGTCCTCCAACGATCGTGGCGCCGGAGCGTGAGACACCTGGGATCATGGCGAGCGTCTGAAACAAGCCGATCTTAAGGGCAAGGCTCGGCGGAAAGGTCATGGCGTCCTTGTAGCGCGGTGTTACGGCGAAGCGATCGACCGCAAGGAGCACGAAGCCGCCAAGGATCAGCATGACGCAGATCAGAGCCGGCGATTCGAACAAGACGCTCTTGATAAATCCGTGCAGAGCGGCGCCAACAACCGCGGCGGGCAGGAAGGCGATCAGGACCGAGAGCACAAAGCTGCGGGCCTGGGCCTTGTAAGGCAGGGCTGCGGCCGTGGCCCAGAGGCGGCCGAAGTAAACGGCCAGAATGGCGAGAATTGCGCCGAGCTGGATCAGCACCTCGAAGGCCCGCCCCGGGGAATGGACGCCCAGAAAGTGGCCGGCGAGCAGGACGTGACCCGTCGAAGAGACTGGGATGAATTCGGTCAAGCCTTCGAGAATGCCGAGCAAAACGGCCTGCCACGTTTCCATGCCTGTGCTCAGCCTCCGGCTTTTGACTTGCGCATCGCGCTCACCTTCCGGTGAGCCGGCCGCCATGCGAAAGGCCCATCCCTACGATCAAGCGGCCGCGTCGCGTGCTGACGCCGGTGCCGCAGGGCCAATAAACACGACAAGTGTTGCCGATTCGCGTAGATGCAGGGGACCTGTCAACTTAAGGCTTGGTCGAATTGCGGCGATGACTGTGCTCGTCCATTACCCGTTCTGTCCTCGCAGCCGGGCCGTTCGGATCGCACTGGCCGAACTGGGCCAGGATGTGGAGCTGGAGGACGAACTCCCCTGGGCTTGGAGCGAGAGCCTGCTGGCGGTCAATCCCGCGGGAGAATTGCCGGTGCTTGTCACGTCGCAGGGCGGTGCCGTGGCCGGCGCTTATGCGATTTCTGAGTATCTCGACGAGCAGGGGCTGGCGCAGACGAGTGATGCCGGACATGGCGGGCTATTCCCGGGCACGCCAGCAGAGCGCGCGGAGGTCCGCCGGCTCGTCGATTGGTTCGTCAACAAGTTCGACCGGGAGGTGTCGCGCGAGTTGATCGACATGAAGATCATCAGTTTGCAGGCGCCGGGGAAAGGCGCGCCGCCGGATGCGGAGACGCTGCGCGCCGTGCGGCACAACTTGCGATACCACATGCGCTATATCGATCATCTGGCGCTGAACCGCGACTGGCTGGCAGGGCCGCGGTTGAGCTTCGCCGACATGGCGGCGGCAGGTCATTTGTCGGTGCTGGATTATCTCGGCGATGTCGATTGGGAGCAGCATCCGTCCGCCAAGTCCTGGTATATGCGGCTGAAGTCGCGGCCGGCCTTTCGGAGTTTGCTCAGCGACCGGCTAACGGGGCTGCCGCCGCACCGAACCTATGTCGATCTCGATTTCTGATGTGAAACGCTTGCAGACATCCAACCCCGTCCTTGAGCCGCATGTACGGGTCGAACCGCGCATTCGCGCAATGGCGGTGGAACTTGGGTTCGATGCGGTGGGAATTGCGCGGCTTGCGCAGGGCGGTGCACAGGGAGAACGGCTGCGCGCGTTTCTGGCGGCGGGCCGGCATGGCGATATGGACTGGATGGAGACGCGCTCGGAGCAGCGCGGCGATCCACTGGCGCTGTGGCCGCAAGCCAAGAGCGCGGTGATGGTGGCGATGAGCTACGCGCCGGATACCGACCCGCTGGAGGTGTTGCAGACGCGGGAGCGCGGCGCGATTTCGGTCTATGCGCAAGGCAAGGACTACCACGAGATCCTCAAGCCGAAACTCAAGCAGCTGGCGCGCGATGTGGTGTCGGCGACGGGCGGGGATGTGAAAGTGTTTGTCGATACCGCCCCGCTCATGGAGAAGCCACTGGCTGCGCTGGCCGGTCTCGGCTGGCAGGGCAAGCATACCAACCTCGTCTCGCGCACGCATGGGTCGTGGCTGTTTCTTGGGGCGCTGCTGACGACGGCCGAACTCGTGCCGGATGATGCGGAAGCCGATCACTGCGGATCGTGCCGCCGGTGCCTTGATGTTTGCCCGACAGCGGCGTTTCCAGCGCCCTATCAACTCGATGCGCGGCGGTGCATCGCGTATCTGACCATTGAACATAAAGGACAGATCGCGCGGGAGTTTCGCGCGGCGATGGGCAATCGCATCTATGGCTGCGACGATTGTCTGGCGGTCTGCCCTTGGAACAAGTTCGCTGAGACCTCACGGGAGATGCGCTTCGCGGCCCGCGCGCAGACGGCTAATCCTGCGCTGGGTGAGTTGCTGGGCTTGGACGATGCGGCCTTCCGGGTGCGTTTCGCAGGTACGCCGGTCAAGCGGACCGGCAGGGATCGGTTTGTGCGCAATGTGCTGGTGGCCGCCGGCAATTCCGACGATCCCAGTTTGATTGAGAGCGTCCGACGCTTGCTCAATGACGCATCACCTTTAGTGCGGGGTATGGCTGTTTGGGCGCTGGCGCGGCTCACAACCGAGAGTGAGTTGCGCGCAGAGTTCAAGCGGTCTTTCGAGGGCGAGCGCGATGAGAGCGTGCGTTCGGAATGGATGATGGAGTTGATGTGATGCCGACGCTTTTTTGTTTTGGCTTGGGCTATAGCGCGCGGCATCTGGCGGCGAAACTCGAGGATGAGGGCTGGCACATTGCCGGGACTGCGCGATCGGATGAGGGCGTGGAACGCATTCACGACCTTGGCTATACCGGCTTCGTCTTCGACGGACTGAGCCCCAGCAAAGGGGCCGGGCCAAGTCAGGGTGCAGGTCCCGCGGTGCGGCGGGCCTCGCACGTTGTGATTTCGGCGCCGCCCGATGCTGACGGCGATCCGGTTCTGCGGCACCACGGGGACGATATCGCGCAATCGAATGCGGAGTGGATCGGGTATCTCTCGACAATAGGGGTGTATGGAGATCATGCCGGAGGGTGGGTCGATGAGACGACGCCGGCCACGCCATCATCGGAGCGGTCGCGGCGGCGTGCGCTTGCGGAACAGCAGTGGCTGGATTTCGCAAAAGCGTCTGGCAAGCGAGTGGAGATTTTTCGCCTGGCCGGAATTTACGGGCCTGGCAGCAGCGCCATCGACGGCCTGAAAACGGGCACCACACGATCGGTGGTGAAGAAGGATCAGGTGTTCAATCGCATCCATGTCGAAGACATTGCGCGGACCTTGATTGCGGCGTTATCGCGGCCGCATGTGCACGCGATCTACAACGTAACGGATGACGAGCCGGCGCCGCCTCAGGACGTCAATGCCTACGCGGCTAAACTTCTGAACCTGCCGCCGCCCAAGGAAATTGCTTACGAGGAGGCGCAGCTTTCGGAAATGGGACGGAGTTTCTATTCGGAAAACAAGCGGGTTCATAATGACCGCATCAAAAATGATCTTGGCGTAAAACTCGCTTTTCCCACCTACCGTGAAGGTCTTGCCGCAATCGCCAAAGGTGGCGTCTAAACTTCGGCGATGTCCGTTCAGCCAACATTCAGAATACATCCGCTTTCCTGCCAGAATTGGATTGGAATGTAGAACTCTGTTTTGCAGGGCGGATGGTCGAGATGCGGGTGTCGCCGATTGCACGTTTGGGTTTGACGGGCTTGATCGCTCTCATTGCTGCGATGCCGGCGAGGGCTGAAAACGCGGCGCATGATATCGCCAACCGTTTTTCAGAAGGCTCTGCCAAGTCGACGGAGTCGCCGCAGGACCCGCATCGCAAAGATTATGAAGCTGAGATGCTGGAACGTGCGCGCCAGGAAGCAGCAGAGCGCGCGGAGGATGAGAGGCGCGCTGTGGCTGAGGCTGAAGCGCGGCGCAAGGATATGGAGGCGCAGCGCGAGGCTGAGGCCCTTGCTCTTGCAGACAAGTTGAAGCGGGCGCAAGACGCTCGCAAGGCCAAGGCGGCGGACGCATCGGAAGAAAAGTCGTTCAAGCCAGCACTGACCAACACGGACAAGGCGGCGAAGCCCTCAATGGGCCCGGTTGCGGCACCGATCGTTGTGAGACCACCCATAACGTCCACGCAGCCAGCAGATGTTGCGCGCGAGATTGCTCCTGCTCCGGCAACTCCTGCTGTTTCGCCACCGGTCGTTGCTCCTCAAGTCGAGCCGGCAACGGACATCGCGAGCGAGCCAGTGCACGTCCTGCCGCCGCCTATGGCGCTGGGGCGTCCGGTTCCATCCTTGCCGCCGATTGCGTCTGCGCCGGCCGATCCGCGAGTTACAATTCTGCTTGTGATGGAGCCTGGAACCAAGGGCATCCGGCGCTTCAACAAGACGGCTGATCCCGTGATCTGCGAGGGCACGTCGTGTTTTGTTTCGAACGGCGCGGGCGCGCCCGCGCGTGTCATGGCGCTGCGTAAGACGCTCGGGCCGGGCAACACGTTCGGCAAGCGGGCGGGGGCGTGTCGGGGAAAGCTCGCGTGCGTCTTTCGCGGTGTGACGCTGACGGGTGCTGTGCCGACCATTCAGCCGGTGGACCTCAAAGTTCTGGTGCATGACCGTCGGGAGGCGCGGACCGTATCAGGCGATGCCTCGTGCCGGGTGATCGCGACCCGACTAGCGTGCGGACGCACGGTGGTGGCGCAGGGGTATCGCGCGTGGATCGTGCCGGAGAGCGTCGCAGAAGTGGCGGGACCGGCGGCACTGGACGCCGCTGTGTTGCGTGGGCTGGTTGCAAACCCGCTGCGGGAGGCTGCAATCAGTCGATGAGGGCTCGTGTCGAGGCCTCTTCGATCAGCCGGAGAAGCAGGGCGAGGTCCTGGGGCCGTGACAGTCGATGATCGCCGTCGGCGACTTCGGTGATGCGAACGTGGCCGCCGTCGAGAAGGGTCTCCAGACCGCGGACATGCTCCGCGGGGACCACGTCGTCTTGCAAGCCTTGCAGGACGAGAATGGGCCGGCCCGGATCGAATGGTTTGCCAGCAAGGAGGTGGCGGCGTCCCTCCTCAATGAAACGACGGGTGATCGTGTAGGGCTCGCCATAGTCCGATGGCTTGAAGTACTGACCGTTGGTGAGAATGGCCTTGCGGGCGTCTTCGGGAAAGCGGTTCCACATCAGCTCCTCGGTGAGGTCCCAAGCGGGCGCGATCAATACGAGTGCCGTGATCCGCTGCGCCTCGGCGGGGTCGTTCTCCAGAAGGAACTTCAGCAAGAGGAGAGCAACGTAGCCGCCGGTGCTAGAGCCGACGATGATCCGAGGACCCGGTGCAATTGTCCGGAAGATCGTGGCGGCTTCTTCAAGCCATCGCCCAATTGTTCCTTCTTCGAACGGCCCGCTGGAGAGCCCATGTCCGGAATAATCAAAGCGGACACAGTCGACTCCGGCTTTTGCGGCGTAATCCGCCAGTGCCGACGCCTTTGTGCTGGCCATGTCGGATTTAAGGCCTGCCAGCCAGAGCAGGCCGGGACGTGGTGAACCGGAGTGCTTCTCTCGCCGATAGGCGATGCGTCGGCGGGCGTCGCCGGTTCCGACGTCGATGAATTGCGGTTCTGTGCCGGTCATCCTATGAGTGCCTATCATTTCTCGCGTGTGACTTGCTACCGGAGCTGCCGCCCTTGGCCGATCGTGCCGCGACCATACTGCAAATCATCCCCCAGCTCGACACGGGGGGCGCAGAACTCTCGACGATCGAGATCGCGGAGGCCGTGATCGTGGCCGGCGGGCGGGCGATCGTGCTGACCGAAGGCGGGCGCATGCTGGAACGGCTGAAGGCCACCGGCGCGGATGTGAGGATCTTTCCCGCGGCTACGAAGAACCCGGCCAAGCTGCTGGCGAATGCCGCGGCCATCGCAAGGATGATCGAGGCGGATGGAATCCATTTGGTGCATGCGCGCAGCCGGGCCCCGGCGTGGAGTGCGCTCAGAGCGGCGCGGGTGACGAAACGGCCATTCGTGACGACCTATCACGGCGCGTACAACGAGACCTCGGCGCCGAAGCGGCTCTACAACAGCGTGATGGCGCGTGGTGATCTGGTGATCGCGAACTCTGGATACACGCGCGATTTGATCCGGTCGCGATACGGCACGCCAGACGGGAAGATCCGGGTTATCCATCGCGGCGTGGACGGCGCTGCGTTCGATCCGGAGACGGTGTCAGCCGAACGGGTGGAGCGCCTAAGGTCGGCATGGGGCGTGGCGCCCGGCCAGCGTGTCATTTTGCAGGCGGCCCGGTTGACCAACTGGAAGGGTCAGCATGTCGTCGTGGAGGCAGCGCGGCGGCTGCACGCTGACGGGCGGCTCGAGGGGATCGTTGCACTCGCCGGTGACGCGCAGGGGCGGGATGCCTACGCCGAGGGGCTGAGAGAGGCCATTAAGGCCGGCGGGCTCGAGGGGCGGGTGCGGCTGGTCGGGCACGTGGATGATATGCCGGCTGCGTATCTGGCGGCGGACGCATCCATCGTGGCATCGATCGAGCCGGAGGCATTCGGGCGGACGGCGGTGGAAAGCCAGGCGATGGGATGTCCCGTGATCGCAACGCGGATCGGGGCGCCGCCGGAGACGGTGCTGTCGCCGCCCGAGCACGGGCCGCGCTCGATGACCGGCTGGCTGGTGCCGCCCGGGGACGCGGCGGCGCTGGCGGAAGCCCTGCTGGCGGCGCTCAGTCTCGATCGGGTGGCGCGGGCGCAATTGAGTCTCAGAGCGCGGGCGCATGCGGCTGGATCGTTTTCGCTGCGGCAGATGCGGCTGAAGACGCTTCAGGTGTATGACGAGATCCTTGGGACGGGGCTGGCTGCTCGATACGTGGCCGCGCGTCCACAAAACGATGGTTAAGTCGGGTTGTAGGGTCCTGTGAAGGCTTGACTTGAAACCTTTTCTTCTCGATTCTCTTCGGCGATTGCCGGATCGGGGTATGAAGCCAGCCGGCAAGAAGAAACCGCCAAAACGGGCATTGAAACAGCAAGAGGAGTTCGACCCATCCGCAAACCAATGCGAGCCGCGCCTACGCGCGAGCAATCCGGGCCCAAGATCAACGACCAGATCCGGGCCCGCGAAGTACGACTGATCGACGAGACTGGACAGAACGTCGGAGTCGTCAGCAAACTCGATGCCATGCAGCGGGCGACCGACGCGGGTCTCGACCTCGTCGAGATATCACCCGACGCTGAGCCGCCGGTCTGCAAGATCCTGGACTATGGCAAGTTCAAGTACCAGGAACAGAAAAAGCAGGCTGAAGCGCGCAAGAACCAGAAGATCGTCGAAATCAAAGAGATCAAGATGCGGCCGGGCATCGATGATCACGACTACGACGTGAAGATGCGGGCGATCCGGCGCTTCTTCGAAGAGGGCGATAAAGTCAAAATTACGCTGCGGTTCCGCGGGCGTGAAATGGCGCATCAGCACTTGGGGATGGAAGTTTTGAACCGGGTCAAGACCGAGACCGAAACGGTCGCAAAGGTCGAGAGTGAACCTCGGTTCGAGGGTCGCCAGATGGTGATGGTGCTGGCGCCGAAGTAGGCCGCTCGCCCGTCGCAGCCCATGTGAACGAAAGGACGCTCGCTCTCAGGTGCGGCGTCCTTTTTGTTTGCAGCGGGTTTGTTTGCGGCTGGCGGAGATCGGACGTGCGAGCGTTCTGTCGCATCGGACGTTGACGGAACCCGGCCGGGTCACCATGTGTTTTCAGTATCGACCCGCGCATGGCGCTCCGGATTGTCCGGGGCGCTTTCGTGTCTCAGGCCGAGGATCGGAAAAGGGATTTCGCACGATGTCAGTTCGTTCGCTTGTGGGCGCCGCCGTGTCGGCGCTACTGGTTCTGGCGGCCGTTCCAGCCAAGGCCGACGGGCCGGATCTAATCTTCAAGAAGACCACGGTGTGGAAGCTCTTGGCGCCGGACGCGAAACTCGCCACGTTCGCGGTCGATGATCCGGAGGTGGAGGGCGTGACGTGCTATTTCACGGCGCCGGAGAAGGGCGGCTGGGCCGGATGGGCAGGGCTGGCGGAAGAACTGTCGAATGTGTCGCTGTCGTGCCGCCAGGTCGGGCCGATCAAGTTCAAGCGCAAGCTGGAACAGGGCGAGGAGGCGTTCAGCCAGCGCCGCTCGATCTTGTTCAAGCGGATGCAGATCGTGCGCGGATGCGATTACAAGCGCAATGTGCTCGTCTATCTCGTCTACACGGACAAGATTATCGAAGGCAGCCCGGAAAACTCGACGTCCAGCGTCCCGATCGCGCCGTGGGGTGAAACGACACCACCGCAGAAGTGCAGCGATTACATTTCAGGCTAAGGCAAGGAATTCGCCGGCTGATGAGCCGGCGATTTTTTGATTATTTGGTTTCTTCCGGAGCGCGGCGATAGACGTCGTCGGTCCGGATGATGTCGTCTTCGCCGAGGTAGGTGCCGATCTGGACCTCGATGAGTTCGAGAGGAACCTTGCCAGGGTTTTCGAGGCGGTGCCACTGCGTGGCGATGATGTAGACGCTCTCGTTTTCGCGCACGAGTTGTTCGGTGTCACCGATGACGACTTTTGCCGTGCCTTGCACGACGATCCAGTGCTCGGACCGGTGGTGATGCATTTGCAGGGACAGCTTGCCGCCGGGCTTGACGTGGAGGAGCTTGACCTGGAAGCGCGGGCCAATGTTGAGAGTTTCGAAGTAGCCCCAAGGACGGTAATTGCGAAGGTGCTGTTCCTGTTCCTTGCGATTGGTGCGCTTCAGGGTGGCAACGATCTTGCCGACGTCTTGTGCGCGGGCTTTATCAGCGACCAGAAGTGCGTCGGGCGTGTCGACGATGATGAGATCCTCGACGCCAATGGTCGCGACGAGCCCGCGTTCTGAGTGAACATAACAGCCCGACGTGTCTTCGAGCACGCTGTCGCCTTGAGCGTGGTTGCCGTTAGCGTCTTTCGGGGCGATCTCCCAGAGTGACGACCAGGAGCCGACGTCGTTCCAGCCGACATCGATCGGGAGCATGGCGGCGGCCTTGGTTTTCTCCATGACCGCGTAATCGACGGAGATGTTCGGGCTGGCGGCAAATGAGTCCCGGTCGAGGCGCAGGAAGCCGAGGTCATCGGCGGCCAGGGCGAGTGATGCGCGAGAGGCTTTGAGAACTTCGGGGTTGAGGGCTGCGATCTCGTCAAGGAACGTGTGGGCGTTGAGAACGAAGATGCCGCTGTTCCAGAAGTAGTTGCCTTCGGCGAGGTAATCTGCGGCGGTCTTTGCGTCCGGCTTCTCGCAAAACTTATCGACCGTGAAGGCTCGGCTGTTAAAGGCTTCTATGCCATCGCCCCGTTTGATGTAGCCGTAGCCGGTGTGGGGACTGTCGGGCGTGATGCCGAACAGAACGAGTTTTCCCGTGGCTGCAACTTCGGCGGCATTGCGGACGGCTTCTACGAAACGGGCTTCGTTCTTGACGGCATGATCGGACGGCATCACGACGAGAACAGCGTTGGGCTGTTCGCGGACGGCAGCGAGCGCTGCGACTGTAATGGCTGCCGCGGTGTTGCGCGCGACCGGCTCCAGAATAATGGATTTCGCCGTCTGTCCGGCGCGATCGAGTTCTTCCTTCACCAGGAAGCGATGATCGTTGTTGCATAGGATGATGGGTGGAGCGAAGCCGGCATCGGGTGTGAGGCGGCGCAAGGTGGCGCCGAGCAACGTCGTGCCGCCACCGTTGAAGAAGTTAATGAACTGTTTTGGAAACATCGAACGCGACAGAGGCCAGAGCCGCGTGCCGGATCCACCCGAGAGGATGACGGGAATAATTGGGAGCATGCAAATACCTCGTTAACCGCCGCGAGGCTGAAAACTCTGTCTGCGCACGGTTCGCCGTTCGAAGGCGCTACCCGTCCGGTTTGGCCTTTGTCCCACTAAACGGTGAAAATGCGAAGCGGCGGTGGCCATTAGTCGTTAAGACCATCGCCCACCGCCGCTGGGGCATCCGGATACGCGGTACAAAAAACCGGCTGCTTCGACCATATGAACCGCAAAACGTTTCGAAGCTGCAAACGAGATGCGAAAATCAGAGCTGCGGCGAAGATTTATCTTCGTCAGATCGCAAAGCGGGCCGTCCGGTATCCAGAAGCCAGTTCACGATGGGAACAGAAATAGCATGGGGAAGAATGCGCAGAAAGGGCACCGCCATGGTCGGTACTAAACCCGGTGCGATCACACGGCGGCCAAGCCGGTAGCTGCGGACGGTCAGAGCGGCGACACGCTCGGGCGTCGCTGCTGCGAGAATGTGACGATAGAGCGAGCCTTCGGCGTCCATGCGCGCATGGAATCGCGTCTCCACAGGTCCCGGTAGAACAACGGCGATGCGGACGCCTCGGCCGGCGGCCTCCGATGCAATGGCTTCCGTGAGGGAAAGTGCGAAGGCTTTGCTGGCATAGTAGGCCGCTTGGTGAGGGCCCGGAATGAGTGCGCCGAGTGACGATATCGTGAGTATCCCACCGCGTCCGCGCGCCAGCATGGCCGGGAGCACGGCGCGTGTGAGGCGAGCCACTGCGGCCACGTTTGTTGCGATGAGCGTTTCGAGTCTCGCCGGGGGCGCAGCCGAGAACGGGCCGGAATGTCCAATTGCGGCATTGTTGACAAGCACATCGCAGTAGAGGCGCTGCTCAGAAAGCCACGAACTCAAGACGTCGATCGCTTCGGGGCGGCTGATGTCGAGACTCAGTTGCTCGACGCGGACCTTTGGATACCGCTGCAATATTTCTAAGGCAGCGGTTTCGAGGCGACCGGCCGTGCGCGCAATCAGTACGATGGCTTGCGAATGGCGCGCAAATTCATGAGCGAGTGCTAATCCGATGCCGCTCGAGCCACCTGTTACGACCACGGCGGGGGCGAGATCGCGCGTTGCTTCGATTGCTTCGGCGCGAGGTTGGGCCCAGCGGCTGATCCAGCGTGTCGCGAGAGATTCAAGACCGTTCATCATCGGCATCTAATGTGCCGATGAGGGCTGTGGGATACAACCCTCTACGGGATCATTAGTAACTGACGCTTGTGGCATCAGGGCGAACGCGATTGCGTGGGCGGCGTTCCCAAGAGATGGGACGCACATCTTCAAGTTCGGTTTGGGTGACCTGCCACAGATCGTATTGCATCTGTAGCGCCAGCCAGTAATGGGCGCCTTGGCCGAGTGCGCGGCCCAGCCGTTGTGCAATATCGGGCGTGATCGCGATGCGTTCTGCGAGCAAGCGATCGAGAACCGCTCGCGGCAATCCGAGGTGGGCTGCGAGTTCCCCCGGTGTCATCGATAAATAGGGGAGCATATCGACCCGTAGAATTTCGCCGGGATGGAGTGGGGCTGCGTCCGTGCCGCTCAAGGATCTGTACATTGGCCCATGCTGTTCGGTTGCGGACGTGTGCGGCACGCACAATGCGCGACGTGGTCCGTTGTGAACAGCGCAGAGATTTGCCTGCTATTTCGACGGTTTTTAGGCTGACGATTTGTTCAGAAAGCCGACTGCTCAGTGCCGCAATCTCGTCATGATGGCGGAGTGGGGGTGGAGGTCCTGACCTCCGTCGTGACGTCTTCAATGGCGTCGTCCGAATTGTTCGGGCGACGCGCGAGGCGGTGTCGGTATCGATCCGCTGCCATTCGTGCTGCCAGTCGTGGTGGCTTCGATCAGCTTGGCGTCGTCGAGATCCACGGCCAGAAGATCGGCGATCTCGGCGGCAAGCGTTTCAGCGTCGCCGTCGGGCCCAATCATGGGCGGGCGCCACTCGACGGCATCGAGGGTTCCTGCCGGCGAAACGGGCGACCACGCATCGAGGACGCTGCCATCTGCTGTCCACACGGGATCGCGTTCGGCAGTGGCGGCGCGTGTGATCCACTCACGGGCGCGGCCTGCATCGTTCTTATCGGCAAGTTCGATGCGCGCCATGAGGCGGGCCACCCGGCGGGTAAGTTTGTTTTTCAGGAAGGGCTGCAGTGCGTGGCGGGCGACACCGAATTCGCGTGCTTCAATGGCAGCGGTCGCCCACGCAACGCCGCTTTCGACATCGTGCGGCTTGAGGAGCGCCAATTGCTTGATGCGGTCGAGGCGATCGCGCGGGCTGTCGCCAATACGGGCGTAGGCGTACGCGGCGGCGAGATCGGGATGCGGTGATTTGGACCAGGTGCGCTGAATGATCTTTGCGGCTTTGGCCGTCTGGCCGCGTGCTGCAAGGATTCGTCCAGCCACGGCGGCGGCGGGGATGAGGTCCGGGGCGAGCGTGTGGGCTTCGGTTGCAAACGCGAGGGCTTTGTCGGGATCTGCGTCTTCGATCTTTTGCGCTTGGGCTGCGAGCATCAATGCGCGGCGGCGATCGGCGACGTGACGTTCAAGATGACCGTGGCGCTTGGCGAGTGCCGTCGTCTCGGCGGCGCCGGCCCAGTCGCCAATTTTAAGCTGCATTTCGAACTGGGCTTCCAGTGGCCAGCCGAGACGGGGATTCAGCCGAGCCGCGCGTTCAGCGAATTGTATGGCGGCTTCGGCTTCGCCTTCGCGACGGGCTTCAAGGTACAGGCCTCGAAGGCCGAGTTGTTCGGTATCGGGCGAGGCGAGCATCGCTTCGAAGATCCGCCGGGCCGTGGCTCGGTCGCCGGTCAGCTGGGCGGCCTGCGCCCGCAGCAGATGTGTCAGCGGTTCGTTCGGGATCGCCTTGCGGGCCTGGATCGCGGCGCGGCTGGCGGACGCGCGATCGCCGGCGCCAATGGCAATCATGCCGCTCGATAGCGCATCAAGACCGCGCTGCTGGCGGCGGCGGGTCAGTTGGCGGCTGATCATGGCCGGGCTCGACCAGATCTGGCGCAGGAGCGACCACAGAGCAATCGCTGCTCCGACTAGGAGTGTGAGAATGACTATGGCGCGGAACACGCTCGTCTCGATCTCGTAGCCTTCCCACGTGACGAGCAGATTGCCGGGGCGGTCTGCGAGCCAAGCGAGACCGGAGGCAAGAAGAAGGACCGCAACGAGAAACAAAACCAGACGCACCATACCCACGCGCTCCTACTCTTTCGGGGCTGCGGGCAATGCCGCGGCCGGCGCCGTGAGCGCAGCTTTCAGTTCATTCTCCACGGTGGCGATAGCCTCGTCGACGCTATTGCGGGCCGCGACTTCTGTTTGCCATTGCGCGATTTTGGAGGCGGACTCCGGCGGCAGTTTTTTGATTTCAGCGAGGACGTCCGGAAGGCGGTTTTCATTCAATGCTTTTTCAATTCGGGCGACGGTGGCTTCGAGGCCATTGTCGTCTTCGGTGGCGTCGATTTTGCGGACGCGGACGACGGACTTTGCACTGGTCAGCAGGCGATCCCAGACGGAGGCTCCGGGATCAACGGATCCGGCGTCAAGTGCGGCGAGAAGGGCAGGGCGGGCGCGCTCCTTCAGTTCTGTCATGGATGGAACGCCGGTGGTTTTGAACTGCTCGAGCGGCTTAAGGTCGAGGCGTCCGCCGGACGAGGCATTGACCGCGTCGAGTTCCTTTGCGAAGCCCTTGCCGCTTTCGATGGCGCGCTTCAGGTTGCCGAGTTCAAGGGCCGTGACGATGCGCTCAGTATTGGATTGGCGTTCCTGTTCCTTTTTGAGGACGCCCTCGAGGCTGCCTTCAATCTTTGAGATGAGGCCGGTGACGGGTGTGACGGCGGCGGCAACGTCAGCGGTCTTGGCGAAGGTCTTGCCTTGCTGCTCGATGGTGGAGCGCAACTCGCCGATGCTGCTGGCGACGCGGCCGGTCTCTTCCTGGGCCGCCTGCACCGACTTATCCAGCCGCGCTTGGTCGGCCTTCAATTTCTCGACGGATTGAGTGAGACGCGCGAGATCTGTTTTTGCGCTATCTTCGCGTGCTGCGAGGCGCTGGTCGATCTCGCGGGCGAGGCCGTCGCGGATTGCAGTCGCTTCGGCTGAGACGCGAGCTTCGGATTCGGCGATGCGGGAGGTGACGGCGGCAATATCCGAGATGCGGTTGCCGCCCGTGTCGGACGAGGCGGCGGCAGACAAGGTCTTCAGCTGGTCTTCGAGAGCCGCGATCCGCGTGTCGACAGCTGCAAGTCCTTGCGCGCCACCGACGGATGTGGCGAGGCTCTCGGCTTTTTCAGCAACTTTGGTTTGATCGCTGCGTAAGGCTTCAAGGTCGGTTGCGAGCTGGTCGACTTTGGCGAGGCGGGTTTCGGCCGAATGCAGGAGATCGTAAGCGTCGGACTTTGGAGCGGCTTCGAGGGCGGCGATGCGTTTGTCGAGGTCAGTCGCGACCTGTTCGACGCGGGCGGAGGGCGTGGCGGTTCCGGTCAACGATGCAATGCGATCACCACCGAAGAGGACGATCCCGCCGCCTGCGACGCCCGCGGCCAAATGGGTCACGAGACGGGTGAAGGCGGAGGGGGAGCGCGCGACGGGCGCGGCGGCGGCTGGCTTTTGTGGTTCCGGTTTTTGCGGTTCTGGTTTTTTCGGTTCGGCGGGCCTGGAGGCAGAGGCGGCCGGGCTCGGTGCGGCATTCGCCGTGCCGGTGTTTTTCGCAGCCTCCTTGCCGGCATCCGGCTTGAGTTCGGTTGCCTTCAGGTCGAGTGTGGCGTGCGGACGCTTCGGGTCTGTCGCGGGCTGATCTTTTTTGTCGGTCGGTTTGTCATTCGATTTGTCGGTCATAAGGATCAGCCTCAGGGCGGCAGGAGCGCGGACGGATGCTTCAGCAGGTGACGGCTCACGTGCCGCAAAGCCGGAAAAGACTTGGATTGTCCGGTGTTAGCGACTATCGGCCGAACTTGACGATAAGCGGGCGGCGAGGGCAAGCATTTCTTCCTCGTTGGGCTTAACGGCAATTTCGATGCGTGATGGGTTGAGGGAGCGGACAGCGTCGGCAACGCCGGAAGACAGGCAGAGATGCACGAGGCTTCGGGCTTTTTCGCTGAGGCCGGCAGCATCGACGAGGGCGCACCACGCGGTGGCGGTTCGAGGGGACATTAACAGGACCGCGTCGAGATCACCCGCGCGCAAGGATGCAGCGACGGCTGAAGGCAGTGCTGTGGCGGGACGGCTGCGGTAGACAACCGCGCGGCGGAGGGTGAAGCCTGCGGGTGTCAGGGCCTGTTCGAGATCGAAGGCAATGGCTTCGCCGCTGATGTGGAGCAGGGTCCCGGCGTTGGAGTCGAGACCGTTCGCGATCAGGGTGGCCAGTTCCGCGCCGCCGGCATTGCCCTCGAGCGTGACCCGGAAGCCGGCATCGCGGGCGGCGGCGGCGGTGCTTTTTCCGACGGCGAGCACGGGTAGAGCGGTGAGTTCGTCTTTCTGCGGGTGGGCTGCCAGAGCGTGGACGGCATTGCGGCTTGTGATGACTAGCGCCTGCACGCCCGACAGATCCAATGGCGGGGCTTTCCGTCACGATGTCGAGCAGCGGCGCGATCGTGACGCGGTGGCCCATCGCTTCGAGCTTGCGCGTTGTCCTCGGCGCTTCCGTCTCCGGTCTCGTGACGAGGATGTGCATCGCGCTAGCCCTGCAGGACCTCCCGGCCGCCGCGGCTCAAGATATCGTCGGCGACGGTGACGCCAAGATCAGCTGCGGCGCTGGCGGGACCTGTTTTCGTGCTGACGACTTGCAGGCGACCGTCGGGTGAGAGCGTTTCGCCTTTGAACGTGAGCGTGCCGCCTTCGAGACGCGCCAGGCCGGCGATGGGTGTGCGGCAGGAGCCTTCGAGCGTGGCGAGGAAGGCGCGCTCGGCGGTGACGCACAGGGCGGTTGTCTTGTCGTTCATGGGTGCGATGAGGGCGGCGGTATCGTCGTCGTCGATGCGGATCTCGATGCCGATGGCGCCTTGCGCCACGGCGGGCAGCATACTCTCGATCGGCACGGCTGCGGTGATGTGATCGGCAAGACCGAGACGGCGCAGGCCGGCGCATGCGAGGAAGGTCGCCTCGGCGACTTCATCGCGCAGTTTGGTTAGGCGGGTCTGCACGTTGCCGCGGAATCCGACGATCTGAAGATCGGGGCGAATGCGCTTGATCTGCGCTTGCCGTCGGAGCGACGAGGTGCCGACGACAGCACCCTCGGGAAGACTATCGAAGCTCTTATGTTTCAGGCTGATGAAGGCGTCGCGCACATCTTCTCGCGGCAGTGTGGCGCCAATCGTCAGACCGTCGGGGAGCGCCGTCTGCATGTCCTTCATGGAGTGAACGGCCAAGTCGATGCGCTTTTCGAAGAGGGCTTCTTCGATTTCTTTGGTGAACAGACCTTTGCCGCCGACTTCGGCGAGCGGGCGGTCGAGGATCATATCGCCGGTCGTCTTGATGACGACGATCTCGAATGCGGTCTCGGGCAGGCCGTGGGCAGCCATGAGGCGGGCGCGGACTTCATGGGCCTGGGCGAGCGCGAGGGCGGAACCGCGCGTTCCGATGCGGACGTGGCGCTCTTGCAAGGATGTTTCTCCAGGTGGTAGGCGAGGCAGGTGGTCTCAACGACGGCTCGGCCGCCTTTCTAGACCTGCCTTCGCCTCATTTGCAAACCCGCCGAAGGGCTTGGATCAAGGATCGGCAAACCCGTGTCGCCCAACGCTCCGCCTCCGGGACTGCCGCTGACCGTGCTCGGCATCGAGACGAGCTGCGACGAGACGGCAGCGGCAGTGGTCGAACGGGCAGCCGACGGGACCGGCACACTGCTCTCAAACGTGGTCCGCTCGCAATGGGATGAGCACCGCAAATATGGCGGAGTCGTGCCGGAAATCGCGGCCAGGGCCCATGTCTCCTGTCTCGACCATTTGATTGAAGAAGCCCTGCAAATCAGCGGGAAATCATTGTCCGACATGTCCGCCATAGCTGCCACGGCAGGGCCGGGCCTCGTCGGCGGACTGGTTGTCGGCATGGTGACGGGCAAGGCGCTCGCGCTTGCCGGGGCTAAGCCGTTTCTGGCCATCAACCATCTCGAGGCCCATGCGCTAACCGTCGGGCTGACGGAGGGGCTGCGTCCGCCGTATCTGCTGCTGCTCGTTTCTGGGGGGCATACGCAACTTCTGTTGGTGCGCGGCGTCGGGCGGTACGAGCGGCTGGGCACGACAATCGACGATGCGCTCGGCGAGGCGTTCGACAAGACGGCCAAGCTATTGGGACTGGAACAGCCCGGAGGGCCAGCGGTGGAGCGGCTGGCGGCGGGCGGTGATCCCCGGCGGTTTGCTTTACCGCGCCCTTTGATGGGGCGGGCGGAGGCACATTTCTCATTCGCAGGTTTGAAGACCGCGGTGCGGCGCAAGGCGATGGACCTCGTCCCACTGAAGGATGGCGACGTGGCCGATCTGTGCGCGTCGTTTCAAGCGGCCGCCATGGATGCGGTGGCGGATCGCGTTGGGCGCGCGATGACAATTGCCGAGGAGCGGCTCGGGTCAGACGCGCCGCGACGGCTCGTCGTGGCCGGCGGGGTGGCTGCCAACAAGGCGCTGCGCGCACGGCTCGATGCGCTGGTCGCCTCACGCGGGTATTCGCTACACATTCCTCCTGCAAAGTTGTGCACCGATAATGGTGCGATGATCGCGTGGGCGGGAGCGGAGCGGCTGGCGCTCGGCGACGTTGACGATTTCTCCGCGGCGGCGCGGCCCCGGTGGCCGCTCGACGGTCACGCGCCGGCGGCGATTGGCGCGGGTGTGAAGGCCTGATCCATCGTTCTGGAAACGGCGGACTGGAAGCGCGCGGGCTGGCCACGTAAAGTCGCGGCCGCGAAGGGGGAGACCATGGCCATTGAGTCTATCGGCGTGATCGGAGGCGGCGCGTGGGGCACGGCGCTGGCTCAGACGCTGCGGCTCGCGGGGCGGCGGGTGACGCTGTGGGCGCGTGAAGCGGAAACGGTGGACGACATCAACACGCGGCATGTGAACCGGACGTTTCTGCCGGGCGTGCCACTCGATCCCGGATTAAATGCAACGGGTGACTTGGCGGCGCTTGCGTCGGCGGACGCCATTCTCATGGTGGCGCCCGCGCAGCATGTGCGGACCATCGCGAAGCAGTTGCGCCCGCAGCTGAAGCCGGGTCAACCGATTGTCCTGTGTGCCAAAGGTATTGAGCAGACGACAGGGCGGATGCTCGGCGATGTGCTGACCGAGGTGCTGCCGGACCAGACGCTCGCCGTGCTTTCAGGGCCCAGTTTCGCCGCCGACGTGGCGCGCGGACTACCGGCGGCGCTGACCATCGCGTGTCAGCGGGAGGACATGGGACGGGAACTCGCCGAACGGATGGGATATCGGCAGTTCCGGCTTTATTGGTCGAGCGATACGATTGGGGTCGAGATCGGTGGTGCGTTGAAGAACGTGCTCGCCATCGCTGCTGGCATTGTCGATGCGAAGGGCCTTGGCGCAAGTGCGCATGCCGGGCTCGTCACGCGCGGTTTTTCGGAATTGAGGCGGCTTGGAGAGGCGCTGGGGGCGAGGTCTGAGACAATGATGGGGCTCTCGGGGCTCGGCGATCTCATTCTGACGTGCGGGTCACCGCAATCGCGCAACATGAGCTTGGGTAGAGCGCTGGGACAGGGGAAGCCGCTGGCGGAAATTCTCGACGCGCCGCGTAGCGGTGACCGAAGGTGTTTATACTGCGGCAGCAGCGGTGCGGCTGGCTCACGAGAAAGGCATTGAAATGCCGATCACGGAGGCGGTGCATGCCATCATCGAAGGCCGCGTGACGGTGGATGATGCGATTGCAGGTTTGATGCAGCGGCCATTTAAAGCTGAAGATTGAGTGAGGCTGATCATGATGAAGTTGTGCGTTGTCGCACTGTCCGCTGTTTCGATGCTCGTATGGCAAGCTCCGGCTCGTGCAGAGCCGGTCCAGCCGAAAGCCGGGACGGTAGAGCAGCCGGCCCTGCCCGGTACGGAAGAGGCGCCGGGTTTTGAAGATTTCGAGAAGAGCGATCCGAGTCCGGAAGACGTGCGGGAGGAACAGGAACGCGAGGACGATCGCAATGTCATCTCGCCGAGCATGCAAGATGGCGAACCGCTACCAGGAATGGATGCGGACTGAGACCTGTTCTCAGCACGCCATTGCCAGATCATCCAGGAACGGACGCTTCGCCTCCGCGTTGTTATTTTATCATAATAACAAGGAGATGATCATGAAGCGGATGATTTTTGCCATCGCGACTATTGCTGGTTTGGCGGCGGCTGTTCCGGCTCAGGCCGATAGCATTGGTGACGTGGAAGGTGCGCGTGCGCATGAGCGGCAGGGCAGCTATCTCACCCGGCAGGAGCGCGAGAAACTGCGCCGTTACGGCGGCAATGACGACGGGTTCTACAGTGGCCGGCGCGGTTATGGATATCGCAGCGGGCCACCGGTCGGCGTCTATGTCGGACCCGGATATGGTGGTTACGGCTATGGGTATTCCAGCCCCTACTACGGCCCCTACGGCTACTAGCCGCGCAGCCATCGAATCTTTGCGCGCTCCGGGAAACCGGGGCGCGTCTTCGTTTGAGAGAGCTGATGTGAGGACTGGTGCCGCCTGCGTGACTCGAACACGCGACCCCGTCATTACGAATGACGTGCTCTACCGGCTGAGCTAAGGCGGCTTTCCGGTCCGGCTCTGGGGCCGGGACAGGTGGGAGGGCATAGCCGCTGTGCCGGGTGATTGCAAGGGTCGCGCGGACGGGATTGGAAAAAGGGGGCGCAGGTGCCCCCTTTTCCTTGAGTTGCGCGGTTCAGGACCGTTTTACGGGCGCCATGCGCCGGGCGGGATGTGGCCTTCGACATAGGCGTGCTGGAGCGCGTCGAGCTGCGCCCAGAGCACGTTGCACTTGAAGCGGATCGCCTCGACGCAGGCCTCCTGCTGCTCGCGCGTGCGGGCATTCTGTTTGACGAATTCGAAGGTGAAAGTGGCGTCACGCGGGGCCTGCGAGAGGCGGCGCTTGAAGTAGGCCATGACGCGGTCGTTTACGAAGTCGTAGCTCGCCAGCATTCCGGCGATGCGCTCGCGGTGGATCGATGGGGCGAAAAGCTCGGTCAGCGATGAGGCCGCTGCGACTACGAGTGGCTGCTCAACGACGAAGCGAACGTAGGCCTCAACGGCGAAGCGCGTGGCGGGCAGCGCGCCCTGCATGCTCGTGACGTAATCGCGGTCGAAGCCGAGGCAGTCGGTGAGAATCAGCCAGCGCTCGATGCCGCCCTCTTCTTCGGGAGGCGTGCCGTCGTGGTCCTGAATGCGGTGGATCCATTCGCGGCGCAGGTCACGGTCGTGGACGCGGCTCATGAAGGCGGCGTCTTTGCGCGGGATGGCTTCCTGGTAGCAGTAGCGATTGAGCGCCCAGGCGGCGACCTGGTTCTTGTCGAGCTTGCCGCCATGGAGCAGCTTATGGAACGGGTGGAGGTCGTGGTAGCGCTCGGGGCCGACGGCGCGCATGCGTTCCGAGAATTCTTCGATCGACCAGGGCGCCTCGGCTGGTGTGAATGCTTTGACGAATTCGTTCATGGTGTCCTCCGGAGCGTGCGGGGCCTCATTCAACGGGCGCCGCTTTTGTGTCAGGTGGCCGCACCCTGCCAGAGCGCGCGCGTGAGCCTTTGACTCGGGTCAAGAAGCGGGTTCACGGTTCATCACACGTGCGTCAGCCGGGGACGTGAGGGCACAATCCCTTTGGTTGCACACGCGCCCTTCCCTGAGTGCCGGGAAACGGATAGAGAGAAGCGCGCAAATTCCCTCGATCTCTTTGCTTTGCCGCTTCCGACTTGCCTGCGGCGAAACGGTCGAAAATAGGATTTAACGACGATGGTTGCCGTACTCCCCACGCGCGACGCGACATCTGTGTCCAGCGAGCCCGCATCGGCTGTGAAGCCGACGGTGGCCGGCATGACGCGCGCGCGTCTTAGCGAGGCCGTGCGCGCTGCGGGCGTGCCGGAGAAGCAGGTGCGCATGCGCGTCAACCAGCTATGGAAGTGGATCTATATCTCCGGCGTTTCTTCGTTCGACGCGATGACGGACGTATCGAAGGATCTGCGGGCGAAGCTTGCGGAGCTTTACACGCTCGAGCGTCCGGAGATCGTGGCCGAGCAGGTGTCGATTGACGGGACCAGGAAGTGGCTGTTGCGGCTGCCACGACGCGGGCACGAAGCGCGCGCACCCGAAGTCGAGTGCGTTTACATTCCGGAGGAAGATCGCGGCACGCTGTGCATTTCCTCGCAGGTCGGCTGCACCTTGACGTGCACCTTCTGTCATACGGGCACGCAGAAGCTCGTACGGAATCTGGAAGTGGAAGAAATTGTCGGCCAGATCCTCGTGGCGAAGGATCGCATCGGCGATTGGCCGGGGGCAGAGCCGCCAGGCGATGGAGCGATGCTTCCGACAAGCGAGCGCAAGATCACCAATATCGTGCTCATGGGAATGGGCGAACCGCTCTACAATTTCGACAATGTGCGCGACGCCATGGATGTCGCCTCCGACGGCGAGGGGCTGTCGATGTCGAAGCGACGGATCACGCTTTCGACGTCGGGCGTGGTGCCGGAGATCGGACGGTGGGGTGAGGAGGCGGGCACGATGCTCGCGATCTCACTCCATGCGGTGCGCGATGACCTGCGCGACGTGCTCGTGCCGATCAACAAGAAGTATCCGATCGCGGAACTGCTGGACGCATGCCGGAACTATCCGGGCGTGTCGAATCCGCGGCGTATTACGTTCGAATACGTGATGCTTAAAGGCGTGAACGACAGCCTGGCGGATGCGCGCGAACTGGTGCGGCTGCTGGCAGGTATCCCGGCGAAGATCAATCTTATCCCGTTCAATCCGTGGCCCGGCACGGAGTACGAATGTTCTGATTGGGCGCAGATCGAGAAGTTCGCCGATGTTGTGAACAAGGCCGGGTATGCAAGCCCGGTGCGGACGCCGCGCGGACGGGACATCCTGGCGGCATGCGGACAGCTGAAGTCGGACAGCCAGAAGCTGCGCGCGAGCGAGCGTGGTGCTGCGGCCGGCGCTCCGGACCACGGGGTCTGAGCAGTATGATCCTACGCACGCTGGGGCGTCTTATTCTGGTGCCGGTCGCATTCTGCATTGCTGCTGCGGTTTCGATCTTCGTTGCGCTAACTCTGGGTCTGGAGAAGATCACCGCTGCCATGAGTGGGCGTGAAGGTGGTACGGAAACGGTGGAAGCCTATTGGGAGCTTGCGGTGCAGGGCGGGCTTTTGCTTGCGGGACTGACGATCATACCGGCGCTGGTGCTGGTCATCGTGGGTGAGGTCGCACGCATTCGGTCGTGGCTCTACTATATGATCGGCGGGGGCGTTGCGCTCGGTCTGCTCCCGATCGTGACTCTCGCTGGGGCGCCCGATTTGTCAGCGCTGCCGCCCGCTGCCTTGTGGCAGGTGCTGGCTACGGCGGGGTTCGCAGGCGGGCTCGTCTATTGGTTGCTGGCCGGTAGGTCAGCATAGCCGCTCGTCCGGCAGGGCGGTTGAATGGGGGCGGAGCGCAAATGCTACGGTCGATCTTCGGCATCGTGGTGGGTTATGTGGCTGCATGCCTTGCGGCTGGCGCGACGCAGGTGCTGTTCGTCGTCGAACCGGCCGGGATGATTGCAACACGTGATGCGGCGGCGGCAGCCGCCTTGCTGATCGCCATGTCTGCTACGCAAGCTGGAACATTCGCTCTGCCGTTCGCCATCATAGCTATTGGTGTCACCGAGGTTTTCGGTTTCCGAGGGTGGCTGACCTATGCGGCGGCGGGGGTCGCCATCGCAGTTTGCGGATATTGGACCGTTCTCGCGGGCGAGCCAGGTCCGACGTTGCGAAACGACGTGGCGCTGCGGGCCTTCGCTGTTTCTGGTGCCGTTGCTGGTTTGGTTTACTGGTTGGTGGCTGGCCGCAGAGCTGCGCGGCGAGCGGCTTGACGAATTTGAACGGCAACGGTTTGACATCTCAGGTATTTTTGGCAATCGACCAAAATACAAATTGCCGAACAGCTCCCACCCATCTATTTTGTGCGCTGCACAATAGCGCCCCAGGGCGCTAACCGATGAGGTGAACGCCATGCTGACGCCGACGAAACAGGTCGAGATCGCCAAACGCGGCATGGATGCAGCCTTCGGGTACACGCAGGCCGCTATCAACGCGACGTTCGAGGCCAACGCTCGGGCGCTTTCAGTGTGGTCTCACGTGGCGCAAACCGTGCTGCCCAGGCCGCCGGTGAAAGAAGAGACCTGGGAGTGGTCCGGAGCGCCGAAGCGTCCGCATTCGACGCTGCTGGCTGCAGAGCAGGAAAAGCCAAAGCCGGCGCCAAATGTGTTCGCTGTCTGGTCGGACCTCATGCAAACCAGCCAGCAGACGTGGTTCAAGGGCGCGCCGTCGCCTTTCGCATGGTGGGCTTGGTCGCCGCAGTCGGCGGTGCCTGCGACGTGGCCGTGGGCTTATGGAATGATCGCTTCTGGTATTCCCGGCAGCGTGGCTTGGCCGATGGCCGAGGCCAACGTGGCTCTTATGGATGCGGCGAAGAAAACGGCTGAGGCCGCCGCTCCCGTGACGTTTCCGTCGTACCAGTCGTCGGGCGGGTTCGCTTCGGCTCAGGTGTGGATGGGAACGCCGTTGCTAAAATCGATCATGGCCGTCGGGCCCGTAACCACCTTGATCTGGCCGTGGCTGGAACGCGCGGCCTGAGCAACATTACTCCGCGATGACAAGCCCCGGAATGCTGAGTGGCTGATTTTCTCCCGCTGGCTCGTCCGATGCCATTTTATCACCGCCTTGAGTGGCGGCGGGAGTCGCGTCCGAGTGCGGCTGACTAGTTGGGACGGTCGCACTGGGCTGCTCTGGCGGCAGAAACGGGACCGGGGCGCGGGGAATCATCAGCGGTACTTCGGCTTTGGCCGGTTCTGACTGGGCTGCTACTGGCTTCGTTGGTTCTGGTTGGGCTGGTTCTGGTTGGCCTGGTTCCAATTTCGCAGGTTCTGCCTTCGCAGCTTCAGCGGGGGGCGTTTCAATCTTGGCCGGCTCGGCCTGGACTGGAGGCGCTGTAGCAACGGGTGTAGCAACCGGTTCGCTTTTCGGTGGGGTTTGGATCGCTGCGGTTTCCGCTTTTGGGTCCGGTCTTGGCTCAGGCTTAGCTGCTGGTGGAGCCGGCGCATTTTCGTTCTTTGCCTGTGCGGTGGCTTGAGCGGCCGCGTTGTCGGGCTTCGGTTTCGGCTTTGCGGCCACGACAGGCTTCGGCTTCTTGTCTTTCTCGGGAGCAAGCGCTTTGCGTTCGGCGCAACGGGCCGGCGAGACGTTGCCGTCACCGAGCGGGATGGCGGCAACCCAGGCGCACGATTTCAAGCTGCGACAGCCGTCTTCCGCCTGCTCCTCACACTTCTGCGGCAGGTTAGATGTCTTCGCTGAGGCTGGCTTACCGGCGGGTGACGTGTCGGTCGTCGCCACAGGGCCGGGTTTAGGCGCGGGTGCATCGGTCGACTTGTCTGCAGTCGTCTTGATTACGGCGGCATCGGTCGGCTTGGTCGTTGCAAGCCAGGGCAACTCTTCGGACGCACCTGCTTTAGGGGGAGCGGTCGCCGAGGTTGCCGGCGGCGCTTTGGCTGTCGTAGCGACGGTCGCCTCGGCTTGTGGCGTCATAGGCGTCTGGGCTCGTGCGGGGCCCATACCGATGGCGATGGTCATCGTCACAAGAGTACCGACCATGAAGGTCCACCGCGTCGAGGCCGGACTTACGTTGCCGTCTCGCATGCCGCATCTCCCTTGACGAATTGCGTTCTTTAGCTGCTGACACAGATATCCGAAAGCAACGGTCAGGAACGGGGCAAACTGATGTTTTCCTCATCACAACCGGTCGTCTCGTTGAAAAATCGGGAAAGGATTGCAGCGGCGACACACCCATGCCTTGCCGCCGTTGCGAGGCTCAGGGACCGCCGCTTGCCGGCCCAAAGGAGGTGAACCGGTGCGAGATGGCCGCTTGATGTGCCGTCGGCGCTGCCTATAGTGCGCGCGCTTCCCACCCCCGACTGGCACAATTCACCTACAGGACAAGACGATGGCCGCAGCGGCAGGCACGACAGGCAAGACACACGGCGTGAAGAAGGTGGTGCTGGCTTATTCAGGCGGTCTCGATACGTCTATCATCCTGAAGTGGCTGCAGGAAACCTACGGCTGTGAGGTCATCACCTTCACCGCGGATCTGGGCCAGGGCGAAGAACTGGAGCCGGCGCGGAAAAAGGCGCTGATGCTGGGCATCAAGGAAGACAACATCTTCATCGAGGACCTGCGCGAG
This sequence comes from uncultured Alphaproteobacteria bacterium, assembly GCA_963708775.1. Taxonomy (GTDB): domain Bacteria; phylum Pseudomonadota; class Alphaproteobacteria; order Rhizobiales; family Hyphomicrobiaceae; genus JAGVSR01. The sequence goes on along the minus strand of CAVPTI010000010.1, from coordinate 100,468 downwards.
GAATTCGTCAGGGACTACGTGTTCCCAATGTTCCGCGCGAATGCGCTTTACGAGGGGGTGTACTTGCTCGGGACGTCGATCGCGCGGCCGCTCATTGCGAAAAAGCAGATCGAAATTGCACGAAAAATGGGCGCTGATGCCGTCTGTCATGGGGCCACCGGCAAGGGGAACGACCAGGTGCGGTTCGAGCTCGGTTACTATGCGCTGGAGCCCGGCATCAAGATCATCGCGCCTTGGCGTGAGTGGACGTTCAAGGGCCGTGATGACCTGATCGAGTTTGCGCGCACGCACCAGATACCCGTGGCGAAGGATAAAGAAGGCGAGGCGCCGTTTTCGGTCGACGCGAACCTCTTGCATTCGTCGTCCGAAGGAAAGGTTCTGGAAGACCCCAACACGAAGCCGCCGGAAATCGTTTACCAGCGCACAATTTCGCCGGTCGATGCGCCGGACAAGGTGACCACGATCCGCATCGGCTTCAACAAAGGCGATGCCGTGTCAATCGACGGGAAGGCGCTGTCGCCGGCGACGCTCCTGAAGGCGTTGAATGATCTCGGACGCGACAACGGTATTGGACGCATCGATCTGGTCGAGAATCGGTTCGTGGGAATGAAGTCGCGCGGGGTTTATGAAACACCCGGCGGCACGATCCTTCTGGCGGCGCATCGGGCGATCGAAAGCCTGACGCTCGATCGGGGTGCGGCGCACCTCAAGGACGAGCTGATGCCGCGCTATGCCGAGCTGATCTACAATGGCTTTTGGTTCTCGCCGGAGCGGGAGATGCTGCAAGCGGCCATCAACAAGAGCCAGGAGCATGTCGAAGGCGAAGTGACGCTCGACCTCTACAAGGGGAACGTGATCGTCACCGGTCGCAAGAGCGACAAGTCACTTTATTCGCCGACGTTGGTGACTTTTGAAGACGACAAGGGCGCGTACGACCAGAAGGACGCTCAGGGCTTCATCAAGCTCAATGCCTTGCGGCTCCGGACGCTGGGGAAGCGCAATAAAGGGTAGCCCGCTCGCTCGACAGGCGCTCGTGCGATCGAGTGTTACATGTCGGCCACAGCCATCGAATAGCCGGTGGAACGGAGCTGAAAAAGTAAACCAGCGTCAACCATCTCGGGTTAACGTCAGACGAACTCGGATTGCGCGTGCTTTTTCGCGCGGACGTCGTGCGACAGAATCTGGATTATGCCCCTCATGAAGCTTTCGATCTCGTGCCTCGCAATCGCCGGCTCTCTCGGCTTGGTGGCTGCATCTCCTGCTGGCGCAACCGACCTGTTCGGAAGCGGACCGCTGGATCTGCAGGCAGGCGGCATGGTGTTGGTGACGCCGAAGTACGAAGGCTCCAAAGAATACGATGTGTTCGGGGTGCCGCTGGTGGCGCCTGCTGGATCGGGCGAGCAGGGTTTCATTCAGTTCCGCGGGCCGGAAGACCTTCGCTTCCGCGTGATCAACTGGAACGGATTTGAAGCCGGTCCCCTGACGGGATGGCGGTTCGATCGTGACGAGGATGATGCGGATCGATTGAACGGTCTCGGCGATGTCGACGGCGGCATCGTGCTCGGCGGCTATGCAGCCTACCAGTTCGGTCTGTTCAAGCCGTTCCTGTCATACAGCAATCAGGTGACCGGAGACGACACTGGAGGCTTGCTGCGGTTCGGAGCGGAAGCGCCGTTGAACTGGGGCAACGTCCGGATGACGGGCATCGTTGGTGCGACCTGGGCGGACGACGATTACATGGACGCATTTTTCTCCGTGAATGCGGCGCAGGCACGCCAGCTCTGGCCTGCTGGATGTTTATGACGCGGAAGCAGAGGATCAAGGACGTATACATCGGGCTCAACGCGGACGTACCTTTGACCGACGTGTGGAGCCTGAAGCTCACGGGCCAGTATTCACGGTTGCTCGGCGATGCAGCCGACAGCCCGATCGTCGAGACCGAGAACCAGTTTTTTGGTGGTCTTGGCCTGACCTATCGCTTCACCATCGACCGCTGAACGGTTCGCTGAAGTTCGGCTCCTAGAACCTCGCTGCGTGACTTGCGCGCGGTCTTTCTCCGCATCTTTGTGTGCTTTTCGCACCATGTGACGCTGCGGGTGCCTGCATCGCCGTCCGATCTATTGTTTTCCGCAATACTGGCCTTGAAGAGCCGCGAGCGGGTTCCCACGTCGCCCCCATCAGGTCATCACGTTTTGGCGGAGCGGTAAGTCGTGGTTGAATTTTTTGGCACCCTCTTCATGGGAATGCCTATCTGGGTTTGGCTTGCCTTTCTTGCAACCGTCATTGTCATTCTGGCGATCGACCTCGGTCTGTTGCACGGCGAGGCGCATGAGCCGACGTTGAAAGAAAGCACGGTTCTGGCCGGTGCGTGCATGACGCTCGGAGTATCGTTCTCCGCAGTGGTCTGGTGGCTGTATTACAATGGCTTCGCCACGTCGCTTGACGACGATATCCTCAACGCGGCGAGCGATAGCGCGCGTGCCTGGACGGCTTGGGAACTCTATCTGACAGGGTGGGTCGTCGAGCAGACGCTGGCGTTCGACAACGTCTTCGTCATGGCGATGATTTTTTCGTACTTCGCCATTCCGCCGAAGTATCAGCACCGGGTTCTGTTCTACGGCATTCTCGGTGTGATCGTGCTGCGCGCCATCATGATCGGGCTCGGCGCGGCCTTGATCCACCAATTCGATTGGATACTGTACCTGTTCTCGGCGTTCCTGGTGTTCACCGGCATCAAGATGTTCATCATGGCCGATGAAAAGCCGGATATCGAGAACAATCCGATCCTGAAGTACATGCGCAAACACATGCGCATCACCGACAAGATCGACGGTGAGAAGTTCTTCGTCCATGGGCCGGACCCGAAGACAGGCAAGATCGTGCGGTTCGCGACGCCGCTGTTTGTGGCGCTGATTTTGATCGAGTTCGCCGATCTGATCTTCGCGGTCGAACTCGGTGCCCGCGATCTTCTCGATCACGCAGGATCCGTTCATCGTCTACACGTCAAACATCTTTGCGATCTTGGGTCTGCGATCGCTCTACTTCGTGCTCGCCGCAATGGTCCACCGCTTCCACTATCTGAAGTATGCGCTGTCGCTCGTGCTGGTGTACGTGGGCAGTAAGATCTTCCTGCAACAGTTCATCGGCAAGATCGATCCGGCCATCAGCCTCGGGATCACCATTTCGATCCTGCTCGGGGGCATCGCGCTGTCGTTGTGGAAGACGCGGAACGATCCGCCGGAGGCAAAGCCTGCGCTGGCTGAGTAAGGGTTTGCATTTGATTTTCGAAGGCGCCGGAGCGATCCGGCGCCTTTTCATTGTTCAGGCGGCTTGGCGGTCGCGAAGGGACTTCGCCGCGATAGGAGAGGGCTTCGGCGATGTGCAGACGGCCGACGCCATCGGAAGCGTCAAGGTCAGCGAGCGTGCGCGCCACGCGCAGGACGCGATGAAAGCCGCGTGCAGAGAGCTTCATCGTTTCGGCGGCCGTTCGCAGGAGCGTGAGACCTTCCGGATCGGGGGCGGTGATTTCGTCGAGGAGCTGGCCCGTCAGTTCAGCATTGGTGCGTACGCCTTTGACGCCGCGTGCTGCCAAGCGGGCGCGTTGGCGGTCGCGGGCCGCAGTGACGCGTGCACGGACCTCCCGACTGCCTTCAAGCGCGGGGGGCAAAACGAGGTCGGCGGCTGTGACGGCTGGGACTTCGATGTGCAGGTCGACCCGGTCCATCATGGGGCCGGAGACGCGGGACTGGTATTCGGCCGCACAGCGCGCGCCGCGCCGGCACGTCATGCCGGGCCCGCCGCCGCACTTGCACGGGTTCATGGCGGCGATGAGCTGGATGCGGGCCGGATACAGGATGCGATGATTGGCGCGCGCGACGATGATCTCGCCGGTCTCGAGGGGCTGGCGGAGGGCATCGAGAACGTTGGGCTGATATTCGGGCAGTTCGTCCAGGAACAGGACGCCCAGATGCGCGAGGCTCGCTTCGCCGGGCTTGGGACGCGTGCCGCCGCCGACGAGGGCCGCCATGCTGGCGGAGTGATGCGGCGCGCGAAAGGGGCGGTCGAGGCAGAGTTTGCCGCCCATGAGTTCGCCGGCGAGCGAGTGGACCATCGAGACTTCGAGCATTTCTTCCGGCGTGAGCGGCGGCAGGATGGAGGGCAGGCGGGCGGCGAGCATGGATTTGCCGGAGCCTGGCGGGCCGACCATCAGCAGGTTGTGGCCTCCGGCGGCGGCGACTTCGAGCGCGCGCTTGGCGCTCTCCTGGCCGCGTACGTCGCGTAGGTCGGGCAATTGGGTTGCGGGCCGTTCGAGGTTCGGCTTCGGTCTCGCCAGAGTTTGCAGGCCCTTGAAGTGATTGACGAGCGAGAGGAGGTGCGGAGCGGCGAGGACGTCGACGTTCTCCCCCGCCCAGGCGGCTTCAGGGCCGCAACTTTCCGGGCAGATCAGGCCTTTGCCGAGGGCGTTGGCGCCGATGGCAGCGGGAAGTGCGCCCGGCACCGCGCGGATGGAGCCGTCGAGAGCCAGTTCACCGATCGCTGCGAACCCTGAGACAGCCTCCGGTGAAATCGACGCCCATGGCAACGAGCAGGCCGAGCACGATTGCGAGATCGTAGTGGCTGCCTTCCTTGGGAAGATCGGCGGGGGCGAGGTTCACCGTCAGATGCTTGTAGGGCAGACCGAGGCCGACGGAGTGGAGCGCATTGCGAACCCGCTCGCGGCTTTCGGCGACGGCTTTGTCGGCGAGACCGACGATGTGGAATGCAGGATTTCCTGGCGTGATGCGGACTTGAACTTCCACGGCACGGGCTTCAACGCCCACGAACGCCAACGTCGCAATCTGACTGTACATGCCCATTCCCCCGGCCGATCCAGTGAGACAACGGCCGGGTGCGGAATATCCGTCGCGGGGTCAGTATGCCGCCCGCTTTTTCTCAATGGCGTCCCAGATCATCGCCGCAATGTCATTGCCGCCGAAGTCTTTGACTTGGCGGATCCCGGTGGGGGAGGTGACGTTGATCTCGGTAAGGTAGTCACCAATGACATCGATGCCGGTGAAGATCAGGCCGCGCTTTTTGAGTTCCGGCCCAAGACGTGCGCAGATTTCGTGCTCACGGTCGGTGAGTTCTGTCGGCTGGGCCGTGCCGCCGACGTGCAGATTGGAGCGGGTCTCGCCCGTGGACGGCACGCGGTTGATGGCGCCGGCCACTTCGCCGTCGACGAGGATGATGCGCTTGTCGCCGTTGCGGACCTCAGGCCGGTACTGCTGCACCATGAAGGGCTCGCGGAACACGGTCTGGAAGAGTTCGACGAGGGAGCCAAGATTGGTGTCTTCCGCTTTGATGCGAAAGACGCTGGCGCCGCCGTTGCCGTAGAGCGGCTTCAGAATGATGTCTCCGTACTCGGCGCGGAAAGCATGGACGTCTTCGAGAGAGCGCGTGACGAGCGTCGGCGGCATCAGGTCGAGAAAATCGAGCACCCAGATTTTCTCAGGGGCGTTGCGGACGTGCCCCGGATCATTGACTACGAGCGTTTCGGGATGGATGCGCTCGAGCAGGTGGGTCGAGGTGATGTAGGCCATGTCGAAGGGGGGATCTTGACGGAGCAGGACGACCTCCTGGGTCAGGAGATCCACGGTCCGCGGGTTCGACAGCTCATAGTGGTCGCCAATACGGTCGAACACGTCGAGGGTGGAGCCGCGGGCGAGTAGACGATTGCCGTGGAGGCTCAGGTTTTGCGGCGTGTAGTAGAAAATCTCGTGCCCACGATGACGCGCTTCGAGCAGTATTGCGAACGTCGAATCCCCGCGGATGTCGATCCGATCAATCGGGTCCATCTGACATGCTATCTTCAGCGTCTTGCCCACGTCTCACCTACTCGCCGCCCCATTTGACTGGCAAAGGCATAACGGTGCGGCGGGGAAACGCAACGTGCGCACGGCGCCGTTCACGGCTTGTTAACCACATCGGCCGCTTTGTTGCATCGTCATGTTGCGTGGAGTTTCTTTATGACCGGCCGTTATCTCATCGTTCTCGCCGTTGCAGCGGCCTCGGCGTTACTCGGCGCTTGCGCCGACAAGACAAACGGTAGCGGCTCGGCGAGCTTGCTCGGTGGCGACGGCAGCGGCGGGTTTGGGCGGGGCTCTGCCACGCCCGGCACAGCCGAGGACTTCAAGTCCGGTGCCCGGGATATGGTCTATTTCTCCAGCGACAGTTCGGATTTGACGCCGGAGGCGGAGCAGACGCTTGCGCAGCAGGCGCGCTGGCTGCAGCAGTATCCACAACACCAGATCATGGTGGAAGGACATGCGGACGAGCGCGGCACGCGCGAATACAATTTGGCGCTCGGCGCTCGACGCGCTCAAACGGTCCGGAATTATCTGGCCAAGCAGGGCGTCGCGCATGCGCGGATGCGTACGATCTCCTATGGCAAGGAACGTCCGGTCGCCGTGTGCGATGACATTTCGTGCTGGTCGCAGAACAGGCGCGTGCAGACGGTGCTCGGCGGCGCGGCCATCAGCGCGCGCTAACATCACAAGCCATTTTCAATCACGCGCGGCCAGCGGCGCGGCGCGACGAGGACGAGATCAAAGCCAATCTCCCGGTCCCGATAGCGCGTGTTGCGGGCGACCCAGAGTTCGGCAGCGCGGCGAACGCGCTGGCGTTGGGCGGGTCCGACGGCGGCGTAGGCTTCCTCATCCGTGACGTCAGCGCGGTGTTTGACTTCTATGAACGCCAACCGCTTGCGCCTTATGGCGATCAGATCGATCTCACCTGCGGAAGTTTTCCAGCGCTTCTCCAAGATACGGTATCCGCGCAAGCGGAGCGCGAGAGCAGCAATCCATTCGGAACGTAAGCCGGCGCGGTAGCGGGCCCGGCGTTCGTCAACGGTCATGCCGAACGGTCCGATTTGAGCTTCAGTCCCAGATCGTAGACGCGGGCTTTGGGCACCGAGAGCCGGTCCGCGACAGCCTTGGCGGCATCGCGCAGGCTCATATGAGCCAGGGCCTCCGTCAGAGCGGCGGCGATGCCTTCGTCTGTCACAACTTCTGACGTTGGTGGTCCAACGACGATAACCATCTCGCCCTTCTGCGGGGCGGATGTGAAGCGTTCAGCGAGGTCCGTCAATGAGCCGCGCTCGACGGTTTCGTGCAGCTTAGTGAGTTCGCGGGCGACGGCCGCGGGCCTGTTGCCGAGGGTTGCCGAAAGATCGGCGAGCGTATCAGCCACGCGGGTGGGAGCTTCAAAGAAAACAAGAGTCGCAGGGGTCGCCGCCAATTCGGCGATGCGAGACTGCCGGGCGCCGGAGCGCGGCGGCAGGAAACCGGCGAACAGGAAGGTGTCAGTCGGAAGACCCGCAACTGAGATTGCGGCCATGACGGCGCTGGCGCCGGGCACCGCGACGACGGCGTGGCCTTCTGCGATGCAATCCCGGACAAGTTTGTAGCCCGGGTCGGAGACCAGTGGCGTGCCGGCGTCGCTAATGAGCGCGATGCGGGCTCCTCGCCCGAGGTCCGCGAGGATGCGCGGGCGCTGCTCCTCGGCGTTGTGCTCGTGGTAGGGGCGGAGGGGGCGGCCGATGCCGAAATGGGCGATGAGCGTGCGACTGTGGCGGGTGTCTTCGCAATAGATGACGTCGGCGCGAGCAAGCGTGGTGAGCGCGCGCAGGGTGATGTCGGCCAAGTTCCCGATGGGCGTCGAGACGAGATAGAGACCTGGCGCAAGGGGGCTCGTGAGATGGCGCGGCACGTCGATCGCAAGGCGGCTGGGGAGCGCAGTGTCACCTGGGCCAAGCTCGACCGTGCCGGTGCCGTCGCTGGCGTCGTCCGATTGCATGCCTCATGGCCTCTGTGCGCGGGCGCACCTTCGCCTGTGACGTCGCGGAGCGCCAGAGGAAAAAGAGAGGAAAAAATCTAGATTAGGCCGCGATCGGCTCGCGGCGCCGGAACTGTTCACGGCGGAAGGCTGTGGGAGTTACCGGTGGCGGCGCTGCGCGTACACCCGTGAAAACCAAAGCGGGGGCTATCTCTTCGCGCAGGCGCTGAAGGGCGTATGTGGCCGCATCGAGTTGAGCGGAAGCACCCTTGTGGGAGTCCAGAGCCCGATGGGCCCGGGACTGGGCATCGGTCAGTACGCCGATGACGCGCGACCATTGCTCCATGGGGGAGCGACGGTCAGGCAGCCGCTTGGCGACCTCACCGATTTTGCGCCGTGTCGCAAACGGGGTCATCGCGTCGCGAAGCAAACTCGCGGCGGAATCTGTCCAGGTTTTAGAGGTCAAGGACGTGCGCATCATTGAGCTTTGTTCTGACCGCAGAAAGTTTTGACGTTTCGCAGTGCGAAACGCCGGAAATGCAATCGGAACCGGCTTGGGCGAACCGGATATTTATGGGTAGAATCCTATAAATCGCTCTATTCGCGATTTTCCACAAGATGAATTTCTTTAATTGGTTGTTATGGAGGTTCTTTTTCGGAGAGGATCGTCGTGCGCTGATTATGAGCGCGGAGCGGACGGGGATTCTCCAGTGCGCACGACAGGGCTCACCGGCGTGGAGTTTTTCGTGCGGCTCAAGGTCGTTGGCTTAGACGCGCTGCCCTTGCCCGTGGCTCCCGTCGCGCCCGTGACGCCGGAAAAGCGATAGTGGCCGGTGATTTCGTCGACGAAAAGTCCGTCTTCCTGCTGTGGACCCCAGCCGCGGTTATGAATGATAAGCGGGCGGCCGGATGGGCCGGTCATATCGGAGACGATTGCAATATGCGTTCGGGAGTGCCGGTTTTGCGGGCGCCAATACGTTACGATATCGCCCGCTTTATAATCCTCCGCAAAAGTTGAAATTGGTAGGCTTTCGCCGAAACGGGAGAAAAATTTCCGCAGGGTGTCGACGCGTCGATGGTCGATGTTGGGATCGCCCGAACCAGATTTGGTTTTTTGTACCAACTCCTGAAGATCCAGCCCTAACGCCCGGTAGGCGCGGATGATCACATCGGTGCAAACCCCGTACATGGGATGAACATCGCCCATCGGATAACGTAGGCGCGTGTAGCGATCATTGTAGATGACGAAATCCTTGAGCTGGTTGCGGGCCGCAGCGGCTAATGCAAGGCCAAAACTTTCAGCATCGCCAGGTGTCCAGGTGATGGGCATGGGCGGCGTGGGCTCGATGCGGCATTGAGATAGGCCAGATCCAAGTGCTTCCAGGCCCCCCGGGAGATCCTGGGCGGTGATTGAGCGGTCCGGTGTCAGCATCGCGGTAGAATGGGTGCGGGATCAACGGCGGAGTTTATAGTCGGGTCGGCGGCGAGGGAGCCGACCATCTGGTCCAGGTTTGCCGTGCGAACGGTTTCGAGATCTGGCCTAGGCATGGCTATGTCCGGCGCGACGGTGAGGCTGGCGGCCGGGACGAGATTGACTGGCGTATCAATCGGCTCCAGTACCTGCGGCTCCAGCTGCGCACCGGCGAGTTGCGTGAGGTCAGAAGCCGGCGAAGCCCCGATGGGAGGCGCTATTAGGTCCGCCTCTTTCGCTGGTAGCCAAGCAGGTGCCCGAGCAGTGACCGCCGTTGCAACGGGCGGAAGGCCATTGAGTGCCCGCGTGATATGCGAGGTGGTGGTTGCGAACTCGCGTGACGGCGAGCTGGCGTTTGTCCAGCGGCCTATGGCGATCGTCATGGCGATCAGCAGGACTGGGAGCGCCAGCATAGCAGCATCGGCGCGGTCCGAGCGGGACGTAGCCGCAAGACGGCGCCAAATCTTATCGAGGCCGGTCAGGACCCCATATGGCCGGGAGTTGGAGGATTGGGACGTGCGGGCGGTGTTACGGGAGGGTGGGCTTGCGGTTTTCTGAGCCGTCGGATGGCGGCGACGCGAGGTGTCGAGCGGCAGCGGGGCGCTGCGCGCCTTCCGCTTCTGTGGCTGCGATCTGGGCTTTTTCTGCTTCTTCACGGCCGTGCCCCACGCCCGAATCCCCAGTCAGACGGTCTCCACCTTACCGCGTAAGTTGCTGGCGGGCCATCGCAAAACTGCTCTGCCTGAGAGTGATCAAAGGCCCACGAGCCTGCGAATATCCGCCGGTGAGGCACCGTCTGCACGCAGGTCGCGCAAGCTCGTATTGCGAAGGGATTTTGAGAGTTTGCGGCCGGCAGGGTCGAGCATCAAGTGGTGATGGTGGTAGGCTACGGGTGCTGGGAGGTCGAGGAGGACCTGGAGCAGGCGGTGAACATGGGTGGCCTCGTAGAGGTCTTTTCCGCGGACAACGTGGGTGATGCCTTGCGCGGCGTCGTCGACCACTACGGCCAGATGATAACTCGACGGCGTATCCTTGCGGACGATGATCGCGTCACCCCAGCGGGCTGGGTCGGCTGGTACAACTTGCGGCGGAACGGCGACGTCGCCGTTCCACTCATGGAAGGTGAGCGGCGAGCCGCGAAGACGGGCTGAAGCGGCGGCTAATGCCCGGTCCATGTCGAGGCGCAGACAGGCCGGCTCTCCGGCGGTCATGCGGCGCTCGATTTCCTCTTCAGCGAAGCCTTTGCAAAGACCGGGATACAGCGGCGCACCGTCCGGATCGACGCCGGTCGGGCTGAAGGCGACGGCATTTTCGATTTCGGTGCGGGTCGCAAAACACGGATAGAGCAGTCCGCGCTCGCGAAGGTTGGCGGCGGCCGCTTTATAGGCGTCAAAGCGTGTCGACTGGCGCACCACGGGTTCGTCCCACGTCAGGCCGAGCCAGCGAAGATCTTCGAGGATGTTAGCAACGTGCGCCTCGCGCGTGCGCTGCACGTCGATGTCTTCAATGCGCAGAATAAATCGACCACCGTGGCGCCTGGCCAAGTCGAAGCCGGTGATTGCCGACAAGGCATGGCCGAGGTGGAGATCGCCGTTTGGGCTGGGCGCAAAACGCGTGACGAAGGGAGCATTCACGACGAACGACTCGTGGGCCGCCACGACACAACGTCCGGCTCGACACCCAAGTCTGGATTAAACGACAAACGGCGCCGCGATCAATCGGGTGCCGTCATCATCCCACATCGGCAAATGTCAATCGAGCTGGCTTCTCGGGGAGCGTCGCGCTTGGAAACGAATGAGATTAGCGCTCGCCGCCGCTGGCGACGGCCGCCGATTGCGGCTCAAGGACCGGAGCCAGCATGCGCTGCATGCGGCCCACATCCTCATCACTGACGCGAAAGAAGCGGTTGCGCATCTGAGCGCGTCTCGATGCCTGGTCGATGTGCCCAGCCAACAGCGTGATCGGAATTCCACCTGGCGGGTAAAGGGCTGGTACCCCTACCTGTTCGAAGCTCAGAAGATGCTTGTAATACGAAACCCACTCGGGCCGTGTTGCAACCACGATTGCGGAAATTTCAGCGGCGCGGGCCGCAGCAAATGCCGAACGAACCATGAAGCCGTAGAGCGTTGCGCGATAGGATGTGTTTCCAATCTCAGGTTCGATGCAGAGGCGGGAAACTTCCGCCAGGCCATGGCTGGCCTTGATCTTCAGTTCGCCAAGCGCGGGGTAATACGGCGCGCATGGCAGTGACGTGAGAGGATCGCTGGGAAAGCTGAAACAGAGCCGCATGCTCGCGACAAGACGGCCATTATCAAACCCGCCGAAAATCGCGGTGGTAGGGAGATCGTCGTGAGGGTCGCGATATTCCTCTCCATCAGCCAGGGCTATGAGACCTTGGTTGGCGTAGGCGCGGTGGCGTAAACGAAACGCTTCAATTAAATCAGGCCGGCGGGTCAGCAAGCGAATGTCGAATGCGTCTGCGTTGTTGCGCGGGTCCTGGGGGCTCGGCGCGCGGCGCAAACGGAACGGTACGAGTTCTGACTTGTCGCTCATATGGAAGACTTTCGCCGGTATGGATGGAGCCCTAGGAGATATTGGGTAACGCGTTCGGAAGGAATTGGCCGCAAACATTTACAAACTGCGGCGGACTAGCGCGGGCTCGGAGAGGCTATTGGCCCCATGATTTTCTCCTGACGGCCAATCATGGCACCATCACTAGAATAGGCAGAAAACCAGAGAGTTGTCCCCATTGAGCAAAAGCCGCTACTGGAACGCCCAATAAAAAGAAGCTTGACTGAATGAACGTCCTCATTGCGACCTCATGATTAATTGGCGCAATGCTTTCCGTTCGCCAGCAGAAGCTGCGCGGGATGTAGCGTCCGACTTGCGCGGCATACGTTGTGTACTGGGCGCCGAATTTAGCGGCCAGGAAATGCTCCTCCTGTCGCGTGACGCCCTTCAGTATCAGCGCTGTCGCCGCCGCCAACATGAAAGCGACGATAAGGCTTCCCCATAAAGCGCCGATACCCGCAGCGCCAACGATCGAGAAAGAATACAGCGGATGACGAACCATGGCGTACGGTCCGTCTTGCACCAGGGTGATTTTCTTGCGTCCGCCGATGTAGGCAGCGCACCAGGTGCGACCGGCAATGGCCACGACAATGAGCGCCAAGCCAATCAATCGTATGAGGTCAAAAGTATTGGGATATTGAAGGCGCCACGTCGATCCGACGAACAACAGGAAGACGGCCGCCGTAACTGCGGCCGATCCCATTATAAGGCGCCTGCGAAATTGAGCACGTGAGAGAGAATCTACCATGGAGCCGTTCCAAGCCAGAGCTATCGTTGGGCTAGTCATCGGGAACGTCTTTCCGCCAGGAAACATCGTCCATCAACTCGGCCGGTGAGCAAAAAGGGTCAAGACTGTATGGCAGGTATTTGCGCCCCCATCGGAAAAATCGATGGAGCGAACTGCATTTATGACAAGGAAAAACCCTGCGTCAGTGACGCAGGGTTTTCGATTTTCGAAGCTAGTTTCGGATCAGTTTGCGTAGGTTCGAACATCGACGAAGTGTCCCTCGAGTGCGGCCGCGGCGGCCATGATCGGTGACACCAGGTGCGTGCGACCTTTGTAGCCTTGGCGGCCCTCGAAGTTCCGGTTCGATGTGGATGCGCAGCGCTGGCCGGGCTTCAGCTGGTCAGGGTTCATGCCGAGGCACATCGAGCAGCCAGGCTCGCGCCACTGGAAGCCCGCGTCCTTGAAGATTTTGTCGAGGCCTTCCGCTTCAGCCTGCTGCTTCACGAGGCCAGAGCCGGGGACGATCATTGCGTAGGCGAGGCGCGACGAGACCTTCTTGCCCTCAACCACCTTTGCAACAGCGCGTAAGTCTTCGATGCGGCCATTCGTGCAGGAGCCGATCCAGACCACGTCGAGCGGAATGTCGGTCATTTTCGTGCCGGGCGTTAAACCCATGTAGTCGAGGGCGCGGATCATGGAGGCGCGCTTGTTTTCGTTGTCGATCTTTGAGGGGTCGGGAACGGTGCCAGTGATGGCGACGACATCTTCCGGCGATGTACCCCACGATACGATCGGAGGCAGCTTGGCAGCGTCGAGTTTGACGATGCGATCAAAGTGGGCGCCCTCATCCGTCTTGAGCGTCTCCCAGTACTTCATCGCCATGTCCCAGGCGGCACCTTTCGGCGCTTTCGGGCGTCCCTTGATGAAGGCATAGGTTTTCTCGTCGGGCGCGATCATGCCGGCGCGGGCGCCGCCTTCAATCGACATGTTGCAGACCGTCATACGGCCTTCCATCGACAGCGCGCGGATCGCTTCGCCGGCATATTCGATGACGGAGCCGGTGCCGCCGGCAGTGCCTATCTCGCCAATGATGGCGAGGATGATGTCCTTGGCGCCGACGCCTTTTGGGGCCACCCCATCCACCTGGACGAGCATGTTCTTGGCTTTGTTCTGGATCAGCGTCTGCGTGGCAAGTACGTGTTCGACTTCAGAGGTGCCAATACCGTGGGCCAGCGCGCCGAACGCCCCGTGTGTGGAGGTATGGCTATCGCCACAGACGATGGTTGTGCCGGGCAGTGTGAAGCCTTGTTCAGGGCCGACGACGTGTACGATGCCCTGGCGCTTATCAAGTTCATTGAAGTATTCAATCCCGAAGTCGCGGGCGTTCTGGGCGAGAGTCTCAACCTGGGTGCGACTCTCCACGTCATCAATGCCGTGCGAGCGGTCTGACGTGGGCACGTTGTGGTCCACGACGGCCAAGGTCTTTTCAGGGGCGTGCACCTTGCGGCCAGCCATGCGGAGGCCTTCGAAGGCCTGCGGGCTCGTGACCTCGTGAACGAGGTGACGGTCGATGTAGAGCAGGCACGTGCCGTCGGGCTGGCGGTCGACGACGTGGTCGTCAAAAATCTTGTCGTAGAGTGTCTTAGGTGCGGTGTCGGCCATGGCGCGCGCGGAGCCTTCCAAATGTGTGGAGGTTGTCGGGGCTTGATAGCGCTGTCGGGCGGTGTTCGCAAATCAGCCAATGGCCAGAGGGCCGAAAAGCCGCGCCAAAAGCCCGCAGGTGTCACAAAAAAAAGCCGGGCGCGAGGCCCGGCTTATAAAAGTTGATCCTACCCGAACTGGTGAGACAGCTGGCGGTGGCAATTAGCCAGCCGGGCTCCACAACACCGGATGCTTCTTGTACGTCCGGAAACGGGGGCAGATCACGCCCTCGTGAAGGCGCTGGAACTCTCAATATTGCAGCTGGCGGGCCTTGGAAACCAGAAAATCGCGCAACACCTGGACCTTTTTGGACGTTTTCAGCTCCTCCGGATAGACGAAGAGTATCGGCAACGAAGGTTTGGAGAACTCAACCTTCGTCAGAACGTGGACCAGATCGGTCTCCTGTTCGGTCATGTAATCCGGGATCATTCCCACGCCGACGCCGGCCATGATGGCGTGCTTTATGGCGACGACCGAATTGACACGGAAGGCGGCATGGCGGGGTTCTTGGCCCTCGCGGCCCACGGTTTCGAGCCAGGTAATGGCTGGCAGGTGCTGCGACGGTTGACCCGAATAGGAAATGATGCGGTGGGTCCCGCCTTCCAGATCAGCCAGGGTTTCCGGCAAGCCGAAACGCCGGACATATTGGGTGGACGCCATGGCGCGGACTTTGGCCGTGAAGAGCGGGCGGCGGATCAGCTCGGGCTGGTCGGGTTCGCGGGTCCAGATGGCGACGTCGGCCTCGCGCATGGCAATGTCGATCTGTTCATCGTCGAGAATCAGATCGACGCGGATATCGGGATAGAGGTCCATGAATTCGCGCATGCGCTGCGTGACCCAAACCGACCCGAGACCAACGGGAGCTGCAACGCGCAGATCGCCTGTGGGCTTGGTCGTGGTGTCGCCGAGAAGCAGTTCCGCAGTCTGAAGCTTGCTCATCACTTCGGCGACGGTGCGGTAGAGGAGTTCGCCCTGTTCGGTGAGCACGAGGCCGCGCGCGTGGCGATGGAAGAGGGCGACCTTGAGATCTTTTTCGAGGGCGGAGACCTGGCGCGAGACCGCGCTCTAACTCATGTTGAGGGCGTCGCCGGCATGCGTGAAGCTGCCTGCCGCCGCAGAGGCGTGGAAGATGCGAAGCTTGTCCCAATCCATTTTCGGCATCGCCCGCTACTCATGCACCTGTCAACGGAAGTTACCGCATGAGGTTGTCAAAGGAGAATAGCGGTTAAGGAAGACCACGGCTTGTGTCCGGTCGCCGCACGGCTTAGCAACCTTAGCGGGGGACCGGCGTTTCTCCCGGTACGTCATCGACTTGCTCGATGGCAATCATCAATGATCGAAGGAGGTTGCTCCATGTCCGCCACTCGTCTCGCTGCTGTCTTACTTGCATTTGCGGCCGTCACGGCAGAGGCAGGACCGCGTGAAGCGACAAAGCTCTGGGAAACGGCCGGCTTCAAGAATCCTAAGTCGGCGCTTTTCGATGCGGAAGCGGGTGTCGTCTACGTGAGCAATGTGAATGGCGAAGGCACGGTGAAAGACGGCAACGGTTTCATTTCGAAGATATCGCCGGACGGCAAAGTGGTTGCGATGGAGTGGGTGTCAGGGCTGGACGGGCCGAAGGGTCTCGCGCGCGTCGGTGGCAAGCTCTACGTATCGGATATCGACAAGCTCGCGGAGATCGACATTTCGTCGGGACAGGTCGTGAAGCGCTATGATGCGAAGGACGCAAAGTTTCTCAACGACGTGGCGGCCGACGCCGTGGGCAATGTGTACGTCAGCGACATGCTCACCAATACGATTTGGCGCCTTTCCGATGGCAAGTTCGAAGTGTTTTTGAAGGACGATAAACTCGAAGGGCCGAATGGGCTCCTCGTGGAAGGCGATACGCTGCTCGTGGGCGCCTGGGGCGTAATGACAGACGGCATGGCGACGAAGGTGCCGGGGCATCTAAAGGTGGTGTCGCTCAAGGACAAGAGCATCAAGCCGCACGGGGATGGATCGCCGATTGGCAATCTCGATGGGCTGGAGCCTTTTGGTGACGGGGCGTATCTAGTCAGCGATTGGATTGCGGGCAAGGTCATCCGGATCGGGCGCAAGGGTAAGGCGAGAGTGCTAGCCGATCTGGGGCAGGGCACCGCGGACCTCGGGTATGATCCCAAAACGGCGACGGCATTCATTCCTCAAATGCAGACCGGGATCGTTTACGGCTTCAAGGTTGAATAAAGGCGCCGCCGTCAGCGCGGTTCGGTACGGCGCTCGCGGAACTGCTGGTGCCATAACGGCATCGCCACGTGGCGAGAATAGGCAACGCGTGCAAGATGGCGGCTTGACGAGCGCTATTATTCCGCGGCGGCTGCGTGGACCGAGGCGTGGGCGAGGAAGCGCTCCGCTTCGAGCGCTGCCATGCAGCCCATGCCGGCAGCGGTGACGGCCTGGCGATAGACTTCGTCCTTCACGTCGCCGGCGGCAAAGACGCCCGGAATGTCGGTCGCGGTCGAATCCGGCTTCGTGATCAGGTAGCCGCCTTGGGTCATCGGCAACTGGCCTTTGAAGAGCTCGGTCGCGGGCGAGTGGCCGATGGCGATGAAGACACCATCGGTCTTGCGATCGGTGATCTTGCCGGTCTTGACGTTTTTCAAACGCACGCCGGTCACCGTTTTTGGATCGGCACTGCCGACGATTTCCTCGATTGCGGAATCCCAAATCACTTCGATCTTCGGGTTCTTCATCAGCCGATCCTGCAGAATTTTTTCCGCGCGGAAGCTGTCGCGGCGGTGAACGACCGTTACGCGGCTGGCAAAGTTGGTCAGGAACAGCGCTTCTTCAACGGCTGTGTTGCCGCCGCCGACGACCATGACTTCCTTGCCCTTGTAGAAGAAGCCGTCGCAAGTGGCGCACGCCGAGACGCCGAAGCCTTGGAAGGCTTCCTCAGATGGAATGCCGAGCCAACGGGCCTGCGCACCGGTGCAGATGATGAGGACGTCGCAGGTGTAGACGTCGCCGCTGTCGCCATCGAGACGGAACGGGCGATTCTTGAGGTCCACCTTGACGATGTGGTCCATGATGATTTCGGTGCCGACGTGCTCGGCTTGGGCGCGCATCTGATCCATGAGCCAGGGGCCCTGGATCACATCGGCGAAGCCTGGATAGTTTTCGACGTCGGTGGTGATGGTGAGCTGGCCGCCGGGCTGGCTGCCTTGGATCATGACGGGCTTCAGCATGGCGCGGGCGGCATAGATGGCCGCCGTGTAACCTGCGGGTCCCGAACCCAGTATGATGACTTTCGAATGCTTTGCGGTTGTCATGATCGCAATCCCGGCAGGAGGCAGCTTTGGCCGCGCTCTGACCATCGCATCCGGATGGCCGCGTTTCACTGGGGCTCATATAGCCCCGGCCGAATGGATTCGCGAGCCCCCCGGGCGGTCCGTCACTCCTTGAGGAGAAATCCAACGGCGGCGCGCACAACCTGCGGGGATGAGAGGATTTTTCGGTGCCCCATACCGTCGAAGGGGATCAGTTGGGTGGCTGGACAGGCCTTCGCGATCGCTTCCGAGTTGCCGATCGGCACCTCAAAGTCGTCCCGCGCATGGAGCAGCAGGGCGGGTCTGTCGGCCGCACGCAGCAGTTGCGTGGCCGTGAACGTCACGAGCGGGCGGTGTGCGACGCGTTCCAGATGCCGTTCAAAGGTGACGCGGGCCGTCGGCGTCATGTTGCGGGCATCGGCAAACTCGCGCGTGATGCGGCCAAACTCATCCGGAGGACCGATGAGCACATAGCGCTTGAAGTCGTACTTGCGACGAAAGGGAGGGCCGCCGCCGCCGGCGTGAAGGACTGCGAAGCAACCCATCGAGTGGGCGAGCGCGAAGTCGGGTTTGAAGACATCGGCCACGCGCAGGATCGATTCCGTGTAATCGACGACGGTCGATCGGCTGCGCTTGCATTTCCCATGCGCCGGCGCGTCCAACAGCACGGCGCGGGCTCCCATGTGGCGCAGACGCTCGCCGAACAACGTCATGAAAGAGGCTTCGGCGGTCCAGCCGTGCGCAACCAAAATGGTGGCGCGCGGTGTTTTGGTGTCCGGCTCGAAGATATAAACGGGAATATCGCCGTGTGGAGAGGGGACGGTGAGCTGGCGTGCGTCTTTCAAAAAGCGGCGCGCGCGGCGGACGAGAAAGGTATGGCCGGCTTCGCGGCGTTCGGAACGATGGGGTTCGCAGAAGTTGCGGAAGGCGATGTCGCCGGCGCGTTGTGGTGAGCGGCGGCTCAGTTCGGCAAGATCCGGCACTTCGGCCGAGGCCCACACACGCGGTCCTGGCGGGCGCCCAATAATACGCTTTTGAGGCAACACGATTGGCCGGCCTGACGATGGATCACGTTCTAGAGTTTGCAGCATGCGGGGGAAACGGTGGCATTGGCCTCAGGTTCCCTGAACAACCGGTGCCAGAATACCACTCCTTGAGCGTGGTGGACGGGGCGCGCGGTCGCAGGGGTGTGCCCCTCCAGGTCCGGGCTGCCAGCTTCTTCTTGTTGCCCGATTGCCGTGATGGTAAGCCCCGCGCCCGGCTTCGACCGGGCTGGAGATACCATGGACAGGAGCGGGAACGGCCATGGCTGACAATTTTGATTGGGGTCAGGCCACGGCGCCGACGCTCGCGGACTTCGAACGATTGGCCGGGCAGGCCTGGAACCGACTGCCCTCCGACTTCCGGCAAATGTGCGGCGATCTGGTCATCCGGTGCGAGGATTTCGCCATCGACGAGGTGCTCGACGAATTGGGCATCGAGAGCCCGCTCGACCTGATGGGCCTTTATCAGGGTGTTAGCCTCGACAAAAAGAGCGTTTCCGATGCGCCGCGCGAACCGGACATGGTGTTTCTGTATCGCCGTGCCATTCTCGACTACTGGGCCGAGGAGGGAGAAACGCTGAGCGATCTCATTACGCACGTGCTCGTCCACGAAATCGGCCACCATTTCGGATTTTCTGACGCGGATATGGAAGAGATCGAGCAGGATTCTCTGGGTTGATAGACCTGGGCGGGGTTGCTGCAACACATATCGACCAAGATGGTGGCGGGTCTTGCGCGGCAGCGGAGGGTGGGCGATGGTGGCGATGCTGCTCGTCGAGAGCACTGGGCAATTTCTCGGATCAATGATGGCCCTCAGACTTCGTGCGCTGACCCTGATCGCCAGTGTGCTGCTGGCGTTGGCTGGTCCGTGTCTGGCTGACGACGCGATCCCGACACCAGAAGAATACTCGGAGCATGTCGGTGGAGCGCCCATCCTGAAGCCGGGAGAATTGAAACTCGATGGCCGGCAGCAGGTGTGCGGTCAGCGGCCGACGGTGATCGACAAGAGCCTCGACGATTATGGCGCGGCTTACCCAGGGTTCCTGATTCTCAACCCTAAGCTGCTCGATCGCGTCTCTACCCCGGTGAAGCTTTGGATTTACGCGCACGAGTGCGGGCACCAATTCCGTGGCCCCGATGAGGAGACGGCGGATTGCTTCGCCGTGCAGCGCGGGCGGCGGCAGGGGTGGCTGACGGAAGGCGGTCTGGACGAGATCTGCAAGTTCATCTCGCCGGCCAAGGGTTCGAGCATGCACCTGTCGGGGTCGCACCGGTGTGAATACATGCGCAAGTGCTACGCCGATCCATCGATCCGCTGAGTTATCCCCGCGGTTGATCGGCATTCTAGACTGACCCTCGTCGCCGGCCGATGCCGGATTGCAGACGAGGCGCTGGATGCGGGTTCCCGATTATTCCAAACGAATTCTGGCATTGGCCGAACTATTGCACCGCTGGGCGGGGCAGCTGATGAAGCTTGATGGGGTGCGGCGGGAGAAGGTCGCGCGCTACGCGGAGGAGATCGCGGCCACGCTGGCGCGGGCGGCTGAAGCGCATCAAAAACTCGAGGGTGAGCCGCAGAACATGCCGGCGCAGCGGGCGATCGTTCGGGAATTCGGCCGGATTTCAGGGTATTTGGAAACCATTGTCGGCGTGCTGCATCGCCATCTTGACGGGCGCAAGCTGGCTGGCGTTAAAAGGCGCCTTGAACAGCTTCGCCCGGCCGATGCGGGGGTAGCTCCCCCTGCCTCGCCGCAAGAGACCCTGCACCACGCGGCCGTCGACCGGCTGACGGCGGCGGAGGGCTACTTCCGGGCTTTGGCTGACGCATTGAGGGCGTGATAAACAGCGCCCTTCGACCTAGAGGACGCGATGGATAAGTTCGTCAAGCTCACCGGTGTTGCCGCTCCCCTGCCCTTGCGCAACATCGATACTGACATGATCATTCCGAAGCAGTTTCTGAAGACGATCAAGCGAACGGGGCTTGGCAAGTCGCTGTTCTTCGAGATGCGCTACGACAATGCGACCGGCGCCGAGATCGCAGACTTCGTGCTCAACAAACCGGCGTATCGTAACGCAACCATTCTGGTGACCGGCGAGAACTTCGGCTGCGGATCATCGCGCGAACATGCCCCCTGGGCTTTGCTCGATTTCGGGATCCGCTGTGTCGTCGCGCCGGACTTCGCCGACATTTTTTATAACAACTGCTTCCAGAACGGCATTCTGCCGATCAAGCTTCCGCAGGCGGACGTCGACAAGCTGATGGATGATGCGCAGCGCGGTTCGAACGCGACAGTGACTGTGGATCTTGAAGCTCAGGAGATCCGGGGGCCGGATGGCGGAGTGATCACGTTCGAGATTGATCCATTCCGCAAGCACTGTCTGCTCAATGGGCTCGATGCAGTCGGGTTGACGATGCAGAAGCAGGACGCGATCAAAACCTTCGAAGAAAAGGCGGCGACGACGCGTCCGTGGCTTTGAGCCTCAACACTGGCAAAGGAGACCGGACGATGGCCAAAGCGGTGCACATGATGGTGCGGGTTCTCGATGAGGCCCGGTCGGTGGATTTCTATTCGAAGTGCTTTGGATTGACGATCGCCGAGCGGCGCGAATGGCCGGATTTCTCGCTCACTTATATGAGCAATCCCGAGAACGATTTCGAAGTCGAACTGACGGTCAACAAGGGCCGCAGCGAACCGTACGATCTCGGAAACGGCTATGGGCATGTCGCGTTTGTCGTCGATGATCTCGACGGGGAACACGCGCGCATCAAGGCGGCGGGCTTCCAGCCGAAGGACATCAAGGAGATGACGCACGAGGGCCAGCCGTTTGCGAGGTTCTTTTTCATCGAGGATCCGGACGGTTACAAAATCGAGGTGCTGCAGCGCCGCGGGCGGTTCAAGTGAGTGACGATATCAAGTTCGATCCGGCGATGATGGGACGGCTAGGGCAGGCGCTGTCGTTCATCTGCGGGGCCGATCATCCCGCGACCGTGGCGCTGAAGAAGGCGGCGGAGACGGGCGCTGACAAGGATGTGAAAGCGGCCCGCGCCCAGTTTCTCAAGATCAAGCCGAACGAGCGTCGCGCCGCGTTGGCCATGCTCGACGATTGAATCACGATTGAATCGGGCCTCACGCCAGTGCGGCAGGCGCGCCGCGAGCCATGCTCAGGGCGTTGCGCAAAGCTTGCGCAAAATCCTTCTTCTCATCCGCATTGAGAAAGCGGGCAAATTCAAACTCGTCACCGTGCAGGGCAAGCTTCAGGTTTGCGCTCCCATCGGGCCATTCGTTGAGCAGGACCTTTACCCAATAGGGGTTGAAGTCGAAGCTGCGGCTATGGCCGGAGGGCTGGACCTGGGTGATCTTCAAAAGCTCTGGAGAGAGTTCGACCAGTTCGTAGGCTTTGCCGGAGCGGTAGTTGATTTTGAAGGCGACGTAGATCGCCAGGACGTCAAGGCCGTAAAAGCCCAGGACGGGCCACGCGCCCATTATGGTGAATGCGATCCCGGAGGCGAAACTGATGAAGCCTATGAAGCCCAGCACGAGGAGAAAGCCGGTCTGGGAGAGGGACCTGTTCGGGTGCAGAATGGCGCGGAAGATGCCGGTGTCTGGCGATGGGGCTTTTGGTTCAGTCATGGCTCGTGACTTTGCTCAGGGTCAAATCGCATGAAACCCCTCCTCGCGAAAAAAGGGAAGACGACTTCGGCTGGATCTTCGCTGAAAGATGAGTTGGTGGTCGTTGCAAGGCCGAAGCCGCGCCCCCGGGCCCGTAAGCGTACGACTGAGGAAATCGAAGAGATCTTTCGCCGGTTCCATGCAGTCGAACCGGAACCCCAGGGGGAACTGGAGCACAGCAATCCCTTTACTCTGCTGGTCGCTGTCGTGCTTTCAGCACAGGCGACAGACGCGGGGGTGAACAAGGCGACGCGTCGGCTCTTCGAACTCGCGGATACGCCGCAAAAAATGGTGGCGCTGGGAGAAGATAAGGTTCGCGATCTCATCAAGACAATCGGCCTTTTCCGCAACAAAGCCAAGAACGTGATCCTGCTTTCGGAGAAGCTCATTGCCGAGCATGGGGGTGTGGTTCCGGAAGATCGCGACGTGCTGCAATCGCTTCCGGGTGTCGGGCGAAAGACGGCCAACGTTGTGATGAACATGGCGTTCGGCCATGCGACGATGGCGGTCGATACGCATGTGTTTCGGGTGTCACACCGGCTGTGGCTTTCGAAAGGCAAAACGCCGGACGCGGTGGAAGCGGATCTGATGAAGATCGTGCCTAAATCTTATCTCCTGCACGCCCACCATTGGCTAATCCTCCATGGGCGATATACGTGCAAGGCTGTCAGGCCGCTCTGCGAAACCTGCGTGATCGCCGATTTGTGCTTTTCCAAGGACAAGCGGATTTAGCGAACGTACGGCCGGTACCGCTCTGAGGCTGGCGCCGCTCCCGGCATTCGCGGGGTTGCCTAGGGGCGAACGGCGATGCCGGCGGCGGCCATATGCTTTTTCGCCTCGCCGATGGTGTAGGTGCCGAAATGGAAGATGGAGGCGGCGAGCACGGCGCTGGCATGGCCCTTCTTCACGCCGTCAACGAGGTGGTCCAGGTTGCCGACCCCGCCTGATGCGATGACGGGAACCGACACGGCGTCGGCGATGGCGCGGGTCAAGGCGATGTCGAAGCCGGCCTTGGTTCCGTCGCGATCCATGGACGTGAGAAGGATTTCGCCGGCGCCCAGGGCAACGACCTCTTTTGCGTAGTCGATCGCGTCGATGCCTGTCGGCTTGCGGCCGCCGTGCGTGAAGATCTCCCAGCGATCGGCTTCGTTCGGGCCCGAGACCTTCTTTGCGTCGATCGCAACAACGATGCATTGCGCGCCGAATTTCTCGCTCGCTTCCTTCACGAACTGCCGGTTGAAGACGGCGGCCGTGTTGATCGAAACCTTGTCGGCGCCAGCCTCTAAGAGCTTGCGAATGTCGTCAATGGTGCGCACGCCGCCGCCTACTGTGAGCGGCATGAAACAGCGTTCTGCGGTGCGTTCCACGATGTCGAAAATCGTGTCGCGGTTTTCGTGGCTGGCGGTGATGTCGAGGAAGCAGAGTTCGTCGGCACCGGCGGCATCGTAGGCTGCTGCGGCCTCGACGGGGTCGCCGGCATCGATGAGGTCGACGAAGTTCACGCCTTTGACGACGCGGCCGTCCTTGACGTCGAGGCAGGGAATGATGCGGGTTTTTAGGCTCATCTTACGTGACGTAGCGCGGGAAGCGGTGCGGCGGCAAGGCTCGTCGAGGGCGGCGCCAGTGCCACATTAAGTGGCCCGACTGCGAGAGAAGGCGATCACGGCGGCGAGGATGAGGGCCGCGGCGCCCGTGACGCCGACAAAGCCGGCGATGGGACCGTTCGTCATGGCTGCGCCGGTGAGGGCCGGGCCGACGATGCTGCCAGATGTGTACATAAGGATGAAGGCGGCATTCGCAGTGGCAAGTTGGCTCGGTTCGACCTCTTGGCCGAGCATGGCCAGCCCCAGCATGTAAAGTCCGATGACAGTGGTGCCCATGACGAAAATGATCGCGAGGGCGAAGCCGGGTGTGCCGAGAACGAATGGAAAGATCGCGATGAGAGCCACGTAGATGAGCCCGAGCGCTGCGAGCAGGAATTTGCGTGATGTGCGGTCTGCCAGCCAGCCGAGAGTGTACTGCGTGACGATGCCGCCGACGACAAGGGCCGTCAGAAGGCGGAGGGCCGCTCCTTCCTCCATGCCGCCGGCGATCGCCACGTTCGGTAGCAAGGAGAAATGTGATGTTTCCAGAAAACCGCCGAGAAACCCGCCGGCCATGGCGGCGGGGGCGAGGCGCATGCCACCAATGAGACCGGTGGCCGGTTCGTGCGCGAGATCGGGTGCGAGGTCGCGGGCAAGGAAGATCGGCAGTGCGGCAAGCAGCGCGCCGAGGGCGCCGATGGCAAAGGCCAAAGGTCCCGTGGCGCCGAAATACTCAAGCAACATGGGACCGAGAGCGAAGCCGGAGAAGAAGGACACGGCGTAAAATGAAATGACACGAGCGCGGTGGGAATCTCCAGCGATGTGGTTGACCCAGGTTTCGCCAACGATCCAAGGCAACGCAATGGTGGCACCCATGAGAAAGCGCAGTGCGATCCAGGCAAAGGTGTTGTCGATAAAATAGAGGGACGCGTAGGCTACGGCGCAGCAGACGCACCCAATGATGATGGCTGTCGCCGGCTGTATGCGTGCCACGGCGTGCGGAAGAATAGGAAGCAACATCAGGATGGCTAATGACGGCGCCGCGCCGGCCAGACCGATGATCCACGAGGGCTCACCACGGGCTTCGAGCGCCATGGCCGTCAGCGGATAGCCCAGGCCGAATGCAATGCCCACTCCGAAGCAGGATAGGACCACCGCGATAAGGCTTTTGCGGCGGTTCTCCGCACTGATTGCTACCGCTTCCGTACTTGCATTCATGAGCGCATGCCTTTATTCAACAGTGTTGAAATAGGCCGTCGCGGCACGGATGGCAAGAGGCGTGTTTCAACAATGTTGAAAAAGAAACAGCCGAGAGGTCAGCGAGGGCTTAACGGCGGAGCTCTGCTTGAAGCGGCGCTTGGGGAAATGGAGCGGTCGGGGGTGGAAAGCTTCTCGCTTCGGGCCGCGGCGCGCGCCGTCGGTTGCGATGCGGCGGCACTGATTTATCACTTCGGATCGCGGGAAGGTCTAGAGCGCGCAGTCGCCGACAGACTGCACGCGGCAATTGTACAGCCTGACCGGTCGCTGCCGTGGCGGGAGCGATTGCTCGGCATGGCGCGTCAGTATCGAGGGGTGGCGCAAACGTATCCAAGAACGTTTCCGCTGCTGATGCGGTATTGGACAACAGGGCCGCAGGATCTCGCCCTGTGCGACGAGACGTTCGCCGCCCTGAGTGATGCCGGTATCCCCGAACCGCTGCTGCCGGCGGTGGAGTGCGGGTTCTATGCTGCGCTCCTCGGCTTGTGCGCAGGAGAAGCAGGAGGACTGACGGGGCGGCCGAATACGCAAGCATTGAAGGACATTCGATCGACGCCGGGGCTATCGACGATGCCGCGGCTTCTTCCGGTTATTCGACGGCTCGATCCGGATCAAGTTTTTGAAACGCATATGGCTATCCTGCTCGATGGTATTGATGTGCTCGTGCGGAAGAGCAGAACGTGTGCCGGGAGCGCCCCGAAAGCGACACCGCGTTCGCGCAGAAAGGTTTGAGGGGATGCATGCTTTTTTCGTCTACGGCGCGGCAGCACTGGCGGAGATCGGAGGGTGCTTCGCTTTCTGGGCCTGGCTGCGTTCGGGTGGACATGCGCTGT
This sequence comes from uncultured Alphaproteobacteria bacterium, assembly GCA_963708775.1. GTDB lineage: Bacteria > Pseudomonadota > Alphaproteobacteria > Rhizobiales > Hyphomicrobiaceae > JAGVSR01. The sequence goes on along the minus strand of CAVPTI010000010.1, from coordinate 74,497 downwards.
GGCTCGTGCCGGGCGTCGTGTCGCTCGTGGTGTTCGCGCTGCTGCTGACGCTCATTCCGTCCGAGGCAGCGGGAAGGGCGTTTGCTGCTTATGGCGGTGTTTACATTTGTGCATCGCTGGGCTGGATGTGGGCCGTGGAAGGGTTACGGCCGGACCGTTTTGACGTGCTGGGAGCTGCCATCTGTCTTGCCGGCGCGGCCATAATCCTGCTTGCGCCGCGGGCCGGTTGAGGGCTACTCCACGGGCCTATCCCTTTGGTTTGAATCTCATGTCCCGCACGCCGTCCACCGCCGCGCATGCTCTTGCCGCCCGTCCCGAATGGGAGCGGGCGCGGCGCATCGTGGTGAAAATAGGATCCGCGCTGCTTGCGGACCGCGCGTCCGGGACGCTCAAAGCGGAATGGCTTGCATCGCTCGTGGACGATGTGGCGGCGCTGCGCAAATCGGGACGCGATGTGGTTCTCGTGTCGTCGGGCGCAGTGGCGCTGGGGCGTTTCAGGCTCGGGCTGCCGAAGGGGCCACTTGAACTCGAACAGAGCCAAGCGGCGGCGGCTGTGGGGCAGATCAGCCTAGCGGCGGCATATCAGGCGCTGGCGGCCGAGCATGGCATGACGGTCGCTCAGATCCTGCTGACGCTCGGCGATACGGAACAGCGACGGCGATATCTCAACGCGCGGCATACGATCGAAACGCTGCTGGAACTCGGTGCCATTCCCGTTGTGAACGAGAACGACACGGTGGCGACGGCGGAAATCAAGTACGGCGACAATGATCGGCTGTCGGCGCGGGTGGCGTCGATGGTGTCGGCCGACTGCCTCGTACTGCTGTCGGATATCGATGGTCTCTATACGGCGCCGCCGCATCTCGATCCGAACGCACGGCATATTCCGGTCGTGACCGAGATCACGCCCGAAATCGAAGCCATGGCCGGGGCGCCTGGAACGGAACTCTCCAAGGGCGGCATGAAAACCAAGATCGAAGCGGGGAAGATCGCGCTCGGCGCTGGGACCAACATGGTCATCACGACAGGCAACGTCATGCATCCATTGCGGGCGATCGCCGAGGGTTCGACGGTGACGTGGTTCCTGGCGAACCAGGATCCGGTGACGGCGAAAAAGCGCTGGATCGCAGGGCAGCTGGAGCCGCGCGGCGTTATCCATATCGATGCCGGGGCCGAGACGGCGCTGCTGTCGGGGAAGAGTTTGCTACCCGCAGGGGTGCGGCGCGTGGAGGGCACGTTCGACCGTGGAGACGCCGTGATCATCAGGTCGCCGGACGGCCGTGAATTGGGTCGCGGTCTTGTAGCTTATGCCAATGTGGATGCGGAACGGATCGTGGGCAAACGCAGCGCCGACATAGAAGCGATCCTCGGCTACAACGGCGGGGACGAACTCGTGCATCGTAATGATATGGCGCTTTCGAGGAAGTGATGTCTGCTGGCCGGCCAGAACAAAAGGCGGAAGACCTGCGCGAGGCGATGTTCGTCATCGGGCGGGCTGCGCGTGCGGCGTCGCGCGAGTTGGCGCTCGCGTCGACCGCAACAAAGAATGCCGCGTTGTGTGCGATGGCGGCGCATCTGCGGCAACAGAGTGCAGCTATCCTGACTGCCAATGCGGCTGACTTGGAGGCGGCAAAGGCCGGTGGGTTGGCTGCGTCTTTCATAGATCGATTGACGCTTACAGATGCTCGCATCGAGGCCATGGCGCGCGGCTTGGAAGACATTGCCGAGTTGCCGGATCCGGTTGGAGCGACGCTTGCCGAGTGGACGCGTCCGAACGGCTTGCGGTTTGAGCGCGTGCGCGTGCCCATCGGCGTAATCGGGATCATCTACGAGAGCCGGCCGAACGTGACTGCTGATGCGGGTGGGCTGTGCATCAAAGCCGGCAACGCGGCCATTCTGCGGACGGGTTCGGATGCCTTCCGGTCGTCGCATGCGATTCACGCGTGTCTCGTGGCGGGCTTGCAGGCAGCCGGCTTACCAGAAGACGCAATCCAGCTCATTCCGACAACAAGCCGGTCTGCCGTCGGTCATTTGCTGTCGGGGCTTGAAGGGACGGTGGACGTGATCGTGCCGCGCGGCGGGCGTTCGCTTGTCGAGCGGGTGCAGTCGGACGCGCGGGTGCCGGTGTTCGCGCATCTGGAAGGCATCTGCCATACATACGTGGACAAGGCTGCCGACCTGGAAATGGCGAAGCGGATCGTCGTTAATGCGAAGATGCGGCGGACAGGGGTCTGCGGGGCAACGGAGTGTCTGCTCGTCGACAAAGCTGCACCGAGGTTAGTGATGAGCGAACTCGTCACGGCGCTTCTGGATTCGGGTTGCGAAGTTCGTGGAGACGAGGCAGCGCAGCACACTGATGCGCGGGTGAAGCCTGCGGCGGCGAACGACTATGGCATGGAATTTCTCGATAGCATCATCGCGGTGAAGACGGTGGAGGGTGTGGACGGTGCGATCGACCACATTGCGCGGTTTGGATCGCAGCACACGGACGCGATCGTGACGGATGATGAGGCGACGGCCGCGCGATTTCTGACGCACGTGGACAGCGCGATCGTGCTGCATAATGCATCGACGCAGTTCGCGGACGGTGGGGAGTTCGGGTTTGGCGCGGAAATCGGGATTGCGACCGGCAAGATGCATGCGCGCGGGCCGGTCGGCGTGGAGCAGCTGACAAGCTTCAAGTACGTCGTGCGTGGGAGCGGACAGACACGCGCGGGCTAATTCAGCATTGGTTTGGTGCCGCGCGGCCGGCAAATCTATCAGCCATCCATTCCACAACGTCGTAAGCTGAATTGAGTGCGACGGTGACGTGGCTGACGCCGGGCATCAGTTTGAAGCGCACATGAGTGCCGGCCTGGCAGAGTTCGCGCACATACTGCTTCGTGATTTCTGGGCGGACGGTTGTGTCCGCTTCGCCTTGCGCGATGAAGACCGGCATGCCCGACGGCAGCGGACCCGGCGTGTTGCCAGCGATGATCGGCGTGAATTTCGGATCGGTCAGCGGATCGATTTTCAGGAAGGTGCGGGGGAGTCGCTGTTCGTCGCCGTCCTCCTGTAAAAATTGGGGGAGGTCTTCGATGCAGTCGCTGGCGAGGCGCTTGAAGGGTCCCATGGCTCCGGGTTCGACCAATTCGTTGAGCGGCCAGCCGAAGAGACGCGACCACGCGAGTACGGTCATGGCGGAGAGACTGCGGCCACTGGCCGTGTTCACGTCGGCCCTGAAGAGCTCGGCGAGTTTGCTCGCGGGGGCGGCGGCCGCAACACCGACGAGGTCGAGTTCAGGAGCGTAGGTTTTGGCGTGAAGGCCGGTGTAGAGCGCGGCGTGGCCGCCCTGTGAATGGCCCCAAACTGCGAACTTCTTGCTCGCCTGGATGTCTGATAGCTGATGCGCGGCCCGGACGATATCGATGACGGCGTTGGCTTCCGCCAGTCCGATAAGATAGGGGTGCGGGTCGTTGGTGCCGAGGCCGATGTAGTCGGTGGCCGCGATGACCCAACCCTTGTCGGTGATCTCATCGATCCCCATGACGACTTGCGACAGGTTCGGCAGAAGCGTTGGCGCGCAGGCGGAGACGACACCGGTGGTCGGGTGGGCCCAGGCGACGACGGGGCGAGGGCCGTCGGCCTTAGCATCGGGGAACATCAGCGCGCCGGTGACGGCGACGGGCCGGCCATCATAGTTCGTCGAGCGGTAGAGGACGCGGTAGCCCTTGATGCCCGGCTTCACACCACCTTCCATCGGCCAGACGCGGAAAATGGTGCCTGGCTTTGACCGTGCAAGGGTTTCTGCTGGCACAGTCGTGTCTTCGTTGGCTGATGCGGGGCTGATGAGGAGAAGCGTGACAGTGACATGGCGACATGCATGGCAGATGGTCTTCCAAAGCTGCATCGTCGTCTCCGTTCGCTGGTCGCTTTGCCGTCATGGACAATCGGGATATTTGCACGTCTGAACGAATTCGTCAGGATACAGTGCGAGCAAGGCTGCATGCCGGTCTGAAGGCGGTCTGACGAGTTGGTTCCAGACTGATTAACGCGGCTAACATCAGCGCACGACGGGTTAAAACTCCGCTGGCCAAAATGAGCGATCGCGTGAAAACTGGCAGAACTCGTAAGAGAGAGGCGCGCGATGTTCAGCAATCTGTTTAAAGAGGCTTCGTTCCTGCCTCATGGATTTTGCTTACTTTGGGATCCGTGGCTGATCGGCGCTCATCTATTCAGCGATGTTGCGATCTTTGCAGCGTACTCAGCTATTCCCGTTGCGATTTACCTGTTCTTGAAGCAGAGACCCGAGCTTGCCATGAGCAATCTCGCCTGGTTGTTCGCCCTTTTCATCCTGTTTTGCGGACTGACCCATCTGGCGAGCGCCATCGCGCTCTACCAGCCCATCTATGAAGCTCAGGCCGCAATCAAGGTCATGACGGCCGGTGTGTCGTTAGCCACTGCCTTCGTCATATTCCCACTCATTCCCAAAGCGCTGGCCATCCCAAGTCCAGAGCAGTTGCAGAAAGTGAACGCACAGCTGCAACGCGAAGTGGAAGCTCACTTGGTGACGACGGAAGAGCTGAGACAAGCGAGAGACCAACTGCAGGTTAAGGTGCAGGAGCAGTTGTCGGCTGTCGCTCGGGCTTCCGCCGTTGTGGCGGCGTTGGAGGAAAGTCCCGATGTCCTGATTTATGCGAAGTCACGTGACGGCAAAATGCTCACGGCCAATCCGGCATCGATCGCAGCTATCGGCCGGCCGCCGAAGACGTGATCGGAAAAGACGAAAGCGAGTTCCTGACCAATCCCGAAGAGATAGCCGCAATCCGCGACGTTGATCAGACCGTGTGTGACACCGGCCAACCTATGACTGTGATCGAACATGTCTCGTCACCTGATGGCAGCAAGCGCATGTATCTATCGACAAAAGTGCCGCTTCGCAATGAGGCCGGAGAAATCACCGGCATCGTCGGCGTGAGTGTGGACGTGAGCGAACGGGAAGCCTTGATGGAGAAACTTCAAAAGAATGAAGAACTCTTGCGTTTGGGTAGCGAAGCGGCCGAGTTCGGCAGCTGTGAACTCAACCTGTCAAGCGAGCGGCTACAGGTCTCGCAGTCCTTGGAAACGATGCTCGGCGTGAGCGGGACGTCACTGTCGCTGAGCGAGTTCCTAAGTCGCATCCATCCGGATTACCGCGAAGCGGTGCAGCGCGCGTGTCATGCGAAGAGCCGAGCTGAGTTAGAGTTTCGCGATATCGAGCCTGGCAATGCCTCACGGTGGTTTCTGCTACGTGGACAGCGCGTTGATGAGGGAAGCGAGGCGAGGTTTCTGGGCGCAATCGCCGACATCACCCGCAGAAAGCGGGCAGAGCACCGGACCAGCGATTTGATGCGTGAATTAATCCATAGGGGACGCAATCTTCTCACCGTCGTCCAGGTGCTGGCGCGAAACAGCCTGACGCCGCCTCGGACAGTCTTGGAAGCGCGCGAAGTCTTCATCGACCGGCTGCATGCATTCGCACGGGGCTACGAACTTTTCGTTGATGGGAACCATATGGGGCTTACCCTGCGGCAGCTCATCACCGCGGAGTTCAAGCGCTTTCCTACGCAATGCGTGATGGATGGACCGGAGTTCCTGCTCAATGAGCGGTCCGCACAAACTCTGGGGCTTGTCATCCACGAGTTGATGACGAATGCGGCAAAGTACGGGGCGCTGTCGCGAGCTGAAGGACGTGTTTTTGTCCGCTGGTCGATCGATAGCGCGGAGCGCTTGACGTTCGAATGGCGTGAACAGTGGCGGTCCCACAGTTTCCGAACCCACGAAGAAGGGCTTTGGGACCGGCCTGATCGAGCGGATGCTCAAATCCGACTTTCAGGCGGAACAAAGCGAGCAGTTTGCTCCAGAGGGGTTTCGATTTTCATTCCAGGCGCCGCTGGATCGGGTGCGCGCCTCGAGTGTCGGCTCCGTTAAAACATTGCATGACATGCCGTTCGCACCGGAACCGATCTGATCCGCTTGCCGCTCGTCTTCACAAAATGAACTTTGAAAGGTCGGCGTTCTTGGCGAGTTCGCCGATGCGGTCGGTGACGTAGGCGGCGTCGATGGTAATGGCATCGCCTGTGCGGTCGGAGGCTTCGAACGAGATTTCGTCGAGGACGCGCTCCATTACGGTTTGCAAGCGGCGCGCCCCGATGTTCTCGACCGTGGAGTTGACGAGCACGGCAGCGTCAGCGAGAGCATCGATAGCGTCGTCGGTGAAGGAAAGCGTCAGACCTTCGGTCTGCATGAGGGCCACGTACTGCTTGATCAGCGATGCTTCCGGTTCGGTGAGGATGCGGCGAAAGTCCTCGCGTGAGAGGGCTTTCAGTTCGACGCGGATCGGCAGGCGGCCCTGGAGTTCGGGCAAGAGGTCCGACGGTTTCGAGACGTGAAAAGCGCCGGACGCGATGAACAGCACATGGTCGGTTTTGACCGGGCCGTACTTGGTTGCGACCGTGGTGCCTTCGATCAATGGCAGGAGATCACGCTGCACGCCTTCACGGCTGACGTCGGCGCCGCCGCGCACGTTGTCTCCGCGTGAGCAGATCTTGTCGATCTCGTCGAGGAAGACAATGCCGGCGTTTTCGACCGCGCGGATGGCGTCGGCAGCAAGGTTGTCGTTGTCGATGAGCTTGTCGCTTTCTTCGGCGATCAGGACTTCGTAGCTGTCGCGGACTGTCATGCGGCGCGGCTTCATGCGGCCGCCCATCGCCTTTCGCAGCATTTCGCCGATGTTGATTTCGGCGCCGCCCATGCCGGGGCCCATGCCGGGGATTTCGAACATCGGCATGCCGCCGCCGGTGTCGGCGACCATGATCTCGATTTCGCTTTCGTTCATTTCGTTGTTGCGCAGCTTGCGGCGGAAGCTATCGCGCGTGGCGGGCGATGAGGTGGCGCCAACGAGAGCGTCGAGCACGCGTTCCTCGGCAAGTTTCTCGGCTTTGACGCGGACTTCCTTGCGCTTTGATTCCTTGATCAGGCCGAGACCGACTTCGACCAGGTCGCGGATGATGCTTTCGACGTCGCGGCCGACATAGCCGACTTCGGTGAATTTGGTCGCTTCAACCTTAAGGAACGGCGCGCCGGCAAGGCGGGCGAGGCGGCGGGAGATCTCGGTCTTGCCGACGCCGGTCGGGCCGATCATGAGGATGTTTTTCGGCAGAACCTCGTCACGCAGGTCGCCAGTGAGTTGCTGGCGGCGCCAGCGGTTGCGCAGCGCGATTGCGACGGCGCGCTTGGCGTCGTTCTGGCCGACGATGTAGCGGTCGAGTTCGGAGACGATCTCGCGCGGGGAGAAGTTGGTCATTGTTGCAAGCTCACTCGGTGGTCGCGAGCTTCTCGACCACCAGATTGGAATTCGTATAGACGCAGATGTCGGCGGCGATGCCCATGGCCTTGCGGGCGATCTCTTCGGCCGAGAGCGGCTGATCGAGCAGGGCGCGGGCGGCGGCGAGGGCGAACATACCGCCTGAGCCGATGCCCATGCAGGCGAACTCGGGCTCGAGCACGTCGCCCGTACCCGTGAGGGTTAATGTGACGTCCTTGTCGGCGACGAGCATCATGGCTTCGAGGCGGCGAAGGTAGCGATCGGTGCGCCAGTCCTTGGCGAGTTCCACGCAGGCGCGCGCAAGCTGGCCCGGATATAACTCGATCTTGGCTTCAAGGCGTTCGAAGAGCGTGAAGGCATCGGCGGTCGCGCCGGCAAATCCACCGATGACGTCGCCGCGGCCGAGGCGGCGGACCTTCTTGGCGTTCGATTTGATGACGGTTTGGCCGAGGCTGACCTGGCCGTCTCCCGCAATAACGACTTCGCCGGCCTTGCGGACGGTGAGAATTGTGGTGCCGTGCCAAGTTGGGACGTTTGAGGCGGAATGTTCTGTGCTCATCGCCGTGATGATCTAGGCCGCGGGCCCGTGCAAATCAAGGAGCGCCATTCTAGGTTACCAAAGCCGGCAAGGTTACCCAGGCTGGCGAGGTTACCGAAGCTGGAAGGACCGTTCAAAGACTGGTAGGGGTTCTTTTGATTGCGCAACCGACTTCTCGCGGGTGAGCCGGCCGGTTGCGCGGGAGATCTGATGACGCAATCGACTGAACGAGCAGTGGGTTGCGTGGAAGAGCCGGGAAGGACGACAAACTTGAAACGGCAGGCAACGATTTCGCGGAAGACAAAGGAAACCGAGATCCAGGCTACGATCGATCTCGACGGGACCGGCGTGTTCGACATCAAGACCGGGATCGGCTTTCTCGATCACATGCTGGAGCAACTGTCGCGGCATGGGCTCATCGATATCAAGCTCGCGGCGAAGGGCGACCTGCACGTCGATTATCATCACACGACGGAAGACAGCGGTATCGTTCTTGGACAGGCGGTTGCGAAGGCGCTTGGCGACAAGTCGGGGATCTCGCGCTACGCGGACGTACATCTGCCGATGGACGAGACGCTGACGCGGGTTGCGGTTGACGTTTCGGGGCGGCCGTATCTGATCTGGAACGTGACTTTTACGCGCGACAAACTCGGCGAAATGGATACGGAGCTTTTCCGGGAATGGTTCCAGGCCTTCGCGCAGAACGCAGGCATCACGTTGCACGTGCAGAACCTTTATGGTGAAAACAACCACCACATTGTGGAAACCTGCTTCAAGGGTCTGGCCCGGGCCTTGCGTCTGGCCATCACACCGGATCCGCGGCAAACGGGACGGGTGCCTTCGACCAAAGGGACGCTCAGCGTATGATGTGGTTGTTAGTTCGAGCCAAGGATAACTCGGACGTGGACGTGTATACCGTTCATGAACCGCCGGCGCCCCCTCTCGACCGGATTGATCACGCGGCCTCGATGGTGTTCGTGCGGGATGGATTCTCGTGGGGTGCAGCGCTGTTTTCACCGGTTTATCTGGCAGTGAAGGGGCAGTGGTTCGCGTTCGCGGCGTATCTGGTGCTCGGGTTCCTGGCGGCAGCGGCTCTGTGGTCGGTGGGACTGATCCAGAACTGGTTCACCTTCATGATTATCGGGCTCAACATCTATCTGGGCTTCGAGGCGTCAACGCTGGAGCGGATGTGGCTCAACTATCGGGGCTGGAAGGAAGTCGGCACCGTCGCAGGCCGTAATCTGCCGGAGTGTGAGCGGCGGTTCTTCGAAAACTGGCTCAGTGCGCTGCCGGCCGACACTCGGTCGACGGCACTGAGCGCGGAGGCCGGTTTCTTCGGAGCATCCTGGCACCGCATGCTTTTCGGCCGCGCGTGAAACTCCGTTTCAGCGGATATTGAATGCAGCACGTCGCCATCATCGATTACGGCTCGGGCAATCTGCACTCGGCGGCGAAGGCGTTCGAGCGAGCGGCGCGTGATAGCGGATCGGAAAGCCGGATCATTGTGACGGCGGATCCTGATGTCGTGCGCGCGGCCGATCGCGTGGTGCTTCCGGGTGTGGGTGCGTTCGCTGATTGCCGGCGCGGGCTGGAAGCGGTGGCCGGGTTGCGCGAAACTCTGGAAGACGTGGTGCGCGGCAAGGGCAGGCCGTTTTTGGGCATTTGCGTCGGGATGCAATTGCTGGCCACGCGAGGGCTGGAGCATGGCGTTACGGATGGGCTGGGCTGGATCGCAGGCGAAGTGCGTGCGATCGAACCGAAGGATGCGACGCTCAAAATCCCGCACATGGGATGGAACACGCTGACGGTGACGCGCGATCATGCGCTGCTGGCTGGACTGCCGACCGGGCCGCAAGGGCTGCATGCGTATTTCGTGCACTCGTATCACTTCGTGCCGGAGAGTCGTGCCGATGTCGTGGCGGAGACAGATTACGGCGGGCCGGTGACGGCGCTCGTTGCGCATGGCAACATCGCCGGCACCCAGTTCCATCCGGAGAAAAGCCAGACTCTGGGGCTGGGGCTGATCGCGAATTTTCTGAAATGGATGCCTTAAACCGTATCGCAGGCTAGCTCTTGCGATTGACGACGAAGCGCGCCGCCTCGCGCAGGATATCGGCTCTCGATCCGAAAATGTTGAGCGCTTCGTTGGCGGCGGCTTCGGTTTCAAGCAGCATTGCCTTGGCCTTTTGAGTGCCCATGAGGGAGACGAGCGTCGCCTTGTTGGCGGCGGCGTCTTTGGCCACCGCCTTGCCGACGGTGGCCGCATCGCCCTCGGCGTCGAGGAGATCGTCGGCGATCTGGAAGGCGAAACCTAGGGCGGTACCGAAATCTGCGAGGGCTCGACGTTCGCCGTCTGTCGCGCGGCCAAGTATGGCGCCAGCTTCACAGGCAAAGACGAGGAGTGCGCCCGTCTTCATCGCCTGAAGGCGGCGGATGTGATCAATCGTGGGGGAGGCGGGGTCTCCTCGTTTATCGGCCATGAGATCGAGGGCCTGGCCGCCCACCATGCCGGCTGCACCCGAGGCGCGCGCAAGGGCCGAGACAAGGGCGACGCGCACCGCGGGGTCGGCGTGAGTCTCGGCGCGCGCGAGGACCTCGAAGGCCAATGTGAGCAGACCGTCGCCGGCGAGGATCGCGGTCCACTCGTCGTAGGCCTTCCACACGGTGGGCTGGCCGCGGCGGAGTTCGTCGTTGTCCATGGCTGGCAGGTCGTCATGGGCGAGGGAGTAGCAATGGACCAGTTCGAGGGCGGCGGCCGTGTGGGCGGCGTCTTGCGGGCGGAGGCCGAAGAGGGCCGCGCTTTCAATGACGAGCAGCGGTCGCACGCGCTTGCCGCCGCCAAGAACGGCATGGCGCATGGCCGCGATCAAACGTCCCGCCTGTGGTTCAGGCGCTTCGCCGGACATCGACTTTTCGGCAAGGATGCCATCGAGAGTGGCCTCGGTCAGGCGGGCGGCCGCGGTGAGGCTTTGCGCGAAGGTCATGAAGGACTTACCTAGAGGAGCGGGGAAACTGGCGGATTGTGGGGCGGAAGCCTTATCATGGGCCAGGGCGACGGGCGACGGGGTGCGCATTCAGATGTTCGGGCAAATGCTTTGGGCCGTGGAAGTTGGGGCCGTGGAAGTTTGGCGCGCAGGTGCGCGGCCGGTGACGTGTGATTGAGGATCCGTCCGATCTGAGTGGGGCCGAACAGGGGAGCCAAGCTGCCGGCGGTTCGACAGTCGCGGCGCTGCAACCCGAGCCCATCGATGTGGATGCGCTCGTGCAGACGGCGGTGCGGCGGATTGCGGATGCGATGACGCCAGTTGCGGTGCTGGTCCCAGCTCAGGAGGCGAAGCCCAGAGCTCCGGAGCCCGCTACGTCGTCGATGCGGCCGTCGCTGAGCCGAAACCCGAGCTGGACTTGCCTGCTGTCCGAAGAGCCGGAGCCAGCGGAACCGGCCCTGAACGATGCGCCGGTTGTTAGTCGGTCGCCGGATCCGGTGAGCGAAATCGTCGATGTCGAGGCTGTGGTCGAGCCGGCGGCGTTTCCCGCTGAGGCGAAATCGGGACCATCGGTGCGTGGCAGAACTTGGCTATGTTCCGCGCGGCGAAGATCGAATTCTGCCGCGGCCTCAGACGCGTGTCGTGCCGCAGCGGATCGAGCCGACGTTCGAGGCCGCACCCGCGTCGATAGCGGCGGAACCGCTGACCGCGAAATTGGCACCGTCTTCGGAGACGTTCGCATTTCTGCGCGGACCGTGGACCGTGCGGCGGGTAGCGCGGCTGGCGGGGCTCGCTGTCGCCGCCTATTTCGGTGTGATCCTCTTCCTCATCCTGCTCTATCGCTTCGTCAATCCACCGACCACGACGCTGATGGCGTACCAGTGGATGACAGGCACCACGATCGAACAGGAGTGGGTGCCCATCGAGGATATTTCCTCCAACCTGCTGCGAGCCGTCGTGGTCTCGGAAGACTGGGGTTTCTGCGATCACTACGGCGTGGATCTGGCCGCAATCGAGACGGCGCTCGAGCAAGCAGGGGAGGGAAAAATCGCGCGCGGGGCGAGCACGATCTCGATGCAGGTCATCAAAAACCTGTTTCTGTCGCAGTCGAAAAGCTATCTGCGCAAAGCGGTTGAGATTCCGCTGACCTTCGTGGCGGAGGCGGTTTGGCCGAAGGCGAGGATGCTGGAGATTTATTTGAATATCGCAGAGTGGGGGCCGGGCGTGTTCGGAGCGGAAGCGGCCGCCCAGCATCATTTCTCGAAACATGCCTCGCAGCTCAGCCAGCGAGAGGCCGCTTTGCTTGCAGCTGCACTTCCGAACCCGATCGTGCGTGATGCAGGCGACCCAGGAACGCGGACGGCGCGGAAGGCCAGTGTCATCCAATCGCGAATGCGCGCGGCGGGGCCAGTTGCCGATTGCGCGATGACCGGACGGCAGCGCTCCTCGGAGGCGAAGCCGGACAACGGGAACAACGGGCCCGCCGGGTGGCAGACGACGGTGAAGAAGAGGGCTGGCGGAACGTTGGGTTTGTAGTATAAGGCGCGCTCTGTGGCCTGGACCTGCCCGCGCCGCAACGCGAACCATTGCGCGCAGCCGGGCAGCTACCGAGGCCCTCCTCATTCGGGCATATCTACTGCGTTTCCAGAGGCTTATAGCCTCCCTTCCGCAGTGGTGTCAGCCCCATCGCCACGCCTAGCGGAGTAGTTTAAATGGCCGTACCCAGGAAAAAAGTCTCGCGCATGAAGAAGGGCCAGCGCCAGTCGCACGATGCCCTCGCGCGCCCGGCATACGTGGAAGACAAGGACAGCGGCGAGCGTCGCCGTCCGCACCACATCGACCTCAAGAGCGGCAAGTACAAGGGCCGTCAGATCCTGCCGCCGAAGGCAGAGGCCTGATCCGCGACACCTCCAAAGGCTCCACTGCACGTCATACGGCGGGCGACCGCCTGAATTGCGTGTGTTAGTGATGGGTTGATGGTTCCGGGTTCTGGCCCGGGGGACGAGGACCTAAGGGGAGACTGCCATGTCGCTAGCCGCACTGCCGCTGACGATCATACCGTTCATTCTCTACAACCTGCTGATGATCATGGGCGTCGATCTTTCGACATCGCTCGTGGGCGACGGGATCACGATGATGAGCGGGGGAGTGTGGAAGCTGACTTGGGGAGATGTGCTTCTCCTGATCGGCATCGTGGTTCTCTTCATCGAGATCGTGAAGGCGACCTACACAGGCACGGCGTCGATGATCGATCATGGGTTGTCGATGGTGGTTTTCATCGCCTTCCTTGTCGAATTCCTGATGGTCAGTCAGGCCGCGTCGTCGGTATTCTTCCTGCTCATGATGACGGCGCTGATCGACGTTATCGCAGGGTTTACCATTGGCATCCGGGTGGCCAAGCGCGACATTGGTTTCGGCGGCGTCGATCATTAAGCCCCGGAAACTGCTGTCGGATGCTCGGCGGTTGCAGACATTGAAGCGGTCCGGCCCCTGGGTGCCGGGCCGTTTTCGTTTTGGAGCCGGATATTATCTATATTTCGATCTTGTTAGGAAATTGCGCCTAGTTTGAACGCGTGGTGCGACCTCGCTGTCGTTTCACGGCAGCTTTCGTGTGGGCGCGGGGACCCGGTGGTGCAGTCACAACAGTCGATCACCCCTTTGCCCGACCCCACGGAAGGCGGGTTAGAGAGCGGACTTCGGCGTCGTCACCGAAAGAACGGACTTTGACCTCGTCGGCATGCTCTCGAAGCCGGACGAGACGGCCTATCTGTGCTCCGACAGTTACATCAAAGAGCAGCGGCTACTCTACCGTAACGATTATGACGAACTGACGGGGCAGCTCAATCGCGCGCGCCTGACGGATGCGTTGAATGCGGTGATCTTGCGGTGCTCGCGATCCCGCAGGCAGTCCGCCTTCTTGATGTTCGCGATCAATAATCTGGCGATGGTGAACGAGACGTTCGGCCATAAGGTCGGTGACGAGGTGATCGGCGCGGTCGTCAACGCGATCAAAGCCAAGCTGCGCGGCGGAGATCTCTGGGGCGCTACTCGGTCGACACGTTTGGCATCATTCTCAACGACTGCGGGCCGGACGCCATGCAGATTGCGGCGGATCGCTTCATGCGCAGCGTGCGCGAATTGGCAATCCGCGCGAGCGGTGTGCCGGTGCAGGCGACAGTTTCAATCGGTGGCGTCGTGCTGCTCGATCACGCACACACAGTTCATCAGGCGCTCAGTTGCGCCATGCAAGCCCTCGACAATGCGAAGCAGAATCGGCTGGAAGGCTTTACGGCCTACGAGGCGAACTCGACTGTCGAGCGGACCCGCCAGCGCAACGTCGCGATCGTGGATGAGGTGATCGCGGCGCTGGAAGCGGGCCGGATGCGCCTCGCGCTGCAGCCGATGATCGGCTCGCGCAGCGGGAAGGCCGAAATCTACGAGTGTCTGCTGCGCATGGAGCGCTCGACGGGAGAACTCGTTTCGGCTGGAGAGTTCATCGAGATCGCTGAGCAGCTCGGACTTTCACGATTGATCGACAAGCGAACGCTCGAAATGGCGATCGCCCTATTGAAGAAGCATCCCGAGCTGACGCTGTCGGTGAATGTTTCGAGCCTGACGGCGAATGAGCCCGACTGGCTGGCGATGTTGCGGCGTCTGACGGAGAACGACACATCGCTTTTGCAGCGCCTGATTGTCGAGATCACGGAAACGAGCGTGATCATCGATATGGATTTGATGAAATCGTTCGTAGATACGCTGCGCGAGATGGGGTGCCGTATCGCCATCGACGACTTCGGCGCGGGGTACACCTCGTTCAAGAACCTCAAAGCGCTGAAGGTCGATATGGTCAAGATCGACGGTGCATTCGTCAAAGATCTTATGGCCGACAAGGCCGATCAGGCGTTCATTCGCACGATGGTCGACCTGGCGCGAAACTTTGAGCTCGAGACCGTTGCCGAGTGGGTTGGAGACGAGCAGTCGGTCCAGTTCCTGTCACAGGCTGGCATCGATTACTTGCAGGGATTTTACTTCGGGATGCCAATTCCGGCCGACGAGTACGAAAGCGCCGCCTAAGCCGGGCGAGCCGAGCGTCACGTCGAAATCGGCTTTCATGGGAGAAAAGACCGGATCAGCTCCGGTCTTTCGTTAGCTTTTCCAAGCTGCGCTGCATGGATTCCAGCTGCGACTTCAGTTCGGTGATTTCATCACGCGGCGCAGTCGACGGCACAGCTTCAATCTTCGGCTTATCGGTGGGGTCAGGCGTTTCGGGCGGACGGGCGCCTGGCTGCGCCGCGGCGCCGAACGAGGTCCACATGGCGACGGCCTGCTCGAACATCGCCATGTTCTTGCGCGCCTGCTCCTGGTAGGCCTCGAATGCCGCTGCCGGATTGGTGAATGCGGCAGTGAACTGCGAGCGGATCTTCTCCTGCTCCTTGACGAGGTTCTCCAGGCTGAACTGAAGATAGCTCGGCACCATGCGGCCGATCTGATCGTCGTAGAAGCGGATCAGCTGGCGCAGGAACGGTGTCGGCAGCATATTCTGCCCGTCGTTGCGGCTCTCCTGATCGACAATGATCTGCGTGAGAACGGAGTGCGTGAGGTCGTCGCCGGTTTTGGCATCGTAAACGACGAAATCCTTATCAGCCCTGACCATGCCGCCGAGATCATCGAGCGTCACGTACTGGCTCGTCTCAGTATTGTAGAGCCGCCGGTTCGCGTACTTCTTGATGACGATCGCTTCGCGCTTTTCTTGCTGCTGGTCGGGCTTGTTGAGTGGGGACATTCCTGCGACTTCCAACTTTTTGCGGTGCGTCATCGTAGCACACGGCGACGGGCGCATGCCAGACCTTCCTGCACCAACTTTGGGCTCTTTTGCCGCCCGCGCAGGCATTTGCGATGATCTCAAGGTTGCTGCTATGGGTTTCTATATCAAATGTCGGCGCAGACTTCGAATGAAGCGGCGCTGAAGAAACGTCCCTGACGACACTTTTCACCCCCCGGGAGGAGGCCGGATCTCAATGAGCCAGGATACCGATATCGTCATTGTCAGTGCTGCACGGACACCTGTTGGGTCGTTCGGCGGTACGCTTGCGTCACTCCCGGCCCATGAACTCGGCACTGTTGCCATCAAGGCCGCGCTTCAGCGCGCCAATGTGCAGCCCGGCGACGTCTCCGAAGTCATTCTCGGTCAGGTGCTCACGGCTGCACAGGGCCAGGGGCCGGCGCGGCGCGCGGCCATCGGAGCGGGAGTACCCGTGGATGCGCCAGCTTGGGGCATCAACCAGATCTGCGGCTCGGGACTGCGTGCCGTTGCATTGGGCGCGCAGCAGATCCAGACCGGCGCTTCGACTGTCGTCGTCGCTGGCGGTCAGGAGAGCATGAGCCAATCGGCGCACGCGATCCACATGCGCGAAGGTACGAAGATGGGCGACGGGAAGCTCATCGACACCATGATCAAGGATGGTCTGTGGGATAGCTTCAACAACTACCACATGGGCACCACGGCGGAGAACGTCGCGCGCCAGTGGCAGATCAGCCGTGAAGAGCAAGACAAGTTCGCAGTTGCTTCGCAGAACAAAGCGGAAGCGGCGCGCAAGGCCGGCAAGTTCAAGGACGAGATCGTGCCCGTGACCATCAAGGGCCGGAAGGGTGACACGATCGTCGACACTGACGAATACATCAAGGACGGCACCACCTTGGAATCCGTGGCCAAGCTGCGTCCGGCGTTCGATCCGAAGGAAGGCACCGTGACGGCTGCCAACGCATCGGGCATCAACGATGGTGCGGCGGTCGTCGTCATGATGACGGCAGCGGAAGCGAAGAAGCGCGGCTTGAAGCCGTTGGCGCGGATCGCGTCGTGGGCTCAGGCCGGCGTCGATCCTTCTATCATGGGAACGGGTCCGATTCCGGCATCCAAGAAGGCGCTCGAGCGCGCCGGCTGGACGATCAAGGATCTCGACCTCATCGAAGCCAACGAGGCATTCGCCGCACAAGCGATCTCGGTCAACAAGGGCCTCGGCTGGGATACGGACAAGGTGAACGTCAACGGCGGCGCGATCGCAATCGGACATCCGATCGGTGCCTCGGGTGCCCGCGTACTGACGACGCTCCTGTATGAAATGCAGCGCCGCGACGCAAAGAAGGGCCTTGCCACGCTGTGCATCGGTGGCGGCATGGGCATCGCAGTCTGCGTCGCCCGCGACTGAGCCTGACACAATGATAACAAACCGGGTCCGCTCCATCGATGGGCGGGCCCGGTTTCTTCATACCGCCTCAAGCACACATCTTTTCCAATATAAACTCCAGGGAGGTTTAGCATGGCACGAGTAGCCCTCGTTACCGGCGGCACGCGCGGTATCGGTCACGCAATTTCGGTCGCGCTCAAAAGTGCAGGATATCGAGTTGCGGCGAGCTATGCCGGCAACGATGCTGCCGCGCAGCAGTTCCAGGTCGAGACCGGCATTCCGGTATATAAGTTCGACGTGTCGAGCTACGAGGCGAGCGAAAAGGCCATCAAACAGGTTGAGAAGGATCTCGGGCCGATCGATGTGCTCGTGAACAACGCCGGCATCACCAAGGACACGATGTTCCACAAGATGACCAAGGAACATTGGGACGCAGTGATCGGCACCAACCTCAACGGTCTGTTCAACGTCACGCGCCAGGTCTGGGAAGGCATGCGTGCGCGCAAGTTCGGCCGCGTGATCAACATCTCGTCCATCAATGGCCAGAAGGGCCAGATGGGCCAAGTGAACTACTCCGCGTCGAAGGCCGGCGACATCGGCTTCACGAAGGCGTTGGCGCAGGAAGGCGCGCGGGCCGGCATTACCGTCAACGTGATCTGCCCCGGCTACATCGGCACCGAAATGGTGAAGGCTATTCCGCAGGACGTGCTGGAGAAGAGCATTCTTCCGCAGATCCCGGTCGGCCGTCTTGGCGAACCGCATGAGATCGCGCGCTGCGTGGTGTTCCTGGCTTCGGATGATGCGGGTTTCATCACCGGTTCGACGATCTCGGCCAACGGCGGCCAGTACTTCGCGTAAGCGAACGCGACCATCGTAAATGAAAAACGCCCCGCACACTGCGTTGCGGGGCGTTTTCTTTTGCGGACAGATCGAAAGAGAACGCCCCGGCGGTTAGGCCGGGGCGTTGTCCTTTGCAGTTGAGAGCGAGAGATCAGCCGCGAAGACGATTGCGGACGATGAGCGGGAGCTGATCATCCTGCGAGCCGAGTTGGTTGCCGTACTGGCGTCCCTCTTCCGCGCTCCACCAGCGGTCGTCCTGGGCATAGGTCTGACCAGCGGGCTGAGGCGCAGGGGCCCGCGCTGCGGGCGGTGGTGCAAGACTTGTTTCCGCAGGACGGCTTTGGGTCGCCGCCGGCCGCTGGGCCATGGGCGAACCACCAAACCATGCGTCGATGAGGTCGAGTTCCTCGGCAGACAACTGGAGTCCCTGGCTGCGGCAGCGCGCGATGACGAAGTTGCGGAAACGGCTGGCAAACAAGTTCGCCGACGCGCCCTGCTCAAACCATGGATCGGTTTCGCTGACCACCTCGAGTACGAAGCGGACGTCGTCGCGTTTTACGGTCACGCCGAGGTCGGCGGCACGGTGTGTGATGTTGGTGAGCGTCTGCGCACCGGTGAGACCGTTCGTATTGATCTCCTGCGCCATAACTTCAAACAGGGCGCGATATTCCGGGGGAGCAAGAGGCGGAGCCTGGCACGCCTCGTGGATGCGCGTGATCGACTGCTGGATCGAGGGTGCTTCGGCGCGCGGAGCCGGTGCCTGGAGCGGGGCTTTGGGTGCCGTTTGCTGCGGAGACGGTGCAATCGGCTCCTGGCGAAGCGGTTCACGCTGCGCTAGCGCGCTGGGTGCGGGCGCTTGTGGAGGCTGGCTCAGCGGTGCGCGTTGAGGCGTGGCGCCACGATCGGGAGCAGAGACAGGTGCGCGAGCATCAAGGCGCGAATCGCGTGCCGGCAAAGGAAGCGCGGGGTCTTGGCGCAACGGTTCGCGGTCGAAACGGCTCTCCGGGCGGGGTGGTTCGCGAGCGGGCTCGCGGGGTGCGGGCGGCGCGCGACGCGTTTCGGGCTGGGCCAGCTGACGGCTGGCATCGAACACATAGTAGGGAGCTTGTTCGGAAAGACGGATCTCAGACGGGAGGCCCTTGGTCAGCAGGTTCGAGAAGCTGCCGGCCCCGGCCCAGCCAGTGCCGACGGTGCGGTCGTGGCCAAGGGTGCGGACGGCGCGGTCAGCGAGCGCTTCGAGCGGCACGGGCTGGCCAGCGCTCTTCACCCAACCGACAACCTCGGTGAGGATCTCGCGACGGACGGCCTCAAGGGTCGGCGACGGCGCGGCGGCAGGAGCAGGAACGGCAGGCGAAGCGGCTGTTTGCGTTTCACTCGCTGCGGCGCTGCCTTCGAGCAGAAGGCTGATCAGGCTGGCTTCGCGGATTTCACCATCGGCGATGGCAGTGTACGGGGCAGCGGTGTGATCGTTGGCAAAGACCACCGTGCGGCGGGCGTGCGCCCGCAGGCGGTGCAGCAGCGGCGTGAAGTCAGCGTCGCCCGACAGGATGATGAATTCATCGAAATAGGTGTCGTGGCCAAGGAGGTCACGCACGTCCATGACCATGCGGATGTCGGCAGAGTTCTTCAGTTGCGAGGTCAGCGGCGGACAATCGACGGCTTCCATGCCCGCGCGCAGGAAGTGATGGCGCACGAAGGGGAAGGAGTTCATGTCGGTTGCATTGTCGGACGCATTCCGGCGGGGCACCGGATTGCCGTAGCAGCGGTTCATGACGATCCGGCGCGGGGACGTGGCGGCCAAGCCGTTGGTCGGCGTGATCAGGCGGCCGCTTTCAATTTCGCGCAGCCACAGCCCTGCATCCTTAGCGAAGCGCTTGGCAGCGTCTTCGTTTTTTCTCTTCAGCGACAAGTAGATATTGTCGTAATCGATGAAGATGGTGCTGAGCAGCGGTCCAGGTGCCTGGGCCTTCATATTCGCAACCCCCGTAAGGCGAATCAGTATGTTGGCTCACTCTTGATGAGTTGTATTGGAGCGGCAAGGATGGTTCGGCCGCACATTCCCTCCCCCAAGAAATGTGCAGTTAAAACAAGTCACTAAGTGGCCGACTTCAATCCATTTAGTGGTGGAAAAGTCCGACCGCCACAATTGGAGGAATACGGTGTTTGCCTGCAGGGCAAAGACGGCTTGAGTGTTCAAGACAACGGCGGTTCGCGGCCGGCTGGGGCGAGTACGAAACCATCAAAGGTAAACCCCGGCGCGACGGTGCAGCCCACGAGTGTCCACGGACCGAGGCTGCGGGCCTGCTGCCACCAGCCCATCGGGACCACGGCCTGGGGCAGGATGCCGGACACATGATCGAAGCCAAGTGTCAGGCGCTCGGCCGGTTGGCCTGGAGCTGCAAGCCCCAGTTCCAAAGGCGATCCGGCGTACCAATGCCATATCTCGACGGCATCGACCTTGTGCCAGCGGGAAACCTGTCCCTCGAGCAGCATGAAATAGATGGCGGTAGAGCGGGCCCGGCCGGTGGCATCTGTTGAGGGATCGCGGAACGTCTCGCGGTAGAAACCGCCCTCGGGGTGGGGCTCGAGGCCTAGCTTATCGATAAGGTCTTTAGCTTCGGGCGGCACGAGACGCGGCGTTGTCATGCCCTGTTCTTTCGTTCGCGCAGTTCGCCAAAGACGCGCCAGTCAGCCACTGCGCCCATTCCAAGCCGGCGGCGCGTACCGATGTTGTGCGGGCGAAGGAAAACGTTGGTCTGCAGTTCTTCGTCCAGGCGCGAGGGTACGGTGAGACGGCCCTGCGCAATGGTCTGCTCAGCCTCTTCGAGGCGGTGGCGCAGAAGTGCGTTTTCAGGCTCGATAGACAAGCCGAAGCGAGCATTCGAGACTGTGTATTCGTGGCCGCAATAGATGCGCGTGTCGCCCGGAAGAGAGGCGATGCGGGACAATGAATGCCACATCATTTCGTGATTACCTTCGAGCACGCGTCCGCAGCCCATGACGAACAGTGTATCGCCGACGAAGGCGGCGCGATCCTTGGGCAAGAAATAGGTGATGTGCCCCATGGTGTGGCCGGGCGTGCCGATGACGTCGACGGGGTGCCCACCGAGAGTGAAGCTGTCGCCATCGTCGACCTCGACGTCGATGCCGGGGATGCGTGCAGCTTCGGTGCGCGGGCCGATGATCCGGCAGCCGGTTTTCTGCTTCAGCTCCAGATTGCCGGCGGTGTGGTCGCCATGATGGTGGGTGATGAGAATATGGCTGAGGGACCAACCTTTTTCATCCAGCGCGGCAGAAATCGATGCCGCATCCGGCGCGTCGATCGAGGCCGTGGTGCCATCCTCGGCATGCACGAGCACCCCGATATTGTCCTTGCGGCAGAGAAATACGTGAATGTCGAGTGCGGCCATGCTGTGGGGTATGCCGGAGCTGGGTGCGGGGCCAAAGAGGGGCGGGTGCAGAGAGTAGCCTCGGCAACCCCTAAGTTCAATGCGGCCGGGGTCAAACAGCCGAGCAGAATACCTAGCTATAAACAGCTATAGTCTGAGCGCGGGCCGGACCGGTAAGGTCCAAGGCCTGATACTTGGTGCCCATGGAACTGGACGTCGTCGATCTTCGGGATTTCTACCAAACGCCGCTGGGCCTGACGGTGCGGCGGATCGTGGGCGGACACGTGCGCGCGCGGTGGCGGGGAATGCACGGCGGCATGGTGGTGGGGCTCGGCTATGGTGTGCCGTATCTGGGACCTTTCCGGAACGATGTAACGCGGGTTGCGGCGCTGATGCCGGAGACGCAAGGGGCGCTCGTGTGGCCGGCGGCCGGGCCGTTGCTGAGCGTCCTCGTCGAAGACCGGCATCTGCCGTTGCCGGATAACTCTGTCGATCGGTTGCTGCTGGTGCATAGCCTCGAAGCGACCGATCGTCCGGCGACGCTGCTGCGGGAAGTTTGGCGCGTTCTGGTGCCGGAGGGGCGGCTTCTGATCGTGGCGCCGAACCGGCGAAGTGTGTGGGCGCGCATCGATGCAACGCCGTTCGGTCACGGGCGGCCTTATAGCCGGTCGCAGCTTGAGCGGCTGCTCGTCGATAACCTCTTTACGCCTGTCTCGTGGGGGACGGCGCTGCACATGCCGCCACTGGACCGGCGCATGGTTCTGAAATCGGCGCTAGCGTGGGAACGCATTGGCCAGAAGTTATGGCCGGGCTTCGGTGGCGTTCTGCTGGTCGAGGCGCGCAAAGAGGTGATGGCACCCATCGGCGGCAAACGGGCAGCGGTCAGGGCACTGCGCGAACTCGTTGCGGTGCGGCGGGAGCCTATTCAAGGCAAAACGAAGGAACTGCGCTGATCAGGATTTCTCGCGCGGGCAAAGAAGGAACACGGCTTTTTCGCCGAGCAGGTTCTGGAGCGAGAGTGAGTTCTTGATCGCGAGCCGCTGACCGCGGCTGTTGAAGGCAACGGCGTCCTGTACTTCGGCATTCAGCAGCGCGACGAGATCGGAAAAATCCTTGATCGTGCAGAGGTGCGAATCCTGGCTGTCGAACCAGGTTTCAGGAAGGTTCGGCGTGCGCGGCATGCGTCCGGTGAAAAGGAGACTGGCGCGGATCTTCCAATGGCCGAAATTGGGGAACGAGACGATCGCGCGGTGACCGATGCGGAGCAGATTTTCGAGCACGACTTTCGGTTGGCGCGTGGCCTGGATCGTGAGCGAGAGAATGGCGTAGTCGAAGGCTTTATCGGGATAGCCCGACAGATCCTGATCGGCGTCGCCTTGAATTACGGAGAGGCCCCGGGCAACGCAGGCGTTGACGTTGTCGCGAGAGATTTCGACGCCGCGGCCATCGACGTCCTTTTGCGAAATCAGCAGTTCCAGCAGGGCACCGTCGCCGCAGCCGACATCGAGCACGCGCGAGCCTGGCGCGACCATTTCCGCGATGAGCAGATGGTCGGCGCGGACAGGGCGTTGCTTGCGTTGATCGGTTGCGACCGCTGAGGCGCGCGTTTCCTCGTTCATCAGGCAATGCCACGTTTCTTGGCGGCAGCGTTGAGGAAGCCGCGCACCGTGTCGAAGAAAACGGCTTCGTCGAGCAGGAAGGCGTCGTGGCCTTTGTCGCTTTCGATCTCGACGAAGGAGACGTTGGCGGCGACGCCGTTCAGGGCTTTCACGATCTCTTTGTTGTCGCGCGTGGGGTAGAGCCAATCGCTTGTGAAGGAGACGACGCAGAACTGCGTCTTGGTGCCGGTGAAAGCGTTGGCGAGTTTGCCATATTCTGCTTCGAGGTCGAAGTAGTCCATGGCGCGGGTGATATAGAGATAGCTGTTGGCATCGAAGCGATCGACGAAGGTCGAGCCCTGGTGGCGCAGGTAGCTTTCGATCTTGAAATCGGCGTCGAAGGAAAACGAGTGAGCGTCGCCGGTTCTGCAAGCCGCGACCGAATTTGTCCTGCAGTGCTTTCTCCGACAGATATGTGATGTGCGCGGCCATGCGAGCGACGGCGAGGCCACGCGAGGGGCGGGCTTCCGTGCCGTAGTAGGCGCCGCCCTGCCAATCAGGATCGGCCATGACAGCTTGGCGCCCCACTTCGTGGAAGGCGATATTCTGTGCGGTGTGCCAGGGCGCGGTGGCGATCGGCATGGCGGTAAAGACGCGGTCTTTGTAGCGCGCGCACCATTGCAGCACCTGCATGCCGCCCATGGAGCCACCGATCACGGAGAACAATTGCTCGATGCCGAGATGGTCGAGGAGGCGGGCCTGTGCGTTGACCATGTCGCCGACGGTGATGACCGGGAACTCGACGCCATAGGGTCGGCCGGTGGCGGGGTTCTGTGATGCTGGGCCGGTAGAGCCCATGCAGCCACCGAGAATGTTGGCGCAGATGACGTAGAATCGGTTCGTGTCGACGGGTTTGCCGGGCCCGACGAGGGTTTCCCACCAGCCGCCTTTGCCGGTGACGGGGTGTTTGCTCGCGACGTGCTGATCACCGGTCAAAGCATGGCAGATCAGGATGGCATTCGATTTGCCGGCGTTCAATTCGCCATAGGTTTTGTAGGCAATCGTGAGCGGGGCGATTTCGCGGCCGCTATCCAGGCGGAGGGGTTCGCTGGCAGGGAAGCGGATGACGAGGCTCTCGGGATCGGTGACCTGACGCAGCGCGGCATCCGCCGCTGTCGCTTGGCGGAGTGATGGGTCAATGATGGTTCCGGAGGCGGCCATATGCGCGCGTCTTTCAACTCCCGACCGCCCGTGACGGGTGGCCAAAAACGAAAAATCCCGGCCAGATTGCCCTGCCTACTGGCCGGGCCCATCCGTTACCGGGAGCGCGCGGCCCTTTAGCGAGTTGTTTAACGTGGCTGCAAGCCGGCCGGCCAAATCACCACGACGTGTGGAGGTTAGATACTCAATGGCTGCGCCTGGCGCAAGGGCGGAGGCCGGCACTCGGGGCGGCGATTGCGAACAGCACCTTGCCTCACGGACGATTTCGCGTCTTTTCGGCGGTGGCCCCGTCGTATACCAAGCTGCCACGGCGCGCTGGCCGTGCTCCATCAGAAAGACTGTGACCTTCGCAATGTCGAACCTCGCTCCCACTCCCCGTCCCGGCGTGCTCGCCATCGAGGCCTATGTGCCCGGCGAGAGCAAGGTTCCGGGCGGGGTGAAGCCGATCAAGCTCTCGTCCAATGAAACGCCGCTGGGGCCGAGCCCGGCGGCGATTGCGGCCTATAAGGCGGCTGGCTTGGATATGGAGCGGTATCCGGACGGGCAGGCGACCCTGCTGCGGCAGGCGATCGGTAAGCGGTATGGACTCGATCCGGCGCGGATCGTGTGCGGGGCCGGTTCGGATGAACTGCTCACGATGCTCGCGCACGCTTATCTCGGGCCGGGCGATGAGGCGATTTACACGCAGCACGGATTTCTCGTTTACCGAATTGCGATTCTCGCGTGCGGAGCGACGCCCGTGGTGGCGGAGGAGACGAACCTGACGGCAGACGTCGATCAGATTCTCGCAAAGGTGACAGCGAAGACCCGAATGGTGTTTCTCGCCAATCCGAACAACCCGACCGGGACCTACATTCCGATCGGCGAGGTGCGGCGGCTCCGGGCGGAGCTACCGGGCAACGTGGTGCTCGTGCTGGACGGGGCCTATGCCGAATACGTGCGCCGCAACGACTACGAAGCCGGCATCGAGCTTGTCGCGACGACGAACAACACCGTGATGACGCGGACATTCTCGAAGATCTTTGGCCTTGCGGCACTGCGCATCGGCTGGGCGTATTGTCCGGCGGAGATTGCGGACGCCCTTAATCGAATTCGCGGACCGTTCAACATGTCGACGCCGTCGATCATGGCGGGAGCGGCGGCGATGGAGGATGGCGCCCATACAGATGCGGCAGTGGCGCATAATGACGAATGGCTCGGTTGGGTCGTGGCTGAGGTCGAAAAGCTTGGTTTGCGCGTGACGCCGAGTGTTGCGAATTTTGTGCTCATTCATTTTCCGCAGGATGCCGGGAAAGGCGCTGCGGCGTGCGACGAGTTCTTGAAGTCGCGCGGGATCATTTTGCGGCGGGTCATGAGCTATGGGCTGCCCGACTGTCTGCGGCTGACGATCGGCACAGCGGATGAGAACCGTGCTGTGGTCGCAGCGCTGGCAGCGTTCTTGGGGAAGGCCGCGTGATGAACGGCGGATCCTCTCCCATGTTTCAGCGGGTGGCACTGATCGGCATCGGCCTCATTGGATCGTCGATCAGCCATGCATGCCGGCGCGCAGGGCTTGCGAAAACGATTGTCGGTTCGGCGCGGACTCCGCAGACGGTCGAGACGGCGCTGAAGCTGGGCATCATCGATCAGGGATACGGAAGCGCGCGGGAGGCGGCTGAGGGCGCCGATCTCGTGATCTTGTGTGTGCCGGTGGGCTTGTGCGGGCCCATCGCGAAGGAGATCGCGCCGGTATTGCAGCCAGGTGCGATCCTGACGGACGTGGGCTCAGTCAAGGGCTCGATCGTGCGCGATGTGGCGCCGCATGTGCCGGCCGGCGTGCACTTCGTGGCTGGGCATCCGATCGCGGGCACGGAGCAGTCTGGGCCGGAATCGGGCTTTGCGGAACTGTTCGACGGGCGATGGTGCATCCTGACACCGGAAGCTGGAGCGGACGCGGCGGCAGTCGAGAAGCTGAAGGTGTTTTGGCAGAGGCTCGGCTCGAATGTGGAGATCATGTCGCCGGATCATCATGATCTGGTGCTCGCGATCACATCGCATCTCCCGCATCTGATCGCGTTCAACATCGTCAATACGGCGGCGCATCTGGAGCGCGTGACGGATAGCGAAGTCATCAAGTTTTCGGCGGGTGGGTTCCGCGACTTCACGCGTATCGCCGCGTCCGATCCGGTGATGTGGCGAGATGTTTTCCTGAACAACAAGGAAGCGGTTCTGGAGATGCTCGGGCGGTTCACCGAGGACCTGACGGCGTTGCAGCGGGCGATCCGATTTAGTGATGGCGAGACGCTGCACACGCTGTTCTCGGATGCGCGGTCGATCCGGCGTGGGGTCATTCAAGCCGGGCAGGATACGCCAGCGCCGAATTTCGGGCGCACGCCGGCGCCTCAGGGTGGCAAGGGCGGAGCGGCGAAAGCGTGAGCGGCGGGTCGGGCCAGCAGACCCTCTGGGTCTTCGCCTACGGCTCGTTGATGTGGCAGCCGGGTTTTCCATTCGTTGAGGCGCGGCGGGCACGTCTCGAAGGCTACCATCGCTCCTTCTGCATCTATTCTCTGCATTACCGCGGAACACAGCAGCGGCCGGGGCTGGTGCTCGGCTTGGCGCGGGGCGGCACGTGCGAGGGCATTGCGTTTCGGGTGGCGGATGAGAATGCAGCGGCGGTGCGCGCGTATTTGCATGCGCGGGAGTTGATCTACGGCGTTTATCGCGAGGCGCGGCTGCCGGCGGATCTTGCCGGCGAGGGAGACCCGCAGCGTGTCGATGTGCTGACATACATCGCGGAAATGGGGCATCCGAGCTTTGCGGGCACCATTCCGATGGATCGGCGGGCTGCCATCATTCGGGCGGCGCGGGGAAAGGCCGGCAGCAATCTCAGCTACTTCGTGGCGACGTTGCGCAAATTGCGAGAGCTTGGAATTCGGCAGCCGGATCTAGAGCGGCTGGCGGTGCGGTCGGGGGTCGGCGGGCCCTATGCGGCGGCGTCCGGACCTCTGGTCCTCGAAGGCAGGTGTCGTGCGTTTTCGATGCGGCGTGGGGCGAAGTGCAGTCCGGTAAGGAATGATCGGCGGCATGCGTTTGCGTACCGGCGCCGGTTACCATGGTGAAGAACGACAACGGCAGCCGGAGGGGCTGCCGTTGTTGCCTTGAAATGCGAGCGTTCGGACTACATGCCTGCGGCGACACCTGAGATGATGCCGCTGCACTGACCGGAGCGCAGGTCAGTTTCGATCAGGCGGCTCAGCTTCGCGTTCGGTGCGAGCAGATGAACGTGGACCTCGTTGGCACCGAGTTCGGCGCCACGGCGGCGGATCTCGGCGAGGTTCAGAGAGGCGGCGGCATTGCCGACGCGGCCGATGGCGAGCACAATGCGGCGGCCTTGCGCGTCACGATGGACAAGCACGTAGTTGCCGGCGGGGATCGCGGGGCACTCGACGAGGCTGTAGATGGTGTGCACGTAGCGGCGGCCTGAAGCGCCGCTCCAGAAGTGGAAGCGCTGGGCGAGGTCGGCCGCGCCGTCGAGGGACGCGGGCTCGCCAAGAAGATGCGCCGGGACCAAGCGGGCCGACTTGTACTCTGCAAGAGAGATGATCTGTGCTGCCATGCTGCCCTGCCGTATCCAACCCGGCCGTGGCCGGTTTGTGCCTCTGATTTCGAGGGTGATCATCTTCGAAAAGTCTGGATGAAGTATGGCTTGACCTTTGAGATTTTGTGGCAAGGTGAACTTGAGGTTAGCGGTTGTCCCTAGGTGGAAACGGCGGGTGTCGCGTTGACTTCACGAGCATGCGGACGTCGATCATTCGAAAGTTAACCCTCAGCCGCAGCGGGAGAATCCGCATGTCGCGCAAATCCAGCAGCCTTCGCGGCGGGTGAGAGTGGCGTTTCCGCAGCGCTGACAGACGCGGCCGCCTGCCACTTTTCGGGCGTTTTCCGGCGGGGCGAGATCCAAATCCGATTGGACGGGCGCGGTGCCGGGGGGCGCCAGGAAGCCGATGGTCCGCAGGTGGGTTTCGATGACGTCGCCGATGGCGGCGAGCAGGCTCGGAACATAGCGTCCACCGATGAAGCGACCGCCTTGGGGATCGAAGACGGCCTTCAGTTCATCGGCGACAAACGAGACGTCACCGCCGCGGCGGAAGACGGCACTGATCATGCGCGTGAGTGCGACGGTCCAGGCGTAGTGCTCCAGATTGCGCGTATTGATGAAAATCTCGAAAGGTCGCTTGCGTGGGGGGCTACCGGGATGGCCGCCTTCCATCTCGATATCGTTGATCGTGATGTAGAGCGCGTGGTCGCTATCCGGCCAACGCAGTTTGTAGGTGGCGCCCGACAGTACCGGAGCCCGTTCCAGGGGTTTGGAGAGAAACACAACATCGCCGGAAACAGTGCGCGCAGCCGGTGCGTGAGGCGCGGGCATCGTGCTCAGGGTAATCGGGGCCGCCTGCGGTGCCGGTACGGCGGGCGGGCACGGCGGCATCTCGACCGCAGACAGCACTGCGCCGGTCACGGGGTTGGGGCGATAGGTGGTGCAGCCCTTGAGGCCGAGATCATAGGCCTCGCGGTAGATCGACATGAAGGCTTCGAACGGAATATCGACCGGGCAGTTGATCGTCTTGGAAATGGAGCTATCGACGTGGGCCTGCACGGCGGCTTGCATCCTCAAGTGCTCACTCGGTGTGAGGTCGTCGGCGGTGACGAAGGCTTCAGGAAGCTTATGAGGATCGCCTCCCTGGCGCAGAAAACGGGCATAGGCGAAATCCTCCAGCAGTTCTTCGCGCGGGGAACCGGACGTGTCGAGGATGCGGCGGCGCATGCGGAAATCAAAGACCGGTTCAATGCCGCTCGAGATGTTACCGGCGAAGAGTGAAATTGTGCCGGTAGGGGCGATGGAGGTGAGACAGCCGTTTCGAATCCCGTGTTTGGCGATGGCTTTGCGGACATCGGCGTCAAGCGCTGCGATATGAGGGCGCTGGAGATGGCGATCGCGGTCGAAGAGAGGGAAAGCGCCCTTTTCGGAAGCGATTTCCGAACTCGCGAGGTAGGCGGCGCGAGAAATCGCGGCCATCCAGTCGCCGGCAAGTTTTATGGCGGGCGGAGTGCCGTATCGGACACCGAGCATGATCAAGGTGTCGGCTAGGCCGGTGAGGCCGAGGCCGATGCGCCGCTTCGATTGGGCTTCAAGACGCTGAGCGGGCAGCGGATAGCCGGAGACATCGATGATATTGTCGAGGAAGCGGACGGCCGTCCGTACGCGCTCTTCGAGCGCCGCGAGATCGAGCGCCGCATCGGGCGTGAAGGCGCGAGTGACGAAGGCCGTTAGATTTATGGAGCCTAGCAGGCATGCTCCGTAGGGCGGCAGGGGCTGCTCACCGCAGGGATTGGTGGCGTGGATCTGTTCGAGGTAGCCGAGATTGTTCTGGCGGTTGACGCGGTCGATGAAGATGACGCCGGGCTCGGCGTAGTCATAGGTGGCGCGCATCAGGCGCTCCCAGAGACCGCGGGCCGCGACTTCGCGATAAACCTTGCCCTCGAATACGAGCGGCCATGATGCGTCCTTCGCAACGGCGTCCATGAACGCGTCCGTGACGAGAACGGATAGATTGAAATTGCGCAAGCGGGCCGCATCGGCTTTTGCATCGATGAAGGCTTCGATATCGGGATGGTCGCAGCGCAGGGTGGCCATCATGGCGCCACGGCGGGCACCTGCGGACATGATGGTGCGGCACATCGAGTCCCACACATCCATGAAACTAACCGGACCCGAGGCGTCGGCGCCGATCGAGCGGACGAGGGCCCCTTTGGGGCGCAGCGTGGAGAAGTCGTGTCCGATCCCGCCGCCTTGCTGCATCGTCAGGGCGGCTTCCTTAACGCTGTCGAAGATCGAGGACAGGTCATCCTCAATCCGACCCATGACGAAGCAGTTGAAGAGAGTCACCTCGCGACCGGTGCCGGCGCCAGCCAAGATGCGGCCAGCAGGCAAAAAGCCGAAATCGGAGATCGCCTCGAAGAAGCGCTTGCTCCAGGTCGCCTGCACGGTCGCATCGCGTTCAACACTGGCTGCGTCCTCGGCGACGCGGCGAAACGTGGCCTCAAGATTTTGTCGCTGGGCGGCGTGCCGGACCTCTCGCCCTCAGCGGCAACCTTGAACCGATATTTTCGCTCCCAGATTTCTTGGGAAACGGGAGCCAGAAATTCGTCACGCTCAGGCATCGTATTGATACTCAGGAGCCGGATGAAGTAAGTTCCCGGCAGGCCTCACAAAATTACGATGATAGATATAGATTGGTGCGACTAAAAAGTCAATGAATGTTCCACTAATGTTTTTGTTATGTTCTCAATAGTGTCACTTTCAAAGTGTCATTTTTCCAAAGGGATGATAATTGGGCTGCCTTCGTGTCGCACTTTGGCCTCGTCGATTAACATCCGCGTTTCAGATTCGATTGAACTTTCAATGCGCTCCTTGGCAAGTTTGCGGGGGAGGCCCGGTGCGATAGCGGGCAGGAAAGAAACAATGATGGTTCCGGGATAACGCATTAGTTTGCGCCTTGGCCAGAAAAGTCCCGAATTGAGGGCCACCGGGACTGTCGGGACGCCGAGCGCGTCGTAAAGGGCAACAAAGCCCGGTTTATAGTCGGGGCGCGCGCCAGGTGCTGTACGCGTGCCTTCAGGGAAGATGACGACCTGACGGTTTGTGGCAACGCGATCCTTCGCCTCCGCTACGAGTGCTTTCAGGGCCACAGCAGCTTTGCCCCGCTTGACGAGAATGTGGCGGAACTTGACGCAGAACCAACCGTAGAACGGGATCCACTTCAGTTCATCCTTGAGTACGATCGCGGGATCAGAAAAGAGCGGGATCAGCGCGAAGGTATCCCACGTCGACTGATGCTTGGCGACGACAAGGACCGGCCCATCCGGAAGGTTCTCGCGGCCGCGAACTTCCATCTTGGTGCCGACGATCTTTTCCAACAGCCACAGCGCGATGCGTGCGTGAAGCTTGAGGCCCGCCATCGCCCAACTGCGCGGGGCGACGAGCAGCCATGACAGACCGACCAGCATGATACCGGTCACGATGTAGAATGCGGTGGCGTAGATGAGAGAACGCAGCATGATTGGTCCGGAGAGCGGCGCGGATCAGATTTCGATCATCACGTGTTCGGGTCGTGGGCGCCGTTGACGGTCGCAATCGAGCCGCTGTCGAAGGGCGTCACGACCCGATGGAGTGCGAAACGGGCCGCAGATGGCAGGAATTTGACATATTCGGCAACCAGATTTCGCATCGTTACCGGCGAGAGCCACCAGGCTTCAGTGTCGAAGGCCGTTGGAGTGACGATGTGCGGGATGAGGCGGACGTTGGGCAGGGTGCGCGACAGTTCCACGAGTGTACGCGGCATGTGATAGTTCGAGGTGACGACGATCAGCGACCGGTAGCGGTGCGCGTTGGCCCACGTTTGCGTCTCGGACGCATTGCCAATTGTGTTGAGAGCCGTGTAGCCGAGATCAACACAGCAGTTAAATGTTGCGACATCGAGACCTGAAAGGCGGATCAAGTCGGACTGGCCGGTGCGTGTGTTCACGCCGGAAATGAGAAGACGTGCACCGTAACCGTCTTTCAGAAGGCGTGCGCTTTCCTCGATCCGCTGCTGTCCGCCGGTAAGGACGACGATAGCGTCGGCTTTTTCGTTCGCCGCGACTGGCGCGCGCATCACGCTCGCGGCGAACAAGAGGAATCCCAAAGCGCCGCCCCAAAGGACCGCCGCTGCCAGTACGGCCATGAATTTCCAAAGTCGCGACATTGATAGATCAGCGGCGCCTTGCGCCACGCCCTCCGTCCGGCAGGATCGTTCCCAATCAGACTAGCCGATTTGGCCCACGCTGTGACGGCAAATCGCTGGCGGCGCACAAGGGGGACGGTGCAAAGGAAAACAAAGAGTTGCAGGGCGGCCAGCTCAGCCCGTGCTGGTCCGTTACCGCTTGGCGTTGAGGATGCGATAGACGCCGAGGCGGCTTGTCAGCATGCACAGCGCGGAAATGATGACGACCACGATGCCGAGCAGCACGAAACCGGCGGTGTCGAGACTGCCGCTGCCAATAAGGCGGTGCATCTCTGCCATCATGATCGGCCCGCCGCCCATGACTTCCAGCACGATCGGCATAGCGATGAATACGAACGCTGCCAGCGAGGCGCCGACGCAGCCTGCCCGGATGCCGAGACGAAGGAAATGTTTCTCAAATTCACGCGCTATGAAGCGATCGTTGGCGCCGACGAAGTGGAGCACTTCGACGATCTCGCGGTTGGATGCCATGGAACTCTTGGTGGCGGAGACGATGATGGCGGTCGTTGCAGCGGCGACGAGCACGAGAATCGCAATGCCGCCGAGGGCGAGGGACCGCGTAACGGTGCGGATCTGGCGCTGCCATTGTCGGTGGTCGTCGAGGGTCACGCCGTCGAACTTGTCGCTCAGTGCCTTGCCCACAGTGGCGAGATCCAGCGCCACGTTGCGATCAATATCGACGGCGATGAGGCGGGGAATTGGCAAGGACTTGAGAGCATCTGACTTGCCGAGCCAGGGCTCGAGGAGCGCGGTCGAGTCTTCGAGTTCCAAAATGCGCGTGCCACTGACGCCAGGGGTTTGGCCGAGGACAGCCGCAACGTCACGCAGGGTCTTATCGGTGTCCACGTTGTCGCGAGGAGAGACCTGCACGGTGACCTCGCTCGACAGATCGGTGAGCCAAGCGTCGGCGGACTGGTTGATCATGTAGACGGCGCCGGCGGTAAGGCAGGCGAGAAAGCCCATGATGGCGATGACGAGCGTGAGGGAGCGGCCTGTGACGGAACCGGCCGGAACAATGGGTGCGTTCGATTGCGCCTTGCCGCGGCGGACCGGTTCGGCAGGGCCAGGGTGCATATCCTGTTCAAGGCGGGGCACGGGGGTTTCAGGATAGAGACCGTACCCCTGATCTTCAGCGGTGGCCGGATATGTTCGAGTTTGCGGCGGGTTGGCGCCCGTCGTGGGATCGTCGTCGTAGTAGGGCGGCTCGGCCGGGTACGTGCCGTGAAGCACGGGCCGCACCGGCGGCTTGTCATATGATCCGGACATGGCCGTTATGGAGTTCCATGCGCGGCGCTTTGAACTGCCGCATGAGCTGATGATCGTGGGTGGCGATGACGACGGAGGTGCCGAGCCGATTGAGTTCGATAAATAGGCGCAGAAGGCGGCGTGCCATTTGCGGGTCGACGTTGCCGGTCGGCTCGTCGGCGAGCAGGACCTCGGGTTTGCCGATGACGGCGCGTGCGATGGCGGCGCGCTGCTTTTCGCCGCCGGAGAGCACCGAAGGATAAGCATGCATGCGATCGCCGAGGCCGACCCACTGCAGCAAATCCGTCACGTCCTCGCGGTAATCATCAATGCGCTTGCCGACGACGCGCAGGGGAAGGGCGACGTTTTCCCAGGTCGTCAGATGGTCGAGCAGGCGGAAATCCTGGAACACGATACCTATGCGGCGACGCAGCTGGGCACGCTTGGCGGTGGTGACATGGCTGATGTCCTGACCGAACATCTCAATACGGCCGCGCGTGGGATGGATCGACATGAACAGAAGACGCAGCAGCGACGACTTGCCCGCCCCCGACGCGCCGTGGAGGAAGTGAAACGAGCCAGGTTTCAGCTCGATGTTTACGTCGGAGAGCACATCGGGGCCGCGATCGTAGTTGAGCGCGACGTTCGAGAGCCGGATCACGTGCAATTCCCGCCAAGTCGTTATCTGATGCCGGATGGAGCCGCGATTGATGCCGACAAAGCCCCCGGAACGATCAATCGTTTACGATTGTGGCGGCGTCGTGTGCATCCAGCGCGGCGGAGATTTGCCGTGGCGACGCTTGAACATTGCGGCCAACGCCCCGATACCTTCATAGTCGAATCATAAGTTTAGGCAATGGAAAGGGCCAGGCATGACGGCGGAGGCCATTACCACCGACAGCGGCGTGGAGATCGTCTACTCGGACGAGGACATCGCTAAGCGGCTCGAGGAACTGGCGCTTGAGGTGAAGGCGGCGGGGCTAAAGAACCTGCTGATCGTCGCAGTGCTGAAGGGCAGCTTCGTGTTTGCGGCGGACCTGATCCGGGCGCTGCATCGCGTTGGCCTCGCCCCGGAAGTCGATTTTCTTACCCTCTCCAGCTACAAAAAGAGCCGAACCTCATCGGGGCGCGTGGAAATCCTGCGCGACCTCGATCTCAGTGTCGAAGGGCGGAACGTGCTCATCGTCGATGACGTACTGGACAGCGGACGTACATTGGCGTTCGCCAAGGATCTACTGTCGGCGCGAGGGGCGAGCTTGATCCGCACCTGTGTGCTGCTGGAAAAGCAGATCCCGCGCGCGGTCGACGTTCAGGCAGACTTTGCAGCGTTCGAGTGCCCTGACGAATTCGTCGTCGGCTATGGCATGGATGTGGCGCATCGCTATCGCGAGTTGCCGTTCGTGGGCCGGATCACCAAGCATTAGAACGGCACGCCACAACACTTCAGGCCAAGGCAGTACACGGCAACACTGGCGTTTAAAACCGGAGGAAGTCCATGGCGCGCATCCTGCTGGCGGACGATGACGGGATGGTCCGCGATCTGGTGGAGCGCGTGCTGACCGCGGGTGGTCATGCCGTGCGGGTAGCGCAGGATGGACAGGAAGCGCTGGGACTGGCCGACAACGGCGGTGGTCCGTTTGATGTGCTGGTCACCGATGTACACATGCCGGGCATAGATGGAATCACGCTGGCGAAGACGCTGGCGGCAAAGCAGCCGGGATTGAAGGTGCTATTGCTGAGCGGATTTCCGGAACAGTTGCAGCGCGGGAAAGCGGAACTGACCGGCCGCGTTGAAACTCTGACAAAGCCGTGTTCGGTGGAAGATCTGCGCGCACGAATTGCGGCGCTGATCGGCTGATTTGGCGTCAGGCGGTGCCGGTGAAGCGGTGTATTCCGAAAAGTGACAGATCGAATGGGGGCGGCGTGCCGGTTGCGAGATCGGCGAGGATCTCGCCCATGACGCTTGCGAACTTGTAGCCGTGCCCGGAGCACGGTGAGGCAACGACGACCTCTGGGAAACCCGGCAAGGCGTCGATGATGAAGTGCTCGTCGGGCGTATTGGTGAAGAGGCAGGCGCGCAGAGCCAGACAATCGCCGTCTGCATCGGGGAAGAAGCGGCGCAGGCCTTCGCGGAGGATCGCTTCGTCGGCGATGGTCGGTTCGCGTGAGATGGCGTCGGCTGTGCCGGTCTCGTGAAGATGGTGATAGAGGCCGATTTTGAAGCCGGGCACGTGCCACGCGGGGAACTGGTAGAAGTGGCCAAGATCGCACTTCAGGTTTGAAACGGGAAAGGCGCCGAGGCGGAAGTGTTCCGGCGTTCGGGGTTGGAACCAGCCGAGAACCTGACGTTCGGGGACCGCTGTTTGCGCCAGCGCTGGGACGTGCTCTCCGATCCAGCCACCGGAGGAAAGGACGAGACGTCCCGCTTCATAGGTGCCTTTCGAAGTGCGGACGCGGACACCACCGCCAGGGAGGGGCGCGTAGTCGATCAGCGGTTCGCGGGCGCGGATACGCGCGCCCATAGCCATGGCAAGGTTTACAGCGGCGACGATGGCGCGTTCGGAGGCGACGAAGCCGCCGTCGCCTTGAAACACGGCTTCGTAGTCGGCGGGCAAGCTGTAGCCGGGGAAGCGGCGCATGACTTCG
Organism: uncultured Alphaproteobacteria bacterium; assembly: GCA_963708775.1. GTDB lineage: Bacteria > Pseudomonadota > Alphaproteobacteria > Rhizobiales > Hyphomicrobiaceae > JAGVSR01. The sequence goes on along the minus strand of CAVPTI010000010.1, from coordinate 38,683 downwards.
GCTGCGCTGAGAACCTCGTGAGGCAGGTCATGTTCGCGGCAACTGGCGAGCGAGCCTTCGATAACGGCTGCCCCTTTAGGTCCAATATCCATCGAGCCGGTGATGAAGAGCAGTTGTTCACCCGCGCGGGCCTCGAGATCGCGCCAGAGTTCGTAAGCGCGGCGCAGGAGCGGCACGTAGCTTGGGTGCTCGAAATAGGCGAGACGGATGATGCGGTTGACGCCGTGTGACGAGCCCATGTTGTGGGGAATGTCGAAGCGTTCGAGGCCCAGGACGCGCTGGCCGCGTTCGGCGAGGCGCAGGCAGGTTTGCGCGCCCATGCCGCCGACACCGGCGACGATGACATCATAGGTTTGGCTGGTCATGGCGCGGGGGCTAGGGGTTGAGGGGCGGCGACGTCACCGATGTTTTTGTTGGCGCGTCCGAAATGCGATCGGCGCGCCGGCCAGACGCGGGTTACTAGCCGCCGGTGACGCTCATGTGCCGGGCGACGGCCGGTTTCTTGGTCGTGCGGTCGATGATGAAGTCGTGGCCCTTCGGTTTGCGGGCGATTGCGGCCTCGATGGCTTCCATCAAGAGGGCGTCGTCCGCTGATGCACGCAAGGGCGCGCGCAGATCGGCGGCGTCGTCCTGGCCGAGGCACATGTAGAGTGTGCCGGTGCAGGTGAGACGGACACGATTGCAGCTTTCGCAGAAATTGTGCGTCATGGGCGTGATGAAGCCCAGCCGGCCGCCGGTTTCCTTGATCTCGACGTAGCGGGCCGGGCCGCCGGTGCGGTAGGGAATGTCCTGCAGCGTCCAACGATCGAGCAGGCGCGAGCGGACAATCGAGAGCGGCAAATACTGGTCGGTTCGATCACCGTCGATGTCGCCAAGCGGCATCGTTTCGATGAAGGTGAGATCGGCGCCGCGGCCGTGGGCAAAGCGGATCAGGTCGTCGATTTCGTGTTCGTTGACGCCCTTCAGTGCAACGGCATTGATTTTGACCTTGAGGCCCGCGCGCTCGGCTGCTGCCAGGCCGCCGAGCACGTTGTCGAGGTCGCCCCAGCGGGTGATGGCCTTGAACTTGACCGGGTCGAGCGTGTCCAACGACAGGTTGATGCGGTCGACGCCGCAGGCTTTGAGGTCGGCGGCATACTTGGCGAGTTGGCTGCCGTTGGTCGTCAGCGTCAATTCATCGAGAGTGCCCGCATCGAGGTGTCGCGAGAGGGCGCGGAACAGCCAGAGGATGTTCTTGCGGACGAGGGGTTCACCGCCTGTGATGCGCAGCTTGCGGACACCGCGCGCGATGAAGGCCGAGCAAAGACGGTCCAGTTCCTCGAGTGTGAGGAGGTCCTGCTTGGGCAGGAACGTCATATGCTCGGACATGCAATAGACACAGCGGAAGTCGCACCGGTCGGTGACCGACACGCGCAGGTACGTCACCGATCGGCCGAAAGGGTCGATCAGCGGAGGCGTGCGTTCGCGCTTTAGAATCTTGTCCACGGGGCGCCTTGTGCAGGGGGCGGGGTGCCGCTTCAGCGGACCTCCATCCTTTATCTAACAAGCCGTCGTGCAAGCGCAAGTGCCGCCCTGGTGGAGCTTGCGTTTCCCGGGATCGACCGTGCTTGTCGGTGGCACTCCGGCACGATACTGATAGCCCCCAAATTCAAGGATCCCGGCGCGATAGCACCTCGCTGCCGCCGTGGGCGAGGGGGACGCATGACGGATTACGCGACGCTGGGCGATGACCGGCGTGGGATTGCTCGATCGTGAGCGGATCATTGCAAAAGCCGGGTTCAATCGGTGGATGGTGCCGCCGGCGGCGTTGTGCATCCATTTGTGCATCGGCATGGCCTATGGCTTTTCGGTATTCTGGAAGCCCCTCGAGAATGTGCTGCTTGGGCCGGACGGGAAGGCGCTGCCGTTGTGCTCGGCGGGGGCCACGACGTTCTCCGAGAAAGCGGCCGGGACACTGACGGCGCTCACGGCCACGGACTGCAACTGGAGCCAGTTCGACCTCGGCTGGATGTACACCTTCTTCTTCGTGCTGCTCGGCGTGTCGGCGGCGATCTGGGGCGGATGGCTGGAGCGAGCGGGTCCGCGCAAAGCTGGTTTCGTGGCAACGCTCTGCTGGTGCGGCGGTCTGCTGATCTCGGCGCTCGGCATCTACCTGCACCAGCTTTGGATGTTGTGGTTGGGATCGGGCGTGATCGGGGGCGTCGGCCTCGGGCTTGGCTACATTTCGCCGGTCTCGACCCTCATCAAATGGTTCCCAGACCGACGCGGCATGGCGACCGGCATGGCCATCATGGGGTTCGGTGGCGGCGCGATGATCGGATCGCCACTCGCGACGGCACTGATGGGGCTCTTCAAGACCGAGACGAATGCGGGCGTGTGGGAAACCTTCGTCGCCATGGCGGCGATCTATTTCGTGTTCATGCTGATCGGGACATTCGGCTATCGCATCCCGCCGGCAGGCTGGAAGCCGGAGGGCTGGACGGCGCCGGTCAATTCCAACGCGATGATTTCGTCGAAGCACGTGCACCTCGACAACGCACATAAGACGCCGCAGTTCTGGCTCTTGTGGCTTGTGCTGTGCATGAACGTGTCAGCCGGCATCGGCATTATCGGCGCGGCCTCGCCGATGCTGCAGGAGACGTTCGGCGGTGCGCTCGTCGGTGCCGTGGGAACCGGCTATCTCGACGTGAAGAAAGATGCCGCACTGGCCGCTGGTGCAGCAGCGGTGGGCGCGGGCTTCGTCGGGCTGATCTCGCTGTTCAACATTTTCGGCCGCATCGCTTGGGCGTCTTCGTCTGATAACCTCGGTCGAAAGGTGACGTACTTCATCTTTTTTGTATTGGGCGCGGCTCTTTACGTGCTTGCGTCATTCGCTGCGGATTGGAAGATCCTGGCGCTGTTCGTTGGATCGTTCTGCATCATCGCGTCCATGTACGGCGGCGGCTTTGCAACCATTCCTGCCTACCTCGCGGATATTTTTGGGACTCAGTTCGTTGGCGCCATCCACGGACGGTTGCTGACGGCGTGGTCCACCGCGGGGATCGTTGGTCCGGTGATCGTCAACTATCTGCACGACACGCGCTTGGCCAGCGGAGTGGCGCCGGATCAGGTGTATGGGCCGATCTTCTATATTCTCGCGGGCATGCTTGTCGTGGGGTTCGTGGCAAACCTGCTCGTCCGGCCGGTTAACCCGAAATGGCAAATGACAGACGAGGAACTGGCGGCGGAGCGGGCCAAGCTGCACGAGAAAACGAATGTTGCCGTGTCGGGCTCATTTGGAATCGGCAAGGGCGGGATTGATGCCAAGGCGGCGGTGTTCTGGCTGCTCGTTGGCATCCCTCTTGCGTGGGGAGTTATGAAGACGGTGGAGAAGGCGCTCGTGCTGTTCCAGTAAGGCCGTGCATCGATCCCTGGCGAGCGTTGGGCTGATTGAGGCGAGGCGACCCGTGCGTGCGGTGTGTGGCGTATGTTTGGGACTTGGATTGGCATTGGCGATGCCAGTCTCACAGGCCTTTGCGGCCGTTTCCGACGGGGCGCCTCCCTCATCGAAGCGTTTCGAAGTGGTACCGGCTGAGCATCCGGCGGTCCGAACCAAAGCCCGTTCAACGACCAAGATCCGGCCGGCCGTCGTGGTGCAATCGGACGGAGTTTCAGAAATCGTCCGGCAAGGTTTCATCCGCGCGGCGGTGTGCGGCGGACTGGGAACTCTCGGCTTGATTTTTATCGGATACCGGCTTCACGGCCGCCGGCAGGGCAAAGCTGCCACATAGGCCTGCAACGGGGCCGATGGATCGTTTTCCGATGTGGCGGCGGTGGCCAGGTTCGGCAGGTCGAGATCGCGGGGATAGACACGGGTTTCCGGCGTCGCGACGAGATCTGGGCAGCCCCGGATGACGATGCGCAGGTCGGAAAAGTGCGCGGCGGCTTTTACAAACACGTCCCAGGGTCCGGGAGTCGAGGTCCACATCGGGACGAGGACGGTGCGAGCGGGTGTGCGGGCGACGAAGGCGAGCGCTTTGGCAAGAGATGCCGGATCGTCAGGATCGACCTTGATCGGTAGCAGCGAAACCGGCGCGGTTGCCGGGAGCAGGTTCACCAGGGCCGTCAACAGTTCAGTATCCCCGGCTGCAGAGAACGGAAAGCGGTCATCGCCCGGGACATCCCACGCAATGATTTCACCCTCTCCGTCGCGCGCAAGGCGTGCTGCGATTTCGGCACGAGTGTAGTCGAAACCAGTGGTCAGAATGGCGACGGGTCGGCGATCCTCAGCCGGGCTGGCCGGCGGGACCTTAGGGTCGGCGGCCATTGCCGGTCCGCAGGTGATCGCGAAGGCGACGGCGGCGGCTATGCTGTATGCGCTCATTCGGTTCGTTTTGGATGAAGTTGCTGAAATCATGTCGCGCCTCTTTTTTGGCGTCGCATCCGCCGGTGTGCTTCTTGCGTCATCTCCCGCGCTTGCTTCCGTTGCTCCTTCCTGCACGATTGCAGACAAATTGCTCGTCCTTACGCTCGAGGGTACGATCAGCCGCGGGGTGGGTGAAGGGCTATCAAGGTGCGAGCTTCCTGTCAGGTGGAGTGACCGTTCTCGCGGTTGAGAACGGGCGGCAGGCCGGTATAAGGGGCGCATCCAGGACTGCCGACCGGGTGCACGCTAGGGGGACGTTCGTGACGCGCATTTCACGCCGCAAATTCGTTGCTGGCGCCGCCACCGGCGGTGTCGGGCTCGCCGCTGCTGCGTGCGACCAGGGAGCGCCAGCCGCGCCGGCGGTTATCTCCGAGCGCCCCGAAGTGCGATGGCGCATGACGTCGAGTTTCCCGCCGTCGCTCGACACCATCTTCGGCGCCGCGAAGGTCTTCTCCAAGGCCGTCGCCGACATGACCGACAATCGCTTCCAAGTGCAGGTGTTCGCGGCGGGTGAAATCGTCGGCGGCCTGCAGGCAGCCGATGCGGTGACCGACGGTACGGTCGAGAGCGCGCATACGGCGTCGTACTACTACTGGGGCAAGGACCCAACGTTCGCGCTGGCCACCGGCGTACCGTTCGGCCTCAACTCGCGCATGCAAAATGCGTGGATGTGGGAAGGCGGCGGCATCGAACTGATGAACGCCTTCTATCAGCGCTACAACATCTATGGCCTTCCCGGCGGCAACTCCGGTGCACAGATGGGCGGATGGTACCGGCGCGAGATCAACACCCCCGAAGATTGGAAGGGTTTGAAGATTCGTATCGGCGGTTTCGGCGGCGCGATGCTGGCCAAGCTCGGCGCGGTGCCGACGCAGATTGCGGCGGCCGACATTTATCCGGCGCTTGAGAAAGGAACGATCGATGCGGCCGAGTGGGTCGGTCCATACGACGATGAAAAGCTTGGGTTCGCGCGGGTGGCCAAGTACTATTACTATCCAGGCTGGTGGGAAGGGCAGGCGATGCTGCACTTCTTTTTCAATCTGCAGAAGTGGAACGAGCTGCCGCCCAGCTATCAGGCCGTGGTGCGGGCTGCGTCGCAGACGGCCAACACGATCATGATGGCGCGCTACGATATGCAAAATCCGCCGGCGCTGCGATCGCTGGTGCAAAACGGTGCCCTGCTGCGGCCGTTCTCGAAGGACGTCCTGGATGCGTGTTTCGCAGCATCCAACTCAGTCTATGCCGAACTGTCGGCCAAGAACGCGGATTTCAAGAACGCTTACGATGCCATGACGAAGGTTCGCCGGGATGGCTACTTGTGGCATCAGCTTTCCGAACACACCATGGACACGTACATGATGATCCTGCAGCGCGAGGGGAAGCTGTAGGCGCGCGCCCCCACGACGGAGCCGACGTGCCGCTGATATCGTGGCGCTCAGCAGCGCTGTGGTACCGCCTCCCTGGCTTGAACAGGGGACCTCTAGATCCACAATCTAGCGCTCTAACCAACTGAGCTAAGGCGGCACTGGGGGACGCGCACGCTCGCGCGGAACCCGTAAGAACCGCTCCGAGCCCCTTACGTCAAGAGAAAACTGGCTTCTGTGGAGGCTCCGAGGTGCCGTGCGTCGAGGGCAAAAACCTGAGCCGCTGCAGGCAGTTTCGGTTTTGCTGCAGTTTCGTCCTGGTTCGGGGTTTTGGGTCGCACCATCGTCCCTTGGCCGCGATGGAGGGGCAACTCAAATGCCGCGGCCGGAGATTGGCAATCGGCATCGTTGTCCTTCAACATGGACGCGAGGACTTGAGGCTAATAGGCTTTAGATATGGTACTTTTCGCTTGCCATGAAGCCACCTGAGAACCGCCACGGTCGTGGTCCGATCGCTAAATCTGCTTTCGATTCAGCGCGCGCCGCGTTGGAGGCGTGGTCTGGCGCGGCTCTCCTCGTTGAGCCTAAAGCCGCGGTGCTGGTAGCGGCCAATGCGGCTGGCAGGGACTATTTTCCGGCGGTCGCAGGCAACTCGCAGGTACTCGACAGCGCTATGCCGGCCGTTGGCGCATTGCGCGCGGTTGCTCAGTCGGGCGCTATGCCGGCTGAACCGGTTCCGCTCGTCTTTTGGACGGCGCGAGGCATTTTTCGATTCTCAGGCCAGATCGAACTGATGAAGGGCGTTGAGGGGCAGACATTGCTGCTGGTGAAGATGATTGAATGCCGTGGTGCGACTGCGGCGGAAGCAGCGAGCGGCGCGGTCGCGGATCTCGAAGCTGGGCCGGGCGCGACAGCGCAGGGATTGATAAGCAGCGAGATCCCGCAGATCGACTTGGCAAAACTTGCGCACGAACTGAAAACACCTTTGAGCGCTATTTCTGCTGCGTCCGAGATCATGAAGGAGGGACGCTTCGGACAGATCGAAAATCAACGCTATGCCGGCTATATCGCGGACATCCATGAAAGTGCCCGCCATGCCCTTGAGCTCATCGAACGCATGCTCAACCGGCGCGGTGATTCGGCAGAAGCGCGGACAAGCGATTTCAAGTTTGAGAAAATCGATCTCGATGACCTTGTCGAGATCTGTATCTCGACGTTGCGGCCACTGGCTTCCGCAAAGGGGCTGTCGCTTGCAGCGCAGCGCGCTGCCATACCAGCAATGGTCATGGCTGATGCGACGGCGCTAAAGCAGATCGTGCTGAACCTCATCATGAACTCAATCAAGTTCACGCCGGCGGGTGGATTAATCACGCTGACAGTGGGAAGCCGTCAGGGGGCTGCGGCGTTGACGGTGGAAGATACCGGTCCAGGTATGACGGCGATGGCCATCATCGAGGCGATGCGCCCGTTGCCCCTCGACATTCCGAGCGCGCGCGATGGGGGTGGTTTCGGGCTTGGCTTGCCGATGTCTCGTGCACTTGCGGAAGCCATGGGCGCGCAGCTGGCGATCGACAGTATGCCGGGCCGTGGAACGCGCGTGATACTTACGTTTCCAGGCGAGAGCCGCTTGCAATTCAATCGCAGTCGCGAACGTCGTGATGCACTGGAATTAGACCATTTCTAATGTGTTTTTTGCGTTGTCTATTTGATTGACCGGGTGAGGTCGTGCTGGTCTATTCGGCCTGGCTTGCTGCACGTGCGCAAGCACTTCCCGTGAAACCGATGCCGGGACTTTGCCTCCCGGATTATTGGAGAGTCCGATGCGAATTTTCTACTCGCCGCGCGCGATGCGCGCCGTGCGCAATCTCTTCATCATTCTCATCAGTGCTGCAACCGCCGCTCCCGCTGTGGCGAGCGAGGTGAATGTCTATTCGTACCGCGAGCCTGACCTGATCAAGCCACTGCTCGAGGATTTTACCAAGACGACAGGGATCAAGGTCAATTTCATCTATGCGAAGGATGGGCTCATAGAGCGCATGCAGGCGGAGGGTGCCAATAGTCCGGCCGACGTGCTGCTGACGCCGGAGTTCGGCTTGTTGACGCGGGCGAAGGAGGCCGGCGTGACCGCACCCAACACGTCGCCCGAACTTGCGGCTGCGGTTCCTGCGGCGCTGCGCGATGCGGAAAACCACTGGTTTGCGCTGACGCGTCGCGCGCGCGTGTTCTACGTGTCGAAGGACCGCGTTAAAGAGACGGCCATGACGTATGAGGAACTCGCTGAACCGAAGTGGAAGGGGCGCGTGTGCATGCGCTCGGGGCAGCACACGTATTCGGTAGCGCTCATCGCGTCGATGATTGCGCACCACGGCAAGGAAAAAGCCGAGGCTTGGCTGCAAGGTTTGAAAGCGAACCTGGCTCGCAAACCCGCCGGCGGGGATCGTGAGGCTGTGCGCGATGTTGAGGCTGGGCTGTGTGATGTGGCTGTCGGCAACACCTATTACATGGCTGCGATGCTCAAGAACCCCGATCAGAAAGCTTGGGCGGATGCGGTGCGGATTGTGTTTCCCAATGCGAACGATCGCGGGACGCATGTGAATGTGTCCGGCATGGTGTTGGCGGCGCACGCGCCGAACAAGGCCAGCGCCGAAAAGCTCATGGCGTATCTGGTCTCGCCAGCGGCGCAGAAGATCTATGCAGATGGCAATAGCGAGTATCCGGTCGTGCCGGGCGTTGATGCGACAGACCTTGTGAAGAGCTGGGGCGCGTTAAAGCCGGACAGTCTGCCGCTCGGGGAGATCGCGCGCCTGCGCAAAGATGCATCGGAGCTCGTCGACAAGGTGCAGTTCGACGCCGGTCCCGGTTCGTAATCGCAAGAGGTGTCGCATGGGGCGCGCTGTTGACATCGATAGCCTTGTTCAGAGCGCCACGCCGGGGGGTGGTCTCCGGGTGGCGCAAATGGTCGGCCGGTCATTTCGATGCGGAATGCTGGCGCGCCGGGAGAACCCGGCCATCGCGTGGTCGTATGCGTGGCAGGAGATCGCGGGCGTCGCGGGGGCTGGTCACGCGGACCGTCTTGTTGTGGCGCTCGGTGCTTTCATCAACAGTGTCGAATCGGCTGCGGCGCGGCGCATCGAGGTGCTGCCGAAGGGCTGCCCCGGCCTGTGCCGTGACGAATGTCTCGTCGTTTCGATCGTTGCCGCATCGCAACTTGGTGCATGTCCGGCGTTGAAGGCGTGCGTGTTCGCGCTCATTGATAGTGGCAATGTCGAGCCATGCATTCGATCGGCTGGGTTGTTCAGTACGGCACTGAGCGACGCAGGGCAGACTTTGCCGCCCGATGTGGTCTGCAATGCTCTGGCGCTGATGGCTGGTTCTTCCGGGCGGATGTTCGCCGATGCCTGAGGCGGTTCTCACTCCGCTGCCAACAGGAGGGGCTCCACGGCCCCCGGTCACTGGACGGCCGAGTGGGTGGCGCAGTGCGCTCGGTGGGTGGCGCGTCAGTGGGCCGGATCAGCCGCTTTGGGCGGGGATCGCGCTTGGCTTGGCTGCGCTGATGCTGCTGCCGGTGGTGGCCATCGTGCTGCTGGCACTGTCATCCACGAATAATGAGTGGCCGCATCTCGTTCAGACGGTGCTTCCGACGACGGCGTGGTCGACGCTTCTGCTGGTGACCGGGACGGCGGCCGTGACGCTCCTTGTTGGGACGGCAGCTGCGTGGCTCGTCACCATGTACCGCTTTCCAGGGCGGGCGATACTGGATCGGCTGCTCGTGCTGCCGCTGGCAATCCCGACCTACATCGTCGCTTACTGCTACGTTGAAATTTTCGATTACGGGGGGCCGGTGCAAAGTGCGGTCCGTTCGATCGGGGGCTACGCGACGCCGCGTGATTACTGGTTTCCCGACATTCGCTCCACGGGCGGGGCAATCGCGGTGCTCTCCGCCGTGCTCTATCCGTACGTGTATCTGACGGCGCGGGCGAGTTTCGTTCAGCAGTCGATGTGTGTTCTGGAGGTGGCGCGCACGCTCGGGCAATCGTCGCTCGGCGCGTTTCGGCGCGTGGCTCTGCCGCTGGCGCGGCCAGCGCTGGCGGCAGGTAGTGCACTCGTCATGATGGAGACGCTGAATGATCTTGGCGCAGTGCAGTATCTTGGTGTGGAGACGCTGTCTGTCAGCATCTACGTCACTTGGCTGCAGCGTTCGAACTTGGCCGGCGCAACGCAGATCGCGTTGATCGGTCTGGTCATTGTGTCGCTCGTGCTCGTCGTGGAACGGATCGCGCGCGGTGACAGCCGGTTCCATCACACGACAGGGCGATACCGCGCTATTCCGTTTCAGGATATCGAGGGGTGGCGGGGGTATGCTGCGGCGGCCCTGTGTGGCTTGCCGGTGGTGATCGGGTTTGTGGTTCCGGTGATCGTGCTGGCGCGGCATGCAACGGCTCACTTCGGTGAGGCCTTCGCGGAAGGATTTGTGCCTGCCGCGATCAACAGCATTCTGGTGGCAGGCGCGGTGGCGGTTGTTGCCGTCGTACTGTCACTCGCATTGGCGTATGCTGGTCGCGTGGCAGGACGCGGACCGGTGCCGGCGGCTATCCGGCTAGCGGGTATGGGATATGCGCTGCCGGGGACAGTGCTCGCGATCGGGGTGTTGATCCCGTTTGCGATGTTCGACAACTGGATGGACGCGCTGCTGAAAGCGCACACCGGTGTCGGGACCGGCCTGATCCTTTCGGGCACGTTGTTCGCGCTGGTGTTCGCATTGACGACGCGGTTCCTCACCGTGGCACTTGGGAACATCGAAGCCGGACTGCAAAAGGTGTCGCCCAATCTTGATGCGGCGGCGCGGACGCTCGGTGAGACGCCGCTGTCGGCGTTGCGGCGGGTTCATCTGCCCCTCTTGCTGCCGGCTATGGGTGCGGCGGGGCTGCTCGTTTTCGTCGATACGATGAAGGAGCTGCCCGCGACGCTTCTGCTCAGACCATTCAATTTCGATACGCTGGCGACGCACGTCTATGGGTTGACCGCTTTGGAGCAGTTCGAGCGCGCCGCATTGGGCGCGCTCGCGATCGTAGTCGTAGGACTTGTGCCGGTGCTGATGCTTCACCGGACGGTTGCCAGCAGCCGCCCCGGTTCTGGGAGCGGCTGAGGGCCTCCGTTTACCAAGAACGGCGCGGGCCGGTATCGATGTGGAAGAGGCCGCCGCCGTAGTGCTTCACGCCCCCGAGCGAGCCGTGGCTGCGGAGGAAGGCGTAAACCTTACCGACGTTTCCGCGGACGCGAAAATCAACGGCATTGCCGGTGAGGTGATGGGATTTGGATGCGCCGCCGACCTTGGCGTTGTGCGACTTGCTGCGGCACGTGGAATTGACGGTGACGGAGCCGTAGCTGGCGACCTGCGAGACCACCGAACGCAGTGTGCCGTTCAGGCAAGACGCCGAGGCAACCCAGCGGACGCCGCCGCCGGTGAGGCTCTTGGCGGGTGCGGTGTCGATCATGGCGCCGGTGTCGAGGGCGGCGTAACGCGTCTTGGTGCCCTTGCTGGCTTGCTTCTTCGGCTTGCCGCTGTAGGTGGCGCCGTAGGCTTGAAGGGCTTTCGACTTCGCTCTCGCGGTTTTGCGCGAGGTCTTCGGACGGGCGACATATCCGGTGTCGCCGTAACCGGCCCAGGCAGACGGGCCCTGGTTGCGCATTTCCGATTCACTCTGCCAGCCGGTTGGCTTGGCTTCGGCCGATGTGGTCATTGCCCCGGCGAAGGCTGCAAAGGCGAACATGGCACTGACGGCGCGCACGGCCGCGATCGATAGTCGACGCATTACGGTAGCTCCCCTCGACAGCCGCCAGGAGGCGCGCTGGTTAACGCTTGAACAACGGCGAACAGACGAGGGCGTGCGTACACGCGGATGAAATCCATCCAGAGCATAATTTTAATTTTTGGTTAATCTCATGTATTCGCTTCGTGTCTTTGCATGATCTATGCTTGGAAGAATGCCGATTTTGCTTTGCCCTTAAGTATTAGTTCGGGTAGCAATCTGTGCCTGCGCCGCAGTGCGACGCAGTATCCAAATTAATGGACTGTATTTTTGCACTCTACAGCCTTTTTATACTTGGGTAGCGGACGCGGAGGAAAGTTGTTTCGAAGTAGTTCAAATGCTGCCAAGTTGTCGCAGCATCCCGCAGGTCAGCGCACCTGCAGCGCGGCGATCGCGGCGCTGGCGCCGTCGCGTTCGTCACCGGGCTTCAGGTGCAGGCCGATTTTGGTGCGGCGCCAAAGTACGTCTTCGGGGGTCATCGCCCATTCATGCGTTGCGAAATATTGGATCTCGCGTTCGCTCAGTCTGCCGGCGAAGATTGCGCCCATATCCTCCAGCCGCCGAGCATCACCGATGACGTCGCGGGTGAGGGATCCATGGCGGCGGCAAGGGCGTGCAAGACCGGTTCGGGTAGCCAGGCGTAGAGGCGGGCGAGGCCTTCGACATAAACGCCGAAATCGGCGTTGGGAATGTCGCCGCCGGGCAAGGATGCGGTAGCCGTCCATGGAGGCGCTAGACCGGGAAATAGGTGTTCGAGACGACGCAGCACAGCTTCGGCAAGGCAGCGGTAGGTCGTGACCTTTCCGCCCACGATCGTGAGCAGCGCGTCGCCATGACGGTGGCCGGACAGTTCCAGATGATAATCACGGCTGAGAGCGGAGGGGTTGGCTTCGGTTTCGTCGGCCTGCAAGGGACGAACGCCGGCAAACCGCCAGATAACGTCAGTCGCTACGAGTGGGGATGCGAGAAAGCGGTTTGCGGCGGCGAGGAGGTAGGCCTCTTCCTCCGCTGAGCAGTTAGCATCCGAGGGAGAGCCGGTGGCCGGTACATCGGTTGTTCCAATAAGCGTGAACGCATCTTCGAACGGTAAAACGAAGACGACGCGGCCGTCGGTGTTCTGGAACAAGAACGCGTCGTCGGCACCCTGAATGCGCGGGACGACGATGTGGCTGCCTTTGACGAGACGGAGCTTGGTTGCGGGGTTGAGAGCATTGTCGCGCGCGAGGGCACCAATCGTGTCGGCCCAAGGGCCGGCCGCATTGACGATGACGCGGGCTCTGCACGTTTCGCGTTCGCCATTGATGTCGAGAGTCGCGGTCCACGTATCTGCTCCACGCTCCAGAGCCGTGACGCGGGTGCGGGTGCGGATGATGGCGCCGCGATCCGCGGCCAGACGGGCGTTCAGGATCACGAGGCGGGAGTTGTCGACCCAGCAATCCCAGTAGCTGAAGGCGTGGCGTACGTCCGAGCGGAGTACTTCGCCGGCAGGATCGTCTGCGAGGTTGACCGCACGGGACCGAGGGATGCGGCGGCGCTTGGCGAGGTGATCATAGAGGAAAAGGCCGGCGCGGAGTTTGAGACGGGAGCGGGTGCCAGGCATTTGCGGCATCACGAAGCGCAGAGGCCAGACGATGTGGGGCGCGCGCGTGAGCATCACTTCGCGCTCAGCGAGAGCTTCACGGACGAGGCGGAATTCGTAGTGTTCGAGGTAGCGCAGGCCGCCGTGGATCAGCTTGGAACTCGCCTGCGATGTGCCGCTGGCGAGATCGCCCATTTCAACAAGGCAGACGGAGAGCCCGCGTCCTGCGGCATCGGCTGCAACGCCGGCCCCGTTGATTCCGCCGCCGATGACCAAAAGGTCGAAGACCGGACCATCCATCAGGGTGCGACCGTGGCTGTGACACGTGCCCGGCCGTGAATACGGTCGAAGGCGACGAGGAATACAGCGCGCGGCCTCGGTGTGATGACGCTGACGAGAAGCCCGATCAGGAGTGCGAACGGCACGGCAAGTATCGGAGCGGCGGCGGGCGCGATGCCGAACCAGTTTGCAAGGCCAGGGCTCCACAAGCTGCCGGTGGTGCGGGCGGCGAGATCGGCGTAGGCGGCGGCGCGATCATCACCTTCGGCAGCAATCCAAATATCGCGGGCCATTTCGTAGTCTGCATAGGCCTCCAGACCAGAGCTCGAGAGCCAGTGCCATGTTTCATAAAATGAGACGCTATAGAGCGCGGTGCCGGCGAGGTAGTACGTGCCAAGTGCAAGCCCGGCGATCATGGCGGCGGCGAGGCCCCAGCTGTTGGCACGGGGAATCCAGATCGCCAGAATGAGTGCCGGCAGAAGTCCGGAAGCGGCGAGCGAGAGGCTCACGACGAATGTCACGTCGGTGGCAACGGGGATGACCGCGGCGGTCAATGCGAAGCCGAGGGTCAAGACGACGGCCGCGATGCGGATCAGAGCGACTTCAGCGGTGTTGCCGGGCTCGCGTCCGAAGAGGGTGGCGGTGCCGTCGCGGACGAGCATCGACGAGAGCGTTGCGATCAACGCGGCAGCCAGCACGGCTGCGGCACTGAGCACGATTGCGATGACGAGGCTCGAGACGATGGGTGGGAGTCCTGCTGTGTGAGGCAACGCGAGCAGCAGATCCTGGGGCTCGATGGCGATGGAGGCAAGGTCGGGCTTGCCGCTCATGTTGCCAGCTGCCGCAGCCGCGGCGGTCACGACGGTATCGACGTAGGCTGTCCAGCGGTCTTCCAGGGAGCGGCCAGGGGATGTTTGGAATTTGCGGGCGAGTTCGAGGACAGATGCCTGTACTGCCGGGTCCAGGCGCTGCCATCCGGTTTCGGAGCGGCTACCGCGATCGGACATGGCAGCGGAGACGGCGTCAATGCTCGTCGCTCCCCCGATGACGTCGTGCGTGACCGTGTTGACGAGACCGAGTGACGTGCCGTGGAGGCTGATTGCGCCAGTTTCAGAGCCACGCCGGATCCAATCCGGCAGATCGTTGAATGTCGGCCCTGATGAGATGACGCGGTAGGTTTCAAGACGCGCCAATGCCGCGAGCGCGGGAACGGCAGTGAGCGCAATAACGACGAAGGTCAGGGCCCAGGCGAGCCCGCGGCGCGTCGCATCGGGTTTGAATGCGCCTGTCGCCTGGATCAGCGGCGGGAGAGCTGCGATGGCTCCCATGAGACAGAGCGTGAGCAGCGCCCAGTTGAGGCGATCGACGGTGAGGAATTCACGAAGGAATGGTTTGAAGATGCCAAAGTCGACGGCGCCGCTTTCGATCAGTGACAGCTCCGCCGGTGTGATGTTGCGGAGTGCTGCGCCGTAGCCCAGATGCGCAACGGGATTGGCGATGAGCGAGAAACTCAGCATTGCAACGCAGCCCAGAAGTGCAAAGCCCACGAGTGCAGTGATGGGACGGCTGCTGCCCAGGACCGATTGCAATCCGCCAGGAAGGACGAGTATGAGGATCGCGGTGCTGGCGGCGAGGGCGGCGGTGGCGGTGGAGACATCGAAGAGGCGAGCGGCGATGGAGGTGCCGGCGCTCAAGGCGCCGAGAAGAAGGCCGCCCGTGGCAGCGAGCGCTACGACGAGGACAAGAGCACGCGCGAACCGCCCGAAGCGCTGACCGACAAGTTCGGGAAGAGTTGCAGCGCCGGAGCGGGCGAGAGCGGGTCCGACAAGAACCGCGACCAACAAGAGGCCGCCGGTCAGTCCTGTGAAAGGAATCAGGCCGTCAAAGCCGTGCTGGTGGATGAGGCCGGGCAACAGAACGGTCACGGCGAATGCGAAAAGTCCGGCGAGGGCTAGTCCGCCGCCGAGGGGTCCGAATGCTGCGCCGCCTGAGGCTTGAGCCGCGGCTTCATTCGAGCGTAACAGAACTGCGGCTGCTGCTGCGATCAGCAGAACGGCTGTCAGCGTTGGCAGGAGCAATCCGGTCCCATTCAGCATTCAGTGATCCTCGCGCGGTTGCGCGGAGGTGGCGGCGTTGCTGAGAGCATCAAGGTGTGTGGCGGCGCGAAACGCCAGAATCGCCATGAGGATGAGCAAGCCTTGCGCGGCCATGTAATAACCGACGGGAAAGCCGGCGACGGTTGCGAGGTTAAGAACGTCGACGACGAGGGGCATCGTTGCCGCCAGCGTGAGAGCAAGGAGTAGATAGAACACTGCGCGCCAAGAGTATGCGGTGGCGGGGTTTCGTTTTGTGATCGCGTGGCCGGCCATTCCGTGGGCGGCAAGAGTAGCGCCCCATCCGATCAGCGCGAGTGTCACGCCTAAGCCGGCCGGGGGAACGGGCGCGAGCAGACGTGCGGCCCCGAGCGCCAGCGCGAGGGCGGCAACGATGATGAGCAGACCAAGTGCAGCCTCGACCGTGCGCATTTGCGCTCCCTCCCCACAGGCTGCCGACAGTAGTCAAATGTGCAACGGGCGGGAAGTGCGCTGGGCTATAGAGCACCACGCAACGAGGACGGTTCACCGGCGGCAATCTTGGCTTTGAGTGTGTTCTCGCGCATGGGCTTGGATGATGTTGCGCGGCGACCGTCTGTGGCTGCCATAACGAGAGCGGGGTGGAACTCTTATGGTAAGAGTTCCACCCCGTTCCGTCTCCCCAGACTTGGACCATTCTTTTTTTTCGGATCGGGTCGTCCTTCCCGACGGCGCGGAGGATGTTGGACAGGCTGACGCATGTCAAGCCATCTGGGGCAAGCGACGCGGATATTTTATTGATCTGGCAAGGCGCCAGCCGGAGCGGTTGACACGCGGCGGCAAGCGAGCGCCAAGCTAGATTAGTGCTGGTTGTGTCCGGAGTGATCTTCGTGTCCTGGTTGTTGATCCAGGCCGTGGGGGCCCTTGGCACCGACCGGCTCGATAGTCGCGTCGATTTTGACCTCACCTGCCTTCTCGAACACGAGCGTTATAGGCAACAGATCACCTTCCTTGAGCGGTGCCTTCAAATTAAACAGCATGATGTGATCGCCGGACGGCTTGAGGAGGGCGCTGCCGCCCGCCGGAATGCCGAGTTTTTCGAGTTTGCGCATCTTGATGACGCCGTCGTCCATGGCGTGAGTGTGGATTTCGACGCTGCCTGCGGCAGGCGATGATGCTGCAACGAGCGTATCTGCATCCTTGGCTGTGATCTCGACGTAGGCGGCGCCGACGGTGGCGCCGGCCGGCGTCGCACGGGCCCACGGATGGGCAACGGTGACACCGCCTGCTTCATACTCGTGCGCAAGACCGAGGCCGGGGTATAGAAGAAGTGTCAGTGGCGGCTGCGATCGAGGCATTGCGTCGGATCATCGGATAGCTCTCTCAGCGTCGGGGTTGGAAGATCTAGCTAGTGCACCGGCTCGCGCGGCACAACCGGCAGATACGGTGGTGTCACGGGTTTAACCCATACGCCAGCCGGCCATGGTATGAGGCGGCATATGGGGTTTGTGGCCCCGGTTCGATTAACCAAGTGTCAGTGCGCAGGATGGCCGTGGCGCGACGGGTTCTCCTCATCATTGGTGGCGGAATCGCGGCTTATAAGAGCCTCGACCTGATCCGCCGGCTGCGCGAACGTGGCGCCGCCGTGCGCGTCGTCCTCACACGCGCGGCGCAGGCAGTTCGTGACGCCGCTGTCTGCGGGCGCGCTTTCCAACGACCGCGTGTTTACAGACCTGTTCGACCTCGATGATGAGCGGGAGATCGGCCACATCCGGTTGTCGCGCGATGCCGATCTGGTCGTCGTGGCGCCGGCGACGGCCGACCTCCTGGCGAAGATGGCGACGGGTCAGGCCAACGATCTGGCGACGGCGGTGCTGCTTGCCACCGACAAGCCGGTTCTGGTGGCTCCCGCCATGAACCCGCGCATGTGGGATCATCCGGCTACGCGGCGCAACGTGCAACAGCTCCTGGCCGACGGTATTCGGTTTGTCGGGCCCAATGCCGGGGAGATGGCGGAACGTGGTGAGGCGGGCGTCGGGCGCATGGCGGAAGCCGTTGAGATCGCGGACGCTGTGGACCGTTTGCTGGCGAGCGAGACGGCGGGGGCGGCCGGTCCGCTTGCGGGGCGTCATGTGCTGGTGACCAGCGGTCCGACGCATGAGCCGATCGATCCCGTTCGCTATATCGCCAACCGGTCCTCGGGCAAGCAGGGTCATGCGATCGCGGCGGCGGCGGCGGCTCTCGGGGCGCGGGTCACGCTCATCTCCGGTCCTGTTACGGTCGGCGATCCGGCCGGTGTGCGGATCGTGAAGGTCGAGACAGCCGCGCAGATGCTTGCGGCCGTGAACGAGGCTTTGCCGGCGGATCTGGCGATTTTTGCGGCGGCAGTGGCGGATTGGCGCGTGGTCTCCGCAGCCGGTCAGAAGATCAAGAAGGCAAAAGGCGAAAGCCCGCCGGCGCTCGCGCTTGCCGAAAATGCCGACATTCTGAAAACGATCGCGCAGCTCGGACCGCGGCGGCCGGCGCTCGTCATTGGCTTTGCCGCCGAGACGGAGAACGTCATCGAGCACGCGCAAAAGAAGCGCAAGGACAAGGGTGCGGACTGGATCGTCGCTAACGATGTTTCGCCTCAGACCGGCACTTTCGGCGGCGATCGCAATACCGTGCATCTGGTCACGGCCGAAGGCGTGACGAGCTGGGCGCCACAGTCGAAAGACGCGGTGGCTCGGCTCCTTGTGGAACAGGCGGCGGATTGGTTCGCCGCTCATCAGGTCGATGTGTGACATGGCCAAGGATAAAAGCAGCAAGAAGCGGTTGAAGGTTCGTGTGAAGGTGCTGCCCCACGGCAAGGGTCTGCCGCTGCCGACCATGCAGTCGGACGGCGCGGCGGGGCTCGATCTCGTGGCGGCCGTGGACGAGAAAAAGCCTATGCGCATTGCGTGTGGGAAATGGGCGCTCGTGCCGACGGGACTTTCACTAGAACTGCCGCGCGGTGTGGAAGCGCAAGTGCGGCCGCGCTCAGGCCTGGCGATGAAGCATGGCGTGACCGTGCTCAACAGCCCAGGAACGATCGACAGTGATTACCGAGGTGAGGTGCAGGTGCTGCTCGTCAATCTCGGCGAGCGGCCATTTCTCGTGAAGCGGGGCGAGCGGATCGCCCAGATGGTGGTGGCAGCGCATGCCGACGTGAAGATCAAGCCTGTCAAGGATCTGTCGGACACGCGGCGCGGGGCCGGCGGTTTCGGTTCGACCGGCAAGGCGACGGAGACCGCCGCGGAACCGGCAAAAAAGAAGGCCGTACCCAAAAAGGCGAGCCGCGCGCGGACTGCAAAGCAGAGAAAGCGCGCCTGAGGCGAGCGGTTTGCGGTGTTTTCGCGAATGCCGAAACGAAAAACCTGGATGACGTCATTGCAGGGCCGATGCGGGGAGGTTATTGGCACCCCATATCCCTGAGCTCAATTCGATAACAGAAGGCTAGGCGCGCCCATGACTGAGGTTCCGGAGATCAAGACGCTTTCCGCCACCAATTCCTGGGGCCGGGGACGCGTTTACGAGAACATCACCGAGACGATCGGGCATACGCCGCTGGTTCGGCTCGGCAAGATCGCCAAGCAAGCCGGTGCACGGGCCGACATTCTGCTCAAGCTGGAGTTCTTCAATCCGCTTTCGAGCGTCAAGGACCGCATCGGTGTGTCGATGATCGACGTGCTGGAAACGGAAGGCAAGATCACGCCCGGCAAGAGCACGCTCGTTGAGCCGACGTCAGGCAATACCGGCATCGGGCTTGCCTTCGTGGCGGCGGCGCGGGGCTACCGGCTTATTCTCGTGATGCCGGAATTGATGTCGATCGAACGGCGCAAGATCCTTGCGCATCTCGGCGCCGAACTCGAACTGACGCCGGCGGCGGGCGGGATGCCGGCAGCGATTGCGCGGGCCGCGGAACTTGTGGCCAGCACGCCCGGTGCCGTGCAGCCGAGCCAGTTCGAGAACCCGGCGAACCCAGCAGTGCACGAGCGGACGACGGCGGAAGAGATCTGGAACGACACGCAGGGCAACATCGACGTGCTGGTCGTCGGGGTTGGCACCGGTGGCACGTTGACGGGCTGCGGGCGGGTGCTGAAGGCGCGCAAGCCGGGGCTCAAGGTGATTGCCGTCGAGCCGGCAGGAAGTCCTGTTCTTTCGGGCGGCAACCGAGGCCCGCACAAGATTCAAGGCATCGGCGCTGGGTTCATTCCCGGGCGTACTCGATACGTCACTCATCGATGAGATCGTGACGGTTTCTAACGAGCAGGCGTTCGAGATCTCGCGTCTCGTTTCGAAAACAGAAGGCATCCCGGGCGGTATCTCGACGGGTGCCAACGTGGCGGCGGCGATCTCGGTTGCAACGCGCGAGAACATGACGGGCAAGACTGTGGTGACGTTCGCGCCCTCGTGCGCCGAGCGTTACTACACGAGCGAACTGTTTCTCGATCCGGCAGCGAAGAGCTGAACTCAATCTCGATGCGAGACAAAAAAGGGCGCCGGGTGAACCGGCGCCCTTTTCGTATTCAAGGCCATACGGCTCAGTGCGTGGCGTACTCTTTCTCGCCCCTAGTCAGCGCGAACTCTTCTTCCGGGGAGAGGATCAGTTTGTGGCGGCCGATCAAGGCGAAGTAGATAATGCCGATCGCGAACCATGCGGCAACGAACAGGATGCCTTGGATGTAGACCGGGTCCTGTAGCTGCATGTAGATCGTGATGAGGGCGATGATGACCGTGAGTGCGGCGCCAGGGATGCCGAGTGGGCTGCGATACGGGCGCTCCATATGCGCAAACTTCTTGCGCAGCTGGATGTAGGTGAGCCCCTGCATCACGTAGGAGAACATGGCGCCGAAGACAGCCATGTTGAGTAGCGTGCCACCGATCACCTTCGCGCCTTGGTCGGCGCCGACCGAGTACCAAACCGCGAGCATGACGCCGAGGCCGACGATTGCGCCGGCGATGAGAGCGACGTGCGGTGTTTTACGAGTTCCATGCGTGAGTGACAGAAAACGCGGGAAGTAGCCGGCTCGCGAAAGCGAGTAGATCTGCCGGCCGTATGCGTAAATGATCGTGTGGAAGCTGGCGACAAGTCCGGTGACTGCGACCAGAGCGAGGATGTTTGCGAGTTCCGAGCCGAAGATAGCGCGGAAACCGTCGAGCAACGGTTCGCCCGATGCGCCGAGCTTCTGTGAGCCCACGCCCGCAACCGAAGGGTTGAGGAACACCACAAGCGCGGCCGAGAGGATCAGCGTGAAGATGCCGAGGATGATTCCCTTGGGCATGTCGCGCTTGGGATCGACCGATTCTTCGGCAGCAAGAGGCAGCTGTTCGATGGCCAAGAACAGCCAGACCGCGAACGGTAACGCGGCGAGGACCCCGTACAGCCCCATGGGAAGCAGTTCACCGTTGCCTTCCGGCAGTTCGGAACCGTCAGGGGCGATGTTCAGCGCCCAGCGGTTGAAGTCGATGTGGCCGATGGCGCTGACGTAGAAGACGGCAAGGCAGGCCAAAGCGAGGAGCGTGATGATGAGTGAAAAGCGGAATGAGAGTTCCACGCCGATGTAGTTCAGCAGAACGAAGATCACGTAACCGCCGACCCAAAACAGTGGTTGCATTTCTGTAGGCGCGCCGAGTATCGCTGCCATGTAACTGCCGATGAAGAACACGATGACCGCGGGGGTGATGACGTATTCCACATTCTCGGCAAGCCCGGTGAGGAAGCCGCCCCAAGGTCCGAATGCAGTTCGAGCAAACGAGTAGGCGCCACCCGTGTGCGGCATTGCTGGGCTCATCTCCGCCAGAGAGAATGTGAGACCCAGGTACATGATGGCGATGATGCAGGTGGCAAGTGCCATTCCTCCCCAGCCGCCCTGCGCGAGCCCTAAATTCCAGCCAGAGAAGTGGCCCGAGATCACCGCGCCGACGCCGAGGGCCCAGAGAGACCAGACACCTGCGTGACGTTTCAGTCCGCGAGCGGCAAAATACGCATCGTCGACGCGTTCGTAGGTCACGCCTTGAGTTGATTGTTGCATCGCTTTCCCCAAATGTTTGCGCTTGCTCGTGTCAGCCGGATTAGTCCGGTTCAGACCCGAGGGCCTATTGACGTCAAGGCAGCGCCGGCAAGCCGGCAGGGATTGCGCAACACGACGGCAGAGGACAGACCGCACAACTAAACGGCTCGGCCCATTGGCCGGTGGAGACCCACGCTGATAGCGTGGGCTGACTTATGTGACGCAGAAGCTCCCCAATCCTGACCGTAGTCGTGTTTGCGTCCTTCGTCACGTATGGCAGGATGACGAAAAATGCTGCGCTTGCGAACGATTAGAGCGTTTTGAGCAGTTGCAACAGAAAGCACTTAGCCATGCTCTCACCGGAAGAAATTCAGCGCTACAAGCGTCACCTCGTCTTGAAGGAGATTGGAGGGCAAGGGCAGCAGCGGCTGAAGGCTGCGCGGGTGCTGGTGGTTGGAGCGGGTGGTCTTGGGTCGCCGCTCATCTTGTATCTGGCGGCGGCCGGCGTGGGTACACTTGGCATCATCGACGACGATCAGGTTTCGCTCGACAATCTCCAGCGGCAGGTGGCGCACGACACGGCGCATGTGGGCGTGGCGAAAGTGGAGAGCGCACGCGAAACGGTGCAGCGTCTTAATCCGCATGTGAGGGTAGACACCTACGCCGAGCGGCTGACGGCTGCGAATGCGCTCGAAATTATTGGGCGCTATGACATCGTGGCTGATGGGTCGGACAACTTCGCGACGCGGTATCTCGTATCTGATGCCTGCTACTTTGCAAAGAAGCCGCTCGTGTTTGCTGCGGTCGGTCCCTTTGATGGGTACGTGACGGTCTTCAAGCCGCACGAGAGGAATGCAGATGGCGTTCTCTATCCCAGTTACCGGTGTCTCTTTCCCGAGGCACCGCCGCCTGGGACGGTGGCGAATTGTTCGGAAGTGGGCGTGCTCGGCGCTGTCGTAGGAGTCGTCGGGACGTTGCAAGCTGTCGAGGTGATCAAGGAAATCACCGGAACTGGCGAGACGCTGGCTGGTCACCTTCTGATCTACGATGCGAAGGATACCCGCTTCGAGAAGGTCGCGATCTCTTGGGATCCAGAGAATGCACTTTCAGGCACTCAGCCGAGTATCACCGATCTTTCGATCCACGGTGCGGAAAATGAGACAACCGTACGTGTTGCAGCACCCTGAGGGCTAGTCGCGTTCCTGCTCCATGGCGGCGTTCAGACGCCGCATATCGAGAATAGAGATCGTGCGGTTGCCTTCGAGCCCGATGATCTTGTCGACTTTCAGCCGTGAGATCTGGCGACTCACCGTCTCGATCGTGAGCCCGAGAAAATCCGCGATCTCGGCGCGTGAGAGGGGCAAGTTGAAGCGCGGGCGGTCGGGATCATCGGAGGCTTTGCAGCCGATGGTTTCCATGCGGCGGGCCACCATCAAAAGGAAACTTGCAACCTTCTCCCCCGCGCTTTTTCGGCCAAGAAGGAGCATCCACTCACGGGCGCTATCGAGTTCGTCAAGGGTATGCTGGAACAGGCGATGCTCGAAACCATCGATATCTTTCACGAGGCGTTCGAACTTACCTTTGTCATATGTGCACAGGTGGACATCCGTGACGGTCTCCGCGCTGTAGGGGCTTTGTGCACGGAACGGGCGGCCGAGGAAATCAGATGCGAATTGGAGGCCAACGATCTGCTGGCGACCGTCGGCCAAAGTTTTTGTGAGTTTGACCACGCCGGAAACGATATTGGCGAAGTAATGCATTTCGGCGTTGTCGTGCAGGATCACATGGCCCGGGGGCAGCAGTTTGTGATGGGCAATCGCATTGAGACGCTCGATTTCGCCGTGTTCAAGAGCGCCGCAGACGGCGCGATGGCGGACGGAACAGCTTTCACAGCGAAGTAAATGCTCAGCCATAAAATCCTCGGCACCTGACGCGCTTTATCGCGACTGTTTATTTTCCCAGGCGGGTTTTTGCGCGCCCGACGGCTACTGCTCAGGTGAGCCCAAGTGCCGCCGGTCTTCCCAGAGCGCGCGCCAGGCCTGCAGTGTGCAGCGCCCGAATGTAAATTTCTGCTGACACGAACCTATCCGATCGGCTCCCTTGCGAAAAGCAGTTTGCTTTCGATCAAAGTGTATTCGGGATATTTCCGGCTGACCGGGATCAGATTTTCAGGAGACGGGATGCCAATTCCGCAAAGCCGAGACCCCCTGCTTGAGCTGTCATCCAGGCGGGGCGTTTTCGCAGATGCCCGAGAAAAGGCGAAAGGTTAGCAACACCCACTGTGTGGCGGAAATGGGCAAACATCGGCTCATCATTCGGAGAGTCCCCGACGTACAGCACCCGGTCGATTGCTTCAGATGCCGTTACAGAGAACACATCTTGCAGTAGACGGAGTGACATCTCCAGTTTGCTGAAGTCGCCGATCCAGGCATTGACGTGAATAGATGAGACCTTGGCCGTTGCGCCGGCGGCCTCGAACGTCCGGACAACGTCAGCAATCGTCGCGTCGTCGAGGCGCTCGACGTCCTCACAGAAATCAACGGCGACATCGCTGATGCGATAGGGCTGATCGGTGGAAAGCCTTAGGTTGGGATAGCGGGCGAGAATGCCGGCATAGATTGCGTTGAGGTGCGCCCGATCTTGTTCCCGTTCGGCGTCTGTGCGCTGGAAGGCCCGGTGCATGGTGCGGGTTTTGCGATCGTAACGAAAATAGAAGGCGCCATTCTCGCCCACGACAGCGGAGACTGGAAAGAAGCGAGCGAGAAGATCGCACCATCCGGCTGGGCGCCCGGTGACGATGACCACATGCTTGCCGGCGGTCTCAAGGGCCTCGAGGGCGGCGTAGCTTGCAGCCGGAAGGCGGCCGTCGAGTGTGACGGTGTCATCAAGATCGGTGAGGATGAAGTCGACGTCTGCAAATTCGTTCGGTGGGGCGGAGCTCAGCGGCTGCATGGGAACTCGGAGGTGGAACCGAAGCGATTGGGCGATTACGAACGTACGAGGCGACCGACCTCGGCGACGTAATCAGCAAGCGAATAGACGGAGGCGGCGATCGCCGCAATCAGGAGAACTGTCGGTGCCGGCCCGTCAATGCGGATATCGCTGCCAAAAAGGCCGAGCGCAATGGCGACGATGCCGAGTTGGGCCACCGCGTGAACAGCGGTCTTGATCTTTCCTGAGGCGAGGACCTTCAAATCGTGCCCGGACTGGCGTGCAAAGGCACGCAGATAGGGAACCATGAGGTCGCGGGCATAGATGACGAACAGCATCCAGGCCGCCATCCATCCCATGGCGAGGAAGGCGAGGAAGACGGACAGGTGGTAAATGCTGTCGCATACCGGATCCGCCAGACGGCCGATTTCGCTCTCCTGATCGTAGCGGCGGGCAACTTCACCATCGATGTAATCGGTCGCCTCGGCGACAATCATCAGGGCGAGTGCCGTCCACAGGCCCCAGGGTGCCTCGGAGAGGATGAGGGTCAAAACCACGGGACCTAGAAGGCCGCGAACAAGGCTCAACATATTGGGTATCGTGGCGAGCGCATTGGTGGCGCCATTGCCTTCGACACCCGGCCCGTTCGACATCGTCATCATCGTCCCGTTCGGCTTCGAAGCTCGGATCGCCAGCAGCCCGGGAGACGCCCGGCACTGCCACTGTTTCCCGGGCTCAGCACCGGGCTAGTCAAACTAACATTTCCCGCGGCGGTAGAGCCAACACATTCAAATAAAGTGGCTATCTTCACCCGGTCTTGAGACCGCGGTAGACCGCTAAGGCATAATCGACCAGCGACCATGCCGTGACCAGCGTGGCAATGAACAGAGCCGCCCACAGAAGCTTATGCATCTCGGAGGGGATCGCTGTGCCCCACCACGCATATACGGCAACCACCAGAATTTGTGCAACTCCTTGGGCGACCGCCTTCCACTTCCCGCTTTGTCGTGCCGCCAATGTTCCGATGCGCTGCTCTGCGACGACCCGCAGGTACGAGACACTCACATCGCGCCAAAGCATGATGAGGAACATCCATACCGGCATCCAACGATTGGCCGCGAAGGCGGTGAAAACGGAGACGCGGTAGAGGCTGTCGGCCATTGGATCGAGGATCTTGCCCACGGCGGAGACTTGGCCATAACGACGGGCAACCCAGCCGTCGACACCGTCAGAAATCTCGGCGATGGCCATCAGACCAAGTGCAGCCCACAGCGCGGCATTGGATCCGTTCACCAGCAACAAGATGATCGGCACGGCGGCAACGACCCGATACCAGGTGATGGCGTTGGGAAGGGTCCATAGTCCAAGAGGTTTCAAAAGGTTCTCTCGACGGGTCGGGCTTGGGCGAGGGCGCGTTCGGCGCGACAGTAGCGCAGGGGGGGATAAGGCGTAACCCCCCTCCGACGGTGCCGGCAGCTGCTCGTCGCAGCATGAAGGGGCGCTCCAGCGGAACGCCCCTTGGACTATTGCTCGTTAGTCGGAGGCTTACTTGATGCCGTGCTGCATCTTGGCGGCTTCGACCGTGTTCTGGAGAAGGCACGCGATGGTCATCGGTCCAACGCCGCCGGGCACCGGGGTGATGGCACCGGCTACGCGGGCGCAGTCCTCATAGTTGCAGTCGCCGACGAGCTTGGTCTTGCCGTTGGCGGAGGGCACGCGGTTAATGCCGACATCAATTACGATTGCGCCGGGCTTCAGCCAGTCACCGCGGACCATCTCCGGTATACCGACGGCAGCAATCAGAAGGTCGGCGCCTTTGATCACGTTCTCGATGTTGCGCGTGCGGGAGTGCGCGATCGTCACCGTGCAGTTTTCACGCAAAAGAAGGGCCGACACCGGCTTGCCGACGATGTTCGAGCGACCGATCACGACCGCGTTGAGGCCGGAGAGGTTCGGCTGCACGGTCTTGGCGAGGATCACCGATCCGGTCGGCGTGCAGGGCACCAGCGTACGCTCGCCAATCCAGAGACGGCCGACGTTGACGGGGTGAAAGCCATCGACGTCCTTATTCGGATCGATGGTGTTGAGGACGCGTTCGGCGTTGACATGCTTGGGCAGAGGCAACTGCACCAGGATGCCATTTACGGCGGGATCGTTGTTGAGCTTCTCGACGATGGCGAGGATTTCGGCTTCGCTCGTCTCGGCTGGGAGGCGATACTCCCAAGAGTTCATGCCAGCTTCCTTGGTCTGCTCGCCCTTGTTCTTGACGTAGACTTTGCTGGCTGGATCCTCGCCGACGAGGACAACCGCGAGGCCGGGGGTAAGGCCGTGGCTGGCCTGGAGCGCCTGTACGTCCTTGGCGACGCCGGCGCGGACTTCGGCGGCGACGGCTTTGCCGTCGATGACACGCGGATGCATGGGACTTCCTCCTCGTTTTTGAATTCAGCTGAACTCTAGGGCAATTTCGAAAGGTGCGCCGCGAGCCGGCTTTCGAGGCTCGTCACGTCACCGCTAACTTTGAGGGATTTCACACGTGACCGGTGGCCGGAGGCTACCGAAACGCAGCTCTTGGGGATTTCCAGCCAGTCCGCGAGCAGGCGCTCCACGGCCTCGTTGGCTTCCCCGTCCGCCGGGACCGCCCGAACCCTGACCTTCAAGGCCGGGCCCTCGGCGGTCGGCTCGACCCCGTCAATTGTATCTTTGGACGATTTCGGTGAGACGCGCACGCGCACGATGACGCACCCGTTCGCCGTCCGCCAAGGTTGCTCGCCATCGGCCATTTCGGGGCTCCGCGGGGGGCGCAGCCGCGGTTTATGAGACGGCGCGGGCGAGGTTCGTCAGCACAACGCTCTGGATGAAGTAAAGGCCGAGCAGAAGGACCACCGGTGACAGGTCGATGGCGCCGAAGTCCGGCAGCGCGCGACGTATGGGTCCAAGCAGGGGTTCGGTCAGCGCAGTGAGGGTCGTCCAGATCGTCTGCACGACGGCGTTGCGTGGGTTGATCACGTTGAACGCGAGCAGGAAGCTCATGATCACGGCGGCGAAGACCACGTAGCTATACAGGTTGATCACGTAGTTGATGAAATTCAGCAATTCGAGCATGGGTCCTCGCGGCGGGAGCTTGGCGCGCACAGGTGGTGTAACGGTACCGCCGGGGTCCGGCAAGGCACGACGAGGCAGTTTAGGGCGCGTTTACAGGACATATCACCCGGTTCATCCCCGTTTCTTGACAAGAAAGTGGGCCGGTTCCTAAATGACCACTCCCACACATCGGGGCCGTAGCTCAGATGGGAGAGCGCTGCAATCGCACTGCAGAGGTCAGGGGTTCGATTCCCCTCGGCTCCACCACGTTTGATACATAAATTTCAGAAATGCGATGGTAGGCCGGGTTGCTGGACGCACGGCATCTTCTGGGACCCGTGTTGGCCGGCTCGCAGTCTCGCGGGATGGTGGCGTTCACGCCCGCCCGTCGTGTGGGCTTGCATGGCGGCAGTCGTGGTTCTGCCGCGGCTCTTTACGTATGCGCCCATGGGAAGCTTTTTGTGACGCGGCCGATCCGTCTCGCGAAAGTGTGGCCTGCGATGATGGCGGGCGTTTTGCTTTTTCTCATTCTCCAAGTTGAGACGGCCATCCGGCACCCCTGGGATCGGAATTTCCTATCAACGTTCGCAGGGTTTGCAGAGTAGGACCGTCCTGTCATTGGCGGAGCGTCGGAGACTGGCTGGGCGGCCGTGTCGGCCCGTAGACAAGTGCTGGCCAATGACTCATTCTCTCTGCGGACCATTGTCAAAGCAGTGCATGGGGCTTGATGGCAGAGCTTTTCAATCCGGCGGTCCTGACGGCGCTCGCCGTTTGCACAATGGCCGCTGCCGCGACGATCGTCGGAAGTTTGATTGTGGTGCGCGGCAATCCGTCAAGCCCGCGGCTACTCGCATTCGGCCTCGCCTTTTCCGGCGGCGCAATGGTGTACGTGTCGCTGGTCGAAATCTTCAATAAGTCGATCTCATCGTATGGGGAGTCGTTCTCGCCCAACGCAGCTTATTCAGCGGCTACATTGTCGTTCTTTGCGGGCATTATGCTGCTTGGCGTCATTGATCGCCTGATTCCAAACCCGCATGCCGGACTTGATCCAAAGCATCCCGAGGCAGAGCAAGCGCGAATGCGCCGCGTAGGGTTGCTCACGGCAGCAGCAATCACGGCGCACAATTTTCCCGAGGGTCTCGCCACATTCTTTGCCACGCTGGACAATCCCTCGGTTGGTGCGCCGCTCGCGTTTGCAATCGGCATCCACAATATTCCGGAGGGCGTTTCGATCGCGGTGCCTGTGTTCTATGCGACGGGAAGCAAGAAGCAGGCGATTGGCGCCACCAGCATCTCGGCTCTCGCGGAACCGGCAGGAGCGATCATCGGCTATCTCATTTTGGCGCCATTCTTGTCGCCGGCCATTTTCGGGGCGGTGTTTGGGTTGATTGCCGGCGTGATGGTGTTTCTGGCGCTTGATGAACTCATGCCGGAGGCCAAGCGCTATTCGGTGGGCCATGAAGCGGCCTACGGGATGATCATCGGGATGGGCGCGATGGCACTCTCGCTGGTGCTGTTCAAATAGTGTCGGGACGGCTCACGGCTGCCAAGGTTCGGATGCGTCCTCACCCTCGGCCGCTTCTTCGGCGTCTTTTCTTTCGATCTCGCGCACCAGCGCGAAGAGAGCATCCTTGACGCCCTGGCCTGAGACGGCGGAAAGCGTCAACGGCTTCTTGCGCGCAGCTTTCTTCAATGTTTCGAAGCGTTCGGCCAAGGTCGCGTCGTCGAGAGCATCGCATTTCGATAGCGCGACGATCTCTTTCTTTTTGGCCAGTTCAGGGCTGTAGGCTTTGAGTTCGCGGCGGACGACGCGGTAGTCTTCCGCCACGTCTTCCGAGGTTCCATCGACGAGATGGAGAAGAACGCGACAGCGTTCTACATGGCCAAGGAAGCGGTCGCCCAGGCCTGCGCCCTCGTGGGCGCCTTCTATCAGTCCGGGGATGTCGGCGAGCACGAAGTCGAACGAGCCCGCGCGCACAACTCCGAGATTAGGGTGGAGCGTGGTGAACGGATAGTCCGCGATCTTCGGCTTGGCGGCAGATACCGTGGCGAGGAATGTTGATTTACCTGCGTTCGGTAGACCCACGAGTCCGGCGTCAGCGATGAGTTTCAGGCGTAGCCAGATCGTGAACTCTTCACCCGCCAGGCCAGGATTGGAATGGCGCGGGGCTTGATTCGTTGCGCTCTTGAAGTGGGCGTTGCCAAATCCGCCGTTGCCACCGCGCGCAAGGAGAACGCGATCGCCAGGGTTTACGAGATCGGCGAGTACGGTTTCCTGGTCCTCGGCGAGCACTTCGGTGCCGGGTGGGACTTTGACCGTAACGTCCTTGCCGTTGGCACCGGCGCGGTTGCGGCCCATGCCATTGGTGCCGCGCTCGGCCTTGAAGTGTTGCTGGTATCGATAGTCGATCAGCGTGTTGAGATTTTGAACGCATTCGACCCAGACGTTGCCGCCTTTGCCGCCATCACCGCCGTCGGGTCCGCCGAACTCGATGAACTTTTCGCGGCGGAAGCTGATGCATCCGTCGCCGCCGTCGCCGGCCTTGATGTAGATTTTCGCCAGATCGAGAAACTTCATGCCGCGCCTCTCCAGAGGAAGGCGGTCATGGGGCGCTTCCTTTCGTAAACGATGGTGTCGACCTCTGCGCGGCGCGCGAGGCAGTAGGCCTTATTCACGCCAATGCAACGAAAGCCGAGTTTTTCGATGACACGCGCGGATGCGGTGTTGTCGATGAAGTGACAGCACGTCATGCGCGGGACGCGCGCAACCTTGAAAGCGTGGCGCATCACCGCTTCGGCTGCTTCCGTGACGAACCCTCGTCCCCACCAGGGTCTGCCGATCCAGTAGCCGAGTTCCGCTGAGCGGTCGTTGGCGTCGATGGTGTAGCCGATGAGGCCGATCAAATAGTTCTCGAATTCGATACCACGTACGAACTCGTTATCCTCGATGCCGCGAATCCATTCCTCGGCATCGAACTCGGTATAGGGATGCGGCAGGCGGGCCGTCATGCGGGCAACGTCGACGTCGCCGGCAAGCAGAGCAATGCGCCGGGCGTCAGCGTGATTGAGTTCGCGCAGGGTCAGTCGCTTGGTACGCATCGCGTGTCATGCAGCTCGCGGGTGGACAAACTCTTGGCAGCCTAGCGCAGAAATGAAACGAGGGGAGATGCTTGTCGCATCTCCCCTCGTTTGTTTCTGCCCTAAAGGCGCCGTTACTCGGCGGCTTCGGCCGTGGCGGGGGCAACCGAGATGTAGGTGCGCCCGTTGCCCTTGGACTTGAACTCAACCGTACCCTCAA
This sequence comes from uncultured Alphaproteobacteria bacterium, assembly GCA_963708775.1. Classification (GTDB taxonomy): domain Bacteria; phylum Pseudomonadota; class Alphaproteobacteria; order Rhizobiales; family Hyphomicrobiaceae; genus JAGVSR01. Next base: position 7,832 of record CAVPTI010000010.1, on the reverse strand, counting down.
TCAGGGCGAAGATGGTGTGATCGGTGCCCATGCCCACGTTCTTGCCGGGGTGCCATTTCGTGCCGCGCTGGCGGCACAGGATGTTGCCCGGAATGACGCGCTCGCCGCCGTATTTTTTGATCCCAAGACGCTTGCTCTCGGAATCGCGGCCGTTGCGCGTCGAGCCGCCTGCTTTCTTCTGTGCCATGACGTGATCCTCGATGTCGGGCCGTGGCGCCCTTCGCGGCGCCTACGGGAAATTGCTTATCCGGTGATGCCAGTGATGCGGATGGTGGTCAGATCCTGCCGGTGGCCGATCTTGCGGCGCGAATTCTTACGGCGGCGCTTGCGAAATGCGATGACCTTGGGGCCGCGGGTCTGTTCAACCAGTTCAGCCGTGACCTTGGCACCGGAAAGGAACGGCTTGCCGACCTTCACGTCGGCACCGGCTCCAACCATGAGCACTTCAGCGAATTCAATCTTGCCGTCCTCGGTTACGGCGAGCTTCTCGACGGTGAGGACTTCATCCTGAGCGACGCGGTATTGCTTGCCGCCTGTCTTGATGACTGCGAACATGTCTTGCCTCTTTCCGCGCGGTTTTTCGCGCATTGGGTCTCATCCGCGCCCTGCGGCGCCGCAAATTAATGCGGACTTTCAAGGGGTTGACTGGTGGGTCGACCAGAGCCTCGGGCAGCGCCTTTTCACGCGGCCGCCCGTAAGGGCCCCGCGGTCCGGGTTCTTATCGTTGAGACAGGTTCCAAAGTCAACCGCGGACCCCTGTGGTTCAAGGCAGGTGGGCTTGGCAACTTGGTCTGGCCACGTTCCGGGGTCTAGGAGTGGGAGACGTTTGGGTAATTGGAGCTGCTTGTGACCGCAATAACCGCTTTGCCGGCAATCCCAGTCATGGACTGCGGTCCTGATTTTCCATTGGCCACTCTCGACGCCCATCTCGATCGCGCGCATGGGTTGCTGGATCTGGCCACAAAACGGGTGCCCGCAGCAGCCCTACGGCAGCTCGACCGGGTGTCTAAGGCGTGGCTCGTAAGATGGAACAACGCCCACTTGCCGGAGATCGAGGCGATAGCGCACAAGCTGGACCGGCCAGGGGCCTACTTTTTCTCCGTCAATTACGAATGGGGCTGCACGTGCCGCGTGGCGCCCTCGCCGGATCGTCAGAGCGCGCGGCTGATCCGGGTTCTCGATTGGAAAACGCCAGGGCTAGGGCGGAACATTGTTGCGGCGCGGGTCGCGGCGCCGGCAGGACGGTATCTGACGCTGACTTGGCCCGGGTACACGGGTGTGTTGTCTGCGGTAGCGCCTGGCCGGTTCGCGGTGGCGCTCAACCAGGCGCCGATGCGTAAAGCTGTGGGGTTCTTCTATCTGGATTGGGCGGCCAACAGGCGGCGCGTCTGGAACATGCCGCATCCCACGCCGGCGCATCTGTTGCGGTCGGTCTGCGATGAGGCGGCAACTTTCACGGACGCTGTGCAGCGGCTCAGCGAAGAGGCGATTTCCACGCCGGCCATCTATTCGATCGCAGGGACGTTGGCCGACGAGACGGCGGTGATCGAGCGTAGCGAAACGGAGGCGCGCGTGCACCGGGGTGCGCAGGTGGCCGCGAATCATTGGCAGGCGCATGGCTGGACAGGGCATGCCAGAGGCGGCGATAGCGCTGGCAGGGCATGCATGATGGCCGGCATTGCGGCGGAGCTCGATACGAACTTCGAATGGCTGCGGGAGCCGGTCCTCAATCCGCGCACACGCTTAGCGATGGTGGCTGATGCCTCCACAGGCCAGCTGACGGCGCAGGGCTTCGAGCACGAAATGCCGGCGACATCCTTCCTGAGGCTCGATGTGTGAGGACTGAAAAGCTGCGTTCATGTTCCTTACGGAACGGCACGGCCGCCAATTTTGTGACGTGATAGAATAATCGATGACTTTGTACGTATGAAGGTCCGTGTCCCGCATGCGAAGCCATTCTCCTGCACTGCGAGATTTTCCATGAAGGAAGAGATGCACGATACGCGTGCTCGCAAGGAATACGAGGCCATTCGGGGCTTCTACGTCCACGTGATGGTGTTCGTTCCGGTCATGTTGCTCCTCGTCGTGCTCGATGTCCTCGGGGGCTCGGGCATGTGGGTGCAATGGGTCGGTCTTGGCTGGGGACTAGGGCTCGCGTTCCACGCGTATGCAGCGTTCGTCTTGAAGCCGCGCGAAATGGCGCGATGGGAGGAGGCGCAAATCGCAGCGGCTGCGGCGCGAAACGGCGTGGGTCCGTCACCCAGTACATAAAAAAGACCCGGTGAGGGAGGCTCACCGGGTCAGGAGTGGGACGACCTTGCTTGTAAGACGACAGGGGTCGCTTACAGCTTCGGCATAACGACAGTGTCGATGATGTGGATCACGCCATTCGAGGCGGCGACATCCGCGGTGATGACGGTCGCATCGTTGACCTTGACGCCCGTGGTGGCGTCGACGGCCAGATTCGCTACCCTGCACGGTCTTCACGTTGGCCTTCTTGCCGGCGATGTCGGCGGCCATCACCTTACCCGGGAGTACGTGATAGGTGAGGATCGCTGCGAGCTTCGCCTTGTTTTCCGGCTTCAGAAGATCTTCAACCGTACCCTTCGGAAGTTTCGCGAAGGCTTCATCGGTGGGTGCGAAGACGGTGAAAGGGCCGGGGCCCTTCAGCGTTTCCACAAGTCCGGCGGCCTTGGCGGCAGCGATCAGCGTCTCGAACTTGCCGGCGCCTGCGGCCGTGTCGACGATATCCTTAGTCGCGGCATGGGCGATCGACATCGGCAGCGCCATTACAGCGGCAATGATCATCGCATAGAGAGACTTCATAGGTGAACTCCTCGGTTCATTTCAGGGCTACGCGTGTCTGACGGTGGACGCTCATGCGACCATTGTTTGCGACGCGCGTGTTGGCGTCCGGTGTGTTCACGGGGAAGCAACAACACCTGACAAGTGCGATAACGCCCGGTGCTCCGGCGCAGATCTACGAGCGTCAAGAGTATCTTTTTCGAGTATTTGTGATCTGCCTTCGCGCCGCCACGATGTGCGGAAAGTTCCGCGCGCGCAAAAATTTACTGCTGACCGAGTGGTTGGACATCCGATGGCCGGTTGGTGATGGGGCTGCATGTTTCACGACAAACATGGCGCCGCCCGGCGAAGAATGACACGCGGGGCGGGGTGCGCCGGGGGGCCCAATGTCCCTTCAAAACGGCGGTGCAATGGCACTTGCGCCCCGGCGGCGCACCGTTTAGAAGCGGGCTCCGCCTAAGGGCGCCACGGCTTCCGGAGAGGTGGCAGAGTGGTCGATCGCGTCGCACTCGAAATGCGAAGTACGGGCAACCGTACCGGGGGTTCGAATCCCTCCCTCTCCGCCACCAAGTCCCTGATTCTCCATATCTTTTCGAGTTTTGAAGCGGGATTCGAACTTCGTCCGTAGTTGCCGCGGGTTACGCCGGACCGGACTGCGTGGTGCGACGCAGAGACCACTTTGGTGCCGGTATCGCGGCGCTCTACCCGCCAAAGTCTCTAACGGCACTTTTGGTGGTACGAAAGTCCGCCCGCGACATGCTTGAAACGCGGCGTGGTCCCCTGGCGTTGCGTGCATGACGCAGCATCGGCCTTCGGCAATCGGCCGTACTCGAAGATCGAGCTAGATATCCGAAAGTTCCAGGAGTTGTTCCTGCTCGGTCCAGGATAGTGGGGGCTGTCCGAGCGCCATGAGTTTGTTGGCTGTGAGCGTTGGTGGTTGGCGCCCCTGCAGGATCAGCTTCGTGATTTCGGGTGCAAGAAAGCTCAAGCGCACCACGCGCGTGAAGTAGGTCGCACTGACACCGGCTTTCGCGGCGATCGCAGTCACGGTCTCGTCGTGACTAGCGCTGTCGAGGATCCGGCGGCAGCGGCGTGCTTGCGCGACCAGACGCATGAGACTTCGATCGGCTTTCCGGCGAACTGATCCCGCGGAACCTTGAACGAGCAACTTGGTTTCCATGCCCGTGCGCTTGAGGCGCGCCGGGACCGACAGGACCCTCGTTGGCCCATCGAGCCGATGCGGCAGACGTCGGATGTCGAGGTCTGGGGCTGTGACGTGGGGGATGGCGTCGAGCCGAACGGTCAGCGTGACGCGATCTGGGGAGACGATGACTTGTTCAATCAGGGATTTAAGGATCGCGCGCCGGTCCGATGGCGGCTTGTGCCGCCAGCATTCAGCGAAAGCCTTGGCCTCAGCGATCGACGCTTTCCGCCGCGCAACGGAGACGTCTCCGGCCACCTCGTGAATGACGGTTTCGTCCCGCATCACATCGATGATTCCCTCGTCAACGATTTCTTCGAGGTCGCCGGCCGGCACGCGGGACGCAGCTTCCGATGCTCGCGGCCGACCGCGTTTGATCAGTGACTGGCTGACGTAATAGCGGTAGCGCGTGCCTTTCTTGTTCGCGTGCGTCGGCGACATGTGCTCGCCGCTCGCATCGAAGACGAGACCAGCGAGAAGGCTGGGGTTCGTCGCCCTGGACCGCGACACGCGTTCGACCCGGTTCGCGGAGAGTGCGGCCTGCACCTCGTCCCACAGGGCCTCTTCGACGATCGCTTCATGCTGGCCCGGATAGGCCTTGTCTTTGTGGACGATCTCGCCGCGGTAGATGCGGTTCTGGAGGATCAGGTAGAGCGCGCCGCGGGCAATAGGCTTGGCGCCGGTTTGACGTCCGTGTCGGTCGGTCCGTACCTTGCTGACGATGCCGGCCGCGTCCAGCACCTCCTTGAGGGCTCGGACCGATTTGAAGTCGGCATAGCGACGGAAGATATGGCGGACGGTCTCGGCTTCGGCGGTATTCACGACGAGCTTGCGGTCCTCGACGTCGTAGCCGAGCGGCGGCAGGCCCCCCATCCACATGCCCTTCTGCTTCGAGGCCGCGATCTTGTCGCGGATGCGCTCGCCGGTCACCTCGCGCTCGAACTGGGCGAACGAGAGCAGCATGTTGAGCGTCAGCCGGCCCATCGACGTGGTCGTGTTGAACTGTTGGGTGACCGAGACGAACGACACGCCCTTGGCATCGAACGCCTCGACGATCTTTGCGAAGTCATTCAGGGATCGGGTCAGGCGGTCGACCTTGTAGACGACCACGGTGTCGATCCGGCCGGCAGCGATGTCAGCGAGCAGGCACTGGAGGGCCGGTCGATCCAGGGTCCCGCCCGAGATACCGCCGTCATCGTACATGTCGGGGAGCGCGACCCAGCCCGCGCTCTTCTGGCTGCGGATGTACGCCTCGCACGCCTCGCGCTGCGCATCGAGCGAGTTGAACTCCTGCTCCAGGCCCTCCTCGGAGGACTTGCGTGTGTAGATGGCGCAGCGGACGACCGCTGCGCCATTCGACCGGGTGGACCCGAGCGTCCTACTCATACGTCACGCCTCCGGTGTCGGCTGCCGGATGCGGTTTCTTGATCGGGCCTGCCAGACCAAAGAAGCGTGGCCCCGACCAATGGGTCCCGGTGATCTCCTTTGCGATCAGCGTCAGCGAGCGCCAGTTCCGACCACGCCAATGGAACCCGTCCTCGGTGACCAGAACATCGTGGGTCTCGCCATGCCAGTCCCGGATCAGTCGGGCGCCGGGCCGCAGCTCAAGTCGCTTCGGCTTGGCGATGTCGGACTTCGCCTCCAGTTCGTCGGCAAGCGCGTCGACTTGGCGCTTGGTCGCCGCACCAAGTCCTCCGAAGGCCCGCTCTTGGATCTTCCAGGCCACGCCGAGTTCGATCACATTGCGGTTCAGGAACTTCGGCGGATACGTCTTGTAGTGTCGCCGCCACGCAAGACGCAGCTCTTGATGGGTGAGTGCAGGCAAGCGCAACAACCTCCGCCGCAATCGCTTCGTTGGTTTGATCGGATGTCCTCGACATTGATCTCAGTCCTTCTGCAGCCGATACACCTTGCGGCCGGAGATTGTGCCGAGATGAAAATCGAAGCCGCGCGCCTTGAGCCGGCTTAAGGCGCCCAGCACCGAGTGCCGCTGCCAGCCCGTTGCTTCGACGAGCTCGTCGGCCGTCGCGCCGCGCTTGGCGGCGAGCCGATCGATGATCAGTCCGAGCTTGCCGCCGGGACGTGGGAAGGATGGTGCTGACTGGGTCTTGGCTGATTTGGCTGACGTCGAGGGAGTGGTTCGCTTCGCCGGGGTCGATACGCGGGCTTTAATTGTTGTCATGTTGGGCTCCGAGGGCTTAAGGACGCGCCCTGATCGGCGCTCCCACCACCCAAAGCCCCACGTTTCGCGAGGCGACCTCGGAGAAATTAGCACCCGTCTATTTGGCGCCCGTCTCGCAACCAATGCGTCCTTTGCGGCAGAAGTCGAGCCCAATAGTGCTGTACAAGCGTGAATTCGGAGCCTCAGTTAAGGAATGTCATGACCGGTTGTCGGGGCCAAGCAGACGGGTCTTCGCTTCCAACACAATGGCGCTTTTGACCCCTATGTATGGACCGGCTGCGGTCCGCAAGAGAGATTTAGGCGTGGAGATCGGAAGTCGCTAATATGTATCCGGCCTGTTTGATCGGCTCGCGGGCCGTGGCCATGATGGGAATACGCACGCGCCAAGGGGTCTCATTAGCGGAAAGGCTGCAAGTAGCCATTGGGGTCATCAGACGTTGCGGGCGTTTCTTGATCCGTTCCATGCAGTCATCTCAGTCGCGAACTTTCTGAATGCCGGCTAGATTGCCTCTGCCGTGCGTATATGAGTGCCGAACGTCCCACCATTGCGCAGGATGCTCCAGGCAATGCGAGCAAGTTTGTTGGCGAGAGCTGTTGCGAGCTTGTTCTTGTGCATGCGCGTTGATGCTTGCTCCAACCACCGGCCGAAGCTGAACTTCAGCCAGTTCTTCGGCCGCATCAGAATGATGTGGGCAGCCTGAACGAAGAGTGTTCGCAAATAGCGATTGCCTTGCTTAGAAATGCGCCCGAGGATCGGTTTACCTCCAGTACTGTACTGGCGCGGCACCAAGCCGAGCCACGCCCCAAAATCGCGACCCCGGTCGAAGGCCTCGCCTGTGCCGATTGCGGCAACCGTAGCCGTCGAAATGATCGGCCCTATGCCTGGCACGCTCATCAAACGCTCACAGTTCGTCTCGACCTCGCTGATCTTCTCGATCTCAAGAGAGAGGCTCTCGATCCGCTTATCAAGCGAAATCCAATCCTCATAAAGCCCAACGATGATGCTAGTCATTCGGGGTGAAATCTCGCTCTCGCGGTTCTTCAGTATCGCGAACAGCGAGTTCCGCAAGGCACGGGCGCCTGTGCGAACTGCAATGCCTTGCTCGATGAGGAAGGCCCGGATCTGATTGATTGTTGCCGTTCGGCGCGATACCAAGCGCGAACGAACCCGATGGAGCGCCTGCAAATCCAGTTGCTCTTGACTTTTCTCAGCAACCGTTTTCAAGTTCGGCCGCATCGCAGCCTCGGCTATTCCCTCGGCATCGTTATAGTCATTCTTCTGACCCTTCACGAAGGGCTTCGTGTACTTGGCAGGGATGATGCGGGGCTCGAACCCCAGCTGCCGTAACGTGCGGCTCACAAAGTGTGCGCTGAGGCAAGCTTCCAACCCTACGACGCAACGAGGTAGCGCCTCGAAGGTCTCCACAAGGGCTGAGCGCTTGATCTTGCGCCGTAACGCAATCTTACCGGCGCGATCAAACCCGACAATGTGGAAGACATCCTTGCCGATATCCACGCCAACGGCAGACAATGCTGCGGAAGCTGATTGGGATGTGCGAAGGGTAACGAGCGCTGCGCCTTCTGGTTCGCAGGTGAGGCGTCCAGCCTAACCTGCAGCTTAAGGGGAGCAGCCGGTCCATCCCA
>CAVPTI010000009.1:0-13676 GCA_963708775.1 uncultured Alphaproteobacteria bacterium | reverse complement strand
GCCCGCAAAAAAGACAAGCGCATCGCGAGGTCGAGCAGAGGCGCACCCCCTCTCCCCATCGCCTTCGATGGGGAGAGGGTCGGATGAGGGGCAGAATACCGCGCCAGGGGCGGCATCCGCACGGAGCAAGCGGCTGCCCCTCACCCTAACCCTCTCCCCGTGCAGAACGGGGAGAGGGGAAGCGTGCGCGCTGGGCCACTCGACAAGACGTGAACGCCCCCGACTGTCATCCTCGGGCTTGGCCCGAGGATCCATCGGGCAGCGAACGCGAGCGAGCGTCGCAATCGCCGTGTCCGCCATCGACACCAACCTCGAGCGCCATGGGTCCTCGGAATAAATCCGAGGATGACAGCGATGGGGATGCGATGCGGAACTAGTTGTTGAGTGCATCCTTGACGTGCAAACCGTAAAACTCATCCTCCAGGCAGGCCCGATGCTCAAACAGTAGATCGTTCTTTTCCCTTCCCAGGAATTGTCTGACTTGATAGGCATGACAACAGCATCAAGATTTTTCGCAATGGGCGATGCCCAATACTTGTGAATCATTCGTTTTTCGGACAAACGCGCGCACCTTACTATAAGTCGAGGCCCTGAATACGAGATCTTTGTGGAAGTTTCGAACGGCGATAGCTCCATGACTAAAAAATACTTTTGATTGTCCCGTCAAAAGCAACGAGCGCGGCGGGGCGTCGATATCTTGCCGCTAAAAACCGTGGCGCAGCGCCACCTACCATGCGGCCGAGCAAGTCATCGGCCCGCCAAAAGCTCTGCGTTCGATCAATTGTCAAAATTAGCTCGTCTAGATCTGCATATTTAGTTTGCAACCATAGTGCACTATAAGCTGAAAAGTACGTTTCGCATCCAATTGCATTTATGAGCGATCTTATGCCCTTAATAGAATTCTTGGTGCATCTCATTTTGGCTGAATTAAGCTCTGTTGCGACCGTCATTCGTGACATGTCGTCAACGAGTTCGCCCGTGGATATTAAACCTTCTATGTAAGCTAAATCGGTGAGGCGAAATCCGGTTTGTGCAATGTGACGGAGAGCATGTGGAAAAACGCTAGGCCGTCGAGCAAGTGTATCTCTCAATAGCTTGTCGCTGAGCTTCACGCCTTGCTTGGTCGAAATGCTATAAATTCTCTTCAGAACTTTTTCGCCATTTCCGTGGTCGAACACTTTATTCCTGAGGCAGTAGTCCGCTACACGCGCATCGCGCTTCCAAATGCGTCGGACGGCTCTCCGTTTCTTTTTCCTTTCTTTCAAATGGGTTTCTAAAGCTTTGAAAGCAGAATGTTCTCACGGATCTTGAAATGGTGCCGAGCGCTTTCGTAATCCAAGGATCTCGAGCCTTGCCACTGTTAAGCCTCAGATGTCGCGTCTGAAGCGCAAGATCAACGTTTTTCAGCACTTGCTTTGCGGCAGCAACGCCTCGTGACCCGATATTCGAAATATGATCCGATGTATTCGAGCAAATTCTGTGCTTTTTCTGACTGAGGAGCCACCTGTCCAGATCGTAGAGCATGCAGTGCGCCAGAAGCCGCGGTGCGTCGAGGTCAATTTGTGGAAGCCCAATCATCTTTCTGTGGAATAGTCTGGCTGCCATAGCATTGCTGAAGAATAAATAGCATCAAATCGAGTAAAGATTCTCTAATCGTCGCATGGTTTGAGAGGGTATTGCGGAGATCGTCATAATGAATATCATCGTAATAGTTTGCAGATTCAGTAAATGACAATGAACTCGTGTGGCCTAATAAAATTGAATATCTTTTTCTGAAACTTTAGCCAAGCTTCGACGCTCCCATAGCGCGTACCGTCTGCGAGCGATGCTTTTGAGAATGCCTGATTTAATTGAAAGAATGCATTCTTGGATGGAGCACAACTGTGTACGTCCTTATAAAACGCGCGAGTGAGGCACTGCAACATAAGGCGTCATGGGGATGAGGTAGACGAGTCGTCGACAGAGGCCCTTCGACTTTTCTACCAGGATACGGTCGCCGAATAAGTTTCAGGCTATATGTGCCATTTGCTAGTTGTTCAGCTATTCGATGGCAAACGCGTTTTATATCAAAGTGAGTATCTGTAAATGTTCGATTGGATTGGGGACGCTATTTTGGCGTAGCTTATTGCGAAGGTAATCTTTCCATTCGCTTTCCAATTTTTGAGGGGTAATGTGAGCAGAAATTTCACCAGCTTTCTGGCGGAATGTTGGGGATCGCATGTGTTCACTAACCAATTTCTACGAAGTGGTTGCAGCAGGTCTAGCTGGCAGCAAGCATGTCGACTTGTACTTGCTACCTCACAATCCCCCTCACCCCCAGCCCCTTCTTGCACGTCAGCGGCGCTCGTCGGTTCTTTGAGTAGCCGGTCTCGCCGCACTCGGCGCAGACCCAGCGATGTGTGCCACCGTGCGGCTGGATTTTATCGTACGTCCCAAACGCAAGAGAGGCCACGGCGGCGGAGGTAGTCCCACGCATGCAAGCACACCATGTAAGCCGATAGCACCACCACGAACACAAGCGCGGCGAACAGAAGCTCATTGCCTTCGAGATGTCTGAGATCAAATGTCATGTAAATGATAGATGTGATGCCAATGGACGAGGCGCAGACACTACCTCCCCAACCCCCAGACCTCTTCCCGCACGCGGATGTCGGCGAGGATGCGGTCGAGGAGCAGGCAGGTCCGCTTGAACAGGTCGCTGCCGCGGCGGTAGTCGGCGGCGGCGTAGAAGTCGACGCGGCCGGCGTGGAATAATTCCTCGCACATCTTCGATGGCAGGTCCGGGTTGTGGACCGCGAAGGCCGCCCCGCCCGATTTCTTCATCAAGGCCATCGAGGGAACGTCGGTCTCCCCGTCGCCGAAGTAGATCATGTTCGACCACGGGATCGGGCGCTCGGCCTCGGGCATGTGGCGGTTGATGCTCTCGCCCAGATCCTCGATGCCCTTGTTGATGCGGAAGAGATATTGCGTCTTGCCGGTGTCGGTGATGACGCGCTTGGGGAACGGCGTCTCGTAGGGCTCGAACCAGTATTCGCTCGCGAACACGTTGTGAAAGTGCGGCGCGATCACCGTGCCCTCGATGATCTCCGTGAGGCCGGAGGAAATCAGGTAGTGGCGCAGTTCGATGCCGGGCGTCTCGGCGCGCAGTCGAACGTAATCACCGATGGCGGCGAACCAGTCCGTGACGCCGGGGTAGAGTTCGACGGAGGCGCCCTGCGCGACCAACGCCGCGCGATCGACGACGAGGCCCTTCTCCTTCGCCTTCTTGTACATGAGGTGCATGTAGGTGATGAGCGGATCGGCCTGGCGCTCGCGGGCGACGCGCGTGCACTCCGCCCAGAAGTCGGCCGCCGTGATGCCGAGCTGCGGCAGGAACGAGTATTCCTGCATCGGTCGCGGCGACAGCGTGCCGTCGAAGTCATAGACGAGCGCGATTGTCTTTTTTGGAGTAGCCCACACTCGGCAGGGGGCCCACACTCGGAGGCCGGTGTGGGCTGGGCTGTCCGCTCCACCGCGAGCACTGTGCGGGGTGGGCGGGCTTTCGCCTGACTTTGGTGGCCCACACTCGGCAGGCGGTCTGCGTTCGCGACAGCCTTGAGCGAAGGCTTCGACGGCGCAGCCGTCCCCGCGTTCGACTTGCCCGATTTTTTGCTCGCTGCCTTACCCGACATGTCCGCTCCGATCCGCCGATACAACCGGAGGACAGTCACGCGATTTGGGTGACAGCAGAAAGGCACCCAAACATGTCATCCCGGGCTTTATGCCCGGGACCCATCGGTCAGCGCGCTCCAAGCAAGCGGCGGAAGATCGGGCATGTCCACGGGCTGGAACGCGCGGAGGAATGGGTCCCGGGGACAAGCCCCGGGATGACAGCGGTGGGGACGCGGCCGCGCCGGTAACGAGGAACACGCCGGTACTGGCGAATGCCTCGGGCCCCGCACAGAGCTTCAGGAGGACAGAGGTCACCGCGCCCACGCCGGCTTGCCGAGTGTGGGGCCAAAAAGTGCAGTGTGGGGCAACAAATAACCGCGTGGGGCCAAATCAATGCTTGCAGCAGCCGCCGCCTTCGGCGTGGGTGTGATCATGGCTGTGATCATGGTCATGTGTGCGCATGCGCGCCACCGCAGCAGCCGCCTTCGTGCGAGTGAGCATGCGCGTCCGGATCGACGAGCGCGGCGGCGAGACGGCGTTCCACCGCCATCGACTGCTCGACGGGCGCGTTCGGCGCTTCCATGCAGAAGGCCATCACTTCGGCGGCGAGGCGAATGTCATCGACGCGGCCGAGGTAATGACGGCGCAGACGGCCCTGGCGGTCGAAAATCAGCGTCGTCGGCGTGCCCTGGATCTCATAGGCCGCCATGGTCGCGGGGATAGACCCGCCGTTGACGGCATCCTTGGCGACAGGGAACGTGAGCCCGTGCTCGGTGAGAAAGGCAGCGAGCTTGTCCGCGGTCTGCGTCTCGGGCTCTTCGAAGGCGGTGTTGAGCCCGATCACGACGACCTCGTCGTCGGAGAAGCCCTGCGCCACGCGCTCCGCCTGCGGGAGACCGTGCTTGAGCGATCCGGGGCAGTGGGTCTGGAAGGCGGTCAGCACCACGACGCGGCCCTTGAGGCTCTCGAGCGGGCGCGGTTCGGGAGCATTGAGCCAAGTCGAGGCTTCGAGCTCGGGCGGGTTCTGGGGATCGAACATGAGAAAGTCCTCGAAAGGCGCGCGGCCCAGAGCGGGCCGGCCGTTCCCTCTTATATAGAAGAACCCGGCGCTGCCGACAGGGGCCAAACGCTTTTGCCCCAGTTCACTTTTGCCCCAGTTCAGTTTGCCCCAGTTCAGGTGCGAGCCTCCACAGCTTGACAGGACCGCGTCTGCGCGCGACGGGAGGCGACCCGAACCGCCCGCCCGAAGGACCCGATATGACCGCCACCGCCGCCGACAAACGCGCCCGCCTCGTCGAGATCGTGAAGCAGCGGTCGTTCCAGGAAGGCCCGGAGATGAAGCTCGCCTCGGGCAAGACCTCGACCTTCTACTTCAACATGAAGCCGACGATGCTCGACCCGGAAGGGGCAGCCCTCATCGCCGAACTGATGCTGGATGCGATTCGCGACGACGAAGCCGATCTCGTCGGCGGGCTCGAAATGGGCGCGGTGCCGATCGCCTCCGCGATTGCGGCGGTGAGTCACGTTCAGAACCGCCCGGTCGGCGCGTTCTTCGTCAGGAAGCAGGCGAAGGAACACGGCACGCAATCCCTCGTCGAAGGCTTGGTGCGCGGCGACACGATGAAGGACAAGCGCGTCGTCATCGTCGAAGACGTCACGACCACTGGCGGCTCGGCGCTGAAAGCAGCCAAGGCGCTGGAAGCGGAAGGCGCAAAAATCGTGCGCGTTCTTACCATCGTCGATCGCCTGGATGGAGCAGCGGACGCCTTCCGCGACGCAGGATTGAATTTCGTGCCTATCCTCACGCTTTCCGATTTTCGCAGTTGAAAGCGCACACGAATACTGAGACGCTGAGCGCGCAACGGTGAGCCGATGCGAACAGGCGCATTGGCCTCGTCTGATCTTCGGGGGATTTCATATGCGCGGTGTGGCTGAGGCGGTCCGGTCTCTGGTCGCGGTTGTTTCATTTGCAGCGGTGATGGCGCCGGCAACGGCTGGCGCGGACAATCTCGCAGCCCCCCTGACGCCGTGTCACGACAGTTCGCAGCACGCGGCCACATGCCGGCGGACTCACCAAAGGTGATGACCCTCAAGGAAGCCGCAGCCGCCACCGGCATGCTGGTGAAGATGACGGAAGCAACCAAACTCGCCGGCCTCGACGACCCCGAAGTGGATGTCGGCCCGCTGACATTGCTTGCCCCGTCGGATGAAGCCTTCAACGCCTTACCCCAGGACATCCGCGACAAGCTGCTGGCGCCGGAAAACCGCGCCCTGTTGACCGACCTGCTTCTCTACCATGCCGTCCTCGGTCTCTATCCGACCGAGCGGCTCCTGAAAGCGAAAGTGCGCAATTACACGATCTCTGCCATCGACGGCTCGTCGCTGGAGATCAACAAGCGCATGAAGACGGGCGAAATCGACATCGCCGGCGCCAAGATTGTCCGCTCCGAAACCGCCTCCGACGGCATCATCCACGTGATCGATAAGGTCCTGATCCCGCCGGCAGTTATGGCCGCGCTCACCGCGCCGCCCTCGATGGAACCCGCGGTTATCGCTGAAGGCGATCAGTAAGCCCGATCCGACAGCCTGACTTCGCCCCGGGCTGTCGCAGATCGAATTTCTTCGGATGTCCGATTTTCCATAGCGAGTGACGCCACTCGTCGTACTGATCTATGCTGGGTCAGGCTTTCCGGACGCGCATGCGCATTTCCGGAGGCTATCTTATTCTGACGCAGTATTGAGGTGGCACCATGAAATTTAGATCAGCGATTGCAGGGGCTTGTGCCCTTGCAGTTTTATCGGCCGTGCCGGTGGCGCAGGCGCAAAAGCGTCTCGATGCCTACGAAACCGCCAAAGAAGCCTACATCTATGCCTTTCCGATGATCGCCGGCTACAAGGCGATGTACCAGTTCAGCGTCGATAAAACGTCGTCGCAGTACAAGGGCGGCTTCAACCAAATTCACAACACCGCGCAGGTCTTCACGCCCAAGGATACGGCTATAGTCACGCCGAATAGCGACACGCCTTACTCGATGATCCAGCCGGATCTGCGGGCGGAGCCGATCGTGTTCTGTGTGCCCGAGATCGAGAAGGGCCGATATTACTCGGTGCAGCTCACCGATATGTACGCCTTCAACTACGGCTACGTTGGAACGCGAGCCACCGGCAATGCCGCAGGCTGCTACATGATCGCTGGCCCCGGTTGGAGTGGTGAAAAGCCGTCAGGCATCGCGAAAGTCTTCAATTCGGAAACCCAGTTCGGCCTCGTCATTTTTCGAACTCAGCTATTCAATGCAGCCGACATCGACAACGTGAAGAAGATTTAAGCCGGCTACAAGGTCATGCCGCTGTCGATGTTTTTAGGCAAGCCGGCGCCGCCCCCGGCCCCGCCGATCGACTTCCCCAAGTTCACGGATGACGCGTTCAAGCTGAAGGCATTCGACTACTTGAACTTCCTGTTGCAGTTCGCCCCCGAGGTGCCTGCCGAGAAAGATCTACGGGCCAAGTTCGCGACGATCGGCATTGTGCCCGGCAAGCCTTTCACCATGCCCTCGGTAGGTGAAGGCAAGGTGGCAACTGAGTTGGGTATCAAGGAAGGCTTTGAGGCGATCCAAAAGCGTCGCAATGAGATCGGCAAGCGTGAAAACGGCTGGCAGATCTGCCAAGCCGTTTGGCGACCGAGCCTTCTACAATGGCGACTTTACGTTGCGCGCCGCTGCCGCTCTTGCCGGCATCTATGGCAACGATGCCGTCGAAGCGCTCTATCCTTTTGCAGCGGCCGACGACAAGGGCGAAAAGCTCGACGGCAGCAAGCATAATTACACGATCACCTTCCCGGCGGGCGGTTTCCCTCCCGTCAACGCGTTCTGGTCCGTCACTATGTACGACGGCAAGACCCAGCTTCTGATCGAAAACCCGATCAATCGCTACTTGATCAACTCACCGATGCTGCCGAACATGAAGACAAATCCGGACGGCTCGTTGACGATCTATGTGCAGAACACGTCACCGGGACCGGATAAGGAAAGCAATTGGCTGCCCGCACCCGATGGCTCCATTTACATGGTGATGCGTCTCTATCTGCCGCAACAGGCAGCGCTCGACGGCACATGGAAGCCACCGGCTATTGTCCAGACAGCGAAGTAAAACTGTTCCGAGCTTCGAAACGGATAGCGCGCAGCATGGCAGCATGCTGCGCGCAATTGTTTCTGCGGGGCCTGCAAGAAATGTGAATGGGCGGTCAGTCGGCTCAATCCCCACCTTTGCCTTTCTCCAACCGATCTCCGGCTAGAGCCCGCCAGCGGCGGCAGCTTGGCCGGCGCACATCGCAATCGGAGCGAACGTACTGCGACCCCGCGCTCTCCTCCGAAGCCGATTGGGACCCTTGCGAGTTTGTGGACGCTCCCGCTCGACTCTGATTGGTTTGCTCCGACGTGGCGAGCGCTGGGGCTGTCCCTGCGAGCGCCAACACGATGACAGCAAAGCCGAAGCGCAGCATGGCAACGAATCTCCCGATGTTTTGCAAACCGCAATCCAGCATTCGATTGTTTGAGACGTGTCTTCAAATCGGAATGACCGATCGGCAGGGCGATGCAATAGGGGAGGCGAAAGCCAATCATTGAAGGAAATGATGACAGCAATGTCTTTTGTCGTGGTGTGACTTAGCTGTCCCACCATTGTGCTTTGTGAATGTCGCGTGGCGTTTCCGTGACGTTGTCGCAAAAGCTTCATGTGCGGCGGGTACGTGGCGTGCCGTATCCCTCGCTAGATGTAACCCAGGACTTAAGCAGAAATGACTGATTTGCCGTGCCGCGCACTCCTTGCTTTCGTCCTGCTCTGCATTCCAACCGTCGCGTTCGCGCAGGAGGCGTCAACCTGCTGTGCCGACTTGGAGGAGAGGATTGCGGAACTTGAAGAGACCGCCGCGCGCAATGCACAACGCAACGTCAAGCTGACGGTCAGCGGTTTCCTCAATGAAGCGATTATGTTCTGGGATGACGGCGTCGAGAGAAACGCGACCATCGTCACCAACGACAATGGACGCGGTCGATTTGCTTTCCGTGGCGTGGGGAAGATCAACGACGAATGGTCCGCAGGTTTCCGGCTCGAGGTCGGTGTCCGAATCGAGAACTCGAAGCGGTTCTCCCAGGAGAGGCTGGGTACGGGCGGTCTCGATGTCCGCCACGCAATCTGGTTCGTCGAGAGTAAGAAGCTGGGACGCATTTCCCTCGGCAACACGGGTGGTGCCGGCGAAGGCGCCACCGAAATGAACCTGTCTCGCACGTTCGACGTCGCGAAATACTCCGACCCGGAAGACGTGGCGCTGGGCCTGATCCTGAGGAAAAAGGACGGCTCCTTCGTCGAAACGCCAGCAGGCGCCGGAATCGCCTGGTACCGGCTGCTGCGCGACTATGGCGATCAGCCTGGCGAAGGCCGCCGTTCGGATATGGTCCGGTACGAAACTCCCGATTTCAAAGGCTTGATCGGTATCGCGAACTGGGGCGTTGATGATGCCTGGGAGATAGGCACACGGTATAGGGGCGACTTTTCCGGATTAGAATTGCGGCCGCGGCGACCTATGGCGAAAACACGATGGTGAGACCTGCCAGCGGTGGCTACGCCTTTGCCTGTCTCGCCGAAATCCGAACGGCTCCAACGGATGCGAGTTGTAACCAGTTCGGTGCGTCCGTGAGTGTGATGCACGATCCAACCGGCCTATACGGAAATCTCGCCTACGGTACGATGACGGACAACCTGATTGACGAGACGACCGCCTTTAGGGGCGTATCAGGAGCCGACGATCAGAGTTGGTTCTGGGCGTTCGAGGCGGGCATTCAACGGAAGTTTCTGCCCATCGGTTCGACCACAATATTCGGCCAGTACTACTATGATGAGGGTGGCTCCAATCAGAGGCGCCAACGTACGAAGGTGACCTCCACAGGCGCTCCGCTCACAAATCGCATCCTCGACACCGGTTATTCGTATTGGGGCGGCGGTGTTGTGCAGTATGTCGAGGATGCTGCGCTAGAACTCTATCTCTATTATCGCCACAGCACGGCCGAGATGACGTTGCTGCCCGGAACCACCGGAGACACGACGACACCTTACGCGTTGCAGCTTGACGATCTCGACGTCGTCACAGCCGGCGCACTCATCCGGTTCTAGATTTAGCTGACGGTTCGGAACTCGAGCTTGCCGATGCGCGTCTTCACTCGTCAGAGTAGAGGAGGCGTTTTTTATGAAACATATATTGGCACTGTGTGTCGCCGTTCTGATTGCGGCCCCGAACTTGCTGGGGCCCAGTCAACCGGCGGATCTCCCAATGATCCCAACAACGCTCGCAATCAGTTCCCCGCGCCGTCGGCAAGCCAGCCCACCGATCCCGCCGCCGAGTATGATCCTCTCGCGCGCGTCCCGACAGCACCGGAGGTGCGCCTGGACGCAACGATCAGCCAGGAGGACAAACAGGCTATCGTCCCAGCTACTATCCCACCGGCACCCGCCGTCGGACCGCCGGAAGTCGTAGAACGCCCCGGCGTTCCTGCCGCGCCTGATTTGGTGGTCGATCCGGACTTTGTGGTGGAACCCGCCGACTAACAGTCGTGAGACCGAAGCCGATCAGCAGGTAGCCAAGAAGTAAGTGGCGAAAGCCGCGGATCGCAACCTTGAAAGCGTCACCGCTCAAAGCACGCGCGACCAATTGCGTTCCCGCGGAACAAGCCGGGAATAGGGGCGTTGAGGAGCCTCAACCGCAACATTGGGAGATATGACATGGCGGAAACCGAACGCGACTTCTTTGTCACGGGCCTGCGCAACGCGCACGCAATGGAAGTGCAAGCGCGCGAACTGATGGAACGGCAGATTGATCGCACGCAAGACTATCCGGAATTGCGCACACGGCTGCAGCAACACTTGGTTGAGACGACGAGCCAGCTTGAACGGCTTGAAAGTGTTCTGAAGGAAATGGGCGAAAGCTCATCGACTTTGAAGGATACGGCGCTTTCGATGATGGGCAATTTTTCGGCAATGATGCACGCCGCGTCGTCGGATGAGATTATCAAGAACATGCTGGCAAACAACATGTTCGAGAACTTCGAGATCGGCACCTACAAATCCCTGATCGCAATGTGTGGTCGCGTCGGCACACCACAAGCCGAGACACTTCTCCGCTCGTCTTTGACGGAAGAAGAAAACATGGCCCGCTGGGTGGATGAGCACATCGAGCCGGTCACGCTCTCGTTTCTTGCCAGAGTTGCGCACGACAGCACCGAGGGCCGCGCGCGAATGGCGCAATAAACCCAAGACGGGACCAAAGGCTGGAGCGCTGCAGAAGGGTGCAGTTTCCAGCCGTCCTGCTTAGGTTCGCGTTCTCACAAGTCATTTGGATGGACAAACATCATGGCGAAAATAACTGAGTCGAAAATCTTGATGATTTCAGCCGATGGATTTGAGCAATCCGAGCTGGAAGTGCCCCGCGATAAGCTCAAGGAAGCCGGAGCTAAGGTGACGCTTGCAACGCCTGACGGAAAAGATGTGAAGGGCTGGAAGGATAAAAATTGGGGTCCGGAAGCGAAATCGGACGCCGCCATCGAAAGCGTCGATCCGAATGATTTCGATGCGCTTGTGATCCCCGGTGGCCAGATGAACCCGGATATCCTGCGGGCCAATGCGCGCGCTGTTGAGATCGTCAAGGCCTTCGCCGAAGCCGGCAAACCCATAGCTGCGATCTGCCATGGTCCATGGCTGCTCGTCGAAGCTGGCATCCTGAAAGGTCGGAGGGCGACCTCATACAAGTCGATCAAGACGGATCTGATCAATGCCGGTGCACAGTGGGAGGATCGCGATGTCGTCGTCGATGAAGGCATCGTGACGAGCCGCGCACCCGGCGATTTACCGGCTTTCGTTTCCAAGATCATAGAAGAGATCGAAGAAGGCCGTCACGCGCGTCACGCCGCCTGAAGCTTCAACTCCGCCGGCATCTGAGAGCGCGCATTCATCGATGCGCGCTCTCAGTGTTTTCACGTAGCATGACAAATTTGTGAGTTGGTCTGGAACCCGCGCTGCAACTTGCTGTTGGGCCAAGTCTTCTCCGGGACATCGCCGCTTCATCGTTCGGCAGCAGGTTGCGATGTCATGCGCGCCCGGTTCCTCCTCGAAGGCATCCGGCTAGGTCAAACGCGCAATGACCGTCTGTTCTTTGAATTAAGCGGAGAAAAGCGATGAGAAGCAGAACGATCATCTACGGCGTTCTCGCCACAGCTGCGGCGGCTCTTCCAGCAGTTGCAAATGATGACGTCAAGAAAGCGGTTGCTGACCCCAACAACTGGGCCATGCAGCAGGGCAACTACGAAGGCTGGCGGTATTCAAAGCTCGATCAGATCAATACGCAGAACGTAAAGGATATAAAAGTCGCCTGGCAGTTCTCGACAGGCGTACTGCGCGGCCACGAAGGTTCGCCGATCGTCATCGGCAAAGATCTTTATCTTCACTCCGCCTTCCCCAACAAGGTCTTCAAGCTCAGCCTTGAGAACCCTGTCGAGCCCAAGATCCTTTGGAAATACGAACCCAAGCAGGATCCATCCGTCATACCTGTGATGTGCTGTGACACGGTCAATCGCGGTCCGCAGGTCGCCGGTAACACTCTCATCATGGGGCTTGCCGACACCACGCTGGTGGCGCTCGATACGCAAACCGGCAAGGAGAAGTGGAAGCAGGTCAATGGCGACCCGAAGAAGGGCGAGACGTACACCGGAACGCTGATGATCATTCGTGACAAGGTGATCATGGGCAACTCTGGTGCCGAGTTCGGCGTCCGCGGACACGTCACCGCCTATGGCTTGAACGACGGCAAGCGGCTTTGGCGCGCCTATTCCGTTGGTCCCGACAGCGACATCCTCGTCGATCCGCAAAAGACCATGTCACTCGGCAAGCCGGTCGGTAAGGATAGCTCGTTGAAGACGTGGACCGGCGATCAATGGAAGATCGGCGGTGGGTCCACATGGGGCTACTATGCCTATGACGAAGAGGCGAACCTCTTCTATTACGGCACCGCCAACCCCTCGACGTGGAACCCCGCACAGCGTGCCGGTCCCGATGGCAAACGAATTGACCAGAAATGGTCGATGACGCTTTTCGCACGCAATCCCGACACGGGCGTGGCTGTATGGGCCTACCAAATGACCCCGTTTGACGAATGGGACTATGACGGCGTCAACGAGTCGATTCTTACCACGCAGAACATCGGCGGCGAAGAGCGCAAGGTTCTCACCCACTTCGATCGCAATGGCTTTGGCTACACGATCGACCGGCTGACGGGTGAGCCGCTCGTCGCCCAGCCCTATGACCAGGATCTGAACTGGTCTTCGGGTGTCGATCTCGATAAGAAATCGCCAACCTACGGTCGTCCGAAGGTGATCGACGACAAGTCGACCTTCGTGCAAGGCGCGGACGTGAATACCAAGAACATCTGCCCCGCAGCTCTCGGCTTCAAAGACCAGCAGCCGGCAGCGTACTCTCCGCAGACGAACCTGTTCTACATTCCAGTGAACAACGTCTGCATGGACTACGAGCCGTTCAAGGTCTCATACACTCCGGGTCAGCCGTACGTTGGCGCGACGCTGTCCATGTTCCCGCCGGAAGGCAAATCGAACACGGGCCACTTCACGCTTTGGGATGGCGCTGCCGGCAAGATCGTCGCTCAGCATGATGAGCCATTCTCAGTCTGGTCAGGCGTATTGACGACGGCTGGCGGCCTCGCCTGCCACGGAACGTTGGATGGCTACTTTAAATGCCGCGATGCAAAGGACGGCAACGAGCTGTTCAAGCACCGGCTTCCGTCCGGCGCCATCGGCAACGTGTTCACGTATGCCATCGATGGGAAGCAGTACGTCGGGCTGTATTCGGGCGTCGGCGGCTGGGCCGGCATCGGCCTCGCAGCCGGTCTCGACAAACCGACAGACGGTCTCGGTGCAGTTGGCAACTACGCCGGCCTCAAGTCCTACACCGATCTTGGTGGCACCCTGACG
>CAVPTI010000008.1:0-21697 GCA_963708775.1 uncultured Alphaproteobacteria bacterium | reverse complement strand
TAAGTTATCAGCTTCCGAGGCTAACGCTGATGCGGCAAAAGCAAGGACTGAAATGCTAATACCTGCACTCAAAAAATGCCAATTCATGGCTCATTCTCTGATAAGGAAAAAAGCTGGAACGACGCCGCAGTGGCGGGGAAGTTCGAGCCCAACGTTAAATTCTGCTGCAAAATCTTGACGAAATGTTTGCAATGACAGTGCTGCGGCAATGCTCTTCTTGTCAAGAATTCAGCCAAGTACTAAGCTGCGCAGATGGTCGGGCTAAGGAAACGAGGGCGCGTGTCATTGCACCGCTGGCTTTGCCAGCTGGTGGCACTCTGTTTTGTGCTCCGCGCTCTTGTTCCGCTGGGCTACATGCCTGACCCGAGCGGTGTACATGACGGCTCCTTGAAGCTGGTCATTTGTACGTCGACCGGATTTCGAGTTGTTGCAATCGGCGACGACGGCCAGCCTATCTGAAGCGCGGCATCGATCTCGCCGTGGTGGCCGTCGTTGCGGAACTCAAGGCCAAGGCAAAGAAGGTCACCTCCAACGATGAGATCGCCCAGGTGGGCACTATTTCGGCCAACGGTGACAGCGAAATCGGCGCAAGATTGCCGAAGCGATGAAGAAGGTCGGAAACGAGGGCGTCATTACGGTCGAGGAATTGAAGAGCCTCGAGACCGAACTTGACCTCGTCGAAGGTATGCAGTTCGACCGCGGTTATCTCTCGCCTTACTTCATCACCAATGCTGACAAGATGCTTGTGGAGCTGGAGAGCCCGTACATCCTCATCCAGGACAAAAAGCTGTCGGGTCTGCAGAGTATTTTGCCCCTGCTCGAGGCCGTGGTGCAGGCGGGTAAACCGCTGCTCATCGTTGCCGAGGATGTCGAGGGCGAGGCGTTGGCCACGCTTGTGGTCAACAAGCTGCGCGGCGGCCTTAAGGTTGCGGCTGTCAAGGCCCCAGGCTTTGGGGATCGCCGCAAGGCCATCCTTGAGGACATCGCCGTCCTGACCGGGGGCACGGTCGTCTCGGAGGACCTCGGCATTAAGCTCGAGAACGTCACCCTCGACATGCTGGGCAGGGCCAAGAAAGTCACGATCGACAAGGACCACACCACGATCGTCGACGGGTCAGGTAAGAAAACCGACATCGAGGCGCGCGTAAAGCAGATCAGGGCGCAGATCGAGGAGACCACCTCGGATTACGACCGTGAGAAGCTGCAGGAGCGTCTCGCCAAGCTCGCCGGCGGCGTGGCCATCATCAAGGTCGGCGGCGCTACGGAAGTTGAGGTGAAGGAGCGCAAGGACCGCGTCGACGATGCTCTGCACGCGACCCGCGCTGCGGTTGAGGAAGGTATCGTGCCGGGTGGCGGCGTCGCGCTGCTACGCGCCATCAAGGTACTCGACACGATCAAATCCGATAACGACGACCAGAAGGTCGGCATCCAGATCGTGCGCAAGGCGCTGCAGGCACCGGCCCGCCAGATCTTCGAGAACGCTGGCGCGGACGGCTCCGTGGTCGTCGGCAAGATCCTGGAGACCTCCAAGTATGCCTATGGCTACAACGCTCAATCGGGTCAGTACGGCGATCTCGTGGCCGAGGGCGTGATAGATCCGACCAAGGTCGTACGTTGCGCTCTACAGGATGCGGCGTCTATCGCCGGCCTGTTGGTCACAACGGAGGCGATGGTTGCCGAGCTGCCGAAGAGGGACTCCGGCCACGCCCAAGCGCCAATGGGCGGTGGCATGGACTTCTAAGTTCAAATTCTCAGGTCGAAAATGGAACCTCTATGCATGGGGTTCGTATGACCTCTTGATGAGGTCGCGAAGCTGCTTGGCTAATGACGGACTTTCGACTGTGGCAACGCTATAGCCTTCCGATTTCAATCGGGTTTTGACATCACCCAATGCGGAGAACCTGCCCGATCGGGCAAGTTGAAATGCACGTTCAATTGGATCAGCAGGACGGTTCATTATTTGAACATAGCACGTAATTGGGCGCTGAGACGAGCGTCTAGACTAGCGGTGTCCGCACGACGTTTTTGGCGATGAAGTGGCCGAACGTGGCTTCGCTCACGGTTTCGAGAGACGGCTCGGAACAATGAGCGTAGAGTTTGTTTATCGGCGATAATCTAGATCGCAGGCATTGCCGACAGAGAGTGGACACAAATTCCTCCCGCCTGATCAACCGGCAGGAGAATCCATGCCACGCTTCATTCAAACACTTGCCGTTTACGACAAGGCAACGTCATGCCTCGCCCAGCGGGCTTATAACGACTTCTGCAGGGATGCTGCCATTCTGGCAAGGCGCCCCGGACGCAGACTTGCAACATCCTTCTTAATTACGAATATCCCAGCTCGGCGTGCCGAAGATAACCGGGCCGTTCCGGTTGTGGAGGATGCCGAGAACGGCTCCGGCAATGATGACTGCTACGCCGGCTCGGAAAAGTCGCGAAACCTGTTCAACGATGCGCCCGGGTCAGGTGAAATGTTTCGATACTGATTTTTCGCGATATCTCCGAGCGCGCGTTTGTACGCGCGTGTTCGGCAACTTATTAGGGGCAATCGTCGCTCTCGGGTCCACCGGAAATCTACTAACGTCATCCCCTTGAAAAGGAGATGTGAGGTGACAACTGTAAATGACGTGCTCGATCAAAAAGGTCGAGATGTTTACTCCATTTCGCCTGATACTTCCGTGTATGAAGCTCTCAAGCTGATGGCAGAGAAAAACATAGCGTCGCTGGTCGTTCTGGAAGATGGCAAGCCCATTGGCATCATGTCCGAGCGGCTCTACGCGCGTGAAATAGTCTTGAAAGGCAGGACCTCTGTGGGGACCGTTGTTCGGCAGATCATGTCGACGAGGGTGCTCTACGCCAGACCTAACCAATCAGTGCAAGAATGTATGGCTGTAATGGCTGCAAAAGGCGTGCGCCATCTGCCCGTGCTGCAAAATGAGGAGCTGGCGGGTATCGTTTCGATTGGCGATCTGGTGAAAAGCGTTATTGGCGATCAAAGATTTGCTATCGAACAGTATGAAAACTACATCCATGGCGGTTAGTCACGGGCTAGCTTTCATTCTCATAAGCCCGAGCGCGCGATGCTCTGCTTGATTTCGAGCCATTCTGTAGTTCCCGTCCCGCTATTTAAGCCGTATCGCGGCGTAAGGGCTGAAGAAAGGGAGTTTTCGACAGGGTTGGCTAAATTGGAACGTGATGGAACGGGGTGGGAAAATTGGCCTTTGCTATTGCGTGTGAGGGAACACCCGAACGCTGAACTCCTCGCATTTTCCTACGCCATCGAGTTCTTGCGTGCACCTACAGCCATAGCGATAAATGACCAGCCGTGAATCGCGAGACTGACCCCAACAAGGAGTCCGATTGCCCACAGTGCGGAACTCGGAAACTCCATCTTGAGCATGATAGCAAGGACGATGGATGCAATTCCGCTGACCAGCATCCAGCCCCACCCTTCTGCGGGGCGTATCTGGAAAGCCTCGATTGCTGCAATGATACCCTGGACCAACAGCACCACAATCAACACGAGCGTCAACGTGGCGACACCCGCGAGAGGATTGGAAAGTAGCCAAACGCCAGCAAGAGCGTAAGCGATCGCAATAAGGCCTTGCAGCAAAGCGAGCCCCCAGCCACTTGCACGAATCGCGTGCACAGCTGTTGCGATGCCGCTGAAAAGCATGATCCAACCAAATATTCGAGCCCCGGCTAGACTGCCATAGAATGGAAACAAAATTGCAGCGGTGCCCAATAAGACCAACGCTATGCCAAGTGCGAGGAACCAGCCCCGGTGGGCAGCAATTTTCTCAGCATCGACCGAAAAGACCTGCATAGCCAGCCTACCCTCCAACGCCCGAAATAGCTTTTAATCTATCGCAAGTTAATTGATCTAGCCAGTTCGGTCTATGCGCCGGTCGCTACTACCAGGGCGGTTGGGCCGCCCCGCGCCCACCACGGCGCTGATCAATCGGAAGACGGGTATCGCGGCGGGATGCTTGAGGACAGGGGTTTTCGAGGCGCTGGCTAAATTGGAACTCGGTGGAACGGGGTGGCAAATTTGGCCTTGTTGTGCCGCCTATCCAACACGCGCCTGTAAGATGTCGATATGGCCAGACAGCAGAGTTGCGAAACTGACACGTGCCACTTCCTACTATACGCCAAGATCAGACAGACCATCCAAAAACTACAAATAGAACTATTGTTTTATCGA
Source organism: uncultured Alphaproteobacteria bacterium (assembly GCA_963708775.1). Taxonomy (GTDB): domain Bacteria; phylum Pseudomonadota; class Alphaproteobacteria; order Rhizobiales; family Hyphomicrobiaceae; genus JAGVSR01. The sequence goes on along the minus strand of CAVPTI010000008.1, from coordinate 17,493 downwards.
TTCTATCAGCCAGCCAGGATGCGCCACGACCCGCGTCGTTCGACGCCAGGCAATCCGCTAACAAACTGCTTCGTGAGGGCTGGAACGTGAGCAGAAGCGACATGGCGCCACTAAAGAAACTTGCAGCGGCCCATCCGATGGCCTTAGCTCTTAGGGCCGGCGCCGCTTTTGCGTGCATATATGCAGGCACTTCGACAGCGCGTGCTGATGATGTCGAGCAGTCGGGTATACCGGATCCGTCTATCGCAACCCGCTTGCCCGCTGGTATCGCCGACCCCGGCGGCATACGGAAAGAACTCGCCACCCGCGGCATCACGACCGGAGCCAACTACATCGGTGAGTACTTCGGTGTTGCCTCCGGCGGCCTCAATCGCGATGGTCACTATGATGGACGTCTCGAGCTTTGGATGGACGCCAATCTCGAAACCATGATCGGCTGGAAGGGACTGACGTTTCACGCCAATGCCTATCAGATCCATGGGTCAAGCATTACAGGTGAGAGCCTGGGGGCTCTAATGCCCGTGAGCTTCATCGAAGCGACACCGGCCACGCGCTTGTTCGAACTCTACCTTGAGCAGAGTCTCGCCGACGGCAAGGTCACAGTTCGAGCCGGACAAATTGCTGCTGATTCCGAGTTCATTATTTCGGATGGCGCCGGCGCGTTTCTGAATGGAACCTGGGGCTGGCCCTCGATCACAGCCGCCGATTTGCCGAATGGCGGCCCCGCCTACCCGCTCCCGGCGCCCGGCATCCGGGTCGCGATCACGCCCGACGACAATTACGGTTTCATGGCCGCCGTTTTCAACGGCGACGTCGTCGAAGACTGCCCGCCGGATGAAGATCCGCAGCGGTGCAATCCGCACGGTCTCGATTTCCCGTTCGGCGACGCCGCCTTCCTCATTGCTGAGGGATTTTACAAGTATAACGCGGGTGCGCTGCCCGGGCGCGTCAAAATCGGGGGTTGGTATCACACGGGAGACTTCGAAGACACCGCCACTCCTTCTATCGTCGAAAGCGGCGACTACGGTATCTATGCCGTCTGGGACCAGACGATTGCAAAGCTGGATGGCGAAGGGCGCAACGTCGCGGTCTTTGCTCGTGTCATCGGTGCGCCCGACGATCGCAATGAAGTTGATTTTTATGCCGAAGGCGGCGTGACGGTAACGGGGCCCTTCGCAAGCCGCCCTGGCGATCTGTTTGGCATCGGCTTCGCGTACACGGGTATCTCCAATGCAGCCCAGATCGCTGATCGCACCGCGGGCCTCTCCATTGTCCGCGATTACGAAGCCCTCCTCGAGGCCAGCTACACCGCGATCATCATTCCCGGATTCTCGATACAGCCTGATGTTCAGTATTTCTGGAACCCCGGCGGCAATGTGCCGGACGCCAGCGGTACGCAACCGGTTGAAAATGCACTCGTCCTTGGTATTCGCTCGACCATCAACTATTGAGACGTGTTGTCTCCGGGTCACGAGCACGCAACAGGCTACACTGAAGCAAGACCGTTGCGGATTCGGAACCAGTTGTTTTAGCGAAGACTATCTCCTCCCCATTCGCAAGCAGCCACCAACCGAGCAGCAGCTTCGGTTCCGGGCCACAAGCTGAACTGCGGTAGCTCGATTGGACCCATTGCAGCCCATTCGTATAGGCTTATGAGATAGGCTCTCGCACTGGTGTTCTTAGTTTGAGGCCTTGAGTGCGAGCGCCAAAACCAACATCGCCGCTGCGACGATCCAGGAACCGATGACACGGCGCGCGATCTGGAGCCAAAAAGGTTCGGATCCGATCGAATAACCGGTCACGATCGTCGCGAAAAATAAGGTTCCCACCACCAAACCTGACGCTGCAAGAAGGGCATCGCGTTTGCGCGTGGCGAGGTCGGGGTCGAGTGTCACGGCCAGTCCGCAGCCGAACGCAAGGATGGCCGGTATCACCTTCGGAAGGGATTTGTCCGCACAGAGCGCAGCGCCTGCGATCATGGCCATTGTGAGGATGAGGCCCTGGTCGGCCGCGAGCGCGGGCCAAACGCCGATCAGAAGCAGGCCGGTCGCGAGCCCGAGAGTGAGGCCGGCCAGCCCGATGCGCGCAGCATCTCGCCCCTGCTGTCCCAGAAGAAGAGAGACGCCCAGAACCAGAAGCGCAAATTCCGGCACCAGAACAGGGTGAAGGAAGTAACTATAGAATGTCCCCAATCCCTCAATGGGAGAATGGGCTGAAACTGGCGACGACCCCAAACCTGAGAGGACAGCGGCTCCGAGAGCAGCGCGGCGGCGCACGACCCTCATGCATATCCGGCGAGGAATGCGACTCCGACCGCAGCAATCGCCACGCCTCCGCCTCGAACCACGTACGTTCCCCAATCCCACTTTGAGAGGTAGCCGATCGCTATGCCGCTCAAGTGCAGAAGACCGGTCGCGATCACAAATCCCAAGGCATAGGCGAGTGGATTGGCCGCTTCGGGTAGCTCAGTGCCGTGCGCGTGTCCGTGAAAGATGGCGAATGCGCCAACGATGAGCGCTGCGATCCAAATCGGCGGCCGGATTGCAAGCGCGACGCAGATTCCAATCGCGATCGCGGAAGAGGCAATCCACGTCTCCACATGCGGGAGCGGAACGCCAGCGATGCCCAAGGCACCCCCGAAAGCCATGACAAGCGGAAACACAATGGGTAGTAGCCAAATCGCCGGCATGCCCAAGAAGGCGCCCCAAAGCCCAACACCGACCATAGCGACGAGATGGTCCAGCCCCATGACCGGATGCAGAAATCCACTGGCGAACCCACCAGCCACCCCTTCGCTCGAATGAGCGCTCGCTGCCGATGACATGCCAACCACGCCGATCAGCGTGACGACAACTGGGACGAACCGCTGGGCAAAATTCATGGAGGTGAGATGGTGGAACCTGCTCAAACTCATGTGGCGGACCCCTGGCTTCAATATTCTGCGTCCGATTCCAGCATAGACCGAAGGCGTGCCTACACGCCATCACTCCCCGGCTTTGCGATCGGTTCACAGTCGGTTGGCAATTATCAAACGGCCGTCCAAAAGTTAGAGACCCGTGCGACCAGCCAGAAAGTCGCGACAACACCGATGGCATAGGCGGCGGCTGGTCGGGCAGTTGCCAACGGCACATTGCTCAACGCCGTTAGCGCCTTGAAAGCCAGAACCAGCGCGGCGACGAAGAACAGTTGCCCGGCTTCGACGCCGAGGTTGAACATGAGAAGTGCCAATGGAATATCGGTCTGCGGTAGCCCGATCTCCTTCAGTGCGCCGGCAAAACCGAAGCCGTGAAGCAGGCCGAAGGCAAAGGCGACGACCCAGGGATAGGCTTCCGAAAGCCGCCGCTCACCCGGCTTCATGCTCAGAAGTTCACGCGCGACGAAAGCAATGCTGAGGGCGATCACCGCTTCGACCGGCTTCTGCGGCAGGCTCAGAAGACCAAGCGCTGCCCCCGCAAGCGTGATGCTGTGGGCCACAGTAAATGCCGTGATCGTTTTCACGAGCATCCACGGATCGCGGATGAGCAGCATCAGCGCGAACACGAACAGCAGATGATCAAGGCCGGCTAGGATGTGATCGACGCCGAGCACGAAGTATGTTTTCGCCACGTCGAGTGTGGATGGACTGCCGGTCACAACAAGGGCTGGTGCTTCCGGCGTCAATCGCGACACCTGGCTCGTGCCATTTGCGTAGCTGATCCGGGCCAGCACATCCGTCAGCGTCGAACGCAATCCCTCGATGGCGATTTCGCGGCCTGTGAGCCCCCCGGCGCACGTAACGGACCACCGTTCGTAATAGGCTCCGCCCGTGATGGTCCCGACCGGTTCGGCCGCTGCCTGGCATGCCTCCGGCATTTTAACGTAGAGACCAAGACGCTTGTCGCCTGCCGCTGGGACCTTCCACAGAACGGAATACTGATTGGCCGCCGTCTCCCGAATCTCCAGATACGCTGGCCGCATCTCGTGCGCCTGCGCCGCGCCCACTATCATCTGGAACATCATCAGCAAAAATAGCGCGAAGCGGATCATCAACGAGTCTCGCCCTTGTCCGTATTTTCGATTGTCACGTTGTAGCGCTTTAGAAGCGCCTCGATGCGTTCCGCCTCCAACGCCTTGCGCTTGGTGTTCGACCACTCACGAGCAACGGCGTCACGCACCTCGGAGAGTGCCGGGTTACGGCCCTCCCTTCGCTCGGTGACGCGGACGAGATGGAGACCGTAGCTGGAAGGAACTGGCCCCGACCACTGATTGTCCGGTAACTTCTCCAGCTCGTCGGCAAACGTACCGCCGAAAGTCTGATTGATCGTGGCTTTGGCGGCGAGAGGCAACGTCGACGGCAGCAACGTCTGATCGCCGAGCTTTTCCGGGGCCGCCTGCGCATTCCCACGAACTTCATCCATTATCGCCTGGGCGTCCGCGTCGATCCGGTCGCCACGCTTTTCCGGGCTGAGATAAATCTGCTCGAAAGCCATCATGGGTGCGATGCGGAACTGATCAGCATTCGCCTTGAGATAAACTTCCAGTTGCGCATCCGTTGGCGCCATGGCGTCGACTTCAGCGTCGACTAGGAATTCCATTTTCTGCCGGAGCCGGCGGCGGATCACCGTATCGTCCCTGTCCAGACCGAGCAGCAGGGCTTCGCGATTGTAGATTTCTTCTTTGACGTAGTCGTCGATCAGGCCCTTGAGCTCTTGCGCCGAAGGTGGCCGCTGCCACGTCTTAGTGAACAGGCCGCCCAACTGCTCGATTTTGGCCGACGTTACGATGATCTCGTCCGCCTTGGGTTCAGCCGACCGGTTACGACGCCGTAGAGAAGAAAAATCGCGAGCGCCAGCCCTATAAAATGTGTCAGTGGCTCCCTGAGCACCCGACCCAACATTTAGAACCTCCTCGCGCACATTTGGGTCCGGCGCTTCACGCCGACCGTCGCTGAAACGAACGGTTCGGAGGCGTCATCCCGGATCGATGGATTTGGATTTTGATCAGCCGCTCGACTTCACCGGACCCTCTATGGCGGGCTGATTCAGCCGATCAAGCCAAGACGCGGCGCGTTGCACGGCTTCGGGTGCGCCGTAGAAGCGGATCAAGCCCAACTCCCGGGCGGTCTGCGGCGCAACCTGTCCTTCCACCAAGGCCTTGATGACAGGTTCGTCCGTCACGATGACAACGTCGCCATTCGAGGGGCCTGTGGTATGGGGAATCATTTCGAGTCTTGTATTGGCCGGCGCAAGTCTCGCCCACAGCATGGGGCCGATCAGGACCAGGGAAATGGTGGGATCATCGCGTCCATGATCGCGGACCAGCGATAGGCCGTCTCGCAATTGACCCAACTCCTTGACGGCTGTCCCATATCCGAGAAGCGCCCGCGTTGCTGCCGGCCGGTCATCTCTCGATAACAGACCATCCAGCTGAGCCTTCCAGACCGCCGACGTGACGTAGAGTGCGTTCGGATAGGCCCAGTTGAGCATACCGCGATTGATGCTGCCCGCATCGTGATAGCCACATGCCGATGCCGACGGAGCCATAGCAAGCGCCGAACCCAGAAGTGCGGCTTGAAGTGCCCCGACCGCCGGCGTCACGGCGTATACCAGATGGGAGAGGTGTAGGCCCTCTCCTGGGTTGTCATTGGCACGTCAGGCGTCATCTTGACGTTGAAGCGCTTGGCTTCGTAAGCGGTCCACCGCGGCGTCGGAATCTCGATCACCCGGGCGTAATAAAAGGCTGGGTTCTTGGCATCGAAATCCGGATCAGTCCAAGTGACGCTGAGTTCGGGATTTCCAATGGTGTTCTTCCACGTCGCATTGGCGACGTCGACGGTATTGCCAACGGGTGGGACCTTACCGTTCACGTCGGGCTTGCGATCGCCGCTCCAGACGACGTCGTAGACCTTCTCCTGGGCCTTGCCATCCTTGTCGAGCCATCCTTTGACGATCTGGATGCGATCAAGATTACCGCTGTAGGGATCCTTCATCGCGGCAACGAGAAAAGTTGGCGATTTGGAACCTGGCGATGAGCGCAAGTCGCCACCCATCGGGACACCCTTTGCATAACCGACGCTTGCCGGTAAGCGGGACAGAGCATCGTCCGCGCTGAAATCCCAGCCACCGAAGAAGCGAACCACCATGCGTGGCCCGGTCGTCGCATAGGTCTCCTTGCGCTTCATGGCATCGAAGATCGCCTCGCGCGTATTCTCGGTCGCCCACACGGCGGCATAGCCGCCGGCAGCCTGTTGCCAGCCTTTGATGGTGAACTTCGGATCGGGTGCTTCGATAACAACGTGTTCCCAACGGTGCGGCTCCGGCTCGACGCCGGAGTGCTTGCCAAAGAAGTTCTCCTCCTCGACCGCCGCCATCCCCGTGTGGGCGTCCGTACTGCCGATCATGCCGAACTTGTAGGGGTTGACCCCAAGCTTACGCTCAAGCTTCAGGCCGGTCTTGAGCGCTTCGCGCGCGTATTCCCATTGCAGCATCTCCGGCTTCTTCGCCTCGGTACCATTGAGATTGGATTTGTCCCACTTTTCGTAATCCGCGAACTCGTCATTGGGGGACAGCATCGGGTGGGCTTCGCCGTCGCCCTTAATCTGGGTCGCTTCTATGAGCGGCTCGTACTTGCTGCGCAACTCGGCGAGGTCCTTGCTGAGTGGCGTCCCGTCGAAATTCTCCACTGTGTACATGCGGCCGTTGCTCAAGTTGCCGTTATGCGGGATCGCAAGTACCTCCGACCCATTCTTCTTCTCGAAATCGGCAAGGTGCCGCCACAGGTCCTCGGGGTTCTTGCTGTCGAATTGGGAATAGGGAACGGTGCGATTGGCAACGCTCGCATCACCCCGGAAGATGACATTGCGGTGGAGATTGTAGCCTCCGATCGCCGTCCACTCGAAGCCGATGAGGGCCGTAAAGCGGCCGGGGTCATTGTACTTATCGGCCAGTGCCGTGTAGGCCTGCCAAGCATTGCGCACGGCCTTCTCGCTCTTGATCGGCGGTTCGTCACCGGAGAGCGATGCGACGATCTCCATGGCGGTTGCGAAGATGGTGTCGTTATTGCCGCTGGTGAGTGCGCCGAACCACTGCTTGCCCTTTTCGGTCGACAGGACTTCGGGATCGCCGCTGAGCAATTGCGGCATCAAACCATACATCTCGGCATGATCGGCGATCACAAGGAAATCGAGAGGTCTCGAAAGTTTGGCGCGGAGCCCGTGCGTTGTTGTGATTTCCTCGCCTCGGGCGAACCGAAACGCATCCTCCTGGCCGACGCGGCACATCGTGCCGGCATCGACCGAGATCGCGGTATGCAGATGGGTATCACCCCAAAGAACGCGGGTTGGGAAATTCCTCCCTGCGTACGGAGAGAATTCAGTCCGGACAGTAGCCGCTACCCCTTCTTTTGTGGGGGGCTGATCGGCCAATGCTCCGAATGCACCCAGAGCTATCGTGGAAGACGTCAAAAGTAGAGAAGCGAGCAACCGGCGCGTTACCATGCACATGAGATTGAGCCTCCGAGGACATAGAAACAATATCAGCAGAAATAGGAATGCGAAATTGCCTTCAGGGGCTGGGCGTGTACCAGATGGGCGAAGTGTAGGCGCGTTCCTGTACGGTCATAGGCACGTCCTTGGGCATTTTAATACCGAAGCGCTTCTGGTCGTATGCCGTCCAACGCGGTGTCGGAATCTCGATAACGCGGCTGTAGTAGAAGGCACGAAGAGCGGGGTCGAAGTCGGGGTCCTTCCACACTGCGATCAGCTCAGGCGAACCGATGGTATTGGTCCAGATTGCGTTATCAACGTCGACGGTACTACCGACCGGAGGCAACTTGCCGTCTGCAGCGGGCTTGCGCCCGTCGGACCAAGCGACGTCATAAATCTTCTCGTGCAGTTCGCCCTTGCCGTCGACCCATCCCTTGATGATCTGAATTCGGTCGAGATTGCCGCTCAAGGGATCTTTCATCGCACCGACGAGGAACGTCGGCACTTTGTCGGCCGGTGCTTTGCGAAGATCGCCGCCCATGGGAACGCCTTTGGCGTAGCCGGCTTCAGCAGGCATCCGCGTCTGAGCGTCCGTCGCATCGAAATCCCAACCGCCGAAGAACCGGACAGTGATGCGGGGTCCCGTGGTTGAGTAGGCCTCTTTGCGCTTCAGCGCGTCCCAAATCGCTTCGCGGGTGTTCTCGGTGGCCCAGACACCCGTGTATCCGGCCGCCGCCATCTGCCAGCCCTTCACGTTCACTTGCGGCGTCTTGATAACGTCATGCTCCCAGCGGTGCGGAGATGGTTCGACCCCTGTGTGCTTGCCAAAGAAATTGTCCTCTTCTGCGGTCGTGAGACCGGTATGTGTGTCGGTGCCGCTCACGAACCCGAACTTGAAGGGGTTTACGCCGAGGGTCTGTTCCAGCTTCAAGCCCTCTTCGAGCGCACGGCGAGCATATTCGCGCTCGATCATGCCGGGCTTTTTGGGAACGCCCGCGAGGTTGGCCTGGTCCCACTTCTCAAAGTTGGCGAACTCGTCGGTGGGGGACAACGAGGGCTGCGTTTCACCATCACCCTTGATCTGCGTGATCTCGTACATGGGCTCCCAGCGGGCCCTGGTCTCCGCCCACTCCCGCGTCAGCGGATTACCGAGAAAGGTCTGCAATGCAAACATCTTTCCGTTCGACAGGTTGCCGTTATGAGGGATAGCGAGGAGCGAGCCGCCGTTGCTTTCCTCCCACTTCGCCATCCATGTCCACAGATCCTCCGGATTTTCGCTATCGAAGGTGGTCATCGGAATGGCCTTGTCGGCCTTATCCTTGCCATCGCGATAGATGACGTTCCGATGCAGATTGTCGCCGCCGCCGGCGTTGCTGGTCCACTCATAGCCAATGAAGGCCGTAAACCGCCCTGGCTCGTTGTATTTCTCCATGATAGACGTGTTTTTTCCCAGATCGTCAGGGCAAGTTTGGGATCCTTCATGCATGGCGGCACGCGGTTGTTGGATTGCGCGGCGATCATCTCAGAGGCTGCCTGCTACGCCTTCGCCAGCAACCATCATTTCGTGCCACTTCTTGATTACGGATCAGCCATCAGCGTAGGATTGCCGTCCCTGATCTCGAAAATCGTGCCCGCGCGTCGGAGTGATCCGTGACGGCCGCCCAGTCGAGCGGCCGGCTGAGTTTTGCAGGCTCGCCTAGCGAGGATATGACCTCTTCACCCCGAGCAAACCGCAGCGCCTCCTCTGGGCCGAGCGTCGCGCCGAAAGCACCCGCGTCAACCGACCAACCGGTATGCACGTGCTGGTCACCCCAGAGAACGCGGGTCGGGTAGTTTCGACCGGCATACGGAGAAAAGCCACGCTTCGGAAAGGCATGTGCAGCAGCCTCGGGATTGATCGCACCGATATCATTGGCGGCCGGGGTTTGACCTGACGCAGGTGCAACCGAGAAAACTGATAGCGCAAAAGCGGCGCCGGTAATCGTCCTAAGTTTCATTGGTATCTCCGTGATGCTCGGGATGACATCGGCCTACATCGACTGCTCACATTCCATCATCCTAGTCGAACTATCACGCGGATTCGCAAGCTGGGCTGGACTGGCGGCTTTCCGATCCGCTCAGGCATGGCACCAGCCTAACTCCAGGCTCGGGGTAGCGCAGGGGTAGCGGAAATCTCGGTTTTCGGTGGAACACGGCGATACTTGACGGTGCTCGCTGAAACAGGCTCCGAAAACGCCAGCCACAGCAAGATGTTACCCCATGGCGTTCCCTGGAGTTCCGCGCCCTGCTGTTGGTAAGGGAGAGGTCGAGAGTTCAATCCCCTCCGGCAGCACCAGATATTTACAAAACAGATCAATCACTTAGGCCGTTTTGCGGCTCGCGCTCGTGGCGCCGAAAGCGCTCGGGGTAGCGCTCTGGGTAGCGGAAAACGAGTGAGCGTTGTTCGCTGCGCCTCCAGGGCCGCCGAGGCGTAGCAGACATCCTTCGTCCAGCGTGCTGAGACTTCGCTGATCGAAGGTTGAAACCATCCCTCGCGCGGACATCGGCACATGCCCTGGGCGACGGTCGCCGGTCACGTCAGGTCTTAGAGGCTTGGCGGACACTTTGGTTGGCAAGCAAAAGGCAGCAGATGAACCATTTCGGAATGGCTACCCCGATCAGGGCGAACGGTTGTCCTGAAAGTCAATCACCAAACTTATCCATTAAATCAGCTATGCATCTTTGAAGAAGTGACGCCCGAATTTGCTCTGCCTCCGCTTCTTGCATTCGCCTAAGCTCGGAACCTGGCTCTGAATAGCCAACTGTAACGTTCGTTGACTTGATACGGCCAAAATACGCGAATAATTGGATTAGCTCGATGACCTCTTGGGACGGCTGGATGGACCACCCCGCTCCTGCTGTGGCGATGACCTTCTTGAACACTGCGCCTTGAACTGACATCTCGATCGTTCGGCCCATGTCGTACAGATACTTCAGTTCTGAGCGAACAAAATCTGGAGGGGGATCATTATGCGCCCTGGCATTATTTTGAAGTGGGCAAAGCGCGGGACGTCGACCTCACGAATGACGGCGGCATGATGAGCGACGGTGTGCCTGAGCAAGACCAGATCGCGGAGATGCCAGAATTCCTCTGCTGGGACCGGATTAATAGCCATAGACTGTTCGAACAGCTGATTGATGTCCGCGGGGTCTAGACCTCGAACAGGATCAGTATCCAAGCGCCTGAACATTTCAGCTGGCTGGCGCTTTCTCGGCATTGGACGCAACTCGACCAAACCGGGAAAATGCACCCGACATGATGAACTGTCCGCTAGCCTCGCCGCCAAGTCTCAACGAAGTCTTCGAGCGCCACCACGCCAAGGAATAAAGCGAGCGCGGCAAGTGGTCTGTGGAGTGAGACGAAGCTGCGAAGTGACTCTCTGCGTTGCGCTGCTCGAGATCTCCACCGCCAAAGTCCGGTAGCTCAAGTAGGTGGACTGCTTGAAGGTGCCGGTAAGCGTAAAGCCCGCGCGGTCCGCGTATCTATAGCGGTCCATTCTCCCACCAGGGCCTCGGGAAAAACAACCACAGGCGTCGGCATGCTCATGGAAAGTACCTAACGCTTTAATTCGTGGTTGGGTGACCAACGGAGACGAGGACCAAGCGTCCGGCTGAGATCCCAAGTTTTTGGAGGCGGCAATGCAAACCTTGAAATTCGGTTTTGTGGCAGCGGCGATGTTGTGCGCACTTTGGGCACCGGCTCAGGCCGCCGATTGCACGAGCGTCGCTGCCCTCGGTCAAATGTTGACCGACGACACCGCCGTGCTGTTCTCGACCAACGCCCTCAAAAATACTATCGCTTCGAAAGGCCTTGTAGGGCAGGGCCCCGTGAAGACGACCTGCGAAGATGAAGGAGCCACGACGACTTGCGACTCCTCGCAAATGGCCTGCAAAGGCGGCACACCCAAGAGCTGCCTCGGCGCGTGGCTGTGCTTCTGAGCTTTGCGTTTAACGGTCCACCCGGCAGAACATGCCAAGCTAGCCTCGCGGCGATGGGTGGTTACGTGGCACAGGTCGCATCGATGGCGTTCTCAAAACTGCGCAGGTTACCAAATGCGGGAGGCAGCTTCTGCTTGGTAAGCGTAAGTGGTTGGACAGTGTGAAGCCGCAAAACGATCATCCTCTGCGATCTGCGCGGCTGTATTATTTCCTTGGGTGCTGATCAATTTGGAAAGTAAGTCGATGCTTGAACACACACTGACAGCCGATTACCCGGACGACTTACGCGCCGATAGCGTGATTGGACGGCTAGAAGTGTTAGGTATCCCCGTGCGCAATATCACCAAGACTTCTGCCGCGGGTCCTCGTGTCGAAGTTTCAGCCAAAGTTGAAGATCGACTAGTCGAAAAGGCACGCCAAATTCTCGCGGTGGGTGGCTAGGGCTTGCATCCTACTCCGTGTCGAGGAAGTAAGTTCAGCGGCGTGGACGGCGGATCTCGCCAGCATCTGCGAGCGCGTCGATACAGCCAGTTGATAGACGCTTTCCGACCCGTCGCATGCACTGGCGAGTTTTAGGCGAACCCGGGGGATGACTCGCACAGTGCCTATGATAGTCGGCACCGCAAGCTTCTCGAACTTTCGAATCAACGGCGAATGTGGGGCTCGCAAGGGTGACTGCAAGGCCAGCTGAAGCGGCCAACTGGGTGATGGTCTTCATTGACGTCATGACGGTTCTGCTTTCTCATTCCAGCGAATTACGCATAACGACTAAACGTTCCGCTCGTTCCCGCTCGGGGAAGGCCGCCCGCCAAGGCAAAAGTGTTCTGATAACGGTTGAGTCTCGTTCGTCTGTCCAGACGAATTGTTAGTAAGTGACCCGGGAAACGTCTAAAAAAATCCGGCGATACTGCTCAGACTAAAAAAATTACGATCTTTTGCCGGGCACCTCCTTCGAGGAGATCAATTCCTTCGCGTCGAGTTCAGTTTGCGCCGCCTTCACTTCATCGAGGCGCGGTTGCTTGCCACCCGACATTCCTTCCAGTAAGGCGTAGCAAAATCGCTGCGAGCGCGGCAGCCCTGCATAATAATTCAGACGCCGATTATCCCCGCTACCTCATCGTCGCTCTCGACACCGGCGTGGCGCACGGTGCCCGTGGTGCCTTCTGCCGTGGCCTCATCCATTTTTCACCCTCAAGGATATGCGGGGAAGAGCTTCTGGCATCGGGCGTCGCACGCGCAGAGGGTGAAGCCGATTTTCTATTGGGGGAATGGCCGAGAGGAACGGTGCCCAGCCTTGGGCCGTTTTGGTCGATCGACGATTACGTGCTAAAAGTTTGACTTCTGGTTCCTGGCTTGTGGAGCGCGCCATGCGAGATGCGCGGACCGAACTCTTGCAGCGTATGGCACTCTTTGGGGGGGTACGCGCGGACATCCTCCAATTTCTGCTCGCATTTTGCCCGGTCGTGACAGTCCTCAGGAACGACTTCTTTTTCCACCAAGGCGAAGAGGGCGATGCACTGTTCGTCCTGGAGAGCGGCGAAGCGGCCGTTCTGAAGTCCTGGGGCGGCCAGAATTGCTGGTTCAAACCCTCTCGGCGGGCGATTGCTTCGGAGAGATGGCGGTGATGGATCACTGCCATCGCAGCGCATCCGTCCACGCGGTGGACGATTGCACTGCGATCCGCATTTCTTCTGGCGATCTCTACCGAGTTTACGGTCAGGATCTGAAGCAATTTGCACTGATACAGATGAATATGGGACGCGAGGTTAGTCGCCGGCTACGGGAAGCGAACGATCGATTGTTCAGGGCTCAGACGGGATCGCCAGACGGGATTGTCGATCACATCTTTACCGCCTGATCCGCCGCTCCTGTAGCGTCCCACTCACTGTTACCGTTCGCCGACCGAAGGTCCGCTCCTCGTACTGTACACGCAGGACACATACATACTGCTTGCTCGAAGAGTGTTTCCAACCAATCGTGCCAGTGTTGACGTAGACGAGGGGCGCATTCCGAACGGACGCGTCACCACAGGCGACGACTGGGCACCGATGTGCAACCTCTCCATCCAGGCGGCGAGTCCGGTGGATGATGAAAGTGCACAGCCCGCCGGGCGTCAGCCGCCGGAAACATAAAACATCGTCATGATGAGGCACACGAGGATGAACTGGCCGGTGACGCGGGCGCGGAAAAAAAGTGCTCTCGTATCATTGAGACTGCGTCCGGCTATAAGGCCCCACAGGCCGAGCAGAAGGCCCATACCGATCGCGCCCAAGAGCAAGAGTGCAGCGTAGGGCGAGAGCGCTTTCATCACTTCGGAGGGGTTAGTGGCGAGCGCCGTGGATAGGCGCGCTTGAAGGTCGTCGTAACCGGCCCACAGCGCAATCGCGGCGAACATGGCAATTACACTGGTCAGGCCGAACGTGAGCACGTAGCGAACATTGTGGCCAACGACACCGCCGCGGGCCGCATCCTCGGAAATGACGATCTGCTTTGTGGGATGTATGGGGGCCACCATGACACAGGCTCCTCTTCAAACAGACCCATTGCACAGGTGCAGTTGGGCCGAATGGGCGGGCCGATCCCGCCGCCGCTCCGGAATGATGCTGACTTTACGCCTGTCTACCCAAGAGTGGGGCTTCTTTTTCGAACGCTTTCGCGATCACTTGGGCTCGGGCGAACCTGGGCAGCCGCTGCTTTTGCCACGTTCCCTGGCGCACTCAGGTTTCAATCCGGTACATCCGGCAAATACTCAATCCATCAATATCGGTACATCTTCAAATTGTTCTTGGAGATGACGCTGGACCCAACAATTCCTTAGTCATCTGTCAGTTATGCTGGAGCTTCGTGCCTCGGAAGATGTTGAAGCGTCATCAGTATTTCCGCCAATGCCATGACCCCTCGGGAAGATCCTCTTTTGCGTTTTTCATCTGTCCTTTCGGGGACGGCGGTCGTGGGGATTTTGATCCTGCAATTGCAGTATACCTTGAATGCACCGGTCCTGAACGGCGGCATTGATCCTTCCCTGGCTCAACCAACCCGCAAGCAACCTGCTTCAAGCGATGGGCTGCCCCAAACGGTTCGTGGGACATCGCCGACGTTTGGCGTGCGCGGGAAGACTGCATGCACGTTCTTCAATCAATTTCCGCCGATGCTCCAGTTTTTGCCCCCAACCTAAGACCGAGAAATGTGAAGTTCCGGCCGCGGTTCGATTGAAAGGCCGGGGGTCCAACCCAAAGCTCGTCTTCGATCCACCGGTTGAAACCAACTGTCGTCTGATGGCGGCGCTTCATCAGTGGACCAAGGCCACGCTCCAGCCTGAGGCCCGCAGAACGCTGCGATCTCCCGTTTCGCGAATTGTTGGCGCATCGGCATTTGCCTGCCGAAATGTTTACGCCTTGCCCACCGGCAATCTCAGCCAGCACGCGTTTGCCAATGCCATAGACATTGGAGCGTTCGAACTGAGTGACGGCCGGATGCTGACCGTTCTCCATGGATGGGGACCAACAGGCCGCGACCTTGAGGAAGCCAGAAAAAGAAGCAATTCAGAAGCGACCGCGCGAGAAGCACCGACCTCTTAGGCAAACAGCGTCTTGCAAACATGAGCCTTGCCAGCAGAGCGTCCTCGAAATCGGACGGGGCAAAGGCCGCGACTAAGCCCCGCCCCGACCAACCGGCACCTGCAGCTGCAACACCGTCGCCGACCACGCTGTTTCTGGACGCGTACATCACGGCGCCTGCACCACGTTTTCTACCGCTCTCGGTCCCGAGTCTAATGACGCCCATCGGAACCATCTTCACTTCGATCTCAATCCGGCGCGCAAAAGTCCCTACTGCAACTAGGGCATGAGAAACCGTTGCCGGCGCTTACTCGGACAATGATGGAAGGGGATGGTGGCGCCGATTGAGCCGCTGCTCGAACTCTCCACCCAAGCATCCTTATCTCATCCCAGTTTACATCGATAGCTTACCAGTTCCGACGTATCTCCTGCGGGCTACCGTGCAACTGTCACGCTACAATGGGCGCGCCCGACGAGATCATGCGAGACCGACCCGACCACGAGGCGTGTTGCTGCGCCTTTATCGCCCGTTCCGACAACGATGTGGTCGACATCGGCCTCTTCGGCATAGTTCAGTATGGCACGACCAACATCGCGACTGGCGACCGACACGAGGGTTGCACGTGTGCAGCCGGCATTAGCCGCATTCTCCTGGCCGGCCTCAAGGAGGCGCCTAGCACCCTCCGGTTCAAGTTTGTGCTCAGGCCCACCACGCCCTTCGAACATGACTTGGTCGACAACTATCGGTATGAGCTCACCCTTGGTTGCTGCCGCTAGTTCAGCCGCCACCTGGATGGCGCGATCGGAGTTATCGCTGCCGTCGATAGCGCAGATAACCTTTTTTGACATCTCGCACTCCTATGAGACTATTTGTTTGCTGCAGTGGACGCGGCACTGCCGCGCTGTTTCAATTCGACTGAGTAAGGAAGCTTCTTCGCGGACCAGATACGGCGTTTGAAGGTATTTCTGCCTCATCCTTGAGTTGGACCCCGGACAGGCCGCGCTTGAGAGCCTCCGACATCAGGTAGAGCAGTTTGTGAGCCGCCAATTCGTAACTCAAACCCTCACGTCGGACATTCGAGATGCAATTGCGAGATCGTCCGTCAGACTGACACGAGGATTGAGCGTCATGTATATGCCCATGCTGTCCGGCGAGCTGAGGCCCGGCCGCTCTCCGATGAGCATCACCACAAGCCGCGCGCCAAGGAGCCCGCCAACTTCGTCGCCAATGGCGACACGCGCCTGTTGCACAATGATGAGGGGTGACTCCAGTTCTGGTCGATTAAAAAGGGCAACAAAATATCGAGAAAGGCAGCAGCGTTCTCCTCAATGGCAAAGGAAGAAAGTCCATCTCCGATTACAAGAACCACATCGTATCCCGACGCAGGACGATCGAGTTTGAGCAAGGATTCACGTTACGGCTCATCGATACGTCGGCCTTTGTCCGGCCTCTGAAGGTACATCGAACGGGTCTCGGCATCACTATGAAGTCGATGCGTAGCGCGTCCCTCAGCGTTCAGCGCGCCTTCGAGCTTCTCGACATCGAGTTCATGATGGACTGCATTACGCGCCCGGGCGTGGGCGAGCTGAAATTCGAGGTGCGGCTTCGCGGCAAGCTGGTTCCAGCGCGGCCAAGAGCAATACGCGCAGCAGTGTATTGCCGAAGCTGGCCCCACGGATTGGAAATAACAATTGGCTTATTGTCGTCGGACACAGCCATGATGGACCTCACTGCAAATGCGAGAGTGCGCGTTGGAATGACTTAGGCATCGATTCCGGAAGCCTAGTTGCTCCCCTTTCTCGAAAATTCCTACGCCTAGCAACCATCCTCGAATCGGGCGCCGGCTTTAGTCCAAGGGCCTTACGCGCGAACAAGGCATCGTGGAACGACGTCGTTTGGTAGTTCAGCATGATGTCATCTGAGCCAGGAATTCCCATGATGAACGTTATGCCGGCGACCCCGAGGAGCGTCAGCAGAGCATCCATATCGTTTTGGTCAGCTTCCGCATGGTTCGTGTAGCAGATGTCACAACCCATGGGGACGCCGAGTAGCTTGCCGCAAAAGTGGTCCTCAAGCCCAGCACGCATGATTTGACGCCCGTCGTAGAGGTACTCAGGACCAATGAATTGAACCACTGTGTTCACGAGCAGCGGATGATACTTGCGTGCCACCGCGTAGGCCCGCGCCTCAAGTGTTTGCTGATCGACCCCGTGGGCGCGTTTGCTGATAGAGCGCTACCTTGTCCGCGTCGAAGTACATAGCGTTGTTTCCGACCGTCCCCCGCTGCAGACTTTGAGCGGCTTCATAACCCTCCTTCAGAATGGAAAGATTTATGCCGAAGCTGCTGTTGGCTGCTTCTGTGCCGGCAATCGACTGAAAGACGAGGTCCAGTGGAGCCCCCCGATTGATGGCCTCGATGCTTGTCGTGACATGGGTTAGCACGCAAGATTGAGTGGGGATTTCGTAACGCTGAATGACCTCATGAAGCATGTCGA
>CAVPTI010000007.1:0-25618 GCA_963708775.1 uncultured Alphaproteobacteria bacterium | reverse complement strand
GGTCCGACCGCAACTCCGGTATTTTCTGGTCGGCCACCGGGATTGCCCGACTTCCCCTTCCGATACCGGTACCTTTTCGGCGGATTCTTATAGCCGACGGCTTCCTCGGCCCGTTGGCGACCGCCTTTGGTTCGCTCCTCACGTGCGAGGGATTCTCTTTGCCATCGTGCAACGTCGTCTCCCGCTACTCATGGTCGTCCTCCGGGTCTAAGCTGCCATGGTCATCAGTCGGATAGAAAATTGCGTTGAAACGCGAGCGATCCTCCGCAGTCTTCAGCGGAACTAGCACGACCCCACCGCCGGCTGCCGGCGGTGAAATCTTTAAGAGATCTTCTTCTTCGGCCACATCCAGTACTGCCTTGATAGCCGATACGGAGCGGTTCTTGATGGCTTGCTCCGCCTGCTTCCGCAGCATCCCTTCGAAGGGATCCATCTTCTCAACACGCCCGCCCTTCCTCACTGCAACCGGTTCAGCAAGAAGCCGCGCGAGATCGACCTGTTCCGGCTCATCCGCGGCGCCTTTGCGGCGCTTGCGGGGTCGTGGGCTTGTATCCGCCGGGTCACGATCTTTGGCTTTGAACTTGTGCTCCTCGGGCGGCTTTCCGTAACCGACTTTATATGGTCGGCTCTTGGGCGGATCCTCATCGTAACCCATGGCGTCGCCTCCTCTAACTCGACCGCGGACGTCTCGGTCGCCACCGCGGCGCTGAGTTCGGCAAACGTGCGCCCCGTCGCAACATGCTCAGCCTGGAGCCCGTGAGCTTCGTCAGGCGGCGCAGGATGACGTCGCAGTAGTGCGGGTCGAGTTCGATCCCATAGCCGCGCCGGCCGGTCTTGTGGGCCGCGACCAGCGTCGTGCCGGAACCGGCGAAGGCATCGAGGACGATCCCCTTGCGCTCGAGCAGTCGAGGATTGCGTCGGCGACCAGCGCGACCGGCTTCACGGTCGGATGCATCGCAAGATCATCATCCCGGGTCGCGCTGAAGGTGTTGGCGCCGGCATAAGTCCAGACGTTCGTGCGGTAGCGGCCGTGCTTGCCGAGCTCGACGTTGTTGACGTGCGGCGCGGTCCCGGCCTTGAAGACGAAGATCAGCTCATGCTGCGACCGATAGAGGGACCCCATGCCTCCGTTGGTTTTCGCCCAGACGCAGAGGTTCTTCAGCTCGGAGTAGGTGCCCTGGCCCGCTTCAAGCACTTCCGCCATGTGCCGCCAGTCCATGGCCACGAAGTGGATCGACCCATTCGTTGACGCGGCGGCGAGGTTCTGGAACACGACCCTCAGAAACCCCGTGAACTCGGCCACGCTCATCTCGCCGCTCGCCATGGCGAACTCGCGATGCTGAACCTTGCCCAGGCCGCTGACGTGACCGTCGATCGGAACGTTGTAAGGCGGATCCGTGAACACCAACTGCGCCTTCTCGCCATCGAGAAGCCGCTCATAGGTTTCCGGCATGAGGGAGTCGCCGCATATCAGCCGGTGCGGTCCGATCCGCCAGATGTCGCCGAGCCGCGTCACGGCACGGTCCGCGACCTCAGGCACAGCGTCGGCGGGATCGGGCTTGGACGGCTTGGCGTCGAGACCGGAGATCAGAACGTCAATTTCCGGCATGTCGAAGCCGGTAATCGAGACGTCGAAGTCGAGATCGAACTCCATCAGGTTCTGGAGCTCGATCGCCAGGATCTCGGTGTCCCAGCCCGCCTTCTCGGCCAACTTGTTGTCGGCGAGAATGTAGGCCCGCTTCTGCGCCTCGCTCATGTGCTCCAGCCGGATCACCGGCACGGTCTCGAGCCCGAGCGTCTTCGCAGCTGCCACCCGGCCGTGGCCGGCGATGATGACGCCGTCCTTGTCGATCAGGACCGGATTGTTGAAGCCGAACGCGCGGATGCTGGCCGCAATCTGAGCGATCTGCTTCGCGCTGTGGGTCCGGGCGTTTCGGCAGTAAGGCCGAAGGCTCGACAGGGGCTGTGTAGTGACTTCCAACTCACGCATTTGACACCTCAGAACTGCTGAGCTGCCGCCCCCACGAACGCGACAATCGTCGCTGCCGCGGGTGCGGCTGCTTGGTTTCCGTTCGTGTGTTCTGAGGGTTATCGGGCCCCGCGATCGCTGTAGATCCAGCGGTGGCCGGCGATTTTTATAGCACAGCTGCGCGGAGAACGAAAGGGCAGCACCGACGAGATGTATTTCAAATACAACGGGATAGAAGCTGCCAGATGTCGATTGCTACGACTAGCGACACGCTAGAGGCTTTCGCGGCCGCCCTCAGGGGTCGAATGACTGACCGTGAAGTGCAATCAGGATTTCCCTGAAACGCTGAAAAAAATCCCTGATACGGCCGCACAATTCCCTGTTATTTTTCACGGGAATTTATGCGCTAACTTACTGCAAAGTCGACGACTTTTCGGACGAAATAACCAAAGTAGCGCGGGAAAATTGCAAAAATTCCCTGTTATTGGGCGCCAGCCAGCAGAGACCCGTTCGCGCCAGACTGCGTCCACCGCCATTTTGTGAGCTCACGCGCCTGGTCGGCGCTCCGCATGGGCGGCGCTTGCGCCGGGTCGCCTTGCTCCCCGGACCTTCGGTCCGAAACTAGTTCTGTCTCAATCGGAGCTCACGCGCCTGGTCGGCGCTTCACAAGGGCGGCGCTTGGAAGGTCGCCTTGCTTTCTGGGCATTTGGCCCAGCGTGCTGCCTACCTGGCGGGTCGCCCTTCAATTTGTGTCCCGTGTTACGGGCGGAACAGCGGCGGTCCTGAGGGGGCGCTAGATCTGAGGGCATGGAAGCGGATGCTTCAAACCTCAGGAGAACGATCATGGAAACGGGCAGCACATCTTCGGCACAGCAGGTTCTGACGTCGGTTCTCATTGCCGGCACCTTGTCGACGCTGGTGATCGGCGGCGCTCTGCTGACCACGATCGGCGCGTAAAGCCACTTTTCAGCTTTCAAGCTCCTGTCGCAGCATTTCGAGTTCGAGCCAGTGCTCTTCGGCGGCGGTCAGTTCAGCTTCAGACTTCGCCAAGGCGGCCGTGGCTAGGGTAAAGGCTTGAGGATCTTTGGTGTAGAGACTTCCGTCGGCGAGCTTTGATTGCAGTTTCGCGATTTCCAGACTGAGCTTTTCCATCCGCGCCGGCAGCGTTTCGAGCGCGTGCTTCTCCTTGAACGAGAGTTTCCGTTTTGCCTTTGCAGGTTCGAGGTGACTGGGACGCCGCCCGCCGCTGACTTATTCGTCTCGGCCAGAGTTCGGCGTTCTAGGTCGGCGCCTTGGCGCTGGGCGAGCATGTCGGAATAGCCGCCGGGATATTCGCTCCAGCGTCCGTCGCCTTCGGCCGCGATGACGCTTGTGACGACGCGGTCGAGGAAGTCGCGGTCGTGGCTGACGAGGATGACGGTGCCGGGATAGTCGGCGAGCAATTCCTGCAACAGATCGAGTGTTTCGAGGTCGAGGTCGTTGGTCGGCTCGTCGAGGACGAGGACGTTAGAAGGTTTGGCCAGTGCGCGGGCGAGCATGAGGCGGCCGCGTTCGCCGCCCGACAGCACCTTCATCGGCGAGCGGACCTGTTCGGAGGTGAACAGGAAATCCTTCATGTAGCTGACGACGTGGCGCACCTTGCCGTTGACGCTGACCTGATCGCCGCGACCGCCGGTCAAGGCTTCGCCGACCGTCCACTCCGGTTTCAGTTCGTCGCGCCGCTGATCGAGGGTGACGAGTTCGAGGGACTGGCCGAGGCGGATGGTGCCGCTATCGGGAGCGAGTTCTCCGGTGAGCATGCGCAGAAGCGTCGTCTTGCCGGCGCCATTGGGGCCAACAAAGCCGACACGGTCGCCGCGCAGGATCGCGGTTGAGAAGTCGCGGACGATGACGGTCTCGCCGTAGCTTTTCGAAATGCCGCGCGCCTCGACGATGAGGCGGCTGGAGGTGCCGCCGTCGGTGGCGGCGAGGCGGACATTGCCTTGAACGTGGCGCTGTTCGCGGACTTCCTTGCGCATGTCTTTCAGCTCGCGGACGCGGCGGACGTTGCGCTTGCGGCGGCCGGTGACGCCGCCGTGCATCCACTGTTGTTCGCGCACGATCTTGCGGTCCAGCTTGTGGCGCTCGGCTTCCTCCTCGTCGAGGACCTTGTCGCGCCAGGCTTCGAAGTGAGCGAACCCTTGAGGAAGTTCGCGCGTGACGCCGCGATCGATCCAAAGAGTTTTTTTCGAAAGTGTTTCGAGGAAGCGGCGGTCGTGGCTGATGAGGACAATTGCCGCGCGGAGGCTCTGGATCGTTTTTTCCAGCCATTCGATGGCTGGGAGATCCAAGTGGTTCGTCGGCTCGTCGAGGAGGAGAACGTCGGGGCTTGCGACGAGCGCTTTGGCGAGGGCTGCGCGGCGGGCTTCGCCTCCCGAGAGATGGGCTGGGTCCTCATCGCCGGTCATTCCGAACTCGTCGAGAAGATTGCGGGCGAGGTAGGGATTATCCGTCGGCCCGAGCCCGCCTTCGACATAGGCGAGGACGGTTTGCGCATCGCCGAAGTCAGGCTCTTGCGGTAGATAGCGGACGGACGCGTTAGGGTGGACGAAGCGTTCGCCGCTGTCGGGCTCGACAAGGCCGGCGGCAATTCTCATGAGCGTCGACTTGCCGGAGCCGTTGCGCCCAACAAGGCACAGGCGGTCGCCCGGTTCAACGTTGAGATCAGCGCCCTCGAGAAGGGGCGTGCCTCCGAACGTCAGGTGAATATCGCGAAGCGTGAGAAGGGCTGCTGCCATGCGGTGCTGGCTACTAGATGCAGCGGCCGCCGTCTACTTCGATGGCGGTGCCGGTGATGAAGGCGGAGGCGGGGTCGGCGAAGAACAGGGCGGCGTTGGCGATATCCGAAGGCTTGGAGAATCGGCCTAGGGGAATGCCCGCGGTGAACTTGGCGCGGTTGTCAGGCGTGTCCGCCATTCCCATGAACTGTTCGATCATGCCGGTTTCGCCGATAACGGGGTTGATGGCGTTGACGCGGATATTCTTCGCAGCGAGTTCAGCGGCCATGGATTTGGTCAGCGTCAGGGCAGCGCCTTTGGAGCCGTTGTACCACGTGAGGCCGGGGCGCGGTCGGACGCCTGCCGTGGAGGCTGTGATGATGATCGAGCCGCCACCGCGCTTTTCCAGTTCCGGGACGCCGGCGAGCGTCGTCAGATAGATCGACTTCACATTTACTGCGTAGATGCGGTCGAAATCGTCTTCGGTGACCGATAATAAGGACTGGTTCGTATGCGTGATGCCGGCATTGTTGACGAGGATGTCGAGGCCGCCGAAGGTTTGAGCGCAGGCTGAGATCATGGCGTCGACGTCGGCTTTAACGGAGACGTCGCAGGTAAACGGAACGGCGGCTTTGCCGATGCTCGCTGCGACAGCGGCCGCGCCCCTGGTGTCCCGGTCGGCGATCATGACGTTCGCGCCTTCGCGCGCGTAAGCTTCGGCGATGCCGCGGCCGAAGCCGGAAGCGCCGCCCGTGACAATGGCGATCTTGCCGTGAAGTCTCATCGGATGTTCGCGGGAACGGGTTTGGCGCGCGCCTGTGCCTCGGCGCGATAGGGGCTGGCGAGATAGGTGCCGAGCAGTTTCAGTTCGGTGGAGAAGAACGAGAGTTCTTCCAGAGCGAGCTGAACCTTGCGCTCAACGGGATGGCCTTCGATGTCGGCAAAGAACATCGTCGCGTTGAACGTGCCTTCGGTCTGGTAGCTTTCAAGCTTGGTCATGTTGACGCCGTTGGTCGCGAAACCGCCGAGCGCCTTGTAGAGCGCGGCCGGCACGTTGCGGACGCGGAAAAGGAAGGTCGTCATGACGGGGCCGTCCTCAGGTTCGGCATCGTCGGGTTCGCAGGCGAGGACGACGAAGCGGGTGGTGTTATGGGCCTCGTCCTCGACGTCGGATTTCAGGATTTCGAGACCGTAGATATCCGCAGCGAGACGGGAGGCGAGGGCCGCCACCGTCAGATCCTTCGATTCCGCAACCATGCGAGCGGAACCAGCGGTATCGGCCTCCGGAACAGACTTGAGTCCGAGTTTACGTAACGTATTGCGGCACTGACCGAGAGCCTGGGTATGGCTCATCACGCTCTTGATCGTATCGAGCGTTGCGCCGGGTTTGGCCATAAGCTGGTGATGAACACGCAGGAAGTGTTCGCCGGTGATGAAGAGATCGGCGTTGGGCAGCAGGTGATGGATGTCGGCGACGCGGCCGGCGACCGAGTTCTCGATCGGGATCATGGCGTAGCCGACATCGCCAGATTTCACTGCAGCGAGCGCATCCTCAAATGTCGGGTAGGGGATGGGCTCGTAATCCGGGAAGGCTTCCGTGCAGGCCAGATGCGAGTTGGCGCCGGGCTCGCCCTGGTAGGCGATGCGCTTCAGCGCGGGGGCGTGCTTCGATGTCGGCATCGCGATTGAGCTCGATTCTGGTGCTGGTCAGGAGGATTGCGGCCGGATCATCTGCCGGGCCTTGTCGAGGTCGGCCGGAGTATCGACACCGAGCGGAACAGTGTCAACGATCGACACATCGATGCGCATACCGTCTTCCAAGGCGCGCAGCTGCTCGAGCTTTTCGCGCAGCTCCAAGTCAGATGGCGGCAGCGAGACGAAACGTTCAAGCGCGGTGCGGCGGTAGGCGTATATGCCGACGTGGTGATACAGCGGACCATCGCCGTGGGGAGCCGTGGCACGGGTGAAGTAAAGAGCACGCAGTCGGCCGGGGATGCGAAGTGCGGAGCCGACGACCTTCACGACGTTGGGATTGTGGCGCTCCTCGGGGTCGGTGATTTGGGCGGCCAAGGTGGTGATGTCGGGGCCCTTTTCCTTCAGCGGTGCAATGCACGCGCGGATCAGAGCCGGATCGAGTGTCGGCAAGTCGCCCTGCAAATTTACAACGACCTCTGCTTCGCCTTCGGGATCGATCCGGTTGAGGGCCTCATAGATGCGGTCGGAGCCTGAGACATGGTCTTGGCGGGTCATCACTGCTTCACCACCAGCTGCACGCACCACGTCGATGATCGGCTGACTGTCGGTGGCAACAACAACACGGCCGATCTCAGCAGCCATGGCGCGTTGCCAGACATGCACAATCATCGGCCGGCCATGGATGTCGGCCAACGGCTTATCGGGTAGACGTGTCGCCTTCAGCCGGGCCGGAATGAGGACAATGCTTCGGGTCATGGTCTGGGATCCGGTCGGGGGACGGGACAATCGGTCTCGCAGTCGCGGTCTAGAACACAGCGGCTCCGTCGTTGCAAGCTGGGCGCGGCTCCCTTACATGCGGCAGGATCGATTTTGACCGGACTGTTCGCTTTGACCCATTCGGGTCGATGGCGCCGCCAGCTACGAAGGTGAGCAATGGATTCCTTTGAAATGAGTAAGATCGCCGGGGCTGTGCTCGCGGCTCTGCTGTTGATCGTCGGATCGAATGTCATCATCGGCGCGCGCACTGCCAGCAGTCCGGGGCAGCCGGTCAGCGGATATACGTTGCCGACCGATACCGCCACAGCCGAGGCCGCCCCGGCGGAAGCTGATCCAGCAAAGACAGCTGAAGCGCCTGCTGCGGCAGCACCCGCTAAAGATGGTGCGGCCCCGGCTCCGGCCAAAGATGCTGCTGCTCCGGCACCGGCGGCCGGCGGGTTCGACGCAAAGGCAGTCGTGGCACAACTGGCGTCCGCCAAGGCAGACGACGGTGCGGCAGGCTTCAAGAAGTGCGCGGCGTGCCATGCCGTGAAGAAAGATGCTCCGAGCGGGGCTGCTCCTAATTTGTGGGGGATCGTCAACCGTCCCAAGGCAGCTCAGGCCGATTTCGCGGCGAAGTATTCCGATGCGATCAAGGCGAAAGGCGGCGAGTGGACGTATGAAAATTTGGCGCTCTTCCTGCACCAGCCGAAGGGCTACATTGCCGGCACTAAGATGGCCTTCGCCGGGATCAAAGATCCGGCTGAAATTGCAAACGTCATCGCGTACTTGCGGACCCTGGCCGACGCTCCGGCGCCGCTGCCGAAGTGAGACGCTGCAAATAACTGAAATACAAAGCCCCGCCAACGATTTGGCGGGGCTTTTCTTTGCTTGGCGACATTAAGAAACTTTAAGCGCCGCGGTCGCCATTCCGAGGCTACACGCATGATATGCAGGGACGGGCGGGCCATGACCTGCCTGGGCCCGACGTGGACATTCGAGGAGGACATGCCGCTGATGACTCGCCTTTCGCTCATCGTAGGCCTCGTCGCCGGCGTACTCGTAACCGCCGTCGCTTCCGTGCAAGCTGGCGGAGCCCAGCCGCAAAAGCGGCACGCGGTGTCACTCCTGGGTGAGCCGAAGCTACCGCCGGATTTCAAGCATTTCGAGTGGGTGAACCCGGAAGCTCCGAAAGGTGGGACGCTACGATTGTCGGCGGTCGGTGGGTTCGACAGCCTCAATCCGTTCACCGTAAAGGGTCAGCCGGCGTCGGGGCTCGGCAATGTCTTCGATACACTATTGTTCAGTTCGCCGGATGAGCCGTCAGCCGAATATGGGCTTCTTGCGGAATGGATTTCCTATCCGGATGATTTTTCCTCGGTCACGTTTGGATTGCGACCTGAGGCGAAGTTCCACGACGGCAAGCCGGTCACGCCAGATGACGTTGTCTTCAGTTTCACGGAGATGAAGAAAAGCGATCCTCGCGTCGGCTTCTATTACCAGAACGTGGTGAAGGCGGAGAAGACCGGCGAGCGGGAAGTGACGTTCACGTTCGACAAAGCGGGTAACCGCGAGTTGCCGCTCATCGTCGGCCAGCTCAGCATCGTGCCGAAACATTTCTATGAGGCCATGAACGATAAGGGTGAAAAGCGCGATCTGTCGAAGTCGACGCTGGAGCCGCCGCTCGGTTCGGGGCCCTATAAGATCAAGTCGGTGGATGCCGGCCGTCGCATCGTTTACGAGCGCGTGAAGGATTACTGGGCCAGGGACTTGGCCGTCGCAAAGGGCCAGAACAATTTCGACGAGATTTCGTACATCTACTTCAAGGATCGCACGCCGGCATTCGAAGCTTTCAAATCCGGCGTTGTCGATTTCTGGACGGAAACGTCGGCGGGCGCCTGGGCGACGCAGTACAATTTCGATGCGGCCTCCAAGGGGCTCGTGAAAAAGGAAGCGCTGCCGCATAAGCGTGTGGCGTCGATGCAGGGATTTTCGTTCAATGTCCGTCGCAAGCCATTCGATGACCTTCGCGTGCGCAAGGCTATTGCACTGGCGTTCAACTTCGAAGCGCTGAACAAATCCATTTTTTATGGACAGTATGTGCGCGCGCAAAGCTTCTTCGGGAATTCCGAACTCGCTGCGACCGGCTTGCCTGAGGGGCGTGAACTGGAGTTCCTCAACGAGGTGAAGGCCGACGTGCCGGCTGAGGTTTTCACCACGCCTTGGAAGAGCCCCGCGAACGAGAAGGACACCGACTTCCGCACGAACATGCTTGCCGCAACCAAGCTGCTCGACGAAGCTGGCTGGAAAGTTTCCGGCGGTCAGCGCAAGAACGCGGCAGGAGAGCCGCTCAAGGTCGAAATTCTGCTCGTTCAGCCGGATTTTGAACGGATCGTTCTGCCGTTTATTGAGAACATGAAGAAGCTTGGCATTGCTGCCAGCGTGCGGATCGTTGACAGCTCGCAGTACGAGCAGCGCGAAAAGACGCGCGATTTTGACTTGATCGTCGATAGTTTCGGGCAGTCTCATTCGCCCGGAAACGAGCAACGCGATTACTGGGGTTCAGCATCTGCCGATCGCGAAGGCAGCAGGAACACGATCGGCATTAAAAACGCTGCGGTGGATAAGCTCGTCGATAATATCGTTTTTGCGAAAGACAGGAACGACCTCGTCGCCGCCACGCGCGCTCTCGACCGGACGCTGCTGTGGAGCTTCTATGTGGTTCCGCAGTGGTATTATCCATTCGATCGGATCGCGACGTGGGACATTTACGGACGAGCGCAAACGCTGCCGTCGCAAAACCCGGTTTATGCCAACGCGTGGTGGATCGACCAGGCAAAGACCGATGCGGTGAAGGCCGCGCGTGGCCAGTGAGGATTGGTTCTTTCCTCAGAGCGGCGTGTCTTGGAGTGGCCGGTCTCCTGCTCGCTAGTCCAGCGGCTGCGGACGAGACGCATGGGCTGTCGATTTTCGGTGATCTCAAGTATCCGCCAAACTTTACGCATTTCGACTACGTCAATCCGGATGCGCCGAAGGGCGGCAAGGTCTCGCAGGTCGGGCCGGGTGGTACGCTGACGTTCGACAGCTTCAACAATTTCATTCTGAAGGGCGACCGGGCGCAGGGACTCGATCTTCTGTATGACACGCTCATGACCCGGGCCTTTGATGAGCCTGATGCCGTCTACGGGCTCGTTGCCAAATCGGCCGATGTCGCCGCGGATGGACTGTCCGTCGTATTCACGCTGAGGCCGGAAGCGAAATTCGCGGATGGGTCGGGCGTGACGGCGGATGATGTCGTGTTCTCGTTCGAAACGCTCAAGGCGAAGGGGCACCCGAGCTATCGGATCGTGCTGCGTGACGTAGAAAAGGCCGAGGCGATCGACCCGCAGACGGTCAAGTTTTCCTTCAAGGGCGAACTCGTGAAGCCTCTGCCGATCGAGGTGGCGCAACTGCCGGTGTTGCCGAAGGCCTATTATGCGACGCGAAACTTCGAGGAAACGTCGCTCGATAAGCCGATTGGATCGGGTCCTTATCGGATTGGGCAGTTCAGCCAGGGTCGGTATGTCTCCTACGAGCGGCGCGACGATTACTGGGCCAAAGATCTGCCGGTCAATCGGGGCAAGTTCAATTTCGACGAGGTCAGGTACGATTATTTCCGCGACCGCACGCTTGAACTCGAAGCGCTGTTCGCCAACACCATCGACTTCCGCGAGGAGTTCACATCGAAGGACTGGGCGACCGGTTACGACAAGCCGATGGTTGCGGATGGCCGTGTGCAAAAGCTGTCGCTGCCAGACGAGACCCCTTCGGGGGCGCAAGGCTTCTTCCTCAATACGCGGCGGCCGCTGTTTCAGGATATTCGTGTGCGGCAGGCCCTCGATCTGGCATTCGATTTCGAGTGGTCGAATCGCAATCTGTTCTTCGGGCTGTATCAGCGCACCGCAAGCTTCTTCGAAAACTCTGACATGAAGGCTGTCGGCAAGCCTTCACCGGAAGAGGTCGCGCTGCTGGAGCCGTTCAAGGATCAGTTGCCGGCGGGCGTGTTTGGCGAGGTTTACGTGCCGCCGGTGACGGACGGTTCGGGGCTTCCGCGGGAAAACTTGCGCAAGGCCCAAGGATTGCTGAAGGAGGCCGGCTGGACGGTCGATCCCAAAGACCGGACACTCAAAAACGCTGAGGGCAAGCCGTTCGAGTTCGAGATCCTTCTCGATGCGGCGGCCTTCGAGCGGATCGCCGGGCCGTATGTGAAGAACCTGAAGTCGATCGGCATCATCGCAAATATGCGACGGGTCGATCCGGCCCAGTTCGAATTGCGAATGAAGACGTTTGATTTCGACATGACGATCGAGCGGTTCAGCCTGCGGTTGACGCCGGGAATCGAGCTGAAGAACTTCTGGGGTTCAGAGGCGGCCAAGACGGACGGCAGCTTCAATCTTGCCGGGATTTCTAATCCAGCGATCGATGCGCTGGCCGACCGGATCGTGAAGGCGCAGACGCGGGCTGAACTCGTTGTGGCGGCGCGGGCGCTCGATCGGGTGCTGCGCTCGGGTCATTATTGGGTGCCGCACTGGTATAAAGCCTCGCATCATCTCGCGTTCTGGAACAAGTATGCATGGCCGGACGTGAAGCCCAAGTACGACCGTGGGGCTCTCGCCACATGGTGGTACGATCCGGCGAAAGCTGCGAAACTGACGGCTCAGTGATAGGGACGCGCGAAACGCCATGGGCGCTTATCTTCTGAAGCGAACGCTTCTGATATTCCCGACGCTGATCGGGATCATGCTCATCAGCTTCGTCATCATCCAGTTCGCGCCTGGCGGTCCCGTGGAGCGCGTTATCGCGCAGCTGTCGGGCTCTGGCGTCGGCGCGACGGAGCGGTTCGGCGGCGGCGGTGGCGGGGAACTCGCGGGCGGCGCATCATCCAGGTGGGGCAGGGCGGGGCCGATGCGGCCAACTCGAAGTACCGCGGCGCCCAGGGACTCGATCCAGAGTTCATCAAGAGCCTCGAGAAGCAGTTCGGCTTCGACAAGCCGGCACACGAGCGCTTCTTTCTGATGATGAAGAACTACTTCACCTTCAATTTCGGTGAGAGCTACTTCCGCGACATTTCCGTGATCGAGCTCATCAAGGAAAAGCTGCCGGTCTCAGTTTCGCTGGGGCTGTGGATGACGCTCGTCACGTATCTGGTGTCGATCCCGCTGGGAATACGCAAGGCCGTGCGCGACGGCGAGCGGTTCGATACGTGGACGAGCACTGTGCTGGTCGTCGGATACGCGGTGCCGGGGTTTCTCGTGGCCGTGCTTCTGCTTGTGGTGTTTGCCGGGTCGTCGTTCTTCCAGTGGTTCCCGTCGCGAGGGCTGGTGTCGGACAACTTCGACCAGTTGTCGACGTTCGGGAAGATTGTCGATTACTTCTGGCATCTGGCGCTGCCGCTGACCGCACTGGCGCTCGGCACGTTTACGACGATCACCTTTCTGACCAAGAACTCGTTCATCGACGAGATCCGCAAGCAGTATGTGGTGACGGCGCGCGCCAAGGGTCTCACCGAGAGCGAAGTTCTGTATGGGCACGTTTTCCGCAACGCGATGCTGCTCATCATCGCGGGGTTCCCATCGGCGTTCATTGGCGCGTTCTTTTCAGGGTCGCTTCTGATCGAGACGATCTTTTCGCTCGATGGACTAGGTCTGCTCGGGTTCGAGTTGGTCATCAATCGCGACTATGCGGTGGTGTTCGCGACGCTCTACATCTTTTCGCTGGTGGGGCTGGTCGCAAACTTGCTTTCCGACTTCATCTACACGCTCGTCGATCCGCGGATCGACTTCGAAAGCCGGGAGGTCTGAGGCATGACAGCCGTCACGACGCCCGCAAGTTCCAAGACCACCGAACCATCGCTGGTTCGCCGATTGCAGTTCTGGCGGGGCGTCGAGCTGTCGCCGATCAACCGGCGCCGGTGGGATAATTTCAAAGCGAACCGCCGCGGATATTGGAGCCTGTGGATTTTCGGAGTCCTGTTCTTCCTGTCGCTGTTCGCCGAGTTCATTGCGAACGACCGCCCGATCATCATGAGCTACAAGGGCGAGATATTGGCGCCGGTGTTCGTTGACTATCCGGAAGAAAAGTTCGGCGGGTTTCTTGCCGTCACCGATTACCGCGATCCTGTGATCCTCAAGGAGATCGAGGACAACGGCTGGGCGATCTGGCCGCCCATCGCGTACTCCTACGACACGATCAACAAGGACTACCCGACACGAGCGCGCGCGGATGGCACATGCACAGAGAACAAGGACGGGGTTGAGGTTGCGAGCGGCATCGGTTTTCCCGCGCCGCCGCAGTGGGCGTCTAGTGTGAAGTTGTGCGACGCCGATCCAGAGTTGCTGGCTCGCTATCACTCTATCGGCAACATGAACTGGCTCGGACTTGATGATCAGGGCCGCGATGTGATGGCGCGCATCATCTATGGCTTCCGCGTCTCGGTCATATTCGGGCTTCTGCTGACCATTCTGTCGTCGATCATCGGCGTGGCGGCCGGCGCGGTGCAGGGATATTTCGGCGGACGCGTCGATCTCGTCTTTCAAAGGTTTCTGGAGATCTGGTCGTCGATCCCTGAGCTCTACGTGTTGCTCATTATCTCCTCAGTGCTGATTCCGGGGTTCTGGACGCTGCTCATCGTGCTGCTGGCGTTTCAATGGACGGGGCTCGTCGGCATTGTGCGGGCGGAGTTTCTTCGCGGACGCAACTTCGAATACATCCGCGCGGCGCGAGCGCTGGGGCTCTCCGATACGACGATCATGTGGAAGCATCTGCTGCCGAATGCGATGGTGGCGACGTTGACGTTCCTGCCGTTCAAGCTGTCAGGTTCCGTTGCGCTGTTGACGGCGCTCGACTTTCTTGGGCTTGGCTTGCCGCCGGGGTCGCCTTCACTGGGGGAATTGCTGTTGCAGGGTAAGAAGTATCTCGATGCACCTTGGCTCGGGCTATCCGGCTTCATCCTGATCGCAACTCTGCTGTCGCTGTTGATCTTCATCGGCGAAGCCGTGCGTGACGCGCTCGATCCCAAGAAGACTTTCCGCTGAGGAGCGCATCGATGACCAAAGCGGAAACAACAACGCTATCGACGACCGCCGGAGCGAAGGGTGGGCGCGAGACGCTGATCGACGTGCGCGGACTGAAGGTGGCATTCCGGTCGGGGCAGACGGACACGCTCGCGGTCAAGGGCATCAGCTTTCGTGTCGGCAAGGGCGAGACGGTCGCTCTCGTCGGCGAATCCGGCTCAGGCAAGAGTGTGTCGGCGCTGTCGATCATGAAGTTGTTGCCGTATCCGGCGGCGTCGCATCCGGGTGGTGAGATCGCATTCGAGGGGCAGGATCTCATCAAGGCATCGGAGCGCCAGATGCAGACGGTGCGGGGCAACCGCATCTCGATCATCTTTCAGGAGCCGATGACGTCTCTCAATCCGCTTCACACCATCGAGAAGCAGGTGGGCGAAGTTCTGAAGGTGCACCGCGGGCTGGATGATGGTGCCGTTCGGTCGCGCGTCGTCGAACTCCTGAGAAAGGTTGGCATCCGCGATCCGGAATCGCGGCTCGCGGATTATCCGCATCAGCTGTCGGGTGGGCAGCGGCAGCGTGTGATGATCGCGATGGCGCTTGCGAATGAGCCGGATCTGCTCATCGCTGACGAGCCGACGACAGCGCTCGACGTGACGATCCAGGCGCAGATCCTTGAACTGCTTGCCGAACTCAAAAAAGAGTTCGGGCTGTCGATGCTGCTCATCACGCATGATCTGGGGATCGTCCGGCGGATGGCGGATCGCGTGTACGTGATGCGCCATGGAGAAATTGTCGAGGAGGGCCAAACCGAAGCAATCTTCGCCGCGCCTCAGAATCCCTACACGAAGCATTTGATCGAAAGCGAGCCCAAGGGACGGGCAGCGCCAGGCGATGCTGACGCGCCAGTGATCGTCGAGACAGACAATCTGAAGGTCTGGTTTCCGATCAAGCGCGGGTTCTTGCGCAAGACGGTCGACCATATCAAGGCTGTCGACGGCGTGTCGCTGAAGCTGCGTGAGGGCGGCACGCTGGGAGTTGTCGGTGAATCCGGGTCGGGTAAGACAACGCTTGGTCTGGCGCTCTTGCGGCTCATTTCGTCTGATGGACCCATCGTCTATTCAGGCCGGCGCATCGATGGACTCAACTCGAAAGAAATGCGGCCGCTGCGCAAGGAGATGCAGATCGTCTTCCAGGACCCGTACGGGTCATTGTCGCCGCGCCTTTCCGTGTCGCAGATCATCGAGGAAGGGTTGCAAATTCTCAGCCCGGAATTGACATACGACCAGAGGCGGGAGCGAGTCCGTCATTCGCTCCACGAAGTCGGGCTCGATCCCGATTCGCTCGATCGCTATCCTCATGAGTTCTCGGGCGGTCAGCGGCAGCGTATTGCGATTGCGCGTGCAACGGTGTTGGAGCCGAAGTTCATCATGCTCGATGAGCCGACCAGCGCGCTCGATCAGAGTGTGCAAGCTCAGATTGTCGATCTGTTGCGCGACCTGCAGAAGAAGCGCGGGCTGGGGTATCTTTTCATCAGCCACGATTTGAAGGTGGTGCGGGCGCTCTGCAACGACGTCATCGTGATGCGGAACGGCAAAGTGGTGGAGACCGGGACAGCGGAAGAGATTTTCGCGGCCCCGAAGGAGGACTACACCAAGGCGTTGCTGGCCGCCGCGTTCGACCTGAAGGTGGTGAACCGGGGCGCGACCGCCGTCTGATGCAGCCGCAACCGGAAGGGCCATTCTAACCCACAGCGGCGGCTTTGCTTGACCTTAAGGTCCAGCGCGGCAATGTGCGGGGCGGCGCGAGGTGCGCCCGACGCGAACTCTTTTTCCATCGGTCCCAAACGGCATGGCCGGAGCTCTTCTCAACACGCTGCGTCTCGCCAAGGCTGGCGTCGTGCTCGCGAGCCACAGCGTTCGCTTTGTGCCCAAAGATGGGCCGGAGCCGCTGCCGTTCAAGCTGGCGCGTATTGCGACGTTGCCTGTCCGGATCGCTGCGGCGCCCTTCCAGTGGGGCAAACCGCGCGACAAGCGAATCTCGGCGGCGCTCGGAGCGCTCGGACCCTCGTATATCAAGTTGGGGCAGTTCCTCGCGACGCGCGGCGACATCATCGGACCGGACCTGCAGGGTGAGCTGTCGCAATTGCAGGATCGGATGCCTCCGTTTGGCATGGACGAGGCGCGGCGGGCGATCGAGGCGTCACTCGGCGGCAAGCTCGAGGATCATTTCGTCGAATTCGGACCGCCTGTTGCGGCGGCTTCGATTGCGCAGGTTCACAAAGCCGTCGTTGTGGACGGCGATGAGCGGCGGACCGTGGCCGTGAAGATTCTGCGGCCTGGAATCGAGAAGCGGTTCAAGCGCGATCTCGACAGCTATTTCTTCGCGGCGCGATTGGTCGAGCGGTGGCATGAGCCATCGCGGCGATTGCGGCCCGTGGCGGTCGTGGAAAATCTCGCACGCACGACCGAACTCGAGATGGATCTGCGTCTCGAGGCGGCTGCCATGTCGGAGATGGCGGAGAACCTCAATCCTGATGAAGGCTTTCGAATTCCGCGGGTCGATTGGCGGCGCACATCGAAGCGCGTGCTCGTCACGGAGTGGATCGACGGCATTCCGATCGGCGACAAGGCAAGGCTGAAGGCGGCCGGGTTCGACATCGATACGCTTGGAATGACTGTGATCCGGTCATTCCTGAAGCATGCGATGCGCGACGGATTTTTCCATGCCGACATGCACCAGGGGAACTTGTTCGTCGATAAGGCGGGCACTGTCGTTGCGGTCGATTTCGGCATCATGGGACGGCTCGGCATGCGCGAGCGCCGGTTCCTGGCGGAGATTCTTCACGGGTTGATTACGCGCGATTACCGTCGGGCTGCGGAGGTTCATTTTTGGGCGGGATATGTGCCGCCGCATCATCCGGTTGAAGTTTTTGCGCAGGCGCTGCGGGCGATCGGAGAGCCCATTCACGGCAAGACGGCATCCGAAATCTCGATGGCAGATCTGCTCGGGCAGCTTTTTGCCTACACCGACGTGTTCGATATGCAGACGCGCCCTGAGTTGATCTTGCTGCAAAAGAGCATGGTTATCGTGGAAGGCGTGGCGCGTGGGCTCAATCCGTCGCTCAACATGTGGGTTGCGGCGGAGCCGATCGCAAAAGAATGGATCGAGCAGAACTTGAGCGTGATGGGTCGTCTGCGGGATGCCGGTGACGGTGCAACGATGCTTGCCAAGCTCGCGTCAGACTTGCCCGTGGTGCTTTCGAGTGCCGAACGCGCGTTCGGTGCGCTTGGCGCGATGGCCGAAAACGGCGTGCGGCTCGACGAGGCAAGCATTGAACGGCTGGCTGAAAAGCAAAGCCGTCATGGCCGCTGGCGTACTGCCGCTCTCTGGGTGGTTGCCGTTGCCCTTGCAGTTCTGGCCCTCGGGCAGATGGGCGTGATCACTCCCTAGCTGCCCGAGACGAGGTCAGTCCTTGCAGGGAAAGTTCACGGTTGCGTAGGGCACTTTCAAGCGGCAATTACCGTTGCCCGTCTTTTTCAATCCATATCCCGTCTCGCGCTCGATCTGCGCAAGCTTCTTGGCGACCTGTCCCATGTCGAGCTTGCTGCTCGGCTCGTTCTCGTCATCGCGCGGGGCTGCAACGGCGGGTGCATCCTGCTCGTTCTCGACGCCGGGAAGTGCATGCACCTGCGGTACCGGCTTGGGCTGGACTTCCGTTGATGCAACGTCGGCGCCGTTTGCTTCGCTACGTGAAGCGGCTTCAGGTTCGGCGCGGGCAACCTCAACCGGCTGAGGTGTGGGAGTTGCTTCATCCGACTTTGCGGCGGGCCGCTCCGCCGGCTTGGGTGCGGGCGGCACAATGGCTGGTTCCGACTTGGCGACTGCCACGGCTTTCGGAGCGGGTTTGGTTTCGAGCTTTGCCTTTATCTCCGTCTTCGGCTTCGCTACCGGCTTAGCGGTCGGTTCGGCTTTCGCGATGGTTTCCTGCGCTCCGCAGCGTACGAGGTTTGCCGGCGCGCGCTTCCAGATCATCGTTTTTGAGAAGAGCTTGGTGCCGGCATAGCCCGTGACCTGAAGCGTGCCGTTCGAGAGCGGCTTCAGTTCAACATCGTACTTTTTCTTTTTCTCAGGGCTGTAGATCCAGCCATTATCCCAAGTGCTGCCGTCGACCTTCGCGGCGTTGCCGATGATCTGGCGGCCGCAGCCTTTGGTGTCGGTCGTGTCTTTCACCCACACGACATGGCCGCAGAGAGATGCGCCGCATGACTTGATTTCGATGGCACCGCGCCCGGTATCGTTGATCCAGACGCCCGTGGGATCAGCCGCTTGGGCCGTGGCGAATGGCAGGACCGTGAAACCAGCCAGGGCGAGTATCAATGTTGCTGTTCGATGCGCAGGCATGGCAAACCTCACTTTCGAGAAATCGCCGCCTGCCAAGAAACGCAAGGCGCGCGCATTTCACGTCGGCCCCCACCCGTTCGTGAATTTAGTCTGATTAAACGTGCCCGGGAACCCGCGCTGTTCCCATAGTTACAGACGTAAAATGGTTAATTCCTGATTAGGCAGGACTAAATCCGGTCTGGAGCGCCTCATCTAAGACTCCCAAAGTGGGCGCAAAAAAGAAAAGACCGGAGTGCGCCCCCCGGCGCCTCCGGTCTTCTCCCCCCTCTGCCGGCCCATGGGGCCGGCAATTCGTTCGGCCGTGGAGCTACTCAGCTGCCCGCGGTTTCTTTCTCCGTGGCCTGATCGACCGTAATTGCAGGGATCATCGGCTCAGAAACATCGCGCTCGCGGCGTCGGGCCTGCGGTGGCTGGAAGGCGCGCCGGGCGTGGAATTCGCAGTAGGGCAGGCCTGCTACCTTCTGCTTGCCGCAAAAGTGGAAATCGGCCATTTGCGGATCGCCGATTGGCCAGCGGCAATGGCACTCGAGCAGCGTCTGGATCGACTTGCGCTCAGCCATCGGGATATCGAGTTCTTCAGCGGAGGGCTGGAACGGTTCGGCCTGATAGATCTGCTGGAGTGGCGAATTCGGAGGAGCCGGGAAGCGATTGCCTTTGGGCATCATCCGCTTGTTGCCGGCCATGGGACCATTCGCCGGACGTGGGCGGGGCCGATGTGATTTCATGCGCGATGTCGTTGCGCGACCGGAGAGGCCGAGGCGGTGGACTTTGCCGATCACCGCGTTGCGGGTGACACCACCCAGGCGGCTGGCGATCTGGCTGGCGCTCAGCCCTTCCGACCATAGCTTCTTCAGCTGTTCGACGCGCTCATCGTTCCAGCTCATGACTTGAAGCTCCATGATAACAATACCCCCTGGCCGCGCCGCGGCCACGAAGGCGCGCGCCGGCAATGATGGGTCTCGTCCCGAATCTGAAGCCGCTGCCGGAGCGCACACGAATGCGCGACGGAGGACGCCGGAACTGGGGGCGATGACCGCGAACTAACGCTTGACTGAGAGACGCTTGGACAAACGGACGCGAAC
Source organism: uncultured Alphaproteobacteria bacterium (assembly GCA_963708775.1). Lineage (GTDB taxonomy): Bacteria > Pseudomonadota > Alphaproteobacteria > Rhizobiales > Hyphomicrobiaceae > JAGVSR01. Next base: position 5,910 of record CAVPTI010000007.1, on the reverse strand, counting down.
TTACGGGAGGCGTTACAACACTGCCTCGTTTACGCGTGCCGGGCACGAAACTTACAAAGGGTCGCGAGATACGCGCGACATGTCGTGGCCGGACAAGCAGAAGGTACTACGAGTAGATTCCCGCCTACAAGGTGAGCCCATGTTTGAGGCGGGTGTTGACTTGGACAAGTGGCTTGGGGGCAACACAGCGATTCGCCGGAGGGCCGAATTTTGGGGTTATGGGATTGCCATCCCCGAAAAACACATCCGAAAAATACAAATCACACACCGGTGTGGCGCGTTGACAGCCGGGGCCCGTCCCAGTACCAATTTTGTCCACCGGCCGCCCGAACAGGCGGCCTTTTTGATTTTTTGGGTTAGGGGGAACCGCGATGGCAGAGCCGCGCGTGGCTCCAATGCAGGTCCGGGCCGATACGGGCGGAGGTGCCCCTTCCGCTGCCGTGATGGGTACGTACGCCCGGCAGAACCTTGTCTTCGCACGAGGTGAAGGGTCCTGGCTCTATACGGAGGCCGGGGACGCCTATCTCGACTTTGCGTCTGGCGTCGCGGTGAATGCTCTGGGGCATGCGCATCCCAGGCTCGTTGCCGCGCTCACCGAGCAGGCCGGCAAACTCTGGCACACGTCGAACCTCTATCGGGTCGCGGGACAAGAGGCGCTGGCCGAGAGGCTCGTCGAGGTCACATTCGCGGATAAGGTGTTCTTCTGCAACTCGGGGGCGGAAGCCTGCGAAGGGGCGATCAAAACGGCGCGGCGCTATCACTACGTCAACGGCGCGCCTGAGCGCTGGCGCATCATCACCTTCGAAGGTGCGTTTCACGGGCGCACGCTGGCGACGATCGCGGCGGGCGGAAATCCGAAGTACCTGGAAGGCTTCGGTGAACCTGTCGGCGGCTTCGACCAAGTTCCGTTCGGCGATCTGGAAGCCGTGCAGAACATGATCTGCCACGAGACGGCTGCGATCATGATCGAGCCGGTGCAAGGCGAGGGGGGCGTGCGGCCAGCGTCGGACGCGTTTCTGCGGGATCTTCGTACGCTTTGCGACGATCACGGGCTGCTGCTCATCATGGACGAAGTGCAGAGCGGTGTCGGCCGCACGGGCAAGCTGTTCGCCCACGAGTGGTCGGGCATCACGCCGGACATCATGGCGATTGCGAAAGGCATCGGCGGCGGTTTTCCGGTTGGGGCGTTTCTGGCGACGGAAGATGCGGCCAAGGGCATGACGCCTGGCACGCACGGATCGACGTTCGGCGGTAATCCGCTGGCGACAGCTGTCGGCGTTGCGGTGCTTGATACCGTGCTCGAGCCGGGTTTTCTCGATACGGTTCTGCAGCGCGCGAACCGACTCTCGCAGGGCCTTGCGCAATTGAAGGATGAGTTTCCCGGAATCGTGCTCGAGGTGCGAGGCAAAGGTCTGCTGGCCGGTGTAAAACTTGCGCCGCCTGTCGCCGATGCGGTCAAGGCCGTGATCGGGGAAAAACTGCTGGCTGTCGGCGCGGGCGAGAACGTGATGCGCGTTCTGCCGCCGCTCAATGTCTCTGATGCCGAAATTGCCGATGGGCTTTCTCGGATGCGCCGCGCGTTCGCCCAGCTTCCCGCAAAATCTTAATTCTCCAACATAACGCACAAGGCGCTTCGACAATGGCCAAGGCCAACGCCGTTAGACATTTTCTCGATATCGACCGGCTCGATCCCAAGACGCTACGGCGCATGATCGACAACGCGCACGATATGAAAAAGGCCGGGCGCAAGGTGCCGGCGAAAATGCGGCCGAAGGGCATCGAAGACAAAGTCCTGATCCTCATCTTCGAGAAGCCTTCGACGCGGACGCGCGTGTCGTTTGATATCGCCATGCGGCAGCTCGGCGGCACGACGCTGGCGCTCAATCATACGGATTTGCAGCTGGGGCGCGGCGAAAGCATCGCCGATACAGCGCGCGTGCTGTCGCGGTACGGGGATGCCATCATGATCCGTGCCAACAAGCACGAAACGCTTCTCGAGCTTGCCGAGCATGCGACGATCCCGGTGATCAACGGGCTCACCGACAAGACGCATCCATGCCAGATCATGGCCGATATCATGACGTTCGAGGAACACTTAGGACCGATCAAGGGGCGGACTGTGGCGTGGGTGGGCGATGGCAACAACGTCGCCGTCTCGTGGATGCATGCAGCGGCGCGCTTTGGTTTCAACCTCAAGCTGGCGTGCCCCGAAGAGCTCATGCCAGCAAAGCTCTATGTCGACTGGGCGAAAAAAGAGAAGGCGGATATCTCCGTCGGTACCGACCCAGTACGGGCGGTGAAGGGTGCTGATTGCGTCGTTACCGATACGTGGGTGTCGATGGGCGATACGGATGCACAGCGTCGCAAGCAGATACTGAAACCTTATGCGGTGACCGATGGTTTGATGGCCAAGGCCGCAAAGGATGCGATCTTCATGCATTGCCTGCCGGCCTATCGCGGGCATGAGGTGAGCGAGAGTGTACTGGAAGGGCCTCAGTCTGTGATCTTCGACGAGGCCGAGAACCGACTGCATGCGCAGAAGGGTGTGCTCGCCTGGTGTTTCGGCGTGGATTGAGAAGCAAGACAATATGGCAGGTTCCGAGACGAGCGCCGGCAGAACTCCAGGACAGACGATCCAGGGCGCAGACGATCTTGTCGTGCCGTTCTCGACCGATAAATCCGGTATTCGCGGGCGCGTGGTGCGCATGGGCGGCGTGGTCGATACGATCCTGTCGCGCCATGATTATCCCGAGGCCGTCAGCGAAGCGCTCGGTCAGGCGCTGGCTTTAACGGCGATGCTCGGGCAGCCACTGAAGCCGGGCGGACGCCTTGGCTTTCAAACGCGGACCGATGGGCCGATCCGGTTTCTGCTCGCCGACTACGAGGCGCCGGGACGATTGCGCGGATATGCGAGTTTCGATGCGGACGCCATCGCCGCCATGGGCTCTCGACCGAAGCAAGGTGACCTGATCGGCAGCGGCCACATGGCGATGACGCTTGAACGAGTTGGCGAAGATGATCGCTATCAGGGCATCGTTGCGCTGGAGGGGCAAAGTCTCGGAGCCGCGGCGCTGACGTACTTCCGGCAGTCAGAGCAGTTGCCGAGTTATGTGCGTCTCGCGGTGGCTCGGCATCGTGTGCAAGGCGGCGATAGATGGCATTGGCGCGCGGGTGGGCTTCTGATCCAGCATCCTACAGCTGAGGTCGAAGACAACGACAGTCCGTCCGCGCCACCAGAGCAGGAGAACTGGCAGCGGGCGCGCATTCTGGCGGCGAGCGTCGAGGATCACGAGTTGATCGATCCGACGCTTTCGGCCGAGCGTCTGCTGTTTCGATTGTTCAACGAAGAAGATGTGCGGGTGTTTAAGGGGCAGACGCTCGATGCAAGCTGCCGCTGTTCGCGCGAGCGCGTGCAGATGTTTCTCACGCGTTTCTCGGAGGAGGATCTGGGAAGCTTGCGCGATTCCGACGGCAGCATCTCCGTCACGTGCGAGTTCTGCAATACGAAGTATAGCTTTTGATGGCGCCAACCAACTCCGCTGCGCGGAGCCGGCCGGTTGGCGCGTAATGATGGCGCCTTCCGACACGCCTGCGGCGCGCCGGCCGGAAGGCGCGGAATGCTGGCGCCAACCAACTCCGCAACGCGGAGCCGGCCTGTTGGCGCTCGGAACTCGCGCGGAAAGCTACTCTTCCCTCTCGCGGGCGTAGCTGATGATGGAGAGGAAGCGGATCGGGAGCTTCACGAGTTCTTCCGGACCATGCGGTGCATCCGCGTCGAAGAAGAGGCTGTCGCCGGGCAGCATCGTGTAGAGCTTGTCGCCGTGGCGGTACACGACCTCGCCTTCAAGCATGTAGAGGAACTCCAGCCCGGAGTGCTGGAAGAGCGGGAAAACGTCCGACTTTTCGGTCAGCGTTATCATGTAGGGCTCGACCACGAGGCCCGTGGCGTTGCCGCCGGAGAAGCCGAGAAGCTGGTACTGGTGACCGGCGCGGGTGCCGCGGCGTTCGATGACGAGACCTTGGCCGGCGCGGACGAAGACCGCATCGCGCTTTTCCTCGAAACGGCGGAATAGGGCGGTGACCGGAACACCCAGGGCGCGCGAGAGGCGCTGGAGCGTAGTCAGGGATGCTGAGGTGACGCCGTTCTCGATCTTCGACAGCATGCCGAGTGAGAGACCCGTCGCGCGGGCAAGATCGGAAACGGTGATCCCGAGTTTCTTGCGGAAGGCGCGGACTTCGCGGCCGATGGCGACTTCGAGGACGTTGTCGCGCGCGCCGGACAGCGCGTGGGGGTCCTGACTATCCAAGGCGACCGGGAGGTCGGCCTCATCTCCATTATCGATTTCTTCTGCCCGTTCAGCGGTTTCGATATCGCCGTGTTCATCTTGAGAGCGGCGCTGTTTCGGCGGAGACGGAAGGGGGTTCGCGGGACCTCCGTTTTTCCTCGCGGCCGTCTCCAAGGCTTTTTTCATCCGCTTTCCAGATTTCTCAAGATAGTTCGGCATGCAATCGTACTGCCGAATTCTTGGGCAGCGTCGGTCAAGCAGTCAAAGAAATACAAGGCCGAAGCGCTATCGGCAAGAATGTGAAAGGCAGGTGTGTCACGAATGTCCGCCCTCGTCACGATGGCGGAGAGCTTTGCCACAGACGTCTGGGCAATCGACAGATCAGGGAATTTCTCTAGGCGAAGATCGACGCCGCAGATTTTCGCAAACATTTCCGGGGCCTTGGCCCCGCTGACGACGAACCAGGCATGGCTGTCGGATCGCAGCAGCGGGTATGTGCGCTCGCCGTCGTCCAGGCGCCAGGAGTCGTGGAGGCCCCGCAGCCGTCCGTTGTCGCCGGCGAGGGGAGACAGGAGGATGACTTCACTGGCGGCCAGTACGAGGCAAAGGCCGCCGTCGGGCTGACGATAGGCGCGGTTGGGTGTCGCCTCCAACACAATGCCTCGCTTCTGCATCGCGGCGATCGTCTCGCGACCTTTGAAGCCGAGGCGAGGCAACGGCGACAAATCCGCGATCGCGAGATGGCGGGCGCCCTCAACGGTGCCGAGACCATCAGCGATGGCGATGTCTTCGAGCGCCGTCCAACTTGCGCCAGCCTTCTCAAGGGCGAGGCGGAGCGGCGTGCGGCGCAGGTGCTGGTCTGGCGTCTGTCGTATTTGGCGTCGTCATGTGCGGGCGTCCATCTCAGAGTTCTTGGCGCGCATTGTCGGGATCGTAAAATGGCGTCGGCACGACTTCGGCAGAGACCATCACGCCATCGACGCGGATCTCAAACCGCTGTCCGGCATCTGTCATGTCGAGGGGCAAGTAGGCGAGGCCCACGACCTTGCCGAGGGTGGGCGATTTCACGACCGATGTAATGCGGCCGACGATCTGCCCGTTGCGGATAACCAGATGGCATTCCTTTGGCACCGGGCCCGAACTGTCAGTGACGGTGAAGCCGACCAGCTTGCGCGTGATGCCTTTTGCGGCCTGCATCTCGATCGAGCGCTTGCCGACGTAGAACGCTTTCTTCTTCGCCAAAGCCCAATCCATGCCGGCTTCAATCGGGTTGGTGAGGCCGTCGGTGTCCTGGCCGACGATGATGTGGCCTTTCTCCAGACGCAAAATGCGCTGCGCCTCGACGCCGAATGGCTTCAGGCCATGCGGTTTACCCGCTGCCATGAGCGTATCCCAAAGCGCTTCGCCGTAGCCTGCCGGGCAGTGGATTTCGTAGCCAGCCTCGCCGACGAAGCCCACGCGGAGGATGCGGACCGGAATACCAGCCAGCGTGCCCGTGCGGACGCCCATGTACGGGAATGCTTCCTTCGAGAAGTCGATGTCGGTTGCCAGCGATTGGACAATGGCGCGGGCGTTGGGGCCGGCAAGGTTTACCGCCGAGTAGGCGGCCGTGACGTTGGCCACG
>CAVPTI010000006.1:0-31265 GCA_963708775.1 uncultured Alphaproteobacteria bacterium | reverse complement strand
TGGCTGGAGCGGCATCGGCCATAGCGGCGGCCGCAATTTCGTCGGCGCGGGGTGTGGTCGCATCGTGGAACGTCGACAGGAGGAAGTGCGGCGCGGCGCCTCCTTCGCCTGCATCGACGCGATGCAGCTTCAGCGCACTCAGTGACTGCTCAGACCGAGGTGCCTCCGCCGCATGGCCGTTGCCGTTCGAAGCGGCACGTATGGCTTCGCTCAACCGACCGAACAATGGAGCGGGTTTATCCGCTGCTGAGGCGTTGGGGGATTTGAACATCGAGGGCAAGTCGAAGTCGCTGGGATCATCGAGCAGACCGTCACCACGCGGGTGATGGACGGCTGCATTGAGATCGATCAGCGGTCCGCTGCTGCCAGGTTCCTCGGCGATGATCCGGCGCACAGACGCCAAGATCTCCTCGATGCTCGCATGACCGTTCTTCTCCGTCAGTTCCATGGTCGACCTCGCTGACGCACGCTTACAAAGCCCCGCCTATGACAGGGCTGCAAAAGAGAAACGGTTCCTGAGACCGGATATTCGCGAGAATTTCACTCGCTGATCCGCCCCCCCTTGGATCGTTCCAGAAGCGCCAACGATTGGAGGAATTTATCCGCCCTCCCCCGATCCCGGCGCTTCGTTGATTTTTCTAGGGTGAGCGCAGGGCGAAGGTGTGGCGAAATCGCCGCGTCGCAACAAAAAATTGGCAATCGCAACGCTGCCATGCCGGTAGCGATTGTCGCAGCCGGAATCCCAAGCAGTTCAAGCTTCCTCAGATTCCGGTGCTAACGCGATGTAAGCTCGATAGGCGAGGCAGAACCCGCCAAAATCCGGCGCCAGCGGCAATCGCGGCAGAATTGTGGTTATTCCTGACGGTCTGTCGATGAAGTTACTTCATCTCGCCCGGCTCGATGTCGAGGCGCTCGTGACGGCCATCCTCGTGCGTGATCGAGAGGCCGAACCACTTGCGGTTGACCTCTTCATAGTGCGCTTCGGGATCATACACCGTGCCGGTGACACCGAGGCTCAGAGCGTCGAGGCGGCCGAGGGCAGCCTGGAGGCCGATACGCGGCAACGATGACGTTGCGGCGCGTGGTGACAAGGTTGACCTGTGAGTTCAGCAGTTCCTGCTGCGCGTTCAAGACTTCAATAAGGGTACGCTGGCCAACGCGCTCTTCTTCGCGGACGCCGGTCAGCGCGATGGTGTTTGCATCGACGGCGGCCTTGGCGCTTTCAAGCTGCGCGCGTGCACCAACCAACTGCGACCAAGCCGCAATGACGTTTGCCTTCACGACGACGCGGGCCTGCTCGATATCCTGCAGGCGGGCGAGGTGCTCGTGCTTGGCCTGCCGAACCTGGGCGTAGACGATGCCACCTTGCTGGTAGATCGGAACCGTGACTCGGCCGACGACCTGCGCTGTTTCCGTTTCCGGGATGCCCTGCGAACTCGTCAAACCGATTGATTGTAGTCAGCCTCGACTTGAACCTGCGGCAGCAAGGCACCACGAATTCGATCGACGTTGAAGCGCGCGGCCTGCTCATTATAGAGCGCGGCGACCACGTTCGGGTTTTCCTGGGCGCCGATGTTCACAGCCTCTTGCTGAGACTGCGGCAGCATCGAGAGCTTCAGCGTCGGCTCGACGAGCCCTGTAGCGGGCTGGCCGACGGTTCGCTCGAACGCAGCGCGGCTGGTCTGGAGGTTGGCGCGTGCCTGGTCGAGCAGGGCAACAGCGTCGGCTCGGCGAGCTTCGGACTGGGCGACGTCGGTGCGCGTGACTTCGCCGACGGCAAACCGGTCCCGCGTCGCCTTGAGTTCTTCGTCGAGGACCTTCAAGTTGTTTTCGTTGAGCCGCACGATGGCTTGGTCGCGCACGACGTCCATGAACGAGGTGACGGCCTCCGCCAAAATCTCCTGTTCGACGACGCGCAACGTTTCGCGTCCGGCGCGAACGATCGACTCCGCCTGACTGACGGCGTTGGTGACCTGGAAGCCGCGGAACACAGGCTGCGTGAGGCTGACGCCATAGCCGCGCGGCTTGCGATCGTCATCGCCGCCTGGACGGATTTCGGTATTGCGGTATCCCGCGTCGGCCGATGCGCCGATGTCCGGGCTATAGCCCGACTTGGCAATCGGCACTTCTTCATCGGTGGCGCGCAAGCGGGCGCGTTCGGCATCGATGCGCGGGTTGTATTCGTAAGCAGCAGCCAGGGCCTGATCGAGGGTCAAAGCGAGTGCAGGGGTGGGTGAGAAGGCGGCAACCATTACCGCCGCCGCAGATACGGCGAACGACGGAAGCATCCACGTCTTCCGACGTGTGGCGATCCGATGTAATGGCCTAATCAAAACGTCTCCCCCCGATCCGAAAACCGGCCCCACCAGCAAACTCCCCTCCGGATAAGTGTCCGGGTTTGCGGCATCATCGTCAACACCACTGCTAACTCAATTCGCTGGAGTGGCTCATTGGGTTTACTCGAAAGGTGCGCGTTGTTTGCGTCATCCGTGCCGAATCCGATTCGGCGTGGCTTGGATCACACAGCAACACTGACCTTCGAGACAAAATCTGGCAAAATCAGAAAACAAACCGGCGAACCGGCTCGAAGCCTGGGAGAAATGGCGCGCTGGCATCGAAACCGTCGCGTTCAGACACCGCGTTGCCGCTGCGCTGCCAAACAGCGGCGCGGCCCGTCCGACCATCCGAGACAATGGCGACCAGTCGGCCGCCGTCCTTGAGTTGTCCCAGCAGGGCGTCAGGCAGTGCGGCGACCGCTCCTTCGATGACGATGGCATCGAACGGACCTTCGGCGGGATAACCAGCCGGCAGATTTCCATGGATGACGGCGACGTTGTCGGCGCCGAGTGTCTGGAGCACGCGGGTTGCTTCCTGCGCGAGCGCCGCTTCGTTTTCGAGTGCGACAACTGTCTGCGCCAGGCGGCCCAGGATGGCTGAGGAGTACCCGGTGCCGCAGCCGATATCGAGAACGACGTCCGTGGGCTCGATCGAGGCCAGTTGCAGCAGCTTTGCAAACGTGCGCGGAGCGAGCAGCACCCGGGAGGAGGAAGCCGAACCCGGCACGTCGAGTGGCAGGTCGATGTCGAGGTAGGCAAGGCTACGGCGGGCCGCGGAGACGAATGCTTCGCGCGGGACGGCGTTCATTGCGCGCGGGATGCGCCGATCGGTGACGTCGCTGGGGCGGACCTGCGATTCCACCATGTTCTGGCGTTGTAGCGAGAGATCGGACATCTGCGGTACCCATTGCCTTGGACGCGGGCGCACCCTAGTGCGGTCCATCGCTTCGCCCCATACCGCAATTTGCCCTAGCTCACCACGTCCGCCGGCACGATGAGCAACTCTTTTCCCGCCGGCGCATGCCTTCCCTTGTGCCGCCTTCACCTCCCGTGCTAGATGCCGGCTCTCCGGATCAGGACCCGCCCGGCACACTTGCGACAGTCGGATTGCACCGGCTTTTGCGTGGCGGCCCTCCCCGGATCAGAGGCCACGTGGCGGAGTGGTGACGCAGCGGACTGCAAATCCGCGTACCCCGGTTCAATTCCGGGCGTGGCCTCCAAATTCTACTCGCTAAATACTGATCTTAGGGATTTTCGGCGCGCACGCGTGACGGGGCTTGTAAGCTCGTGTAGGCGCGCGACGGAAAAGTACTTCTCTCACCGGTTTGGTTCTGCTAATCACCCCCGGCGCGCTCAGGCGTGTCTGTTCCGCGGTAGCTCAGTGGTAGAGCATCCGACTGTTAATCGGACGGTCGTAGGTTCGAGCCCTACCCGCGGAGCCAGCTTCTTCTGAGACACTGTTGAAATAGCAAAATCGCCAAACCGTGGCCGGTCTGGCGATCGATGGCATTTGCGGAAGCGAGGGGCCTAGGCTCCGGGAGGTCCTCAGGGGGCCAGACCGCCAGAGGGCGGCGGAGGAGCATCGGGATCGACTGCCTTGGCGGCCTCGGCGAAGGGCTGGCCGTCACGGTTGTAGATGTCGGTTCGGAATTGCACCGAGCCGTTCTCTTCCGCCCAGGCGGTGATGTAGGCGAAGTAGACCGGGATTGGGCGGGTGAGTTGAAGATCGACCGGCAGTCCGCCTTCGATAACGGCGTCGACCTGGCCGGGGTTTTCCCAGCCGGGTTCGTATTTCGCGATCCATGAAACGAGCTTGAACACATCCTGCACGCGCACGCAGCCGGCGCTGAAGGCGCGGGCCCGCTGATCAAAAAGCGTCTTTAGAGGCGTATCGTGCATATAGACGCCATGCTCATTCTGCATGTCGATCCGCACAAGGCCGAGCGCGTTCTGCGGTCCGGGTTCCTGACGCAGCTTCACCTTCGAGGAGTCGGCCGTCGACCAGTCGATTGCCGTTGCATCGATCTCCGGGCCGTTAAAGTCGTTCATGACGACCCGGATCTTTTCCTTTTCCAGGTATTCCGGTTCCTTCACCAGACGCGGGAATACGTCGAGCTGGGCGACGCTATCGGGGACGCGCCAGTGGGGGAAAAAGTTGAGCGCCTTGATTGTAGCGCGCAGTTCAGGCGTTTCGCGCTGCTGGCGGCCGACGACGACACGGTGACGCTGCGCGACCTCGTAACGCTCCACAGCTTCAAGCTGGAACGCAGGCGCGTTGACGAGGACGTAGCGTTCCTCGATCGGCTGCTGGAGAAGCGCAAAAATGCGCTGACGATTGAGTTCGAGTTGCTTCAGACGCTCATCGGCGGAGACATTCAGCGCCGCGAGTGTCGGCTGATCGACGCGTCCACTCACGCGCAGACCATGACGTTCCTGAAAACGGCGGACGGCTTCTTCGGTCGTGCTGTCGAAGTTATAGTCTTCAAACCCCGAACTGGACCCCTTGAGTTCCCCGGTCACGCGAAGACGGCGGCGCAACACGGGCACCCGATCATCGTCGTCACCCGGGCGCATCATGCGATTGCCGGGGACCTGCGGCCAGCCACCTTTGTTGGCGATGGCTTGATACTGGACGATGGCCTTGTCGATGAAGGCAATCATCTCCTCGCTGCGAATCGGAGCCGTCCCGGGACGAAGGTCATTGACGACGTCAGGCTTGATCGGCGTACGCTCGGTGGTTCGCTTGCCGGAGAAATCCGGCGTTCCAAACCCTTGGATGCCGTCCCACCATGTTTCGGCGCCCGCGTTGCTTGAAGGCGGGACGAATACCATCATGGCTGCGATCAAGGCGGCGGCGCCTGCTCGCTGGATGCGAATGGAGAGCACGCGTGCGAGGCCTTTGGCGGCCTTGCGCGGCGTGGGCGTCACGTCATGCATTTCCAACAAATCTTTCCCTCGCGTCGGCGGAACCAGCCAGTCCCATTCGGCTCACACCGCCGTTCACTCTTGCGACGCAGCATTCCGTCAAGGATGTGGCCAAAGGAAGGTCACGGCGCAAGGCGTTCTGGGACACATCTTCTCAAATAACACGCAAATTCTCGTGCAAAAGCCGTGGTGTGCGGCGAAGCGCCCCCGCTCGGTTGATCAGAAATGCTCCCAGCCTGTCGGCACGAGCGGCCGAACGCAATCCATCGTCTGCAGGAGCAGACCGGGTGTTTCAGTAATCCTGCCGATCCTTGTGACAGGTGTTCGTGACGTTGCCGCCCACGTCCTGATTTCGGCTTCGTGGTCGCGTGAGGCCACGAACAGCAATTCGTAATCGTCGCCGCCGCTCAAAATCAGGCGATCGATCGAAGGATCGGCGCCGGCGAGACGGCGGACCCCGGGAGAGACAGGAAGCAGATCGCGTTCGATCAGTGCGCCGGCTGAGGATGCAGCGGCGAGGCGGCCCAGATCCTTGGCGAGCCCGTCCGAAAGGTCCATAGCGGCGGTCGCGACCCGCCGAAGCAACGGGGCTATGTCGAGGCGCGGTTGAGGGCGCAGGTAGCGCGCGATCAGTTCCGCGCGCTCGTTAGAGTTCAAGTGCCAGTCGCGGGGGTCTTCATCGCCTCGACGTAGCTTCAAGCCGCAGGCCGCATCGCCGAGGGTTCCGGTGACGAACAGGGCATCGCCGGGGCGGGCGCCGTCGCGGGTCAGGCGAAAGCCTGCCGGCACGTCGCCGATCGCCGTGATCGTGACAGTCATGGGACCGGGGCGCCGATCCGTGTCGCCGCCGGAGAGGACGATACCGAATGCGGATTGGGCGTCGGCGAGACCGCTGGCAAAGCGCTCCATGAAGGCGTGCGTCGGCGCATCGGGAAACGAAAGCGCCATTTGATACACGCGGGGCGTCGCCGCGCCGGCGGCGAGGTCGGAGATATTCACGGCCAATGCTTTCCAGGCAATGTCTTCGGGCCGATCATCCGGGAAAAAATGCACGCCGGCGGCGATGGCATCCGTGGAGATGACGAGGTCTGTTCCGGGAGTGGGGGAGAAGATCGCGCAATCGTCGCGCAAACCGAAGGCGCCCTCGTTGGCACGGGCGAGCGGCGCCAGATACGTGCGGATCAGTTCCTCTTCACTCGTGATTGAGCCGGACACGACGCTATCTCCCACACGTCAGAACCGCGCGCGAGCGTGTCCGGTTCCGGACTCATTTGCCGACTGAACCCTTGCGCTCGAACTCATCGGCGCGCAGTTTGCGGGCGATCTTGTCGAGCACCCCGTTGACGACGCGCGGCTCATCCTCGTCGAAGAACGCGTGCGCGACGTTGATGTACTCATTGATCACCACGCGGCCCGGCACGTCGCGGCGTTCGAGAAGTTCGAATGAGCCCGCACGCAGAATGGCGCGCAGGATCGCATCGACGCGAACGAGGCGCCAGCCGGCGGCGAGCTGCTCGTGGACCATCGGATCGATGTCGCGCTGGCGGCGGACGACGCCGTGCACGATTTCGGAAAAAAAGGTGGCGTCGGCTTCTTCCAGGTCGGCGGCCGCGTCATCCTCTTCACGAGGCGCGGCATCATCCGGCTTGTTGAAGCGCAAGCGCTCGAATTCATCGACGACTTCGGAGACGTCGGCACCTGCCAATTCCATTTGATAGAGCGCTTGCACGGCACCCATGCGTGCCTTGGATCGCGGCGTGGCACCTTTGCCTGCCGATTTCTTGGGAACAGCGGTCATGCGGATGCCCCCGCAAAGCCTTGCTTCAGCGCGATCAGGCCGAGGCATGCGCGTGCCGCATCGCCACCCTTGCCTGAAGGTTGACCGCCGGCTGCGCGTGCCAGCGCCTGCTCGCGTGTGTCCACGGTGAGGATGGCGTTGCCGACTGGAATTGAGTGACGGATGGCGGTCTCCATAAGCCAATGATTGGCGTTGTTGCAGACAATATCGTAGTGCGAAGTCTCGCCGCGAACCACGCATCCGAGCGCGATGGCGCCCGCGTAGCGCTTGCCTTCGCCGCCAATCGCACCTGCTGCGACGGCTGCTGCAAGAGCCTGGGGTATTTCGAGTGCACCGGCGACCGAGACACGGTCGGCGTCGCAGCCGTTGTCGGCGAGGACCGTAAGCGTGCTGGCGAGCAAGTGCCCATTGATCTCAGCGTAATACGGCGACTCGATGATCAAGACGCGCACGCCGCGGGCCAAAGCCAGCGTTCCGGCCGCAATGCGTTCATCTTCAGAGCGGTCAACCATGGGTGCTACTCGATCGCTCGGGTTTCGACGATCCGAAGACCGAAGGCTTCGACGCCGATGTAGACCTGCTCGGGCGAATTGGTGAGGAGCACCATGTCGCGGACGCCGAGATCGCGGAGGATCTGCGAGCCGATGCCGGTTTCGACCTGACGGCGGTTGACGGGGGATGCGCCGCTGCCTGCTCGGCGGCGGCCGATCCAGTCGGATACGCTTTTGGCGCCGAGATCGCGGATGAGCACGACGACTCCGCGGCCTTCGCGCTCGATGGCGCGCATCGACTTGGCGATGGCGCTTTCGCCATCCTTGGTTTCGCCCAGACCCAGAAGATCGGCCGGCACATTGACGGCATGCACGCGCACGAGCACGGGATCGGTGCCGTTGTTGATGTTGCCTTTCACGATCGCCAGATGTTCGGCATGGTCGACTGTCGTCGCATAGACCTTGAGTTCGAACGATCCGCCGAAGGCGCTGTCGAAACGCGTTTCCGCCACGCGTTCGACAAGGCGGTCGTTCCTCAAACGGTAGGCGATCAGATCCTCGATGGTGCCGATCTTCAATCTGTGGACGTTGGCGAATTCGACGAGGTCGGGCATGCGCGCCATGGTGCCGTCGTCGTTCATGATTTCACAGATGACGGCGCTTGGCGCGAGGCCGGCAAGCTTGGCGAGATCGACGGAGGCTTCCGTGTGGCCGGCGCGGATCAGCACGCCGCCGTCGCGTGCAATCAACGGGAAGACGTGACCGGGTGAGACGATGTCGTCGGCGCTCTTGGTGGGATCGATGGCGGTGGAGATGGTGCGGGCGCGATCGTGGGCGGAGATGCCGGTGGAGATGCCTTCGCGGGCTTCAATCGACTGGGTGAAGGCGGTGCGGTTGCGCGAGCCGTTGTTGCGCACCATCATTTCGAGGCCGAGGACTTCCGCACGGGCGGGCGTCAGCGCAAGGCAGATGAGGCCGCGGCCGTACCTTGGCCATGAAGTTGACGGCGTCGGGTGTCGCCATCTGCGCGGCAATGACGAGATCGCCTTCATTCTCACGATCTTCCGCGTCAACGAGCACGACCATGCGCCCGTTCTGCAGTTCCTCGACGATTTCGTGCGTCGGGGATACGGCGGACACTGGCTTGGGCGTAACAGCCGAACTGAGGCCGCTCGACTTCGGTGCACTCACGGGCGGAACTCCAGAAGCCGCGCGACGTAGCGCGCGAACATATCGATCTCGAGGTTCACGAGGTCGCCCGGCTTTTTGCGCCCCCACGTCGTCTGGGTCAAGGTGTGGGGGATCAGATTGATTCCAAAGCGGTTTCCGTCAACCTCGTTGACCGTCAAGGAGGTGCCGTCTAGGGCTACGGAGCCCTTCGGCGCGATGAAGCGGGCGAGTTCGGGCAATGCCTCCAGGACGTAGCGCACGCTGTCGCCGTCGGGAACCGCGGATTGGATGCGGGCGAGGCCGTCCACGTGGCCCGAAACGATATGCCCGCCGAGTTCATCGCCCGCTCTGAGCGCGCGTTCGAGATTGATTGAACGGCCGGGGATCCAATCGCCGAGCGTCGTTTTCGATAGCGTTTCGTTGGAGACATCAAGGGTGAAGGCCGAGCCTTTGCCATCGGGGCGCACGGATGTGACCGTAAGGCAAACGCCGTCGCAGCAGATCGAAGCGCCCAGGTCGATGCTCACAGCGTCGTAGTGCGAACGAATGGCAAAGCGTCCGCCTTCGCGGCCGATGACCTCGCCGATATCTGTGATGATGCCCGTGAACATAGCGTCGTGATCCTGCGGTGCCGGCCCGTGATCTTGGTGCAGCCTTGCGGCTGCCGGGATGGCTGATGTCGCTCAGGCGCTCGTCGGGCGCAAGCGCCACATCGTGTCGGAGCCGACGGGGCGGCAATCGGTCTTTTGCAGTGTTAACCTGCCGAGATGGTGTTGCAGGGCTAAGGCTGCTTTTTGCGCATCGGGTGGGCCAGCCATGAAAAGCGCCACGTCATCGATGAGGCCCGCTTCAGCAAAGCTGCGCCAGACTGTGGGTCCGCCTTCGACGAGCAGTCGCGTGATGCCGCGGGCCGCCAGCATTTCGAGCACGGCGGGGATGTGATCGTCGGGTAATTCGAGGACGTCTGCGCCGGCTGTGGCCAGGTCGTGATCGAAGAGCCGTGCTGCTCCCGCGCGCACGATCAGCACGGGGACTTCGGTCGCGCGTCGAAAATAGCTTGGCGGACGGATCGAGCGCTGCGCGGCCGGCGAGGACGACACGCACGGGAGAGCGATTCAGCGAGGCCCGGAAGGCGGCAGGTCAGTTCCGGATTATCGGCGCGAAGAGTGCCCGCACCAACGAGGATGGCGTCGGCTTCGGCGCGGAGTTTGTGGCCGGCTGCTCGGGCTTGCGGTCCCGTCACCCAGCGCGGGGCGGTGCCGTCGCCGGGGGCGATGCTGCCTTCCGCGTCGGTGGCGATTTTCAGCGTGACGAACGGGCGCTTTTGCGTGACGCGCAGGATGTGGCCGAGGGTCAGCCAGCGGGCCTCCGGTTCGAGCACGTTCTCGGTGACAGCGATGCCGGCCGCGCGCAGTTTCGCGACGCCTTGGCCGGCCGTGCGCGGGTCGGGATCGCCCGTGCCGACGACGACGCGGGCAATCCCGGCTGCCGCGATGGCGTCGGCACAGGGCGGCGTCTTGCCGAAGTGCGCGCAGGGTTCGAGCGTGACGTAGAGGGTGGCGCCGCGGGCGCGCGGGCCGGCGCGGCGGATCGCTTCGGTTTCGGCATGGGGGCGGCCGCCGGGTTGCGTCCAGCCGCGCGCAATGACTTCGCCGGTCGCCTCATCCGCGATGACGGCGCCGACAGCTGGATTGGGCGCGGTGTTGCCGAGGCCGCGTGCCGCCATCCGCAGCGCGATGCGCATCATGTCGAGATCGAAGGGAGATGGAGCAGCGCTCATACGGGAGAGCTTTCCACCGGCCTCAGTCAAATCTCAAGGCTTTGATGAGGTTAACTGCCGACGCGCTTGTGGTGGAGGGGGATGACCGTGTCGTCGCCGGCGATTTCGCCGAGAACTTCCTGGAAGTCGGCGGCTTCGGTGAAGTCGCGATAGACGGAGGCGAAGCGCACGTAGGCGACGGGGTCGAGGCCGCGCAGCGCCTCCATGACGCGCTCGCCGATGATCGACGACGGGATCTCGGTTTCGCCGGAGCTTTCGAGCTGGCGGACGATGCCGGACACCATGCGCTCGATGCGGTCATCGTCGATCGGGCGTTTGCGGGTGGCAATCGTGACCGATTTCATGAGCTTGTCGCGGTCGAAGGTAACCTTGCGGCCGGAGCGCTTGACGACGATGAGTTCGCGCAGTTGCACGCGCTCGAAGGTTGTGAAGCGACCGCCGCAGTCGGGGCATTCGCGGCGGCGGCGAATCGATGCGTTCTCGTCCGTCGGGCGGCTGTCCTTCACGCTCGTATTTTCGCAGGCGCAGTAGGGGCAGCGCATCGCTGAGGCCTTTAGAATCGGGCTACGGTGGACCTGTTTAGAGCGTTTGGCGTTGCTTTGTCCCCTCGCGTCCGTGCAATTCCCCCGCAATACACAGTCCTCAAAGAGAAAGCGCCGGACGGTTGCCCGTCCGGCGCTTGCTCAATTCAGAGCTGCTGGAAAGATCAGCCGTAGAGCGGGAAGCGGCGGCAGAGAGTCGTGGCTTCGCCCTTGATCTTTTCTTCCACGGCGCCGTTGCCCTCTTCGCCGTTCTTGGCGAGACCTTCGAGGACTTCAGCGATCATGCGGCCGACTTCGCGGAACTCGGCGACGCCGAAGCCGCGCGTGGTGCCGGCGGGCGAGCCGAGGCGGATGCCCGAGGTGACCATGGGCTTGGCCGGATCGAAGGGCACGCCGTTCTTGTTGCAAGTGATGTGCGCGCGGCCGAGCGCCTTCTCGGAGATGTTGCCCGTGAGACCCTTCGGACGCAGGTCGACGAGGATGAGGTGGCTGTCGGTACCGCCGGAGACGAGCGCGAAGCCCGAGTTGACGAGCACTTCGCCCATCGCCTTGGCGTTGTCGATCACGTTCTGGATGTAGGTCTTGAACTCGGGCTGGAGGCATTCACCGAAGGCCACGGCCTTACCGGCGATGACGTGCATCAGCGGACCGCCCTGGATGCCCGGGAAGATCGCCGAGTTCAGCTTCTTGGCGAGCGCTTCGTCGTTCGTCAGGATGATGCCGCCGCGCGGACCACGAAGGGTTTTGTGCGTGGTGGACGTGACGACGTGCGCGTGCGGGAACGGGCTCGGATAGAGGCCCGCGCCGACGAGGCCGGCGAAGTGGGCCATGTCGACCAGCAGGTAAGCGCCAATTTCATCGGCGATCGCGCGGAACTGGGCGAAGTCGATGCGGCGCGGATAAGCCGAGCCGCCGGTAATGATGAGCTTTGGCTTGTGCTCGTGGGCGAGCTTGCGGACTTCGTCGAAGTCGATGAGGTGCGTTTCCGGGTGGACGCCGTAGTGGACGGCCTTGAACCACTTGCCCGACTGGTTGACCGGGGCGCCGTGAGTCAAGTGACCGCCGGCTGCGAGCGACAGACCCATGATCGTGTCGCCCGGCTGCAGGAGCGCCGTAAAGACGCCCTGGTTGGCCTGCGAGCCCGAGTTCGGCTGCACGTTGGCGAAACCGCAGCTGAACAGCTTCTTGGCGCGCTCGATGGCGAGTTCTTCGACGATGTCGACGTACTGGCAGCCGCCATAATAGCGCTTGCCCGGGTAGCCTTCAGCGTACTTGTTGGTCAGCACGCTGCCGGCGGCGTCGAGTACGGCGCGCGAAACGATGTTCTCAGAGGCAATAAGTTCGATTTCGTCCTGCTGACGGCCGAACTCCTTGGCGATCGCGGAGGCGACTTCCGGATCGGTCTCCTCGATGTGAGACTTGAAAAAGCGCTCGGTCGGGCTTGATTTGCCCTTGAGATTGAACATGGGTTTCCTCGCTGATTTTGCGGATCGTGTTCTGCGGCGACTTAAGTTGCCCGACGAACCAAAAGGCAACGTAGGCCCGAGTTCGACGAAAGTCTTAAGGATGGGAATACCACGTGGTGCACTTGCCCCACAACCGGCCCCCCCGATTACGCGACGACACTACGCAGGAATTTCCAGTTCGGGAAACGCCCCCCGGGGTGGGTTGGACCAACCCTTTGGGTGAGCCTGTCGCAGTTTCCGGTGAGGCCGCTGGCCGCAGGCTTACTCGGCGGCCAGGCGTACGGTCTGGCCGTGAGAGAGGGGGCAGGCGGCCCAAAGCTCCGACAACGCCGTCACGAGTGCGTCCATCTGGGCGTCCGTGTGCTGGGGCGACGGCGTCAGCCGGATGCGCTCGGTGCCACGGGGAACGGTCGGATAGTTGATCGGCTGAGCGTAGATGCCATAGCGGTCGAGCAGGGTGTCCGTGACAGCCTTGCAGTGGACTGGGTCGCCGACAAGAATCGGAACGATGTGGCTCGGGTTGTCCATCACCGGGATCCTGGCAGCCTTCAGCTTGGCCTTGAGGGTCCGGGCGCGCTCCTGATGGCGGGCGCGCTCGATCTGGCTGGTTTTCAAATAACGGATGGATGCGAGCGCGCCAGCGGCGATGGCGGGGGCGACCGATGTCGTGAAGATGAAGCCTGCGGCGAAGGACCGGATGGCGTCGCAAACGTCGCGTGAGGCGGCGATGTAGCCGCCCATGACGCCGAAACCCTTGGCCAGCGTGCCGTTGATGATGTCGAGGCGGTGCATGACGCCCTCGCGCTCGGCGATGCCGCCGCCGTGTTCGCCATAAAGGCCCACGGCGTGGACCTCGTCGAGGTAGGTCATGGCGCCATATTTGTCGGCCAGATCGCAAATCGCTGCGATCGGAGAGATGTGGCCGTCCATCGAGTAGACGCTCTCGAATGCGATCAGCTTTGGCGTCTCGACCGGCCACTCGGCCAGCTTGGCTTCGAGATCGGCGATGTCGTTATGGCGGAAAATTCGCTTTTCACCGCCGCCGCGCCGGATGCCCTCGATCATGGAGGCGTGATTCTTCTCGTCCGAGAAGATGACCATGCCGGGAAAAAGCTTCTGAATGGTGGAGAGCGTGGCGTCGTTGGCGACGTAGGCGGACGTGAATAGCAGGGCCGCTTGCTTGCCGTGGAGATCGGCGATCTCGTGTTCGAGTTCGACGTGATAGCGCGTTGTGCCGGAAATATTTCGCGTACCGCCGGAACCCGCGCCCGCGACGTCGATTGCTTCATGCATGGCGGCGAGCACGGAAGGGTGCTGGCCCATGCCGAGATAATCGTTCGAGCACCAGACCGTAATCGGGTGTGTGTTTGTCTCGGTGAACCGTGTCGCCGCGGGAAAGGCGCCGCGCTGGCGCTTCAGATCGGCAAAAACCCGGTAACGGCCCTCGGCCTTGATCTGGTCGAGTGCCGCCTTGAATTCGCCCGGCGTAGTCCATCTGCACGTTTCCTGACCCTTTCGGGGCTGTTACCGCCCGCTTGGTGGGCACAATGCCCCGGCTCGAACTCTCCGATCAACCGCTTTCGTGTCGCGTCCTTTTACGGGTCACCATAGCTGTTGTCGCATGTCGGCCGTGAACTGCTCTTGAACCGCATACGCCGGTTAGGCTCTCGACGATCGCCCCGGATTAACCGGCCGCGAAAGAGCCGGCAATGGCTTCGGCGGGGCGTTTAGATCATTTGCTCGGACGGGACCAGTTGATCCGCATCAAATGCTGCCCGGCGAAACGAAATGCCGCGCCATGTTGCAGGTCAATCTGGCAGGAAGGCGGGCACCGTACGGCGCTTTTCTGGCGATGATTGACGCGCGCCGGCGGCCCATCGGAGGCCGGCGATTGAGCATTAGTCGGTGGTCGCCGTCGCGGAGCGCTCGCGGTCGTAGAGGTCGGGGCGACATTGGATGATGCGTCCGGGTCGCCCAGAAGGTCAGGTCAGCAAAATAGAACGGGACCGGTGTTTTGAGTTCGGCATCAGATTCGTTCGCCGCTTTCCTTGACGGCTGCGTTGCAACGGCCCCTGCTCCGGCGCCCGCTTCAGGCTACCGAAAACGGCAAAGGACCACGGAGGTTTTCTCCGCAGTCCTTCGCCGTTTGATTGCACTCGGTGATTACAGGCGGTAGAGGATCTGGTGAGACCAGAAGCGCTCGAGGCGCATCAGGGCCTTATTGAGGCTCTTCAGATCGTCATTGTCTACGCTGCCGACGGTCTCGAGCGAACCGAGCTGACGCTGGTAGAGCTTGTTGACGACCGTGCAGACGTCGTGGCCCTTCTGCGTCAGGCTCACGCGGACGCTGCGGCCATCTGTTTCGGACTTTTTGTAGTGAATGTAGCCCATGTCGACGAGCTTCTTGAGATTGTAGGAGACGTTGGAGCCGAGGTAGTAGCCACCCCGCTTCAGATCGCCCGCCGTCAATTCGCTCTCGCCAATGTTGTAGATCAGGAGAGCCTGGACGCTGTTGAGGTCCGATCCACCCTGACGCTGGAACTCATCCTTGATGACATCCAGCAGCAGCCGGTGCAAACGCTCGATCAACCGCAGCGATTGGAGATATTCGCCCTGGATCGTCTCTTCCGCGACCGGTTGTATTTTCGCGCGGGCACGCGCATCGATTACAGCACTCATCGCCCTGCCTCTTACCTGTTTTACGCCAAATCCCGGATTGTTCTTATTTCCCGGGTTTCACAGGCAGAGTAGCTTCAATAACTAAAGGTTACCTGAATAGATATAGTAAAAGAATAGTTCCAGGGGTCGATGTTTAGCCTTCGTTTAAAATGTCTTTCGCGAGCACATTGCTTTTACCTCAGTTCCGTGCGGCCGATATTGGCGTCTATTTGCTAAAGACACCTCTACGACAAGCTCCTTTACGCGCGCATCGCCTGCATTTCGGCGCGTGTGGGAAGCGACCAGCTTGGTCCCGAAATATCATCGAAATATCTGTCGATTGCCGCAGGCGTGACCGCTGCGAGCGTAGCGGGTTTCCATGCCGGGGCGTTGTCCTTGTCGATGACGACCGCGCGGACGCCTTCATAGAAATCGTGATCTTCAAGAAACCGGCTTGCCAGTCGAAAATCCATTTGCAGTACGTCGCGTAAATCCCGTGAGGCGCTGTCGCGGATATGCCGGTGCGTGACGGCGAGAGACAGCGGCGCGCGCATTTTCAAATCCGCTGCTACTTCTTTAGCCCATTGGGCATTCGCGCCGGTTTCGGTTTCGAGACGGTCAATAATGCCTGCGACGTCGGGAGCGGAGAAGCAACGGGCGATGGTCTCGCGTACTTTATCGATTTCACCTGCACCTGGATCTGTGTGCCGATCGTCGAGCAGCGGATCGACTGGATAGGTGTCGGCCAAGCCCGCAACGATATCGTCGAAACGCGCCGCCGGAATGCAGTGGGTGACAAGCCCCAGCGCGTAAGCGTCGGCGCGTCCGATCGTGCGTCCGGTGAGGCCCAGGTACTGTCCGATCTGATCGGGAAGGCGTGAGAACGCGTGACAGACGCCGACATCCGGGAAAAGGCCGATCTTCGTTTCAGGCATCGCAAAGCGGTAGCCGTCTCCGGCGACTCGATGCGTCCCGTAAAGCGAGATGCCGACGCCGCCCCCCATGACAACGCCGTCGATCAATGACACCGTGGGTTTGGAGAAGCATTCAAGGCGCCAGTTGAGCGCATACTCATCGCGGAAGGCCTGGCGCGCAGCTTCCATATCCGTCTGGCCGAGGTGTACGACTTCGCGCACATCGGATCCGGCAGAAAAGGCTTTGGGCGAGGCCGATCGGATGATGGCAGCATAGACGTTCTGATCGCGCGAGAATTTCGGGAACCACGCAGCCAGCGATGCCCGCATCGCAATCGTCAATGCATTGAGCGCCCGCGTGCGCTGCAACGTGATTACGGACGCCGAACCCAGTTGTTCGAGGAGCATATCGTCTTGTAGCGGTTCGCTCACGTCGGTCACGCCTCGACTTTCCACAGCTGGCCTTTCCACAGATTGCATCGTTGTCGTGCCGATGCGACCGCTATTCGAGAGCACGCGCGGTTGTGATCGGCAGTGCACCGCTATACAGTCCCACTGGTTCGGAGAAAACCACCACGCGGGTCACAGGTGTGGCCCATCCGCCATGAGAACTCCGGCTTGTGTTGCAATGGTCCGGATCAAGACCCACATCAGCAGATGGATCTGATCAGGGCCCCGTCAGCGAGTTTGGCAGTGCGCATATCCTCAGGCGAGACCGGACACATGAGGGTTTTCGCAATCGTGCTTCTCATGGTCGTCGGGCTCGCGAGTTTTGCGTCGGCCGAAGATGTGCCGCTGCCGCTCAAAAAGCCCAAGGACGCGAAGGGTCAGCCGCTCGTCAAGTCGGGGGAGCCGGCCGCCTCCAACACGCCTGCCACTGGCGCGGCGCCCGGCGTCTGGCCGAAGACCATCGATGAAGCAAAGGAGGAGGCCGACGCGAAGGCAAAGCCCGCTCCTGTTCCGACCGAGTGGCCGGCCGAGGAGATCGCTGCCGCTCAGGCGATGTGCAAAACCATTCTAGAGAAAATCGATGCAGTGACGATTCCCGAGCCGGCATTTCGGCAGGGGGATTGCGGCGCGCCGGCGCCGGTGCGTCTGATCACGATCGGCAAGAAGCCCGAAGTTGCACTGTCGCCGCCGCCGGTTCTCACATGCGGCATGGTCGGCGCGCTGCACACCTGGCTCACCAAGGATCTGCAGCCGCTGGCGCGCAAATCGTTGGGAGCCGATGTGATCAAGATCGAGAGCATGAGCGACTATTCCTGCCGGAATGCGTACGGTCGGACGAAGACGAAGCTTTCCGAACACGGCCGCGCGAATGCCCTCGACATCAGAAGTTTCGTGACCTCGAAGGGTGAAACTGCGGTGGTGCTGACGGGCTGGGGCGAGACCCAACGCGATATCGCGGCACGGGAAGATGCACTGAAGAAGGCCGCCGAAAAAGCAGCCGCAGAGGCAGCAAAGATCGCGCGTCCAGCCGTCGCGCCGACGACTGCTCCGGCTACGGCCGCCAGCGAAGCGACTGGCGTCGTCGTGCGAAAGACGATTGCCGACGGCATTAACCCACCTGCTGAAAAGCCATCCTTTGGAGTGGCGCCGCAGCATCTAGGTGGACCGGAGACGACGGCTGAACCGCCACGCCGTATGCAGTCTTTCCTCAAGGGCGCCCATACGGCAGCCTGCCAGATTTTCGGCACGACGCTTGGGCCTGAGGCAAACAATGCGCATCGTAACCATTTCCATGTCGATATGGCCCCGCGGAAGGTGAAGAAGATCTGCGATTGAGCAGGCGGCGCCTCCCCCGTTGACCGTCGCGTCGCCGTCGGCTCCCCTTGCGCGTGGCCGTGATCCCCCTATGGTCACGCGCGGTTCACTCACGATCGCGATATTCGAGCTTTCCGCACATGACCGACACTTCTGATCTATCTGGCGCGCCCGGCGGCTATCCGCACATCCGCCCCCGCCGCAACCGGCGTGCGCCGTGGGCGCGGGCTCTCGTCTCCGAGAACGCGCTGACGGCGTCGGACCTAATCTGGCCGCTGTTCGTCCTCGAAGGCACGGGCAAGCGCGAGCCGATCCCATCGATGCCGGGCGTGGAGAGGCTGTCGATCGACTTGATCGTCGAGGCGGCGCGCGAGGCGGCGTCGCTGGGCATTCCGGCGGTGGCGCTTTTTCCCTACACCGATCCCAGGCTCAGGACAGACGACGCGCGCGAGGCGTTCAATCCGGACAATCTCGTTTGCCGCGCAACGCGGGCGATCAAGCAGACGGGCATCGATCTCGGGGTCATTCTCGACGTGGCGCTCGATCCCTATACGAGCCACGGCCACGATGGCCTTGTGCGCGAGGGCGTCATTCTCAATGACGAGACGGTCGCGGCACTGGTCAAGCAGTCGCTCAATCAGGTAGCTGCGGGATGCGATGTCCTGGCGCCGTCAGACATGATGGATGGGCGTATCGGCGCGATCCGGCGCGCACTTGAGGCGGCGGGGCATCACGACACGCAGATCATGTCGTATGCGGCCAAGTATGCGAGCGCGTTCTACGGGCCATTCCGGGATGCGGTCGGATCATCATCAACGCTGAAGGGCGACAAGCGTACCTACCAAATGGACCCCGCCAATTCGGACGAGGCTCTGCGTGAAGTGGCGCTCGACATCGCTGAGGGGGCTGATCTCGTCATGGTGAAGCCCGGGATGCCTTATCTCGACATCGTGCGGCGCGTGTCGGAGACGTTCAAGGTGCCGACCTTCGCGTATCAGGTGTCGGGCGAGTACGCGATGCTGTTGGCGGCGGCCGAGCGGGGTTGGCTCGATGCAGACAAGGTGATGATCGAGAGCCTGCTCGCCTTCAAGCGGGCAGGCGCTGCGGGCATTCTGACCTACTTCGCGCCCAAGGTTGCCCGCTTGCTTTCGAAGTGATCGGATCAGTTCTCGATGACGCCGCCGAGAACGGTGTTTTGCCGCCACGTGAACGGCTGGCCGATCAGCGTGCGGTAGAGCTTAGGCAGGATGGGGAGTACAAAGAGGCCTACAAGGCCGACCCAGGCAGCCCCAACATGAAGCGCGTCCAGTTCATAGCCGGTGGCATAGAGAATGCCGACGGCGGCGAGGACACCGATCAGGGCCGCGGCGATGCCGATGTAGAAGATCATGAAAAGCGCATCGGCGGCGATCAGACGTTTATCGGTCATGGCGCAGGTTCCTTCGAGACGACGCTGAGACAGGCTGGAGAGGACCTCCAAACTGAACTCAGCATCGCAACTCCAAAGGCCGCCGGCTGTTCCGGCTGGAACAGGCCCGATTATTCGCTCCGCCGCGTGAGGGATACGGCGTAGGCGCCTGACCGGGCGGGAAGCACGCTGTCGCCGGGATATCCCGCCAGGCCGTCGGCGAGATTGGTCGGATCGAAGGTGGAGGCATCGCACGTTTCGTTCGACTCAGGCCCCGTGATCGACAGCTTGCCGAGCGGGATCTTTTTGCGCTCCGCCTCGGGCCACTCGACGGTCGGGTCATCCACGGGGTCGCTTGCGGTGCCAACCACGGCGACGAGCGTGAAATCGATGGGGGCGCTTTTCAGGCGCTGATCGAGTTCGGCGGTGAAGAAACCCTCTTCCTTGGCTTTCGCTTCGTCGTCGGTGAGACCAAGTTCGCCGGCCAGTGGCTCGAACTTGAACTTGACCGGCGTCTTAGTGCCGTCCGCAGCCGTGGCCTCGAATGCGTGGATACTAAAATAGGGAAGACCCGCGTAACTTGCCGGAACCGGCTTGGCCGCAACCCACGCGCCCTGCTTGGCGGTCCACGGATGGGCGTCGGTGAACGCCTTGACCTTGGCCTTATCGAGTTTGCCTGCCGCCGCTCCTGCGCGGACGTTCAGGAACTCCAATGCCTCATCGGCGCTGCGAGCAAAAAAGATCGGCGCCGACAGGAATACGAACTCGTTTTGCGCCGGCCCGCCGGGATCGAAGCGCACGGCGAGACCACGCGGGGACTTCTCCTTGTCGGATGCTTGCGGGTTGCCGCCGCCGAACGAGAAGCGCCCGAGGACCGGCACCGGAGCCGCGAGGAAGGCGGCTTTCGACACTGCCGGCGCACCTGCATCCGGCGTGAACGTCCCCTTGACGCACTGGCCCTTGGAATGGCTTGCGCGGGTCTTGGCGTACTTGCCGAAGATGTTGTTCAGGGCGTCGACCAGCTTGTCGGGCGCCACGTCGTCCGCCGAAGCGGGGCTGGCCAGCGATACCCCCAGCAGCAGCGCGGCAAGAAAACGTGACATCATGTTCGCTCCTCTGGATTGTGGCGTCCCGCACACGTCGCTGCAGCGTGCCATGGCTGACGCGGATCAGCAAATCTGAATACCTGCAGTCGTCATGGGGTGAGTGACGCGTCAGCGCCTGACCCGGCGGCGTGGTAAGTCGTCGACAGGAGCTTCGCCCACGGTCGGATCCGTCACACCATCAGTGACGCCTTCTGCGGGCGCGGTGGCCGCGACCGGGTTCTTGGGTTCTTCGCATCCCGTCAACCAGACGTCGAACACGGGATGCTCGACGGCATTGAGGCCGGGGCTTTCAGCAAACATCCAGCCGGAAAAAATCTTCTTCTCCTGGCCGTCGAGCTGCACTTCCTGCACTTCGACAAACGAGGTTGTCTTGGGCTGTTCAGTGGGTGGCCGCGAATAGCACACGCGCGGCGTGACCTTCAGAGCGCCGAACTCGCGCGTTTCATTCAGCGGAACGGTGAGTGTTTTGATGGTGGCCGTGACTTTGTCGAGAGCCGAGAAGACGGCGACCTTGTTGTCGATTCGTTCGGCATGCGCGGACGGCACGACTGCGGACGCGGCAATCGCGAGCCCCAAAATACGCTTTGGCAAAATAAATCGGCGCGCCATGCCTGACGGGGATCTCATCATTGCGAGGAGCTTCTTCAAGAAAGCTCTTCGACCGGACTACCATGGATACAATAGCTGACACAGTGGGATGCGATCGTGTCGCGACTAAGATCGCGCCACGTCAGCTCGCGCTTAGTCAGGCTGCCAAGGCTTATAGTCGCCTGTTGCACGGGGACGGGATGCGGATGCCGTGAGGATCGATCCGGCAGGGCGGTACGCTGCCGGCGTGCCTGTCGGGTTCGCCTCGTGCGCCTTCTGCCAGGGGCGAGGCGTGTAGGAGCCCGCGGTCGGCGGTTCGTCCACCGTGTGATGCATCCAGCCATGCCAGCCGGGCGGAATCTGCGACGCCTCGGACATGGTCTTGTATGTCACCCATCGACGCGGGCGATCCAGCGGGCCAGGGCGGCCGGACTTTTGTTCATAATACCGGTTGCCGAATTCGTCCTCGCCAACGAAGCGGCCGTGACGCCACAAGGTGAAGCGCGTGCCCCACGTGTTGCCGCCCCACCAGCTGAAGATTTCCGTAAACAGGCCCATTCGTGCCCCTCGATCGGGTGTCGTTGCTCGCCTTGCGTGTAGGACCGTGGCGGGGCTCTGTCTAGTGCGCCAAGGACCGCGGCTCAACGGCCACACTGTGGTCGCCGGAATCGTCCTAGCTTGCTCGTAAGTGGTGTTCGGACACTTAGTTGATCCGTCAATTCACACCCCCTCCTCCGCAGGCACCCTCGCGCAAACCGCGGAGAATCCGGCCTCACAGGCTGGTCAATCCCCAAGTTACCCACACCACTACATCTAGTAGCCGCCTTCCACCTACACCCCCAACACTTCGTGACGGGCGGTCCGAATTGCGCCACCTTTCCTCTCAGCCGCCGATCGACGTGTGATGCTTCCGGGGCGCTTCTCTCCATCATCTGTTCGGGCCTGTTGGCCCCGTATTCGAGTTTTGCGGACGACCTGTCTCAGCCGTGAGGGAACGGCCACAGTCAGACGTCTCCGCACCCGATGCGCGCGTGGGGATCTGAGGCGACGGATCGCATGACAGGGCGACGGCGGATTGCAAACAGGGTGCACTTGTTCCGCGTACAGCACCCCCTTTTTTTCATCATGGGGGCACTATGAAGATCACGCGGCGATTTACGGACGCTGGCCAGTCGCCTTACGCAAAAATCGCATTCCGGCGCGCCACCTCCGAGATCAAGAACCCTGATGGTTCGGTGGTCTTCCGGCTGGAAGGCTTCGAGGTGCCCGAGCACTGGAGCCAAGTCGCTGCCGACATTCTCGCGCAGAAGTATTTCCGCAAGGCCGGCGTGCCCAAGGCGCTGCGCAAGATCGAAGAGACGCAGGTCCCCTCGTGGCTGTGGCGTTCGGTGGCCGATGAGAAGGCGCTGAAGGATCTGCCCGAGAAGGAACGGACGGCGGGTGAGAGCGACGCACGGCAGGTGTTTGACCGACTGGCCGGCACGTGGACCTACTGGGGTTGGAAGGGCGGCTACTTTACGACGGAAGAGGACGCGCAGGCGTTCTTCGACGAGCACCGCTACATGCTCGCCATGCAGATGGCGGCGCCGAACTCGCCGCAGTGGTTCAACACGGGCCTGCACTGGGCCTACGGCATCGATGGGCCGGGCCAGGGCCACTACTACGTCGATCACGTCACAGGTGAACTGACTGTGTCGTCGTCGGCCTACGAGCATCCGCAGCCGCACGCTTGCTTTATCCAGTCGGTCGAGGACGATCTCGTCAACGAGAACGGCATCATGGATCTGTGGGTCCGTGAAGCGCGCCTGTTCAAGTATGGCTCGGGCACGGGCTCGAACTTCTCGGCACTGCGCGGCGCCAATGAAAAGCTCTCGGGCGGCGGGCGGTCGTCGGGGCTCATGTCGTTCCTGAAGATCGGTGACCGCGCTGCCGGCGCCATCAAGTCGGGCGGCACGACACGGCGCGCAGCCAAGATGGTCGTCGTCGATGTCGATCATCCCGACATCGAGGAATACATCGATTGGAAGGTGAAGGAGGAGCAGAAGGTCGCCGCCCTGGTGACGGGCTCCAAGATCTGCCAGAAGCGTCTCAAGGCCGTCATGTCGGCTTGCGTCAACTGCGAGGCAGACGACGACGCGTGCTTCGAACCGATGAAGAACCCGAAGCTGAAGGCTGCCATCAAGGAAGCCCGCCGCGATCAGGTGCCGATGAACTATGTGCTGCGCGTCATCCAGTTCGCGCGCCAGGGCTACAAGGACATCGACTTCGCGATCTATGACACCGACTGGGACAGCGAGGCCTACCTCACGGTATCGGGTCAGAACTCGAACAACTCGGTGCGCGTGACAGACGAGTTCCTCAACGCGGTCGAAGCTGATGGCGACTGGAAGCTGACCGCGCGTAAGGATGGCAAGGTCACCAAGACGCTGAAGGCCCGTGATCTGTGGGAGTCCATCGGTCATGCCGCGTGGGCATCTGCCGACCCGGGCATCCAGTTCCACACGACGATCAACGACTGGCACACCTGCCCGCAGTCGGGTCCGATCCGGGCGTCGAACCCATGTTCGGAATACATGTTCCTCGACGACACGGCGTGCAACCTCGCCTCGATGAACCTGATGACGTTCCGCCGGGCCGACAAGTCGTTCGACATCGAAGCTTACGAGCACGCCTGCCGTCTGTGGACGATCGTGCTCGAAATCTCGGTGACGATGGCGCAGTTCCCGTCGAAGCAAATCGCGCTGCTGTCGTATCGTTATCGGACCCTTGGGCTCGGCTTCGCCAACATCGGCGGTCTGCTGATGGCATCGGGCATTTCGTACGACTCGGATGAGGGTCGCGCGCTGTGCGGTGCGATTTCCGCGATCATGACGGGCGTGTCGTATGCGACCTCGGCTGAAATGGCCAAGGAACTCGGGCCGTTCCCCGGCTTTGAGCCCAACAAGCAGGACATGCTGCGCGTGATGCGCAATCATCGCCGCGCGGCTTACGGCGAGACTGCGGGATACGAAAATCTCAGCATCACGCCGGTGCCGCTCGATCACGCGAACTGCCCGGACAAGCGTCTCATCGCGGCTGCCAAGGCTGCCTGGGATGAGGCGCTCGCACTCGGCATGTCGCACGGCTACCGCAACGCCCAGTCCACTGTCGTCGCGCCCACCGGCACGATCGGCCTCGTCATGGATTGCGACACGACCGGCATCGAACCCGACTTCGCGCTGGTGAAGTTCAAGAAGCTCGCCGGCGGCGGGTACTTCAAGATCATCAACCAGGCCGTGCCGGAAGCTCTGCGTTTCCTCGGCTATCGGGAAAGCCAGATCGCCGAAATCGAAGCCTACGCCGTCGGTCACGGCTCGATGAAGCAGGCGCCGTCGATCAACCACGCGACTTTGAAGGCCAAGGGCTTCACGGATGAAGTTCTGGCCAAGATCGAGGGTGGTCTCGGCACCGCGTTCGACATCAAGTTCGTGTTCAACAAGTGGGTGATCGGCGAAGACTTCCTTAAGGACACGCTCAAGGTTCCGGCTGAGAAGCTCTCCGATCCGTCGTTCGACATCTTCGCCCATCTCGGGTTTTCGAAGAAGGACGTGGAACTGGCCAACGAGCACGTTTGCGGGTCGATGACGCTCGAGGGCGCGCCGCACCTGAAGGCGGAGCACCTGCCGGTGTTCGATTGCGCCAACCCGTGCGGCCGCAAGGGCAAGCGGTATCTGTCGGTCGAGAGCCACATCCGCATGATGGCGGCGGCACAGCCGTTCATCTCGGGTGCGATCTCGAAGACGATCAACATGCCGAACGATGCGACGGTGGAAGATTGCAAGCAGAGCTACATGCTCTCCTGGCGTCTGGCAGTAAAGGCGAACGCGCTCTACCGCGACGGCTCGAAGCTGTCGCAGCCGCTGAACTCGCAGCTTCTGGCGGACGATGCCGATGATGCGGAAGAGGCGGTCGAAGCCCTCGTCGCCTCACCGATGGCGGCGCGCACGGCGGCTGTCACGGAACGGATCGTCGAGAAGATCATCGAGCGCGTCGTTTACGTGAAGGAAGAAGAAGCGCGCGAGCGCGAGAAGCTTCCGGCTCGCCGCAAGGGCTACACGCAGAAGGCCAGTGTCGGCGGGCACAAGGTGTATCTGCGCACGGGTGAGTACGACGACGGCCGCGTCGGCGAGATCTTCATCGACATGCACAAGGAAGGCGCTGCCTTCCGCTCGTTGATGAACAACTTCGCCATCGCGATCTCGCTCGGCCTGCAGTACGGCGTGCCGCTGGAAGAATACGTGGAGGCTTTCACCTTCACGCGCTTCGAGCCGGCGGGTCTCGTGCAGGGCAACGAAACGATCAAGAACGCGACGTCGATCCTCGACTACATCTTCCGCGAACTTGCCGTTTCGTATCTTGGCCGTCACGATCTGGCGCATGTCGATCCGCGCGAAATCGTCGGCGAGACGGGCCTTGGCTCTTCGGACGACACAACGGACGAGCAACTGGCGCTCAATCTGCCGCAGGTGCAGAAGATGGTGTCCAAGGGTCTCGTACGCGGCAATCCGGTGCGCCTCGTCAGCCGCACGCACACGCAGTCGGCGTCCAGCGGCGGTGTGTCGGACGCCTACCATGCCGTGCCGGAGCCCGTGACCGGTCTTTATGGCGAAGGGCCGACGACGCTGGGCAACACGGTTCTCAAGGCAGACACCGAAGTCATGTATGCCCGCTCGACCGTTTCGGCCGAGCCGGTTCTGACCAAGGCTGAGTTGTTCAAGCAGCGCATCTCGGAAGCCAAGGTGCGCGGATACGAAGGCGTCTCCTGCCCCGAGTGCCAGAACTTCACGATGGTGCGGAACGGCACGTGTTTGAAGTGTGAGACGTGCGGAAGCACGAGCGGGTGCAGTTGAGGCGGGGAGTTCAGGGGCCGGGTGGAAACACCCGGCCTTCACGTTCTGATACCAGCACACGATAACGGATAGCGATGGATGCGTGCGTCTCAGAAAATCCAATTTATCGATGCAATTGCCAGAGAACTCCAGCGCCGATATACGTTCCAAGAAATTGATATGTATCTTTCGGAATACAAGATCGATACGCCTCACTCGTTCGACGCCTTCGGCAATAGCAAGGCCGTCTATGCAAAAATGACGCTGCGAGGTGTCTCTTCGGAACTTCTAACGGAGATGGCCGCAGATTTAGAGGTGGCAGCAAGTAGCTTCGTCGCCCACCAGGACATCCACCCCACCACGATCTGGCAAGAGGAGATCGAGCGCGCACTGCATTCAATGGACGGGTTTTTAGCAATCCATACCAAGGGGTTTTCGGCCAGCGTATGGACTCAGCAGGAAATTGGTTTCGCAGTGGCTAGAGGTGTGAAAATCATCTCTTTCAAGATGGGAGAAGATCCAACAGGTTTCATCTCTAAACAGCAAGCACTCCCGCGCCTCAACCGATCTGCGGAAGACATTGCGAAAGAGGTTCACGCGCTTCTCGCCGCGGATCAGAGCACATCCGCTCGTCTTGCCGCAGCATCAACGAAGTCCAAAAGTGATGGTCCGGAGGAGTTTATCCTCTAAGTCGTTGCAAAACTGTCGGAGGTGGGGAACCACCCCACTCACCACCCCACAGGTGTCATCCCGGGCCTCGTGCCCGGGACCCATTGAGCAGCGGGTGATGGCGTGCGGATGTCGCTGCGCTGATGCCACAAAAACATACCGCCACAACAAGATGAAGAATGGGTCCCGGCAATAAATGCCGGGATGACAGCGGTGGGGTGGCGTGGGCGTTGGGTGAGATAAGTGACTGCGGGCCGATCTGATGCTGGCCGAGGTTAGCTTGAACGGAGTGGTTTGGCCCCCGCACTCAGCACCCCACAGGTGTCATCCCGGGCCTTGCCTGCACCGGCGTAGGCCGGTGTGCCCGGGACCCATTGGGCAGCGGGTGATGGCGGTGGATTGGGTGCTGCGCTGCTGCCACAAACAATGACCGCCACAACATTGAACCATGGATCCCGGGGCCAAGCCCCGGGATGACATTTGAGGGGATGCGCGGGCGGTGAACTGATAGCGGTGGTGTGGCGATGGGCGGTGGGCTAGCCGCTAGAGCTTTTTCACGGGAGCCACACCCGGCAGCGTTGGATAGAGGTCGGACCAGCGGGGATTGTCTCGTTCGATGAGATTGATCTTCCAGGCGCGGGGCCACTCCTTGAGCGACTTCTCGCGTTGGATGGCGGCGGTGATGTCGGAGTGGAGTTCGAACCAGACCAAGGTGTGGACTTTATAGCGGGCGGTGAACTTTGAGCCAAGGCCGGCGCGATGTTGATCGATGCGGTCGATGATGGAATTCGTCACGCCGATGGAGAGCGTGCCCTGCGGGCGGCTCGCGAGGATGTAGACGAAGTACGTCTTCATTTGGCGGAGTATGTTGCTCAATGGGTCCCGCGCACAAGGCCCGGGATGACAGGCTTGGGTGTGGCGCGAGCGGTGGCCTTCGCCGGGATGACGGTCTTTGGGTTGGCATTAGCGGTGGAGACCAATAACGGAGAGCCCTTCCAGCGCTACCTCCCCACCCCCTTCCGCTTTCCAAATCACCCCTGCCTGTGCGAAGACGGCTTGTAGAGGCAGCAGCAGCGAGACTGAAGAGACATGGCGCGCAAGCCCGACCGGGGGCAGACGACTTCGCATACGCGGCGGGATGATCGCGGGCGGCAGGGACGAACGAAGGATGGGCGGGCGCACGGCGGCCGCGCGCATCCGAGTGGCGACGACGGGATGCCGACGCGCGAGCAGGTGCTGGCTTTCATCGAAGGTGCGCAGGGCAAGGTCGGCAAGCGCGAGATCGCGCGCGCGTTCGGCATCAAGGGCGGCGACAAGATCGCACTGAAGAAGCTCCTTGCCATGATGGCAGACGAGGGCACGCTTGCGGGTGCGCGCAAGGAATTGCGCGAGACGGGATCGCTGCCCTCCATCGTGGCGCTGGAAATCACGGGGCGCGATCGCGACGGCGATCTGATCGGCGAACCGGTCATCTGGGACGCGGAAGAAGGCGCCAAGCCGCGCGTGCTGATTTTGGCGCGCACGCTCGCGCGCATCACGGCGGATGAAGATCGCGTGCCGGGCATCGGCGATCACGTTATGGCGCGGATCACGAAACTCGACGAGGTGGATGTCGCGGGGTTCAAGTTCGAGGGCGAGGCGATCAAGAAGCTGCCGCGTGATCAGCGGCGGTTGCTTGGCGTCTATCGCGCGAACGCGCGGGGCGGCGGGTCGATCGAGCCGATCAATCGCAAGGAACTGAAATCCTGGCCGGTGCACAAGGGTGACGAGAAGGACGCCAAGGACGGCGATCTCGTGCGCTTCGAACTCGCCAAGACCGGCCGGTTCACGACACCGCGCGCACGCATCGTGGAAGCGCTCGGCAATCCGGAAGACGAGCGCAAGGTGTCGCTGATTGCGGTGCACGCGCACGGCATTCCGGACGATTTTCCCGAGAGCGTGATCGACGAGACGCGGGATCTGAAGCCGCCACAGTTGGCCGGTCGCACGGATCTGCGCGGCATTCCGCTGCTGACCATCGATCCGGTGGACGCGCGCGATCACGACGACGCGGTGTTCGCGGAATCCGATACCGATCCGAGAAACCCGGGCGGGCATATCGTGATCGTCGCGATCGCGGATGTCTCACACTATGTGCGGCCCGCGACGCGGCTCGACCGCGAAGCGCAGATCCGCGGCAACTCGGTTTATTTTCCCGATCGCGTCGTGCCGATGCTGCCGGAGAAGATTTCAAACGACCTGTGCTCGCTGCGTGAAGGCGAGGATCGGGCGTGCCTCGCGGTGCGCATGGTTTACGACCGCCATGGCGACAAGCGCGGGCATACGTTCCTGCGTGCAATGATGCGGTCGGCGGCGAAGCTGTCGTACCAACAGGCGCAGGCGGCGTTCGACGGCAACCCGGACGAGAAAGCCGCGCCGCTGATGGAGGCGGCGCTGAAGCCGCTGTGGGCGGCTTATCAGGCGCTCAAAGCCGCGCGTGACCGGCGCGAACCGCTCGACCTCGATTTGCCGGAACGCAAGATCCGCCTCGACGAGAATGGGCGGATTGCCGGCGTGTTCATTCCCGAACGGCTCGAAGCGCACAAGCTCATCGAAGAGATGATGATCCAGGCGAATGTCGCCGCCGCCGAGAGCTTGGAACAGAGGAAGTCGCCGCTCGTCTATCGCATCCACGATGCGCCGTCGAAAGAGAAACTGAAGTCGCTGCGCGATTTTCTCGAGACGCTCGATCTTGAAATCCCGCCGCATGGGTCGCTGAAGCCGGGCGCGTTCAACAAGGTGCTGTCGGCTGCGAAGTCGCTGCCGGTGCCGGAACTCGTCAACGAAGTGATCCTGCGGTCGCAGGCGCAGGCGGAGTACAATCCCGAAAACATCGGGCACTTCGGATTGAACCTCGCGCGCTATGCGCATTTCACCTCGCCCATCCGGCGCTATGCGGATTTGCTTGTGCATCGGGCGCTCATCCGCGCTCTGAAACTTGGCGACGGCGGGCTGTCGGATGAAGAGATCCCGCGGCTGCCGGCGATCGCGCAGTCCATCTCGGATGCGGAGCGGCGCGCGATGGCGGCCGAACGCGAGACGATCGATCGGCTCGTGGCGTTGCATCTTGCCGATCGGATTGGCGCGGTGTTCCAGGCGCGCATCGGCGGCGTGACGCGATCGGGGCTGTTCGTGCGGCTGAAGGATACGGGGGCCGACGGCTTCGTGCCGATCTCCACGCTGGGGCAGGATTACTTTCATCACGTCGAGGAGGCGCACGCGCTCGTCGGCAGCCGCACGGGCGTGACGTTCCGGCTCGGCGATGATGTCGAGGTCAAGCTCGTGGAGGCGATCCCGTCGGCGGGAGCGTTGCGGTTCGAGATGATGTCGGAAGGTCACCGGCACGTTCTGAAGGCCGTGAAAGGTCCGCGCGGACGTCATATGACGCGGCAACGGCGACCGCGCCGATAGATCGCGTCTCAGCGCGTCGTCCTTGCCTTGACCGCGCTCTGCTTCGGCACCAAGTTGGCTTCATGGATAAGTTTTATACCAATGTGCCGGCCGATCCCATCAACGATCGGCCATGGCCGAAAGCCGTCATGAACGGCATCCGCTGCAAGTGCCCCGCGTGCGGCACCGGCAAGCTCTACGACAGCTATCTGAAGGTCGTTCCCGTTTGCGCGAACTGCGGTGAGGAGCTGCACCACCAGCGTGCCGACGACGCGCCGCCGTATTTCACCATGTTCATCGTCGGGCACATCGTCATCGGTGGGCTCCTGGTGCTTGAGCAGACGCTCGCGCCGGCGACGTGGGTGCATCTCGTTATCTGGCTGCCGCTGACGCTGTTCTTGAGTTTGTGGTTGCTGCCGAAGGTGAAGGGCGGACTTGTCGGCCTTCAGTGGGCGCTGCGCATGCACGGGTTCGGTGGCGAGACGGATGAGCCCGATCCAGAACCGCAGCCAGCTTCGCAAGCGTGAGCCGGGCCGCGTGACGTCGTCCATCCTCGTGCCGCCCAGCGCTGCCAAAGAATTCAAGGGACGTCCGCTGCTCGCGGCGACGCTGATCGTCGTGGACCGGAGCGGTCCTGAGCCGCGGATATTGATGGGCCGCCGGCGGCCAGATGCGGTGTTCCTGCCGGACAAGTATGTGTTTCCCGGCGGGCGGGTTGAACTTAGCGATGGTGACGTGACGGCGGCCGGAGCCCTGCCGGCACATGATCTTGATTGCCTGAGGCGTGGCGTTCGGCATGCCGATCCTGAGCGTGGAATGCGCGCGTTCGTCAGTGCTGCGATCCGTGAGACGTTCGAGGAGACCGGCTATCTGGTCTCAGTGTATGGACCGGTCGAGGCCGACGCGTCGCACGCGGGTTGGGACGCCTTGTTGCAATCCGGCGTGCGTCCCGATCTCAACCAGCTCCGGTACATCGCGCGGGCGATCACCCCACCGGGGCGGCCGCGGCGGTACGATACGCGCTTCTTTCTGGCGGAGGCTTCAGCTGTGCGTGCTGTCGTCTCGCGAACCGACGGGGAACTGTCAGAGATCGGCTGGTTCGCCCTGGATAAGGTTTCTGACCATGATTTACCTTCCATAACGCGCATGGTGTTAGCGGACCTCAGGGTGGCCCTCGACGGTACGGGAGTGCCCGAGATCCCCTTCTATTTCTGGCGTTCAGGGGCGTTCCGGCGGGCCGTGCTGAAGGGGCGCGGCTTGTAGCTTGGCTGCCCCGCTTGACTTCAAGCCGCCGCTCAGTATGTTCCGGCCTTTCCGCGACCCCGCGCGCCTCTTGTTTCTCGAAGGTTCTTC
>CAVPTI010000005.1:0-59945 GCA_963708775.1 uncultured Alphaproteobacteria bacterium | reverse complement strand
GTGTACGCGCTGCCATAAAATGCAGCCGTGAGGCGGGCTGTCACGCTCGCCGAACTAGGAGGACGGGCACCCCCTGTCCTCCTCTTCTTGGCGAAGACAAGTAAAAGGCCCGGAGCATTCTCCGGGCCTTCATTAATTTGAAAGGCGCACCGTTACTCGGCGGCTTCCTTGTTGAGCCGGCTCTCCGCCAGCTTCGTCAGCTTTTGGTCCGCGCCATACTCTTCCTTCAGCGTCTGGCCCAGGACCTTTGCGGCATCCTGCATCCCGAGCATCTCGGCCCAGGAGACCAGCGTGCCGTAGCGCGTGATTTCGTAATGCTCAACGGCCTGCGCGGCGGCAATCATTCCAGCGTCCCGTGTGTCGGGGTCCTTAATGTCGGCGATCAGTTCGTTGGCTTCCTCGATAATGCCCTCGATAGCCGGACACTTCGTCGCCTTGGGCTTTTGACCAAGCATCTCGAAAACCTGCTCCAGCCGCGTGACCTGCTCTTCGGTCTCGGCGAGGTGGCTTTCAAAGGCTTTGCCAAGCTCAGGGCTGTCGGTCTTTTTCATCATTTTTGGCAGAGCTTTCACGATCTGCTTCTCGGCAAAATAGATATCCTGCAGCGTATGCAGGAACAGGTCGTTGAGGTTTTCGATCTTCATGGGGCGTCTCCAAAATAAGCAACGGTTTCGAATGCTGAGAAGAGGGTGAGGCGAGCCGCGCGGGGGGACACGGGCTCGCCTCTACTGCAGGCATTGTCGGTCGGGGGGGATGACGGGAGTGCCTGCAGATTTCAATTCGATGCTCGAGTACGACATCACTTCAAGCCGCCTTCGACCGTCGGCGTTCCATTTCCTCTATACGGTCTGAGAGGTCTGCCCGCTGTCGTAGGAGCACCTCACGATCAGCTTGCGGTGCTGTCGATATCGCTTCGTCGTAATAGCCGAGGATCCGCTTTTCACCGTCGATGAAACCTGGAAGAACCGTCTCGTCGAGGTCGGTTAACATCGACTGGAAGCTGATGATGGTTCGGTGGACTGTGGACATGAATGATCCGTCGTCGTCGGGCTCCGCTCCAGCTTTGAGGAGCAGAGGTTCCAACTCAACGGACGTCTGCTGCCGGAGGGCCACCATCTCTTCGAAAAGCGTGACGAGGCCAGACTTCCCCGCGTCCTTCAGCGCCTCTTCATAGCCGTTGCGGCTGTCCACGAGCGTCGTATGTAAAGTCGAAAGGGCATCTCGGTATTCGGTCATTGTCCGCTCCCGTAGCAATAGTTCTGTTGAGAAACGCCGGGCTCACCGGACGGTTCCGGTACGGGCTGGGAATCACTGGTCGACAAAGTGGATGCCGGCCTGCGGATCTTAACCAGTCAGTTCTGATCCAAATCATCAACTCCCCAAAGACATCGCTCTCGTGTAGATGATGTACGAAATGACTAAACTCCTCTTTCGGAGCATCGCTTGCCAACCCGTGCCCTTGGCCTCTCGTACGTGCAGTCCACAATTCTACTTATTGTGGCGGGCGCAGGCATGTTGGTCGTTGCTGGTCGCCGCATCGTTCAAGCTTTCATCCGAGACGACAAATCGAGCCGAAGCCATCGCGTCCGAACGATTGGTTCGGATCGCCGCGCGCCAGACGCATATGGGGCTATTGCGAGCTGAATCCGGGCAGCGCGGATACCTCTTCACGGGTGAAGATGCCTATCTTCCTCCTTATTTCGACGGACTGGAAGAGGCGCGAAAAGGCTTGGCTGATCTCGTCGCGCGCGGGGTTGATCCCGCGGATACGGCCCGCATCGCGAAGGTCATGACCATTGTCGAGCCCAAGCTCGCGGAGATGGCAGACACAATCGCTCTAGCGAAAAGCGGCAAGCGAGAAGAGGCATTGCGGGTCGTCGCCACCGACCGCGGCTTGAAGTACATGGCCGAACTCCGCACGGAATTGGAAGCGATCACGACCCGTGCCGACACTGCGGTGGGAACTGGGCTGTCCGAACTTGCTCAATCCGCCCAACGCCTATCGATCACGACCGCCCTGGGCTCAGGCCTGCTTGTTTCGTTCGCGGTGCTCGCATTCTACATCGTAGCGAACAACACGGGAAAGCTGGTCACCGCCCAGGAATCCCTACGGCAGCTGACGAACGACCTGGAAGAACGTGTGAATGACCGCACGCTTGCGCTGACCCAAGCCAATGAGGAGATCCAACGCTTCGCCTATATCGTCAGCCATGATCTTCGCGCGCCCCTGGTAAACATCATGGGCTTTACGAGCGAGCTGGAAAGCGCATCCACTCAGCTCGTGGATTACTTCAAGAATGAAAACGCAACCCCAGACGACAGGGCCAGGGCAGCCGAGCTTGCGACTTCAGATATTCCAGAATCCGTGGGATTCATTCGATCCTCAAGTACAAAAATGGACGGCCTCATCGGCGCGATCCTTAAGCTGTCGCGTGAAGGTCGACGCGA
Source organism: uncultured Alphaproteobacteria bacterium (assembly GCA_963708775.1). Lineage (GTDB taxonomy): Bacteria > Pseudomonadota > Alphaproteobacteria > Rhizobiales > Hyphomicrobiaceae > JAGVSR01. The sequence goes on along the minus strand of CAVPTI010000005.1, from coordinate 57,497 downwards.
GCTGAAGCGCGAGCGCGTTCAACTTTTAGACGCCGTGACGGCTTCGCTGGCGAGCCTCCAGCACCAAATAGACGAAGCGGGCACAACCGTAGACATGCCGGACACGCTTCCGTCCGTGGTGTCTGACCGGCTCGCAATCGAGCAGATCGTCGGCAACATTCTCGATAATGCCGTAAAGTATCTGGCGCCGAACCGTCCCGGGCGCATCACGGTCTCTGCCGAAGAGAGCGGAGGTCGTGTGAAGCTGCGCATTGCGGACAACGGGCGGGGTATCGAAGAGGCCGATCTGAAACGTATCTTTGAACTTTTCCGACGCGCCGGACGCCTCGATCGGCCAGGCGAAGGGATCGGCCTCGCGCACGTTCGCTCGCTCGTCCGCATGATGGGCGGAGACGTGACTGTTCAATCCAAGCCCGGAGAAGGCACCACGTTCGTGGTCGACCTGCCGAAGAAAATGGCCATGCAGAGCGCTAAGGAGCAGACGGCATGAACACCCATAACGCCAATCCCGTCACCATCGTGATGATCGAGGATGACGAGGGACATGCTCGTCTGATCGAGCGGAACATCCGACGCGCTGGCGTCACGAATGATATCGTGCCGATTGCGAGCGGCAACGCGGCTTTCGATTACCTGCTGGGCGACGACAAAACTGGCGCCGTCAGCGCAAAGCGGGCTCTGCTCATCCTCCTCGATCTCAATCTGCCGGATATGAGCGGCGTCGACATCCTGCAGACGATCAAGACAAATCCACATCTGAAGCGATCTCCGGTGGTAGTCTTGACCACCACGGACGACGAACGCGAAATCCAGCGCTGTTATGATCTGGGCGCCAATGTCTACATCACCAAGCCGGTGAACTACGACAGTTTCGCAAATGCCATTCGCCAGCTCGGCTTGTTCGTTGCCGTGATGCAAGTGCCGGTCGCGGATTGATTGCGACAAACGTGTGTAATGACCACCCGTCAACCATGACGCGAGAGATGACATTCGTTTTGTACATTGACGACGACGAAGGTCTGGCCCGGCTTCTCCAGAAGGCCTTGTCGCGTCATGACATGATTGTGGACCATGCGTCAGGAGGCGCCGAAGGGCTCCTGCGCCTGTCGGAGAAGAGCTACGACGTCATTGCGCTCGATCACAATCTCGGATCTGAAACCGGTCTCGACCTGATCCCAAAACTCGTCTCGGCCGCCGGCGGCGCGCCAATCATTTATGTTACTGGCTCGGACGACGCTAACATCATCATGTCGGCTTTAAGAACAGGCGCCAGCGACTACGTTTGGAAGGATATCAACGGCAACTATCGTGAGTTGATCGTGGCGGCCATCGGCGATGCCCTGGCCAAGAAACGGCTGGTGGCCGAACGTGAGCAATCGCAGAAGGACATTCTCGCCGCGAAGGAGAGGGCTGAAATGCTTCTCGCCGAGGTCAATCATCGCGTCGCCAACTCGCTGGCCATGATTTCATCGCTGGCAACCTTGCAATCGAATGTCGTCAAAGATGAAGCAGCCAAGGCAGCCTTGACGGAAATGCGCGCGCGCATCCTCGCAATCGCGGGCATCCACCGCCGACTCTACACGTCTTCGGATGTACGCAGCGTAGATCTCGATGCTTACTTGAAAAATCTTGCCAGCGATCTTTTGGCAGCCGTAGGAGAAGGCAAGCGGACACACGGCTTGACGGTGCAGGCGGACGAAAAGGTCGTGACGTCAACTGACCGTGCCATCTCTATCGCGATGGTCGTGACCGAGTTGGTAACGAACGCCTTGAAGTACGCCTACCCCGACGGAGAGACAGGTGAGGTTCGCATCATTCTCACGAAAGACGAGGGTGATCGGTCAACGATCGTTGTCGAAGACGATGGTGTCGGCTGGACTGGATCAGGGACGATCAAGGGAACCGGCTTGGGATCGCGGATTATCCAGGCCATGACCAAGTCGCTGCACGCCGAACTCTCCTATCGGACAGAAGGGCGAGGCACGAGGGTCACGCTTTCGTTCCCTCTATAGCGTTCATTCAAAGCCGCGGTACTCGGGCTGGATGACGAAGGGTGCGCCGGCGGGATTACCGTCACCAGTGAATGGTGCAGGCGTGCGCGCACAGCTGTGTTGATCGCTTTCAAGTTTGGCAATGCTCGCGGCATGGATCTTTCGCAATCGAGCGAAAGCCATTTCCGCGCGATCTCCAAGATCTACGCCTGTTGTCCCAGGACGGCGCCACTCGCCGTCTTGCCACGTCTGCCCGCGTCGCCTCCAGGTGCCGCCCATGATGGTTCCCTCCCATCTACTACGATCAAAAAAAACTCCGGAGCATCTGCTCCGGAGTCTTTCCGTTTAGTTCTCGACGACCTTCGGCAGGTTCGCTGCCTGTTCTTCGGTCCGGGTCAGCTCGACGCGATCGTTGACAATCTTGAATTCGCCGGGAGAAACGCGGACGCGCGTCTCGCCGAAACCAAGGAAGCCGCCGATGTCGGCATGCATTTCCGTTACGCGACCCGAGCTATCGCGTACGACATCGGCAACTTCACCGATGTTCTTTTGGTCACTCGACCAAACAACTTTGTTTTTCAAAGCAGCCGCCTGCTCATCGGAGAGAACCGGAGCAGCGCTGTTGTCGGCCGAGGTCGACGGCAATTCCGACGGTGCGGGCGAGGCCGGAATTTCAGCAGGCGCCGTGGACGGTGCCGGGGCAGTTTCCGTTGCAGCCGGAGGTGTCGTCGTAACGGCGGGCGGTGACGGTGCATCCTGTGCGACGGCAGCGGTAGAAAGCATCAGAGATGCAATGATGAGTGAGGTGCTTTTCATGATCAATCCTCGATATTGTTTTACGCCGCCAGTCGCGGCATTCCAGGAAAAAGCAGCGGGGAATGGCTCAGTTCCAGCTTCATTGTTTCGCTTCTAATCGCTTCACGACGCGGCGGCGGACCGCGTTCGCAGCAACAATGGCGGCAGCAAGCCGTCCATCCATTTTTGCGCGTTGCTCGACATCTCGCGCCGCGAGTGGATCGAGCCGCCCTGAGACGTAGTCGCTGACATCAGAGGCCATGTGATCCTCATCGTACCCAAAGAAGTCAGCCGCTCCGCTCAACGCGTCAGATGACATTGAACAAGTTCAACAGGATGATGACGGAGATGGGCACGCCAATGATCCAAAGAAGAAGGGATCTCATGATGAACTCCTATTCTGCTATGTGCGTTGTGTGCCGTTTGACCGGCTCGTCACGAACAACGCACTGTCGAGCCGGAGGTTTCCCGCGTTCACTGCCGTTTTTGCGAACACGGCGGATTGCCGCGGGGGAGGGTTTACGCAGCCGTTGCCGTCGCAGCAGCTGGAGCGGATGAGGCTGGCCTATCGCTCCGGGTCGGTTCAAAGTCGAGAGCGGCCATTGCCTCGGCCACGCTTCGATAAAGCGCAATGCCCTCTGGCAACCCCGGCCGGCCAAGACCGAATCCCGGCTCCACCGCTTCCAGCACATGCACACGGCAGCTCGGAAATTGCTGCTGCGTGCGCTTTGCGAGAATCCCGAGCAGCCGGCTGTCCACGCCTCCGGCCGTCGTCAGAACGATGGCATCAAGGGGATCTTCTCCGTCCTCGGCCTTCCGCGATGCCAGCGCCGTGAGCCCCGATGTGCCAGCGGTAGCTTCAGCATCGATGCGCGGCGACTTGTCGAGAACGGCGGCTGTTACCTTCGCCGTCAGTTCGTCGAAGGGGCCGCGGGCCGCAACCACAAGCACGCGCTGCGCCCGTTCGGGTGAAGCGGGAACTGCTGGAACGGACTCAACCAGGTAGTCGACGACATCGTCGACCGTCTCGGTGATCTCATCGCGGCGTAACTCATCGATGCGCCCGCGCCGTTGGTCGGAAGCAGCATGTCGCAGCGCCGGCAGCAGCGATCCGTCGACGGACGCCGCAAGACCCTGCTCCTCGACTTCTTCTTCCATCTGTGCGATTGCCGCCGCCGTGTCGCCCGAGAGAATGCGCCGATAAAGGTCGAGATGGGGCTCGAGTGCGCGTTGATCACCCAGCAGCACGCTGGCGAACTCAAGGCGCGGAACGTAAGCCCCCATGACAACCAGAAGGAGCGTCAATGGCGCAGCGAGAATGAGCCCTATCGGCCCCCAGATCAGCACCCAGAAGCTGGCGGAAATCACCATTGCGAACGGGCTGAGCCCGATGCTGCGACCGAGCACCGCCGGCTCTACCACGTGCCCCATGACGGGCTCGGCAATGAGAAAGAAGGTTGCCGTCACCAGCGCGGTGTTCCAGCCCGGATCGACGCCAGCCGCCAGGATGATCGGCGGTACCGCGGCGATGAACGAACCAACGTACGGAATAAAGCGCGCGATTGCACTGACAACGCCCCATAGGATGGGGTTAGGCACGCCGATCACCGCCAGTACGATGCCGGTGACAATGCCGAACGTGACGTTCAGCACGGCTTGCGTGAGGAACAGTTTCGAAAGACGCGAGCCGGCGTCGCTCATGGCTGCGGTCGTACCGCTCAAGTTTTCGGTGCCGGCGAGCCGGATGATGCGATCGCGGATGTCCTCATACTGCAAGAGAAGGAACATTGTGAAGAGCAGCGTGAGTGCGAATGTCGTGCCCGGCCCGGCGATCTTGTCGAATATGGCCATCAAGGAATTTGGTTCGGCGTCTGCCGGCTGCGCATCAGGTTGGGCATCCGACGCAGGCGGTGGTGCCGGTGTGGTCGTAATTCCACCGCGCGGGCCTCCAGTTTGCTTGGTTGGATCATCAAACTCACGGCGAATGGCGTCGTCGATCGCCTCCACCGCATCGCTCGCCCGCTGCAATGTGGTCGTCCCCTGCCCGAGGCTCGACACCCAACGCGCCTTCTCGACGAGATTCTCGCGGTACGTCTGAAGCTCCGCCGTGAGCGTCAAAATCTGCGTACTCAAAACGGCCGTCAGAGACACCGCCGAAATGAACCCGCCACCCAAGACGATCGCCACCGCCAGAGAGCGGGGAAATTGCCAGCGCACGAGCTTTCTGACGATGGGGCTGAGAATAAAGGACAGAATCGTTGCGATGGCGAGCGGGATGAGGAGATCAGCTCCCAGGACAAGCGCTGCAATCACAAGCGCTGTGATCATGAGCGAAGCGTGGAGCGTACGCAGGTTGTCCGCGAGCATTGGCATTGATGTGGTGTCCCCGGAATTGTTGCCCGACCGGCAGCAAATTCATCCGCGACAGCAACGCGCCGCACCACGTTTGGTTGCGATCATCAGACGGGTGAAGGGAACTGGTGGGCAGCCCGTGCGTTCTTATGTTGTAGGCAAGGCGTGAGCCTGGCCCGCGACTTTTCGGCAATGAGGAGATAGTCATGTCGGGTACATCGGACAAAATCAAAGGCTATGCCAACGAAGCTGTTGGCAACATCAAGCAGGGCGTCGGCAAGCTTGTCGGCTCTGACAAGATGCAGGCGGAAGGTGTGGTCCAAGAAGTAAAGGGTGACGCTCAGAAGACAGTCGGCAACGTAAAGGATAAGGCGTCGGACGCTTATGATAGCGCCACGTCATCGTCGACTGCAGATAAAGCTTCCGGCCATGCCAACGATGCAATTGGCAATGCCAAGCAAACCGTCGGCCGTGCCGTCGGTTCTGATCGTCTCGAAGCCGAAGGCCTCGCTCAGGAAGCCAAGGGCGAAGCCCAGAAGATCAGCGGCGACGTGAAGAAAACCTTAGGCCGCTAAAGCTCGCCAAACAACGGTATGCCTGAAGAAGCGTCTTGAGACGAAATCTCGAGGCGCTTTTTCTCGTCTACTGAGCTTATTTTCCTACGGAAAAACTTTCTCAGCACTGCACGGGAACCCGCGTTCCGTGGCCGCGTTCTGAGGACATCGGTTCATTTATCTCAGGAGCACCTTCCATGGGCAATATGCTGTACTACGCCATCGTCTTTCTCGTCGTCGCTCTGGTCGCGGCGTTCCTTGGCTTCGGCGGCGTCGCCGGCACGGCAATGGAAGGGGCGCGCCTTCTGTTCTGGGTCGCGATCGTCCTGTTCGTCGTATCGCTGATTGCAGGTATTATTCGGAAAGCCTGACGACGACGATCACGGCGCAGCGCGCCTTGGATCTAAGCGGCCGGTTTCGCATGACGCGAGGCCGGCCGTTGGCTTGAGGGAGAAAGCAACCATGGCAGATCTCACTCCCGCACAACAAAAAACGCGTATCATTCTGATAGCGGCTGCTCTGCTGCTTCCGAGTTTGTCTCTTTTGCCCTTGGGCGGCCTGTATTTGTATCAGAACGGCTGGCTTCTTTATTGGGCCCTTGCCGCATTCGCAGTGGCCATGACCGGTTTCCTGGTCGAGCGCGCTTGGATGTCGTCGGGCGAGCGGCGGCTGGCTAAACTGGAAGCAGCCGACGAACGCCTGCGCAGAGAGGGTCATCTCACGCTTTCGGATCGCGCCTGGGGCGACGTTCGCGCCATTGCGTCGAAAGTCGATCCGGAGACATTGACCTCCACCGATGATGTTTTGAAGCTTGGCCAGCGCACGATCGACGCTGTCGCGCGGCGCATGCACCCGGAACGAGAGGACGCCATCTGGCAATTCACCCTGCCGGAAGCTCTTGTTATCGCGGAGCGCGTCAGTGCGCGGCTTGGGACTTTTGTCGAGACCCAGATCCCGCTGGGAGACCGGCTGACGGTCGCACAACTTTTGGCGGTTTATCGCTGGCGCGGCATGGTCGGTGTTGCGGAGCGGGCCTACGATGTCTGGCGCATCATCCGCTTCGCCAACCCCGCAACGGCCATGACGCATGAGGCGCGCGAACAGCTCTCGCGTGCAGTGGTGAATTGGAGCAAGGAGCGCGTCGGACGTCGCATCGCAGAGGCTTATGTTCAGGAAGTCGGCCGCGCGGCGATAGATCTCTACGGCGGACGACTGCGGCCGCACGGAGAAAGGCGTGCCGCCGCTGAGGTCGCGCAGGCGGAAGAAATTCGAAAATCCCGCGCCCTGCGTGCTGTTGTAACAGGATCCTCTCCGGCCCGTGTGGACACCATGTCGGCTATTGCCGCCATCGCCGACGAGCAGACGGAACGCGAAGAGAAATCTCGTATTCTCTTCTCGTTGAATGAAACAATCGGAGTCGATGCCGTGGGCCGGCGTCAGCTCCTTCGCGACGCGGGTAAGAGCGATGTCATTCTGTGGTGCATCGATCGAGTGCAAGGCGTAACGGCAGGAGATCTGGCGGCCGCCGAGGCGATGAAACGCGCCATTGCCGGTGGGAAAATCGAGCAGGCACCGGGCGTCATCATTGTCTCGTTGCAGAGTGGGGGGCAGTCGCCGCAAGACGCTGAGACACAAGTCGAGACTCTCTCAGCAATGCTGGAGCGCTTTGGACGCATGCCCGTGGTGACGCTGCTGCTCTCTGAATCTGGCCCGCAGCGCGAGATTGATGCCTTGGCAATCGCCGATGCTATCCGCGATCAAGTCGCGCGCGCGCCCTCCTTCGCAGCCGCTCAGCACCGCACGGGCGGTCTGACCTCAGCGGCGAAGCAGGCGGTGACGGCTGCGGGTACGCTGGCCGGACAACTCTTCAGCCGCCGGAACTGAAGCTTTGCTGCTGGAATACTTCGGAACCTTCAGCAAATGGCGGAGTTTCTTGTCCGCACGTTGGCACAAGCCGGCGCACCCCTATGCAAGGAGATTCCCAATGCCGACCGCCACACCCTATTCGAACGAGACCGCTCGTCAGTCTTCCGAACGTGCTTCCGACATCGCCGATACCGCAAACCAGCAGATCGACCGCGCCCTGGACCGCGCAGAGAACGTTGCTCGCCAAGTTGCCGATCAGGGCCGCGAAGCAACAGAGCGCGTCGGTGAAGTGGCCGGCAATATCAAGGTTGCCGTCGACAAGTCGGTCAAGGATCAGCCCATGGCGACCCTCGCCGTGGCCGCGGCCGTCGGTTTCGTGATGGGCGCTCTTTGGAAGTCCTGATCCATCTAGACACGACCATCCATTTCTAAGATCAGGGGCACGACCATGCTGGGATTCGGTTTCCTCTATCGCAAGGCGCAGGCGACCGTTGACAATGCCATCGCACAACTTGTGTGGGGCCTTCTCATGGTCGTGCCTTTGCTTGTTGCGCTCGGCTTTACGACTGCGGCAGGATCCAATTATCTGCATCGCCATTATGAGCCGGAGATCGCCAATCTGATCCTCGCCGGCGTGTTTTTTGCCATTTCGGCAGTCATCGCCATTACCTACGCGGTGAGAAAGCCGGAAACGGCCGCAAGCGAAGAGGCCAAGGCACAGGAAGAGGCGGATAAGCAGGCCGCGAGCGACAGCGCCGACGATAGCCCATTGTCAGCCTTCAGCACTGCCGATCGGGACATTTTGCTGGCAGCCCTCACAAGCGCCGCGCCTTACGCAATCCGGCCTGTGCTTGCCGCTGCCTTCCGAAACTTGCCACTTCTGCTTGTGCTTGCCGTGGCGGCGTTCGTCATGAGCCGATCGACGGCACCGGCCGAGCCCTCTGATATGCCACCGGACGGGGTCCCGGCAGAATAAGCGTAACCGTGTAAATTCAGCAACTTGCATAAACAGGCGTATAAACTACTCCTAAGCTGGGAACTCAGGAATAGTTCCCTGCGTTAAACCGTGAACTGAGAGGCTACGCGACGTTGGTCGCCGTGGCTCAGAAACGTCCGGGGGGCACGTGAACACTCGTCGAACAGATTTTGAAGGCACGCCGCAAAATCAGATGGAAGCAGAAACCGCAGTCACCATCGATGCGCCCACGTTGACCAAAACAGCCGAGGCTGAAATCGCTTCGGAACTGAAGCGGCTGTATGGGCAGATGCTGGCGGAGCCAATGCCTGACCGCTTTACGGGTCTCCTGGACCAGTTGTCCAAGGCGGAACGGCAATCGGAGCGCAGAGTCATGACGCAGTGTTCCAACTCCCGAATTCCAGCGTGAGTTAACCAAGCTGTTGCCCAACTTGCGCGCGTTTGCGCGATCGCTGACGCGCTCGGCGGATCAGGCCGACGACCTCGTGCAGGAAGCACTCGTCAAGGCTTGGCGGAATTGGCAGCAATTCGCACCCGACAGCAACATCAAGGCTTGGATGTTCACGATCCTGCGCAATGCGCATCTGTCGGAGCGTCGCAAGCGTAAGAACGAGGTGCAGGATGTGGACGGTGAGTTCGCCGCTCAGTTGGGCGTCAAGCCCGAGCAGCCTGGCCATATGGATTTGCTGGACTTCCAGACCGCCTTCGCCCAACTTTTGCCCGAGCACCGCGAAGCGCTCGTGCTGATTGGCGCCGAAGGCTTTTCTTATGAAGAAGCGGCGCTGATGTGCGGTTGCGCAGTCGGCACAATGAAAAGTCGCGTGAACCGGGCACGCACCAAGCTGGCCCAGATCATGGGTATCAATTCAGCCGCTGAAATTGGTTCTGATGTTGCCTCGGTCTTCGTTCGCGCGACCGGCTGAGGATTCTATCAACTACAGAAGTCTTTTCCGTCTAGCATGCATCATAGTTCACTAGGTTACGCCCTGATCCGCGAGAACCTGCCACGGGGGAATGCAAATATGAGTACGTCATCACTTGCCGATCTGATTGCTCCGCAACTGCCCTACCTTCGCCGCTTCGCCCGCGCGCTGATGGGCTCACAGGATCGAGGCGACGCTTATGTCGTCGCAATGCTCGAAGCACTGGTCGCCGACAACCGCATATTCGACCGCAATGTTGCGCCACGAACCGCGGCTTACAAAGCATTCATCAACGTATGGAATTCGGTGCCGACAAACGGCAGAGCCGATCCCGCCGGCGACATCGCCGACCGCCGTATCGAAACTTTAAATCCCGGTCCACGTCAGGCCTTCCTGCTTGCTGCTGTTGAAGAGTTTCCAACGCGAGATATCGCGATCATCTTGGGTAAGTCAGAGGATGACGTAGCGGAGCTGATTGACGCCGCTGGCAAGGAGATCGCCGAGCAACTCGCGTCGCGCGTCCTCATCATCGAAGATGAGCCGCTGATCGCGCTCGACATTGAAGGTCTGGTGACGGACATCGGCCATGAAATCGTTGGCGTGGCAGCGACCCACAAAGAAGCTCTTGCACTCGCGCGTGAGAAGCGCCCCGAACTCATCCTTGCCGACATTCAGTTGGCTGATGGCAGCTCCGGCATTGAAGCCGTCAACGAGATTCTGATGGAACTCAATGTTCCTGTGATTTTCATCACAGCCTATCCAGAGCGGCTTCTGACCGGCGACAAACCGGAGCCGGCTTTCCTCGTTACCAAGCCATTCAAGCATGAGATGGTAAAAGCCGTTATTAGCCAGGCGCTATTTTTCGATGTCAAGGCTGGCGTGAAACAGCATGGCGCCGCCGCCTGAAGCAAGTCGTCTAGTTCGTCCTGAGAAAACCGGAGAATGGAGCGCGACAGGCTTCGCGCGAAGGAAAGTGTAAGGCATGACCACCGAAAGCCAGAAGGTGGCTGACACGACGGGAAGTGTGGCGAACGCTGCCGAAGGATCCGGCAGCGGTAGGGATGGTCTGCTCGATCGCGCGGATGTGAATTGGCAGTTCTTTGAGGCGAGTCCCGACGAAATCAAGATCCTCGATTGCGACGGCGCCCTTATATTCATGAATGCCAACGCACTGAAGGCGTTAGAGGCCGACGACTACGCCGCCATTGCCCGCCACAAATGGATCGACCTTTGGCCTGAGGCCAGCCGGCATGACGTTGAGCACGCATTCAAGCAAGCCTGCGACGGATCGTCCGCGCGGTTTACAGCACTGCGGCCGACGCAAAAAGGAAAGCCACGGTGGTGGGACGTTGTGATCTCGCCAATCAAGAATGCTGAAGGACGCGTCGTGAGCGTGATGTCGATCTCGCGCGACGTGACGCCCAACTTGGATCTCGCCGACACGTTGAAGCGCAGCGAACAGCAATTCCAGGCACTCGCCAACAACATCGCTCAACTAGCCTGGATGGCCGATTCTGCAGGCAACCTCTTTTGGCTCAATCAGCGGTGGCTCGACTATACGGGGAGCACACTCGAAACATCGGGCGGACAGGGGTGGCGGCTTTTCCATCATCCCGATCACATTGCTCGCGTCGTCGATAAGTGGAAACGTTGCACGAGCGAAGGCCGTGTATGGGAGGACCTGTTTCCCCTCCGCGGAGCCGACGGCAAGTATCGCTGGTTTCTGTCGCGCGCCATGCCGGTCCGCAATGGCGAAGGCGGCATCGAGTTTTGGTGCGGTACCAACACGGACGTGACCCAGACGCGCCGGCAAAGTCAGCGTCTGCGCAAGCTTGCGCGCATCATCGAACTTTCCCACGAGGCGATTCTCGTGCGTGAAATTTCCGGTGGTATCGTCATGTGGAACCGCGGTTGCGAAGAACTGTTTGGATACACACGGGCGCAGGTGAGATCGAAGTCGCCATTCGAACTCCTCAAGCCGCGGAACATTCCGCCAGCCGATTCATTCGACACAAATATCCTGGAGAACAAGTCCTGGAGCGGTGAGGTGCACTACACCGCAAGTGACGGATCGGATGTTTGGGTCGATAGCCGCCAGGAATTGGTGCGCATCGGCGACAAGAAACTAGTGCTCGAAACGAACCGCGATATCACCGAGCGGCGCCAAGCCGACGAAGTCCGCTCGCTGCTCGTGGCCGAACTCAATCATCGCGTCAAGAACACGCTGGCCGTCGTGCAATCAATCGCGGCGCAGACCGCGCGCTCGAGTACGTCACCGGAAAAGTTTGTTTCGAGATTCAATAGTCGGCTTCAATCACTGGCCAATGCTCATAACATTCTTAGCGAGGTTGCATGGTCCGGCGCTCCGATCGTCGAACTTATCAACTCGCAAGTATCAATGACCGGCGCGGACGCCGACCGCATCACTTTGCATGGCGAACCCGTCGATCTTCTGCCACAGACGGCGCTGCAACTCGCGCTTATTCTTCATGAACTGTCTGCGAACGCGATGCAGCATGGCGCACTCTCGACACCCCTAGGCAGGGTTGCGATCGACTGGTCATTCAGGGAGGGCCAACCGCGTCTCGTTGAACTGACATGGCATGAAACCGATGGCCCGGCCGTCGCCCCTCCGGTTTCTCGAGGTTTTGGCCTGACACTGATTGAGCGGTCGCGATCCCTCCCCAACATCAAAACGTCGATCGTCTTTGAGCCGACCGGAGTGATCGCTCGCGTCACTCTGGAGGCTCGCGCAGGTGGCGAGGCGAGCTTATTCAATCCTGGTCAAAAACTGATGCGGGCGCGGGTGGTGCCTTCGCGCGGGCGCCAATCGCCATCGCGACGCATCATGATCATGGACGGGAGCCTTAGCCGCGCCTTGTTGATCGAGGACATGCTCGACAGTGCAGGTTATGCGGTCGTGGGGCCGATGGCGTCAGCCGGCGCGGCCGTCGAGAGCCTGGACATCCAGCCCATCGACCTGGTGGCACTCGATGTTGATGAAATCGGTGACAGCGAAATAGAAAAGCTGCTCGAGGCACTGACCGATCAAGCCATTCCTTGTATCGCAATCGGCTCGCCCAGCCGCCTTGCCCAAATCAAGGCTGGAGCATTCGCGTCCCTGATCGCCAAGCCCATCGACCGCGACTTGTTTTTACGCGCTGTGTGTTCGAGCCTTGAGGAAGATGACTTGGACATCGAAGACGCAATGACTGAAACCTGAAAAGAAAGAAGCCGCGACGATGCGCGGCTTCTGATGTGTCACAGACAAGTCGATGTCGCGAAAGTCGCGATTAGTTGCGGTTCATCTGCTCGTACCAGAAATCGACAGTCTTCTCGCGCAGCTTGCTCTTGCAATCACCGGCGCAATCAACCCACGTGCCGCCCGGCAGCTGAACCTTCTGGCCCATGCTGTAGTTCTGAACAGCACCCTGAACACACTTGCTAGAATTCGTTTTGCTGCAGGTCGTGACACCGCCGATGCGGCCTTCGACGGCCTGAGCCGGCAAGGCGAACGACAGGGCCGCCGCAGTGGCAAGGCCGATAATCATGCTCGTCTTGGTCATTGTTGAAATCCTGATCAAAGGTTTCGGCGATTTTTGTCCCGCCGGCGAGCCCCGATGTCGTGGGCTTACATCGACTAAGGTCGTTGGCCGGGCTGTCACAATCAATAGAACGTGCAACGAAATCAAACGCTTATCGGAAATTCCGATCAACCGAAGCCTGAACTGAGCCTTTTCCGATGGGGCCGAAGCGGCACCTGGGAAGTGGCAATCGGGACTCTGGAAGCCGGCCACGTGTCACGGGGCTGATACAAACCATTGCTAGGTCATTGGAGAGGTTATCTGAAAAGCGTATTGGCGGTTTTTCGCCCGCTATGGAAATCATAGTGAACGTTAAAACGTCTGACGACCGAACACATTAACGAGGGATGGCGTGAAATACAAAAAGCTCTTCGCGGTATTGGCACTGTTAGCCGTCGGCGATGCGGCAGGAACAGTGGGGGCTGCGGCTGAGCTGCATCCCATCAGGACGGCTGAGCATGCAACCATTTATGTCGAACTGGATACCATTGACCGCGCAGAGGGTAAGCCAGTGGTTTGGACCCTCTGGGACCACCGGTCAGAGCAAGTCAATCTCTATCACGAGCCTTACCGGTCAGTGCGACTGTTAAACGAATATGACTGCTCCGCACGCACCGTACGACTTGTAGAAATTATCGAATATGCGGACTCTTTGGGAAATGGAGCCGCGCTGCGGCAGTATCCAGGAACCGACACAGACGCCCGGCCAGTGACACCAGGATCGGTTGCGGACGAAATTTTGAAGGATGTCTGCGCAACTCCAGCAGCGAATTCGCAGAAGAGTTTTTGAAGCTGAGGATGAGCCAATGTCGAAAACATATGATGAAGGCCGCTACCTGGCTCGAACGCTGGCGGTCACCCTCCTTGATCTCGAGCCTGCCCAGCGGCGTGAGATCCTGCGTTATCTGCATGAGGAAGTAGAGCGGCTTACCGATGCGCCGGATGAAGATGCGCCTGAAGCGGATAAGGATGAGACGAAAACCTCAGGCTGGATGGCTGATAACGATGAAGGCCGATCCGGCGACGTCCGCAGGAAGCAAGAAGCCTAGCTTCCCCGGCCTCTAAAACTACCGTGCAATCGCCATGTGATTGGTTTACGAACCACCCGGTGAGAAAACAGGTGGTTGGGAAACTCATGGCAACGTCACTTTCAAGGCTCGTCCGTCTCGGGCTCATTGGTGCAGTGGTGGCATGGTCCGGCGTGACCCTCACGCTGTCGACCAACGCGGCGCTAGCTCAGGAGACATCGGTGACGACACCCAGCGGATTGAAGATCGAAGACACCAAAGTTGGCGATGGCGCGAGCCCGGCAACCGGCCAGACCTGCGTGATGCACTACACCGGCTGGCTTTACGAAAACGGCCAGAGGGGACGCAAATTCGACAGTTCCGTCGACCGGGGCGATCCATTCGAATTTCCGATCGGCACGGGCCGCGTGATCAAGGGCTGGGACGAAGGGGTCGCCAGCATGAAAGTCGGCGGCAAGCGCACCCTCATTATTCCGCCGGAACTGGGCTACGGCGCTCGTGGCGCCGGCGGCGTGATTCCACCCAACGCAACGCTCATTTTTGACGTGGAATTGCTCGGCATCCGCTAGCGCCGAGAACAAAGAGCAAAACGAAACAGGGGTTCGGAAAAATCCGAACCCCTGTTTCGTATCGGGACAGACGGGACTGCGGCTTAGGCCGCAACCGTGCCTTCGTCGCCAGGATCGCGCAGCACATAGCCGCGGCCCCAGACAGTTTCGATATAGCCGTTCGGCGCGCCAGTGACTTCCTTAAGCTTCTTGCGCAGCTTGCAGATGAAGACGTCGATGATCTTCAGTTCCGGCTCGTCCATGCCACCATACAGGTGGTTGAGGAACATTTCTTTGGTGAGCGTCGTGCCCTTGCGCAGCGAGAGCAGCTCGAGCATCTGGTATTCCTTGCCCGTCAGGTGCACGCGCTGGCCGTTGACTTCGACGGTCTTGGTGTCGAGGTTGACCTTGAGATCGCCGGTCTCGATGACGGACTGCGCGTGGCCCTTGGAGCGGCGAACGATGGCGTGAATGCGCGCCACCAACTCGTCCTTATGGAAGGGCTTCGTCATATAGTCGTCGGCGCCAAAGCCGAGACCCTTCACCTTGTCTTCGATCTGGGCAAGGCCCGACAGGATCAGGATCGGGGTTGAGACCTTGCTGACGCGGAGCGTCTTGAGCACTTCGTAGCCGCTCATATCGGGCAGGTTAAGGTCCAGCAGGATGATGTCGTAGTCATAGAGCTTGCCGAGGTCCACGCCTTCCTCGCCAAGATCCGTTGTGTAGACGTTGAAGCCTTCGGACTGCAGCATCAATTCGATGCTCTGCGCCGTTGCGCTATCGTCCTCAATAAGAAGGACTCGCATTTCTTTCGTTCCTCTCTTCCCTGTCCCGTCGCCAGGTCGTCTGCCCAGATGCTGAAGAGAACGCTAGCGTCGCCCGCGAAATTCGCGGCGCGCGCTAATCCCTTTTAAGGAATTTACCGACCAGAGGTTAACAAACCCTAATTTTGTCTTGCGCCGACCGCTGCAATTCTGCCGGCACAGACAATCTGGTAACTCTGAGCAAGGGATCATCGTTCGCCCGGAACGACCCGGAACGCGCCAACGATACGATTTGATAAGATGACCCCGCCGCCCGACTTCGCTGCGCTCCGACCCCGCGACTGCCAATCGGTTGAGCTAAATCCGGCCCTGCCCGGCCGCGGTCTCAACTGTGGCGATTCTCAGGTTTCCAAGCACAAACTCACACAAATCTACAGCTATCAGAATTCGCGAGTCCGCCACAGGGCGCCTGCGAAACTTTTTTGGGACGCAAGACAGAACTTTAGAAAAACTTTGCATCTCGTTGCTTTACCGCAACTTAATTGGCATATGCTACCTATATTGGGTAAAGTTGAGAGGCGCAACGTGGGCTCAGCCCCTACGCGGCGACCTGTCGGATCACTTTTCCTGATTGCGGCAACCCATGGTTGGCATGGGACTTGAAGTGTTCAGGCACGCGCGTTCGAACAAGTATGGGGTATCGAACCATGAAGCCACGCGAGACTGCGCTTCGTCTGAAGCGCTTCGAAGCTGAGGAGAAGGCCCGCAAAGTCGCGGACCTCGAGCTTATGATTCGTGAATTTGAAGCCATTGCCAGCGATCTCGATCGCCAAATCCAGGCCGAAGAAGAGCGCACCGGTATTAAAGATCCCGCGCATTTCTCTTATTCGACCTTCGCCAAGTCGGCGAGCGCCCGTCGCCAAAACCTGCGCTCCTCGGCCGGAGAATTGAAGCTAAAGCTCGAAGCCGCGATATCAGACCGGAACGACGCGGCGGATCAGCTGACCCGGGCCACCACGGCCGAACAGCCGCGCGAAAACGATCGCGCGGTCAGTCGGCGCCGCGGCGAGCGCTCAGACGGTGCTTCGCTGCGCTGATCCAGTTTGTGTTTCGACGTCAGAAAGCTGAATCGGGCTGGAGTTCACTCCGGCCCGTGTTCATTTGTGGGAGCTTTTGCCCTTGTTCTGTCGCCGCGGGCGACTTGTGCGGCGGCGAGCGCCGTGCCAAGCGTCCGGAATTGGTCCGGAAATGGCCGGAATCGAAGCATAAAGAGACGGCCGATGGTGTGCGTCCAAACCAGATCTCGCGGCTAGGCACATTTTTCATGCGATGTTCTCGCAACACGCGTTCCGCCGTCTCGTTGATCGCCGCCGCAATCGTGGCCGGCTGCTCGAGCACGTCGCCGAGCCTGCCCAGTGTCGCGATGCCCGACGTCGCCGCCATCACACCGAAACTCGCCCCAGCCGATGCGCCGCGCCCGGTTGGCGCCCCGACCGAGATCTATACCCGGGTCGGCCGTGGCATTCTCACATGTTGGTTCAGCCCAAGCGGACCGTTGAAGCCGGCGTACATCTATAACGCCGATGCCCAGCCCCCGTCGAAAGGCGGCGCGTCTGTGATCAGCATTCACCAGCGCGACCGCGAAGCGACGGACCCGCGATCCATTCGGGCTTGGAAATTGGCGATCATCCCCGATCCGGAAGGAACGAAGGTCGAAATCGAGAACTACAAGCTGCCGCCGGAAATAGCCGAGCCCCTGGCCCGTGACGCCCGCCGATGGGCGGCAGGCGAGGAAAACTGTAGCGATCAGACGACCTTGGCAGCTCCGCCGACCCCGCCCGCACCGGTTATCGCCTCCAAAAAGGCGACGGCGAAACCTAGCTGCTAAGCCGGGGACGCTGAAACCACAATAGCGGTTGCCAAACCAATACGCGCCGCCTCGAGTGATCGAAGCGGCGCGATAGTCGCTACTAGGCCGCACACCGGCGGTTAGCGGCGATAATCCTGAATTTTTGTGGCCCGCAAGCCCGGAAGACCGTGCTGATCGATCGACCGCTGCCAGGAAAGGAACTCGTCCACGGTCAATTTGTACCGGTCACAAGCTTCTTCGATGCTGAGCAGCCCGCCGCGAACGGCCGCGACGACCTCCGCTTTCCGGCGGATGACCCACCGTTTCGTGTCCTTCGGCGGTAGATCCGCAACCGTCAGCGGAGCCCCATCGGGTCCGATGACATAGCGGGTACGCCCTCTCATTTGGTGTTCGGTCATGATACTCGGTACACTCTGATGACCACGCATAAAACTACCCTAGCAGGGTCCCATTAAATTCGACCTAACCCATTGAGTAAACATACCATAACGGTTCGTCCCGCGAAGCACTTGTAAGCGGTTAAGGTTGATGCCGAACCAGGACGTTTGTGCCGCAACGGAATGCGCATTGAGACGGCTTTCACAAAAAGCGGCTGTCGCCGGCTGCATGTAGACTTCCAATGTGAACGGCAGCTTCGCTGATCGGTCCTGAACCGCCGATCCCGTGTGAGGTTGCATCCCGCGGAAGAGAAACCCCGGCTCAAGTTCCATCGCGCTTGTCAGTGACAGCGCCGGAGCGGTAAACAGGAGCCTTGTGCCTCACTCCCGCAACGGTCATGCTGCATCGCCGCAGAATTGACGCTGAGGCATGAAACATTTTGAGCTTGAGCCCACTTCGTTGGACCGGCGTGCCTGTGCAACGAAGACGATTGTAACGTTGATGATGTCGAGAGCCGACCGCCGTGATCGATAGCGACGACCGCCCGACCAACATTGCCGCCGTGGCTCCGGCCATCGGCAGCCGTGTCGTAGTCGCCATGTCGGGGGGTGTCGACAGCTCCCTCGTCGCCGCGCTTTTAAAGCGCCAGGGCTATGACGTTGTCGGCATCACGCTCCAACTTTACGACCACGGGGAAGCCATTGCCCGCAAAGGCGCCTGCTGCGCCGGTCAGGACATCCAGGATGCACGCCGCGTAGCCGACCTCATCGGCATTCCCCACTACGTCCTCGATTACGAGCGCCGCTTCGCCGAAAAGGTGATGACGAGCTTCGCCGACAGCTACATGGCCGGCGAGACGCCGATCCCGTGCGTGACCTGCAACCAGGAGATCAAGTTCAAGGATCTCCTCGACATGGCGATGGAACTGGGCGCCGAGAAATTGGCCACCGGTCACTACATCCGCCTGGAAAAGTCGCCCGCAGGTCCTGTGCTCAGCCGCGCCCGCGATGCCGATCGCGACCAGAGCTACTTTCTTTACTCGACCACCCGAGCGCAGCTGGAACGCATCATGTTCCCGCTCGGTGACATGCCGAAGGCCGCCGTACGTGAACTTGCCCGTGAACTTCGGCCTTCCGGTCGCGGACAAGTCCGACAGCCAGGACATCTGTTTCGTGCCGAAAGGCCGCTATACCGATGTCATCGAACGCCTGAAGCCGGGCGCGCTTCAGCCCGGCGACATCGTGCACATCGACGGCCGCCATCTCGGCCGTCACGACGGCATCATCAATTACACCGTCGGTCAGCGCCGCGGCATCAGCATTCCAAGCGCAGAGCCGCTGTTCGTCGTCCGCCTGGACGCCGCCCGTAATGAAGTCATTGTTGGTCCACGTCAGGCGCTGGAGACCACGGAACTCATTTTGAAAGCTGTGAATTGGCTTGGCGATGAACCACTTGGCGAAGCCGCCGCCGGCCAGCGTGCGCTGCATGTTCGTGTGCGTTCTTCGCAGCCGACACAACCTGCCATATTGACGAGCAGCGAAGATGGCACGATCAAAGTCATCTTGAGCGAAGGTCAGCTCGGTATTGCGGCTGGGCAAGCGTGCGTATTCTACGCCGATGGTAGCGACACTTCGCGTGTTTTAGGCGGGGGAACGATCGTGCGCACTTTGCGGTCCAGCAACGGGCCGACAGCGTGCGGTCAGGAATTGAACGATCAGCGCGAGCGAGCCACGCCGCGCGGTCAGATAGTTTGTGGCATGTCCGCGAGAGCGGGTGTGCGGGGGCAACGGACAAAGGACGAGGTTGGCAGATGATTTCGAATTTGCGGCCCAAGGCAAAGCGCACCGGACCTGCGGTGCAGAAGGCCGGTGGCCGTATCGTGCACATCGGCCATATTCATGAGGACGCGGTGAAGGTCGCCTACCGGCGCTGGGCTCCTGTCTATGATCACACGTTCGGCAAAGTGGCGACCGAGGGCCGCCGTCACACGGCTGAAGCCATCAACCGCAACCGCTCCGGCAGTGTGCTGGAAGTCGGAGTTGGCACCGGCCTCTCGCTGCCCGACTACAAGCGCGATCTCGACATCGTCGGCATCGATCTCTCCACCGAGATGCTCGAAAAAGCCCGCCAGCGCGTCACGGAACTGGGCCTGACCAACGTCAAAGGCCTCTACGAAATGGATGCCGGCGAACTGGAGTTCCCCGATCATTCCTTCGACACGGTCGTGGCCATGTACGTGATGACGGTCGTGCCCGACCCTGAAAAGGTGATGCGCGAACTCTCGCGCGTCACGAAGCCCGGCGGCGAAGTCGTCCTCGTCAACCACTTCAGTCAGGAAGAAGGCGTGCGCGGCTGGGTGGAGCGCCGAATGGCGCCGTTCGCCGAATTGATCGGCTGGCGGCCGATCTTCGACCACTCGCGCGGTGATGGTCTGCGACGACCTGAAGCTTGTCGAACGCAAGTCGGTGCGCCCCTTCGGCATCTTTACGATGATGCGCTTCCAAAAGCTCGCTGAAGCCAAACGCATCGCGGCCGAGTAACGGTCCGCGCCAACCGGCCGGCTCCGCATCGCGGAGTCGGTTGGCGCAATCAAGTAGCGGTCCGCGCCAACCGGCCGGCTCCGCATCGCGGAGTCGGTTGGCGCAATTGCTTGACACGTTTACACCGCCGTCCCTATAGACGGCGCTCTGGTACGGCGGGATAGCTCAGTTGGTTAGAGCGGCGGAATCATAATCCGTAGGTCCCCGGTTCAAGTCCGGGTCCCGCTACCACACATCCAGCGAAGCTCTGAAGTGTCACGGTCTGTGGGCGGGCCGCGCACCGTCGTCGGCTGATCCCGGCTCGGCCAACTTCCGGTGCTGTTCAGCCAACATGGCCGCCGGGGTGATGTTTGCAACCGCAGCCGTGAGCTTATTATACCAGCCGGTCACCACATCCCCATCGCCCTCCATCATCGCGCGGAATCCGATCTCGGCGACATCGGCCGGTTCGTCCTTTTTCGCTTGGCCGAGTTTCGTGTCCCTCAGACCGGCGCGCTCGAAAAACTCGGTCTCCGTTGCGCCCGGCATGAGGCATGTAATAGTCACGCCTGTGTCACGCAATTCGCTGCGCAACGCCCACGAGAAGGAGTCGATGAAGGCTTTCGACGCGTTATAGACGGCGTTGAATGGGCCCGGCGCAAAACCTGCGATCGATCCGGTGATGAGCACCCGCCCTTCGCGATGCTGGCGCATGTCGCCGACCACGCGGTGGATGAGGTGCAGTGTCTGCAAGATGTTCGTGTTGACGATCTTGCGCACGCTCTCGAAGTCCTGGTCGAGGAACCCGTCTCCCAATCCCGTCGCAGCGTTCGCAAGAAGCGCGGAAACGCGGCGCCCTCTGATCGCGTTCACAACTTCATCGATGCCGCGATCCTCGGAAAGTTCCGCTTCCAAAGCCTCGACGTACGTCCCATGCGACCGAAAATCCGCAGCGGCGCGATGAATGTCCGGCTCGTTGGCGAGCACGATCAAATCGAAGCCGTTTTGTGCGCAGACCCGCGCCAGATGGTAGCCGATACCGCTCGATGCGCCGGTAACAACCGCGAGTTGTCGGGATGAAGAGGTTGCCATGCCATTCCCTGTTGAATTGAGAGCGGCCGAAAACTTCGTCCCCGTATATTTGTTCCACCGACACCAACCAGGATAGTCATGACTAAGCGGACTATCGGGCACTCCCTGCAATTCACCCCTTCTTGCGCATGCCTGCTGCTGCCGCCTTCACAATGAAACGGATGTCGCGCTCGACGTCGTTTGGATCGAAGTCGGATAGGCGGTTGTTGATCGCCAGATGCAAGATCCCGTGGGCGGCGCCGAAGAGCGCACGGGCGGCAGTGCATCGTTGGTCCTTGTCGGGCACGTCCGCTCCGATCGTCTCCTCCAAGAGTGACAGCAACCGGGCGCGCTCGGCCACAAAGTCGGCAGGCAGAGCAGCGTCATCGGGAAGTCGGAACTCGAAAACGGCGAGCCAGCGGTTCCGATTTTCCAGCGCGAACGTCATGTACGCCGTCGCAAGTGCAAGCAGCCGTGCCTCGAGACCGCTTTTCGCTGACGCCTTGCGTGCAGCACCCAGAGGATCCCCCATCGCCGTCATTGTTTCGCGATTGATGGCCAGGATCAGTCCATCACGATCGCCAAAAATATTGTAGAGCGTGCCGACCGAGCAGCCGCCCTCTGCCGCAAGCCGCCGCGCTTGCACCGCTGCCAATCCCTCCGTTGCGACAATCGCCCCGGCCTTCGTCAGGATGATTGCACGCAGCGCCTCGCGGCCCACGATCTCGGAGTCCGGGGCTGTTTCGGCGACGGGGGACGATGATTTCGGTGCTCGGGCCATAGCGACGAATTAAGCACGATTCCAGCGCACACGAACACAGTTCAAACAGACGCTTGAACAAAGTTCACGTTTCTGGCATTGTCTGGTCGTGAACATAGTTCAAGGCGGTGCCGGCTCTCCCGATCCCCCGCCGCGGACAACGGTCACGGACAAGTATTCCGGAGGAGTTCTCATGTTAAAGATTGTCACCACACTTTTGCGCGGCGCGGCATCCGAAGCAGAAGAAGCCCTGTTCGATGCCAACGCCATTCGCGTCCTGGAGCAGCAATTACGCGACGCAGCCGGCAGCCTAGAACATGCCCGCCGCGAACTCGCCTGCGCCATGGCGCACCAGGCGAGCGAAGAGCGCGCCGTCTCAGCGCTCGAAGCACGCATCGGCGCACTCGAATCCGCAGCGCGTGAAGCACTCGACGCGGCTCGCGAGGATCTGGCGACTGAAGTGGCAACCGTCATCGCCGCCACGGAAGACGAGCGCGCGTTGCGCAAAGCGTCCGTCGAAAAGTTCGCAGCCGATGTCCGCCGCTTGAAGCAGCTTTCCGAAGACGGCCGCCTGCGCCTCGCCGAACTGCGTCGCGGACTGGAAATGGCCCGTGCTCAGGAGGCGCTGCGCCGTGCGGGCGCGAACGGCCGCCGCGCGCTCACGGTCGGCACGGGCGCGCTGCGCGAAGCGGAAGCAACCCTTCTGCACATACGAGATATTCAGGCCCGCGAGGAAGATGTCGCCGCAGCCGTGGATGAACTCGACAACCGCGAGAGCGGCCGCGACCTCACCGATCGTCTTGCCGCGGCCGGCTTCGGGAGCGTCAAGAAGACAAAGCCCGCCGACGTTCTCGCGCGCCTGAAGGCCTCTGCTGGAAAAGCACCTGACGCGGAGCCCGGCTCATGACGCCCCGACGCGCAGGAACGATGTTCGACACAGCTATCCGAACGAATGAAACACGCGTCACAGGAGAGTACGTCATGTCTTCAACAACCAAGAATACAGGTGCATGGCTCACCTTCACCTACATCTTCTTCAGCTTTGCCGTGGGCATGATGGTGCTCGGGATCTGGGCTATCCCGGCCGACCTTTGGATCAAGGGCTATTTGTCGATGGCGACAGTTTCGATGCTCGGTGCCGCCTTCACGCTCGCCAAGACCGTTCGCGACGAACAGGAAGCCAAGCGCTTTTCCAACCGCATCGAAGATGCCAAGGCTGAGCGCCTGCTCATGGAGGTGGGCCGCGTTTCATCGGGAGCATAAGCGTTGCGGCCCTGCGGCAACGGTGCGCGGTCTCGCAACAGGTCGCGCATCGTTGCGACACAAAGATGCCATGCTTGGGGCTAGGGTTCACAGCATGAGCACATCCTTGATTTGTCGCCCGATCCTGACGTTCGCGCTGACGCTTCTGTCACTGGCTGGAACGCTCACCGCGTCAGCGACAGCGGGCGAGCAGATCGTTCTGCCGTTCGACTGCAACGTCGTGGGCGGTCGCGTGCAGGTCCGACCCTCCGGCGATCAGGCCTATCGCATCTACGGCGCGCGCCGGCAGGAGCAGTATCGGGCGTGCTCGGAACAGAGCCCGGATCGCTGCCGCACCTTCCTCGTGCAGAGTTTCAAAATGGCCTGCGGCAGAGATAGGGCTGAATGGCCCGAAGTTTACGCCGCCATCGCCAAAGTCACCGACGGCCGCGCGTTTTTCAACAACGACGGCGCACTCTACTACCGCATGGGACCGAGCGAGCCGCGTGACAGCTATCCGTTCCCCGAACCACGCCGCGCAACGGGTATCGTTGAAATGCCGGCGGGGTTCGCACCGATGGCTGGCGTCGATGCCATCTTCACTCCGCTCGATCCCCGCGTGGCTGAACTCGAAGACGCGCCTGCGCCGGATGCGGGAGATCCTGACGCGCGAGCCTATCGCGACACAGAGATGGCATCGCGCAGAGACGGGGGCGCATTCGCTCCCGCGCTAGCGCCGAAAGCGGCGGAGAAGCCGAAGGTCGTCGAAGCTCCGAAAATCGCTGAGGCCCCCAGGCCGGTCGAGCCGCTGAAGTCACAGGTCGTGCTCGAACCCAAACCGCTCGAACCCAATCCTCTCGAAACAGCGAGCACCGAAAAACCTCCCGCTGCGTCCTCCGCTAACGAAGTGCCAAGAGCATCCCAAGCGGCGCCTGCAACCGATTCTGCTTCGCCTGTCGCGCCGACGATCTTGAACAACCCGGCTGCAAAGGAAGTCGAGACAGCGAGCCAGACCAAAACCGTCGTCGCCGCCGCCGAGATTCCGATTGGTCCTCCGACAACGACTGCGTCCATTCCGAATGTCGGTTCCCGCGTCGAAGGCTGGAGTGCCACCGGCGGCACGCGCCTTTCCGTACCTCCGCTTGCCGTCGCGATTTTCATAGCCGCCGCCACGCTCGCGATCTTGCTCGTGATTTTGAAAAAGCAGGCCGCAGTGCCTGCCTCGGCAGGTCCGCTCCGCGTTCCGATCGAGCCGACGCTGCCCGGCTTAGATCCGCCGCGTGCGGGCACGGGCCAAGCTCTGACCATTCGCACCGCTCCAGAACCGCCGTCGCTTTCCACCGGTACGCCCAGCACCGATTTGCCGGTCACCCGAGCCGATGCGCTGGCACTCCTCGGCCTCAACGCCGATGCAAGCGAAGCCGTCATCCGCAAGTTGGTGGAAGCGTTGCGCCAGTCCTGGCATCCGGACCTTGCCAAGAGCGATGCCGATCGCGCCGCCCGCGAAGTGCGCATTAAGGCCATCAACGTCGCAGCCGGCATTCTGCTGCCCAAGACAGCGGCATGATTTAGCGCTGGGCGATGAACACGCCTGTCAGGATCAGCCCGAAACCCGCCGCGTGATAGAGCGCGGGCTCTTCGCCGAGCAACACCAACGCCAGTCCGCTGGTGAAGAGCGGGACCAGATGGATGAAGACGCCGGTGCGGTTGGCGCCAATGATCTCCACGCTGCGCGCGTAGCAAAGGTACGCAACGAGGCTCGCCAGTACGCCCGCATACAGCACCGCCGAGATCGTCTGAGGATTGATCTCCATCACTTGACCGTTCGCGTATTCCCATCCCGCCAGCGGTAGGTTGACGACGCTCGCGATCGCATACGTGAGCCCGACGAAACTCAGCGTCGAAATCGGCGGCCGCGTGCGCAGCAGCGCCGTGTAGAGCGCCCACACGCTTGTCGCAAACAGCATGACGAGATCGCCACGGTTAAACGTGAGGGTCGTAATGCGTGCAAACTCCCCGTGCAGCACCACGACAGCAACACCGATGAGCGATATCGCCATGCCGGTGAGTTGGTTCGCGCGCAGCTTGTCGCGGAATAGCCCCGCACCGGCCAGCACGATGAGAATCGGCCCCGACGAGTTGAGGATTGCGGCCTTCGTCGCCGTCGTCTCCGTCAGAGCGATATACTGAAGGGTATTGTAGATCCCCGAACCCATGAAGCCGAGCAGCAGGAGCTGCGGCCAGGTCTGCCGGATAACGAGCCAGTCGACGCGGATCGCACGGTAAGCGAATGGGAACATGAGGACGGCGGCCAGCGACCAGCGCAAAAATGCCAGGGTCATTGGCGGGATGTTCCCGCTCGCCCAGCGACCGAGGATGTGATTGCCCGCCCACAGGCCCATCGTAAGGATCAGGAACAGATAGGCATTCGCCGGGGAGGGGGTCGTGAGGCGCGAAAGCATGCGAAGGCGCGTCCTGCGATGAGCTGAGCCTGGGGTCTATAGGCAACCCTTTAACCCGTCAAACGTCGGCCTGCCGCGGTTCGCCGGGCGCGGCATCTAGGGTGTTGGGCGAACTCGATTCTGGGCTATAAGCGGGACGAAATGTTCATTGCCTTGGCCCCGGTCCGCGGACGGCCGGGGCCAAAGCACGTCTAGAGGCTCGCGATGGGCAACGTAGTGGTGGTCGGCGCCCAGTGGGGTGACGAAGGCAAAGGCAAGATCGTCGATTGGCTGTCGGAGCGCGCGGATGTCGTCGTGCGCTTCCAGGGCGGCCACAACGCCGGGCATACGCTCGTGATTGGCGACAACGTCTATAAGCTTTCGCTGCTGCCGTCGGGCGTGGTGCGTCCGGGCAAGCTCGGCGTGATCGGCAACGGTGTCGTCGTCGATCCGTGGGCGCTGATCGCGGAAATCGAAAAGCTTGGCAAGCAGGGCGTGGCGATCACGCACGCGAACTTGCGGGTGGCCGAAAACGCCGTGCTGATCCTGCCGCTTCACCGAGAACTCGACGTCATCCGCGAAGAGGCGGCAGGCACGGCCAAGATTGGAACGACCGGCCGCGGTATCGGTCCGGCCTACGAAGACAAAGTCGGCCGCCGCGCCATTCGCGTTCAGGACCTGAAGAACCTCTCGACACTCGGCGCCAAGGTGGATCGCCTGCTGGTTCATCATAACGCGCTGCGTGCCGGCCTCGGCAAAGACCTCGTCTCCAAGGATCAGCTCATTGCGGAATTGACCGAAGTCGCGCCGAAGATCCTGCCGTACATGGACGTGACCTGGGACCTGCTCGATCAGGCGCACCGCGAGCGCAAGCAGATCCTGTTCGAAGGCGCGCAAGGCGCACTCCTCGACATCGATCACGGCACCTATCCGTTCGTCACGTCATCGAACACGGTCGCCGCACAGGCGGCAACAGGCTCCGGCATGGGCCCGCGCGCGGTCGGCTACGTGCTCGGTATCGCCAAGGCTTACACGACGCGAGTCGGCTCCGGCCCATTCCCGACCGAACTCGACAATGCGATCGGCGAGAAGATCGGCGAGCGCGGACACGAATTCGGCACGGTCACGGGTCGCAAGCGCCGCTGTGGCTGGTTCGATGCCGTGCTCGTGCGCCAAGTGTGCAAGGTCTCCGGTATCGACGGCATCGCACTGACCAAGCTCGATGTGCTCGACGGCTTTGACGAACTCAAGATCTGCGTCGGCTACAAGCTCGACGGTGAGCGCCTCGATCGCCTCCCAGCTGGCCAGAATGCGCAGGCCCGCGTCGAACCCATCTACGAAACCTTCGAAGGCTGGTCACAATCGACACGCGGTGCGCGCAGCTGGGCGGAATTGCCCGCGCAAGCCGTCAAGTATGTGCGCCAGATCGAGGAACTCATCGGCTGCCCTGTGACGCTCCTGTCAACGAGCCCCGAACGCGACGACACGATCCTGATGAAGGATCCATTTCTCGCCTGACGCCTTAGTCTTCGGTGATGAAGTCCAACTCCCGCCACCTGTCCGGAAGTTCATGTGACAGCCCTAGAGGCGCTGTGCTTTGCACGCGCGAACACCCGCTTTGGAGTACTGATCATGGCTCGCAAGCCGACCGCAAAAGAAACATTCGTGATGTTCAACGTCACCTATGAAGACGGCACGATGACATCCAACCGCCGCGTTCCGGAATCGATCCTCGGCGGTCTTGAAGGCGACGCTCCGGCTCAGGCCCTGATCGAAGAGCAGGATAAGCAAATTCAGGAGCAGTCGGGCCGCTCGCGCGGTGCGATCAAGGCAATTGTTCGCGCCCCAACACGCTGAAGGCAAACCGGGCATGAGCCAAGCGTTTCTGGCGACACGTGAAGAGGCCTTTATCCGTCTTAAGGATTTCGTCCCTCGGGCCGGCAGCGCTTACGCGAAATCGCGCAACTTCGACTACGGACCAGCCGAGCGGAACAATGTTTCGGTGCTCTCGCCCTATTTGCGTCATCGCCTGATTGGCGAGGATGAAGTGGTCCGCGCGGTGCTGTCGAAGCATCGCATTTCGGCAGCCGATAAGTTCGTCCAGGAAGTCTGCTGGCGCACCTACTGGAAAGGCTGGCTGGAACAGCGGCCCACGGTGTGGAGCGAGTACCTGTCGGAACTGTCGCGCGAACAGGAACAGATAGAAAAATACAGGGACTCTGCAGCGCGCTATGCAGCCGCCGTCACCGGTGAGACCGGTATCGCAGCTTTCGATGCCTGGTCGAAAGAACTGGTGGAGACCGGCTACGTCCACAATCACGCGCGCATGTGGTTCGCCTCGATCTGGATCTTCACTCTGGGCCTGCCCTGGACACTGGGTGCCGACTTCTTCTACCGCCACCTGCTCGATGGCGATCCAGCATCCAACACGCTCTCCTGGCGATGGGTGGCGGGCCTGCACACGCGCGGCAAGCACTACGTCGCCCGCGCCGACAACATCCGCCAATACACCGACGGCCGCTTTGCTCCCGCAGGCGAACTGAACGAAACTCCTGATCCGCTCGACGGTCCTGATAATCCGCCCGCCGTCCGTTTGCGCGCGCCCATGAGCGTCCCGCCCGGTGAGCCCGTCGTGCTCCTCGTCAACGAAGACGACTTGACGCCCGAGCGCTGGCCGGTCGCCGCCGAACAGGTGAAGGGCGTCGTGCTGCTGCCGGCCGATGAAAGCTACCCGGGACTTTCGGAACAGGTTCGCGCATTCCGAGCCGCAGCTATTGCAGACGCTGCCGGACGTGCGGAGCGCTTTTTCAGCTGCCCGGTGGTCAGGCTTTCAACGGCGCAACCCGACGAGACCGTCGCACTGTGTCGCGCGCACAGCATCGAAATGCTCGTCACCGCCCACGTGCCTGTCGGCCCGGCGCGGAACACCTACGACGCCTTCGTTGCAGGTCTGGCTGGATCGGGCATCGCAGCCATGGAGGTCCGCCGCGAATGGGACAGCGCCTTCTGGCCACACGCCCGCGCCGGCTTCTTCAAGGTCAAGGAACGAATCCCTGAAACACTCGAACGCCTCGGCTTGATGTGATCAGAGCGCCGACGTCACCAGACCGCGCGCCGCTGCCAGAGCGCCATCCGTCAGAGAATACGCGAGGAGCCGCATCGGATTAACCGGCCCAGGCAATGTGATCTGCCCCGGAGGGATGCACTTGAAACCGAAGCGGCCGTAGTACGGCTCATCTCCGACGAGAATGACGAGAGATTTTCCAGCAACCCGCGCATCCGCGATGCCTTCTGCGATGAGTTGTCCACCAAGGCCTTGCCCAGCGAATTCGGGATCGACCGCAATGGGGCCGAGCAGCAGCGCGCCGGGCTCGCCGCCGATCTTCACCTCGCTCAGTGTAATCGCCGCGACAAGCCGGTTCCCGCGCACCGCGACGTGACAGAAATCTGACAACGGGTTGCCGTCGCGCCGGCCCTCGCGGACACGGTACGCCGAGCGCGCGTAGCGGCCTGGGCCGAATACCCGGGCGTGCAGCTCACCGATCGCAGGCACATCAACCGTTTCGGCGGTGCGAATGAGGATTCTATCGGACATTGCGCACGAGGTTTAAGGTGCCGCTGAGCGGCCATGACGTTGGCCGCGAGCTAGCACGGATGGAACGGGGGGTCTAGCGAAGCGTTACCACAACGGATCACGCGACTTCCCATGGAACACTTCACCCAGCCGCGACACGACCGACCGGTGCGCTCCTTCAGGCAAGGCATCGAGTGCGAAAAACCCCTGCTCTGCAATTTCGGAATTGGGCGGCGGCGCCTGCGGCTGCTGCCAGGACCGCACCAGAAAAAGGGCGACGTGGTCATTCGGAAAATAGCGGAAATTGGCATATATACCGAACAGCTCAGGTGGCCCCAGCAGGACGACGCCCGCCTCTTCCGCCAGCTCGCGCTCGAGTGCGGTCGTGACCGTCTCGTTTTTTTCCACGCCACCGCCCGGAAAATGCCAGCCAGCCCGATACGTATGTCGGATGAGCAGGACGCGGTTGGTCTCGTCTATCACCAGCCCCTGGGCCCCCAGCGTCAGACCGCGCGTCCAACGCCAGTAGCGTTGCAGCACCTGCATGACGAGTTTGTCCCGGATCATTTTTTGGCGGCCCTGAACGAGGAATTCCACAATGTCTCACGCGCAATCGTTCGAAATCCTTACGGCGAAGTGCCAAGCTGCCGCAGCGTGCAAATGATAGTAAACAGTCTTCCCAATAAAACCTCGACAGCGGCCGATCCTGCCCCGTTATGACGCACACATTCACCCTCGCGCACATTTCCGATTTGCACCTGACGCCGCTGCTCGGCTTTGGCCCGCACCATTGGAACGTGAAACGATCGCTCGGTTTCATCAACTGGGCGCGCAGCCGCCGCTTCGTACACCGGTTGGATGTTGCCGACCGGATGGCAGCGGATATGTGGCAGCAGGGAGCAGACCATGTCGCCGTCACCGGCGACATCGCCAATCTCGGCTTGCCGGATGAAATCGGCGCCGCCCTCGGTTGGCTGAAGACAGTCGGGCCACCCGATAAAGTGACAGCAATCCCGGGCAATCACGACATCTACACACGACTTATGTCGGGTCCTGCCTGCACTGAGATTTGGCGTGAATACATTGCGTCCGATGCTTGGGGTGCATCATTTCTCGGTGCGGAGCCGCAACAGTTTCCGTTCGTCCGCCGTGTCGGACCATTGGCGCTGATCGGATTGAACTCCGCCTTTCCGACGCGTCCGTTCGTTGCGGCCGGGCGCGTCGGCCGCGATCAATTGGCAGCATTGCAGGACTGCCTGTTACGCTTGAAAGGCGAAAATCTGACGCGCGTAGTGCTCATCCATCATCCCCCGCTGCCCGGCCAGACCGCGCCCCGGCGCGCGCTCGAAGATGCAGAGCAGTTGGCAGCGATGCTGTCGGAGTGTGGCGCCGAACTCGTGCTTCACGGACACAATCACCGCGACAGTCTGGTCTGGCTTCCGTCGAACGGTGGATCAATTCCCGTCGTGGGTGTCGCATCGGGCTCTGCCACACGGACACACGGCCTGGAGCCGCTCGGCCGTTATAATTTGTTTCACTTCTCGGACGTCGGAATAGAAATGCATGTGCGCGGTTTGGGCGCCGCGCCAGGCGGTGTCGTGGATATCGCTCGCTTTGCGCTGCAACCGGACGCACAGCCTCTGTTCGTTTGATCGCGCACCCAAGCCACACGATGACCACTGAATTCTAAACGGGCTGTAACCCAGGCTTGACAAGATCAGCGGCAACTGGACTCATGAGCGGGTAACGGTTCCTCGCGGTGCGCAAGTGCCAACGGGAGAATAGGGAACACGGTGAGGGTCGTTCGCGATCCGATGCCGAGGCTGCCCCCGCAACTGTAAGCGGCGAGCTTCCCCCACAATGCCACTGATAACGCTTTGGGCCAGTTGCCCGGGCGGCGTCGGGAAGGCGGACGGGAAGCGCCAGAGCCGCGAGCCAGGAGACCTGCCGGTACATGCTGCCCATCCCTCGTGCGGGGCGCGCGTAGGAACGGACCACCCGTAGTGGCGGCTGATGTGCAACCGGTAGGGAGCGGCGTCAGGCATGCACGGGTTTATGGGTCCAGATTAGATCCCCAAAGATTGACAGCACGGGTATGGAGATCGACCGATCTCTGGCCCGCTGGTCCAATTCACCCGTCCGTTCCGGACGTTCGATCCCTCCAAACCGCCACGGGTTGGAGGATTGATGACTATGAAAAATGCGCATTGCGCATTGACGATGACCTGCGCGCTGGCAACCGCCGGCGTCGGGATGAGTGCGGCCACTGCGGTGGCGCAGGAGGCCGTGCTGCCGCCGGTCGTCGTGGAAGGCGCGACGTTGGCAATCCCCTCGAAGAAGCCGAGCAAGAAAGAAAACGCTCCGACTGAGTCTGGACGCGGATGCTACTGCCGGCGGCACGTCGGAAGCCGGTGAGCCAGCTTCTGATGTGACGCAATCGAGCGAAGCGCCCGGCAATTCGACCGAGGGCATCCAGAGCGGCAAGGTTGGATCCGCAGTGAGTGTCGTGACGGGCGCCGAACTCAAGGACCGCCAAATTCGCCATGCAGCAGACGCACTGCGCAGCCTGCCGGGCGTGAGTGTCAGTTCACAGGGTGGTCCCCAAAGTCTGACCGTGGTTCGGATCCGTGGAGCTGAAAGCAACCAGACTCTGGTTCTGATCGACGGCGTGGAGGTGAATCAGGTTGGCGACGGGTCCTTCGATTTCTCGAACCTGCTTGTCGACGACATCGCTCAGATCGAAGTCATTCGCGGACCGCAAAGCGGCCTGTACTCGTCGGGCGCCATTGGCGGCGTGATCAATATCCTCACGAACGGCGGCAAGGGACCTCTGACGTTTCAGAGCCCGGGGCGAGGGCGGCTCATTTGGAACGTGGAACGGCACCGCCAGCGTTTCGGGTGGCACCGACCGCGCGCATGCGAGCCTTGTGGTGTCGGGTATCCGGACCGACGGCTTCAACATCGCGCCCGAAGGTCCCGAGGAGGATGGTGGCGACTTCACGACGGTCTCGTTCACCGGTGGGCTTCTCGTGCTCGATAACCTCAAGCTCGATGCATCGCTGCGGCGTGCGACGCGTGATGGTGACCGTGACGGCTTCTCAGGCCTCGATGCCGCGGGGTTCCTTACGGCATCGGATGACCCATCCAGGTTTTCGACAGATTTGAGTGTCGGCCGTCTGGCTGCGACGCTCGACACGTTCAGTGACGGGCGGTGGACACAGCAACTCTACATGCAAGGATCTGAGACGGATAACAGCGACTTTTCGCAAGGTGTGTTCGACCCGCCTGAAGGGACCAGATCGCGCAACATCAGCACGCTGTCGGAATACGGTTACCTCACAACATACCGCTTGGATGCCGGCGCTAGTATGCCTGTTCAGCATTTTCTGACCGGACTAGCGGTTCACCGGACTGAAGGGTTCGACCAGCCGCTGCTCTCGCGCGACTTTGAACGAGATCGTGACAGCCTCGCCGGCGAAATCCGGGGCGAGTATTTCAACGCCGTTTCGCTCGTCGGAAACATCCGGAGGGATTTCAACGACGGTTTCGAGCACTACACTACTTGGCGTACAACGGCCTCTCTCCGTCCTTGGTCGTCGTCGCCCGTCCGGCTCCACACAAGCTATGGAACGGGCGTGAAGTATCCGAGTTTTGCGGAGCAATTCGGAGATTTTCCGAACTTCATTCCGAACGCAAACCTGCAGCCCGAGGAGGCTGAAGGATGGGATGCCGGCGTCGAGACGACTCTCTGGAACGGCAATGCCGTTGTCGATGTGACGTACTTCGACACGGATCTGAAAAACGAGATCGACACGAGGTTCTCGGTTGTTGGCAACCAGTTCTTCTCGACGCCATTCAACCGCACGGGCACAAGCACGCGCAACGGCATCGAGGTGCAAGGTCGCGCTCAACTCGCGACCGGACTGACGGTCGGGCTCGCCTACACGTATTTGAATGCCGAGGAAAGTGACGGGACGCAGGAAATCCGGCGCCCGCCACACAGCGGCCGAATGGACGTCAACTACACTTTCGACAACGAGCGAGCCAACATTAACCTGGCGGCCATATACAACGGCGATATGGACGATCTGGCCTTCAGCTTCACCGATACTGTTGTCACCACGCTCGATGACTTCTGGCTAGTCAACGCCGCTGCGTCCTACAAGCTTTCGCCAGGCGTCGAGCTCTATGGCCGCGTTGAGAACGCGCTCAACGAAAACTACCAGGAGGTCTTCGGGTTCGAGACGGCAGGTGTCGCAGCCTACGCGGGCCTCAGGTTTACCTACGTCGAAGAAGCCACCCGCGCCTGGGCGGAAGGGCGCTAGAACGATGCAAAAGGACCCGGCGGCTTGAGAACACGTTCGAGCAGCAGAACGAGAACGGCAGCAACCCTGGCGGCAATTGTCGCCGGGGTTGTGGCGCTCGCGGCTGGTTGGCCCGCAGGCGCCGGCTCAGACTTGCCAAAGCCGAAACGCATCGTCTCGCTCAACCTGTGTATCGACCAGATCCTGCTCGATCTGGTCCCGCGCGAGCGCATCGGCGGTGTCAGCTTCCTGGCAGCCGATCCGTCCATGTCGCTTGTGGCCGAGGAAGCTAAGGCTTTGCCCGTCGGTGCGCGGATCGGCGGAGGAAATCTTAGCGCTCGATCCCGATCTCGTGCTCGCCGGCGAATACACCACCGCCGCCACCGTCGATCTTCTCCGCCGCCTCGGCCAGCGAGTTGAGATCGTCCCAATGGCGACGAGCTTCGCGCAGATCCGCGACGTGGTGCTCCTGATAGGCCAATTGACCGGCGAAGAGCAGCGCGCCCAGGCACTCATGACCGATTTCAACACGCGCCTAGCCGAGGTCAAGGCGCGTGCCGTCGTGCGATCCGAAGCCCCGCGCCCACGGGCCGTTGCCATGCAGGTCAACAGCCTCGCCTCGGGTGAGGGCAGCCTCATCAACGAAGTGCTCGGCGAAGCCGGCTTCGATAACGTCGCGCGCCACACAAAGCTCGGCCCGGCCGGACGCTTGCCCCTCGAAACGCTCATCTCCGATCCGCCGGACGTCATCGTGCGCGCGAATGATGCGTCGGATTTCCGCACCGTTCTCGGCGACAATCTTCGCCATCCCGCGTTTCGCGCGCTGGAAGCCACACGGCCGAGCATCCACATTCCAATGAATGAATGGCTGTGCGGCACACCGCGCCTCGTGCAGGCGGTGGAGCGGCTTGCCGTCGCGCGAGAAGCGCTTCATTTTCGAGCTGAGGCTCCGCGATGAACGCGATGCGCCTCGCCGCGCTGCTTGGCTGCGCGGCGCTTGCGGCCTTCCTGCTCTCCCTGTTCATGGGCGTGGACGGTTTCACCGTTGCGGGTTCTGCGGAAGCCCGACGCATGATCCTTGCTTGAAGTGCGGCTGCCGCGCGCGCTGCTTGGCTTCATGGTCGGCGGAACGCTGGGCCTCGCCGGAGCCGTGCTGCAAGGCTATTTGCGCAACCCGCTTGCGGAGCCGGGCATTCTCGGCATCTCCGGCGGCGCGGCACTGGGCGCCGTGATCGCCATTCACTCGGGTCTTGCCCAGGTCGTCGCGCTGGCTTTGCCGTTGGCAGGCCTGACGGGTGCAGCGCTCGCGACGCTGGCGCTAACAGTGTTGGCAGGGCGCGGCACCGGTTCAGTGACGCTGATCCTTGCAGGCGTCGCCGTGTCGAGCCTCGCTGCCGCGCTGACCTCTCTCGCGCTCAATCTCGCGCCGAACCCGTTCGCCGCCTCCGAGATGCTCTACTGGCTGATGGGGTCGCTCACGGACCGCAGCTTGACGCATGTCTGGCTCGCCGCGCCGCTGATGGCAATCGGATGCCTTCTGCTGGCTGCCACCGCGCGCGATCTCGATGCGCTGTCACTCGGCGAAGCCGCTGCGCAGAACCTGGGCGTCGATCCCACGCGCCTGCGTTGGGTGGTCGTATCCGGAACGGCACTTAGCGTAGGCGCGGCCACCGCCGTCTGTGGCGCGATCTCGTTCGTCGGGTTGATGGTGCCGCACCTTTTGCGCCCGTTGACGAGCGGCGAACCCGGCCAGCTGCTGCTGCCGAGCTTTCTTGGCGGCGCCGCCCTCGTGCTGCTCGCCGACGTGGCGCTGCGCATCCTCTCACCCATGGGCGATCTGCGCCTTGGCGTACTGACGGCCCTGATCGGTGCGCCGTTCTTCCTCTGGCTCGTTCTCAGCAGACGCTCGGAGCTCGCACCATGAGCCGAGCCACGACACTGTCGGCTTCCGGCATCGGCGTGCGATTGGGCGGGCGCGAGATCCTGCGCGACGTCGCTCTCACCATTTCGCCGGGCGAACTGATCGCTGTGGCCGGACCGAATGGCGCAGGTAAATCCACGCTGCTGCGTGTGCTGGCCGGACTTACGCCGCCCGATACAGGCTCGGTTCGTCTTGGGTGACATGGACGTGCGCACCATCGATCGTCGCTCCCTCGGCCGCGCCATCGCGTACCTCCCGCAAGATCGCACGGTTCATTGGCCGCTGAAGGTCCGTGCCGTGGTGGCGCTGGGCCGCATACCGCACGGATCGGGTCCGCAGCGCGGCGAAAGCGACATCGATCGCGCAATGATTTAAGCAGCGCTCAAGCAAACCGATACCGAAGCACTCGCAGATCGATCGATCGGCGAATTATCAGGCGGAGAGCGGGCGCGCGTGCTCATTGCGCGCGCACTCGCACAAGATGCCGGCATTCTGATTGCGGATGAGCCGGCCGCTGGTCTCGATCCGGCGCACGCCCTTGCGTTGTTCGAAACATTCGTTGCGATCGCAGCGCAGGGTCGCGCGGTGATCGTCGCTCTGCACGACCTTTCGCTCGCGCTGCGCTATTGCCCCGGCGCCGTGTTGTTGAAGGACGGCGAGGTTGCGGCATCGGGTCATGCGCGCGACGTTTTGACCGAGCCGATGATCGCCCGTGTCTATGGGATCACGGCAAAGATTGCAGAGATTGCCGGCGTTCCATGTGTCATCCCCGTATCAGTCCGGCCATGATACGGTCAGGACGTTGCTGCAGGTTTGGAACGTGGATCGTTCGATCCGCGTTCTCCGGACATGAAGCGGGGCATGTGACGCGTGGAATTGTTTCGACGCCGATTGAAATTGAATCTGGCGCTTCAGGGCGGCGGTACACACGGCGCCTTTACGTGGGGCGTCCTGGATCGCCTACTTGAAGATCGGCACGTCCAGTTCGGGTGGGTCAGTGCGGCAAGTGCCGGCGCGATCAATGCAGCCGCTCTAGCAGCGGGTCTCGCAGAGAATGGCCCCGAAGGCGCGCGCGCCAAGCTGCGTCAGGTTTGGGAAGCTGTCGCCAAAGCCGGCATGCCGGAGTTTTTGCGCCTGAACCCGGTGCTGTTCACGCTGTCGCGCTCGGCACCGCTTGCTCATCTCGCGTCCCTGTGGTCGCCGTACGAATTCAATCCGCTGGGCTTCGATCCTCTGCGCCGGCTGTTGAACGAGACGATCGATTTCGGTGCGATCCGCAAGCACTCGCCCGTTGAACTGCTGATTGCGGCGACAGAAGTCGCCACCGGCGAAGCCCGCCTGTTCCGTCGCGATGAACTGACGGTCGATGCTGTGCTGGCCTCGGCCTGCTTGCCGGCGCTGCATCACGCGGTGGAAATCGACGGCGTCGCATACTGGGACGGCGGCTTTTCCGCCAACCCCGATCTCGTGACGCTCGCGATGGAGAGCCCCGTCGCTGATACCCTGATCGTACAGCTCTCGCCTCTGAAGAAGGAAGGCTTGCCGACCGGGGCGCGAGAAATCCAGGCGCACGTCAACCGCCTCACCTTCAATGCGCCGCTGATACGAGATGTCGAGATCATCGAAATGGCGCGCGAAGCCATGCGCGGCGCCGTTCGGTCGCGCTTTTCGAGGTTGCGAAAACTTGCGCAGCACCGGTTCCACCTCGTCGAGGCCGCGCCGTACACGGGCGTGCTGTCG
Organism: uncultured Alphaproteobacteria bacterium; assembly: GCA_963708775.1. Classification (GTDB taxonomy): domain Bacteria; phylum Pseudomonadota; class Alphaproteobacteria; order Rhizobiales; family Hyphomicrobiaceae; genus JAGVSR01. Next base: position 20,296 of record CAVPTI010000005.1, on the reverse strand, counting down.
GACCGGACGAAGATCCATCCGGATATGGAACTGCTCAATCACCTACATGCCGCCGGCCGCACGGAGGCGGAGAAGTGGCTCGCCGCCAACCGCCGCGCGATCGGGCGCCGCTCGACGGTAAATCTACGCACCCATTTTGAAGCGGTCCGCGCTGGCCGTACGTCAAAACCCAAGGATCCGGTCGAAGCGATCACCGCGCCGGCTCATCTCAACGGTAAGGCCCAGCCACCGGAGACGCTCCCCGCTGCACCACCACCAGCAACGAAATCAGCCGAACCGCCACGGGCAGCGCGCGGCGGTGCCTGACGTCACGGCGATGCTTGAAGTCACGGCGATGCCAGCCGCGCATACCCTTCGGCAAGCGTTTCGTCGAGGATGCGCTTGTAGTCTTGATAGGACTTATGGCTCGCGGGCACTTCGCCGAGCGCCGCGCCTTTGAAATCCGACCGCTTCAAGTAAGCGATTGGCGCCGATACGGGCACAAAGAAGCGGCCCTGTTTATTGAGCGTCGTGATGAGCCCGCGCATTTCTCCTGCCTGGTCCAGCTGCGAGACGACGACCATGCGCATCGCCCCCTTGGTCAGCGACACGAGGTGAATGAACATTGACGACGAGGGGATATAGAGCCGCCCACGATGCGAGAACGGCTGATCGGGCCGATCGCGCTCCTCGAAGATCAGCGAGGGCCACTCGGGATCCCAGACGATGTCGGTACGGTAGGCGACAATGGTGTTCGGCACCGCGAAGGCCGGGCGCAGCGTGAGATAGCTGCCGATGTAGTGATCGACACCGGCGCGCGTATAGGCCCCCATGTAAACCGGCGCAACGACACCGCCTTCGCCGCGCAGGTCCATCGGTTGCGCCGTGGTCATGGCGCCGGACCACAGCTCTTTCAGCCGGCTGTAGTCGAGCCCCAGGACCATGCAGACGTCGAAGAGCGTCTGCTCGCGCACCGGCACGGCCGCCCAGGAGGTTCTGGATCGTCTTCTCATGGCACTCGGCCGCATCGGCAAGTTCGGCCTGTGTCATCTTTTTTTCGATGAGCGCCGTGCGCAGCAACTGTACGGCGGCACTGCGCTCGGCGCGAACCGGGACGATCTTGTCGGAAGCCATGGCGAGCGGGGTTCCAGGCAAATGGCGATAAAGCTTTGCTGGTTGTTATCGCCCGTTGCGGGTTGGCCCGCAATTGCTCGGAAGCCGGATTATCGTTGAAAGGTCAACGGCTGTCCGCTGAGGAAACCACTTCGAGTTTGACCGGGGCAAGCCCGCGCGCCTGCATTTCCAGGATCTCGGCGGCGGCTTCCGACACATCGATGATGCGGCCCGGCTTGAAGGGCCCGCGATCGTTGATCCGCACGACGGTCTTCTTGCCGTTGCGGAGGTTCGTGACGGCGACGAGCGTCCCGAACGGAAGCGTCGGGTGGGCGGCCGTCATCGCCCGCTTGTCGAAGACTTCCCCCGAGGCTGTCATTTGATCCTGCCAGTAGTAGGAGGCGATGCCATCGAGCGCATGCGATCGGGACGGCTTGGGGCCCAGCGAGCCGGTCGTCAGCGGCGGTTTGGAGACCGCGGGACCGGTATGGACCTCCGTCACCCAATGGGTCTCGCCCGGGTTCGCATCCGCTGCGGTGGAGGCAGCAACGAGAACGGCGACGATGGCAGCGGCTCGGGTGAAGATGGGGGATGCAGGCATGAATGTTCCAGCATGAACGTGAGCAGTCCGGACAAGAACGCGCCGGCTTCGAATTCATTCCGCTAGTGCGATTCGCAGTCCATCCTAAGGCGTCTCTGCTTGTCTAACGCTCCACACCGCGTGTGGATGCAACCCAGCTCCACACCGGCCTGCCGCGTCTGGACCAAATCCAATTCCACACCGGCCTGCCGCGTGTGGACCAAATAAAAAGAGCGGTGGAAGCTTTTGTGCTTCCTACCGCCCTTCTGCTCATGATCGAGGGTTCAACCCTCGAGAGTGATTAGCCGCGTCCGAGGACGGCGACCGAAACCGGGGCCACGCCCGAACCTGTCATGCCGACCTGCTGAGCGGCAGCCTTGGACAGATCGATGATGCGACCCTTGATGTAGGGACCGCGATCATTGATCGTGACGACGACCGATCGGCCGTTGTTGCGATTGGTCACGCGGACCTTGGTGCCGAACGGCAGCGTCTTATGAGCCGCCGTCATGGCGTTCGGATTGAACCAGCCGCCCGATGCGACGCGCTGGGGCTGCCAATAGTAGGAAGCCATACCGCTGTAGCCACCGCCGGAAGAGGCGGAATAGGACTTCTTGGAAGCCTTGTAGCCGTAGGTCTTCTTGGACGACTGCTTGTAGGCGGTCTTTTTGGCATGGCTGTGCTTGTGGGCCTTGGCGCAGGCGGCGGCAGGTCCCATGCACTCGTAGGCGGCGCTGGCCGTGCGTGTGTCGGCAAAGCCAACAGTGACCATCGCCATTGCGGCAGCAAACAGAATGCGCATCGTTTACGTCTCCATCTCATCGGGCGACGGTCGCTCGCGCTTCGCTGCCTTTGGTCCGGGATCGCGCGGCCGTTGAGCCCGCGTCGCCACCTGTCCGTCAGGCCCTCTGCGGGGTCCTGGAACGGCCATGCCGGCGTATGATCCACGTGGCAGCTCGAGTGAAACCTGAGCCTGGACCCGGATGTCCTTCGTCGCCGATACTGTTTTGGGTGCAACGAATGCCGCCCCCTTCCGGTGTGCGGAACCAAGCATTGGCCGTGCCCATGGGTCAACCCGGCCTAACTGAACGTCATTCAATAAAATACTGCTAAACAAAAATTAATCCAGCAGTTTCAGCGCTGTGGCCGATCAGGCACGCGACGGCGCGCCGCACCAAAACACATGTTAACCTCAATCGGGAAGCCTCTGAAAATAAGGTCAAATCAGGGCAAGCGTCGTGTGATTGTTCCGTCTGCGGTTTGATTTGAGCCGTATTTCCTTACTTCCAGCGCGCGAGGGGACCGATTAATCGTGCGGGCGCCGGGGGGAGACCGCACATCAATGAATGCTCAGCATGAGACCGCCAAGCCGACGCTCGCCGAAGCGACACGTGAGTGGACGCGCATCGGCTGCCTGTCGTTCGGCGGGCCGGCTGGTCAAATCGCGCTCATGCATCGCATCCTGGTCGAGGAGAAGCGGTGGATCGACGAGCGCCGCTTTCTCACCGGTCTCAACTTTTGCATGCTGCTCCCCGGCCCTGAAGCCATGCAGCTTGCCACCTACGTCGGCTGGCGCATGCATGGGATCGTCGGCGGCCTCATAGCGGGTTTGCTCTTCGTCCTGCCGGGCGCACTCCTCATGCTCGTGTTGGCGCTCGCCTACGCCCACTTCGGATCCGTGCCCGTCGCCGAAGCGCTCTTCCTCGGCGTCAAGGCCGCCGTGCTCGCCATCGTGATCGAGGCGCTGCTGAGAGTTGCGAAGAAGGCACTGCATCACACGGCAGACTGGGCCATCGCTGCTGCTGCCTTCGTTGCCATCTTCTTTCTGGCGGTCCCGTTTCCCATCGTCGTGATCGTGGCGGCCGCCATCGGCTTCGCCCGCGGTCGCGGCGCCCCGGCGCTGCCGCCCTCTACCGATGCGCACGTCTCGCCCGCCGAGACCCTGCGCACATTGGCCCTATGGACGGCCATTTGGGTGCTCCCGCTACTCGCCATTGCAGCTTTTTTTGGTGCCGACCACGTGCTGACCGAACTGGCGTGGCTGTTCTCCAAACTCGCCTTGGTCACGTTTGGTGGCGCCTATGCCGTGCTCGCCTACCTTGCCCAGGAAGTCGTCCAGACATATGGCTGGCTGAAGCCCGGCGAGATGCTGGACGCACTGGGCCTCGCCGAGACCACGCCGGGTCCTCTGATCCTCGTCACGGAATTCGTCGGCACGCTGGCAGCCTTCCGCGAAGGCGGCGGCAACCCGGTCGTCATGGGAATCCTTGGCGCGGTCGTAACGCTATGGGCGACCTTCGCACCCTGCTTCCTGTGGATTTTCGTCGGCGCGCCCTACATCGAACGGCTCAATGCCATCCCGGCACTACGGTCGGCGTTGAGTGCCATCACCTCCGCCGTCGTGGGCGTCATTCTGAACTTGACGGTCTGGTTCGCACTCCACGTCCTTTTCGTAAGGCTCGACTGGGTCAGCGCCGGCCCGTTCCATTTCGAATGGCCGGATGTGTCGACCCTGCGCATCGATGCGGCGGGTCTGGCCGTGCTCGGCGCCGTTCTGCTCTTCGGCCTGCATCGCGGTATCGCAACGACGCTCGCCGTCACCGGCGGCACGTCACTCGCTCTGCATGCGCTGGGCGCAATTTAGCGCCTTACAGCCAACCCTTGCGGCGGAAATAGAGGTAGGGAATGACAGCGGCAAGCACCATGGCGAAGAGGGCCACGGGATAGCCGTACTCCCACTCCAGCTCCGGCATGTGGCGGAAATTCATGCCGTAGATGGACGCGACCAGAGTGGGCGGCATCAACATCACCGCCATCACCGAAAACAATTTGATGATCTGGTTCTGCTCGGTCGAGATCATGCCGAGCGTTGCTTCCAGCAGGAAGCCGATCCTGTTCGTCAGAAACCGCGTGTGCTCCATCAGCGAATGGTTGTCCCGCTGTGCGACATCGAGCCGTTCCAGTATCCGCGGGTCGAAACCCCGATCCCGAGCGGCATCGCGAAAAAAGTGCATCGTGCGATCGAGCGACGTGGCGCTTTCCAGAACCCGCGCGACGAGATCGCCCTCTTTGCCGGTGCTCCGCAAAAGCACATCCAGGCGCCGGGAACTGTCCCGCCTCTGGGTGTTGAGGTTGAACACGTTGTGGGTGAGCTTTTCGACGTCATCCTGAATGCGTTCGATGACGTCGGCGATGCGGTCGACAATCGTCTCGATGAGCCCGATCATCACCGTGCCACCCGAATTGCATGAGACGGCGCCCTTCTCGGCTCGGCTGGCAAACACGGGAAACGCGCGCGGCTCGACGTAGCGCACCGTGACCAGCCGGGTCTCCTTTAAGATGAATGTCACAGAGCCGGTGGTGGGCGTCGTCTTGTCGGGGAAGTAGATGAGTGAGGTTGTCATGAACGTGCCGCCGTCTTCCTCGTAGAAGCGACTGGACGCCTCGATCTCGCGCGCCTCGTCGCGCGTCGGGACATCCAAGCCTAAAGCCTGCTCGATGGTGGCTTCGTCCTCCGGAGTGGGATTGACGAGATCGATCCAGACGGTTTCCGGTCCGACAGAAGCACCCTCTTCCAGTTTGACGAGCAATCCGTTCCGGCAGTCGTAGACGTTGATCATCGTGCGCGCTCCTGAACCTCGTCCGGCGGATGACGGAAACTTAAGCCCCTGTCAATTGCACGCAGCTCCCGGACGGAGTATTCCTAACCAATATCAATCGCTGAGCGCCGGCTCATAGAGACCTTCGGAGACCACAATGAAGCGTTTGGCGAACTCGGCAGCCCTCATCGTCGGCATCGCGATCGTCACCATCGTCGCCGCTGTCAGCACCCCGGCGTCGGCCGCCATCAAATGCCGGAATGGCGCGCAGCTTGTGGCCGGCAGCTATATCTCGACACCCTATTGCCAGGACAAGCTGCTGGCGGAAGTCGCGCGTGAGTATGGCTTCAAGGTCTCGTTCGCAGAGATCCGCGACAACCCCAACGCCAAGCGCAATGTCTGCGTTTATGTCGGCCGCGACATTCGCGTGCAGGAAAACTGCCTGACCGCCAACCCCGCCGGCCGCCGCGGGTTTTGAGCGGCAAGGTAGCGCTCAGGCCGTCAAGCCCCATCAGCCCCAGGATCTCATCGACCGCGCGCGTTGGAAAAAGTCGCCCATCCCGAACGTCGTTTTCAATGGTCGGCAGTCGCGCCGCCACAGCCGGGTTCGCCTTGACCGCGTGCAGCAGCCGGTCGCTCAGCATATCGCGCATCCATTCCACGGCCTGACGCTTGCGCCGCTCCGCGAATTGGCCGTTCTGCGTCATGAGCTGCCGATGCTCGGCGATCTTGCCCCAGAGATCGTCGAGGCCGAGATTCGTGCGGCCTGAGATGGTAACGACCGGCGGCAGCCACGCAGCGGACTTGGGGGTAAAGATCGCAATCGCATTCTGGTATTCATTCGCCGCCCGCTTCGCGCGCGTGATGTTGTCCCCGTCCGCCTTGTTGATGGCGATCATGTCGGCGAGTTCGATGATGCCTTTCTTGATGCCCTGCAGGTCGTCACCGCCGCCGGCGAGCAGAAGCACGAGGAAGAAGTCCACCATATCGGCGACCGCCACTTCCGACTGGCCGACGCCGACCGTCTCGACGATCACGATATCGAACCCAGCCGCTTCCAGCAGCACCATCGTCTCGCGGGTCTTGCGCGTCACGCCGCCGAGCGTGCCCGATGTCGGGGAAGGCCGGATGAAAGCGTTTGCCAGCGGCGCCAGCTGGCTCATGCGCGTCTTGTCGCCGAGAATGGAACCGCCGGTGCGCTTGGATGTCGGGTCCACCGCCAATACGGCGACCTTGTGCCCGGCTTCGACGAGGTTCGTCCCCAACTGATCGATCGTCGTCGATTTTCCCACGCCCGGCACACCCGTGATGCCGAGCCGAATCGCGCCGCCGGCATGCGGCAGCAGCATCTGCAAAAGTTCCTGTGCCTCAGCGTTATGGGCAGCCTTGGTGCTCTCCACGAGCGTGATGGCGCGCGCCAGCGCCGTACGGTCGCCCGCGAGAATGCGCTCCTTGTATTCGGCGGGGGTCAGGGTGTGGCGCATAGGGACGTGGATCCAGCGTCGGCAAAGAGGAGGTGCAACCCGGCGGCGCCCGCCGGAACAAGAACGCGGGACCATGTGCAGGTTTTCCCCGCGCCGCAAGAGGGACCGGGTGCGTCCCGTCGCCGTTTTCCGGCGGTGATCGTCCTGCCCTCGTCTTGGCGACATTATCGGCGCATAGCTTGATGTGCGGCATTGCCCGCCCATCCGGCGCCGCTAAACTGCCGCGCCGCACACATGGGGGATCTTCTATGTCGGAACTGCCCGAACTCGCGCGGTATGCATTGGCTGCGATGGCCGTGCTGCTGCTGTTCGCGTTCGCGTGGAGTGCGACGCGGCCCATGCCAAAGCTCGCCCGCGGCCTTGCGCGCCTTTGTCTCGTGGCGCTGACCGTGCTGCCCGTCGCGCTGATCGTTCTGACCAGCGACCTTGGTGCGCCGGCACCGGGCCCCGTCGCGACCGCGCCGCAGACCGCCCCGGCGCCAACTCCCGTGCCAGAGGCGCAGCCCGCGCCCGAAGCGGCAAAGCCGGCCCCGCCGCCGAAAAAAGCCGCTGAAGCCAAGCCCGCAGAACCCACGGCCGAAGCTCCGCCCGTGGTGGTCGGCGAGGCAGCCCCCGAAGATGAGGTGGTCGCTGAAAGCGCCCCCGAGCCCGCCGGCGGAGCAGGCCCTCCGGCCGAAGCACCATCTGTCGCCGAAGCCCCGTCTTCGTCATCGAGCCAAGAGATCGATCCCATGGATCTCCCAGGCCGCGGCCGTGGTGGGAGTGACGGTGCCACCGCGCCGCCTCCTCCCCCAGCACCCGCCCCGTCGCCCGCTCCCGGCACGGACACCGCCGCCGAGGAACAGCGCACCGGCTTCGACATCGTGCCGGTCTATTACGGCACCGACCGTGCGGAAGCCGCGACCGAGAAACGCCTCGACTATGGTCCGAACCGCGGCCGCAAGCTGATCCTGGGCCAGGCCCTCGTGACGGTGCCGAAGTCGCACGTCCAGCCGTCCGTTGAACGGCCCTGGGCCATTCGCATTCCCTATTTCGACATCACGCTCTACGAAGAGGCGGAAGATCCCGACAAGCACTTCACCATGAAGGAACTGAAGGCCCAGACGCGCGAGGAACTTCTCGCCCTTGTGCGCGCGCGCCTTGGCGAAATCCGAACGCTTCAAGGACCACGCGCTGGTCTTCATCCACGGCTATAATACGACGTTCGATAATGGCATCTATCGCACGGCCCAGATCGCCTACGACTTGAAGTTCGACGGTGCACCGTTCCATTACAGCTGGCCGTCCGGCGGCGGGCTCTCAAGCTACACGTACGACCGCGAAAGTGCCGGGCAGTCGATTCCCTACATGCGGGACTTTTTCGATCTCGTGATCAAGGAAAGTGGCGCCAAGAAAATCTCCGTCATCGCCCACAGCATGGGCAACCAGCCCGCGCTGCAAGTCATGAGAGACATTAAGGCCTCCTCGCCACCGGGCGTGGTCATCAGCCAGATCATTCTCGCCGCGCCCGATGTGGATCGCGACAACTTCGAGAACATCGCCAAGGAGATCCAGGGCCTCGCCAACGGCATCACGCTCTACGCCGCCTCGAATGATTTCGCGCTCAACGCCTCGCGCCGCTTCCATGGCGGCATTCCCCGCGCCGGCGACGTACCGCCCGGCGGTCCTCTCGTTCTACCGGGCATCGACACGATCGACGTGACGGCGGTTTCCACCGACAGCCTGGGCCTCAATCATTCCGGCTATGCGGAGAACAACGCCCTTCTGAACGATCTGCAACTCCTCATCCAGACCGGCGAACGCCCGCCCGAAAAACGCATTCCTCTCCTGGAGAAGATCGGCACGGCAGCCGGCGACTATTGGCGCTATCCAACCGCGCCTTGAAGCTTAACGAGGTCTTAAGAGCTGTCCCGTAATCTGCACCCGCAAGGACACGCGGGGGCAGACATGAACACGACCACACGCTTAGCGCTTTTCATCCTCGGCTTTCTCGCAGCGACAGGCGTCGAAGCCGTCCGCGCCGATGAAGCCTACCTGTGCGACGGCGGCCGGATCGTCAAAGTTCCCTTCGGCAAACTCGAGGAACTGAAGCGCACCGATGCCTGCATCGCGGCCTACTACGGCCTGAAGGTTGTCCCGGCGACCCGGCTTGAAACCGGCACGATCAGCCCGCCCGCGCCAGTCGTTTCCGCCACCACCACGCAGCAAACTGCAATTGCCCTTCCACTCGACGGCCCGCGCTCAGAACCCAACCTGTCTGTGGCGCCGCTGCCAAAACCGGCGCCCGTTCGGCAAGCGAGCGCTGAAAAGCCGATCGTACGCGCTGCCGCTGGAACTGACTACCGCAACGTCGTGCTGCTCAATCCCGCGCCCGGTGATCCGGCCATCTTCCGCCATGATCGCTGAGCGCTGCCCCAGCTTGGGCGACGCATAAGGACTTCGTTTACCCGCGTTTGCAATTGTAACGGACCATTCACGGATTTCGATCCCACCCGTCAGGCGAACTTCCATGATCTCACACGTGCCCGCGCGTCTTCTCGGCGGAATACTCTGCGCCGCAGCTGCTTTTGCATTTTCGTCTTCGTCGCTTGCGGTGAGTGACGAGCCGGCGCAGCAGACTGAAGATGTGAGCAACGATGAGGTGGTCAGTCCGCCCAACAGCAGCGAGGACATGTCCGAGGACCGGAACTCGGCGCCCGAGGAGCCGAGCATGAGGGACCGCGACGGTGCGCCGGACCGTTCGTCTGCCGCTCCGTCCGTGCAGCCGCAACCCAGTCGCGCTGACCGCGTCGACCCCGAAGCGGCAAAGCGCGCACTGCTCTCCGATCCGAAGAAAGAAAAGCCCAACCCGCTTCTCGATACCCGCGGTCCCGACTACTACGACCGCCGCGCCAAGGAGCTGCTCAAGGATGATAACGACAAGGGCCGGGTCGATCTGCATCCACTGATGGAAGCTCACCCGGAAAGCTACGTCATCGTCTGCACCGCCGGTTGCCCATCGGGAGAAAGCGCGCAGATCGTTTCGCTGCTGCCCAAGCGCAATGCGACGCCGGTTCCGGACGCAGGGACGAACGTCGAGCAGCTCGAGATCAGCTGTGTTGGAGGATGCGGCAACGGCGACAGCGCCTCGTTCACAAGCGCACCTAAGCCCTATTCAGCTGCCAGCACCGTAGCCGCAACCGTGGGCGAGTGGATGACGACCGTCGCTCAAGCCCCCGCTGGCGCCGAAGCGCCCGCCCCGAAATCTGCGGGCTCTGGCGACTGGATGGACAAGATTAATCGGGACCGCGCTGCTGCGAAGTCGGCAGCAACGCAGCAGGCGGCCGTCAAAACGGATCCCGCCAGCACGCCGAAGGCGAGCGAACCAGCAAGCACGCCGAAGGTGAGCGAGCCCGCACCGGCAATCAATGTTGACGCAAAGCCCGCAGCACCTGCGGCCGTCACGCCTGTAGAAACGGCGGAAGCAAAACCCGTCGTTGAAGCCAAGCCCGTAACAGTCGCAGACGCGAAGCCTTCCGTATCGGCAGACGCCAAGCCAGCGGCACCGGTCGAACCCAAACCGGTCAACACCGTAGCAAAGCCGGCAGCCGTCGAAGTCAAGCCGACCGCCGCACCGATCGAAGCCAAACCCGTCATCGCCGAAGCGAAGCCCCTGGCTCCCGTCGAGACCAAGCCCGTCGTTGCTGAAGCAAAACCCACGGCCGCACCTGTCGCGAAGCCGGACATCATTGCTGAAGCCAAGCCCGCCGCTCCGATTGCGCCTTCGATTACGCCAAAGACGGCTGTGACGGACGCAAAGCCGGCGACCACTGTCGAGACGAATCCTGCACCGGTCGTTGCGGCAAAGTCCCTGCCGCCGGTTGAGACAGGCCCCGCCCCTGCAGCGGAAACCAAGGCAAAAGAGGCTGCGCCCGTACCCGCTGCGCCGTCGCCAGCGCCGCAGCAGATCGCTGCTCTAGAGACATCGAAGACGCCAGCCGCTCTACCCGTCAAGCCGGCGACGCAGGATCTGATAGCGCCGATCGCAAAGCCGGAGGCCAATGCGCCTTCACCAGCCGCCATCGCCCCGCAGAAATCGACTGACGTTAAAGTCACGCCAGCAGGAAACCAAGGTCGCCGCCGTCGAGCCGCCCGCCGTCCAAAAGCCGGCTCCTGTTGCACCCGCTGCACCGAAGGAACGCGTCATCTCCGTCCTGTCAGAAGACAAGGACATGAACGCCGCCATTGAAAAGGCGCGCGGCTCGCTGACGGCCTTCTGGAGGAGCTACGACGCCCCGGCTGCCGGCGAAGCCGATCACGCCCTGAAAGTAGCAGTTGCCGGCAATGGCACGACTGAGCATTTCTGGCTGACGCGCATCAAGCGCGACGGCGGCAAGCTCTCGGGCGTCATCAGCAACCAGCCACAGAGCGTCAAGAGCGTGAAAGTCGGCCAGCGCTATGAGTTTACCTCCGACATGATTTCGGACTGGACTTTCAAGCGCAACGGCAAGCTCGTCGGCAATGAAACGATGCGCGTGCTGCTGCCGCGCATGCCCGAAGAACAGGCGTCCGTCTATCGTCAGATGTACGAGACGCCTTGATCGATAGGTCACACCTCATAACAAGCGGCGTTCGTCGGATCAGCCCGCGAGCGCCGCTTTCAGTTTGGCGGCATTCGCGGCCAGAACCGCACCGTCTTCCATGCCCCGTGCATGTGTCTTGAGCGGCACCCCCTCGTGCCGCGGGATGACGTGCACGTGCAGATGAAACACCGTCTGCCCTGCCGGCGCTTCGTTGAACTGGATGACTGTAACTCCGTCTGCCGCAAACGCCGACTTCGCGGCCCGTGCGATCTTCTGAACCGCCGGCATCAGGCTCGACAGCACGGCTGGATCGGCATCGAGCAGGTTGCGGGAGGGGGCCTTCGGCACGACGAGCGTATGTCCGGTCGCTTGCGGCATGACATCCATGAATGCAACCACATTGTCGTCTTCATAGACTCGATGCGATGGAATTTCGCCGCGCAGAATTTTGGCAAAAATGTTCCCTGGATCGTAGGCAGCGTCGGACATAGCGGTCTCCATCGGGCCCAATCGGCAGTCTGACAATGAGCGCGAGTTAGAGGAGCACCACCGCCGTCGTCAAGGCGGTCGCCGACAGCCCTTAATCCTGCTCCTCCTGTAAAGCCTTCTTATACGGCGCGAAATCCGCCAGCAGCCGGTTGGCATCATCGATTGCTCGCCGTTCCTCGACCAGAAACCGGGAGACCGCGCGACCCAGACCCTCATCCGCAAACCAGTGCGCCGAATAGGTCGTTACGGGATTGTATCCGCGCGCCAGCTTGTGTTCGCCCTGCGCACCGGCTTCCACGCGCTTCAGCCCCTGCGTGATCGCGTATTCAATGGCGCGGTAATAGCAAAGTTCGAAATGCAGATAAGGCACATGCACCGCGCATCCCCAGTAGCGGCCGTAAAGGCAATCGCCGCCGATCATGTGCAGAGCGCCGGCAATGCGCGTATCGCCATCGCGGGCGAACATCAGCAGGCACCGGTCAGCCATGGTGCGGCCAAGTTCGGAGAAGAAGGCGCGATTGAGATACGGTCGCCCCCATTTTCGCTCGCCCGTGTCCATGTAAAACGCATACATGGCATCCCAGTGCTCTTCGCTGATCTCTGACCCTGTCACCTCTTCGATCATGAGATCGGCGACCGCATCCGCGCGCTCCTTGCGCACCATTTTACGTTTGCGCGAGGCGAGGCTCGCCAGAAAATCATCAAAGGACCGGTAGCCTTCGTTCATCCAATGGAACTGTTGGCCCGTCCGCTGCAAAAGGCCGATGGCTCCAAGCCGCTTCCACTCCGCCTCTTGCGGAAACGTAATGTGCACCGACGACGCGCCGATCTGGTCCGCCAGTGTCATCGCCGCGGCAACGAGGGTGGTTTCCGCGGTTTCGCGATCGGCTTCCGGCGCGATCAGCAGGCGCGGCCCAGGCACGGGCGTGAATGGCACCGCCACCTGCAGTTTCGGATAGTAGCGTCCACCTGCCCGATGGTAGGCATCGGCGAAGGCGTGGTCGAAAACATACTCACCCCGGCTGTGCGTCTTGACATAAAGCGGCATGGCCGCCTCGATGGCGCCTGCGGCATTCTCCAGCACGATGTGCTGCGGCAGCCATCCGGTTTCCGCTCCCGTGGTGCCCGCCGTTTCAAGCGCGGCGAGAAAAGCATGCGCTACGAACGGATTGAACAGCGCCGGTTCCGGGTTTGCCAGCCGGTCCCACGCCTCCGCCGGGATATCGACGATCCGGGAAATCACTTTCGCTTCTCGCGTCCCGCCGTCGTCCATCCGTTGGCCTCTCAGTTGATCCGCCCTATATGATACTCCGGCCGTCCGGGCCGGATCATTCGAGGGCACCTTCTATGTGCGGACATTCTGGTCTTTTGATGCAAGGCTTTCGGGTCCTGTGCGCCGTCGCCTGCGCGCTTGTCGTGTCGGCCGGAGTGGTCTCCGCGCAGGACGGTGAAGGCGTAAAGGTGCCGCGCAAGTCGATTTTCAACAATCTCGTATCGGCGGACAGCGTCGAGAAATCGGCGGCCCTTCAGTACAGCCAGATGACGCGCCAGGCCTTCCAGCAGCAAAAGCTGCTCGATGCCAATGACCCACGCACCCAACGCATCCGCCGCATCGCCAAGGATTTGCTCCCACACACCAAGAAATTCAATGACCGGTCTGACAAATGGGACTGGGAAGTGAACGTTTTCGATAGCCCGACGATCAACGCTTTCTGCATGCCGGGCGGCAAGATCGCCTTTTTCACCGGCATCATCGACAAGCTGCAGCTCACGGATGACGAGATCGCCGTCATCATGGGCCACGAGATGGGCCACGCCCTTTGGGAGCACGCCCGCGAGCGCACCGCGAAGGTGAACATGACCAACATCGGGAGCCGGGTCATCGGCGGATTGTTGTTTGGTCAGGCAGGCGAACTTGTCGGTGCGGCCGGCTCGAGCCTCGCGGCGCTGAAGTTTTCGCGCAACGATGAAACCGAAGCTGATCTGATCGGAATGGAGCTCGCAGCCCGTGCTGGCTATGATCCCCGCGCCGGCATCACGCTCTGGCAGAAGATGTCGAAAGCAGGGGGCGGCGCACCGCCGCAATGGCTTTCCACGCATCCCTCAGGTCAAACCCGCATCAAAACCTTTCAGGACAATCTGAAAGACGTGATGCCGCTCTATGAACGCGCAAAGTCTGCAAAGAACGGGTGACGGCCCAGCACTTTGAACGACGGCGCCACGCCCTTCATGCACCGGTCAAGACTCTGGACCTTCAAAGATCGGTGCATCGGCGTAGTAGTGCGCAGCTGCACGCTCTCCTTCGCTCCGGACCGTCCACGCAAACACGGGCAGTCCAGCAACCTCGCGCACGTAGCGCGTCACAGGCGTCGGCAGCGACTTGACATGGTAGGCGTAGAACGACGGTGCGACAGGACCGGATTTGAGCAGGTTGGACAGCCGTTCAGCCCGCTCCTCGCTGATCCGATCGCGCCACCACGTCTCGCCGTGCTCGTCCCGATAACCGCCAGATATGATGCCGCGCGGGATCTCGGTCGCCAGTTCGCGTATCACCGTCATGACATCCGGATCGAACGACATCAGCGCGATGTCACCCGGATAGTCGAGCGCGCGCCGCCCGATTTCGGCAAGAAACGGCACATCCGGCGGATCCCACTCGCTCTTGATTTCAACGAGCAGCGGCACACGGCCGTCCACGAGCGCGAGAAAGTCGCCAAACGTGAGAATGCCATGTGCCCCCGTTTGCGTTCGCAACGCACGGATATTCTCCTCGTCCGAATTCCGAGACGAGCTTGCTCTCGCCGCCGATGATGCGTTCCGTTGTCCCGTCGTGGAACACAATCGGCAACCCTCCACGCGCCGGACGCAGGTCACATTCGATGCCGAAACCGTTGGCAATTGCCGCCTCGAAAGCTGCCGCTGTATTCTCGATCACACCCGCGCGGTCGTCGTGCAGCCCGCGATGTGCGATTGGTCTCAAGAACGCTCCGCGATCGAGTATCATCGAACCCTCAAGCTATGAGCAGGATCGCATCGACCTCGACAGCGGTGTTCGCCGGCAATCCGGACGCACCGACAGCTGCGCGCGTGTGCCGTCCCTTGTCACCCAGCACCTGCACCATCAGATCCGGACGCGCCATTGACAACCTTTGGATGGTCGGAAAATCCCGCGCCCGAATTGACGTACCCAGTCAAGCGCACCACCTGCTGAATACGATCGAGCGAACCAAGCGCGGCCTTCGCCTGTGCCAGAATGTTGAGTGCGCACAATTGGGCCGCCTTCTGGCCGTCTTCCACAGTCAAATCCGTGCCGACGGAGCCCGCGACGACCGTTCCGTCTGCCGCCTTCGCGATCTGCCCTGAGATGAACAGAAGGTTGCCCGCCTGGAGGGCCGGGACGTAATTAGCGACCGGATTGGGGGCTGGCGGAAGATCGAGACCCAGCTCTTTCAATCTCGCCTCGATCTCGCCCGCCATCTGTGATCTCCTTGAAGCTGAGGGACTAAACGCCTAGGTTGATGAGCACGTTGTCGGCTGAACCGGCCTGCTTTTGCAATGTCAGGATGACCGGTACAAACAAGTGGCCAAGGCTTTCCAGCCAAGGAGCCAGTGCCTGCATAGGCCAAGGAGCCAGACCTGAAGCAGGCCAAGGAGCCAGGGCCTGAAGAGGCCAAGGAGAATGAATGCGCGCAATTCAATCGAGTTTGGCCGCCGTTCTGACGATCTCCGCCGCCGTCGGGTCGTCGGCAGCGGTTGCCCAGATCGTCAACCCAACAGCTGCACCCGTCCGTCTGCAGCCGCACCGGGCCATCTACGACATCTCTCTGGATGAGACCGGACCGGCCATGAGCATCGGCAGCATCACGGGGCGTGTCGTCTATGAGTTGATGGGCAGCACCTGTGACGGCTATGCGCAAAACATGCGCTTCGTCACGGAGACGGCGACGACGGAAGGCCAAACCTCCACAACCGATCTGCGCACATCGAGTTGGGAAGACAAGCTTGCTCGCCGCATGCGTTTCTCCTCGTCCACGTTCGGCAATGATCAGCTCGTCGAGCAAACGCAGGGCACGGCGACCAAGACAGAGGCCGCGGGCCAGCTGGCGACAAAGCTTGAAGGCGCGGCAAAGATTTCAGGGCCGGGCCCCGCCGCTCTGCAGTCGCTGGCCATCGATCTGACGAGGCCCGAGCGGAAGTCGGCAAAAATCGGCGAGCCGGTCTTTTTTCCCATTGATCATTCCATGGCGATCATCCGCCAGGCCAAAGCCGGCAGCCGCGTCTTCAGCGGCAACCTGTATGATGGCTCCGAGGGTGGCGAAAAATACTATTTCACCGCCGCCGCCATCGGCAAAGTCTCCACGCGGGAGGAACTGCGCGCCGTGCCGAAGTTGAGCGGCGATGCGGCAAAGCTCGACGGCGTGCGCTCGTGGCCCGTGTCGATTGCCTATTTCAAGCCCGAGTCGCGCCACTTCGATCAGCTTCCGCTCTATGAAATGTACTTCCGGTTCCACGAGAACGGCGTGACATCGAACCTTGTCATCGACCACGGAGACTATCGCCTGAAGGGCGAACTCAAGGAATTGACCCTACTCGACCAGAGCCCGTGCTCGCAGTAGCTCAAGGACCGGACCGCCAGAGCCACGCAGCGCCTCGCACGCCGCTGGCATCGCCCCACCGAGGCGGAACCACACGCACATGAACGTCTTCGCCGAAGATGTGCGGAGCCATGAGCTGAGGCAATCGATCGTAGAGATGCACGAGCTTCGATAGTCCCCCGCCGATGACGATCACATCCGGATCGACAATATTGACGACGGCGGCCAATCCGCGCGCCAGCCGATCCGCATGTCGGTCGAGCGTAGCGCGCGCCGCCGCATCTCCCGCGTCCGCGCGCTCGGCGATCTGGGCTGCGTCCAGCACCTCGCCAGTGCAGCGGGCATGATCTGCGGCGAGCGCCGGACCTGAAACCCAGGCTTCCATGCAACCCTGCCGGCCGCACCAGCACTTCGGTCCCGGCCATTCTTCCGCGAGAGGCCAGGGCAGGGGATTGTGCCCCCACTCGCCGCCGATACCCCGCGGTCCGTCCATGATTTGCCGCGCGACGACGACGCCGCTTCCGCACCCCGTGCCGAGAATGACCCCGAGGACGCGCGTGTCGCCGGCCGCCGCCCCGTCGGTCGCTTCCGACAGCGCAAAACAATTGGCGTCGTTCGCAAACCGCACGCGGGGCCCCAGCCGATGTTCGAGATCGGCCGCGAGCGGGCGTCCGTTGAGCCACGTCGAGTTGGCATTCTGAACCCGCCCGGACTTCGGCGCGATGGATCCAGGCATCCCGATCCCGACCCGGGCCCCGGCGCATCCAGTTTCGGCTTCCAGTTGCTCGACGGTCGCGCACGAGCGCCACGAGCGTCGCCTCGTAATCCCCTTGCGGCGAAGCTCGGCGCAACTCGGCGAGCATTCGACCTTCGCGATCGATGGCGATCGCCGCGATCTTCGTCCCGCCAAGATCGATCCCGATGCGCACGCCTGCACGATCGATCAATCGCCGCCTCCGGCTCCGTCCCTGTCCAGCAGCATGCGCGCCGCCGGGACTATTTCGGGCGCAATGGCCGCGTGGCCGCAAAAGACCATCAGCAACGATTCGTCGCCGAGCAGATGATCGAGCACCGCGACCTGCACCGGCGTCGATTTTGCCCCCGTCATGAGCGTCTCGGGCTCCATTCCCGTCAACGACAGGAACCGCCCGATCCGCCGGGTATCCTCCGCCAGAAAGCCGATGGCGCGGATCGCGATCGTCTCCGCGTCGTCCCGGGTAAGGGCTTTGCCCCGGCCTGACTTCAGCGCACACATTTCATTTACCTTCACGAAGGGTGGCCCGTGGGTACGAACCCTTTGTTTTAAACTGTTGGTTACTGCTCCATGCGCACAGTGAGGACAAGGCGCGGCCGGCCAGAATCGGTGCATCACAGTCCGGGCTAGAGTGGGATTAACCGGGTATGGTCTACCAGGATCAAGGATTGGCCGTCGAGGAGCGCCCCCGCACAATGAAGGACGGCCGCAAGCTGGTTCTCATTGTCGAGGACAACGAGCTCAACATGAAGCTCTTTCATGATCTTCTCGATGCCCACGGGTACGCCACGATCCAGACGCGCAACGGCTTCGATGCCATCGCGCTCGCCCGTCAACATCGCCCCGATCTGATCCTGATGGACATTCAGTTGCCCGAGGTGTCCGGCCTCGAAGTGACGAAATGGCTGAAGGAAGACGACGATCTGCGCTCCATCCCCGTCATCGCTGTCACGGCCTTCGCCATGAAAGGCGACGAGGAGCGCATCCGCTCCGGCGGCTGCGAGGCGTACGTCTCCAAGCCGATCTCGGTCATGATGTTCCTCGACACGATCAACCGGTTTGCCAAAGCTCAACGCGCCTAGCCCATCCCCCTGTTCGAGTACCGAGTACCTCTTCCATGACCGCCCGCGTCCTCGTTGTTGACGACATTCTGGCCAACGTGAAGCTTCTCGAAGCGCGGCTTTCAGCCGAGTACTTCGAAGTCGTGACCGCCAGCAACGGCCCTGACGCGCTCGAGATCTGCGCTCAGCAGCGGATCGACGTCGTGCTGCTCGACGTCATGATGCCGGGCATGGACGGCTTCGAGGTCTGCCGCCGCATCAAGGCCAACGCCGACACGCAGCACGTTCCGGTCATCATGGTGACGGCGCTCGACCAGCCTTCCGACAAGGTGCAGGGCCTCGAGGACGGCGCCGACGACTTCCTGACCAAGCCCGTTGACGACATTGCATTGATCACGCGCGTGAAAAACCTCGCGCGCCTGAAGATGCTGAACGACGAGATGCTGATGCGCGCCTCCACGTCGCGCCAGTTGGGGCTCAGCGAAAGCGCGGCCCTGCAGAAGGCGCTGAATGTGCGCGCCGGCCGCATCCTCCTGGTCGACGATCACCCTCGCTCCGCCTCGCGTCTGGTCGAGGTTATCTCCAAGTCCCACGATATCTTTGTCGAGCGCGACCCGAACGCCGCGCTGATCAAGCTCGCTGAACACAACTTCGATCTCCTGATCGTCAGCCTCAGCCTCAGCAATGCTGACGGCCTGCGCCTGTGCTCTCAGGTCCGCTCGCTGGACCGCACCCGCCACCTGCCGATCGTCATCCTCGTGGAGCCGGGCGACGAGGCGCGCCTGCTGCGCGGCATGGACATGGGCGTCAACGATTACCTCATTCGCCCCATCGACCGGCATGAGTTGCTGGCCCGCATCAAAACCCAGATCAAGCGCAAGCGCTTCACCGACTATCTGCGCAACAGGCTTGAAGAGAGCGTCGAACTCGCCATCACGGACCCGCTCACGGGGCTCCACAACCGCCGCTACATGGAAAGCCATTTGCGGACGCTGGTTGAAGAATCCATCCGCACTGGCCGGCCCCTGTCGATCCTCGTCACCGACATCGATCACTTCAAGAACGTCAACGACTCCCACGGCCACGATGGCGGAGACGTCGTGCTGAAGGAATTCTCGGCCCGTTTGAAGCGCAACACGCGCGGCATCGATCTGGCCTGCCGCCTCGGCGGTGAAGAATTCCTGATCATCATGCCGGAAACAGATCTCGCCCGGGCCTATCAGGTCGCCGAGCGCACCCGCGCCATGGTCGCGTCCGAGCCATTCCAGCTGCGGGCGGACCTCAAGATCCGGGTGACGGCAAGCGTGGGGCTGGCCACTTTGGAGAGCCCGGACGATACGCCCGAGACGATCTTCAAGCGTGCCGACAACGCTCTGTATGCTGCCAAGCGCCGGGGGCGCAACCGCGTGGCCGCAGACGCGGCGTAACCAAACCATTGATATTATATACAGATTAGGAACGGCGGGCTCGCCGTCACAATTGCTTGTGGACTGATTTACAATACGGCGTACTTCCGCCGCAACACGTCAAGAGAATTTCTTGAAACGGTGCCAATCCTCTGTCACATTCCAGGCCGTTGGGTGGATCTAGACGATCCGGACGGAGAAATCCGCCGAGAAGAGCGGGGAGAAGGCGCGGGGGCGCCCCGATCCCCACCATCGATGACATTCACGGCTTGCGTACAAAATGTGCGTGAGTTCTGACGCGAAATACCAGGCGGGACGTCAACGCCCTCTATGACCATCGTCTGGTGACGACGCCAGGGTCCGTGATCTTCTCGGAATGCTAACCCCGCTGCCGAGCGGTTACGGACCCTGGTCCCTCTCTTGTGAGGGCCGACTTTCAAAATAATCTGCACATAAGCAACGCAGCCAGTTCAGGCGCGAAAAAGCGTGTTTGCGCTGCGACCTTACTTGATCTTCGTTTCTTTGAACTCGACGTGCTTGCGCGCGACGGGATCATACTTCTTGAAAACGAGCTTCTCGGTCGACGTGCGCGGGTTCTTCTTCGTGACGTAGAAGAAGCCGGTGCCGGCGGTCGACAGGAGCTTGATCTTCTGCGTGACGGGCTTAGCCATGGT
>CAVPTI010000004.1:0-107763 GCA_963708775.1 uncultured Alphaproteobacteria bacterium | reverse complement strand
CTCTGCTGATGTCCGCCTTTGTATATTAGCGGCAGAAATCAACACACCGAGGCTACTGTGGCCTGCTCCCCTAATCCGAGACCACGTTTAAGTTTCGAATCCGGCTATTTCCAAGCTCTCGAACGGAGACAAGGACATGGCACGGAAGGGCAAGTCGACCGAGGAGATCATCCAGGCTTTGCGCGAGGCGGAGGTTCGTCTGGGGCAGGGCGAGACAGTGGGGAAGATCTGCCGGGGCTTCGGTATCTCGGAGCAGACGTACTACAAGTGGCGTCGTGAGTACGGCGGCCTGAAGCTCGACCAAGCGAAGCGCTTGAAGGAACTCGAACGCGAGAACGAGCGCTTGAAGAAGGCGGTCTCTGAGCTGACGTTAGACAAGCTTATCCTGAAGGAAGCTTTGACGGGAAAATACTAAGCCCTTCCCGGAAGCGGGCGTGCGTAGATCACGTGCGCTCGCAGCTTCCCGTCTCGGAGCGTCGGGCGTGTTCGGTTGTCGGACAGCCCCGCGCGACGCAGCGCAGGCCCCCGAAGATCCGCCACGACGAGGCAGCGCTGACCGACGCCATTGTGCGGCTGGCCAAGAAGTACGGTCGCTATGGCTACCGGCGTGTACGCCAGCTTCTCGTCGACGAAGGTTGGCGTGTCAGCGTCAAGCGCGTCTATCGGATCTGGCGCCGGGAAGGGCTTAAAGTGCCAAAGAAGCAACCCAAACGCGGCCGTCTATGGCTTAATGACGGATCGTGCATCCGTCTTCGACCCGAGCGGCCCAATCATGTCTGGTCCTATGACTTCGTCCAGGATCGAACCCAGGATGGGCGGCCCATTCGGATGCTTACCGTGATTGATGAGTTCACCCGGCGATGCTTGGCGATTGTTGTCGCGCGGCGTCTAAGGTCCGACGATGTCCTCCAGTGCTTGACCGATCTCTTCGTCGCCCACGGGCCACCGGAGCATATCCGATCCGATAACGGCCCTGAGTTCGTCGCTTGCAACGTGCGCGGTTGGCTCGGTCGGATCGGTGTGAAGACGCTCTACATTGAACCTGGCAGCCCATGGGAGAATGGCTATTGCGAGAGCTTCAACTCCAAGCTCCGTGACGAGCTGCTCGAATGCGAGCAGTTCTCGACGCTCTACGAGGCTCAGGTTCTCATCGAGCGCTGGCGGCGCCATTACAATGCGATCCGGCCTCATTCCTCGCTCGGTTATCGTCCGCCGGCTCCAGAAACGATCTTGCCGCCAGCATCTGGTCTCGCCTACGCTCCGCTTCGGCCAGCCCAGATGCTGGCTATAAGCGGCCGGGTTCTAACTTAATCCCTGGTATCGCGATGTGGGGCAGGCCAATACTGAAGTCCCAAGTTGCGTTGCGCCGCGCCGCGTTGGGCGCAGGGCACCACGTGCCCTGGTATCACTAATGGCGTCAGCCCAAAAGAAGGCTCAGGGGCCCGGATGTGATAACGAAATCCCTGAGCCTTGCTATCTACAAAGCTCAGGGGGGATGGACTTTCGATGGAGGCTTTGCACGCCCCGTGTTCTCAACGTGAGCTAGCGCCTCGCATCAACGGCAGGAGTCATAATAGCGGTCACGCCAATACGATGACCCCGTTTCCTTCCACCGGCGATAATAATATCCGCAGTTGTTGCCTGCCACAGCAACACTCGCTGCAACACCATTCACAATCCAAACACCGTTGACCCAACGGCCCGGCCGATACTTGCCATAGCGGTAGCGACCACCATGATAATGATGATGCGCGTGACCGTGGCCTCCGTAATGTTTGCCGCCCTTTCTGGCAACCGCCTCAGGAGCAAGGCCCGCCAAACCGATGAGAGCCGCAGCGGCAACTGCGAGGGGTATTCGTGCTTTTCTCATTTTATTTCCTCACTGGGATAATTGTTTGCGGGAGTCCTAGCGCTCCAAACCCCAGATTGCCAATTCAAACTTAGCGAGATCAAGAGGTGGTGGCAAATGTGAGTTCGTGGTGACGATGCCCATCAAGCGACGTGGAGTGCGGTCATCGCATGGGCAAAGTTGATTGGCATCAGAATGCTTCTCCAGCAGGCCGATATTGTTGGCAGCTTTTACCAACGCAACACAGTTAATCCGGAAAGCTGGACATCGTTTGCAGCCGTGTCGATTATCGGCTGCTGGCTAACTTTGATGAAGCCAGCATTCGGCCGGTCCAAGTCCTGAATTAAGAGGATCATTGCGCAGACTAGAACTCCCATCGTGTAAAAGGACAGGCGTGAGCGCTGTCCATCCAACCCAGCCGCATAACCGGCAAAGGCACTAGCGACGATGGCGACACCATAGAGAGCGATCAAGACGATACTGGGCACTCTGTTGAACGCCGCGGTTAGGCGTTTTTCTTGGTCATCAATCATCTCATTCAAAGTCTGGATGAAAAAGTCCGGTCGGCACCACTGACGGGTCCTTGGCGGCGACAGCCTTGACCTGCTGCCATAGAGCCTCGTAAAATTCGTTCGAGCGCGCGATCGAGGCATTGAGGCCCTCTGTGTTTGCTACGCGACGTGTTATGTCCAATAGAATCTGGACATATTCCTGCAACAGCTTCAGGCATTCGCCATTGTGCGGTGCTGGCAGCAACCGGGCACGCAGAGCGGTCGTTCCAATCGCATTCGCCTCAAGCAGCACTGCGTCGCGTCGCGCCTCAAAGCGCGACAGAGCCATCGCGAATGTGAAGCCAATCATCAACGCGAGAAGCCCCAGGATGGCGCCTTCCAGTGTCGAAATGTTTTCTCGACTGCGATCGCCGGCTAATAGGCCAAACCGATGTCCGACTTCACTCGCACCGAGGATGAAGATAAGGCTGGCGATGAATATCAGCCAGAGCGGCGGTTCGGAGATTTCAGTCATGCGTGATTTCAACCGCTACTAGGGCCGACCCAGATATCCCCCATGAGGGTACCTTGCTCTTTGGCTTAAGCAACCAGTAAAACTAAGTGCTGTTCTAAATGGAACGAGTTCGCGAGAACGGGATGTAGGGAGAAGGAAGACGCAACCATGCTGTTGGTCCGCGATCCCAAGTTATGCATCAGTACCGTGAAAGCTCGATCCCGCGGTCCTTCTGAAACGGGTAATCTGGCATCAATTTTTGACTTTGCGCGAGCCTCAAGACCCGCCTGGAACTAAATAAAAGACCCCATATAAAATCATATATATGGGGCCAGAAAAATCGGGGAGGGGCAGAAAATGAATGACTGGAACGAACGTACGGCACTGAAGGACAAGCGAACAGGAAGCTGAAGTTGCCTCCGAGCCGTGGCGTGCTGGTGCTGTTGCCGCTGAACTTGATTGGGGCTTTGGATCAAGCTGCCGAGGCCTTTGACATGAGCCGATCGGACATCATTCGTCGATCGCTGATCCGGGAAGTGACATCGGTGTTGAGGGATGAAGTGATGAGGATGCGAGCCAGAGCAGCAGAGCAAGATCGGCCAATAGCCTGGTCAGCTAAGGTCCAGAGTCTAAGAGAAGCGTGATCATCGGAGGGATACTGGCTCTGTGGCTCGGTCGCTCTGCTTTCCGGGGTGTAGGAGTTAGTGATTGAGGCTTGGAAGCAGCACGTGGCCTTGTGGTCCTCTGGCTTCTCTTTCAGGTAAGCGGCACGTAGGGCTGCTGAAACCTGCTCCAATTCGTGGATGGCAAGTCTCAGTCCGTATGATTGCCTCGGTCCAGCTCTCGCAGTCCTCCTTGGTCGACAGCTCCAGGACGAGATACCTGAACAAGCCATCGCCCAGTTCGTCGACGTCCTTGCGCCACGTTTCACTGTTGGCCAGAGGCGCATAGGCTCCATCGGCATAGGCAGCCGTCGCCTGAACCTGAAACCGATTCATCATGGCCAATCTCCAGGGCCATCGATCGATTTGACCAAAGAATGACCGTCGCGTCGGTCATTTGCATTGATCGAGAGCAAGTGGTCTGTTCGTCTTTAGGCCTGACGCAGACGCAATCAAAATGGTCAACAGTCTCGTCAGCCCTTCCAATTTGGACAACAAAAAAGCCCCGGACCTAATGTTCCGAGGCTTATTCATATGTGTTGTTCGATGGCTTAAATTGCAAAATCTTCTAGCTTCGCGCCCTTCTTTAAACGAGCCACCAACCAGTTTGGCTTGCGTCCACGTCCAGTCCAGGTCTGACTACGATCATCTGGGTTGGCATACTTAGCAGCTGACTTCGATCGTCCACGCTTGGTTGTAAATCCATACAACTCAGCAACAGTGAAATCTGAACCATCAACCAGTCGATCAATCTTGGCTTTCAAATCAGCTTTAGCGTTGTCGCGTGCCTGAGACTTGGCCTTAGCAATCCTACCTTCGAGGTCGCTAAGCTGTTTCAAGGTCATCTTTTCAATGTTGTCAGCAGCCATTCTCGTCCTCCAGCGTTGATGTTTCTTATGATGGGAATGAGTATGTATCAGCTGATCTAGATTGAAAATAGCTTTGATAAACTAGGTTAGCTGTATTGATCTTAATGCAACTGATCAAAGGTGAGATTTGAGTGTTGGGAATTAAAGCAATGCTGATGCGTAGCTAGCTTTGAAGCTTTTGAAATATTTGTAAAAAAGTCAATATTATCTAACAAGAGCGCCAGCGGCTCTCGTGGTGGAATTGCGGACGATTAGAAGTTAGGAGCAAGGCTGAGCTACGCACCCAGTTGTGTGTTGTTCCAATCTATTGAACTTGCGAAATCGGTCTTTGTTGGCCGCTTGGTCATGTAGTCGAGCCAGCCATCGAGGTCTGAGCAGGGCTCTATATCGATCTGATGGTAGCCAAAGTCAGTGGCGTGCCATGCCTTTTCGATTTCGAACACGAACTTTTCGAACGTGACATTCTGCGGGTCGATCGAGGCAGAGGTGATAATGCGGCCGCACCGTCAGACGTGCCTTCATAGACGGCAAAACAGGTTATGCGCTGGCCTTTTCTTGCGGCTCGACTTACCGAGAAGAGATCGGTTTAAGCGATTTCGAAAATGCCTGAGGTTTCGCTGGCGTTGATCGCGTCGAGGTCTGTGTAAGCCCCGTTATTCGATGTCGCCTGCTTCAATGTCAGGGTGACGGCGTACGGGTTTTGCCAGGTCGTGCGGTCTGTAAATTCGAGGACTGCGGCTCGAAAATTCTGATGCTCTAATTTGTTCAATGGTCTTCCTGCCTCCTTGGTCTTTGGAAAATGCCTTTCAATATGTATTTATGCCGCCGCGTCGCGCACGAATGAGCTTTCGCAAAGATCGGCTTGATCTTCGGGCGATTGCAGTGCGGGCGGGATTTGGATTAATATGCATTATACGCAGTATATGTTAAAAAGCAAGTAAAAACAGTGAATTATCGCATTTTTTCAGGCCCCAAAGCCCACCTTTTCGACCCTATGCACCGTAGACGGATAATATCGGTTGTCCTTTGGCCTGCCGGCTTTACTGTGTACGGATCAACAGCGGCATTGGAGGCCGATATGAAGGGCTTAAAGGGACTGACATTTGGGACGATCAACAAGGGGCGTGAAAACCCAGTTCTTGTCCGGCGTGCGAAGCTCGTGAGGCGGCTGGAGCAGCAAAAGGCGCTTGCGCTCGATCCGACCTACACGTTGACGGTCCAGAAGTGGGTGAAGACAGAGGACGGCGGCAAAGAGCTCAGGCAGGTGCGCAAACGCGTGAGCCCATGGTGGCGTGAGGATGTGCTGGGCAACATTGCGCTCACGGTCCGCGCTGGTGGTCGGGCCATCGAGTTCGAGAAGGGCAAGACGGCGATCGTGGTGCCGGGCATGGATCAGCTTGGGCCGACGATCGAGACGGTCATTGCAGCTGTGCGGGCCGGCGAGCTGGATGAGCTGTTAGCGCAGCAGGCCAAGGCGCGTGACGTGCCGAAGACCAAGCGGGCGGCGTAGATCGGCAGGGAGCTAGACGGACTCGGAGTTCGGTACGGAACTAATGAGGTCAATGACGAGCGACGTTTGCAGTCAGAGCTTGGCGAATGAAATCGAGGATTTTCAATCGGCTGCAAGGCTTAGACAAAAATAGTACGTGACTCAAATCGATGGGAATATCGGACTTTTGAGATCCCGAGGCAAAGGCAATCGGAATTCCTGCGTCAAGCAGCTGGCGAGCGAAGGCGTAGCTAGTATTTGGCCCGATATTTACATCAAGAACAGCGACATCTAATTCGTTTAGATTGATTTTGCCGGCTTCCGTAAGCGTGCCGGCCACAACCGCTGCCGCATCGCCGTCGTCTTCAACCGTCATGGCCATATCAAGGGCAATCAATGGGTCATCGTCAAAAATCAAGACCATGGGCATAGCAATACTCGGTTTGAGTTACTTACTAACGGTCTCCATAGCTCCGAGTTGCCTCGCGACCATAATAAATGCCGCCAATCGCATCGATGCGAGCCCGCTAGTCTTCCACATAGCTCCGCAAATTCGAGTCCATCGCGCAGCTTGACTGTCATGCTCAACGACCGCTCGCGGCGCGGACTGGCTATACAAATGC
Organism: uncultured Alphaproteobacteria bacterium; assembly: GCA_963708775.1. GTDB lineage: Bacteria > Pseudomonadota > Alphaproteobacteria > Rhizobiales > Hyphomicrobiaceae > JAGVSR01. Next base: position 101,266 of record CAVPTI010000004.1, on the reverse strand, counting down.
GCGTGGCTTGTCAGTTGAGCTCAACCTTGGTCGCGAGAAATCGAGGTTGAGAAGTGCAAGTTCGATTTGGGCTTGTCGCTCCACCGGCAGTGCGTGAGGGTGTTGCAGTCGCACTTGCCCTTCACGAGGTTTGTTGTTCCGCTCTCGAAATGTCGGATGACTTTAATTCAGATCAGGACGCACGAGCGATTATTGCCTAAGCGGTTCTTGACATCCCGATCTCTTGGGAAGACCATTCTTAGTGTGATGCTAGAACTTCCCAATCGCAGGCGCTGACCGGTCGCAATTGGAGGCGATTGGCGCCACGAACGATCGCTAATGCCTCTTGGGCTTGATCTGCGCGTCACGAACGTCAACAGCGAGTGGAGGTAGAATGACGCCACCTAATCGTCACTTCGGATCTCACTCTAATGTGTGGTCCGGGCTCGGTTAGCAGTCCGCATCACTTGGTCGTGCCGACTGAGCCGAACTCATCACAAACTGACATCCTGATGCGAGTTTAAGTCTCGCCATTTATGCCCGGCTCCGCTGGGTAGGTCATCAATGACAATCGCCCCGCTCGAGGCAAAAGCACTCGGCGGGGCTTTTGCGTATCTCGAAACGGAGAGATGAAGGCGGCTCTATGCACAGCCGAATGAGCGGCGTAGCGGGACTTTAAGCCTCGAAAACGGACCGGAATGGGCTTCCAAATGGAATATGAGGCTCGTGATTTCTCAGCATCCTCAATCCCGTGTCGGTGCCCAATTCACAAGTCGTCCACAGCGCGGTCCGGGTTGATATTTGTCAACGGCAGCAAGCGATGGCGGGAGCAAGTTGTTTGGGTGCCTGGGAGTTGTTTTGCGTTGGCACGAAGTCTTGGTTGAGTAGGCGTACGTTTCAATCTGCCAGACATAAGTGTACTGCGTATTTTTCAAGGGCCCGGAGCCATCAAGCTTCGGGCCTTTTGCAGTCGGTGCTTGTCGCCCATCCTTAAGCGATGCGGAGTACGGGCTTGTCGGTAGAAGATATCGGCAAATCACTGTATTTTTGGCCCACGTCAAACTTTTTGCTCATGCCTTGCGCCTGAACGTTGGTGCTTGGAAGCGCAAGCAGTTTTGTGCCGCGTTGTCTCAATGGAGAACAACAAATGGCTATCGAAACTCTGATTATTTGGCTTGTGATTGGCGCGATCGCTGGCTGGCTGGCCGGTCAGATCATGAGGGGTGGTGGCTTCGGTCTTGTCGGTGACATCGTTGTCGGTATCGTCGGTGCCGTTGTCGGTGGTTGGCTTTTACCTCGCATTGGCGTCTTCGTGCTTGGTGGCATGCTTGGTGAGATCCTGAATGCCGTGATCGGCGCCTGCGTGGTTCTCTTTATAGTGCGCCTGTTTAAGTGAGCATCTGGGCGACGGGCGGCAGAATTTAGTCCGTCGCTTCGCTCACTCCTGCTCCAAAGCTCTGCAGGTTCATGGCCATTTCGCGGGAGAGCGGCAGGTGCTTGGCATAGAAGCGTTCGATCTGATCGACGCTGGTGCCGGCATTCTTGGCGAGGTTGTAAATGTTGACCTGGCCGTGGGTCCGAATGATCGTCATGCAAATCGCCGTGTGGCGCAGGCAGTAGATGGTGCGATCGGTGTTGGTGACCGGATCGTGCTTGAGCCCTGTTCGCTCCATGACGAGATTGAACTGGCGCTGGATGATGCGGGCAGCTGTGGCTCGGTTCGGATAGCCGGGCAGGAAAATGTAATCCTCGCCGCCGACGTCTGGGTAACGCTGTCGTAGGCGCTCATAGGCCGCCACGGCATCGGGCATCGTGTTGGCCACTCGGAATCCTGTCTTGCCATCGCGCACCGTCACGAGCAGCCGTTTCGGTTCTGTCTCGACCGTGATGTCGTTGTGCTTGAGGGCATAGAGCTCTGTCGTTGTCGGCCGCACGAACGACGACACGGCAAACACGATCAGGTCATACAACTCTTCGGTCACTTCAACGCCCCGAACGTTCACGCGGTCTTTGGCTAGCTGCTTGGCGCCGGCGAGTAAGGCTTCGAACTCGTCACGATCGGGTGGGACGAGGGGAGCGAAGCGGAAGAACGAGCGTGGGTTGTCTTTTTGACGGAGGCGCGGCGTGTCAGGCACCGTGTCGATCAGCCCATCGTCTCGTGCCCCTTTCAGCACGTTGCGAAAGGTGGCCATGAGCATGTTGCGCGTGGAGGCCGAGAGATCAGAGCGCTTGCGGGCCAGGCTTTCGATGTACAGCTGCCAGTCGCGTGTCGTCAGCTCTCGCACGTCGCGCTGACCGAAGTGGCGTATCAGGCCCCAGTCGTCATGGTCCAAGAAGAGGCGGCTGGTGCGGATGTAGTTGGCATTGCGTTCGCCCGATGCTGCCAGCTGACGCCCTTTCTCGACAAACCGGCGGGCATAGGTTTTGAAGCTGAACTCTTGCGGAGCCGGGGCGTCACGAGCACAGATCTTGAGTGCCAGTTCTTCGGCCACCCGACGCGCCTCAAGCCGGCTGGTCTCTTTGGTCGAGCGGACTGTGTAGCGCTGAGCCCGGGGATCGAGGATGCGGGCGAAGTAGAAGGGGCTGGCATAGGTTTGGTAGAGTGCCAGGCCACGTCGAAGCTTGATGATCGGACCTCGAAGTCGGTGCGGTGAGCGCGTGGCCATCAAAGAGCAGTATACAGAGCAAAACCTATAAAGTCATCCTATAAAGTGCGCGCTAAGTGCTTGAGGCAGCGTGGGGAGCGTGTAACTCTTAATCAGCGGGTCCACAGTTCGAGCCTGTGATCACCCACCAAATTCTCAACAAAATCAGCGGCTTACATGTAAATTCTATTTACAACGTATGCGCGCTAAAAACTATAAACACCTATAAACTTTTTTGCTCGCTCGTCATGCGGTCTGACGCGGCGAGTTGATGAGTTTGCGCGCTGGGCGGGCGATCAAGATTTGATTGGCTCAGCACGTAGGCGCGTTGGCGGCGCTGAATTGCTCGCTGTTATTCTGGCCGGCTCGCATGCTTGTGCAACCTTAGCGTCAGAGCGGTATCATGAGTTGCGCACTCGAGCGCCAGTTTCCTCTCCTGCCTGATCCCTGCTAGCAGCTTCTGAGCAGTTGCTGCTTCCGTCGTTAGCGAGATCTTCAGCTGGGGATAGTATTGCCTGATCTCAGCTGGACTCTCTTCCTCCCCTCTCCAGCACATGCGTCATGTTGAGAGCGGCGGTTCCTTGCAGCCAGGAGCCGTCGCTTTCAGCGTCCAGGGGCGGGTGAGATGGCGACTTGATTTGTCCTCGTTCTGAGTGTTGATGCTAGAAGACATCATGACTTGGGAGGGAACAATGAAAAAATTTGTCGCTGGTGCTTTTGCCGTTGCAACCATCATTTCATCGTCGGCTGCCTTTGCGCAGCAGAACCTTGTTGCCGACTGCGCTCCTGACATCGCCAAATACTGCTCCAACGTTACCCCGGGTGCCCATCGGATCGTGGCGTGCCTAATTTCCTACGAAGACAAGATTTCGCCGCGCTGTCGAATGACGGCTTACTTGGGCTCGGACGATCTTGGCGTTCGGATGAAAGCTCTGAAGGCGATGGCGAAAAGTTGCTCCGCCGATATTCTCCAATACTGCTCGAGTGTCTCAGGCGGGTGGCGGCCGCATCTACGACTGCCTGATGAAGAACAAGGCCACACTCACGGACGACTGCCGGAACCAAATACCCACCGCTCAGCAGTTCATGAAGGACTAATTAGTTTCGGCGAACGCGACGCGCCCCGACGTTTGTGTCGGGGCGTCGTGGACGCTTGTCGTTTCGACCTTAAATTATAGGCACAACAGAAGTCATGCTCATGAGCTTTCTTTCGTTCGACGCCATTACGGTGCTCGTGATGTTTCTTGGTTCGCTGGCGCTCATTGAGCTGGGCCGGTGGATGGGTAAGAAACACCTCGATGACGATGGCCGAATCTCGATGACAGGATTGGGCGCCATCGAAGGTGCTGTCTTCGCTCTAATCGGTCTGTTGATCGCCTTTACATTGTCTGGCGCGCTGCAGCGCTACGACGACCTTCGCACTCTGATTGTGGAGGAAGCCAACGCGATTAGTACCGCGAATGATCGACTAGATATGCTCGACGAGCCGGATCGGAGCGATGTAAGAGCACAGTTGAAGTCGTACCTTGAGGCGCGGTTGACGCTCTACAAGGAAGATATGACCTTTTCGATCGTCGATAACATTTCCGTCTACGATCCCGATCAGCTCGCTAAGATTGCTGCGATCCGAAAGAGGCTCTGGCGATCGGCCGTTTCGGCAAGCGCCCGTGCGTCGACCACTGCACCAAGCAATCTCATTCTCCCGGCCTTGAACGAGGTGTTCGCTGTCGCCCGCGACCGGGCAGGGGCTAATGAGCGTCATCCGCCGCGCATCATCTATTTGATGCTTTTGGGTCTGGGCCTGACCGGATCCCTGCTTGCAGGTTTTGGCATGGCAGCCGGACGGCAACGAAGCTTTCTGCACATCGCAGCATTCACGACAGCTATGTCGATTGCGCTCTTCATCATCACTGATATGGAATACCCGCGTCAGGGCCTTATCACGACCACGCACTTCGACCTGTTTCTGGAGAAAGTGCTGAACGAGATGAATTAGGAATCCAAGCAAAGAGTGCGGTGGTTGTCAGGCTTGCGACATTGATCGGTGCTCGTCTTCGCTCGCTGATTGGTTCTGGCCAACGCGCAATACCATGCAGTCCCTAGACTCAGAGCGCATCATGAGCTGCGCACTCATGCGCCCCTTCTCCTCTCCTGCCTGGTCCCAGCGGCGGCTTCTTAAGAAGTCGCCGCTTCTGCGTTAGCGAGATCTTCAGCTGGGGATGGTATTGTCTGATCTCAGCTGGACCTCTCTTCCTCCCCTCTCCAGCACATGCGTCATGTTGAGAGCGGCGGTTCCTTGAGCCAGGAGCCGTCGCTTTCAACGTCTGGCAGCTGACAAAATGTATGCCGCTTGTGATGCGGTCTTCACTCAAACGGCGGTGCGCCTAGGTCAAACTCGAAATGGCTTGAATTTCAGAGGAAGCACGGCAGGTCTCCTCGGTCAGGGCCATACGGCTTCATGCAAATCCGAGATGACATTCGTCTCCGACGTTACTTGGATGGCCTCGCCCGAAGTCGGAAACGGCTTTGTTTAGTCGCTTATCTCGATGGTACCGGAGCGGCGATATCTACGCAGAATCGTATCAGGCACGCTCGCAACACTGTCGGCGGCAATTGTTGGCCTATCGCGCGGTTCGGCGAATAGATTGCGCAAGACCGTTACCAGCCTTTTCGCGTAGAGCTATATAGTCGTTACTGCGATGGAGGACAATTCGTGGACGTACCGAAAAGCCAATCGCCGAATCAGCTCGTCAGTCGTCTCATCCATCACACGGAAAATGCGTTCCTGCTCGTCATCGGGCTGTTCACGATCATTGCGATGTTACAAGAGATCTGGATCATTATCGAAGGCCGGTCGGTGGCCCTCAAAGATCTGCTGCTGATGTTCATTTATGTCGAGGTGCTGGCCATGGTCGGCGTCTATTACGACAGCAAGAAAATTCCCATCACCTTGCCGCTGTTCATCGCCATTACCGCGTTGTCCCGTCTCGTCATCCTGCAAGGCAAGGACCAGCCGCCGGTGAACCTGCTTTATGAAAGCGGCGCTGTGCTGCTGCTCGCGATTGCATGCGTCGTGCTTACGTACAAGCCCGGCGGAAAAAGCGATAACGTCTAGAGGTTTGCGAGTGTCAGTCAGCTTTGAGAAGAACCTACACGGTCTCACCGCCGCTCGGACTTCTCAGCTGGCCCGTTGAACTACGCGCAATGTTTGGACCGCCAGCCAAACAGAACAGTGCGTGAGCCCCAAGAGACGGCGCGCCAACTTAGCGATTCATGTACTATGTTTTTTGTACGATTGCTCTTCGTAGCTGTCGGTGACCTGCCATGGATGCTGGTTTCGTCCGAGATATCTTGAGACTGGTTGAGCGGCTGCCTCGACTGACGAGAGAGCAGTTTCGTGCATTCACCCGCGGCTACAGGAATGAGGGCCACTCTGCTGAAGTGGTCGTGGCGGAGCGCCTGTACTTCGAGACGATTGACGCATGCCCTCTATCGATCGCCAGACATAAGGTCCGCGTTCTCGCGAACACATTTGGGCGGAAGACTGGCTCTAATGAGGGTTTCGGCTAGGACCGGTTGGCGAGTTTTGAGATTAAGTGGCCGTTCTGTTCTCGACGTTTGTGTCAGACCCAATGTCGCGCTGCATTGTGCTGAGCGCTCTGTGCCAGTCAGCTACTAAGTCATCCAGTTCAAGTCGTTGATGCTGCCCCTAAATTTCGGTCCAACAATCACCAGGAGAACGGTCATGCAGGTTGAAGCTCTATTGATCTTGTTACTCATCGGCGCAGTCGCAGGCTTCCTAGCGGGGATGATCGTCAAGGGTTACGGCTTTGGCGTCGTTGGGAATATCATTGTTGGTATCGTGGGGGCTGTCTTTGGAGGCTGGTTGCTCCCGCAGCTAGGCCTTTTTACGGGCGGCGATCTAATTGGTCAGATCATCACGGCTACCATTGGGGCAGTCGTGCTTCTCATTCTTATTGGCTTCGTGCGCCGGGTCGCCTGAGGCGGTTGCTCTGCGCTGAACCAGAAAATTGGTTTCTACTGAGCGACAGGAGGCTCAGATGCCCTCGTTTGACCAAGTCATCGTCTGGATGGTCGTTGGATTAATTGGTGGCAGCTTGGCTGGCCTGCTCGTCACGTGGGAGAAGCAGGGCCTTGGGTGGAGCCGCAATCTGGGCCTGGGGCTGGCCGGCGCTCTTGTGGGTGGCTACCTGTTTCGCCTGCTTGGCTTGTTTCCAGGGCTGGACAGCATCTCCGTCTCATTGCGCGATATCGTGGCGGCCGTCGTGGGCTCCTTCATCGTGCTAGGAGCGATTTGGTTCTGGCAGAAATATCAAGTGCCGTGACCGCCCTTATGCAGACTCGATATCGTTAAGATGGGTGACGATGCCTCTGTACCTGGCAAACAGGACAAGTGATGCGTCATGCGAAAACGGCGGTTCCGCAATGGGCCGTCGTTTTTGTTTTCTGTGCGCGCATGAGTTGAAGGCTTTGAACCTCTTTACTCCGGCGCAGTAAGCGGCATGATTATGGCGCAACTGCCAAGACACCCCAGTTCTTTGGCGGTCTGCAACGGCGGCGGCTTCGTGAGAAGTCGCCGTTTCTATTTCAAAAGGCGTACTGAAGGGTTTGCGACTTGCCGTAGATCTCTAGGCGCATTATCAGAATCCGACAAGAGCGATTGTCGCACGCCGTTAGTTGTGCCCCGTCTATTGACTATGTGGAAAATCCCGAGCCGCGTAAGCCTAGCGGCCGGAGAGCGGCACGATCAAAATGGAAAAAATATCGATTAATACCTCAGGCTGTTCGTCGAGCAAGCGCCAGTCGGCGTCGCCATGTTGGATCGCGATATGCGATACTTGGCGATTAGTAATCGTTGGCTGACGCAGTTCAATCTCGGAAATCAGGATCTCTTGGGTCGTTCGCATTATGACGTCTTCCCAGAGATTCCCGAACGGTGGAAGGCTGTGCACCAAAGAGGTCTGGCCGGTGAAGTAGTCAAAGCAGAAGAGGACGAGTTCAAACGGGCTGACGGGTCAATGCAGTGGAGCCGTTGGGAAGTGCGGCCGTGGCGAAGCGCTGACGGAGGCATTGGCGGCATCATCATCACGGTTGAGGATATCACTGCGCGGGTCGTGGCGGAGCGAGCATTGAAGGCGAGCGAGCAGCGGCTTCGGTTAGCGCTTGATGCAGCGGATATGGGGATTTGGGAATGGGACGTCAGTGCTGGAACGTATCAGTGGAATGATCAGACGTACCGGATGCTCGGCTATGAACCTCAATCCTTTGTGCCGGATTATGACGCTTGGGCGCGTCGCGTTCATCCTGATGATTTGCCGAAGCTAGCAGCGGAGGCGCAACAGATGATGGAAAATCCACGCGAAGCTTTCGCTGAGTATCGGGCCTTTGGACCTAACAACGAGTTGCGTTGGCTTGAAGCGCGGGGTCGTTTTGAATGCGATGCGGATGGTCGGCCCAAGCGCTACTACGGTGTTTTGATGGACATCACGGAGCGAAAGCGCGCTGAGGAACGCGATCAAATCCTGACAGCAGAAGTCAATCACAGGGCGAAAAACCTTCTGGCAGTGGTGCAAGCCGTCGCGCTGCAGACCGCCAGTGCAGATGATCCAAAGGAGTTTGCTCAAAACTTCAATGATCGGCTGGCGGGGCTTGCGGCAAGCCAGGACTTGCTCGTCCAATCGCACTGGCAGGGCGTGGATACCGCCGAACTCGTTCGATCCCAGCTTTCTCACTTCGCGGGCCTGATTGGTCAGCGTATCCTTCTCAACGGGCCACCAGCGCAGCTCAAGGCTTCGGCAGCCCAAACGCTTGGGATGGCAATTCATGAACTTGCGACCAATGCGAGCAAGCATGGAGCCCTGTCATCACCGACCGGGACCATACAGGTGAGTTGGGGAATTGAAGAACAGGACCAACAATCTCGATTTTTGATGCAATGGGTCGAGACGCATGGGCCGACTATTAAGGAGCCAGAGCGACGGGGCTTTGGTCATTCGATCCTAGTCGACATGGCTGAGTATTCTTTGGAGGCCACGGTGACCCTTTCTTACCCGCCGACAGGCGTGGTGTGGCAGCTCTCTGCCCCAATGTCCGAAGTGCTTGCGATTGATGAATAGCGGTACCGAAGATGCGCGTATTGATCGTTGAAGACGAGTTTCTGATCGCTAGGACTCTCGCGCAGATGCTGACCGACGGCGGGCATGTCGTCACTGGCATGGTGGGTTCGGCCGAGAAGGCCATCCAAATGCTGGAAGAGCGAAAATGTGATGTCGCCGTCGTTGACGCAAATCTCGCAGGTTCCTGCGCGGCGCCGATTGGGGCGGCGCTTCGAAAGCGTGGAATACCGTTCGTCGTGATCTCTGGCTATTCGAAGCAGCAGCTCTTGGCCGGCTTGCAAGACGCACCTTTTTTACCCAAGCCCGTCGACCCGATTGAACTGCTTGCCGCTGTTTCGGCGCTGAGGGCTGAGACTTGAATTCGATCGCACGTACTCATAGAGAGCTGCGGTAGACCGTGAGCGATGCGCTGTAGCCCAAAATTTGTTCCAAATGGAACATGGGTCAATGGATCGTATGGCCCAGACGTTTCAAGCCCACTTCTGTTGGGTACCACTGTCCGTTTCGCCGACAAAGCAGGCCCTGTCTAAGAAGTCGTTCGGCGCTGCGTCGATGTTTGAAGGGCAGATAGGCGCATGGCTTGAGGGCTGCCAGTGCCAGCAATGCATATTCGTTGTCTCTCAACACGCACATCAAAAGCTCATGCTCTAAAAATAACTCAAAATGGAATATCGACACGTGGCCTTGGACTTGGCAAGCCGCGCGGGCAGGTATGCGTGTGAGAGTTGCGACCTGAGCACACTCTGCCACCATAGCTGATCCCCCCGCGGGCCTGCAGCTTAGCGCAGGGACATGTTGGACGGCCTACTCTGCAGCTGCAGCAGGAACAACGGAGAGCTGAGAACTGTCGTCGATGCTCCATGCGCCCGAAATACTGACGGCGCTTTCTAGAAATGAGACGAAGATCGTGCCGCGCCCTGCCTTATCAAGTTGGGCTCCACGGATGATGGCATCGATGGTGCGCTGGCACTGGTCGTTTGAAACGGCGAACTCAATCCTTGCTGTCGGCAATATGTCTGGGATGTCGCGACCCCCAGTGAAACTCGGCACAAAGCTTTGGGCTCGGCCGTAGCCGACGCACTCACTGATGGTGAGATCTCGAAGACCTGCGGACAGCAGTTCATTTTCGACGTAGTTCAAACTGGACGGCGGGATCAACGCGGTAATCATGGCATGGACTACAAGCCTCCGAACGCAACGATCTCAAGCAATGCAGAAAAATACTTAAGGATGATAACTCGAGACTGGCCGACGAACCATGTGTTTCCAGAAGCTCGATTGCCCTTGATTTGCGCACCTTTTGCTGCAGCTTTGAGCAGTGATGCAATGTGCTTGGTTACAAGGTCAGATCTGTGCTGGCTTTGCGAGTGGGCGCCGTTGTGGATGAATGGTCAGTACGTATTTCACACGAGTGTACTGTCCATAGATAACAAGGTACTTTTTTCCTGGCTCAACGGCCCATTCTCTCCCGTCTATTGGTTGGTCTGCAGCGGCGGCTTCGAAAGAAGTCGCCGTTGTTCGTTGCGGGGTGAGGACATGCGGGCGATCACTCGCGTTTCAGACTTCGGGTTGAAAGTACTGATCTAAAACAGATATCCTAAAGCAATGTCACGGAATTTTCCCAATCAGGGCTGTAGCGTAGCGAGCAAGCTGGCACTTCTTTTCCCCAGTCCTGCTCCATTTTCAAGAACGGCGGCTTCGCAAGAGGTCGCCGTTACTTGTTTTGGGGGCCGAGATGCGTTTTGAGACGAGCAGCGAATTTACTCGTGACCATCGGCAGCAAGTCCGTCCAGTCGACGCCATTCCATGTACGGTCGCAGTTCTGTGATTTGTCCATCTGACAACTGCACCAGTGGCCAAGCGTCAGAGCTGCAGTCGACGATTTGGCCAACCACCCACCGTGGTCGCATCTCGTCAAAGCTGGTCGTGTGGAATGTCTTGAACTTAATCTCTAGCAAATCTCGAAGCTGAAAGGCGTCCATTGCTGCTCTCCATGCTGTGCCGCGGAATGCGGTCGATGTGCATGCAATTAATTGGGAACATGGTGCCTGTTGCCGCTACGGCCGGCAATAAGGCGTCATCCGTAAAATATCAACAACGGCATGACAACGTACCGATGGGGATTTTTACGCCCAATTCTTTACGGTTTTGCGAAGGTAACTGATACGGATGTAGCGGCAGGCTGAGCGTGCGCTATATCGCCTGCCAGCTCTAGTTCGTGACATAGTTGGCACCAGAGCTTCACCTCTTCTGTGAGACCTCGCGTGCGCAGGTCTTGCACAATGGCGTATGTGGCAGGACGTCGAGCCGCTCTTCGGAAATTTTCTCTCCACATCGGGCGCAATTTCCGTAGGTCCCGTATTTCAAACGTTCAAGCGCGGCGTAGATTGCCTGCACCTCGGCGTTACCCGCATGTCCCAACTCGTCAAGGACTTCGTCCATCTCTGACGCCGTTGCGTTCTCTTCCCAATCCTTGTCAGCTGGTTGCTCGAGGTGTTTCTCGATCCGGTGTAGTCGCCCTTCCAACACGGCTAGGCGTTCCTTCAGCTGCCTCTCACGTGCCTGTAGATCAGCCATGCCTCGTCTCCAACATAAACGTGTCTCTTTCATTCCGATCGCGCCATAGCACAAGACGCTATTCGGTCGTGTCGCCGTCGAAGTGTTCTTTGGATGCGTCGGCGTCTGGCTTGGTCGCCGCGACAAACCCATCGTGATGCTGGGGCGGGCTGTAGAGCGTGTACAGCTTCATGCGCTTGCCGCCCGAATTGATAACATTATGGCGCGCACCTGCTGGAATGATGAAGGCGTCGTCGGCTTTGATCTTCGTTCGCTCGCCGTCGATCCAGACCTCACCTTTACCCTTCTCGACCCGGAAAAACTGGTCTCCTGTTTTGTGAACCTCTTCGCCGATCTCTTCGCCAGGCGCCAGCGACATGAGGACCAACTGCAGGTGTGTATCCGTGTAGAGTACGCGGCGGTAATCGCTGTTGTCTTCCGTGAGCTCCTCAATATCCGCGACAAAGCCCTTCATGTTGTTCTCCTTGATGAGACGAGGCTTAGACTATCAGAGTAGCCGCTGGTTGCAGGGTCAGAAGCGTTCCGACATGGAACAAACTTTGGCTCCTAGGACGCAGCAACGAGACGATGAGCGAGAAAGAAATGGGTGCAGTATGGAAGAGGATATCGTCCAGCACGACAACGCAATGTCTTCGTGGATCGTCGGTTAGGATTGCGCGCGACGGTAAGTTAACCAAGCTGTTGAGGATCGAGACGGACCTCAGCCTAAACGTGGAAGACCCAAATTATCAGCCTGATGCCGTCAGTAGTCTTGCCGAAGCGGCGCTCACGTACCTGAGGCAGCATCCAGACGTTGATAGCATCGAGCTTGAGCCGAGTAGGCAAGGCGGTTTCGAAGTTACGCGGATTGGAGACTGAAGACCATTATCTAGACGGCGGTGCGCATCTCAAAGCTTCGGAATCGGCGGAAACGAAACAGGGAGCGCAACGATGTCAGAGATCAATCTGCCCCGGGATCCAGATACCCTGGGCTTCATAATCTTTGGCTTGCGCGAAGCATTGAAGAATTCGGTAGAGGCTCTGGCAGGGCAGCACGACACGCTGCCGGGCAGATGGCTTGACGATCTTGAAGCCCGCTGCTTGCGCAGCGTGAAACTGGCCACCACGGAAGGAGCGTCCATAGAGAAGGAGGCTGAGGGAATGGCCGCTGCCGTCCAGCTCTTGGAATTCACATTTGACGAGATCAGAAGCACCCTTTCCAGCGGTCGGAGTTCAGGCGTGATGGCGCTAAACCAAATCCACCACCCGCTTCTGTGCCTCTGCGTCAGCCTCAATATAGCGCTGGGTGGTGCTGAGCGCGCTATGGCCGGCCAACATCTGCACGTCACGCAGCGAACCGCCAACTGTTGAGATCGTGCGGGCGGCGTTGGTGATGAACGTGCGGCGGCCTGAATGACTTGAGCAGCCTTGCAATCCTGCTGCGATGTACCAAGCTGGCAAACAGGTTCACGATTACCCTCTTTGACCTCAGCCGCGGGCGTTAGGGTCCTTTTGTCGACCATCATTTGGTCGTAATGTTGCCCAACATGTGACCGGCCGAGTAATTGAGCAGCGCTGGCCTGCCAAGCGCGATAGCGCCAAGCTCGGATGGCAATGGGCGAACAGCACGTCCAAGCCCTCTTCAAACAACTTGTATTGAGCTAGGAGAGGAAGTGATGACCGACCAATTTGCACGTCAGGCTCAAGAAATGTTTGTTGCTGCAAAGAACGCCCGCATCCCTGAGAACATCCAAGCGATAGCTGAGGACAATGTGGCTAAATCTCGCGAGGCGTTTGATAAGCTCCAGTCGGTCTCGAAGGATGGGACGAAGACGATGGAGGCCGTGATGTTGACGGCACAGGCCGGCGCACGGGCGATTGGCGAAAGGGTACTGCGCAACATTGAGATCAATGCGGACGCCGCTTTCGGTGCTGCCGAGGCCATGGCACGCGCCCAGACCGTTCCAGAGTTTTTTCAGTTGCAAGCAAATTTTATTCAGGAACAGCTAAACGCTTCGGCCCAACAAGCCAAGGATCTGCTCGAACTCTCTTCGAAAATTGCTCAGCAGAACTTTGAGACCGCGAATGCCGCTACCCTGAAGACCTTTGAGCAACTCAAGAAGGTTAGCTGAACGGCTAATTGAGTGCAGGTCTCAACAAGTCTACGGACAACGCGTCTAAGTCGTTACGCCATGAGCCCAGCTTCAGCTGGCTTCATCGCTGACTAGCATTTGGTACTAAATGCGGACCGTTTAGTGCGGCGGTTCATTGTGACAACGTTAGTTGACTGGCAAGGCCGTACCGAGTTTCAGTAGATCGCTGCAAATTCTGCTCTTCGATCTCTCACATCCCCTGTGCTCTTCGAGCACATCCCCTGTGCTCTTCGAGAGCAGCTCTCGAGCCCTGAAGCAATAACTTGCCCCCCCGGTGTCAGGCCTGACCTCCTTAAATCTCACGTCCCTGCCAGTCGCAGTGTAATCATCGCTCGCATGCGGGCAGTGGCAATTCAATTAATGTTGCGTTGCGCAATCGGTTTCGTCTGCGCCGCCTGCTATTTCCTAGTCCTCCCCAAACCTTTGCAGGTTCCAGACCATCTCACGTGAGAGCGGCAGATGCTCGGCGTAGAAGTGCTCAATCTGCTCCACGCTCGTTCCTGCGTTCTTGGCTAGGTTGAGCTGTTGGCAGCGCACAGGCAGATCTATCGCAAAGGCGTCGTTCCAAATGGAAAACGCGTGGTGATCAAGTCGTCTTGGCCGAGCGCCCAGCCACCGGCTTTGCTAGTTCCCTGACGATTTGTCGCGATTGCCAGTTATGAACGAGACGCGTGCACTGCACCGTGCGAGATCGGACTGTTTGCGAACGAGAATTAGAAAATGAGACAGACTTCTCGCTGCTTAGCAGCACTACGTGTTTGCATTCGCGAAGATAACAACGTGTGGAAAAGTTGGCTGGGTGCAATAGCGCTGACATTTAATGCCCGTATGATTTTTCGGTCAGTAAAGGAAATTCCGCGACAGCGTCTGGAGTTCGACAATGAGCTTCCACAACTTTCGCTTGATAAGAAAAATCGGGTCTTCAAACCGTGCTGATCTGGGGTTGGCTTTGAGCGATTGCTGCATAAGCAGCAAATGGTCTTTCAACTCAGTAGAAACGAAGTCTCAGGAATCGAGCGCGCTGAACGCAACGATTATCGCGGCTCTCGATCGCGATAGTGAGATGCGGCGTCACTACCTACAGCGGCGCTGGCAAGGGGTCATCAGCTAAACATTGATCAGTTGCTGGCCGGCAGCGATCGAGTAAACGCGCGCTGTCACGAAGTTTTAACCGTGGCAAGGCATTAAACCGCTTTCAACACGACGTTTGTCCGACGCCATGACGGTTTGTTGGCCCTGCGTTACCAAAGATGGGCAAACCCATGATCAATAGCTTTCAAGATTTCCAGAAGGTCAGCAAAGTCGAAATGACCGACTACATGCAGTCGATGGGCGAATTGAACAAGAGCTGGCAGGCCATCGCTACGGAGATGACTGACTATTCCAAGCGCTCGTTCGAAGACGGTGTGGCAACTTTCCAGAAGCTTGCCGCCGCCAAGTCTGTGCCGGAGGCCATGGAGATCCAGACGACCTATGCCAAGAGCGCCTACGAGAACTACATGCAGCAGATGACCAAGATTGGCGCCATGTACCAGTCCTTCGCCAAAGACGCCTTCAAGCCCTTCGAGCGCGTCGTTCAGGCATCGCGATAGCGTCAGGCCACACAGCCTATTGCCCTATAGCTTGAACGGCGGCTTCGCAAGAGGTCGCCGTTTTTGTTTGAGACGAGGCTTCGGTTTTCTCTGCTTGGCTGACCGCGCCCAAGTCTGGCCGTAAAGCTGCTGCGTCATGCCTTCTCGAAGGCATGATCAATTGCTGAGTGTGCGGAGGGGCCTAAGATGGACACTGTTAGTCTCGTTGCTGTGGCGTCATTCGTCGTCATCGCAATTTCATGGGTGGGACTGGGCGCAATGATGATCAATAAAATGCTGGATAGCGTAGACGCGAACGACGATTAGGCTTCTGGCGAAACGTGTGGATGCGCAAGCGTAGTTTGAGCCCATCTGTTTACTAACGAAGCTGCGAAGAGCATCGTTTGACTGCGCGAGAAAGCGCACCCTTCTCCTGTGTTCCCGCCTGCGGCTTGTCTTGTCATTTGCGAACAACGGAACAATTTTTAATCGAATGAAACCTTTGAAACAGGTCGGAGCGCTTTGCGTTTGCGAAGCCGATGACGAGAAACCACTCATCCTACTTGTGACCTCCCGCGACACGGGCCGGTGGGTGATCCCAAAAGGATGGCCAGCAAAGCGTCTGAAAGCCCATGAGGCCGCCGCGCGGGAAGCCATGGAGGAAGCAGGAGTTGCGGGAAAAATCGGGACAAGCCGATCGGGAGCTATCAGTACCTCAGGCCGCATCAGAACGGCGATCAGCTGCACACGGTGTCGGTTTATCTGATTGCTGTGCGGTCTGCTTTAGATCGCTGGCCAGAGGATGAACAGCGTGAGAGGGCGTGGTTTTCCGTTTCTACTGCAGCACGACGGGTTGCTGAGCCAGAACTGCGAAGTCTCATCAGACGGATTGGACAGATCAAAGTTCATCCGAAATGGCGCTGCGTTTCCGGTTTGGCAAAGTCGCCGGGTCGCACGCCTAAGCGTGGCCTGCCCCACATCGCGATACCAGGGATTAAGTTAGAACCCGGCCGCTTATAGCCAGCATCTGGGCTGGCCGAAGCGGAGCGTAGGCGAGACCAGATGCTGGCGGCAAGATCGTTTCTGGAGCCGGCGGACGATAACCGAGCGAGGAATGAGGCCGGATCGCATTGTAATGGCGCCGCCAGCGCTCGATGAGAACCTGAGCCTCGTAGAGCGTCGAGAACTGCTCGCATTCGAGCAGCTCGTCACGGAGCTTGGAGTTGAAGCTCTCGCAATAGCCATTCTCCCATGGGCTGCCAGGTTCAATGTAGAGCGTCTTCACACCGATCCGACCGAGCCAACCGCGCACGTTGCAAGCGACGAACTCAGGGCCGTTATCGGATCGGATATGCTCCGGTGGCCCGTGGGCGACGAAGAGATCGGTCAAGCACTGGAGGACATCGTCGGACCTTAGACGCCGCGCGACAACAATCGCCAAGCATCGCCGGGTGAACTCATCAATCACGGTAAGCATCCGAATGGGCCGCCCATCCTGGGTTCGATCCTGGACGAAGTCATAGGACCAGACATGATTGGGCCGCTCGGGTCGAAGACGGATGCACGATCCGTCATTAAGCCATAGACGGCCGCGTTTGGGTTGCTTCTTTGGCACTTTAAGCCCTTCCCGGCGCCAGATCCGATAGACGCGCTTGACGCTGACACGCCAACCTTCGTCGACGAGAAGCTGGCGTACACGCCGGTAGCCATAGCGACCGTACTTCTTGGCCAGCCGCACAATGGCGTCGGTCAGCGCTGCCTCGTCGTGGCGGATCTTCGGGGGCCGGCGCTGCGTCGCGCGGGGCTGTCCGACAACCGAACACGCCCGACGCTCCGAGACGGGAAGCTGCGAGCGCACGTGATCTACGCACGCCCGCTTCCGGGAAGGGCTTAGTATTTTCCCGTCAAAGCTTCCTTCAGGATAAGCTTGTCTAACGTCAGCTCAGAGACCGCCTTCTTCAAGCGCTCGTTCTCGCGTTCGAGTTCCTTCAAGCGCTTCGCTTGGTCGAGCTTCAGGCCGCCGTACTCACGACGCCACTTGTAGTACGTCTGCTCCGAGATACCGAAGCCCCGGCAGATCTTCCCCACTGTCTCGCCCTGCCCCAGACGAACCTCCGCCTCGCGCAAAGCCTGGATGATCTCCTCGGTCGACTTGCCCTTCCGTGCCATGTCCTTGTCTCCGTTCGAGAGCTTGGAAATAGCCGGATTCGAAACTTAAACGTGGTCTCGGATTAGGGGAGCAGGCCAATCTCGTCCTTCGAATACAATGACAAGTCGCTGACGGGTTGCCTTCACCCAGGCTTGCAATTTCAGCAGCTCGGCCTGCAGGATGAATTTCTGCTCCTCATAATCGCGTCTCAACATCTTAAATTTGTAGGGATAGCCGCCGCGGCGCCAGTCGTCCGCCAGTTCGTCACTGGTTTTTAGCAGATTGGAATCCCGCTGAGGCACCCGCTGCTGTGACGAGTTGGGCGTTGCGGGGTCTGTCGTTCGATCCGTCAATTCTAGAGCAGTTCGCAAACGTTCTGCATCATCCGGCGAGGAGCCAGCCAGTATGGCCTGAATGGTTTCGCTATCTGTCGAGAGTTCGGGCTGACTGCGCATGATAGCTTCGATGGCCGCGACCTCTGCGTCCTGCTTGCCCTTCGTCGCATCCTCTACGGAATACTGCTGCACTCTTTCAGCCGTTAGACTAGGTGCAACGTCACTTTCTGTGCCTAACGCATGCGAGGGCCGATCGCGTGCTTGTAAAGTAGCGGGGTCGACCGGAGCCTTGGTTTTTGCGCTTGTCTCATGCTTGCTCACTTCGAAGGCTCCAAAAAATAGGACGCAGTTCTTTGTCAGCTGGCTCTGGTGGCGCAGCGTTGAAAAGTAAGAGGGCGCTGCGGGTACTTTCATTCTGTTTTCTAGAGACGATCATGGCCAGCCTTCGGGGAGTAGTGGCTGGGGGTAGCGTAGCGACAGATCGCGACGTGGAATTGACGCGCATCAAATCCGTTCCGATTTCTGCTGTGCAACAGAAAAGTGTTGGATCAATGGTAGCCACCTGCTGCCGCCTTTGACCCCCCAAAGAGGCAGCGATGGCAGGGAAATTTGAGGTAGTTCTTCCGGGTTGCCAACTTCCTGGCGTTTTGTTCCGTCGACGTCAGCGTCTGTAACGGCAGACTGCGCCATCGAATGCTGGGCGTGAGTCCTTCAGTCGCCTTCGTCGGAATATTCAAGATGATGCCGCAGGTTTGCAATGCACTGGGCGATTGCTATCGGTTATCGCGTTTCGCCTGCGCAACCTTCGCTGCTTGGCGAAGCCGACCCAATTCCATCGGGCGGATCAGGTTTTGCCGCCGGCTGCTCGGCTTGCTACGCATTCCTTCGTGAGCGTGGCGGGAGTTTAAGGGAACAACGCGAGAGTCGGCTGATTCATTTTTGAGTTCCAGCGCTCTATGAGCGTTTTCGACGAGCGTGAGACGCGCGCCCATCTTTCTGCGACGCTCATGCTCGCTATTCAGCCGCCGCATTGCCATCGCGAGAACCGCCAGCTTCAGTTTTGAGCCTTCCTCTGCGCGCGAAGCTGCCGCGCCTTTCGGTGCTGCCTTCCCGCGCAACTCTCGGCGGCGGCGGCTTGCTTCAGTCCGGGCGCGATCGCGGCGCTCTCGGACAAGCTTGATGAGACTTCGCAATTCCTCGTCGGAGAGATGCTGGACATCTGGGTGATGGGATTTGCTGACGAGTTCCTGTTCATCCGAGCTGAGTGCGCGCAGCTCTTGTTTCTTTGTGATCGCCATCTGATGACTCCATACACGTCTGTATTCACGTTCCAATTCTATCCGCTCAGTCTACAAGCTCCCATTCACCATTGTCCATCGCGCCTGTCTCAATACATTGCCCTGCCTTTATGGTTTATGCAGTCTAGGATGTTCATTTCATTCCTCATGCATGTCTCAGGCGATTGTTTCTGGTAGCGTGCGCTCGGGTCGTTTTGTCGTGATGAAGCAAGGAGAAGCCCTTGCCTTGCTTGTAAGGCGTCTCAGGCTCGGGGAGCGCTGCTGCACGCGAGGGCTGGATTGGCCACGCCGGCCCACTATATCTCGCACGAGAGCGTGCCCGGTCGGGCGTGGACCACAAGTCAGATAGGTTGGAAAGATATGAAGCGGATTGCACTTTTTCTAGCGACCAACATTGCCGTTCTGGTCGTTATTTCCGTTTTGATCAGTGTCTTGGGGGTGGGGCGGATCGCCGATGCCAACGGCCTCGATCTCGGCGCGCTTCTAGCCTTATCAGCCATCATCGGGTTCACGGGCGCGATAATCTCGCTGCTCATTTCGAAGCCTATGGCTAAGTGGCAGACAGGCGCTCACGTCATCACCGCAGCCCGCCAACTCCGAGGAACGCTGGCTGTTGCAGGCGGTGGAGCAACTGTCGGCCCGCGCCGGCATCAAGACCCCTGAAGTTGCGATCTACGAAGGCGAACCGAATGCATTTGCCACGGGCGCATTCAAGAACTCTGCTCTGGTTGCCGTCTCGACTGGTCTTCTCCAGACTATGAATCAGGAGGAGGTCGAAGCCGTGCTCGCGCACGAAGTTGCTCATGTTGCCAACGGCGACATGGTGACGATGACGCTGATCCAGGGGGTCGTGAACACGTTCGTCGTGTTCCTGTCGCGGATTGTCGGCTATGTGGTCGATAAGCAGATCAATAAAGACGGCAATGGTCAGGGCATCGGCTATTTCGTGACATCCTTGGTGTGCCAGATCGTATTCGGCATCCTCGCCTCCATGATCGTGGCATGGTTCTCGCGCCACCGCGAATTTCGGGCTGATGCCGGCGCGGCCACCTACATGGGCCAGCCCAACAGCATGATCAGCGCCTTGGCCTCTCTAGGACGCGTGGACCCGGGCGAACTGCCAAAATCAATTCAGACGATGGGTATCAGCGACCGACCGAGCTTCTTGGCGCTCTTCTCGACCCATCCGCCGATCGAGGAGCGGATCGCGGCTTTGCGCACCTTGTCGGCTTAGTGGTCTCGGCAGGATCATCGTCCCACAGACGTGTCTTGGCACTGGCCATAGCTTTACACTGTTCAGAGGGGAGTTCACACAGCTTGCGCGGGCGTGAGCGCGGCACTGGCGCTGCCGGCCGTTCGCCGGTGCGTGTCTGATCGGTAACAGGTGATCCTAGACTGTGGACTGTGTCCAAAACTTCATATCGGAACTCGACGCCAAATGCATTGTGATGCTCAATGGTGGTGGGGAGCCTGCAGGGGGGGCTATGACGGTATTGCATTTCATTCGTTTTGCGGCGGCAATATTGGCCTTTTCTGTTTTCAGCGCGCCTCCGGCTTCAGCCGCCGATTTGGATGCGCCGCCGCCTGTCGTCAGGCCCACGGCTTCCGATTGGACATTTTCACTCGCTACTTACGCTTGGCTGCCCTGGATCTCGGGCGATATCAATGTACGGAATCGCGAGATCGACGTAGACGCCGCGCCGGACGACATCCTGCGCTCTCTCGACTGGTCAACGCTGCCGGTATGGATGAGCTATGCGGAGCTGCGCAACGGACCGCTGACCATATTCAACGATATCATCTGGACCGCGCTGGAAGACGGTCAGGGCTTCGACCGGCGCTTTGTTTCCGGTGAGGTTCAGGTCGACTACACCCAGTTGACGGTCGAACTGGGCGCCGCCTATGCCGTCTGGTCTCAAGGTGGTGCGACGGTGGACGTGCTCGCGGGCGGGCGCTACTGGCGCCAGAACACCGATGTTTTCATTGTTGGTTCGGGTGGACGGTCGTTGGACGCTTCCGCAACCGTCGATTGGGTGGATCCCTTCGTTGGCGCCCGCCTCATTCAGCCGGTTGCGCCAGGTCAGAGTGTTTTAGTGCGCGGCGATGTTGGCGGTTTCGGTGCGGGAAGTGAATTTTCCTGGCAGGCCCTTGCCACCTACAACATGAAATTG
Source organism: uncultured Alphaproteobacteria bacterium (assembly GCA_963708775.1). Lineage (GTDB taxonomy): Bacteria > Pseudomonadota > Alphaproteobacteria > Rhizobiales > Hyphomicrobiaceae > JAGVSR01. Next base: position 80,272 of record CAVPTI010000004.1, on the reverse strand, counting down.
TGCGAGACCGGGGGGACCGTTATCGACGGTTATTTCGGCTATCGCGCATTGGCCGTTGATTATTCGCAAGGCTCCTACGAACTGGACGTGGTGCAGCACGGTCCTGTCATGGGCCTGACAATGAATTTCTAGCTGTCGATCCGAAAAGTTATGTCGAGCGTGCAATCATGAATGCTGGTGCTGACGGCCGTTACGATCACGTAGCATCGCTGACCGCGTCTGATCCGGCTGTATGGTACGCCCTCAGGCCAGAGATCCGTTCTCATCCTCTGTGTCTGGCAGATCTGAAACTGTTGGCCACCCAGCAACAACTGCGCCACGACGATTTCATCTGGCATCCCGCGTGGGAGACTTGGCGCCGTGCTCATGAATTGCCGGGGCTCTTCGACTATCCTGCGCATGCCGCTTCCGCTGCTCCGCTCGCGCAGGCTCACGGTACCACTGTGGGCGATGGACGCTCGGACCCCGGGACGACAAAGCAGAAATTAAAGGAACGTGCGCGGCACGAGTTGCGCTCCTACGTGGTGATTACCGTCTATGTCTGGATGATTTTGAGCCTTTTGCGGCTGCACGAGACCTTGCTGGCCGAGAGCTATCATATGGGGCTGCAAGCTCACGGCCTCGCCATCGTCAATGCACTCATTCTTGGAAAAGTGGTCCTTATTGCCGAGGCCTTGCGCGTCGGCGACCGGACTGCGCAGCGTGTCCCTGCCTTCGCTATTCTCATCAAATCTTTATTTTTTGCGTTTGCGATTATACTTTTCCATGCGACCGAGCACATCGTGTCTGAGCTCTGGCATGGTGCGGCGTTGAATGCAGATTTGCTCGTGTTCGATGCGGCGCAGGCCAAGCGATCCCTCATCATGGCCGCGATCACGACGATAGCGCTGATGCCTTATTTTCTGATCAAGGAAATCGAGCGACGCACAGGGGAAGCTGATCTCCTGTTGATGGCTGTCGGTCTCAAGCGCTGAGCCATGACTATTGCGTGGTGCTGTCGGAATCTGGATAGCGCGCAATTCCAATGTTGGTGGAACTGACAAACGACACGGGGACACCGGTGTAACCGCCTTATGAGTTCGCCGGAGAAGAAGGGGAATGGGAATGAAAACTCTGCGCGCGAGCCAGAGCTGCCGACATGTATATTTTGCGCTTTGCGTGCTTTCGAGCGTCGTCGTCTCAGGGGGCGCTGACGCTGGAGATGCCATCGAGACACCGCCGACAGCGAAAGCAAGCGTCGTACTGGGCGAAATGGCCAATGGCCGTAATTACCAGGTGTTGCCCCTGGTCCGTAGCGACGGCTTTCTCGAAATCTTCACCGTTCAAAGTTCCGTCGGCACGTTTACGGTCAGCGGGCGGCAGCTGCTCAAACGGCGCATCAATGAGCTGAATGCGATTGCAGCGCTCGACAAGCTGAGCCAGACCGACCTGTTCACGCAATCACTCGTGAAATCGGCGGCCAGCCCGGTCAAATTCGGGATCGACTTACTTCGTAACCCGTTTGGCACCGTCGATCAGACAGTTTCGGGCGTTACGGACGCGTTCGGAAAAATCGGAGCGGGCGCTGCAAACCCAGGCGGCGATCCAGATGGACTTGCAGCCAGCGCGATCGGCGTCAGCACGGCAAAACGCCAGCTTGCAGCGCAACTCGATGTCGACCCCTACACAGACTTCAAGCCGCTTTCGGAAAAGCTCAACGATATCGCCACGACCATGGCGCTCGGCGGGCTTGGACCAAAGGCTGCATTCTCCCTCATCGGCGGGGGGGTGGGTATGGCGCTCTCCTATTCGAGCACGGCCGATGGCGTTCGCGATCTCGTGCGTGACAAGACACCCGCCCAGCTCATTCAAATAAACACTCAACGGTTGCAGGCCATGGGCGTCGACGACCGGGTCGCGCACGCTTTTCTCGCCAGCGACTTCTACACAATTACCGATCAAACCCGGCTGATCGAGGCGCTTCGGCAGCTCGGTAATGTTGACAATCGGGCCGTATTCGTCGAGCGAGCGGCAGAGGTGAATGCTCGCGATCTGGCCTTCTTCCTGGTGCGACGTGCTGAAATGATTGCCGATTATCAAAAGACCAGCCGCGGAGCGATTACACAGTTTGTTTCGGCGAACGGGTTTCCCGTCAATATTCTGGCCAATGGAAACGCTGTGATTATCGCTCCGATTGATCTGCTTGCATGGTCGCCAACGCCGCTGCAAGCTCTGGCCGCTGTCTCATCGGGGCTGAGGGCGGATGGCAAAGACAAGACTGTCGAACTTCGCATCAGCGGGTCTGCTACGCCGAGTGCACGTCTCGCTCTGAAGGGGATGGGGTGGACTGTTTGGGAAGAGAAATCCAATTGAGCTCGGATTGTCGATCCGCATGAGCACAGCACAGGATCATCGCGGCGTCGCGCGCTGGCTTCCGTCGAGGGCGGTCCGTGCAGCCGGTCTTCGTCAACGGGTGCAGCGTGCGCTTGCCGCCGTCGGATTTGCCGTGCTGGCGGCAGGATGTGCTGCCGACCTTGTTCCCCGCGCCGCCGTTCCGGCAGGTCTGGTAGAACAGGCCGCCGTATCCGACATGCAGCACGTGAGATTTTGGGGCGACAGCAAGCCCGGGGCGTACAAGGATCTGACGCAAAAGCGTATCGATGCGGTCCGAAAGGCCTACGGCCCGAATGCTTCAAAGATCTCGCGGACGGGCAACATCCTCACGCTATCAGGTGGGGGAAGTGACGGTGCCTACGGCGCAGGCCTGCTCGTCGGGTGGACGGAACATGGCGACCGGCCGCAATTCGACTTCGTAACCGGGATCAGCACCGGCGCGATGATGGCGCCGCTTGCATTTCTCGGGTCGAAATACGATCCGCAACTGAAAGAATCCTACACGACCCTCAGCACTGAAGACGTCGCAACGCCACAGGTGTTCGCTGCCGTAATTGGCGCGGCCGATAGTCTTGCAGACACGAAGCCCCTGCAGGCACTGGTCGCCAAATACATGACGGCCGAAATGATGAAGGAGATCGCCGCCGAACATCACAAGGGCCGCGTCTTGATGATCGGCACCACTAATCTCGACGCACAGCGATCCGTCATCTGGGATATTGGAGCGATCGCAGCCAGCGGCAATCCTGGCGCTCTCTCGCTGATCCGCAAGATTATTCTAGCTTCCGCTGCCATACCGGGCGCATTTCCGCCCGTCGATATCAGCGTGACGGCCGACGGAAAGCAGTTCCAGGAGATGCATGTCGATGGCGGAGTGACGCGGCAGGTGTTTCTTTATCCGCCTGGATTTTCGCCAAAGGACGTCGATAAGGCGATCGGATGGAAAATGAAGCGGCGGCTCTTCATCGTGCGCAACACCAAGATCGATCCTGAATTCGCCGTCACCAAGGATCAGTTGATCCCAATCGCGTCGCGCTCGATTTCGACGCTCATCAAGACACAGGGTATCGGCGATCTCTATCAGATTTATTCGACGGCGAAGCGTGACGGCGTCGACTACAACCTCGCTTATATCCCGCAAGAGTTCGATGTGGTCTCAACCAGCGGGTTCGACAAGGCCTATATGAACGCGCTCTACCAACGCGGCTACGAACTGGGACGAGCGGGATACGCGTGGCACAAGTATCCGCCTGGGCTTGATCCGAAGCAGGACTAGTGAGGCCGCCCGGCCTGGGCGTGACCAGAGCAAGGACAAACCGCGTTGCTTCAGCGTTATTTCCGTTACATCCTTTTTGTCGTATTTGCGCTTGCGCATGCTGCGCCGGCTGCGGCCGTCGATAGAAATCCGCTGCTTGCGGTCGATGCGTCGAGCCCGCGCGCCACGCTGCAGACGCTTCACACACTTGCAGCTGAAGTTGAAGATACGGTGATCTCTATGCGGGCTGCGCCGAGTGCGGCCTCGCAGGCGAAGATTTACCGGTTGATGCAGAAGCTGGGTTCGCTCTTTGACTTGAGCGATATTCCGCCGGCGTCCCGCCGCGATGCAGGACGAGACGCCATCGTCTTTCTCGTCGATGTGCTGCGCCGGATTGATGTCCCACAATTGGAGGCCATTCCCGGTGACGACCAATTTCCTGATCTGACCAAGCCGGCGAGTTGGACGATACCGGGCACAGAAATCACGATCAGCCGCGTTTTGTCAGGTCCGAAGGCCGGCAAATTTGCTTTCGATAAGGACACCGTGGCGCGCGCCGGCGAATTCTACACGCTTGTGAAAAACCTTCCATTGAAAGCACCAGCCCGTATTTCGAGCTGGCGAATGCAACAGCTACAACTGCATGGGTGGATGATACCGTCGAGCCTTGTCGACGCATTGCCGGCAGTACTCAAGGTTCCAGTGTTCGACACGCCGATCTGGAAGATCCTGGCAACGGTTGTGCTCTTTTGCCTGACGGCGGTACTCATCGCAATCTGGGCTCGCGTGACCAAGCCAGATCCGGCGGCACATTCGCCAAAGAGCTACCTGCAGCGCCTTCTGCTGCCGGCGGGTGTGCTCCTCGCCGTCTTTGCTGCATCCAGCATGAACGCGTTTCAAATCATTACGATCGGCCGGGTCTCGAACTCCGTCGATTTCGCGCTCGCAATCGTATGGTACCTCGCGGCTGCCTGGGCGGCATGGATGCTCGTCTTTGTGATCATCGAATGGATCATCGAATCGCCGACCATTCCGGATCAATCGCTTGATGCCAACCTTCTGCGGTTGCTCGGACGCGTGCTGGGCCTTCTGTCGGTTGCTGGCATCGTGGGATACGGCGCGCAGGAGGTTGGGCTACCGGTCGTCGGCGTTATAGCAGGGCTTGGCGTCGGCGGTCTCGCAGTCGCTCTGGCGGCGCAAAGCAGCATCGAGAATCTGATCGGTGGCTTGAACATTTATGCCGACCGTCCGATCCGCGTGGGCGACTTTTGCGACTATGCGGGCATTCAGGGAACCGTCGAACATATCGGATTGAGATCCACGCGCATTCGCGCGCTCGACCGGACCGTCACTTCGGTGCCGAATTCGCTGCTGGCGAAGGTCCACATCACGAACTACACGCTGCGCGATCAGATGCTGTTTCGGCATACTCTTGATCTGCGTTATGAAACCACGACGGCGCAGTTACGCGACCTTGCAAACACAATCACGGCCTATCTGGACGGCCATCCAAAGGTCATCCGAAACGTCAGCCTGCCGCGTGTTCGCGTCATTGGCTTTGGCGACTGGTCAATGAAGATGGAAGTTTACGCGTATGTGAATGCAACAGAACTGCCGGTGTTCTTGATCATTCAACAGGAACTTGCAATTGCGATCATCGATCTGGTGCGCCAGTCGGGCGCCGACTTCGCCTTCCCGTCACAGACCGTTTATTTGACCAGGGATACGCTTGCGTCGAGCCTACTAATGGATCGTGAACCATCGGAGACGTTTGCGCCATGACCCTTCGCTGAGCGCAGCCAGACCGCGGCTGTGGTGCGGAACTAATGACGCGAGTGGTGAGCCACGTTTGCGGTCAGCGCTTGGCGAACGAAATCGAGCATCTTCGATAGGCTGCACGGCTTAGACAAAAACAGTATTTTTCTTAAGTCGACGGGCATTTCGCACTTTTGAGAGCCTGACGCAAAAGCAATCGGAATTCCTGCATCGAGCAGTTGACGAGCGAAGGCATAACTCGTCTGAGAACCGAGGTTGACGTCAAGAACAGCGACGTCCAAGTCGTTTAGATTGAGCTTGGCGGCTTCATTGAGGGTCCCGGCCACGATCACTTGCGCATCACCGTCGTCTTCAACCGCCATGGCCATATCAAGGGCGATCAGGGGGTCATCATCGAGGATCAAGACCGTGGGCATAGCGGGCACCTGGTTGGAGTTACTTACTAACTGTCGCCATGCCACATCGTTGCCTCGCTAGGCGAAATAAACACGCGTGTGACGGCTGCAAGCATGGCCTCAGCGGTCGCAGGTATGACGACGGTCATGCTGCGCGGCGCATGGTTAGCGCATCTTTAACCCGCTGATCCTTGGCATTTGAACAAAGAGCCGCGCGAATTGCGAGAGCTGTGCTGGTTCGCCTTTAGGGTTGAAATGGTCTTCATCGTGCGTTCGACATCGGTGTCGATTATAGAATGCCCAGGACTGGCTGCGCTTGCGCGGACCAAGCGTGAGTAAGTGGCGTTATGAATATTGAGATCGTCGAAATTATTGCAGTGACGTTTGCCGTCTGGATCGTTGCGGCGCTCTTCGTGGCTGCGCGTGCAAAGCGACGCCGGGAAGCTGAAGCTGCAGCGCACAAGCGCTTTGATGGTGTTTGGTACTAACGAGCTCGGCAATGACTACTGACGTCATACTGTTGGCGCTGTTTTTCTGGCTTGCCGTGTGTTGGGTTCAGTACCGCTATACGGCGAGCCGTCGGCGTGCCGCCAAGTTCGCGCGTCGCAACCACCGCTGACGGAATGCAATCCAACGAACTGCTTGAGAGAGTTGCAAATGGCAAAGTAAAGCCCTGAGCATCGCCGGCCGCGGCGCTCAGGGCTCTGGGACAGTACAGGTCGCGAAACGTGATGATTAGCGAGCGGTCTGCTCAGCAGCCGGTGCGCCACCAAGCTTCATCGGTTCCGGTGCAGCTTCTTCCCGGCGGCAAGCGCCAAGAGCGACCGCACCTACGACCAAAGCGAGAGCAATTACGTTCTTCATGATATTTCCCCTGTGGAATTGTTGCTTGCAGCTGGAATTTAGCTCGATCGCCTGCGCAAAACCATGTAGCGCCGCAGCAAAGGCTCGATTCGCGAAACGGCGATGCTGGTGGGACACAGTCGCTATGATGCGAACGTCTCATCTGTCGAGGCGGCTTGGAGCATAAGTAGGATCGTAGCGATTGGTGCGCTTCGGGCCGATGGTTGATCGCTAGCTGCGTCGCGGATGATCGGCTTGGCCGTAGGAGATATCTGCAAATCACTGTAATTTCGTGCCGCGTGTAGATTTGTGCTCCTGCCTTGCGCCTGGATGTCGGTGCTCGGATGCGCAGCAGCTAAGTGCCGCGTTGTCTCGATGGAGAACAACAAATGGCTATCGAATCTTTGATTATTTGGCTCGTCATTGGCGCAATTGCTGGCTGGCTTGCCGGTCAGATCATGAAGGGCAGTGGCTTCGGTCTTGTCGGTGACATTGTCATTGGCATTGTTGGTGCCGTTGTCGGCGGCTGGCTTTTGCCTCGCATCGGCGTTTTCGTTCTCGGCGGCATGCTGGGTGAGGTTCTGAGCGCCGTGATCGGGGCCTGTGTGGTCCTCTTTTTGGTGCGCCTCATTAAATAATCAGGCGAAGAGCCGGCCGGACGTGCAGTTAGACTGCTGGTAGCTCGCATTTGCCCCGTGGCTGTCGTTGCCATGGGCATAACGGATCACTGGCCATTTCGTATGCGTAGAGACGCCAGGAGCTGGGTAATCTGCGGATTACTGGGCTCGAGCTGAGCCAGGAGTTCGGCGCGCTCCAGGCCAGACGTGATCTGTCCTGCCTCGACTTCATACGTAATCATCGCCAGAAGCAGGTCACGATCGTAGGGATGTCTGGCGAGCGCGTCCTTCAAAGTGGCGAGGGCTTCGACGTTCTTTCCCGTGTCGTGCAGCGCCACTGCAAGGACATAGCTGAAGCGCGGATCTTCCGGCCCCAAATTCGCGGCCTGCGCCAGGTAGTTCATGGCTTCCGACGTGCGCTTCTGGCGAATGAGAGAGAGACCCAGTGCATGAGCAATCGCCCCCGATTTAGGATTGTTCGCATAGCCGTTGCGCAAGACGTCCTCTGCGGCGGTCTCATCTCCTGCCATGCGCTCAATGTCAGCCAAGGCGACGCTGGCCACGGCGAAGCTTTGATCTAATTCCAGCGCTTTGCGAAAAGCAGCCCGCGCCTCGTTCAGCTTTCCTTGGTCACGATAGAGATTTCCGAGATTTGCATTCGCTTCGGGCCGTTCAGCATTGAAGAGTTGTCCGTCGACATATTCGGCCAGCGCTTTGGTGAAGGCGGCACGATCGTCGACACTCAGGCTCGTTTCCGGCTCGCCCACAAGTGCTCGAGCCGCACTCATGCGGACCAGACGTGACTTGTCGCGCAGCATAGCCGGCAAGTGGGTTCGGCGGGTTGCCGGATCAGCCCCGGCGATGATCGCGACTGCGGACGTGCGCACCGCGGGATCATCGATAGCCAAAACTTTGGCGGCGATGTCCACGGCTTCCGGCGATGGAAAGTCGGCCATCCGCGCTAGTGCGCTTGCCCGGGCTATGCCGGAAGCTGTGTTCTCGGTCGCAACCTTGTACAAGGCGCTTTGGGCTCCTGGGGCCCTCCTGTCGGCAAGATCGAATGCCTCGGCGAAGTCCTGGAACCCTGGCTTGGATGATGGGTACCAAGCTTTGACAGCATCCTGTGCCCAACCGGCGGTCTTGTCCGTATGGCACTTGTTGCACGCGTTTGGCGTGCCGATGAGGACAGATCGGTCTGGACGAGGAATGCGCATCGAATGGTCATGTCGCGCATCAACGCCCATGTAAGTCGTTGTCGGCATGTGGCAGGACGCGCACTGAGCGCCCGCACTGCCCGATGCATGATGATGATGCTCAGCGCTATCGAACCGTTCCGCTGCATGGCACTGCGTGCAGACAGCGTTGCCGGATTTGTGAAGTTTTCCGGAATGTGGATTGTGACAGTCCGAGCATGTCACGCCGGCGGCGTGCATCTTGCTCTGAACAAACGAACCGTAGTTGAAGACCTCGTCGTGCTGCTGCCCGTCGGCATGGTAGAGCCCTCGGTCGAGGGTTGATGGCTGGAAGGCATCAAAAAGCTGGGCGAGGGTCGTGGCATCGGATGAAAACTGCTGCCGCCGAGCATGGCAGCCTGCACAGACTTCGATCTCCTTGGCGGACGTGCGTGGAACGGAGCGGGTTGCTTGGCCCTGCGGGTGCATTGGCCAAGTCACGTTGCGGCGTTCATCCAAGGTCAGCCTGAAACCTTTCGTTGGCGACGTGGCAGAACCGCCGCCGCGTGTCTCTGCCCATGCCAGATGACCGGATGCGGGCCCGTGGCACGCTTCGCACCCTACGCTGATCTCAGACCATGTTGTCTGGAAGGTCTTGCTCTCTGCGTTGTAGTTTTTCTGTAGATTGGTGGAGTGGCACCAGGCGCATTGGTAGTTCCAGTTCTGGTCAATTCCAGTCCAATGCAGCGGATCCCCCGGCTTCAGATTCTGGTCCGGGTAAAGGTGATACCAGCGCTGTCCGCCATCCTGCTTCGAACGGGAGTCCCAGGCGATGCCCAGGGCTTGATAGCGCCCGCCCGGTAAGCCGATCAGGTACTGTTGGAGAGGGTACACCCCGAAGGTGTAGCGGATCTCAAAATCAGCGACTTTGCCGTCAGGACCGGGTGTGCGGACCCAAAACTTACCATCTCTCTTGAAGAACGTGCTTTCGACCCCGTCCTTGGTGAAGGTCGCTCCACTAAAATCTCCCAGCACCGTTCCATCGACCGCCTCCTGCATCGCGGCGTGATGCTGAGAACTCTTCCAGTCCGCATATTGCTTCGTGTGGCACGACGAGCAGGCTTGCGATCCCACAAATCTTAACTCTTCCGCCGTCGAGTGAGGCTGCCCTTCCGCGCTGCCGGCCGCTGCGAGAAATTGGACGCTGACCAGCAGGAACGCCAGCTGAATAAGTCCGATTGAAGTCGAGCACGCCCAGAAATTGCGAGCGGCGGCGACGAGGAGACCGACACGCTTCGTGTGTCTGTTGGAGCGAAAAATCGTCAAGGAATCGCGCTCATATGAGTTGGGGAATTGATGACTGGTCCTTCGGCACTATAGCCCATTTGTGCCGAGCGGACGTGTTGCTGATGTTGTTTTTTAGGTTGGAGCCGCGCCGGGATCGACCCGGCGATTGTGTAAGCCAAATGCAATGGTGAAGACAACATTTGTTCCTGATCAAGTGAATGGGTCCGCAAGCAATGTATTCATATCAGATAATGAATGGCCCTGGAGAATTGGCGACGATGAACCGCTTTCAGGTGTGTGTGACGCGGACATATTCGGATGGAGCGTACGCCTCTTTCGCGACGAGTGAAACTTGGCGCAAGGACGTCGACGCGTCGGGCGATGGCTTGTTCAAGTATCTTGTTTTAGAACTTGCAACCGAGGAAAATTGCAATAGCTGGCTCGAAGCCATCATGCGAGCAGAGATATCCATGTATGAATTGGAGCAAGTTTCGGCAGCGTTACGCGCAACCTATCTGCTGGAGAACAGGGAGGACGCCAAGGCCACTTCGACTTAGTTGTGAGCTCTCATCGCGAGGATGTTGTCTGGAGAACGATGATGATGAGACGGTTTGAGAAGACTTTGCTTGTGACGCTTATGCTGCCGCTTTGGTCATATCCCGCCCTCGCTCAATCGGTCGTCGCTGACCCGGGGAGGGGTAGGGACTTGGCGGAAAGCCTTTGTTCGACATGTCACGTCGTCGACGCGAGCCCCGGAAACGTCGCCAAGTCAGACATCTCCAGCTTTTACTCGATTGCGAACAGACCCGATCAATCTCAAGAACGTTTGGCTGGAGCCATCATCTTTCCGCATCCCGCAATGCCGAAAGTTTCTTTCACCAACACGGAACTCCGAGACGTGATCGCCTACATCATGTCGCTAAGGGTCCCGAAGTAGCGGCAGTTCTGAGCGCGACAGCGAGGAACATGAACGATGTTCCGTTTGGATGGCTTGACATGGTGCATAGCGGTCAAAGTTGATGGCAGATTGACAATGGGGTGAAGGCGTATGACGCTCGCTTGATCAGCAGCACCTCAGGAGAAGCGGATGTCACCCTCCGAAACCGCATTGCTCGCAAATGTTCTGGTTGGATCAGGTATCCTCTTCGTCATTGCCTACCTGGGAAATGCTCTGACCTTCAGCAACCGCTTTGTGAACGCCCTTGTGACTGCCCTGGTGTTCGCGGTTTTCTATGCTGCCTTGATCTATACCGTCGACAAAACAGTGCTTCCGCCTGAGCTGAAGGAGGCGACCCGAGATACCTGGGTTCAGATGGTGTTGATGGCCGCTGGGCTGGTTTTTGTGCTCGATCTCATCGCAAACTTTATCTCCTTCAATAATCGCTTCGTCAGCGCTCTCATAACGGCGGTCTTGTTTGCCGTTCTCTTCGGCGTGGCTGTCTACACGACGGGAGATATGGCTTCGACGGGGGTGCCTTCAACAGGACAACCCGTCAACCCGCAGCCCGCTCCCTAGACCGTTGCAGCTGAAGCTTGGCAATCGGCGGTGCTAGTCCGGTACTGGCCAGTTGGTGTTTGGGCCTTGCCAGTATTCTTGGGCGCGCCCATCTGTTGTAGATTGCCCGTGTCGGAGTGACCGCTGGCTCCAAGGGGTTTTCTCCATGTGCCGATTACATCTCGTGCGGATGCTTCAGGCCGGATTGTCTTGCGCGGTGCTGGTCAGCGCAGTCCCCGCGGCACATGCAGAGTCCATTTGTTCAGATACAGCGGTCAAGGACTTCTTTGTCCAAGGTGGGGAGCAGGTTCTTGAAGACAGCCACCTGACCATCACGTCCTTGAGCCAAGATGAAGAAGTGGCCCGTTCGGATAAGTCGCTCACCTGCCGCTATCTCATGGAATTATCTGATCACAGCAGAAAATGGGTGCGGTTTACCTATTCGCAAGATGAGACCGGCCAGCCAGCGATCGACTATGAGGAAGAAACGAAGAGCACATCGCAGGAAGCGGACAGCAAAGGACCGCGACCCTAGAACGGAGCTGTGTTCGACCGTCAGCCTGCGGTGGGAGCAGGGCGTTAATCCCGACCGCAGGATTTGCTACTCTGCATGTGGGAGACATTGTAGACTTTATGTTCTGGTCAACCCCGGACACTGGTCTCTGACACTGGTCACCCCCGGACCCACGCCATGCATTATTTCGCGGCGCTTCTTGTCATTCTCGTTGCCCTAGTCGGTGGAGCAATGTTCCTGACCGACCTGCCCGGTGCTGTCGAAAAACTTGGACTCATCGAGCAGGAGGAGCGGGTCGTCGGCGGGGAGCGCGAGCCTGCGTTGCGTCCCCCTTCCGATACTGCAGCGGCAGCAGAACGTGCTCCATCTGGGCCGTTCGATGTTGCTAAAGTCGACCCCAACGGAACATCGGTCTTTGCTGGGCGAACGGTGCCTAATGCCGTTGTCACGGTAGTGGCCGACGGTGTGCCAATCGGAACGGCAAACACGGACGAGAACGGCGAGTGGGTTTTGGTTACGGAACAGCGGATACCCAAACCCAACCCGAAGCTGTCGGTTCAACTTGGCTCAGTTCAGCAGCAATCACCAGCGCCTCGTGTCCTAGCGAATGCCGGCTTTGAGTTGCGCTCAGCCGAAGCTGTTTCTGCGCATCTCATGGACGAGCTGCGTCTCCGGGTGGAGCGCGCGCGGGCAGATGCCGAACAGCGCACTAAAATCAGCGAACCGACACCAAATGTGGCTGAGACTGGCGATGTGGTTGCAGAGCGCCGGGTTTCGGACGTGCTCGTTGCCACGGCAGGTGAGAATTTGACCGTAACAACCAGTGCTGACGTCTTGCCTGTCCCGATTAAGTTCATCTTTCGCGAGGCGGCATTCACAGACGATGGCGCGAAGGCTGCTCAGTTGCTGCTCGACTATCTTCTCCTCAAGAAGCCGTCATCAATCAGTATGACTGGACACGCCGACGAGCGTGGGACGCCCGAATTCAATATGAGATTGTCGGCCGACCGGCTTGAGACGGTCTCTGATTTCCTGCGTGCGGGAGGCTATGCAGGGCGGGTGGAGATTCTTCCCAAAGGCGATACGGTGCCCTTCCTAGGTGTGGACCGGACCCTGCTGCCGCTTGATCAACTCTATGAACTTGACCGGCGTGTGGAGCTCCAGATTTCTGATTAGCGGCCAACAGTCCGCCTCAGGTTCTGCCGGCTTCCCGGTCGAGAACAGCTACCGACTTGCGGTAAAGTGCGTCGGCGCGATCATAGGTTTCACCTATGGCTACGATGCCGAGTTTGCCGAACTCTGAGAGGGCGCCGATGAGGTGAAAGGCGACGCCCTCAGCTGTCGCCGCATTGAAGTGGAGATCGTTCAATACGGATATGTCTATGAGATCGTCGGGTGTCAGGCCGCGGTATTTTTCCGACTCCAGATTGTCGGATGCATAATAGCAGCGCGGCTTGCCTGAGGGCGTCAGGAAAAGTCCTGACGTGGGATCGTAGTGACCGTCGGTGAGGAATTGCAGCATTTGGAACGGGTGCGTGGTGCCGCCCTTGCGCAGATTGATTTCAATCGCCACGTGCCTCCAACCGTCGTCTTGTTTGACGGAAACGAAGTCGATGCCAAACCGGCCAAGCACACCTTTTTGCGCGAGAGCTTGCGCCGCCTTCTGTCCGTCTCGCTGGATGTCCAGACGATAGGCATCAGCAGCTGGGAAACGTGCTCCAAGGAAAATCTGGCCGTTCTTTCCGCCCAGGATTTGATCGTGGGTGGAGATGGTTTCAAGACGCCCCAAGGGATCGACTCGAAACTGGACGGATGGGCTCTCTTTGACCGCGCCCGGGATCCATTCCTCAACGATACCGCCCATGGCAGCGAGCTTGCTCTCATAGAGTTCAAAGGTCATGTCCTTGGCTTCGAAGGCGAGATCTGAAAGTTTTTGTTTGACCCACGGCAGCAGGGCCGATCCTTGCGGTGCGCCTGAAAAATCAAAGACGGCGTTGCCCTCGCCGGAAAAGCCTTCATTGATCTTGACCACCGCCTTCGCAAGTTCGACGCGTTCGCTTTTCAATTGCGAAAGAGCGCGCGCTACATCGTCCATGCTGCCGAGGTCTTCAAAGCCCGCAGGAAAATCAATGCCGGCTTCGCGGAAGATTTTACGCGATCCGCTTTTTGAACCCCAATGGAGGAGTGCGGGATCGCAGCCGTAAATGGGGATGCCAAGGGTGAGCGCGAGCCGGCGTTCGAGCTCGGACACCGTGAAGCATGTCATGTGTGCGACCGTAGGATCGCCAATAGCTTCCTTCAGTCGTTCCAGCAGTCGCGGTCGATCGAGAATTTTTTGCGTGAGAGGCGCGAACTGATTGTCGTCGCAAGATAGAAGGGTCAAACGGCGGCGGGCGTGCTCGCTTGGTACCCCCGTCAAGAGATGGAGGTAGTAGTCAATGATGGTGGACGAGATGGGAGTGCTTGAAATGTAGATGACCCGTGTTCGTGGCATGCGCAAAAGCATGAGCAGGCACAGCATCCGCTCCTCATAGTGAGCGACACCGGAGACTTTCGCCATTACCTGCGGGTCGAGGCTCAGACTGGGGAGAACAAGGACCGTGCGAGTGGCTTTGGTATCAGTGAAAACTGTCTGATATTGCTGGGCCAGCATCGTTTGCAGAACGTTGAAGCGTTCCTGCTCCGTGCAGCCAACGCCTGTGTGTTCCGTCACTTTGTCATCCCACTGCAGCAGTATCAGCTTCGACCAATCGTGACCCGTCCCGTGCAACGCGATGCATCAGATAACCAAGACAATCCAGCCGAATCGCTTGGCTGTCACGCGTGAGCATGGCGGGTATGGCACGCTTGCGGAGCCGTATTTCGCCGCCGTCGTACGTAAAGTAGTCTAACATTCCCGCATGTGGTCCACCGGGTTCGACAACGAACTGGTGCTGCTGGCGCGAACCCAGGCGTCCAAACAAGGTTCCCGGCTCCAATTCCGAGAAGTTCAGGCGGTCCAGATCAGATCGGAACTGGAAATCCGCGTCATCCCCATCGAAAGACACTGTTGCCCCCGGCGGAATTTTGATGATGGCATGCGTCTGCATCAGGTCGAGATCACCGTCGGGAACGGGACGATCGGGCAAGTGGTCGATTGCGAGTGCTGCTTCGATAAATTCAGCGGCATGTGCGACGCCTTCCGGCCCGCCGGCAAGTCCGCATTCAACAGTAACCGCAGGGCAGATTTCTGACAAAGCTGCGGACTGCACACCAAGAGGGCGTTCAAAGAAGACGACGGTACGGCTGAAAAGCCGCGCCAACTGGAGGTATCGTTCGTCCCACCGGTTGATGCATGCGTAGTGCGGATTGTGACCCGTATTATTGTGAATATCGATACTCCCGACAGGCTGGTGGACACGAACGGCGTCGACCACTTCGCGCATCAACCGGGCTTCTGGAGTTAGGTTGTCAAGGGTGCCCGGCCAGCTTCGATTGTAATCATTTTGACTGGCAAGTGTCCGGACAGTGTGTCCGGCCGCGTCGACGTTGCCGACGAACAGCAGAAGTCTGCGAGGCAGATGCCCATGGTGCCGATTGAGGACAGACTGAAGCGCGGCCCATCCCGTGCTCTCGTTGCCATGCAACAAGACACTAACGAACAGTGGCGCGGCGTGCTTTCCTGTAATGTCGAACAAGGTCGGGCCAGGTAAATGTCGCCACAGTTCCCGTGATGGCGCATGTAGCAAAGCTTGCGGGAAGCCCTGAACAAAATTGAGACGCAGTGTATCCGGGCGATCGAGGTCCATGCATGTCGGCCTTGTGTTGCGAAGGGCAGAGACGAACTCCCCCAGTAGGGGTGTCGCGCAAGACCCACCGCTCAACCTTGATCGGGATCAACAAGTCTCTTGGAAGCCGTTCTAATGGGCGTGGCTGGACGGTTGCGTCGCCTGACTGCGTGGGGGGAGTGGCTACCTAGTCTCGATGTCGTCCTCGACTACGTGATTTAAATCCGTTCCTTCCGCTGTGAGCACCATCCGCAGCCGAAGCGTTGTGCCGGCCGGCACGGGGCATTCGCGCACGAGCCGTTCGACCTCTTGCTGCGACGTGACACCGACGCGCTTCAAATACTTGCGTAGCGACAAATTGAATTTCTCGTTTTCCATTTTCGACACCCGCCGGTTTGGAGGCGCAATTGGCTTTCACGCCACACAATGAGAGGTCCAAACGTCACTCTGCTCGAAATGTTCCGAAGGCGTTCTGAAATCAATGGAACGCGAGTTGCGGTAGCGGATCATTTTTCGCGCGCGCGGCGCAGGGCGGCGGCGAGGGCGGATTCAGTTTCGGATCGAGGCGGGCTTTTGGTTGAAGTCGTCCCGGTCTGCGGAGGAGCCGTCTTTGCCGTTCGGGTGGTACCTGTGTCGAGTGCTCCTGATTTCATCGTAAGTGCGATACGCTTGCGGTCGATGTCGACGTCCTTGACGCGGACGCGGACGATATCGCCGGCTTTAACGATATCGCGGGGGTCTTTGACGAACCGGTCGGCCAATTCGGAGACATGGACGAGGCCGTCTTGATGGACGCCGATATCGACAAAGGCTCCGAAAGCCGTGACGTTTGTCACGACGCCTTCCAACGCCAGCCCGGGGCGCAAATCGGACAGCTTTTCGACGCCCTCTTCGAACACAGCGGTTTTGAACTCAGGCCTTGGATCGCGTCCGGGCTTTTCTAGTTCGGCGAGAATGTCACTGACGGTCGGAATTCCAAAAACGGCATCGGCATATTGGGCGGGATTGAGTGTGCGCAGAAACGGGCCATCGCCGATCAGCGCTTTCAGCGGTTTCTTCGTCGTCTCTGCGATGCGCTCAACGACCATGTAGGCTTCGGGGTGGACGGCGGAGGCGTCAAGCGGATTGGCCCCATTCATGATGCGGAGAAATCCGGCCGACTGTTCGAAGGCCTTGGGACCCAGGCGCGCGACTTTCTTGATATCAGTTCGCTTTTTGAACGCTCCGTGTTGGTCGCGGTGAAGGACGATGTTCTGAGCGATGGTGGCGTTCAATCCTGCAACGCGAGCCAAGAGTGGGGCGGACGCCATGTTCACGTCCACCCCGACGGCGTTGACGCAGTCCTCAACGGCGGCGTCCAGTGAGCGGGCGAGATCGGTCTGATCGACGTCGTGTTGATATTGACCGACACCGATGGCCTTCGGCTCGATCTTGACGAGTTCCGCCAGCGGATCTTGGAGACGACGAGCGATGGAGACGGCACCGCGTAAGCTGACGTCGAGATTGGGAAACTCGTTGGCGGCGAGTTCAGATGCGGAATAGACAGACGCGCCGGCTTCCGAGACCAAGGCCTTTTTGGGCTTTAAACCGGGCAGGTGCTTGATTAAATCCGATGCCAATTTTTCTGTTTCGCGGCTTGCGGTTCCGTTGCCGATGGCGATCACATCGACCTTATGCTTGATGCAAAGAGCGGCGAGGGTTGCGAGTGCGCCGTTCCAGTCCTTGCGCGGTTCGTGAGGATAGACGGTGGCTGTGTCGAGCAGTTTGCCCGTCTGATCAACGACGGCGACTTTGACGCCCGTGCGGATCCCTGGGTCGAGCCCCATCGTCACGCGCGGGCCGGCGGGCGCGGCCAGCAGAAGATCCTTGAGGTTCGACTTGAATATTTCGATGGCGCCTCGGTCGGCGCGTTCCTTGAGCCGTGCGAGGAGATCGGTCTCCAGTGATGGGTGCAACTTCGCTTTCCATGCCTGCTTCACGGTCTCGGCGAGCCAGCTATCGGCCGGCCTACCGCGACTGGCAATTGCGAAGGCGGACATGATCTTGAGTTCGGCGGGATGCGGGCGGTTGGCTTCTGACGCAACGTCGAGGTCAAGGGCGAGCACGCCTTCATTCCTGCCACGCAGAAGAGCCAGCGCACGGTGGGAAGGGAGATCGCGGATTGACTGACCGAAGTCAAAGTAGTCGGAGAATTTGGCGCCCTCGGCCGCCTTGCCTTTCTGCACGCGAGAGGAAAGCTGTCCGTTATCCCAGAGCCACTCGCGCAAGTCGCCGACGAGTTTCGCATTCTCTCCGATGCGTTCTACCAGGATGGACCGGGCGCCATCGAGTGCGGCGGCGGTGTCTGAAACGCCTTTTTCCGCATCGATGTATGTGCGTGCTTCCGTCGTTGGATCGAGCGAGGGATTGGACAGGAGGGACAGTGCGAGCGGTTCCAGACCGCTCTCGCGCGCCATCTGGGCTTTGGTGCGACGCTTGGGTTTGAAGGGCGCGTAGAGGTCTTCCAGTTCGACCTTGCTCTGCGCATTGGCGATGGCTCGTTGCAGATCGGGCGTCAGCTTTGCTTGATCAGTGATGGATTTGATAATCGTGGCGCGACGGTCTTCGAGCTGGCGGAGATAGCCAAGCCGTTCTTCGATGCGGCGCAGTTGCGTATCATCAAGCCCCCCGGTCTTCTCTTTACGATAGCGCGCTACGAACGGCACGGTCGCTCCTTCTTCGAACAGGGCGACGGCGGCATCGATTTGCGCCAGTTGAACGTTGAGTTCCTGGGCGATGCGCGCGTTGATCGGTGACATGGGAGATCCTCTCGTCGTCTCCGGCCTATCGCTGTCCGGAGTGGTGACTTGTTTTACATATCTGGCGCATTCCGCACAGGTCTGACCAGTCACTTTGCTCAGGCTTGTCCGTGAGTTTCAGCGGGCGCCGGTACCAGTCCTTCCGCGTGGGAACCTTTTGTGAAGCTTGCGGTTATTCGGGTAACCTTCCATATGCCGAGTGCACACTGAGATGAGTCAAAGTTCCATTTGTCGAAAAGCAAGGCAATGAGAAGCCCGTACTGATTTGCTTTTCACATCTGAGATGGCGCTTCGTTTACCAGCGGCCGCAGCACCTCATGACACGCGCTGCCCGGCAGTGGACCGTGTATTTCTTCGAAGAGCCCATCTACGAGCGAGGGGCGAGTAAAGTCCGCTACGAGTTTTCGGAAGGCGCTCCAGGTGTAACGGTCGTGGTGCCCGTTTTACCGGAAGGCGCCACGGGGCATCAGGCGACCGATGCTCAGAAGTTCATTCTGGACGAAGTGCTAGCTGCACATCGAGGCGCCGTCACGGCATTCTGGTACTACACGCCTTGCGCGGTGAACTTTTCCCTTCATCGTGAGCCGGATCTTTGCGTTTACGATTGCATGGACGAACTAAGTGCCTTCAAGGGCGCCTCTCCGGAGCTGGCAGCTTGCGAGCGCCGATTGTTCGCCTTGGCCGATCTCGTCTTCACTGGCGGGCGCGCGCTCTATGAAGCAAAGCGTTCTCGGCATCCCAATGTTCATCTATTTCCGAGTAGCGTCGATAAAGAGCATTTTGCGCAGGCGCGAGGTTCCGGCTTTGCGGATCCGTCCGATCAGGCAGGCTTAACAGGGCCGCGGATCGGATTTTTCGGCGTACTCGACGAGCGCTTCGATATCGAACTCACTGCCGCTGTCGCAGACCTCAGGCCGGAATGGCAGTTTGTCCTTATTGGGCCCGTCGTAAAAATCGACGAGGCTGCGTTGCCGCGGCGCGCAAACATCCATTGGCTCGGCTGCAAGAACTATCAGGAGCTGCCGCAGTATCTCGCGCATTGGGACGTGGGGTTCATGCCGTTCGCAATCAATGCAGCAACGCGGTTTATCAGTCCGACCAAGACACCGGAGTTTCTGGCCGCCGGTCTTCCGGTCGTCTCCACGCCGGTGCGTGATGTGGTTCGCGACTGGGGTGATGAGGGCCTGGTGTCAATCAGCCATGATGCGGACGGCTTTGTTGAAAAACTCGAGGGTGTTCTGAGCGCGCCACGAACACCCTGGTTGGCTAATGTCGATCGCCGCCTCGCAAAGCTCTCCTGGAATGACACGTGGCGAAGGATGGCGACTCTGATGAACCAGGAAGTCAGCTGGCGGCTACGCTGGCAGGAACTGTCTCCGCGTCTGGAGGACGGCGCGCCCAACAGCGCCGAAGCCGACAATGTTTGATTGGCTGATCGTCGGGGCCGGATTCGCGGGGAGTGTGCTGGCCGAGCGGATCGCAAATGAACGCGGAGAACGGGTTCTCATTATTGACCGGCGGGATCACGTCGGAGGCAATGCGTTCGATTATTACAACGAAGATGGCCTCCTCGTGCATCGGTATGGTCCGCATATTTTTCATACCAATGCGCAACGTATCTTCTCGTATCTCAGCCGTTTTACCGAGTGGCGGCCATACGAGCACCGCGTGCTGGCCGATATCAACGGGCAGCTCCTGCCTGTCCCGATCAACCTCGACACGGTGAACAAGCTCTATGGACTGGCGCTGACCAGCGATGAGCTCGAAGCCTTTTTTCAGGCTCGGGCTGAAGCGATTGATCCTATCCGAACCTCGGAGGATGTGGTTGTCGCCCGCGTAGGTCGCGATCTTTATGAGAAATTCTTTCGCGGCTATACGCGCAAGCAGTGGGGTCTTGATCCGTCGCAACTCGATAAGGCTGTGACCTCGCGGGTTCCTGTGCGGACAAATCGCGACGACCGGTATTTCACGGATCGATTCCAGGCAATGCCAAAGCACGGATATACGGCGATGTTCCGCCGCATGCTTCAGCATCGCAAGATCCAGGTTCTGCTGCAGGCCGATTACCGCGAGGTCCGCGCCGTTATTCCGCATCGGCGGGTGATCTTCACGGGACCGATCGATGAGTACTTCTCGTATCGCTTCGGTCGGCTGCCGTATCGGTCATTGCGGTTCGAGCACATGACAAAGCGACAGTCGCAGTTCCAGCCGGTGGGTGTGGTCAATTACCCGCTCGATCGCGATTACACGCGCATTACCGAATACAAGTATCTGACGGGACAGCATCACCCTTGGACGGCGCTAACGTATGAGTACCCGACTGACAAAGGCGATCCTTATTATCCGGTGCCGCGTGCCGAGAATCAGGCGCTTTACAAGCTCTATGAAGACTTAGCGCGCGCAGTGGACGACGTGTGGTTCGTCGGGCGGTTGGCGACCTATCGCTACTACAATATGGATCAAGTCGTCGGTCAGGCGCTGGCAACCTTCGAGGAGATCGAAAGGAAGGTTCCTGTTGCCGTGAGCGATCCGACAGTCTCGCGCAAATCGAGCATTCGCCCGGGCGCTGAATCAGCCGAGTCGGCCGGCTGATCCAAACACACCAACCTTGGCATCCGCGGATGCCGTCGGTTTTCTCATCAATTAGCTGAGGGACGATCCGCTGCTGTCGTCCACGCGCGGAGATGGACGGGGAAAGGGAATGATCGTCGCCGATCCGGTAGATGGCCGCGGCGGTTCCACGGCGAGTTCGCTCAAATCGGCCAGATCATCCATCCATTCTCCGCAAAGGTCTGCGAGCGGGAGTCCGGCGGCTTCAGACAGCCAGGGCTGTAGGATCGTCCGGCCTTCGCCTGTCTCGAGATCGGCATGAAGGATCAGATAGCGGTCCTGGGCGGAGGATTCCGGGCTTCGCATCCACCGCCGTATGACTTGGGCTGTCTCGCCGGCTTCCGACAATTCCGGATCGGACACGAGCATTTCAACATGCGGAGCGTAGGCTTCGCTGTCGTATGGAAGCATTTTCCACGGTAGGTCGTTCGCGGTCGCCGCATCGAGAGCGCGGTCGGCGGCTTCCTGACCCGTGTGGATGTCGTCGCTCTCGATCTCGACGCACGCCACTTCCAGGCGAACTCTCACGACTTTCGCGTAGTACTTCATCTGAGCCTCCGCATAGCCGACAACGGATCAATGATGGTCGAGTCGAAAGGAGATACGCAACGGCTCGACCATTGAACGTCAGGGCTATGGGACTTGAACGCAACACGCGGGTGGGGGTTGCCTGCTGGCGCGCCTCCCCCACAGCGTTTTGATCAGTTATCCAGCATCCGGCGGTAAAACCAATCCCGGGCGGGCATGGAGTTGACGTCACGATGGCGAAATGCTGCCCGGCGCTGATTCTGAACCCTTACGGCCTTGGTTTGTGCGCTGGTGCAGTTCACCGAAGTTGCCTTGCATGAGCGCCAGCCTGCTGCTTCCACAGTTGACGTGTGGGCGGTTGCCGAAAGGGTTGCAAGAGCTGCGATCGCCAAATATTTCATCTGCCTGTCTCCTCGAGTATCGTGATTGGCAGATGGGATGCGTACACATCCGTTCAAATCGGAACTTCCGATGAGAACCTATCGTCGCAGAGGAGGCGGGGTATGGGCTGGATCATCACGAAATATGCCGTGACGGCATTTCTGGTCGTGCTGATCTCGGAAGCGGCTAAGCGCAGCGATAAATTGGGTGGCCTGATCGCCGCGTTGCCGATGGTGACCGTGCTGACGTTGGTCTGGCTGTGGGTGGAGGGGCAGGGCGAGAGCAAGATCGCAAACCATGCCTGGTATACGTTCTGGTACGTGGTCCCAACCCTGCCGATGTTTCTGCTGTTTCCCTATCTGCTGCCGCGAATCGGCTTCTGGCCGACAATGGGGGCGAGCATCGTCGTGACGATCGCCAGTTTTGCGGCATTCGCGTTTGTCGTGCGCCGATTCGGAATTGAATTGCTCTAGCGCCGCTCAGCTCAGCTGCGTGGCTCGTTTTTGCCAGTGTGATGTTCATCGAGCCACGCGAGGATCTCGCCCCCGGATGTGATCGCCTTTTTCTCGATGCTGCGATACTGGCGGATGAGTTCGCGGCCAAAGTCCGTGAGCTTTGCTGGCCCTCCACCGTGGCCATGTTCCGGCGTGGAGACGGCGGCCTGGTCAAAGGCTTGATTGATCTGCTGCATGAAGAGCCAGGCGCGGCGATAGGACATGCCGATCTCAGCGGCGGCGCGGCTCAATGAACCTGCGCTATCGATCGCCTCGAGAAGTGCGACCTTGCCCGGCCCCAGGCGCACGCCGCCGGGAAAGTCGATCTGGAGTTTGATGCTGGAGCCGGCCTTGGCCGTCTTCTTTTTGGGCTTTTCCGCAGAGCCGGTGCTCGATGCAGTTGAGGGCTTGCGAGGTGGCGTCGCTTCTAGGGCGATATCGGACACTGCCGATCCTCTCGTCTGTTAAGGTCGCCGGATAAATCTACACGCATTTGGCAGCGGGGAAAGTGCATTGTGGTGTCAGCCGCCGCCGCGCTGGAAGGCGAGATCGAAGCGGCTCATGAAATCCGCCCGGTCGGCTGATGGCACTCCGACAAAACGCACGGTGACGCGGGCACGCGGCAACGCGAGGAGCGTTCCGAGCGTGACGCTGGGGAGGGCATCGTAGGTCACGGTGATCCTGCCGCTTTTGCATTCGAGCGTATGAGAAAGCGCGGGTGTCAGCGAGGCATCGAGCACGGCCATGCTGCGATGGAATTCGGACGGAGTTGCGGACATCGTTTTTTCGACGAAGTCCGGAACGAACGGCCCGCTCGTCATCCTCCTGCAACCGGAGGCCAGACCGCTAGTGCGTCTCCAGACTTCAGTGCCACGTGCGAGCGCACGCCGACTGGCTGAAACACGCCGTTGAGAAGCACGAGGTGGCAGGACTGCGGAGGCACGTTATGGTGATCAAGAAGGGCGCGAATGGTCGTGCCTTCGGGCACTTCGAGGTCGATCATGTTGCGCTCCGATCCTTCGGGCAGGAACGCGCCAAGTGAGGCGAAAAGTTTCAGTGTGACTTTCATAGGGACCGTATGCCGTCAGGCGGCGGCCTTGGCAATCGGGGTGTTCACGTGCGGTCCGGTCGGGCCGCCGATGGGCGCACCTTGGGCGACGGCGATGTAGGCTTCACGCAGACGCTCTGGGCTTGCGACAAGCTTTTCCTTCCATCCACCGAGACGGAAGCCGGTCTGGATCAGGCCGCGCAGCATACCGACGTGGTCCGTGAGGCCGACGCTCTGGGCGCCGATCAGGCGGTCGCCTTCGAAGTTGAGTTTCAGATACTTGAAGTTGGTCTCGTCGATCAGCTTGGCGGTCTGGCCTTCGGGCTTGCCCTGCCAGAGACCGAACGACGAGGAGATCAGCCCCATCGTATCGAGCACGTTCATGTTGAGCGAGCCGCGGTGGGGCGTCTTCGTGCCGGACATGTTAAGGCCGGCGAGGCGGCCGTGTTCGACGGCGACGGGCTGAATGGCGAGCATGTCGGGCTTGCCGGTGGAGATGTCGATGGCTTCACAGCAATCGCCGGCGGCGAAGACGTCTGGCGCGGACGTTTCGAGGAACGGGTTGACCTGGATGCCCCAGTTCACTTTGACGCCGGAGCCGACAAGAAAGCCGGTGTTTGATTTGACGCCGGCTGCGAGCACGACGAGTTGGGCCGGGATTGCCTCACCGCTCGAAAGATCGACTGCGAGCGTTGCGCCGCCGTTGGAGCCGGTCTGGCGAATGGAGTTGACCTTGGTGCCGGTGTGGACCTTCACACCCTTCTCGCGGCACCAGCGGGCGAGCATGCCGCCGGCGGTGTCGTCCATCATGCGGGCGACCATGCGGGGGGCGATCTCGACTACGGTCAAATCGCAGCCGCGCTGGTAGAGCGCTTCCAGAACGATGGAGCCGATGAAGCCGGCACCGACGAGCACGACAGGTGCACCTTTGTCAGCGCGCTTCAGGATGGCGCGGGCATCGGCCAGCGTCCAGCAGTTGACGACGCCTTCGAGATTGGAGCCGGACATTTTCGGGATGACGGGCGAGGCGCCGGTGGCGATGAGCAGCTTATCGTAGGCGACCGGATCGCCGCCGGACAGATAGAGTTCCTTGCGGCGGCTGTCGATGCCGCCGGCGCGGCCGTGGCGGTACTCGATGCAGAGGCTGTCGTAGTGGTCGGCCTTCTGGCGGAGATAGGTGCCCCGCTCCTCGATGTTGCCGTGGAGGAGGTAGGGGATCGCCATGCGCGAGTACGGCGGTTCCGGCTCCCCACCGATCAGCGTGATGCGGCCGTTGCGGTCTTTCTGGCGGATGGTTTCCGCCGCCGTCACACCGGCGGGACCGGCTCCGAGGATCACGTAATGCATGGGGCAGGCCTCACGGGTGGCGTGGTGGACGCGTTCCAAGGACGGCAGGATGCGCTGGGCGGGTCCAATGATCGAACCCGCCCGCAGTGCATTCTTATCAGAGCGACAGGCGCGACAGCGTCTCGTTGGTCGGGATGCCTTCCTGGGTCCAGCCGCGCAGCTGGTAGTACTCGGGAAGCATCGTGGCGAGGCCGTTTACGAGACCCTTGGCTGGACCTGTCTCCGCCGGCTCCGAGACGAGGCGCGGGGGCAGGTTGTCGTCCTTGTGCGGTGAAGCCGGCGCGGTTGTTGAAGACGCGCTCCATGTTCCAGATCCGCTCGCCGACTTCCATCATGTACTCGGGCGTCCAGCTGGCGCCGTCGCAGGCGGCATCGACCTGGGGTGCGATGTCGTTCAGCGTCCATGCGAAGGTGGTGAAGACGCACAGGCCGGTGGAGTCGACCGCGGCGGTCGCATCCTGGAAGGCCTTGACGAGGGCGGGCTTGCCGTCGGTGGTCAGCGGGTCGGTCTTCTCAGGGATGCCGAGGATTTCGGACGAGACCGTGTAGGAGCGCAGGTGGCAGGCGCCGCGGTTGGACGTGGCGTAGGTGAGGCCCATGCCCTGGATCCCGCGCGAGTCGTAGGCTGGGAATTCCTGGCCCTTTACGGACATGGAGAGGTCCGGGCGACCATACTTGGTGCATAGACGCAACGAGCCAAGACCCAGTTCCGCGCCGAAGCCTTCGCCTTTGCCGGTGAGTTCGACGCACTTGGCGAGAGCTTCCGCCGAACCGAACTTCAGGTCGATGCCGCCGGTCTGTTCCTTGGTGATGAGGCCAAGCTCGTACAACTCCATCGCGGCCGAGACCGTAGCGCCGAACGAGATCGGGTCCATGCCCTGCTCGTTGCAGACGAAGTTCACGTAGGTCAGTGTTTCGAGATCATCGACGCCGGTGTTGGACCCGAGCGCCCAGGCAGCTTCATATTCGAGGCCGCCTGACGCTTTCCAGTATTGTGGCTTGTTCTGGATGGTGAAGTGCTTCTCGTCGATTTTTGAGATACGCCCACAGGCGATGGTGCAGCCGAAGCAGGCCTGGTTGGTGAGCAGGTTCGGTTGGCCGTCGGATTTGCGCGGGGTTGCCATCGCTTCGGCGGAAATCGCGTGCGCGCCTTCGAACTGCACCTGACGATGGTTGCGGGTCGGCATGGCGCCGGCCTCGTTGATGACGTTCATGAGAACCTGCGTGCCGTAAGTCGGCAGACCGGCGCCGGTGACGGCGTTTTCCTGCAGCACTTTCTTGCCGGCGGCAGCGGCCTTGAGGAACGTGCGTCCGTCCTTGACCTTGACGCCGCCCGTGCCGCGAACGGCGACGGCCTTGAGGTTCTTCGAGCCCATGACGGCGCCGACACCGGAGCGGCCGGCAGCGCGATGAAGATCGTTGACGATGCAGGAGTAGAGGACCTGCTTCTCACCCGAGATGCCGATGGCCGAGATGTGCATCATCGGGTCTTGGTGCTTGGTCTTGATCCACTCGTCGGTGTGCCAGACGCTGGTGCCCCAGATGTCGGAAGCGTCCTGGATCTCGCAGACGTCATCAATAATCGTCACGTAGACGGGCTTGGGAGCCTTGCCCTCGAAAATGATCATGTCCCAGCCGGCGAACTTCAATTCGGCACCGAAGTAGCCGCCGGAGTTGGAGCAGGCGATGGCGTTGGTGAGCGCGCCTTTGGTGATGACCGAATAGCGGCCGGCGGTGGAGGCGGCGGTGCCGGTGAGCGGGCCGGTTGCCATGATCATCTTGTTGTCGGGGCCGAGCGGATCGACCTTGGGATCAACTTCCTCGACGAAATACTTTGTGGCGAGACCCCGCTGTCCGAGATACTTCGACGCCCAATCCATGTTGAGCGGTTCGACTTTGACGGTGCCTGTGGTGAGGTTCACCCGCAGGATTTTCCGTGCCCAACCCATCGATCTCTCCCTTTATCGCTGACGCGCGGTTCAAGCGCGCTGCAATGTCTTCCGCGGAGTTTTTCGTAATCTCTTGGCGCACATCCGCTCCGCAGAGGCGGTGCTTGCCTGTGTCAGTGCTTGGCCACGGGTGCCTTGGCGCCCGGAGCGTCGGGCGAGCCCGCTGCGGCCTGCGCGGCCCACACCTTCATCTTGTCAAAGCCGGTCTGCTCGATGTCCTGGAATGTGATCGCGCCGGTTGGGCACGCATCCGAGCAGGCGGGATTGCCCTGGCACAAGTCGCACTTGATGACCTTACCGGTGGAGGCGTTGTAATTGATGGTGCCGAAGGGGCAGGCGATCGTGCAGACCTTGCAGCCGACGCAGAGGTTCTCGTGGACGACTTTCACGAGAGAGAGCGGATCGGTGGTGATCGCGTTCACTGGGCAAGCCTGCTGGCACCACGCTTCGGCGCACTGGGTGCAGGTGTAGGGCACCATTTTGCCCTGCTCGTGGAAATCGAAGACGCGGATTCGGGATTTGGCGACGTTGAACTCGCCCTCGTTTTCATAGCTGCATGCCATTTCGCATTGCTTGCAGCCGGTGCACTTGCCCGGGTCGATGACCAGCGCCTTCAACATGTTCCCTCCGATGCCGTGGCCGCTCTGCGGGGCCTGACCATAGATCGCGCGTGGACTGCAACCTAGACAACTATACTATGGTACAGTTTCACTGTTCGCCAGATGATCTCACATGCGAACTGGGCTTTGCCGGGGAAAGTATTTCGCTCCACCAGTATCCGTTTGGATATAGCTTAGGTGTTCGTCTGCGAAGACTTGGCTTCTATTTACTTCAAGGCTCCTCAGCTCTCGTTCGTTGACGCTTGCCGATCCGTATCGAACGGGATACGGCTCTATGTGCGCTTCTTGAATTTGTGACGGACCTCTCCCGTGACGGACGCAGTCTGGCAGGCCTTCGCGTTGATCGGTTCTCTCGACGCTGATCTCATCGAGATCATCGGACTGTCGCTGCGCGTCAGCTTGGCAGCGGTGCTGATCGCAGCGCTCGTTGGGCTGCCTCTCGGCGCATTGATCGCGACGAGGCGCTTTCCCGGTCGTGGTGCCGTGATCGTGCTCGTCAACACGTTGATGGGGCTGCCGCCCGTGGTTGTGGGGCTGCTGGTCTATCTCTGGCTCTCAGCTTCAGGGCCGTTCGGTGCGCTGCAACTTCTCTACACGCCGACGGCGATGATCGTCGCGCAGACCATTCTCGTTGCGCCGATCCTGATCGCGCTGACGCGGCAGATCGTGGCCGACCTCGATGTGGAACTCGGCGAGCAGTTGCGGATCTTCGGACTGACGCGGTGGCAGCAGATCGCGACGTTGCTCCATGAAGGGCGCGCGGCGCTGACGACGGCATTGCTCGCAGGATTTGGGCGCGCGATCGCAGAGGTGGGCGCAGTGCTCATCGTCGGCGGCAACATCAATCACGTCACGCGCACGATGACGACGGCGATCGCGCTGGAAACATCCAAAGGTGAGCTTGCGCTTGCGATGGCGCTGGGTCTTGTGCTGATCTTGATGGCAGGCCTCGTGAATGCGGCGGCGATGGCGCTGCGGGGCGGCGCGGTTGCGCATTTGGCGCCGGGGAGGTCCTGACATGGACCAGTCCCTTCTCAGGCCGATCATGCGGGACGCTCAGGTGATGCCGATTGCCGGAGATGCGTTGGTCGTTCGCCGCGACGGTCGCACACTCCTCGATCATGCGGCGCTTACGGTTGCGCATGGCGCGGGTGTGACGGTCATCATTGGACCGAACGGCGCGGGCAAAAGTTTGCTCATCCGCACCTTGGCAGGTCTGGTTCTTCCTGATCTCGGGCGGGTCACGTGGGCGGGGTCTCTTCCGGATCGTAGGCGCGCGCGTCGAACGGGATTCGTACTCCAGCGCCCGGTCATGCTGCGGCGGACGGCGCTCGACAATCTCGTCTATGTTCTGAAGTTGAACGGCCACGCTGATGCAGTCGGCGCGCGCAATCGCCATGCAGCACCTGGCGGACCATGGTCTTGCGCACGTCGCGGGGACAAATGCGCAGCGTCTGTCGGGCGGTGAGCAGCAACGGCTCGCGCTTCTGCGGGCGTTGGTTCTGGAGCCTGAAGTGCTGTTTCTCGACGAGCCGACTGCCAACCTCGATCCCGCGTCCACACTGGCGATCGAACGGCAGTTGAATGCGGCCGTGGAGCAGGGATTGCGCGTGGTGCTGGTCACACAAGACCTGGCGCAGGCGCGGCGACTGGCAGATGAGATCGTGTTCCTGCACAAGGGAAAGGTTCTCGAGCAGGGGGAAGCTCACGAGTTTTTCAGAGCACCCGCGACGGCGCGGGCGCGCGCGTTCCTGGCTGGTGAATTGGTCCTTTGATCCGAGGAGTGGCTCATGCAGTTGCGTGCTCGATGGATGCTGTCATGGACGGCCGCTCTCCTTGTGATGGTTGCAGTTGGAATGGCGCAGGCGGCTGACCGCTTCATCATTCTGCAATCGACGACATCGACGGAAAACTCGGGGCTGTTCGCTCATCTGTTACCGATCTTCACGGCGAAGACGGGCATTGAGGTGCGCGTCGTGGCCGTGGGTACGGGGCAGGCGATCAAGAACGCGTCGAACGGCGATGGCGATGTGCTGCTCGTGCATGATCGCGCGGCGGAAGACACGTTCGTCGCGGACGGCTTCGGCGTGAAGCGGTACGACGTGATGTACAATGACTTCGTGATTGTGGGGCCTGCGTCCGATCCGGCGAAGATCGCGGGCGGGACGGATGCCGTCGCCGCGTTGAAGAAGATTGCTGCGGCGAGGCAGCCGTTCATTTCGCGCGGGGATGACAGCGGGACGCACAAAGCCGAGCTGCGATTGTGGACGGCGGCGGGTGTGGACGCGAAAGCTGCGTCGGGCACATGGTATCGCGAGGCCGGGCAGGGGATGGGCGCGACGATCAATGTCGCGTCAGGGTCGAATGCCTACGTGCTGAGCGATCGCGCGACGTGGTCGGCGTTCAAGAACAAGGGCGAGCTGAAAATTCTCGTGCAGGGAGATCAGCGGCTCTTCAATCCGTACGGTGTGGTCCTCGTCAATCCGGCCAAGCATCCGAACGTGAAGGCGGCGGAGGGGCAAGCGTTCATCGACTGGATCATTTCGCCTGAGGGGCAGGCTGCGATCGCAGCGTTCAGGATTGAGGGCGAGCAGCAGTTCTTTCCGGCTGCGAAGCCTTGAGGCGGACGCCGACGGCCCGTGTGATGAAGTCCGCAATGCCGCCAATGTCGTCGAGCGAGAACAGCGGCAGCGAGCCGTGATCCGTGTCGTGGTCTGATGCAATCGCGATGATGGTCGGATCGTTCGGGGCCAAGAAACGGCGGTCCTGCTGAGTGGAGCGGCGCGCTTCGATCTTTGGAATGTTTGCGGTCTTGTAGCCTTCGACGATGACGAGATCGGAAGGCGAGAGCCACGTGAAGATTTCGTCCAGATTGGGCTCCGGCTCGTCCTTCAGTTCGTGCATCATGGCCCAACGTTTGCCGCCGATGACGACCACTTCGCCGGCGCCTGCGCGGCGATGGCGAGCGCTGTCGGTTTCCTGATCGTCGACCTGGAATTCGTGGTGCGCGTGCTTGATGCTCGCAACCTTGAGGCCGCGGCGCGTGAACTCTTCGATGAGACGCACGGTGAGCGTCGTCTTGCCGGACTTCTTCCATCCGGCGATGCCGATGACGGGCGTTTTGAGGGCGGATTTCATAGATCGTTTCTCTATCAGGTCCATGTCATCCGGCAAGCAGCTGGCGGGCTTCGGCCAATTCTTCCGGTGTGTTGGCGTTGAAGAAGGGATCGACATGAGCGGCCCTTCAAATAAGTAAACGGAAATTCGACGGGGATCGTTCCGTGGCGGTCGGTCCAGGCGAGGACTTTGCGGGTGCCGGCGCGGAGCGCTTGTTCGAGGTCGTCGGCGAGCGCGACGGGCCAAAGGCCAATGACGGGGTGGAGTTCGCCGCCGGATTGGGCGAGCGCGATCGAGCCTGACGCGGTCGCGAGACCCTGCTGGAGCTTGGTTACGAGATCGGCGGGCAGGAAGGGTGCGTCGGTGGAAACGCTGACGACGTGCGTTGCGTCGGGCGCGTTGACGATCGACCAGCGCAGGCCCGCGAGGATGCCGGCGAGCGGACCGGCATAGCCTTCGATGGTGTCGGGAACGACCGGCAGATTGAACGACGCGAAGCGGGCGGGGTCGCCGTTGGCGTTGATGACGAGGCGGCCGGCTTGCGGGGCGAGGCGTTCGATGACGTGGCCGAGCATCGGTTTGCCGCTCAAGTCGAGCAGGCCCTTGTCGCCGCGACCTGCCGCAAACGCATCGCTCATCCGGCGCGATTGTCCGCCTGCGAGAAGGAGGCCCGTGGGCTTGGTCTCAGCATCAATCATCGTAGGTTGTCTCGATGTTGCGCCGATAGACGATGAAACCCGAGTGGCGGGCCAGCTGGTCGTAGACCTGCCGGGCCGCCGTGTTGCTTTCATGCGTGAGCCAGTACACCCGACCTCCCGTGACGAGGTCAGCGCGTGCGTAAACCGCTTCGATCAAGGCGCGTCCCGCACCATTGCCGCGCGATTTGGGGTCGACAAAAAGATCCTGCAGGTAACAGGTCTGATTTTCCAGCCAGGTGGAGAGGTGGAAGAGATAGTGCGTGATGCCGATCACGGTTCCATCTTTCTCCGCCACGAGCCCGAATACCGGTTCGCGATCATCCAGCAACCGTTGCCACGTTGTTTCGGTCACTGTCTGGCGGGAGTTCGACATCATAGAAGGCCTGATAGGCGCGCCAGAGTTCACGCCATCGCACCTGGTCGGAGGTTCGAATCGGACGGACTGAGACTTGCATCGATGTTCAATCCGCGTCTGCATGCGCGCCCTTGCGGGCGTGCTTCTTGTCTTCTTCATCAACGCGGGCGAGGTCGGCGTCGAAGATGAGGCGTTCTTCGCCGGAGACGCAGACGAAGCGCTTTCCGCGAGCGCGTCCGATGAGGGTGAGGCCGGCTTTCTTCGCCAGATCGACGCCCCAGGCGGTAAAGCCGGAGCGCGACACGAGGATGGGAATGCCCATCTTCACGGTCTTGATCACCATCTCGGAGGTGAGGCGGCCGGTGGTGTAGAAGATCTTGTCGTCGGGCGCGATGCCATTGAGCAGCATGTAACCCGCGATCTTGTCGACGGCGTTGTGGCGGCCGACGTCTTCCATGTAGATCGCGGGGCGGTCCTCCTGGCAGAGCACGCAGCCGTGGATCGCGCCGGCTTTGAGGTAGAGGCTCGGTGCGGTGTTGATCTTGCGCGTGAGAGAATAGAGCCAAGATGTCCTGAGCCGCGCGTCCGGAGACAGCTTCACCTTGTCGAACTCTTCCATCAGATCGCCGAAGACGGTGCCTTGCGCGCAGCCGGAGGTTTGCACCTTCTTCTTCAGCTTCTCTTCGTAGTCGGTCTTGCGCGCGGTGCGCACGACGATGGTCTCGATATCGTCGTCGTGGTCGATGCCGGTAATTTCGTCGTCGGCGCGCAGCATGTTCTGGTTGAGGAGATAGCCGACGGCGAGCAGATCGGGGTGATCGCCGATGGTCATCAGCGTCACGATCTCGCGCGCGTTGAGGAAAAGTGTCAGCGGGCGTTCGGTGACAACGTCGGTGACGACCTGGTTGCCTTCATGATCCAGGCCCGCGACAGGGGTCGACAACCGGGGGTCGTCGGGTGTCGGGCGGACCATGAACTCTGCGAGATTCTTCACGGGTCAGCCCTCAAGGTAGACGCCTTGCCGCCGATTGGCGGCAAGGCGCTGATCGTCATTCGGCTGCTTCGGCAGCGGCTTTTGCGAGTTCGACCTTGGCGGCGCAGAACTTGAACTCGGGGATCTTGCCGTAGGGGTCGAGCTGCGGGTTGGTGAGCATGTTGGCCGAGGCTTCCGCGAAGCAGAACGGGATGAACACCATGCCCTCGGCGACTTCGCGGTCTTGGCGGGCGCGCAGGAGAACTTCGCCGCGACGGGTCGAGACGCGGATGAAGTCGCCCGGCGATATGCCGAGCTTGCGCATGTCGTGGATGCTCATGCCGGCGACGGCTTCCGGCTCGATGGCGTCGAGCGCGGAGGCGCGGCGGGTCATGGAACCCGTGTGCCAGTGCTCGAGCATGCGGCCGGTGGTCAGGACGAACGGGTAGTCGGCGTCGGGCAACTCGGCCGGTGGCGAGACATCGGCGGGGACGATACGGGCGCGGCCGGACTTCGTCGGGAACTTGTCGCCGAAGATGATCTCGTTGCCTGGCACGTCGGGGGAGTCGACGGGATAGGTGACGGAGTTTTCGCGGTCCACACGTTCCCAGGTGATATTCTTCAGCGATGGCATGCAGGATGCCATCTCGTCGAATACCTCGCTCGGGTGCTTGTAGTTCCAGTTGAGTCCGACCCCGCGCGCGATGTGCTGGATCAGTTCCCAATCCTGACGCGCTTCGCCCGGCGGATTGACCACGGGGCGGGCCATCTGAACCTGGCGGTTCGTATTGGTAAAGGTGCCCCACTTCTCGGCGTGCGCGGAGGCCGGCAGCACAACGTCGGCGTGGAAGGCGGTCTCGGTCAAGAAGATGTCCTGCACGACCAAGTGCTCGAGCTTGGCGAGCGCCTCGCGGGCATGCGCCGCGTCGGGGTCGGACATCGCAGGGTTTTCACCGTGAATGTACATGCCCTTCACGTTGCCGCTGAGGATCGCCTTGATGATCTCGACGACAGTGAGGCCTTTCTGGCCGGACAGTTCGCGGCCATAGAGTTCTTCATAGAACTGCTTGGCCTGCGGATCTTCGACCGAGATGTAGTCGGGATAGACCATCGGAATGAGGCCGGCGTCGGAGGCGCCTTGCACGTTGTTCTGGCCGCGCAGGGGATGCAGCCCGGTGCCCGGACGGCCGATCTGTCCGGTGACGAGGGCGAGTGCGATGAGGCAGCGGGAGTTGTCCGTGCCGTGGACGTGCTGCGAGACGCCCATGCCCCAGAAGATCATCGAGGACTTCGCCTTCGCGTAGAGGCGCGCGACCTCGCGAACGGTCGCTGCGGGAATGCCGCAGACGGGCTCCATGGCTTCGGGCGAGTACTCCTTGACCTTCTTCTTCAGCGCTTCGAAGCCCTCAGTGTGGGCTTGGATGTACTGCTGGTCGTAGAGCTTTTCCTCGACGATCGTGTGCAGCATGCCGTTGAGCAGCGCGACGTCGGCGCCGGGCTTGAACTGCAAGATGTGCGAGGCGTAGCGCTGGGTGCCACCGAAGCGGCCGCGCGGATCCATGATGATGAGCTTGGCACCCTTGCGCGCCGCGTCACGGATGAAGGTGGCGGCGACGGGATGATTTTCCGACGGACGCGCGCCGATGATGATGATGACTTCGGCGTCCTTGGCGGCCATGAATGGGGCGGTGACGGCGCCGGAGTTCAGGCCTTCCATGAGGGCAGCCACGGATGAGGCGTGGCAGAGGCGCGTGCAGTGGTCGACGTTGTTGGTGCCGAAGCCCTGACGGATCAGCTTCTGGAAGAGGTAGGCCTCTTCGTTGGAGCACTTGGCCGAGCCGAAGCCGGCGAGTGCGTCGCCGCCATCGCGTTCGAGAATTTTCTTGAGACCGCCGGCGGCCTTGTCGAGCGCTTCTTCCCAGGTCGCCTTGCGGAAGACGTTCCAGGGGTTGCGCGGATCGACGTCGATATCGCCGCGCTTGGGCGCGTCATCGCGGCGGATGAGCGGAACGGTCAGGCGGTCCGGATGGTGGATGTAGTCGAAGCCGAAGCGGCCCTTGACGCAGAGGCGGTTTTCGTTGGCGGGGCCGTCGCGACCATCGACGTAGAGGATCTTATCATCCTTGACGTAAGCCGTGGTCTGGCAGCCGACGCCGCAGAACGGGCAGAGCGTATCGACGGCACGTTCCTCGAAGTGGACGCGCTTGCCGTTCGACTTGTCGATGAGGTTTGATTCCATCAGCGCGCCGGTCGGGCAGGCCTGGACGCACTCGCCGCACGCGACGCAGGTTGAATTGCCCATGCCGGTGTCGAAGTCGAAGACCACCTTGGAGCCGTGACCGCGGTAGGCCATGCCGATGACGTCGTTATGCTGCACTTCGCGGCAGGCGCGCACGCACAGGCCGCAATTGATGCAGGCGTCGAGGTTCACGGCGATGGCAGAGTGCGTGTAGTCGGCTTCCGGCTTGTCGGCGCGAGGGAAGCGGCTCTCGGGCTTTACGTTCATTGCGCCGACCCAGTTCCAGAACTTGGAATTGGGATCGTGGCTGTCGGCTTTCGCAGGCTGGTCGGCGAGCAACAGTTCGAAGACCATCTCGCGCGATTTCTTGGCGCGCTCGGACGCGGTCTTGACCTTCATGCCGTTGGAGGGGATGCGCTGGCAGGATGCGGCAAGCACGCGCTCGCCTTCGATCTCGACCATGCACGCGCGGCAGTTGCCGTCGGCGCGGTAGCCGGGCTCCGGCAGCCAGCACAGATGCGGGATTTTCGTCTTGTGGCGGTCGGCGACCTGCCAGATGGTTTCGCCTTCTTCGGCTTCCACCATCTTGCCGTCGAGCTCGAACGTGATCTTGGCCATGGGTCTCGTCTCTTGCTTCAGCTGCTGCGTGCGCGGCTGTGACTGACTGTTACTTCAGGTCGTCGGGGAAGAACTTCAACACCGAAACGACGGGGTTCGATGCAGCCTGACCGAGGCCGCAGATGGAGGCGTCGCGCATCACCTGCGCGAGGTCGGCGAGCGTGTCCTTGTTCCAGTCCCCGCTCTGCATGAGCTTGACGGCCTTTTCCGTGCCCGTCCGGCAGGGCGTGCACTGACCGCAGCTTTCGTCCTCGAAGAACTTCATGAGGTTCAGCGCGACGTCCTTCATGTCGTCCTTGTCGGACAGGATGACGACGGCGTGGCTGCCGACGAAACAGCCGTACTTCTCAAGCGATCCGAAATCGAGCGGGAGATCGCTCAACGATGCCGGCAGAATGCCGCCCGAGGGGCCACCGGGCAGATAACCTTTGAAGGTGTGCCCGTCCTGCATGCCGCCGCAGGCTTCAATTAACTCGTTGACCGTCGTCCCGGCTGCGGTGAGCACGACGCCGGGTTTCTTGACGCGGCCGGAGACGGAGTACGAGCGATTGCCCTTGGCGCCGTTCTTGCCCATGCCGGCGAACCATTCGGCGCCCTTCTCGAGGATCTGCGGGATCCAGTAGAGTGTCTCGACATTGTTGACGAGTGTGGGGCGATTGAAGATGCCGACTTGCGCGACGTAGGGCGGGCGGTGGCGAGGAAGGCCGCGCTTGCCTTCGATGGATTCGATCATCGCGCTTTCTTCACCGCAGATGTAGGCGCCGGCGCCGCGGCGGACGGAGACCTTGGTGTGCTTCAAGAGGCCGGCCTGATCGAGCGCTTTCAGCTCGCGATCGAGAATTTCGAGGACTGCGGGGTATTCGTCACGCATGTAAATGAAGACTTCCTGGGCTTCGACGGCCCAGGCCGCGATCAGCATGCCTTCGAGGAACTGGTGCGGACGGCGTTCGAGATAGTAGCGATCCTTGAAGGTGCCGGGTTCGCCTTCGTCGCCGTTGACGGCCATGTAGCGCGGGCCTTTTTCGGCGCGCACGAACGTCCACTTGCGGCCGGTGGGGAAGCCGGCGCCGCCAAGTCCGCGGAGACCACCGTCAGAGAGGGTGGCAATGATCTGATCGACGGTGCGGGTGCCGGCGAGGCATTCACCGAGGACTTTGTAGCCGCCTTCTTTCTTATAGGCGGCGAGGTTCTGGTACTTGGGGATCGTGGCATGGAGGTCGCCTTTCTCGACGACCTTCTTGATCTTGGCGACGGTGGCCTTGGGAACATGCTTGTGGCCGACTTCGGCGGCGGGAGCGACGTCACAGGCACCGATGCAGGGGGCGCGAAGCACGCGAACCTGCGGCATGTCTTCAGCGCCGAGCGTTGCGATCAGCTTTTCGGCTCCGGCCAGCATGCAGGAGAGGCTGTCACAAACCCGGATGGTGATCGGTTCAGGCTTCTCTTCGCCGTCCTGCACCACGTCGAAGTGGGCGTAGAAGGTGGCGACTTCGTAGACTTCGGCCATTGGAATGCGCAGCAGTTCGGCCAACGCATGGATGTGGCCCGCGGGCAGACACTTCTCGGCGTCTTGAATGAGATGCAGGTATTCGATAAGCAGCGGACGCTCGTAGGGACCCTCACCGATCAGCTTCTTTACGGCTGCTGTTTCGAATGGCTGTAGCTGGCGTCCCTTCTGGTACGCGGCAGCCTTGCGGCGGCCGGAGCCAGGATGATTGGCGCGCTTTTCAAGCGTGAGTGTGCCGTTGCCGGTCTTGGCCATGGACGTCCTCGATCTCGAGTTCCGCGGTCGCATAGTGCGCCGGCGGGTCTTCCCCAGTCAGCAGCTGAGCACGGTGCGAGGCCGCTCAACCGCGCTCCTGTATTTGGGACGTGGAATGAGCAACCTGTGGGTGTGCCTGCGCTTTACGCAGTGCACCATGCCCGCTCCAGGTTGCCGCATCAAGAAAGCCGTCCCTTGTTTCGATAGAAAAATCCTATCGAAGCACCAAAGCTGATCTATGAAGGATATAGGTATCGCGGGCACATATGCCAACGGTCTGATCTAGCTCTGTTTTAGCTGGAGCGAACGCCTCAATGTCCCGCGAAAACTCGGCCTTTGGTGTCTGGAACGGTGTGGAAGATCACGTCGAACTGGCGGGCGTGCTCGGCGACTTCCTTGTCATGCACGGATCCGCTGGTGGCGAATACGGCCGCCACTTTACGGCGCGCCAGAATGTCGAAACCGTCGGCGAAGGCGAAAAAGCTGTCGCTGACGACAGCGGCGCCCTTTAGCTGCGCAAGGCGGCGGGTCTGCCGGACTTGCTGGACGGCCAGTTCACACGCGGCCGCGCGTTCCTGCTGGCCAACAGCATTGGCGAGGAGAACCCCGCCCTTGGCTATCGTGATGGTGTTGGAATTGCTCGCCGCGCAGACGCCCCAGGCTAGGCACATGTCGGCGATGAGGCTCGCATCCCAGGTCTTAGGAAAGCGGGGGACGAAGGTGTTGGCCTCCTGGGTAAGGGTGCCGCCTCGGATGGTGCGCGAGGCGGCGCCGCTGTCCAAATTGCGACTTCCGGCATTGGCCAAGGCCGGGTTCACGAGCATGCTGCACTTGCCCTTCTTGCGCTTGAAGAACACGGAACTGGGCTTATCGATCTCCGGTGCGGCGATGCCGGAGAACGGCCGCAAGTGGGCCATGGCATCGCGCATGGCCAGTGCAGCAATGCGGGAGATTGGGGTGTTCGTGACCAGGAATGAGCCGAACGCCGCCCGGTAGTTCGAGTTAATCGCTTGCAGGAGCACCTGATCCGAGGAGCCGTAGGCTGCTCCTGCAACATTGCCGTGTTCGATCAACACAGCGATGCACGGGATGGCCCCGGTATTCTCCTCGAAAGCCGCGGCGACCCGGATGAGAGCGTCCATGCCCCGGTCGAGGTCCGTCAGGTTCACCCAACCCATGTCGCCGATCTCGTCCGCAATCGGGGTGCCGGAGACGCTGTGGAACTTGCCGATGGCAAGAGGATCGCGCGTCCGGCTGTCGAGCACGACGACGGCCTTCTGGTGAGGGTTCTCACCGTATTTGAGAGGGCGGGAAGCGGGGGTGGAGACCATGGGAACGAACCTTCAAGAGTGCAGCGGCCAGGACGGGAATTGTCCTTAGCGGTCATCCTAATGCTAACTGCGGGCGCGGCGCGCGTCCGGAGTGACGCAACTCCCGTTTCAGCGACCTGACGACAGGCTATCGCGGCGGGGTGCGGCTTGGGGTTGCGAAACTGTTTTCCATGATCTGCAGAAGACAATTCCAAACGAATTGCGCTTACCCTCATTCGGTGCAATACTGTTGTTCGGTTCTCGCATAGTTAATTCACGACTTCTGCACGGTCCCTGGTGCGTTAATGGTGTTTCAATCCGGCAGGCTGACTGAAACATATTCGCATCAGCAAGCTGCACCCATCGAGCCGTACGCGGATTCGCGGCGCGATATACCCGATCCCAATAATCTCATAACGACTTTCATTCTCTCTGCGGCGCTTGTGCTCCTCATCGGCATGTTGCTGTTCGGAACGTGGGTGACGCAACGAAGTGCAGATGCGGTGCTGCAGCACTCTGCGCACTCTGCTGCGATGTTCATGGACAGCTCAATCGAGCCGCTCGTTCAGGACCTCGCGACCCAGCCGCAACTGTCACGCGCATCAATCGAGGCGATCGATGCCCTGCTTACGCACGACGCCATACGTCAAAAGCTAAGTGGCATCACGATTTGGAGGCCGGATGGGGTGATCGCCTACGCCAAAAATCGCGAATTAATTGGAACAATCGACAGATTGTCGCCAGGCTTGGCGGCTGCCGCTGAAGGGAAAGTCGAGATCGAGCTCTTGGGTGTCAACGCGGGAGTCGTCACTGAATCGGTGCCGGATGCCGAGGGTCGGTCCTATAAGATCTACTCGCCCATGCACCAGCTGGGATCGACCAACATCATCGCGGTTGCCGGTTACGTCGAACCGCCCCAGCAACTCGATACCATGCTCGCGCAGGGACGCCGCGATACCTGGATCGTTGTTGGTGTCTTCACTATTCTCATCTTTGGACTTACTTTCAATCTCATTCACCATGCGAGTGAATTGATCAAACAACAAAACTTTGATTTACGGGAACGATACGCGGCACAAGTCCGGCTGAATCTACAAAATGAAATGCTGCGCAAGGAATTGCAGGATGCGCATATGGAAGGGATCGCAATAAACGAGAATTTTCTGCGGCGCGTCGGCGCCGACTTGCATGACGGGCCAGCGCAATTCCTGGCTCTTGCTCTGTTGCGCCTTGATGACATCTACGCTCGGGCCGGTTCCGCGGAGCCTGCTCCCGAGGCCGAGGGGGACGCGCGGCGCGCGAAGGCGCTCGAGACCGTACGGTCGGCAACGCAGAATGCGCTGGGTGAAATTCGCAGTATTTCCTCTGGTCTGGCACTGCCGGAAATTGCGGATCGCAGTCCCGACGACGTTATTGGTCTTGCGATCAACGCATTCGTAGCGGCGACGCAGACGAGAGTTGGGTGTGAAATCGGTCCATTACCTGAGCGGCTTCCTCTGGCTTGGACGGTTTGTCTCTTCCGCTTCGTCCAGGAGGGGTTGAGCAACGGCTATCGGCACGCGGCAGGGGAGGGACAGGAAGTGCGGGCCCGGTGCTTTGAAGGGTGCCTTGAAGTCGAGGTGGCGGACCGCGGTCCTGGTTTCGACGCGGTCGGCGCCTTCAGCAAGACGTCGCGCCTTGGTCTCCTCGGTCTGCGTCACCGGATCGAGACGCTCGGTGGTTCATTCAACATTTCGTCCGTCCAGGGGGAAGGAACGACGCTTGCTCTCTCAATTCCTCTCGATGACCTGCGCGACCAGCCATGAGTGAAAAAATCAGTATCGCGGTGGTCGATGACCATCCGCTCATGCGAGACGGCATCGTTGCGACGCTTCAGGCAAGCGCGGATTTCGCGGTTGTCGCGACGGGCGGGTCTGCGGATGATGCGATCAGAATTTCTGAAGATATCGAGCCAAGAATGATTTTGCTCGATCTCTCAATGCCTGGATGTGGACTGGAAGCTGCCAAGAAGATTTGTGCCGCGAAGCCGTTGATGAAGGTGATGATCCTTACGGTGTCGGAGCGCGAGGATGATGTCATTGCCGCCATGTCCACTGGGGTGTGCGGTTACATCTTGAAGGGCATTTCCGGCGTCGATCTCATCGCAACGCTGAAGGCGGTCAGCCACGGAGAGACGTACATCACGCCCAATCTTGCGGCGCGGCTTCTTTCCAAGAACCGAGGCGCCGTGCCGTCGAAGGCGCAGGTGAAGGAACCTGAAGTCCAGTTGACGGTGAGGGAAGAACAGATCCTCCTCGAAGTAAAGTCGGGTCTTACGAATAAGGAAATCGCGCGCAAGTTGGTGCTCAGCGAAAAGACGGTCAAACACTACATGACGAGCGTGCTGCAGAAACTCCGCGCGCGAAATCGCGTGGAAGCCGCGATGTCGGACATGCCGAGGCGGGAGTAGTGACGGCAACGCAATGGTTGTTGCGATGTTTCGTCTACTCGCGGAAGGCACGGTTCACCTGATCCCTGAACGGCTTCGTGAGGTAGGACAGTGCCGTTCGGTCGCCGGTTGACATGAACACTTCGACGGGCATCCCGGGCACGAGCTTGAGATCGCCGTGTTTGCGCAACTCCTTCTCGTCCATCTGCACGCGGCTCATATAATAACTTTCGCCGGTCTTGGGGTCGACCGTCACGTCGGCGGCAACGTGCGTGATGTGGCCCGGGACTTCAGGCGTCGATTGCTGATTGAATGCCGAGAGCCGCAGACGCGCGGGACGCCCGATGACAACCTGATCGACATCTTGCGGAGCAATCTTCGCCTGGATGGTGAGATTATCCTCTTCCGGGACAATCAGCATGATCTGCTCGGCTGCCGTGATGACACCACCGACGGTATGAGCGGTGAGTTCATGCACGATGCCCGACTGGGGTGCGCGCAGTTCGACGCGCTGAAACTTGTCTCGGGCTGCAATTTCGCGCTCCTGGAGTTCCGACAGGCGCGCCTCGATGCTGCGGAGTTCGCGCTGGGCCGTGGCACGGAAGTTTTCGTCAACACCGATGATCTCGACATTGATCTCACTGATTTGTCCCTTGGCGCGCGCGATCTGAGCGACCAGGCCGCCATACTCGCCGCCGAGACGGCGTTCCTCGCGTTCCATGGAGTAAACGCGTGAGACCGGCGTCAGCTTCTTGTCGTGAAGTTCGCGGACCTGGGTCAGTTCGCGCTTGATGAGTTCGCGTTCGGCGGCCTTCGCCTCCTTCTGGGCGGTGAGGCCAGTGATCTCCTCTTCGAGC
The DNA here is from genome assembly GCA_963708775.1 of uncultured Alphaproteobacteria bacterium. Classification (GTDB taxonomy): domain Bacteria; phylum Pseudomonadota; class Alphaproteobacteria; order Rhizobiales; family Hyphomicrobiaceae; genus JAGVSR01. The sequence continues at coordinate 38,646 of CAVPTI010000004.1, read as the reverse complement.
TGCCCAACCCGCAGCCGAAGCTGTTCCTTCTGATTTTCACGGGTGCGGCGGTTCTCGTCAAAGAGGCGGGTTTCGCCACTGATCACGGCGCTGTCGGCTCACCTTTGTCCAGAAGATCAGGCTGGATAAGTGATCTTTTCGAGACCGTCGCGTTCTGCGCCGAGGCGGGCGCTGCGGGCCTTCAATTCCAGCAGTTGCGATTTCACGATCTCGAGCTCAGCGCCGATCTGCATGGAGTCCAGCTTCAGAAGGATCTGGCCGGCCTGGACGTGGTCACCGTTGCGCACGTTGATCTCTGAGACGATGCCGCCATAGTTGTGCTGCACCTTCTTGACATTGCGTTCGACGACGAACGTGCCGGGCGCGATGATGGCGCCGGAGAGCGTTGCGGTGTAGGCCCAGCCGCCGATTCCGAAGATCAAGCCAAGGCTCACAAGGCTCGCGAAAATCACATGGAAGCGCAGCGAGAAGGTCTCGCCGGTGCCTTGGAAGCTTTCCGGGTATTGGGTTCGGCCATCTCAAGCGCTCCTGGCTTCGCGCAGACTACTCAGCATAGCATGCCACATCAGGTCGAATAAACGTAGCTGTCGTACTTCAAATCGTGAACGCCGAGGATCTCGATGTGGAATTCGGCGTCCGCATCGAAATCTACGTTGCCTTCGAGAATCGTGGCGTTCGCGTCTTCGTCATACTTGAAGCGGACTTCGCCCGGTCGCGTGAAGTCCTGCCCCTGACCGATCAGGACGAACTTGCGAATTCCCGGGTCTTCGAACGTAGCGTTGAAGTCGTCGGCGAACTCGTCGCTGATGTCATCGATCTTGATGCGATCGCCGACTTCGAAATCGAGAATCTTATCGCGTCCGCCGCTGCCCAGCCGGTTGATGCGACGGTCTGGAAAACAAACAGGTCCTCGCCATCGCCACCGGTGAATTCATTGACCTCGTCGTTGGCGATGAAGATATCGTTTGCGCTGCCGCCGATGATGTTTTCGACAGAGATCAAAGTCGTGGGTGTGATCTCCGGATCGGCAGCTCGGCAGTGCTGAGGGTCCAGTCTCGGCAAGAATCTTGGTATTCTTGCGCGGCGCGTCGGCTCAGCGATGCGAACTCTCGACTGCCGGATCTGGATTGATTCGCTTTCGGCTGCCTCGATCAGCGTCACCGTGCCTGCCGTCAAGTCGACGATGATGGCGCTGTCGATGGCCGATGCATCGTATGTGTCGGTGCCATCGCCGCCGTCGAAGGTGTCACCGTCGCCAATGTTGACTGCGATGAATATGTCGTGGCCGTCGAGTCCCTCGAAGAGATCTTGTCCATCAGACGCAGCGGAGACATATGTGTCGTCACCCTCGCCGCCGACCACCGTATCGTCGCCGTCGTTGGCTGGCGGCAAGGAAGACATCATCGCCGCTATCGCCCACTACGGTGTCGTTGCCGTCGCCGGTTGCGGCGTGGACCGTATCGTTACCGTCTCCGCCCTCGATATGATCTTCACCGTCCATTGCGGCTGCGATGTAAACGTCGTCGCCGCTGCCAGCCGCAACGATGTCGTTGCCGTCGCCGGTTTCCGCGATGATGCGATCATTGTCGGCACCGCCGTCGATCTGATCTGTTCCCGGCGCCGCCTACAAGGATGTCGTTGCCGATCGCCGCCGGACAGCTTGTCCTCGCCGTCGCCGCCGTAGATCCTGTCGTTGCCAGCCTCGCCGCGCAGATCGTCGTTGCCGGCCTCTCCGTGAATGATGTCGTCCCCGCTGCCGGCCTCGACGAGATCGTCGCCAGAGCCTGCAAAAATCACATCGTTGCCGGCACCGGTACGGATGACGTCGTTGCCGGCGCCACCGTAGACCATGTCGTCACCAGCTCCGGTCGTGACGGTGTCGTTGCCGCCCCCGGCATCAACGATGCGTCCGACGACATCGTCGATGGAAGAAACTGCGAGATCATCGGGTTGATCCGTGCCGTTCAGTGGAGCGTGCGGCAGGGCTGCGATCGGCAGATACGCCTTCTGCGCCACTGCGCCTTCGCCGTCGTTGATCTCGAACGTGAGTTCGACGACGGACGAGTCGTTGAATTGAGGAATGTAAAGCCACCCGCCGTTGGCTGTGGCGACGACATGCCCGGCAGAAGCCTTGATATTCGTAATTTGCAAGGACATCGCCGTCGGCGTCGGAGGCGTGGGTCAGGAGTTCGCTGTGTTCGAGAGACCGAGCCTCGTTGATCAACAGTGTCGAAAGCAAGACAACGTTCGAGACAGTCGGAAGGCGATTTGTCTGGCGGGGATCGGAGCCACCGGATGATCCACCGCCTGTCCCGGTCGAACCCGTCGTGCCGCCGGCGCCGGGAGAGCCATTGCCAGACATGCCGTCGCTGCCAGAAGAACCGCTATTGCCAGAAGAGCCTCCAGACCCAGTGCCTGACCCGTCGAACCGCCGCTGCCGGAGTTTCCGCCAGGATTGACGCTGCCGCCACCTGTCGTGCCGCCACCCGCATTCGGTGTGCCGCCGCCTTGGCCTCCGGTGGAACCTCCCTGCATGTCTTCGCCGGGTTCAGAGGTGCCGCCACCACCGCCACCCCCGCCCCCACCGCGCACTTCACTGGGGAGGATGATCGGGGCGCCAGGCGTGGCGCCGTACAGGCGGATGTTATCGTTCATCGGCGGGGCGAGAGGTGCGCCGAGCCTGGCCGTCGAGATTGCCCCCGTATCGCTGAAGTTGAGATCGAGCACGGAGAGCGAGAAGTTCAGGCCGGAACCCCGGATGTAATCGGAATGCGTGCCCTTCTGCGTTTCCTGAGGATCGGCAGGTGTCGTGGGTTCAGGATGAGATGCGACGACGAGATCGCCGTCCGAGATCCTTCCGTCCTTCGGAGGCTCCGCAAAGCGCGGACCGGAACGGCCATGATCGTGCGCGCGCAGGTCATCTTCACCGAACCAAATGTTCTTGATCATGGCCAAGGTGCCGAAGAAGGCGAAGCCGCCGAATGAGAAGAAGACCGGGCGGCGCTCCGTCTTCTCTTCAATGTCGTGCTTGCGGCGGGGCGTGCCGTCTTCGTTGAGCTGCAAGTATTGATCGGACATCTGTGCCATGGCAGCCATCGTCCTCGGTTACGCAACGTCTTTGGTTTTTTTGACGGGCAATGTCTTGGCGACTTTGGCAATTCCATTCTGGCCGAGAATTTCGTCTTTGGGACCGAACGCTGCGAGCTTGCCGGCCTGAACGACACCGATGGTATCACATGCGGCCAGTGCACTGGGACGATGAGCCACGACAATGACGATCCCGCCGCGATCGCGCACGCTCTGGACGGCGGCTGTCAGAGCCGTTTCGCCTTCGGAATCGAGGTTGGAGTTGGGCTCGTCGAGAACGACGAGGAACGGGTTGTCGTAAAGGGCGCGGGCGAGGGCCAGACGCTGGCGCTGGCCTGCTGACAGCGCGGTGCCGTTCGGGCCGAGTTCCGTTTCGTAGCCGTTGGGCAGGCGAACGATCATCTCATGCACGCCGGCGGCTTTCGCTGCTTCAAGAATTTTCCGGCCATCCGCGTTGGGCTCGAAGCGGCTGATGTTTTCGCTGATGGTGCCGTCGAGGAGCGAGACCTCCTGCGGCAGGTAGCCGATGTGTCGGCCGAGGTCGTCCGGCACCCACTGGGCGAAATCAGCATCATCCAGGCGGACGTGTCCGCGCAGGAGTGGCCAAACGCCTGTGAGAGCGCGCACGAGGGTGGACTTACCGCCGCCGCTCGGACCAATGATACCGGTCGCCTGGCCGGCCTTCAGTTCGAAGCTGATGTCACTCAGTACGACGGCGCCTGTGGAGGGGGCCGCAACGGTGATACGCTCGACCTTCAGCGACGATTTCGGCGCAGGAAGTGTGACGACCGGCTTGTCGGTGTCCAAGGACGTGAGTGTTTCCGTCAATCGTGCATAGCTGCGGCGCGCCTGCACGACATTCTTCCATTGGCTGATGGCCAGATCGACCGGAGCCAGTGCACGGGCCGAAGCGATGGATGCGGCGATGATGGCGCCCGCCGAGAGGTCGCCGGTGATCGTGAGGAAGGCGCCGAGACCCAGAACGGCCGACTGCAGGATCATGCGCAGCACCTTGGAGATGCCGCCGAGCGTGCCGGCCACGTCGTTGGTCTTGGTTTGCAGTGCCAGATGTTCGGCGTTGATCTTTTCAAAGCGGGCGATGGCGCGCGAGGAGAAGCCCATTGCGCGGATGACATCGGCATTGCGCGAGTGGCTGTCTGAGATCGCCGCGCGTGCGACGCCGGCCTTTTGGGCTGCAGCGCTGTGCTTCTTTGTCAGAACCTCGGCGATCAAAGTCAGGAATGTCAGTGTGACGGCACCAGCGATGGTGAGAAGGCCCAACATCGGGTGGAGTGCATAGACGAATACAAGGTAAAGCGGCATCCAAGGCAGGTCGAACAACGCCATGGGGCCCTGGCCGCCGAGAAAGCTGCGCAGTGTGTCCACGTCGCGGCCGCGTTCGTTGGCCTCCGCCGTCGAGAAGCCGAAGCGGGGCATATCGATCACGACCTGGTGCGCGAGCGGGGCGAGTTTTTGGTCAAAGCGGGCGCCGAGACGGACGAGGATCTGGGAGCGGCTGACATCGAGCATGCCCTGAATGAGATAGAGACCGATGGCAAGGCCGGAGAGAGCAAGGAGGGTGGGAATGCTTTGGCTGGTCAGGGCCCGATCGTAGATCTGGAGCATGTAGAAGGAGCCGGTCAAGGCCAGCACATTAACCACGCCGGAAATGGCGAAGACGAAAATGAGGATGTTCCTCACTCCCGTCATCTCATCGAGCGGCGTGCGCTTGTTGGCGAAGACCTGACGTGTTGTTTTCTTACGCATCGTGAGCCCCGACTATCTTTCTTGCCGTCGCAACGATCATGCCGCAGTCCGGCGGGGCAAGACGTCGCCCCGCCGGCTCCCCCGTTACACGAAGTCCTTCTGTTCCAGGTCGGTGCGACCCAGGATGCGGATGGCGAACTCAACATCGGCGTCGCTGTCTGTATTGATTTCGAGCAACGAGTTCTCGTTGTTCTCGATCGTTACGCGGACCTGGCCGGCGGCGTCGAAAGTACCACCTGTGAAGGCCGGTGTGCCGAGGCTCAAGGATGGGAAGAGCGGACTGAGGTTGATCCGATCGCCTTCAACGAAGTTTAGATCGGAGATGACATCAGGCTGCGATGTGCTGTTGACGTTAGCGAAGACAAACGTGTCCGCGCCGGCACCACCCTCCAGCACGTTGACGTCCGTGCTGGATACGATGACGTCGTTGCCGCCGCCACCTTTGAAGTTCTCGATGCCCTTGATGGTGTCAGCATCGCCGCCCGCGATCTTGGCTGTCCCGGTTCCATTGGCGGAAAGGTAGACCGTGATGTTTCCCGAGATGGCAGACATATCGAGCGTGTCGCTGTCTCCAACTTCATCGCCGGCATCGATGACATCGTTGCCGTCGCTGTCGAAGGCGCAAGATCGTGTCGTTGCCGGCGCCCGTCTTGATGACGTCACGACCTGCGCCGCCGATGACCGTATCATCGCCCGCACCGCCGTCGATGAGATCGTCGCCCGCACCGCCGTCGATTTCGTCGCTGCCAGCACCACCCTTTATCGTGTCCGCGCCGGCATTGCCGAGAAGGACGTCGCTGTCGGCTCCGCCGTCGAGGTAATCATCGCCATCCCCGCCGGAGATAAAGTCATCACCGGCGTAGCCGAAGAGATTGTCGTCCTTGTCACCGCCAGAGAGTAGGTCGGCTCCGTCAGCACCTAATGCCGTATCCGACGCTGCGGTGCCGAGATAGACGACGAAGGACGACGTTGCTGTTCCCGTGCCCGTGCCGGTCCCGTTCCCGTGCCGTTCCGGTCGGGGGCGGCGGGCTGGTGGTCGTGTCGTCTTCGTCTTCGTCCTCGGTTTCGTCTCAGTTTCAGTCCTCAGTCTCAGTCAGTTTCAGTCTCAGTCTCAGTCCTTCAGTCTCAGTCTCAGTCTCAGATCCGGAGTCGTTCCGGTCAGTCCGGTTCCGTTCTGTTCGGTTTCGGTTTCCGTGTCTGTGTCTGTGTCTGTTTCGGTGCCGCTGCCGGTATCGTCGTCAGCTTTGTCGGTGGCCGAGAAGATGTCCTTGGGCAGATCCGTCAAGCCGGTATTGCGCTCTACGATGTCGGAGAATTCCAGCTCCTTCAGGGCTTCGTAGAAGTCGCTGTCTCCGACACGGTCGAGGTAGTAGAAGCGGTCGGCTTCCTGCAGGCGATCGAATTGTTCGTGCAGGATGACCCAGAAGGTCGAGCCGACGATCCCGTCGTTGATGTGCTTCTCCGCCAGCCCGCCGACCCAGAGATCGACGCGGTCGATGCCCTTGACGGTGTTGCCGTTGACCAGGGTGATCGTCGGATTGGCGAGCTTGAACGCTTCGACATCGGCAGCCGCGAGAACAAGATCGGGGTAGGCCTGCTTGAACTGCGCGATGACGGTATCGGACAGCTGGTTGCGGGCCTGGAAGTCCTCCCAAGACGTGTAGGGCGACAGATTGGCGTCCGAGAGTTCGACGGCTTCCGAGACGTACTTATCGGTGGAGGCCAGGAGACCAGCGCGGACCTGGTTCAGCGTGCCGACGCCGAGATCCCAGCCGCGGGCCACGTTGAAGGCGAAGAGGTCGGCACGAATGCGGACCAGATCGTTGCGGACCGCATCGACGATGTTGAAGTCGACCTCTTCCGCTTCCTGCCGAACGATGCCGCCGATGATGTTGGAGACACCGAGCTGCTCGTAGCCGGGCTGAGGGACATATCCGTACTGGGCGAGCTGGGCCAGCCCCGCAGCGCCGCCGAATGCGTCGGCGTCGTTGGTCGGATTGAGGAAGGCATCGAACAGCGGCACGCTCTTCGGATTGCCGTCGGCATCGAGCACCGTGATCGTCTGGCCGATCTGCGAATGACCGAAGCGGAATGCTGCCGCTGCGAACTCGTGGCTGATCTGGGCGTTGGCTTGCGGGTTGTACTCGTCATGGCCGTGATTGCCGCCGCCTTTGAGGCCGCCGAGCAGATAGTCGGCGTACTCATTGAAGACGACGCGCTGGTATTCGGCCTCGTTGACGATCTTGGCAGCCTGGAACAGTTCTTCTTCGGTGCCTTCGAAGCCTGAGGCCAGCAGGCTATCGACATGATAGTTGTGGTTGCGGGCCCAGACCGTATGGATCGACGTGAGGGTGAAGTTTTCGTTCGCGCGCAGGTCGCCGGCCACATAGTGGTCGAGGATGTTGGCGAAGGAATTGGCGTCGCCGACGAGCTGGAAGCCCGAGCCCATGAAGTTCTTGTTCAGACCGTCGAGGATCGTCGCGTTGAAGTTGCCGTTCGTCGTCGATCAGCCCGGCATACATTTGCTTCAGGGTCTTGCCGTCGCCCGACTTGCCGGGATCAACGAAGACGGTTTCAGCGTTCCAATGGTGGACCAAGGCTTCGCGGAGTGTCGGCAGAAGATTGAAGGCGGGGTTCGAGGGGTCGGTACCGACCATTCAGCAGACGTGAGCCCACGCCGTTGTTGCCGTCGCTTTCGCGCAGGAGTTGGCCGACCATCTCGGTCGAACCGTAAGCCTGGTTCTGGTCGACGTAGGGCGAGGTCTTGTTGGTGTAAGCCGGATCGCCGTTCGCATCGGGGCCGGTGGTGAGGCCGCGGGTCAGGTCGGCGGGATTGTCCGTGCCGGAGCCGATCGCGATTTTTGGCCGCGAGTCGTCCTTGGGCAGGAAGTCGAGGCCGTGGTCGACGTATTGGCCGAAGGCCATGAAGAAGATGTTGGCGCCGGCGGCGTTCTTGGCGAGATCGGCTTCCTGCGCGCCGAGGATGTTGGAGATCGCGCGCGGATCGAGGCCGGCGTGGATCGGGTTGATCGTGTCGTTCGCGCCGTAGCTGGCGTCCGTGAGACGGATGAAGGACTGGTCGGCCGCGCCCAAGTTGGGATTGGCGACGTTGTTGCCCGTGCCTTCCAGATCGCGGATGCCGGAGGCTCCATCATCGGCGATGTTCGGAGGGCTGGCCCGCGACCAGCTTCTTCAGTTCGGCGATGTCGTTGGCGGTGAATTGGAACGTCGGGCTTGAGCCGGTTCCGGCGCCTGAGCCGGTGCCGCCGCGGTCAGTTGGTACCGGACCGTGGCTGAACACTTCATCCTGCGGACGTGCGCTCAGCATCTCGTCATTGGTGCTGCGCTCGTGAAGAAGGCGATGTGGTGAGCCGGATCGAGCTGCCAGTCGCATCGACGCGTCTCGATGTCCGACCACCGTTGTTCACCGTGATGGTGTTGAATGACGAGGTCCGGTCAGGATTGAAGTTGGACCGATTGGCGTGTGACGGTGTCGATTGACCGACGCACCGTGTGCCTTGATGATGATCTCTTGATCTCGTCCAGTTCTGCGATGACAGACGCGTTGTTCGTTCCGTTGCGCGTGATGACAATTTCGGTGTTGGTCCGCAGGCCAGTGATACCGGCGGTTCTCCAAGAGTCCGCGCTGCGTATAGATTCGGTAGTTTCGGCGCGTGAGATGTTCCCGTTCACGACGAACGTGTCGGTGCCGCCAATGCCACCGTTGACGATATCGCGGCCGTCGGAAACTGCCAGAAGATCGGTATTGAAAAGACCATTCGTGATAGTCCACGTCGTGCCGTTTCCTCTATCGCCGTTTACAGTGTCGTTCCCGGTTCCACCGGTAAACGTGTCATTTCCGTCTTCGCCGAACATGGTGTCGTCGCCGGCTCCACCGGCAACGGTGTCGTTTCCGCCGCCGGCATAGATCCGGTCGTTGCCACCGTTTCCGTTGATGATCGAGTTCGACACCATTGGCGATGATGATTTCGGCGTTGTTGGTTCCATCAAGCGCGCCGACGTTGTCCCGGGTCACATTGACGGTCGCGCGTGTCCGCGCTCGTACCACGATAAACGAACGAGCCGTTGGCAGCCCCATCATCCGTCACTGCCGATCGTCGCGCCGGTGACAGCCGATACGACCGGAGCAGAAAGCCCGTAACCGCCGTGATCGCCGTGATCGCCGGCGTTCCGTCGATATCCGTGTCGTTGGCCAGCAGATCCGCAACATTTACGTTGAACTGCGTGTTAGCCGCGAAGTTCGTGATGATGCAGTCGTTGTTGGCGACCATCGGATCGTCAACCGGCACCAAGTGATGGTGTGGGTTGCCGGATCGCTGTCGAAGATGCCGTCGTTGACGGTCACCTGGAGCACACGCGGCGTGAGTGACGGCGCGTCCGACGTATTGCGATACGTCACGGCCTGGATGGCGGCCTGATAGGCTGCGAACGAGGCCGTTCCCGTCAGCGTTGCGACAATCGTCGTACCTGACGGTCGCGACCGTGCCGGTGATGCCGGCCGGTAGTGGCCCAACGGCCAAGGCATCGCCGGCGGAAGCATTTGTCAGAACGACGCGGGCCGAGGCCAGCGTCGTGCCATCGAAATCGGTGATCAGCGGTTCGGAAGCCGATCGAGATCGCGGCCTGGTTCCGTGAAGGTGGAGGAGATATTGCGTCCGTACCGGCGTGACCGGCTACTGTCGGTTGGCCGTGACGACGAGGTTGTTGATCGAGAAGGATTTACCGAGGTCCGGAGAGTTCACGGCCGTGAAGCGGATGGCCGCATTTGCCGTGAACGGGACGTTTGTTGGCAGGAACATCAGCTGAGTGTCCGCGGTTGTCGCCGTTGTAACGTAAATAGCGTGCACGAAGTTGACGCCATCGGCGGCGAACTCGAAGTGCAAGTGTTCATTGTCGCAGGATCCCGATGTTCGCATCGGTGATTGTGAAATTGACCGTGGCGAGACGTGACGTCTGGCAGATCGAGCGTGCGCGTGATCGAGGCTCCATTGGCCGTGCCAGCTTGAACACCAGATGATTGCTGTTGCTCTGATCGATCTGGATCGTCCGCCGTTGACGATGTTTGTGCCATCGCCGGCTTCGGTCCAGTGGCTGGTGAAGTTGGCCGTTCCGGTGTTGGTGTTCGCACGGCGATTATCGAAGTTGTCCGCGAATGTGCGGGTCGTGGTGTTGAACCCGTCGAGCGCGATGACAGCCGGCTCGGTCGGATTGCCGCCTTCGTCGGCATTCGAGTACACGGTTTCGAGTGACGCCCTTGCCATCCTTGAAGCGGGCGACTGCGCGGACGGCGAACCGACTTCGGCAGCGGTGATGGTGAACGTGTTGCCGCTTACAGGTGCGAATTCATCGGCAACGATCGACAGTGATGTTGGTGAAAAGCCCGGTACCCGGTGACCGTTTCAACCTGCCAGTAGAATTCCACAGGCCCGGTTATGCCATCGCGATCGGTGACGTTGGCGATGGACGCTGCTGAGAACGGTTCGCCCAACGAGGCCGTACCATCGACTGGCCACCCGTCACAGTCGCACGGCCTTCCGCGATGCGGTTCTCGTGGCGGGTGATCTTGATGGCTGCCGTCGGCGAACAGCAGCGCGTTCGATGTTCTTCAATTGGTCGACGCCGTCGGTGCCAAAGACGCCGGCGAACGACGGCGCCGGTCGCATCGCGCGTGAGATGGGTGACGGAGATGAAGCCATCGCCGTCGGTGTCCGTCGCGATGCCGCTGAGTGCGTTATAGCCCTCAATCTCGTAGTCGGCGAGGAGGCCGGAGAACTCGGCAATGTCGATGTCGCGCGGTTTGGTCGTATTGCTCTCGTCGCTGGTGTCCACGATTTCGCGGACGATCTTGAGGTCGGCGACCGCGATCTCTCCCGACAGGACGCGTGCTTGGAAGCCGGCCATCGTGTCGTGGGTTTCGCCCGTCGACATGCTGGATCGATGCGCACGTTCAGCCAGGTGTCGCCGTCGATGACGTCGTTGCCGCCGCGGCCTTCGATGATGTCGCTCGACGTAGCCGCCGAGCAGGATGTTGCCGCCGGAGAAGCGAACTGTCGCCTTCTTCGTTGATGCCGTGCCGAGCACGCAGTCTCGAGGCCGTCGATGAGGTCACATTGAAGTCGTAGAGGGCGTGGTCGAGGCCGTCGACAACGCGCGCCGGCGCCGCCGCCCGCGAGGTCGGCCATCGTCATCGCCGCGCAGGATGTCGGACTTCGACGAGCCTGACAGCGCCTCAGTTTGGGCATAGCGATCGAGGATGGCGCCGGGAGATGCCGGGAGTGACGGTGGCGCGAAGAGGCGGTTGTTCATGTCCGCTTCAAGGCCGAAGGGATCGTTCTTGTAGGTCGCCCAGTCGAAGCCGAACTGGCCGAAGAAGCGATCGGTGCCGAGGCCGCCGACCATGATGTCGTCGCCGGTTTCGGCGTCGAAGTCGGCGTTGCCGCCGGTTGCGAGAAGAACGTCGTGGCCGACGATGCGGCTATCGACAGAACGCTTGATCGGCAGGCCCTGGACGAGGTCGCCGTTGTCGCCGAGCATCAGGCCGTTTTCGGTGCCCGATTCCAGCCAGTCGTTGCCTTCGCCGCCGATGAGGAAGTCCGCGCCGTCGCCGCCGTTGACGAAGTCGTCACCCTGACCGGCGAGCACTTCGTCATCGTCGACGCCGCCCCAGACCCAGTCGCTGCCCGTATCGGTGATGATCAGCTTGATGCCGCGGCCGACGCTGACGACGTCGTCGCCAGCGTTCGAGCGGATCTCGTCGACGCCGAACAGGTCGGTGATGATGTCGTTGCCGTCACCGCCGAAAATGAAGTCGTTGCCGTCGCCGCCTTCGAGGCGGTCGTTGCCAGCATCGCCCCAGAGCGTGTCGTCGCCCTCGCCGCCGACGAGATAGTCATTACCTTCGGTGCCGCCGAGAACGACGTGCTCAGCGCCGGTGAATTCCAGCTTGCTGTAGGCGACTCGCATTGCATTGTTGACGTCGGTACGGATGACGGCGCCAGTCGTACCGCCGCCCGTGGCCGCGCCGAGGAACGGATCAATGTCGATCGGACGCCCGTCGGATCGACGCCGTTACGAGCATCGTCATCGGTCCCCAAGATGCCGTCAATACCGGCCCAGTCGGTCAGATCGGCATTGAACTGCTTGGTCTTGTCGACTTCGAGGAAGAAGTCGGGACGTGCGAAGGCGTCACCGGGGAGATGGGTCGCGGTCGTGTTGCGGTGGATCATCTCGGAGAACTTGTTGTTCTCGAGCTGAGCCGTGAGGTTCAAGTTCGCCAGTCGCGACAGGTAGTAGAAGCGGTCGCCGTTCTGCAGGGCTTCGAGCTGGGCTTCGAAGACGAAGTTGAACGTCGAGCCCAGCATGCCGCCGAACATCAGCTTCTTTTCGGCCAGGCCGCCGATCCAGAAATCGACGTTGTTGAGGCCGCCGAGCTTGTATCAGTGGCATAATCGCCGCGTGCATTGAGGAAGTCGAGCCGGTCTTGGGTTTCAGCGGTAAATCACGCTGTCGAGGCGTGCCTGCGTCAATCGTGGCGAGCACCGAGCACGAGTGCTGTCGCAGCAGCGCGCTTTTCTTCGACCGTGTTACATCTGACGCCGAATGCGTGGCGTGCGTGCCGTAGGCGGCTATGAAGTTGATCACCGAAGCCGGGTTCTTCAAGTTCTGCATGAACTCGAACCAGCTCGCGTAGGGCTTCACCTGCGCGTCGCCGGAGCCTTCGAAGAAATCGGCACGGGCGGCATTGAGGGTCGGGACGCCGGTTTCGCGGCCGCGCGCAATGTTCAATGCGGCGAGGTCGAGCGGCAGGCCGACGAGGTTGTTGCGCAGGGCTTCGGTGACGAACTCGTCAATTTCGCTGCCGCGCTGGCGGGTCATGCCCTGGGCGATGACGCCGGCCGCCTCCTCGGCCGAGTCGATGCCGCTGGCTGCAAATTCGAGCGGATTGAGGAAGGCTTCGATGAGGCCGATCTGATCACTCCGGCGGCACCATTCGTGCCGATGAATTCCACTCGCTGTCGTAACGATCGACCGTTTCGGTCAGCATCGAGTGGCCGAAGCGATAAACGGTGTGGGCGAATTCGGCGAGGATCGCAGGATCGAGCGTGCCGTCGTAGTCGTTGAAGAGGTTGACGGCAGGCTGGACCTTACGCGCGAATTCTTCGAAGACGAGATGCTGATACTGCATCTCGGTCGGCAGCTTGGCGGCCTGGAAGATGCGCTCGCCGTTCCAGTCAACGGTCGCGACGCTTGCGGTCGCCAGCTCTGCCGATGTGATCGGCGTGTCGAGCCACTCGTTGAGGAAGGCCAGCTTTTCGTCGAGAATTGCCTGCGCATTGGCGATTTCGGCCGGTAGGTCGCAGCATTAAATTCTGCAGCGCAGTCTTGGCCTCATCGATCAAGAGGTTCTGGATCAGATCGACCTGGCGGTTGTGCTCGGAGTGGAAGACGTGGTGGACCGCGGTGAGGCCGATGTTCTCGTTGCCGCGACCGTCGCCGGTGATGTAGTGGGCGTCGAGGAGTTCGTTGTCGTAGACCTGCGAGACTCTGAGAAACTGCGCATTCAGCGAGCTGACTTCTGCGTCCGGATCGTAGTTGGGATTGGCAACCACATTGGCGGTGCGCTCAAGCAGGAATGTCTCCGGTCCCACGAAGCCTTGGATGAAGTTGGGGTTAGGCTGCGTCGTGACACCTATTGCACCGTCACTATCGGCAACCTCACCCGCGTCTGGATTGGCGGCGTGGGCGATATCGTCGAGGAAAGCAACGCCGGTTGGGACGACGGTCGATTGACGTAATGTTTGCGTCAGCGAAAGAAGCTGGCAGGTCGGCAACCGTCAGCGCATGGATGTCGAGACCGCCGGCACGTCCTTCGACGAACACATCGGTCCTTACGGTTTCTGGGATTCTTATTAATACGGTCTGCGTGACCTCGACGACGACCTGGGCGAAGCCGTTCGGTCCGGGATGAAGTTGCCGTAGGGGTCGACGCGCAGAAGTTCGGGACGTGTGAATATCGATGTCGTTGAGTTCGATGCCGAGCTTGTTCGATGGCTTGCGCCTTTACGTCGGCCCAGGTGGCTAGACCGCCGCCAGACGCAGCATTGCCGTCAAGCAAGCGGCCGGTGGCCTCGGTCATGCCCGCATCGCGTTCGTACTCGCGCAGGAACACCTGATGCGAGGCGTTGACGTGTAGGTCTGGTTCTGGTCGACGAAGGGCGTCACGAGGTTGGTGGCTTCGCCGGCTGCGTTGACCGTGGCGCGCGTCAGCGCCATGAAGTTCGTTGCGGAGCCGGGAACGTAAAGCGGGTCGTCGGGCTGGAGGGGGATGTAAACGGTACCGAAACCACCCTTGGCGACGAGGTCGAGGCCATGGTCGAAGAACTGGCCGAACAGAGTCATCCAGCCGTTGAAGGGCGCGGACAATCCTTCGTCAGCGGCGACATTGCCGATGTAAAGCGTGGCCTTCGTAAATCGCCTGAAGCGTGCGGTTCATAGGAGATCCCGTACCCTTCGAGGACCGCATTCAGCTGAGCCGTCTTGGCAGCGACGTCGGATGCGTCTGCATTCGCAAGAGCCTAGGTCGTAAGCTGCCCTGAGCTGTCTCGAGTTCAGTTGTTTCGATTGCCAAGTCGCCTTGGGCAGTAGTTAGCGCAGCCTCCGCATTAACAAGTGATGTGTTCAGGATCGGCGTTACGTCGATCAGGTTCAGCGATAGGGCCGAAGCGCGAGAACCAAGATCAAGAATTGTATTGAGTTGCGTGTCTTCGATGGCCGACAGTGGGCCTTGCGCAGCAATCTCATCTCGGAAGGCGACCAAGTCAGCCAATACGGCTATTTGCTTGCGCAGTAAGACCGGAGATGACGGTGGTCGCGACGTTCGGCGTCGATGCCAGGTCGAGGGAGGCCAGGAGCGACCCGACGGCGTTTGCTGCTTCAGTGGCCGCCGCTACAGCGGCATTGGCGGCGTCGATGTCGGATAGCCCGACGGTCGTTCCCGAAGTAAAGGCCGCCTGTAGTTGGCTAATCGCGGATGTTGGCCAGTTCGGCAGCCGTTATCGCGCCATTGTCCAAGAGCGTCGCCGTCTGATAGGCCGTTGCCGTATTCGTGGCGGTCTGAAGTGCCGCGAATGCCGCATCGAATTCAGCCTGTGCAAGACTGAGAGCGAGTTCAGCTGTCGCCACGGCATTGCCGGTCCCGCCACTTGCGATCGCGGCGGTGAGTTCATTGTAGGCCGTCTGTATGGCTGCAATATCGGCGAGAAGGGTCGACTGCCGAATTGCCGGCTTCCTTCAGGGCCTTGACAGTGGCGGCCGGATTGTTGGCAGTCTGGTCGACGATCAGATTGGAAATGATGCGCGGGTCGGCATCGACGACGTCGCCCGGCTGGATGCTCGCGCGTGATGGCCGGACTTGTGTTCGCGGCGATGACGCCATAGTTCGTGTTCGTCAGAACCTGCTGACCGGGGCCGGGAGGTCCAAACGCAATGCTGTCACCATCGGCATCGTTGGGTCGAACGGCGGGATCTGTGCGGGGGAACAACTCGCCGGCGGCGCCGTAGCTTTCCTGGCCGGGTGTGAGGTTGTTGTTGGAGCCGTCGACGCGGCGCAGACCCCAGGGAAGTTCGGAGTTGGGAAGATAGGTGCCCAGGAGTTGCTCGCCGCGCGCATCCGCCTCGGCGATCTTGATCTGAGCGAGGATGAAATCGAGGTCGCTGCGGATCATCGTGACCATAGTGGATCTCCGTGGGCGTTAAGCGTCAAGACGCGAACAGGTTGAAGGACAGAGCCGATGCGACGCTCCGCGCGGCCGGCATGATGCGGCTGGCTGCGGAACGGGCACGGAATGGAACGGGGACAGGAGCGTGTTGAGGAACCGCATCACGCGGGTGCTGCGGCCTGTTGCGCACTGGAATTCAGCGGCAAAACAAACGATCGAGGCCATCACGCGCTCCTCGCGTGGCTGGCGGCGTTACCGTATCGAATGGTGCCGGCGGATTGGACTTCGCTAACCAGAAGTTCTCCGCGGCCGATAGGGTTTGTCACGCCTCAGCACGCGAAGTCACACTTTCATAAGACATGGCCGCTCACACGGGCCAACGTCGCGCGGATCACGGCCCCCGAAGTCCTACTCCGGTTCAGACCAAGGTCTTAAGACCATGGTCTGGTCCGCGGGGTCGGTCGGCGAGGTTTCGATGGTCGGACGATTGGCGGCGTCGATGGCGGGCGGGCTTCAGACCCGGCTACCAGATGCATTGGGCAAGGTGCTCGTCCTCATCGAGGCGCTCGATTTCGGAGCCGAGAAAATCGCTGCGAGAAACGATGCCCCAAATGCGGCCGTTGTCGACGACGGGGAGGTGGCGGAAACCACCGTCCGACATGAGGCGGAGTGCGTCGATGGCGCGAGCTTTCGGACCGATTGTGACGGGTCAGGCCGTCATGGCAGCAGATAGCAGGACATCGCCTTCTCCCGGGAGTTCGCCAAGACGCGAACGGCGTCGCGTCCCGTGAAGATGCCGCAAAGACGTTGCTGATCATCGACGACGAGAACCGAGCCCGCGCGGCACCGGCACATCGCGGCGCAGGCGGCGCGGACGGATGCGGTGGCATTCGAGGATGAGCGGGTTCTGGTCCTTCACGATCGTCATGAGCGGACGGTTTGTCATGGCGCACTCTCCCGGCGCACTCATCGTCCGTAGCCGGAGTTGCATCGGCCGGCGGAGTGAGTGCTTATATCTGGCGCAAGTGTTCGCCCAGTGTTTGGCGCCTGCTTTGATCCATCTCAAATCAGAAGATGGCGACTAGCGCTCTAGATACGCGGAAAGCTGGATGTTCCCGCTGTCGACGACAGCGGACTGGAGAGAAGCAATGGCCGAGATCAAGCCGGTTGGTGCCAAGGTCACGCCGACACAGACATTCAGTATGCCGGCGACTTTCCTGCCGAATTTCAACTACAGCCTCGGATTGGGCGAGAAGGACAGCTACTCCGCCACGGCGCTCGCAGAAGTCCTTGATCGCGTGTCGCACGCTTCGCTGGCGAAGCTGACGTTCGGACTGTCGCCGGCTTCGCTGGTCGGTGCGTATCTCGACTGGGCGGCCCATCTCGCGACGTCACCTGGCAAGCGCCTGCAACTTGCTGACAAGGCGTGGCGGAAGGCTTTGCGGTTGCAGCAGTACGCGTGGCGCTGCGCACTGGGCATGGATCACCAAGGGCCGTGCATCGATCCTCTGCCGCAGGATCACCGGTTCGATTCTCAAGGTTGGCAGCGCTGGCCCTTCAACACCTGGTATCAGGCACATCTGCTGACGCAGCAGTGGTGGCACGTGGCAACGACGAATGTTCCAGGCGTCTCGTTGCAGCACGAACGCATGGTGGCCTTCACGGCGCGCCAGATCCTCGACGTGTTCTCGCCTTCGAACTTCATATTCACCAATCCCGACGTGGTCGAGCGAACGGTCGCGGAAGGCGGGCGGAACCTTTTGCGCGGGTGGCACAACCTCATCGAAGACTGGGACCGAATGCAGGGTGGCCGGCCGCCGGTGGGTGCGGACGCGTACCTGCCCGGGGAGACGGTGGCGGTGACGCGCGGAAAGGTGGTGCTGCGTAACGCGCTCATGGAACTCATACAGTACAGTCCCAGCACGGAGACGGTGCGGCCGGAACCGGTGCTCGTGGTGCCGGCCTGGATCATGAAGTATTACATTCTCGATCTTTCGCCGGAAAACTCCCTGATCAAATACCTGGTCGATCGCGGGTTTACGGTCTTTGCGATCTCGTGGAAAAACCCGGATCCGTCGCATGCGCGATACGTCACTCGACGATTATCGCCGACAGGGAATTCTCGCAGCACTCGAGGCCATCAGCACCATCGTTCCGGGCAAGACGGTTCACGGCGCCGGATATTGCCTGGGAGGGACCTTGCTCGCCATTGCCGCTGCGGCCATGGCGCGTAATGGAACGTCTCCGTTTGCGTCCCTGTCGTTTCTTGCAGCGCAGGTGGATTTCACCGAGCCCGGCGAATTGCAGCTTTTCATCAATGAGAGCCAGCTGCAGTTTCTCGAAGATCTCATGTGGGAGCAGGGATTTCTCGACGCGAAGCAGATGTCGGGCGCATTCCAGCTGCTGAGGTCAAACGATCTCATCTGGTCAAGGGTGATGCGCGATTATCTGCTGGGCGAGCGTTCGCCGATGACCGACATGCTGGCCTGGAACGCCGACACGACGCGCATGCCATACCGGATGCAAGCCGATTATCTGCGGCGGCTCTATCTCGGCAACGATCTGGCGGAGGGCAGGTACACCGTTGACGGGCGGCCGGTGTCGCTCGGCGATATTCGGCAACCGATATTCTGCGTCGGCACGGTCAAGGATCACGTTGCGCCATGGCGATCGGTTTACAAGTGGATCGCACTTACCGATACGGACGTGACGTTTGTCTTGACGGAAGGCGGGCACAACGCCGGCATCATTTCGGAGCCTGGGCACCGTGCACCGAAGCTATCGAATGTCCACGCATCGTGAAGCGCAGGTGCACGCTGATCCGGATACATGGGCGATGGAGACGCCTGTTCGGGACGGTTCTTGGTGGCCGGCTTGGGCGGGTTGGCTGGAGGAGCGATCGGGTGAGCCCGGCGCTCCGCCGGCGATGGGGGCGCCGGACCGCGGGTTTGCCCCTCTCGTCCACGGCGCCCGGACTGTACGTGATGGGCAGATAGTGCGTGCCCTTCCGCTCTGATGCGGCGTGCTTCAAGTGAATTGTTCGGGCCGGATGACCTGGACATCGGACACGGTGACAATTCCGATTTGACGCGAGACCAGCTTGAAGAGCGGCTGCAAGACTTCGTCGACGCGCGTCTCGTCGAGAATGCAAATTATCATCACGAGTGCTCCGGCACGTCCAACGACACCGTCTCTGTGCCAGGCGCCGTCCTTGCCGCGGCCGGCAAGGACGGAGAGTACGGTGTAGCCGCTTACGCCCTGCTGATCGAGAAGTGCCAGAACCCTTTGCATCAGGGGAGCTTCGACCATGATGTCGATGCGCTTTTTTGGGTAGGTTTTCATGATCGGAGCCTCAATGGAGTGTGGTCGCCAGGGTGACGTAGAGAGGAATGCCGAGCGTCAGATTGAAGGGGAATGTGACGCCGAGCGAGAGCGGGATGTAAATGGCCGGTCGTGCCTCGGGGAGGGCCAATCGAAGGGCTGCCGGAACGGCGATGTAGGACGCGCTGGCAGCAAGCGTGATCATCAGAGCCGTTCCGCCAACCGAGAGGCCGACAGCCATGGCTGCCGCCGCTCCAAGTGCGCCGCCGATGAGCGGCATGTAAAGCCCGAAGAGGACCACAGGCAACGTGAGGTGCTTGCGGCCTTCGCGCAGACCCCGGCCGGCGATGATCCCCATATCGAGCAAGAACAGGCAGAGAATGCCTTTGAAGGGATCGACGATGAAGGGCGCGATGGCCTTCATGCCCTCCGGACCGGTGATGATGCCGATGATGAAGGAGCCCACAAGCAACACGATCGAACCGTTGAGCAGCACCTCGTGCAGGGTTGATCCGTCCATTCGCTGCTCGCCCGTTCGCGCGAGCCAAAGGGCGGCCATGATGGCGGGTGTCTCCATCGCTGCGGCCACGGCGACCATGTAACCTTCGTACTGTATCCCGCTGCTGGTGAGTGCCTGCGTGGCTGCGAGGAACGTGACGATCGATATCGAGCCGTAGTGTGCGGCGACAGCGGCTGCGTCGACGCGCGGCAGGGTGCTCGTGGCGATCAGCAAGCGAAATGCGACGAGCGGAATGAGAGCGCTCAAGATGATGCCGGCAAGAAGAGCAAAGCCGAGCTTCAACTCCAGGCCATGCTGGGCGACGCCGACCCCGCCTTTGAACCCGATCGCGAGCATCAGATAGAGCGACATGGCTTTGGCAAAGGCTTCGGGCACCGACAGGTCGGATCGGGCGAGTGTCGCCGCAAGGCCCAGGACGAAGAACAGGACCATCGGGGAGAGCAAGTTGGTGGTGGCGAGGTCGAGGGCTGAGCCCATGGGCCTATCTCCGTTTAAAGCGTGGTTCGGACGGCTCCGGATCAATGGTGCGCTGCGGTAGCCGGCAGGCGCCGCGAGATAGGAAAAACCGATTTGCCATGGAAATTGATAATAGGAGACACTACCATCAATACGCCTCAATCATATCGAAAGTGTCACTGCCGAAATCCCTTATCAATCTCGATATCGACCTGCTTCGCACCTTTGTGGTGATTGCTTCGGAGCGCAATTTCACCCGCGCGGCGGAACGTCTCATGCGGCAGCAATCGACGGTGTCGCTGCAAATCAAGCGGCTCGAGGACGCGCTGGGCCAACGCTTCTCGACCGCACGCCGAGGTCGGTGGAACTCACACCGGAAGGTGAGGCGGTGCTCGCCTATGCGCAAAAGATTCTCGATCTCAATGATGAGGTGGTTTCGTTGACGCACGAGCCTCAGATGCAGGGCGTGGTGCGGCTTGGGACGCCTGAGGATTTCGCCACTCAGCATCTGCCGGATATCCTTGCGCGATTCGTGCAGGCCTATCCGTCGGTCGCGTTGGAAGTCACGTGCGACTTGACGCTCAACCTCGCGCAAGGCTTCAGAAAAGGCGATTTTGACATCGTTTTATTGAAGCGCGAGCGCTCCGCCGGCATTGGCGGTGTGCGGGTCTGGCGGGAACCTCTGGTCTGGGTAGCCGGACAGCACGACTACGTGCATGGCAGCGGCCCCTTGCCGCTCGTGGTCTCGCCAGAGCCGTGCGTTTATCGTAAGCGTGCAATCGAATCGCTTGATCGCGCGCGGCGGACGTGGCGGATCGCATATACCTGTGGGTCACTGGCGGGATCGATCGCGGCAGTGAGGGCGGGTCTGGGTATTTCGGTGTTGCCCAAGGAGATGGTGCCGCATGGATTGCACGCTATCGATGGTGATCCTCTACCGGATCTGAAGGACACCGAAATTGCGCTCCTCGCAGGCACAAGTCTCAAGGCGCCGGTTGCCAAACTCCGCGATCACATCGTCCGCTGCCTTGGGTGATCGGACACGCGTTTATCATTGATTTTGTCAATGGTCTCTCATTCCGACAATTCATTTCTCGCAAACGCAGCATTTGCCTAGCGTCGCGCCTCTGGTTGCCAAGCCGGGTCGTCAGGTTATGCCCGCGCATCTGTGCAGCCGTGGTTTCTGAGGGAGCGCTCCGTGGGTCAAGCAGCGACTTTGATGACGGTGGATGCGGATCTTCCCGCTCCCGCCATTCTGCCCGGCAAAAAAGACATCTACGAGGTCGGTGAGATACCGCCGCTCGGACATGTGCCGAAGAAAATGTACGGCTGGTCTATCCGCCGAGAGCGGCATGGGCCGCCGGATACGGCGATGTTGATCGAGACACTTCCTGTCTGGGAACTCGACAGCCACGACGTGCTGGTTCTCGTGATGGCCGCAGGCGTCAACTACAACGGTGTTTGGGCGTGTCTCGGCCAGCCGATCTCGATGTTCGACGTGCATGGCGCACCCTATCTCGTCACGGGATCGGATGCGGCGGGGATCGTCTGGGCGGTCGGCTCGGCCGTGAAGCGTTGGAAAGTCGGTGACGAGGTCGTCATTCACTGTAATCAGGATGACGGCGACGATGAGGAATGCAATGGCGGCGATCCGATGCTGTCGCCGTCACAGCGGATCTGGGGCTACGAGACGCCGGACGGTTCGTTCGCGCAGTTCACACGTGTGCAGGATCGGCAGCTGCTGCCGCGTCCGAAGCATCTGACGTGGGAAGAGAGCGCCTGCTACATGCTGACGCTCGCAACGGCTTATCGGATGCTGTTCGGCCACCGGCCGCACACACTGCGGCCTGGGCACAATGTTCTCATTTGGGGTGCGTCTGGCGGCATCGGTTCAATGGCGGTGCAGCTGTGTTCGACAGCAGGGGCCAACGCTATCGGCGTGGTATCGGATTCTGACAAGCGCGATTTCGTCATGCAGTTGGGTGCGCGAGCGGTTCTCAACCGGAAGGATTTCAGTTGCTGGGGTCAGATGCCGAAGGTCGGCACGCCGGAGTATCAAGCGTGGTTCAAGGAGGTGCGCAAGTTTGGCGCGGCAATCTGGGACATCACAGGCAAAGGGCAACAACGTCGATATGGTGTTTGAGCACCCGGGTGAATTGACGTTCCCCGTGTCCGTGTTCTGTGTAAAGCGCGGTGGCATGGTTGTTATCTGCGCCGGCACCACGGGCTACAATCTGACACTTGATGCGCGCTATCTGTGGATGCATCAGAAGCGTGTGCAGGGATCGCACTTCGCAAACCTCAATCAGGCATCTCTGGCGAACCGGCTTGTGATCGATCGCCGAGTCGATCCGTGCCTGTCGGAAGTGTTCTCATGGGAGAACATCCCCAAGGCGCACATGCGCATGTACCGCAACGAGCACAAGCCTGGAAACATGGCAGCGCTTGTTTGCGCACCCACCACTGGGCTTAGAACATTCGAAGATACCATCGAAGCGAGCCGCGCTCGTTTCGGCTGACGTCGGAGGGGATAGGACGGCAGCCCGCCGGGGGATACGGGGGGTTGCGGGCTGCCGTCTTCGAAAGCGGGCGATGAACGCACCGCTCTCAATCGTGGCCGTTGGGAGACCCGTCGGACCACAATGCTGAAATGGCATCCATGCCTTGCGCGTCGAGGCCTAAATTCGTGAACAACTGTTCGATTTGCCCGTCCATGACAGTCGAGGGATCGATGCCGTGATCGGCGAGCAATTGCTGAACGGCAGCGGGCGTCAGTCCCGAAAGCGAACTCGGATCAAGGCCAACATTGTGCAGCACGTCCTCCAGGCTAGCAGCCGACGGCGTGATGGCCTGAGCAATGCTTGTTCCGCCAAGTAGACCGGCGAGCATTGCGCTCAATCGCGAATATTCAAGCATTTTGGACTCCAAATTGGGCGCCAGCATCGTGTGCCGACATCCGTTAAGTGGAGAGTGTTCGGCCGTACGGCAACCGCTTTTGCGCTCGCGGGCGATCGGTTGTTTCGATGCCTTGGCACAACAAACAAGGATTCCTATATGGGGTTGAAGAAGGTTGCGGATAACTGGTGCATGCCGGCCCTCCACCTGTTCCGAGTACCCATGGCCGCCTTAAAAGCAACCTGGAGAATTTGTACCACTTCGAAGATATGGCATCGCTCCGCGATGCTCTTGCGGCTGAAGGCGACACCCGTTTCTCGACGGAGGATCTGATGGCTGGATTTTGGAACTGGCAGTCGCCGAATGAGGGCGGACCCGGGCTCATACCGCGCTCGCTGGACGCAGCTGAACTTTCAGAGTGGATACGGTCGCGGCGTCAGAAGCTGCCGCAGACGCGGCTCGGCAGAACTTTGCTGGGGCTCGCATTTGTTTTCGGGGGCGTGTTCAGCTTTTTGCCGGTTCTTGGAATCTGGATGCTGCCGCTCGGCCTCTTTATTCTCTCCGTCGACTGGGCCTTCGTTCGCCGCCGGCGGCGGCAGGCCGAAGTCAGCCTCACGCGCTGGTGGAAATCACGACAGGCCGCTGGGGTCTAAGCGCGCTTGGCGGCGAGCCACGCCCGCCAGCCGCCGGTGTGCGTGATGTTCTCTGCATCGATGATGGCGTGCGATTCACACACGAACCCTTTAACGCTCGAGCCGTCGGCTAGCTTTACGGTGCCGATGCCGAGCGGCGCTGGGATGAGTGCCACGAACGACCCAAACGCTGCGTCGTCCATCTCCCATACTTCGACTTCGATGTTGCCGGCTCCCTTGCCGTCGTAAACAAGCCCGGGCTTGGCGGGCGTCGTGTTGGCGAGGGCATAGAAGCTGTAGCCAGGGGCGGTGCGCGTCGTGCGGACGAGGCGGGCGTTGCGCTCGACGAGCTGACTGTTCAGCGGCTGGCCCGTGAGATGTGCGCCGACGACGGCAACTTGAATGAGCTTTGACGGCGTCGTGGCGATGGCGGGTGTTGCTGCCAGCGGCATCGAGGTTGCGCCGAGCCGTGACTTCGGCCAGCGTGCGATGCAGCGCGTCGCCGAGCACGGCCAGCTTCTTGTCCGCGAATGCGCGACCCATGACGGTTACGCCCACAGGCAACCCGTTCTGACGAAAGCCGGCGGGCACGGCGAGAGCCGACAGGTCCATGAGATTTACGAAGTTGGTGTAGAGGCCGAGGTTCGAATTGAGGCGGATCGGATCGGCCAGGACTTCGCTGATCTTGTAGGTCGTGGGTGACGTGGGAAGGATGAGCGTGTCCATCTTTGCCCATTCGGCTTCAGCGCGTCGGACCAAGTCTGCCAGTCGATACATGCCTTCGAATGTTTGGACGGCCGAGATCTTTTCGGCACCGAGGATGATGCCGCGCACCACTTCATGGATCGACTCCGGCTTCTTCGATGCGAAGTCCTTGATGGCGGCGAGGCGTTCGGCGACCCAGGGTCCCGAATAGAGAAGGTTTGCTGCTTCACGGAACGGTTTGAAATCGAAGGGGACGATCTCGCAACCGAGTTCGCGCAGTCGCTCGACGGCAAGCCCGTACAGCCGTTCGCATTCGCTATCGCCGCAAAATTCGAGCGGTTCGGCGGGAACACCGACGCGCAGACCGGTTGGAAGAGGCTCATGAACGCGCGGGCGGGGCCAGGTGCGTGAATAGCTATCGTCGGCATCGTATCCGGCGGCGATATCGAGAACGCGGGCAGCATCGGCGGTGGTCAGCGCGAAGATCGAGACGGTATCCTGCGTTCGGCAGGCGGGGACGACGCCGCGGGCGCTGAGAAGACCTTTGGTCGGCTTCAATCCGACGATGTTGTTGAAGCCAGCGGGCACGCGTCCGGATCCGGCGGTGTCGGTGCCGAGCGAGAAGGCGGCAAGACCGCTCGCGACGGCGACGGCTGAGCCGGAACTCGAACCACCGGAAATATAGTCGGCATCGAAGACGCTCGAAGGGATGCCGTAGGGCGACCGTGTGCCGACGAGGCCGGTGGCGAACTGATCGAGGTTGGTTTTGCCGATAAGAATGGCGCCGGCTTGCTCAAGCCGTTCTACGACGGTCGCACTTCGCGTTGGGGTGTAGGCGAACTCCGGGCAGGCGCAGGTTGTCGGCAGGCCGGCCACGTCGATGTTGTCTTTGACCGCAAAGGGGACGCCCCACAGACGGCCCTTTCGGCGCGGTCTTGAGTTTGGCCATGGCTTCGGCGCGAGGGACGACGCTGATCCAGACGGGGCGCTCACCTTCCACTGCAATGCGATTGTAAATGCAGGTGAGAACGGCTTCTGGCGAGAGCGTGCCGGTGGCGTAGGCTTGCGTCAGCGTGGCGATGTCGAGGGAAACGATCATGCTGCGTCCTCCGCCAAGACGACGAGGGTCTGACCGAGAGAAACCGCGCGGCCTTCGCTGCATTTCAATTCGTGCACGATGCCGTCGCTCGGTGCGTGGACCAGCATTTCCATCTTCATCGATTCCACGATCACCAGAACATCTCCTGCCAGGACGCGCTTGCCTTGCTCGACGGCGATTTTCCAAACCGCGCCGGGTACAGGGCTTTGCACGGCGGTATGGCCCGCCGCCAGAATGTCGTCGCCGACATCGGGAGTTCCGACGTCATTCAGGATGGCGCCCGCGCGGTCGCTCTCCTGCCAGCGGCCGCGTTCGGCTTCGAATGCGGATTGCTGCGTGGTCTTGAATGCGCGGATGGCTTCGGCGTTGTCGGTGAGAAACTTGCGGTAGGCGGCGAGTGAGAAGGTGGTCTCCTCGATCTTCATGCCAGCTTTGCCGGTGAGAAAGCCGTCGCGGAAGGCAGAGGAGGTCTTCGCCTGACACTTCGATAGAACCGGATCTGATCGAAAAAGCGCAACAGCCAGGGTTTGCCGGCTTCGAATTCGCGTGTGACGTGGAACCGATTCCAGACCTGTGCGGTGCGACCGACGAACTGGTAACCGCCGGGGCCTTCCATGCCATAGACGCACATGTAGGCGCCGCCGATGCCGACGGCGTTCTCAGGCGTCCAGGTGCGGGCTGGATTGTATTTGGTTGTGACGAGGCGGTGGCGCGGATCGACGGGTGTGGCGACGGGCGCGCCGAGATAGACGTCGCCGAGGCCCAGCACGAGGTAGCTCGCGCCATAGACGATGCGCTTTACGTCGGCGATGGCGTCGAGGCCATTGATGCGGCGGATGAACTCGATGTTGGAGGGGCACCACGGCGCGTCGGCGCGGACCGATTGCATGTATTTGTCGATGGCGAGCTGCGTTTGTGGATCGTCCCAGGAGAGCGGCATGTGGACGATGCGCGAGGGGACCTCGATGTCGCCGATGTCGCCCATGCCGTCTTCGATGCTGGAGAGGGTCGCGAGCAGCTTGGCGAGCGGAAGCGAAAGGCTGTCGTAATGAATTTGAAGGGAGCGAATGCCGGGTGTGAGATCGAGGATGCCGGCGAGGTTCTTCTCTTCCAGGCGCGTCATCAGGACGTGGACGCGGAAGCGAAGTTCGAGGTCGAGAACGAGATCGCCATATTCGATGAGCAGGTACTTGTCGCCGGCGCGACGGGCGACGACGCGGGGCAGGCCGTTCTTCGCTTCGCGAACGGAGACGATGCAGTCGTCGGCGCCGAGCATGAAAGCATCGGGCGCTGCTGCGGAGGTGCAGAGGCCAGTGTTGCAATCTCGATGTTTTGGATCGCTTCACGTGCGGCTGCCTCCTGAGGCGTGAGGCGGACGAAGCGGACCTTGTCGCCGGGGCGGAGCTGGCCGAGCTTCCACAGTTCGGCGGCAACGATGGTGGCGGGGCAGACGAAGCCGCCGAGCGAGGGACCATCGGGACCGAGGATCACGGGCATGTCGCCGGTGAAGTCGATGGCGCCGATGGCGTAGGCGTTGTCGTGGATGTTGCTTGGATGGAGACCGGCTTCGCCGCCGTCGCGGCGAGCCCATTGCGGTTTGGGACCGATGAGGCGGACGCCGGTGGGATTGGA
This sequence comes from uncultured Alphaproteobacteria bacterium, assembly GCA_963708775.1. Taxonomy (GTDB): domain Bacteria; phylum Pseudomonadota; class Alphaproteobacteria; order Rhizobiales; family Hyphomicrobiaceae; genus JAGVSR01. The sequence goes on along the minus strand of CAVPTI010000004.1, from coordinate 11,793 downwards.
ATTGTAGTGCACTTCCCAATCGGTGCCGAAGAACATGTCGATGTCCTCGGGCGTGAAGAAGTCAGGCGCGCCGTGGGGACCGTAGAGCACGCCGATGTCCCAACGATGCGCCATGGCCGGACGCAATCGGGGTGCAAGGGCTGCGGGACCAGGTTATGGCGGGCGGTTCCGCTGCGTAGGATCCGGCGATGTGGAGGATGTCGCCCGGCATGAGGGCGCGACCGCCGTGGCCGCCGAATTTTCCAAGCGTGAATGTGGACGCGCTGCCGAGATAGAGGGGAACGTCGAAGCCGCCGCGCACGGCAAGATAGGCGCGTGCTCCGGCGCTGGATACCGTACCGATCTTGAGCGTTGCGCCGGCTTTGACGGGAACGGGCTGCCACATTGGAATGGGAACGCCGTCGAGCGTGGCGGGGATTTCTGCGCCGGTGAGTGCGATGACGGCGGCGGTGTTGAACTTGAGCGTGGGACCGGCGAGCGTGATTTCGAGGCCGGGTGCGCCTTCGGCGTTGCCGGCGAGCTTGTTGGCGTAGCGGAAGGAGAGGTGATCCATTGGCCCGGACGGCGGCACGCCGACGGCCCAGTAGCCGGTGCGACCCGGCCAATCCTGGATTGTCGACTGCGTGCCGGGGACGAGCACTTCGATGGTCGGCGCTTCGTAGTCGAAAGTGGCGAGTGTCTGTGTCAGCATTTCGCCATCGGCCAGCACAGCGGATGATGCGAGCTGGCGCAGGTAATCGAGATTTGTTTCGAGGCCGCCGATGCGAGTTGCCGCGAGTGACGCTTGCATTTTCGTCAGCGCTTCAGCGCGTGTCGATCCGCGCACGATGATCTTGGCGATCATGGGATCGTAGAAAGGCGAGACTTCGCTGCCGCTCTCGACCCAGGTTTCGATGCGCGTATCGGGTGCCCACGAGACATGGGTGAGCAGTCCGGCGCTCGGTCGGAAGTCGCGGCCGGGGTCTTCGGCGTACAGGCGGACCTGGATCGACGCGCCGCACGGTGCGATTTTTGATTGGTCGAGCGGCGGGCATTCGCCTGCCGCCTGGCGCACCATCCATTCGACCAGATCGACGCCCGTGACTTCTTCCGTGACGCCGTGTTCGACCTGGAGGCGCGTGTTCACTTCGAGGAAGTAGAACGCGTTCGTGTCGCTGTCGTAGAGGAATTCGACGGTGCCGGCGCTGGCGTAATTCACTGACTTGCCGAGCGCGATGGCGGTGTTCCAGAGTTCCGTTGCGCGTCGCGTCGGAGAGGCCGGGCGCGGGCGTCTCCTCGATGACTTTCTGGTTGCGGCGCTGGGCGGAGCAATCGCGTTCGCCGAGAGCCACGACGTTGCCTTCGCCATCACCGAAGAGCTGCACTTCGATGTGGCGGCCGCGGGCGACGTATTTTTCGAGGAAGAGGCCGGCGTCTTTGAAATTGTTGCGGGCAAGCCGCTCGACGCGCTCGTACATGGGCGCGAGTTCGGCTTCGGTGGCGATGAGCTGCAACCCGATGCCGCCGCCGCCTGCGGTGCTTTTCAGCATGACGGGATAGCCGATGCGGGCGGCTTCCTCGCGGGCGTGGTCGAGGTCGCGGATAAGGCCGGAGCCGGGAGCGAGGGGCACGCCGGCGGCAAGCGCCAGTTCGCGGGCTTTGTGCTTCAAGCCGAACGCGCGCATCTGGTTCGGCGTTGGGCCGATGAAGGCGATACCAGCGTTGGCGCAGCTTTCAGCGAAGTCAGGATTTTCGGAGAGGAAGCCGTAGCCGGGGTGAATGGCCTCTGCGCCGGTTTCGCGTGCGACTTCCAGGATGCGCTCGACGTTGAGATAGCTTTGCGCGGCGGCGGCGGGGCCGATGCACACGGCTTCCGTCGCCAGCGCGACGTGGCGCGAGTGACGATCGGCTTCCGAATAGACTGCGACGCTCGCAATGCCCATTTTGTCGAGCGTACGGATGATGCGGCAGGCAATGGCGCCGCGGTTGGCGATCAAAACTTTCTTGAACATGGTCATGCGCCGGCGTCCCAGATGAGAACCTCGACCGGGGTCGGGTTGTAGGCGTTGCACGGGTTATTGAGCTGCGGGCAGTTGGAAATGAGAACGATGACGTTCATTTCGGCGCGCATCTCGACATACTTGCCGGGGGCGGAGAGGCCGTCGGCGAAGGTGAGGCCGCCTTCCGCGGTGACGGGTACGTTCATGAAAAAGTTGATGTTGTGCGCGATGTCGCGCTTATCGAGGCCGTAGTGCTCGTTCTCGGCGACGGCGAGGAGGAAGCTGTCGCGGCAGGCGTGCATGGAGAATTTTTCCAGCGCGTAGCGGACGGTGTTGCTTTCCGTCGCGCAGGCGCCGCCGAGCGTGTCGTGGCGGCCGACCGTGTCGGCGGTGATGGTCAGCATCGGGCGGCACAGATCCGACATCAGAACGGTGCCCGCCGTGAGGAAGACGTTGCCCTGCTCGCGGATGGTGTCGCAGGCGGAGTAGCGCTCGTGCGGATCGTCGGCGTTGAAGAAGAGCGTGTCGGCGGCCTGATTGCCTTCGAGGTCGAGGATGCGGAAGGTCTCGCCTTTTCTGACGATGTGCATCCAGTAGTCGCCGGCGGGGACGACCTTGCGGTAGCTGGCGGTCTCGGCGGAGAGATGGCTTTCCTTGATCATGTGTCGGCCCTCCCTCAGTGGCAGCCGCAGGCGTGGAAGATGCGATTGTTCTCGAACCCGCGGCCGTTTTCCGGGGCGGAGAGTCGGCAGGCGTCGTCTCCGTAGCGGCTGGGCCGTCGAACAGTTCGAAGCGAACGGTCTTGCGCGGATAGCTCGGCTGCGGGATCGAGCGGGTGCGGGCAGGTGTGGAAGAGCACGAGCGTGTCCATCTCGAAGCGCAGTTCGACGGTCGCGCCGGGCTTGGCGGCGGACGGGTCGAAGCCGATGACGCCCGCTTCATCGACGGCGACCTTGCTGAACCAATTGACGTTGGCTGCGAGGTCGCGGCGCTTCATGCCGTATTTGGCCAGCTTCGACGAGAAAGCTGTCGAAGCCGTTCTGGTGCCAGTCATTGCGGTGCGTCTGGTAGGGCGCCTCGCCCCACTTCTTGGCGACGATCGCTTTATTGGAGTTGCCGCAGACCGTGTCGTGCCAGCCGTGTGTGTCGGCGACGATGGAGCAGAAGATGCGGCCCATATCGGAGTAGAGGCAGTGGCCGGTGGTGAGGCGGAACGTGTGCTGGCACTTCAGTGTGTCGGGCGCGTTGTAGCGCTCGGTGAGGTTTTGCGGATTGTAGAACAGCATCGCGACATTGGCGCCGCCGTCGACGTCGGTGAGGCGCAGGCGCGTGTTGCGGCGGACGCTGAACGACCAGTGCTTGCCGGACTTCATCGTGTCGGCGTGGATGACTGCGGACATGCAACTCTCCCTCTTGCTTGGCCGCGTTGGTCGACGACGCGGCGCAATCCAAGTCCGGGTCGTCCCGGGATTTCGGATGACCGGATCAGGGCCGTCCCTGTCCGGAGGTGGCGAGCTAATGGACGGCCGCTGAGGCGTCCGCGGCGAGGAGTGGCGGCGTTTCGGTGACGATCCCGCTGCCATTGAGCTTCTTCTGCTTCTTCGGGGGCCAGACCGCAATATCGTGTGCGATGGTCGCGCCGTAGCGTTCCTTTTCCTCGGGTCGATTGCGGCGGCGTTCGAGCGCGATGACGCGTGTGCCGAGGCGGAAGGCTTCGGACAAATCGTGCGTGACCATGACGACGGTGATGCCCTGCTCGACCCAGAGTTCATTCATGAGCGCGTGGACTTCGGCACGGATGCCGGGATCGAGCGCGCCGAAGGGTTCATCGAGGAGCAGGACTTTGGGTTTGCGCATGAGGGCCTGCGCGAGGGCGAGACGCTGCTGCATGCCGCCAGACAGTGCGGCCGGATATTTGTTTTCGTGATCGGAGAGGCCGACGGATTTGAGGAGCGTGCGCGCGTCTTCGATGGCGGCTTCGCGTCTGGTGCCGAACAGGCGGCCCCAGAAGACGCGATTTTTCGAATTCGCGGCCGACGAGCACGTTGCCGAGAACCGTGAGGTGCGGAAAAACCGAATAGCGCTGGAAGACCACGCCGCGATCCCAGTCGGGTTCGGGCTTGAGTGGCACGCCGTCGAGGAGGATGCGGCCGCTGGTCGGTCGCTCTTCGCCGAGCAGCATTTTGAGCAACGTGGTCTTGCCGCAGCCGGAAGGACCGACCAGAGCGACGAAGGAGCCGCTTTCAATCGTGATGTCGATGTTCTCGAGCACGATCTGGTCGCCGTACTCTTTCCAGATTTTCTCCAGGACGAGGGTGGTCATGATTTGCTCTCCGGCTGGAACCAGGGAAAGAGGCGGCGCTGCAGCATGGCAAGGGAGATGTCCATGAGCCACGCGAGAAGCGTGATCCACAGGACGTACGGAATGATGACGTCCATGGAGAGGAAGCGGCGGACGAGGAAGATGCGATAGCCCAGCCCGCTGACGGCGGCGATGGCTTCGGCGGAGACGAGGAAGATCCAGGCGGGGATGAGCGCAAACCGCGTGGCGACGATGAGCTTCGGGAAGGACCTGCGGGAGCACGACACGGGTGATCATCTGCCAAGTCGAGGCGCCGAGTGTCTGCGCCTTGACGATCATTTCGTGGGGGATTTCCTCGACCGCGAGCGCAACGGCGCGCAGCATCAGAGGGCGCGGTGCCGATGGCGATGAGCGTGATCTTGGAGGCCTCGTCGAGGCCGACGAGGATGAAGAGAATCGGGAGGATTGTGATCGGCGGGATCAGGGAGAAGGCTTCCACGAACGGCTTCACGAGCGCGCGGACCCATGGGATGAACCCGGCTGCCACGCCGAGGATCAAAGAGATCGGCGATGGAAATGCCCATGCCGCAGGCGAGCCGCCAGAGGCTGATGGCGGTGTCAGACCAGAAAAGATAATCGCCGGTGCGCTTGTCCTGAACGAACATGAGTTCGTTCATGGCGTCCATCATCTGCGTGACGGAGGGAAGGATTTTGTCGGCGGGGTTGATGCTGAGACGCTGGTAGCTGCCGATGCTGTAGGCGACGGCGAGTGCGATGAACGGCAGGGCGGCGAGCAGGTACGTAGAGCCCGCGGCTGGGATGCCGGTTGATGATGCGCATCAGGCGACCTTCCGTGAGGTGATGGCTTCGAGTGGGGCCAGGAGGGTGTCGGCTTCGCGGTCGAGCCAGGCGCGTTGATCGGGGCCGAGCGGTGTCGATTTGGCTGAAAGCGTGATCGGCTTCGAGGCTGTCGATCCGCCAAAGGCGCTGGGTGATGCCGGCAGTTCTCCGTCACGGTTTCGACCAGGGTTGCCGGATCGGTGCCGAGCGAAAGGTCGCCAGTGAGCGCGACGCGCAGTCCTTCACGCCGGGGATCGGTGGAGGCGTTGATGATCCAGAGGGCGCCGTCGCGGACCATGTAGTCGGTGATGCAGTCGAAGACCCGAGCGAGAGCAGCGGCCGGATCGATGCTGGCGCGGACAAAATCCTGGGCGCGGGTGCCGTCAGGGAGTTCGTCGCGGCGGGCGAGCGTGCGGATGGCGTGATCGCCGGCAACGACGAGGCCGCCGGTGCGCGCGACGAGCGACCGTAGTCGTCCGTTTCAGAAATGAGCTGGAGACCTGCGAGGAGACCAGGTGCGCTGGGTAGGAAGCGCCAATCTTCGACGTAGGCGCCAGAGGGGGCGAATTCGATCATGCAGTCGCCGATGCGGCGCATCTGTCCGGGCTCGGGGTACTTGTCGTAGGGCTGGAAGCCGATCCAGTCGGCCCAGGACATGACCGGTTCGGCCCACGACGTTTTGGCAACCCCTCCTTCGACGCTGGCCAGCAGGCTCAAGGTTTCGCGGTCCAGTGACGCGAGGTTCGTATCGGCTGCGATCTGGGGCCGGGCAGGATGGATGCGGATGTCGCCGGTCATACCGTGCGCCTGCACCCAGAAGACGCGGGTCAGGGTGTCTTCGACACCCGTCGCCATCGTGATCGAGCGCCGCCGCACGCAGCCGAGCGCCCAATCGGGCACGCGGAGTGTGTTCGTCTGCGGTGCGGCCGCGGCGACCTCTTCAAGCGTCATTTCGGGGCACTCGCATGGACGGCTTCCTGGCCGAAGCTCGACAGCTTGCGCGCGCCTTCGGGCAGCGTGAAGGTGCCGGCCTCGATGCGCTTCTTCAGGTACTGGAACGTCTGAGCGGTTTGCGCGAGGAGATGGTCGCCGGCAACGAGCGGCTCGCAGCGCGGCTTATCGCCTGGCTTGATGAACTGCGGGAGCGGCTCGACGACGGTGTGATAATCGCAGGCGGCGAAATAGGGGAAAGAGTAGCGTTCCTCTTTCACTTTGCGCACGCGATGTGACGTGGCGACGAAGGTGGAATTTGTCCAGGCTTCCAGCATATCGCCGATATTGATGACGAAGCCGCCTTCGATCGGTGGCGCGTCAATCCATTCGCCGGCGCCGTTCATGACTTCAAGACCGGGGGCGGTCGGCCAGAGGATCGTGAAGCACTCGTAATCGGTGTGGGCGCCGATGCCGGGTTCGTCGGCGGGTGCATCGGGCGCGAATGGGTAGTGGATGAGGCGGAGCTGGCTCGGCGGCTTCTTCAGGTAGGCCTCGAAGTAGTTTTCGGGAAGTTCGAGAGCGAGGGCGAAGCCGCGAAAGAGTGTGCGCGCGAGATCGGCGACTTCGGTGTAGTAGCCGCCAACAGCGGCTTTGAATTCTGCGTCATCCGGCCATTGCACCGGGCCCAGCATCGGTGTGCGGCCGGAGAGGACTTCCGGGTCGTCTTCGGGCACATCGAGCGAGACGTCGAAGGCTTCCTTGCGATCGGGCTTCTGGCCGTAGAACACTTCCTCACCGGGAGGAACGTAGCCGGAATGCGACTTCGAGAGGCCAATGTAAGACTTCATTTTTTCTTCGGGCGGCCGGGCGAAGAACGCTTTCGTGGCGGCGAGCAGGCGGTCGCGCGTTTCGTTCTTGATCGGATGGCCGACGATGTAGAGGAAGCCTGAATCGCGCGAGGCGGCGCCGATCGCGTCGGCGACGCGCTGACGGGCGGCGAGGTCGGCGGAATAGAGACCGCTGACATCCACGATAGGGAGCGATTTGAAGTTCGAGGGCATGGCGGACCTTATGCGTGTGTGATCAGGCTTCAGGTCCGGCGCGGGACCACTCCCGCGCCGGAGCCATGTGCGTCAGAGCTTGCCTTCGGCGGCGAGCTTCTTGATACTCGGCGGTGAAGCGGAGCTTTACGTTGTCCTTGGAGCCGAGGATCGAGCCGTCGGCGAACTCGATGCCGATGTCATCGACGCTCTTGGCGCCCTGACCGTAGAGACCCTTCTCGAAGGAGAACTTGCGCACGTAGTCGAAGCGCTCCTTGTCCTTGGGATCGACGATGAATTCGACGGCTTCCTTCGGGCGTGGTGAAGAGCTTCGTGGTCGCGAGCTGAGCCTCAAATCCGGCGAGATCGGTGCCCGAGGCCTTGCCCATCGATTCACGTGCCGCCTTGCCTTTTTCACCGGCGTCCACGGTGAGGGCCACGACTTCAAACCATGCGCCTGTCAGTGCCTTGGCGAAGTCGGGGTTTTCCTTGATGAGCGCGGTGTTGGTGATCAGCGCGTCGACGATTTCGCCGGGGAACGAGGTCGAGGTGATGACCATGTTGGCATCCTTCTCGGCATCGATGTCGGCCAGCATCGGGTTCCATGCGACGATCGCCGTTACGTCGCCGGTCTTGTAGGCGGAGACCCAATCGGCGTCGGTGGTGTTGACGATGGTGATGTCTTTTTCCGTCAGGCCGACAGTGCCGAGCGCGCGGGCAAGGAAGTAATGCGAGACGGAGAGTTCCAGCAGGTTGACCTTCTGGCCCTTGATGTCTTCGAGTTTGGTCTTGCCTTTGAGGATGAGGCCGTCGTTGCCGTTGGAGTAATCGCCAGCAATGAGGACGGTGGTGTCGACGCCGCCGACGGAGGGAATGGCGAGCGCGTCCATGGTGGTGGAGGTGGCCGCGTCGAACTTGCCGGCGGTGAACTGGTTGATGCACTCGACGTAGTCGCCGACCTGCGTGACGTTGATTTTCAGGCCGTACTTGTCGGCCCACTTCTTCACGATGCCGTTGTCGCTGGCATAGCCCCAGGGCATCCAGCCGGCGTAGATCGTCCAGCAGACGTTGAATTCTTTCTTCGGCTCAGCGCTGGCTGGTGCCGCGAGCGGCAGCGCCATCGCCGCCAAAGCTGCGAGGCCGAGGCCGAGTTTCGAGGAAGGGCGGCTCGTCATGGGGATCTCCTTGTCACCACCGTTTGTATCAACCGGAGGGCAACGAAGATCGGACTGAGGGCCTGATATGCGCATGGACGAGAGCGCGTCGAGGAGGCCGTCCGTCCGAAAGCCGAGGCTTCTCGCGGTACAGGTCTCCCGGGCTTTTGTCCCGCCGTGGCTCCGGACGACACGATTGCGCGCATCGGCCGGGAGCGCATCTCTTGGACCAGGCACCGCGCGGACACCTCGCACGGCCGGAACCCTAGATGCATTATGCGTTAAGCATTGCAGGCGCCGTGCCAGAGTGAAGGCCGCTGATATTGCAGGGTTTTGTCTGTCACGTTGGGGCGTCGCTGATGTCGGCGCCAGCGGATCGCCTAAAATGTAAGCAACCGATCGTGCGGTTAGAGGGCGGGACGATCGACGCCGGTCGGGGGCGGACCCATCCGGCCGAGGACATCGAATTCCGCGTCTGAGTAGACGCGCGAGCGGGTGAGGAAGCGCACGCCTTCCGGGGCTTCGAGGGAAAAGCCGGAGCCGCGGCCGGGAACGACGTCGATGATCAGGTGCGTGTCCTGCCAATACTCGAACTGCTGGCGGCCGATGTAGAACGGGTGCCCGCCGATCTCGCCGAGGAAGACATCCTGCGCGCCGACGCGGAAGTCGTGGCGCGGGTAGCACATGGGCGCGGAGCCATCGCAGCAGCCGCCGGACTGATGGAAGAGCAGGGGCCCGTGCATGGCCTCGATCTTGGCGATCATGGCGAGCGCCGCATCGGTGGCGGTGACGCGCAGGACAGTTTCGACAGAGTTTGGCTCGGTCATGCCGGCACCTTGCTCTGGTCGGGGACGACGATGGCGAAGATATCGGACAGCGCGGCCAGCGACGCGGTGTGCAGCGCTGCGGCCGGGACATCACCACCGGTCGGATCGGGAATGGAGCGCGTGGCGGTGCCGGCGGCGACGACGGTCGGACGGTAGCCGTGGTTGAACGCGGCGCGCGCGGTGGAGTTGATGCAGACGTGCGTCATGAAGCCGGCGAGCACGAGGTCGGTGACGCCGAGGCGTTTCAGTTCGGCGTCGAGGTCGGTGCCCTCGAAGGAACTCGGCAGTTTTTTGGTGATGACTTTCTCGTCCGCGCGCGGCGCGACGGGCTCGGCGATCTGGCCGATGGGGGCGGTGACGTCGTAGGGCGAGCCGGGGCCGGCGTCGTGCTGGATGTGGATGACGGGCGTTCCGGCGGCGCGCGCGCGGGCGAGCAGGCGCGCGCACTCGTCGAGCGCCGGTTCGACGCCTTCGAGCTGCATGATGCCTTCGCGGTAGGTCTGCTGGCAGTCGATGAGGATCAGCGCGGACTTGGACAGCGGCGCGGGCTCGGAGGGGAGCTGCAGAAGCGTGCGCAGCGTGGGGCTCGACATCGGAGGCCTCATCGTTGGGGGTGTGTTCAGGTGAACATAGGGAGGCCGGGGGTGGGTGCCAAGGGCGGATTCGCACCCGCGCCTACTTCGTCCTCTCCTGCGCAGGCCCGTTCATGTCCTCCAGCACCCAGTCGTACACGTCCACGCTTGTGCGGATCGCCCCCAGGCGAGGCGCGCTCAGATCGAGGATGACGACAATCACTGCGGTCCACACTGCGGTCAGCAAGCTGGCCAAAACGTGAGACCGTTGGCCCTTCAGGCCCAGTTGATAGCCGAGCGCGCCCATCGAGAGATGGGCCAGAACCATCAGCAGCCAAAACAAACTCTCTGGAATCCTGTTGTCATGAGCAAACCGCTCGGATGTTCCCCTGTCGAAGACATCGTTGAGTGCCGACATGAGCGCGACCGCCGCGGGATCGGGTCGCTCGCGAACTACTTTTGTCAACTCTGACCAGATTTCTTGTTGCAACTTGGTCGAGCGCTGATTGATTTCGCGAAGCTCCGATGGAACCCGGTCGGCCTGTATGTAGTCGCGCCTCACCGCAACGTAGTCCTTCAACAGTTTCGCGATTTGAGAGCCGCTCGGATTGCCCAACGCTTCGGCGCGCAGCCACGCCGTGCCGATCGCATTTGCCTCGTCCAAGGTTCCCTGGCGGCGCTCGTCAAAGCGAGTGCTGCCGAACGACAGCATGAGCGCCAGCACAAATCCCAACAGCCCGATCATTCCGGTGGTGATCAGGCCGACGCCCTCCGCATCGCCGGTGCCCCGCAACGCGTTGTGCCGCTGTCCCAGCCAATAGCCAAACTCGCGCGCAGCGACTTGGGTGGCAAAGAGGAGGAGGCCGAATGCGATCAGGCTCCAAGCGGCCAATTGCCCAAGTACTTCCATTGATATCCCCCGCCGACGTGCGCTGTCTTTGGCACGATACACGGAGTTGGGAACACGGGCGTCGGGGGCGGAGCCGCATGTTTCGGGTCTGCTGGCAGTCGATGAGGATCAGTGCGGATTTGCGACAGCGGCGCCGGCTCCGAGGGGGAGCTGCTAAAGCGTGCGGAGCGTGGGGCTCGACATCGTCCCCCTCAGGGTTGGGGGTGTGTTCAGGTGAACATAGGGAGGCCGCGCGCGGGTGGAAAGGGGGGTGTGGGGGGTGGGCTGCTTCTATACAAAAGCGGAAGTCGTCACAAGCCACGGGCAACGTCCGCCGGCCACATCATGTCTTGGTGGCTTAGCCGACATTCTGATAGTCGAGCACAGCGCAGCAACTGACCCATTGCACACGTGCGCGAATATCAGTAACTATTGCTCAGCATCTCGGGAGACTGCGCAGCAGCTCTTTGCTCGGCTTCTAACTCACCGGCACCCCTTACCAGTTCGTGCAATGACAACAGCCGATCCGCGAGATCGCGCCGCTCCACCCAATGCTGACGTAGACTTCGGCCGTCTAGAGCGAGCCACACCGCCGACCCCCGCGCGGACACCCCTTTGGGCATGATGAAATGAGCGGGGTTTTTCGGATCATAGAACTCAACCGATTGAGTTTTCTCTTCACCAACGCGGCGCATGGGCAAAGGCTGTCCCAACTTATCGTCCTTTGCGATCTCAAATTTAGCTAAGGGCATTCGCAAGAGCTCGAAGTCAGTGAATACCGATTTAAACACCTCCAACTCCGACACGCCCGATGTTGCTTTGCCGGCCGCTGCAGCTTTTCTGATCGCGCTGTCGAAAGGCTCGGAGGATTTCGTAAACACCAACGATCCAAGTCTCAGAAAACATCATCTGGTAGTGGAAAGAAAAATCTACTTCGGACGCATACTTGTTCCGTGTTGAATTCATCCTCGAGGCACCTCAACAAGAGGTCAACATCGCCTTCCCGTTGGATGTTCGGTGCTGCGGTGAACAGTTTAAATCGCCGGCGAGAAGGTGAGATAGCTCTCCCAAGTTCTGTGTTCAGCGTTGTATTTTTCCCGCACGATGTTGAAAAGCGAAGTCAGCAACGGCGATATGGGAGCAGTGGCATGGCTTCACCCATCGCTGGATAGGGACTAGACAGCGATTCTATCAGGTTGTGTTCCGCGCCGGACGGCCCACTTTGACGTCCGCTGCTGGCCATTACCGCCGGCTGTT
>CAVPTI010000003.1:0-21979 GCA_963708775.1 uncultured Alphaproteobacteria bacterium | reverse complement strand
GCGCCTAATCCAGATCCAATGGATGCTCATTACCCGCGGTAGTAAAAATGTCTGCCCATAAACTCTATGGCCACCTCGAAACATGTATGCTCGATGAAGAAATGCGGAAGAATACCATCCCCGCCCATCGTGATATAGAAATCCAACTCGGAAATATTTGAATTCATTTCCGATATGAAGGCCGACAATGCGTCATTCACCGCGACTTCAGCAACCTCCTGAAAGGTGAGATTGGTGTCGTCATATTCGTCCACGTCATCGAATTCTGCGGGATTTTCGTTCGCATCTTGATCCATTTTCGAACTCCTCTGTGGTTCTTTCTTCGATCAATGAACGGTCTTGCCGCCGCTACCGCTATTCCGACGCCTGTCTCCTGCTGCAGCAAGCACACGATTGAGGGCACGACGGACGGCGATGGTGGACTTGTCCTGGACCCTAGCGCCGCGGTACTAAGGTTTAGGGCCTCCTCCAAAAGCCAGATCGCTTCGTCGGAGTTGCCGTTCACAAGACGTATTTCAAGTTTGTCATCGTCAGGAGGGTATCTTTGTGACCACGGCCGAGGACGCTGGTCTGGATCTCTAGCGCCCTACGAGAAGCTGAAATTGCCGCCCGCCTATCGCCCTTCCGTGCCAATACCGATCCCAACTCGAACAGGGTCTTGGCGGTGTCGGGGTGCTGCGGCCCGAGACGAGCTTCCCGATCGGCCAAAGTCTTTCTCAGTAGGTTTTCCGCGTCCTCATGGTCGCCAATCCTCATCAGCACAAGTTCAAGACGCGAACGAACATCATTGGTATCGGGGTGGTATTCCCCCAAACGACGTTCGTAAATATCCAACGCCTGCCGCAGAGCGGTGCCCATACCATCAAGATCTTCTTTATGGTCACGAACGCCCGGCAAGGCTGGACAAAATGTCAGCGGTTTGCAGGTCCCGCTGACCTGCGCATATTTCTTGAGATTTCCAACGCCTGCTGCAGCTTCCGTTCCGCTGCAGTCAGATTTCTGGCGTTGAAATCCTCTCCGGCACTTTCCATCAGACGCTCGAGCCTCCTACTGTCGTTCGATCTCGTCTGTGCAGCTGTGAGCGGCCTCTTTCAGAGACGTTGCGACGAGCGGTCGGGCGAGGCTTCCGCTTCGCCTGTGCTTTGGATTTCTTTTGTGTCAATAGCAAATCTCTCTTCTCTTTCCAATTGTACGCTTAGCGCCCATCCAGTGCGCAAAGCGCAGCCCGGACCCTTCCAGCAAGGAAAGGTCAGACAGAGCGCTTTGCTCGTTTGAACAGTGCGTTGGGTGTAGGCCCGTTGGTCACGGCACCAAGGCCACTCTAATCGGCGGCGCGTTCCGACATCGGCTGCCATCCCTTTTGCGGACAGCAGCCAATCACTTGACCGCTATTCTTCAAATTGGCGCTCGTACTCCTCAATATCTACTGCGGGGTCCCACACAGCAGGAGTGTAATCACCGGTCCATTTCTTCCGCACCTTGCCTGACTTGGTTTCATACAAACCGGAGAAATTTATACCCGGTTCTGCATACTCCAAGGTGAACATCAGAGCAGGGAATGCGCTGCTCAAACTCTGGATAATAGGGAAAGGCGGAGACCATGCCGTCAAAAACTCTCCCGCTTACGCACCATAGTCAGCCCATTTGAGATCGTCATAGGTGACGGGGCACGTGTTCACCGCGGCTTGTCCGAGGACGGGGATCATAGCCGCGAGGTGGGTTCGGTTGTTGAAGCGCCACTCGAACTCCGCGAGCGTTCGCACCATGTGCTTGCGGCGGACAGCACGGTAAGTGCCCACGATGGAGCTCTTGATGTTGCCGAGGATCGTATTCACCCACTTGAAGGCGGGGTGACGCGCGGCGCGGCGACCCGATCCTGTGATGATGACCATGTGATCGCTCCCAGCATCCGTGACGCCCTTGAAGCAGGCAAGGCCATCCGTGACCACGGTTGAGCCCGCCGCGATCAAGCGCTTGGCCAGTGACTTCATGCGCTTGCGCTTGAACCGGGCAATGCGTCGGATTTTGAGCCGCTTAGGCTTGCCGTCGTCCGTGGTCTCGACGGCAGCGATGATGGGCGTCTTGCCAGGACTGCCACGTCCCGTCTTTCCGCCCGAACGCTCGCCGCCCAGATAAGCATCGTCCATCTCGATGCGCCCGTGCAGCCGATCCCTGTCGCTTGAGCGGCGCATGACCTCGGCCAGCTTCGTCTTCATCTTCCAGGCCGTGGTCTGCGTGACACCGAGACGCCGACCGAGCTCAATCGAGGAGATTCCATGCTTGGACTGCGTGAGGTGGTACATGGCCCGGAACCATGTGGTCAGCGGCGCCTTCGTGGCCGCGAAGATGGTTCCCGCAATCGGCGAAGTCTGCGTGCGGCAGGCCGAACACTGGAACTTGTCGCGGGTGGCGATGTGGCTGTGCCGGCGACTTCCACAGTGCGGGCAGACGAAGCCATTGGGCCAACGCCAGGCGATGATCGCTGCCCGACACTTGCCTTCCGATCCGTAGAGGGCATCGAACTCGGCCTCTGAGAGGCCCTTCTGAAACTGAACCCGATTGCGAGCCATGGCGCATCTTCCTGCCAAAGCTCTTCAAATCTCTGATTCACGTGGCCAGATCACGGCTGACTATGGTGCGTAAGCAGGAGAGTTCAGGCAGGCTGGTCGTCACCGGCGATCGAACCTTGGAGGGAGGCATGGCCAAATGGTTTGCCTTTAGCACTTTAGCAAAGGTCGAAAGAATGGTCGCGTAAAGTTTGTCCGGCAATCGCGCGTTGACGGTCGACCGCGCGGCTCGCTTGGGTGCCCGATCTTGGCACACAGGAGATACGGAAATGCGTCATCTAAAGTTGAGCAAGGCCTTCACTCTGATCGAGCCAGGCCCCGTCGTTCTTGTCACGACCACCGACGGGGACAGGGACAACGTCATGACCATCTCGTGGACCATGGTGCTAGACTTCACTCCGGTGTTCGCAATCACCACGGGAGAGTGGAATTTCTCCTACGCGGCTTTGCGAAAGTCGCGGGAATGCGTGATCGCCATTCCCACAGTGGACCTCCTTGATCGGGTGGTCGGGATCGGGACCTGCTCGGGTGCCGACACAGACAAGTTCGCCAAGTTCAGGCTCACGGCTGTACCCGCCAAAGTCGTCAAGGCGCCGTTGATCAAGGAGTGCCTCGCCAACATTGAGTGCAAGGTCATTGACATCGTAGCGAGGCACAACATCGTCGTGCTTGAAGGAGTAGCGGCTCACATCGATTCCGCGCGCAAGGAGAAGCGAATGATCCACGCGGTGGGTGACGGAACCTTTATTGTCGATGGCCGCCGCATCGACCGCCGCAAAATGATGGCTTCCAAGATCCCGGTGGGCGTCTAGTCTGCGTGTCAGGGACCTGCTTCCTCAGTGAAGGAAACCGACCTCTATGATCGTGATCTATCGCAACGGCGTCCCGACCGTCGTCACCGGATGGCGCGCTTGGCTCATCATGCTGGCGGCCGCGCTCGCCTTCGTCGTCATCGCCGGACTGGTTCTCGGAGTGGCACTGACAGTATGGACGGTGCTGCTGTTCGCACTTCCGCTGATGATCCTGTTCGGGCTGATCGCGACGTGGTGGCAGTCACGACAATAGGATGGCCACCGAAGAGGATCTCCTAAGTCCGGTGTTGAAGGTCAAGCTACCGAACGAGGCAAGTTCGCCGAGACTTACCGCTGCGAAATGTAGACCGGACGCCGGCCTTTGCAGCACCGCCGATGAGCCACTTGATTCACACGTTCAGTGACACCATCTCAAACAAGCGACCTTTCAGACTTGGAACACCTTCGGTGCACGTCTGAATAAGATCAGGTTTGATGCTGACCCATATAGAAGTGGTGGGGATAGCATGCACATTAACTGCACAGACATTCATGGAGTAGAGCAATGGGTACGCAAAGCAGTTCCCACTATTATGTTAATTGGGCCAAAGAGCGCCTCGATGAGATGGATGCCGCCCTGACATCGCTCGAAGGGAAAGTCGGTATCGTGGAAGCCGATGCCCGCGATAAGGCCAACAAAGCTCTCGCTGACCTCTGCAAGAAGCGTGATGACTTCCGGGACACCGTCAAGAAGCAGTCGGAAACTAACGAGGCGGCTTGGACCAGCGCAAAGTCAAACTTGGAGTCTGAGTGGAACGCCTTCGAGGCGGAAGTTAGGAAGTACGTGGAGAGCTTTGGCAAGCAAATCGAGCAAGAGCAGGCGACTTTCAAGCTTCAATCCTCCGCCCAACTGAAAGCGTGGCGCGAAGCGGCCGACAAGTTTGCAAGCTCCGCAAAAGAATTCACAGCGGAACGCCGGGGCGAACTCGATGCGGTCGTGAAGCGAATGAACGCCGACGCCGCCACAGCGGAGGAAAAACTCCAGAAGCTGAACCAGGCAGGGGGCCAGTCATGGTCCGCCCTCACGGCAGCCCTGACGGAAAGCCGCGCGGCATTCGATCGTGCCAATCAGGCAGCAAGGGATGCGTTCAAGCGAGCCACCTGATCAACGGAGCTGCTTATAATTGGAGAGACCGCTGCGAGGCGGTCTCTCTTTTTGTGCTCAAGGATGAAGACGGCAATTCATGAGATCACTCCGTTTCGCCAAGCTCTAACAAAGAAACTGCTGCCAATCTCCTGGTGGAGGTTTTGTCGAGCAGCCGCTCACCAGCACGGAAAAACTTCTGCTGGAAAATGAATCAATGATTATGTGGGTACTGGGAACCTCCCCCGGTATATTAGCCCAGCAGCAAACACAGCTCTCTATACAGCCCCCAACGCCGAGCCCACCCAGGAACCCATGATCGATTACCGCGATAGTTCCCGCGCTGCTGACGATCCTGAATTTGGGTCTATAGCTGTGCATTTGTTCAGGTCGGGACGAACCCGTGCCGTTATCGTCGAGCGCAATCCGAGCCGGTTACCGGCAAGCGAGGGTGAGCCCTGGCTGTACGAGGGATCCTATCCACTCGGCGTTCTGCATGTGGAAATGCCAGGCACAGAGCCCGAACCTCTGATCGCGGGCCTGGCAGCGCGCGGATACTATGTGTGGACAGTTTCTACCGATGAAACGAGTGCGCTTTAGATACCAGGGAGGCCAGGAGCTACGCGAGTGCACGGCTCCTGGCTGTAGTAAACCTACCTGTTCTGATCCCGACCACCACTATCACGCGATCCACCCCTGCCCGACGATGGGCCCTGGCCTCCCGAAGGCGGTTGCCTGATTCCATATCGTCATCTGGACGGGAGCTTGAACCGCCCCGTTGGCGCCGCTTTCCACCATCCCCCTTCAGGGCTCACGCCGGTTCCACGACATAGCCCTTCGCCAATGTGCAGAAACCTGATGAACCGAACGAAATTACGCGACCTCATCACTTCTTCAGCCTCAAGGACATGATGTAGGAGCCTTTCTGCAAAGTGAGATGGTGACGTAAGAATTCGCTCTCCGTAGCTGCCAGCCATCGTTCTAGGGCAGATACCTCACCTGGCTTCCCGCAATCCCATTCGCAGCGTTGAACAAGGCAAAGTACTGCTCGACAATTCGGCCGACCATCGCGCCCCCGCCTTCGAACTCTCGGCCTTTGCTTTGGACCAATGGCACTTTGAATGCGCGTAATAGCTCAAGAAGCTGCCGGGGCAGCGGCTTTAGTTCGTCAAACTCCTCAGGTTTCTCGCCAGTATATCCGTCGAACGTGGCGACCGCCGCGCCATAGGCGTCAAGCATCTCGCTGAACTGCGCTACGTCGATCGTTGCATCCTTCGTCTTTTTGACGCCCATGATGAGCTCATCGAACTTCTCGCCGGGCGTATCGGGGCCGAGGCCTTTCATCATCTCGTCGAGTTCGTCGGCGGTAAACTGTTGCGGCCGGTCGTGCGGGAAGAGGTCTATGACACGATTGGCTGAATGAAGAACCTGGCCTGCCTGCCAAGCCGCGGTGCGGCCGTCGCGTGCCTCGATCGCGGCAAGCTCTTGGCCCTCTACCTCCCGAATGAAGCGTCGCAATTCTGGCATCAGGGCGTCGCGCTCGGCGAGGAATGCAGTGGCAAGTGGAACCATCTTCTTATGCAGCTCCAGGCCTTTGGCGGCGTTGTCGGTCTCGTAGCCGGCTCGCTCGTAGTAGAAGCTTGCTTCGTTCATGACAGGGGCGAGAGCTTCGTAAGCATCGACGTAACGCGGCACGATTTTATCGAGCGTAGGGGTCGGAGGGGGCGCATCTGCAGCCTTACGCGCCTCAGCCAACAGCCCGGTGGCGTCGGTAAGGTCGTATAATCCGTAAGAGATGTAGCGCTCCCTGCCGGTGGGCCCGGTCTTCATGTTGACCCAGCTGGCGTAGCGCTCCCAGGATTCGACCGCGCGCTCGGTGGCCTTGGCCGCTTCGATGAAGGCGTTTGCCTTCATGATTGCGGCCTGAGGGTTCTCGGCGGCCACGCTCTCCGAGAGACCGATCGGCGTGAGCGCGAGGGCCCAACCGGGGATCAATATGATGGAACGTAAGAGGCCCCGGAAACTCGGGCAGAGATATGGACTACGCATGTTCAAGATCTCGCCTGAAAACGATAAGCACGCCGTGTTGATTGCACGATCACTTGGCACGTCCCGCTACCACTGCACAATAAGAGGACGCATTGAATTGCCGACAAGCTGATCGACAGCGTCTGCAAGTCGATCTTGATCCTCGATCTGAACCTGCGGGTTAACACGGCCAACAAGTCCTTCTACCATCCTTTGAAAGTGGGCCAGCACGCAGGGGCACCTGTCCAGCCGCTCGGCGGTGAATACATTGCGCAAGGCCGTTACGAGCGTTCTTGCGTAGAACTATATGATCGATATTGCATGGAGAACATTTCGTGGACGTTCCGAAGAACCAATCGCCCAATCAGCTCGTCAGCCGTCTCATCCATCAAGCTGAAAACGCATTCCTGCTCGTCATCGGGTTGTTTACGGTCATTGCGATGGCGCAGGAGATCTGGATAATCATTGAAGGCCGGTCTGTAGCCCTAAAAGATCTCCTGCTGATGTTCATTTATGTCGAGGTTCTGGCCATGGTCGGCGTCTATTACGACAGCAAGAAAATTCCCATCACGCTGCCGCTGTTCATCGCCATTACGGCGCTGTCCCGTCTCCTGATCCTGCAAGGCAAAGACCAGCCGCCGGTGAACCTGCTTTATGAAAGTGGCGCGGTGCTGCTTCTCGCGATTGCGTGCGTGGTCATTACCTACAAGCCGGGCGGAAAAGGCGATAACGCCTAAACGGGGCTCGCGAGCTAGAGGCCAGAAAAACGCGCCAACGATGTGGCGGTGAGGCTGATGTTGCCTATGCCTTCGATGGTACCGTTGGTCTCGTCTTGTTGTTTGCGAAGCCTATGAAGGAGTGCATGACCTTGCCGCCCATTCATCTAGGAGCGGACCGCCGTAAATGTTCGGACTCGCTGGGCGGCTCTATGTCTGCGCGAGCACACTAACGCTTGGCACGGCCTGTCGTCTTTTTCGCAGGAGCTGGTTTGCGGTCGCCGCGATCCCCCTAGGGGCTCGAAGGTGCGGCTCGGAGGGGGGGAAGAGCCGCCCCTGCGAAACATCTGTCAGGGGGGAGAGCAGATGTTCGCCAGATAAGTAATTCTATAACGCCCAGCCGCTGAGATGCCGATCAATGCGATGAGATTGTCGCAACCGCCCACCGAACTACAAGAGAGAAAAGAGTGGGGTCAGATGCTTCGAGATCTGCACCAACCCATCTGACTGCGCGCCGGCAACTGCAACTACTGCGCCAAAAGACCAATCCCGGAAAACGTAGCGGCTAGGCCACCCCACTGTGTGGGTCCAATTCGTTCCTTGAGAAGCCACACCGCAAGTCCCACAGCGACGGCGGGATACATCGCGACAAGCGCGGCGGCGACACTGATCTGTCCCTGAGTGGCAGACAGCACGTAGCCCAGTTGTCCGAGACAGTCGAGGAAGCCCGCCAGAGCGCATAGCAGCAGGCCTAACCTCACGTTCGCATCCCACGAGGGCAACCAGGTACTATCTTTGCTTGGCGAGGCGGCCGCTGACATTCTGAGAGGCTCACGGAACCATGCTGCAAACCAAAGTGCGAGCAGCAGTCCAATGGCGAGAGTGGCTCCGGTCATCCGCGCGACCGCGAGTCCTCCCTCGGCGGTATCCGTCGTCATCAAGCCGAGGAACAGATCAGCAAGTCCATAGCCCATCCCGCTGATGAAGCCGGCGCGAATTGAGTAACGGGTCTTCGAGCGGTCCTCATCCTCCGGTGACGACTGAGAGAAGAGAAGGATGGCCACTACGGCGAGAGCGATGCCTGCGCAGTGGACGGGCGAGGCCATTTCGATGAAGCTAAAGTCGGCAATGACGGGAACCCCAATTCCAACGATTCCGGCCACAGGCGCCACAACGCTTACGCGGCCATGAGCCATGCCTTGATACAAGAAGAACACCGCTGTGACGTGACAGGCCCCGGCAAGAGCCGCGAGCTGGCCTTGCGATCCGTTTGGAACCGAGCCGCCGACTGCGGCCAACACAGCGACTGATGTGGCAGCAGCCACCAATTGAGCTACCGCCACTGCCGAAAGACCGCTTAGCCGTAAGGTCGCTCTGCTGCCTGCAAAATCCCCTGCGCCGAAGGATACAGCGCCCATGAGCCCTGCGGGAACAGACCCAATCTCGCTCAACATCCAGCGACCACTTTCTCAGAAATGAGGGGGCCTGCAGACACTTGCGAGCTCACGGACCTAGGTGGCTCTGACTTGGGCTCAAATATCCTCTCCTTTTGACCATCGTCGTGGTGGACCCATCTGCGGAGTCACGACGCGCTTGGCCGTTGGCCCAACTGCGTACCTTGACGATGGACCGGTCTCTGAAGCCGTTGCAACCTTGGCCGTTGGTCCAACCGCAGGCCTTGAAGATGGACCAATCAGCGAAGTCGTCACAGCAGTAGCGGCTGGACCGGATGCATAGCGTTTTGTGGGGCCCACTTGTGCATACGCTGCACCGATGGATGTTTGGCCCGCCGCATATCTCTGGGGTGGACCGATCTGTGAGGCCGTTTCAAGCTTCGCCGCCGGCCCAGCCGAGTACCGTGATGGCGGACCCAGATGGAAGACACTCTTGGACGTTGGACCGGCCGCGTAGCGCTCAGGCGGGCCAGCTGGAACAGTGGTTGCCTGTGTAGCCAGCTCTAGATCCGACGTGGCTGAAGGTGGCTGCTTTTGAGAGTAGCCTGCGATTGCGATTGTGAGAATGAGTGCAGCCGCCAACGCGAGCAGATAATTCATGAATTATCCTCCCGAAGGTCGAATTATGTCTGCGAATGCTATCTATGCGAGAAGGCATCGAGCGATTGGATGCCAGAATGGCTGCTGCTTCAGGCGGCATCCCGCTTATGCGCCGCCTTTAAGAAAGGCAATTCTAGCACTTTTGGCCCAGCGTTGAAAATCAGTTTGCCTTGATCAAAATTGTTTAAACCAAGTATTATTTTATCGTCGGCAAGCCACCGTTTGCTGGCCCAAAGTCCCCGCCGGTTTCCGAGAACTCTGACCAACTCTGATACGCCCATCGTGGCGACGGCAGCTCAGGGCCGATCTCGCCCTTTATGTGGACCCTATCAATCGCTGCTTCTTGATTATGGACCTCGTTCGCTGATGCGCGCCAACTCAACCCCACCTATATATTGGGTCCGCGCTCCTAACAGGAGTGTGCTCCGCACCGAAAACGCGAGTCCGTCCAACCGCTTGGTGGGCGACGTCACAGTCCTGGGTAGCGGAGGGGTAGCAATTGCCGAAATGGCTGCGTGTGACGTCACTCGCAATGGCAGCTGAGCTGAACGATCTAGGCCTAACCAATAGCGGTCAGCATGAACTTCGACCGCTTAGACTGCTATGATCACCATGACCGCTGTTATCAACGCGGCTGTATCGCCGTTCATGAGGTCTCCCTGGCCTTTGATATCGAGCGCCGGCGCGCGCAGCCCAAAAACACACCAGGATCGTCCCTGAGTCTCGTTTCGCAAGGCCCTTGCTCGGCTCCTCGACAATTGATTTCGGCCGCCAGGAGGCGAACGTGGGCCGGCCGGGGAGCTGTTCGGATCTAGGGCCGGCTGTGAGGCATGTGTCGACTGCGCAGTGAGGTGACGTCACGCGCGTTCAGTCGTCCCAAAGGCCGCCGTGACCGCCGTTATCGACATAATCGCCAAGAGCGACGTCGGGAGCTGACATCCGCTCTGGACGACCTAGTCTGTCGCTCGTTGTCGCGGGATTCCCATGCTTCTGATGGCCAAGGAAACCTACGAGTACATCGGTCCGGTTGGTCCAATGTATTTCTCATTGTGTCCCAACATACGTAACCGATGTATTTTTCACCATCCGTCGTAGCACCAATTAGCTCAATCCGCTCATGGTCCGCCTTTGTTGTCAAATGATTGGACCGATTGGACCAGCCTTGATTTTATTGAGTTCAGGATCAGACCAGTGATCGGACCGTGATTGGACCGGACATTGGACCGCCCCCTTCGTTGGCTTGTTTATGGAGCTCGCCAACGAACAGAGATGGGCGTAAAGCGTCTCGGGCAGGGCACCGCAGTCAGAAGTTGATTGGACCGCGGTACCCAGGAACTCAGCTAAAATCAGTCGTATTTGAGATGCAAGGCCGCAGCCTCGTTGTCCGTCAATCGTATGCCGCTAAAGCACTGGCGGCGCGCATCTCCGTCCCTGGGCTTGGTGGGCTTGACCCTCCGGCCCGACGCTGCGATCAGGTTTTTCGCAAACACGCGCTTGCAGCTCGCATGCTCGTTGTTCTGCTCGCACCAGAGGCGGAAGGCGCTGAACAGCTCATCCTTCGAAGTAACGGCATCAGCCTCAAGTTCGCACTTCTCGCGAAGAAAGGCCCCCACTGGCGACGCCATATCTTCGAGGTCCTCGACCGCCTGTAGGGAGCTGGTCGGCAAACGGAAGTACCCGCGGGCCTGGAGCCGTCGCCAGCCGTTCGATCGCCCACTTCAGGATGCCGGGCAGCTCGGTCAACAAACGATCGGTCAGCCCATGGTCCTCGCGACCATAAAAGCTGTTCTCCATCATGAGCGGGATGAAGCGGCTGGCCAGGGCGCCGCTGGCATCGGGCAAGCGCGGCGTCTCGTTCGACATGATCAGGAAACGGACTGCGAGCTTACCGGTCACGGCTTCCTTGAACTTGCGATTGACGCTAACCGAGTCCTCACCGCTGATCCTGAGCAGATCCTCGGCGACCGCTGCGATGTCCGTTTTGAAGCCCACGCGCATGTCCGACACGATCGCAAGTTGCTTTCCGATCAGCGGTTCCAAGCCGAAGGTATCGCCGAGGCTATTCAAAGACGGCGAGCAGACGTTACGTTCGCCAATGAGCTTAGCCAGGACTTGGCCGATGGTTCCCTTGCCCGAGCGCTTCGGGCCGACCAACAGGAAGATCTTCTGCTGACTGGTGTCGGGCACCAGCAGGTAGCCAAAGATTTCCTGGAGCAATTCGATTTCCTCGCCGCCCGGCCAAACTTGGTTGAGGAAATCGAGCCACTGCCGCGGCGCCGGGGCATCCGGCAGGAAGTCGAAGGCGAGTGCGTTGCGCGTGAAGAAGCGCGGCGTCGGCTCAAGGAGTTCGCCGCTCGGCACATGGAGTAGGCCGTTGCGGCAAGCGATGATTTCGCTTGGGCAGGGGCCCGTCCCCTTCAAGCCATGCCGGCGGCTCGAACTGGTCGCGGGGGCGGTGAGTGATGCGCGGCGAGCGCATCCATACACGTCGCTGACTCTCTTAGGCCATCGGCTTGAATGCCTCGAATTTTGACTCGCCTTCCTTCGGGTTCAACTTCGGCGTGATGGCCTCGTCCAAAAATTCATAGGTCTCTGCCCGGACCGTCGCCTTTTCAAACGCCTTGTAGGCCCCGTACTCGTAATCAAGCCATTCATCCTCCATAGTTGATTAGGTTCGGCCGCACCGCCGTGCGGAATTTGCGCGCAATTTTGGACGCGGGTTTGACTTGTTCAGGACCAGTTTGCGCGCGCCGTCAGACGTAGCGCAACTTTCGGCCAGCTTCTTCTTCGCCTGCTCGATTTGACGCGCCGCGTACTTTCGCGTGTTGCCCTTGCGATCATAGATGTGATCGCTGATCCGGAAACTGCGTTCGAGCAGCGCCGAAAGGATCACATTGTCCGGCAAGCCCCGACGCACGAGGGCGCAGACGACATCGAAGACCCAGCGTGAGCGGTCGTCCTTCGGTTTCGCACCGGGCTTGTCCGCGAACTCATCATAACCGATCTGGATGATCCGCTTGATGCGCTCTTCGACCGGCTTGCCGTCGGCGGTGTACTTGTCGAGGTCGTGCACGTCCGTGAGCTTGACCAACTCTGCATCCGCATCGACGTCGAACGCGCGGTTGTCGTTGTCGCTCTTGGGGACGTGCGGCGGCGTCGGCGAGGCCGGCTCGAAGTCGCTGAGCGAATACGCGAGCGACCAGTCGGCCTCCACGAGCGCGGCCAACGTCGGCACCCGGCCACTGTCGCGCTTCTTCTTGTTCGGCAGGTTGATAGTGCCCGGCAGCCGCATGATGCGATCGATGTTGTGGCAGCTGTCGGCGCAGCCGAATTGACGCTCGAGACCCAGGTTCCAGAGCTTGGCCTTGTCCGCCGCCTCTTGGCTGCCATCGAGGACGAGCGGCTCTCGTCAGCTTCCAGAAGGCCTGGTAGCCGCCGCCCGAGAAGACGATCGCCGTCGGCTTCGGGATGCCGGCAGGCCGACCCTCGCGAAGGAGGGACAGAATGCGCGTCCGCTCCTCGTCGAGGTAGGCCGCCTTGTCGATCTCGACCTCCGCGCTCCACTTCCGCGGATCGATGTCGACGTGCAGGTACGTCAAGGCCGCGATGTCGGTCGCCTTCGCCTTCTTGGCCATCGACCCACGCAGTGAGTTGACGCTGAAGTACAGGTTGCAACGGCCGTTGCGGGCCTCGATCCATACCCTCGCCTCGCTGGCGCTCTCGGCGGCGAAAGTTGCCGTCTGCGTCTTGCCGGTCTCCGGGCCGATCGCCGTCAGGCACCAAAGACCGGTCGGATGCATCGCCTTCAGGAACTCGATCGCAGCATCGGTGTCGCCGACAGGGGCGGTTGTGCTGGACTGGGCAGGTGTGACGTCAGACGAGGACGTCGGCTCGCTGTTGAAGTGTTCCATTAGCGACGCCCTCCGACTGCACGCATGGCGCGAGCGCGGCGCATTTCGGCGCCGACGCCCTCGTCGCGCATTTTCATGCGCTGCTCGATCCAGGCCTCGACCTCGGACTCGAGGAAGCCGACGCGATGCGCGACCGATCGGAACGGGTCTTGGGGAATTGGCCGGCATTTATCATCCGGTAGAGCTGCGTCTTGGACATGCAGACCCGATCGAGGACCACGTCACAGAGTGGGCAGGATTATTAGACATGGCACGTTCCATACTGGTCCAACTGAACTAGCACGGTGCAGCATCGGCGATGGCTAATCTACATTGCGGTTATTGGGGTGCTAAAAACTGACGGCAATTGTGTCGGGTTGTATGTCAGCGGCCCTTGTACTGCACTTTGTCCATAGCCGTCCGGCATCTGACTAGCTGTCCAGCGGGTGTCCAATTTCTTGGCGAGCGCCGCAACGACAAGTTTGGAAGCGGCACCGTGTTGGAACGGTCGTTCGGTTGGCGAGTGTCAAACGTCGAACCGAATTCCTCACCGAGTTCTGCATCCAGCCAATCTTCGAAGTGCGGCAGATAAAGGCTCTTGAGCTCCTGCGTTTCATTCCTTCGGCTCGCGACCCCGGTCTTCGACTTTCGATGCTCAAGAAATGCGTCGCGACCGCAGTTTGCAAGATCGTTCGCAGGATTATGCCTCGATCGAAATCATGTGGCGTCGGCCTTGCTCGAGGAGCATCGAGGATCCGGGACGAGATTGCGTTCTCGGCATCAACGATCTCATTTTCTGTCCCTCTCGAGGTCTGCTCCAGAACCTCGATGCGGCAGTCGATGCCAACTACATGTTCATGAATTCTTCAGGCCAATCGGCAAATTCGCTTGCTTTCTCGTACGCGGTAACTGTCCGATCTACATTCGGAGTGATGAGCTTGCGTCCTCGGTGTACGCTTCGATTTCATGATCGTAAGAACTTGCTGAGCAGCAGCTTACGTCTGATGAACGGATCGCATTCGCTCCGACCTTGCATGGCGCCAGTTCGATGAGCGTCCTGTTCAGGCAACGCCGTAATCGTCTTGTGAACATCGCTCCAGCAGTGAATCGATCTTGCTCACCCACCACTCCCATGACGTGCTGCGCGTACGCCTCCAGCGCCTGGCGCTTCTCGTCGGCGTAGTCGTGCTTGTTATAGGTCCGCTGCAGGCCGACCTTGGCGTGGCCCAGCACGGCGTCGCGGACGTCCTGGTTGAAGCCCAGGTCCGCCAGCCGGCTCTCGCAGGTTACGCGAAAATCGTGAATACGATATTTCCCGAGGGTCGCCTCGGGGTCGTTTAAGGCCTTCCGCAGCTCCTCGGTGGCGAGCTCGTCGAGGGACGTCTTGGCCTTCGAGAAGCCGGAGATCGGCGCCTCGCCGGCCTGGGTGCTGAAGAGGTAGGGATCGGCGCCGTTCCAGCGGGGCATCGCGGCGTAGATGGCCCAGGCCTCGGGCGCCAGCGGCACGACATGGTCGCGGCGGCCCTTGAAGCGCCCCTTCGGGATCTCGAGCACCTTGCGCTTGGGGCAGACCTCGGAGTGCTTCGCGTCCGCCCACTCGGTCCGCCGCTGGCCGGTCAGGATCATCAGCTGGAAGTAGGGACCGAACGGATAGCCCATGCGCTGGGCGGCCTTCCAGATCGCCCGCAGCTCGTCGTCGGTGAGCGCGCGGCCGGCGTCGGCCTTGTACTGCAGGTCCTTGCGCTTCAACCCGGACAGCGGGTTCTCGGCGATGATCTCGCGGTCGATGGCCCAGTTGAAGAGGCGCGACAGGTGCTTGCGGACATCGCTCGCCGTCCCGGTCTTGCCCTTGGCGATGAGACCGTCGAGCAGCGCATGCACGTCGCGGCGGCGGATGTCGGCGAGGGTGCGGTCACGCCATTCGGGATAGACGTGCAACTCGAACGCCCGCTCGATCTTGCTCCAGCTCTCGATGTTGGGCTTGGCGTCCTGGTCGATGAAGCGCTTCGCGACGGCCTCGACCGTGTTCGATCCGCGGGCGAGCAGGGCCTCGTTGCGCACGACGCGCGCGTCCGTTCCCAATAGCGACTTCTGCAGCACGTCGATCGCCGCCTCGCGCGCCTGCTTGACGCCCAGGATCGGATACTGGCCGAGCGAGATGCGCCGCTGCGTGCCCTTGAGCGGCCGGCCGGTCGTTGGGCTGGCGCCGCCTTCGCCCTTGACCTTGTAGAGGACCGACCACGACTTCACGCCGGTCTCGCTGATGCGCAGCATGAGGCCGGGGACGACGCTGTCGCCGTACTCGACACGGCCCTTGTCGGGAGCGCGCAGCCGCTCGAGCCCCGCCTCGGTGAACATCTTCTTCGCCACGTCCGTCCTCCTATTCGCTCCGTCGGCCACCGCTCGGGTAGCCGAGGGGTAGCGTGCCGCGGAACCGCGCATATGGTGCGGCGGTATCGCGGCGGAAGGCATGTGGACAGGAGTTTTCGAGGGGTTGGCTAAATTGGAACGTGGTGGAACGGGGTGGGAAAGCTGACGGCAATTATCGCCTGCAGACGACCGCCGAGGTGCGCCGCTGGTCGTCCCGTCTGCTCTTGTCTCTGAAGCAGCCACACTCATCGCTGGGTAAGAACGGCAGCTTGGGGCCAAAACCCGCCAGTCTGCAAAAAAGAAAACCTACTGACCCGTTGGGAAAAGGAACGTCATGACGGCTCGCGCACCCCAGCCTTCCGGACCCGTATCTTCCGGTGCATCAGCCCAATACCGCACTCCTACTCCGAGGCTCACAGGCTGATCTCCGAACTTTGTGAGCTTTGACACGACGAAGTTGATCGGCACGGACCATTCCTGCGCTTCCCAATTGTAGGTCGACTCTGTGTTGAGCGAGAATGTCCATGCGTCTGACGTGTTGTATGCGATGAAGGGCTGCAAAAAAGTACTGTTGACGTCAGACCGGTTTTCATCGCCGGCGAAAGACCAGATGTGATTGGCAAGCAAACCCACGGTCCATGGTCCTTGCTGGGTCAAAGCCACGGCCGTCGGTCCGGCCCCCCACTTTTCGGAGCTGAGCAGTTCATCGGTGCCAGTGGGCAGCAAGAGAACAGGACCGACGCCCCAGATGATCCCGTTGGTCGGCTGCTTCGGTGAAAAGAACAAGCTCTGAACCGTATCACTAAGTCCGAATTGGTTCCCGGCCCCCGGAAAGATCTCATCCTGCCAAACAACCGGAACGATCGTGCGTGAGATCATATTCCAGTCCGCATTGAGAGAGACCGGAACGACTGGTTGAACGTTTACGTAATTCTTGTGACCACCTCCCACCGGCCCGATGTTGTGATCGTAATTGTATTGGAACGGCACGCTAATAAGAGAGGCAATTGGATTGGCTAGCTTCTTGGCCAACTCCTCCGCCTCGTCGGCATAAGCCGATGAGTTCGGAAGCGCTGACAGCAAAACGCAGGTAGCCAAGAGCGCCAAACGGCTCGAAGATGTTGCCAACACCGTGTTACCTCCGCCACGATTCGAAATCCGGACAGAGTATTCTAGTGCTTGAGTGATTTGGTATCGGTGGCGCCACATATTCCAATAATTCTCGGGCATGAGCCGCCCTCGGGGCTGAGGAGTTCTGCCCCGGTGGCAAACCAGACAACCAACTCCAGCGTGGCGCTTCGGCCGTGCGTCGACGAATTGCCACAACCATTAAGTCTGGCTGGGCCGAAACAGCACGCAAGGTCCGTTGAGGGTCAAGATCGACGTTTCCGAAAAGTGTCGCCGTAGTCTGCTCAACCTTCCAGAGCGGCAGTGTCCGAGCTTCGATGACCGCTCATCGTTCGACAGCGGTCAGTTTCGTTCACGTCACCAAGGTCTGCGTCGGGCCACTACCGACCGCCCGGAGACACAGACGATCAGTTGTGGCGTGCTTTCCGCGGACAACAGTCCGGTGTCGGTCGTCAAAAAAATTGCGCCACCGCAACAGAACTGCTGCGGCTTCCCGTTCCTGGTGACTGCTTTCAGCTCAACCACGACAATCGGCAGTCAAGCGCCGGATCGATCATTTTGCCCCCTTAGCGGACTCAAATGGGGAGCGATACGACCTCTCCGTCCAAGCGTTTCTGAGGGGGTCTCGCCGAAATACTTTCGATAACGTTGGGAGAAGCGACCCAACTCAAAGAAGCCCAGCTTAGTCGCGATAGCTGTGACCGTTTGTTCCGCGTTTTCGCTCATGAGCATCTGGCGGGCCAACTCCAAACGTCTCAGTGTGATGAACTCGTGCGGTGTGCAACCAAGGACGCGCCTAAATGAGATTTGCAAGGAACGTGCGCCAACTCCGATTGCCGTTGCCACGTCCTCAACTCCAATCGGTTCGGTCAAATTTGCGTCGATCCAGTCTTGCGCTTTGCGCACCTGCGCTCTGCTGATTTCTTCGACGGCTTCACTGGCCTCCGGAGCCGCTTCCGACAGGCATTCAACGAACAGGCTGAGCAACAGTCGTTCAGCGTACTTGCGAGGCTTTCCAGCCTCGGCAAGCGGCGAACCTTGTCTTTCAATGTCGGTAGCCAGCCATGAAGTGAGCGAGCGCAAAGTCTGGACGCTAGCGGACTCCGGAAGCACCCCGACCCAATCTGATGGAGACGGCAGCTTCCGGAACCGCTGAGCCATCGCGGTCCTCACGCTGTCACCATCAAAACTGACCAGAAGAAGTTGGAACGGTCTGATGTCGAGACAGAGGTCCATCCCCGGACTATGACTGACGGCATTATCTCGTGCGAAACGAAGTCGCGACCGTGACACGGAATGAGCGATAGAACCACCTTGGTGAAAGAACAGTCGGAAGTGATCCGAGAGCGGCCCTTGCGCCTTCAGTTCGACCGAACAATCGTGCTCGATATATGCTAATCCGACCTTCCCGATATCGACTTGGCTCCAGCGAAGCCCGTAGTCTCCATCGGTAATTCGGCTTCGGTTACGCTCCCAAATCTGGCTCGCGAAATCCTCGCCCTCCGAAAGATCGGAGGTCGAGAACAAGCGATGGCGATGGAGCGGCTTCACGAGACGGCACCCTACCGGAAAGGCCTCACACTTCGGCAGAATGAAAATACGCGCCTTCTCGTTCACTGGCCAGCTTGATTGGAGATGGCATTGGCAGCAATCATCGATACCAGAACGAGAGTCACCCGGAAGGACAAGGCTTGATCGGGACACTTCTGATCTACCATCGCCCCAGCCTTCTCCGTCAATTTGCACAGCGCGGGTTCGGACAGTGTGGCCACCAAGATCTTGGTCCGATTGACGATTCGTTGACAGGTCTCCTCATCCTCGAAATCTGCCAAGACGCACCCCGCTAAATTGCGGTCGTACGTCACAGCGCTCGCCCGAGTTCCAACCCGCTTCAGTGTCGAAGCCAGGACGACCCATCTTCGATTGTCGCTTTCCGATGCTGGCAGCGAGTCGCGACATACGAGTGCGACGGACAGTCTGAGCGTCTCCCAGGCCGTCTCACCGAACCGAGACCGGTACGCTGAAGGTGTCACGAATTTCTCCGGACCACAGACGGTTTACACTCTAGTTTGAGGCGTGTTGATTGCTATGCAGAATGCGAAAACGTAAAAATTTCGCGCATTGCATAGCGATCCGCTGGGGTGCTGTCGTATAGTAATCAGTGGAGTTCGCAACTGCTGAATTTTCCGGAAGCCAACAATCCAGAAACCGAAATCAGAAGCGGCAAAGAGGATGAGATGAAGCACGTATCGATCGCGCTGATATCTGCTGCGGGGATCGCACTGAGTGCACTCTCAGTTGCGCCTTCACGGGCCGAACCGCTCACTCCGACGGAGGCGAAAACGATCGCGTCGGACGCCTACCTCTATGCCTACCCAATGCTCTATAATTACAAGACACTCTTCCAACAGGCCGTCGATCCTTCCTTCCCTGGCTATGTGGGTGGGTTCAATCGCTTCCGCCACTACTCGCGTGGTTTTACGCCAGCCGACAAGGATATCGTCACACCCAGCAACGATACGCCCTACTCTTGGGCCTGGCTTGACCTTCGGACGGAGCCGATGGTGGTCTCTGTTCCGGCGTCTCCAGACCGCTATTACGTCCTCCAATGGTTCGATCTCTACACGCACAATTTTGCCTATCTCGGTTCACGAGCGACCGGCACCGAAGCGGGTGACTATCTCTTCGTTGGCCCGAACTGGACGGGCGAGACACCGGACGGCATCAAGAAAGTGTTGCGCGCCGAGACCGAAATCATCGGCACTCTGACGCGGACAAGCTGGTCCGGTCCGGCGGATCGAGACGGCCTGGTTGCGATGCAGCAGCAGTATCGCATTCGACCGCTTAGCGAGTTCGCGGGTGGTAAGCCTCCGCCCCCCGCGCCGACCTTTCAGTTTCCGGCGTGGGACGAGGCTCGCGCCAACTCCATCGGCTTCATCGACTACCTGAACTTCCTGCTTCGGTTTGCCCCGCCTGTCGATAGCGAGAAGGCTATGATGGAGCGCTTTGCCAAGATCGGCATTGGCCCAGGGCGAGCCTTTGATCCGGCAACAATCGAACCGGCGACACGAGACGCGATCGAGGCCGGCATCAAGGATGGGGCGAGCAAGCTCCAGGCTGAACTCGCCAAGACGACCAGTTCGGTCGATCTCTTCGGCACCCGTGCGTTTCTCGGCCCGGACTACGTGATGCGACGGGCCGTCGGTGCCGCTATCGGCATCTACGGGAACTCGAAAGAGGAAGCCTACTACACGGCGTACAGCGTGGATGCGAATAGCCAGCCGCTCGACGGCAGCAAGCGCTACGTCCTGCAATTCTCCAAGGATCAGGTGCCACCGGTAAAGTTCTTCTGGTCCATGACGATGTACGACCTGCCGGCGCGGCTGCTCGTCGATAACCCGATCAGGCGCTATGCAATCGGCAGCCGGACGGAGGGGCTCAAAACCAACGCCGACGGCTCGGTCAACATCTATCTGCAATCGGCATCCCCTGGTGGCGATAAGGAATCCAACTGGCTTCCGACGCCGCAGCAGGGGCCGTTCTTCATGGTGCTCAGAATGTATGGCCCGGAGGGCAAGCTGGCGGCCGGTGAATGGCAGGCGCCGCAACCAACAATCGCGAAGTAGCATCAAAGCTAAAACGACTGACGGAGACTGCTATGAGATCGAGCATCGCCACCTTGGCAACTTCCCTCGCCTTGCTTGGTGCCACAGTACCCGCGCTTGCGGACGCGATCGATACTCGTATCGGGAGGCTTGAATTCAACGGAAGTTATCCGACCGATGACACGGTCAAGATGCTCTACGACGAGCGGGATTTTCAGCGTGCCACGCAGGCCTACATCTGGGCGCTGCCAATCGTCGGCATGGCCAACTGGCAGAAAGCCCACGAGACGACTTTCGGTGCAAAGTCAGGTGACGTCATCATCTACAATGACTTCGTCAGCAAACGCGGCATCCTTACGGCCAACGCGACAACACCTTACGTCGTGAGCTTTTTCGATCTCGCGAAGACGGGGCCAGTCGTCGTTGAAATGCCGGAAGGCGGTGTCGCCGGGTTCGTCAATGACATGTGGCAGCGTCCGGTGGTCGATATGGGCCAGACTGGCCCCGACAAGGGAAAGGGCGGAAAATATCTCATCGTCGGTCCCGGACAGAAGGTCGAGACGGTCGACGGCTACTATCTCGTCGAACCCTCAACATCGAACGTGTTCTGGGGGTTTCGCGCTCTGGAAAAGGACCCCGCCAAAGTCCAGCAATTGCTCGATGCACTGAAAATCTATCCGCTCTCGGACAAGGACAATCCCAAGAAAGTGCGCTTCGTCGACGTCAAAGGAAAGGTGTGGGAGCAGACCCAACCCAGAGGCCTTGCATATTGGCAGCTCCTTTCGGAAATCATCAATCGCGAGCCTGTACAGGAACGCGACAGATTTTTTCTCGCGATGCTCAAGCCGCTAGGCATCGAAAAGGGAAAGCCCTTCAAGCCTGACGAACGCCAAGCCAAGCTCCTGACCGAAGGGGCCGTGGTGGGAGAGGCCATGGCGAAGGCGATCGACTTTGAGAAGCATTTTCCGTCCGCCCATTACGTAGACGGCCGACAGTGGCACTTCTCGCTTGTTCTCGACCCGAGCCAGCGGGCGGAGACCTACGACCAGCTCGATGAGCGAGCGGCATGGTTCTACGAGGCCACGACGACGTCTGCCGGAATGGTGACGACGACACCGGGCGTGGGGCAAGTCTATCTTGGGACTTACAAGGACAAATCCGGGGATTGGCTCGACGGTAGCAGGACATACCGATTGCGGGTTCCTCCGAATGCACCGGTTGCAAATTTCTGGTCGCTCACCGTCTACGACGTCGATACACGCGCATTGATCGACAACAAGACGCAACAGGCTGATCGCTCATCGCGCATGAACCTCAAGAAGAACCCTGATGGCTCGATCGATCTCTATGTCGGTCCGAAGTCGCCTGAAGGATTAGAGACCAATTGGATCCAATCCATCCCCGGAAAGTCTTGGTTCTCCTACTTCCGGCTCTACGGTCCGACGGAGCCGTTCTTCGATCGGTCCTGGGTTGTGGACGATATCGAGCGCGTGGAATAACGAGGCCAGTTCGAAGGCCAGGGGATGTCCCATCTGCCGCTTCTCGAAGATGAGAACGAAAGCGGTCTCGGATGAGAAACCGGCACGGTGCTTCCCATGCACGCCGCAGACGAACCCTTGCCGTGCACCTACTCAAACACTCTGCTTGGTTTCGACGCAACACGAGTGTTGTGCATCAGCACAAGGT
>CAVPTI010000002.1:0-548028 GCA_963708775.1 uncultured Alphaproteobacteria bacterium | reverse complement strand
ATCGGCGACACGATCGTCGTGTCGGTGAAGGAGGCGATCCCGAAGGGTCGCGTGAAAAAGGGCCAGGTGATGAAGGCCGTGATCGTGCGGATCGCAAAGGCGTTCGCCGCGCGGATGGTTCGCTGATCCGCTTTGATCGCAATGCGGCTGTTCTTGTGAACGCTCAAGGCGACCCCGTTGGCACGCGTATTTCGGGCCGGTGACCCGCGAACTTCGCGCCAAGAACCATATGAAGATTGTTTGGCTTGCGCCGGAGGTGCTGTGATGTCGGCTCAGAAATTAAGAAGGGCGACCACGTATCGTGCTGACGGGCCGCGATAAGGGCAAGCACGGCGAGGTGATCGAGGTTCGCCCCAAGGAGAACCGCGCACTCGTTCGTGGCGTCAACGTCGTTCGCCGGCATCAGAAGCAGACGGCGCAGCAGGAAGGCGGCATCATTTCCAAGGAAGCCGCGATCCAGCTCTCGAACCTCGCCCTCGAAGACCCCAAGGACGGCAAGCCGACCCGCGTCGGTTTCAAGCTGCTGGACGACGGCCGCAAGGTGCGTGTCGCCAAGCGCTCTGGCGAAGTCATTCCGGAGAAGAAGTAAGCCATGGCTGAGAACGACAAAAAGGGCGGCAAGCCGCAAGCCGCAGCTGGTAAGGCCAAGGCCGCCAAAGCAGCGCGCCCGTTGCCGCCGCGCCCGCCAAGCCGCGCCCCGCGGATTACAAGCCGCGCATGAAGGTGCACTACGAGAAGGTCGTGCGCGACGCCATGCGCACGAAATTTGAGTACGGGAACATCATGGAAATCCCGCGCATCGAGAAGATCGTGCTCAACATGGGCGTGGGCGAAGCCACCGCCGACCGCAAGAAGGTCGACGTGGCTGCCGCGCAGTTGGCGCTGATCGCCGGCCAGAAGCCGCAGATGACCAAGGCAAAGAAGTCGATCGCTACCTTCAAGGTGCGTGAAGGCATGACACTTGGCGCCAAGGTCACGCTTCGCGGCGACCGATGTATGAATTCCTGGACCGCTTCGTTACCATCGCGCTGCCGCGCGTGAAGGACTTCCGCGGTCTGAACCCGAAGAGCTTCGACGGCCGTGGCAACTACGCCTGCGGTCTGAAGGAGCACCTCGTGTTCCCGAAATCAACTATGACGAAGTCGACGACGTGCTCGGCATGGACGTCATCGTCGTCACGACCGCCAAGACCGACGACGAAGCCCGCGAACTCCTTGCGGCTTCAACTTCCCCTTCCGCAGCTAGAGGACCTCGGGTGTCCCGTTACATGTGCCCGAAAGGCCTTTGGAGGATTTGAATGGCCAAGACCAGTTCGATTGAGAAGAACAACCGCCGCCGCAAGATGGCCGCCCAGTCGGCCGCCAAGCGCAAGCGTCTGAAGGAGATCGCCAACGATCTCAAGCGCCAGGCCGAAGAGCGCTTCGCCGCGCGTCTGAAGCTGGCCGAGATGCCGCGAATCTTCTCCAACGCGCATCCGCAACCGCTGCGAGCTCACCGGCCGCGCGCGGGGCACCTATCGCAAGTTCAGGCTGTGCCGCAACCAGCTTCGCGAACTCGCCAGCCAGGGTCGTATTCCCGGCATCGTGAAGTCGAGCTGGTAAGGGAACGAAGAAGATGGCAATGAACGATCCCGTTGGCGACATGCTGACCCGCATCCGTAACGCGCAGATGCGTCGCCGCCCCAAGGTCTCGACACCCGCTTCCACGCTGCGGGCCCGCGTCCTCGATGTGCTGACCGAGGAAGGCTACATCCGCGGCTACGCACGGGTTGAACTGAAAGGCTCCGAGCCCGAGTTCGAAATCGAGCTCAAGTACTACAACGGCCAGCCCGCGATCCGCGAAATCGAACGCGTCTCGAAGCCCGGCCGCCGCGTGTACTCGCCGGTGAAGGACCCGAAGATGTCCGCAACGGCCTCGGCGTCGCGATCCTGTCGACGCCCAAGGGCGTGATGTCCGACTCGCGAGCCCGCGAGGAGAATGTCGGCGGCGAGATCATCTGCAACATATTCTAACGAAGGCGCCCGGATCTCCGGGTGGTTCAAGGGGTCGAACCCATGTCACGCATTGGTAAGAAGCCGGTCGCCGTCCCGTCCGCCGTCACGGCAACGGTCAGCGGCCAGACCGTGAAGATGAAGGGCGCCAAGGGCGAACTCTCCTTCACGTGTCCCGAGCAGATCAAGATCGAGAAGACCGCCGACGGCATCGAGGTGACGCCTCGTGACGAGACCAAGGCCGCACGCTCCATGTGGGGCATGTCGCGCACCATGATCCAGAACATGATCAAGGGCGTGACCGATGGCTACTCGCACACGCTGGAAATCCACGGCGTCGGCTTCAAGGCCTCGATGAAGGGCAAGGACATGCTGACGCTCGCCGTCGGCTACAGCCACGACGTGAATATCAAGGTTCCCGCCGGCGTCGAAGTGAAAGTCGGCGGCGCCAAGCAGGACCAGGTGACCGTTTCGGGCATCGATAAGCAGGCCGTCGGTGAATTGGCCGCCGTCATCCGTTCTTCGCGCAAGCCGGAGCCCTACCAGGGCAAGGGCGTGCGCTATCAGGGCGAATATATCTTCCGTAAGGAAGGCAAGAAGAAGTAAGGACGCGATCCATGGGTACGCACAATCCACTCTTCATCAAGCGCCGCGCCCGCGTGCGCCGCTCGTTGAAGGCGAACTCCGGAACCCGGCCGCGCCTCTCGGTGCACCGCTCCGGCAAGAACATTTACGCGCAAGTCATCGACGACACGGCCGGCACGACCATCGCCGCTGCCTCGACGCTCGAGAAGGATCTGCGCGGTTCGCTCAAGACGGGCGCCGACGTCTCCGCTGCGGCGGCGGTCGGCAAGCTCATCGCCGAGCGGACTCTGAAGGCCGGCATCGAAACGGTCGTCTTCGACCGCGGCGGCTTCCTCTATCATGGGCGCGTGAAAGCGCTCGCGGAGGCCGCGCGCGAAAGCGGCCTGAAGTTCTGATGAAAGGGATTTGACCGTGGCACGTGGACCCCAGGAAAAGCGCGGCGGACGCGATCGCGATCGTGAAAAGGTCGAGAGCGAGTTTACCGACAAGCTCGTTCACATCAACCGCGTCGCGAAGGTCGTGAAGGGCGGTAAGCGCTTCGGCTTTGCGGCCCTCGTGGTCGTCGGCGATCTGCGCGGCCGCGTCGGCTTCGGCCACGGCAAGGCGCGCGAAGTGCCGGAAGCGATCCGCAAGGCGACGGAAGCGGCTCGCCGCAACCTCGTCCGCGTTCCGCTCCGCGACGCTCGCACGCTGCATCATGACAGCGAAGGCCGTCATGGTTCGGGCAAAGTCGTAGTCCGCTCGGCTCCGGCCGGTACGGGCATCATCGCCGGCGGCGCCATGCGCGCTGTCTTCGAAATGCTCGGCGTCCAGGATGTCGTCGCCAAGTCGCTCGGCTCCACCAACCCGTATAACGTCGTGCGCGCCACCTTCGACGCCCTCAAGGGCCAGGAGAATCCGCGTGGCGTCGCGGCCCGTCGCAATCTGAAGGTCTCCGACATTGTGGCGCGCCGCCGCGATGGCTCGGTCGCCTCCGAGGCCGGCGCCGACCTCTAAGGCCGGCGTCAACCTGAAGGAACGTTACCATGGCTGACAACAAGAAGACCGTCACGGTCGAGCAGTACGCGAGCGCCAACCGCCGTCCGGAAAAGCAGTCTCAGACACTGCGCGGCCTCGGTCTCGACAAGCTGAACCGCCGCCGTACGCTGGAGGACACTCCGGCCGTGCGCGGCATGATCAATTCCATCCCCCACCTCGTCCGCGTCGTCGACGAGGCCTGAGGCACTTTTTAGGTTTGAGGAGCGCCACGTCCCATGCGGCTCAATGAGATCAACGACAATGAAGGCGCGCGCAAGCGGCGCGTCCGCATCGGCCGCGGCATCGGCTCCGGCGTCGGCAAGACCGGTGGCCGCGGCGGCAAGGGCCAGACGGCCCGTTCCGGCGTCGCCATCGGCGGCTTCGAAGGCGGCCAGATGCCTCTGCATCGCCGTCTGCCGAAGCGCGGCTTCAACAAGTTTCGTCCCAAGGACTTCAACGAGATCAACGTCGGTACGCTGCAGAAGGCGATCGAAGAGGGCAAGCTGAAGGCCGGCCAGTCGGTCGACGTCGCCACGCTCATCGAAGCCGGCATTCTGCGCCGCCCCAAGGATGGTCTGCGCGTTCTCGGCACCGGTGAACTCAAGTCGAAGCTGACAGTTACGGCCAACGGTGCCTCGGCGTCCGCAAAAGCGGCCATTGAAAACGCCGGCGGTTCGCTGAAGATCATCGAGGTCAAGATCCTCGAAGCAGACGAAGTAAAGCGCAAGAAGACGGCCGCCAAGAAGGCCGGTTCTGCGAAGACCACGGCCAAGTCGGAGGACTAGTCTGGTACGGCCGCAAAGGCGCGCCCATATCCCGTGATGCCGGAGCGAAGACACGCTCCGCGCAATGCGGCGAACCGGTCGATCGGTGATCCGAGAGACCGAAATGGGTGAGCAGCGGCCGCCACGGCGTTGAAAGACGCCGCCCGGCTGTCGAGGGTCAGGAGAGAGCACGATGGTTTCCGCTGCCGAGCAGCTTGCCTCGAACATGAATTTCGGCGCCTTCGCAAAGGCGCAGGACCTGAAGCAGCGCCTGTGGTTCACCCTCGGCGCGCTTCTCGTCTATCGTCTCGGCACCTTCATTCCCCTGCCGGGCATCAATGCCGGGGCGTTCGCGGAAGCCTTCAAGGCTCAGTCGTCGGGCATCCTTGGCATGTTCAACATGTTCGCTGGCGGCGCCGTAGAGCGCCTCGCGATCTTTGCGTTGAACATCATGCCGTACATCTCGGCGTCGATCATCATTCAGATCATGACGTCGGTCTCGCCCAAGCTTGAAGCCCTCAAGAAAGAGGGTGAAAGCGGCCGCAAGCAGATCAACCAGTATACGCGCTATCTCACTGTCCTGCTCGCCACGCTGCAGGCATACGGCATCGCGATCGGCCTCGAAGGATCGTCCTCGGGCGCGGCCGGCGCGATCGTGAAGGATCCTGGCTGGTTCTTCCGCTTCTCCACCGTCATCACGCTGGTCGGCGGCACCATGTTCCTGATGTGGCTCGGCGAGCAGATCACGCAGCGCGGCGTCGGCAACGGCATTTCGCTCATCATCTTCGCCGGCATCGTCGCGGGCCTCCCCGCGGCACTCGCCGGTCTCTTTGAGCTGGCCCGCGCCGGCTCGATCTCGACCCCGCTCCTGTTCGCCCTCATCGCTCTGATGCTTGGTGTCGTCGCCGCCGTCGTCTTCATCGAACGTGCCCAACGGCGCCTTCTGATCCAGTATCCGAAGCGACAAGTCGGCACCCGCATGACGCAGGGCGAGTCCTCGCATCTGCCGCTGAAGCTGAACTCGGCCGGCGTCATTCCGCCGATCTTCGCCTCGTCGCTGCTACTTCTGCCGATCACGGCCGCTCAGTTCATGGGTTCCGGCGGCGGCACGGGCTCTGAGTTCCTGAACTCCATCGTGGCCTCG
Source organism: uncultured Alphaproteobacteria bacterium (assembly GCA_963708775.1). Lineage (GTDB taxonomy): Bacteria > Pseudomonadota > Alphaproteobacteria > Rhizobiales > Hyphomicrobiaceae > JAGVSR01. The sequence continues at coordinate 542,527 of CAVPTI010000002.1, read as the reverse complement.
TTGGGCATGGGCCAGCCCCTGCACATGCTGCTGACGGCCGCGCTCATCATCTTCTTCGCGTTCTTCTACACGGCCCTTGTTTTCAATCCGAAAGAAACGGCCGACAACCTGCGCAAGTACGGCGGCTTCCTGCCCGGCATTCGTCCAGGCGAGAAGACAGCCGAATACATCGACTACGTGCTGACCCGCATCACCTTCGTTGGCGCCTTGTATCTGGCCGCCGTCTGCGTGCTGCCTGAGTTCCTGGTCTCCTATGCGGCCCTGCCGTTCTACTTCGGCGGCACCTCGCTGCTCATCGCCGTGTCCGTCACCATGGATACGGTGGCGCAGATCCAGAGCCACTTGCTCGCGCATCAGTACGAGGGCCTCATCAAGAAGGCGAAGCTGCGCGGCGCCACGAACAACAGGGGTCGCCGGTGAATTTGATCCTTCTCGGTCCCCCGGGCGCAGGCAAAGGCACACAGGCCCAGCTGCTCGCCGACAAGCACGGCCTCGTGCAGCTCTCCACGGGCGATATGCTCCGAGCCGCCGTCAAAGCCGGCAGCGAGATCGGCAAGAAGGCCGAAGCCATCATGAAGTCGGGCGGCCTCGTCTCCGACGAGATCGTCATCGGCATCATCGCCGACCGGATCGAACAGCCTGACTGCGCCAAGGGCTTCATCCTCGACGGTTTCCCGCGCACCTTGAAGCAGGCCGATGCCCTCGGCTCGCTGCTGACCTCTAAGGGCAAGGACCTCGATGCCGTCGTCGAGATCAAGGTCGATGACACGATCCTGGTCTCCCGCATCGAGAACCGCGCCCGCGAAACGCTGGCCGCCGGCGGAACCGTGCGCGCCGACGACAACGCCGAAGCGTTGAAGACCCGCCTCATGGCCTACTATCGCGAGACATCTCCGTTGGTCGGCTATTACTACGCATACCGGAAACTTCAGACGGTCGACGGCATGGCCCCGATCACCGAAGTTTCCGCACAGATCGAAGCCGTTCTGAAAGGTGCGGCGAAGGCGTGACGCGACGGGAACAACGGGGTTAACGCCCCGCCATGGCCCGGTGTGACACGTTCGTTTGGAAGGTTGACTGAGGAGTAGTGCCGAGCTACAACACCGCGCTTTCATGACGCAGGGTTGATGGGATTGGCCGGGCGAAGTTTTACTCGCAAGGCTGGTTCTATTTCGTTTTAGCTGGCAGCAACAATGGCTTGGCGCTCGATCTCGAGCAGCCCGGCTGACACGGACTAGAAAGCCCAGGAGAAGATCGTGGCTCGTATCGCAGGTGTGAACATCCCGACCCAGAAGCGCGTCGTCATCGCGCTTCAGTATATCCACGGGATTGGCCCCAATTTCGCAGAGAAGATCTGTGCAGGCGTTGGCATCCCCGCCGATCGCCGCGTCAGCCAGCTGACGGACGCCGAAGTGCTCCAGATCCGCGAAACGATCGACCGCGATTACATCGTCGAAGGCGACCTGCGCCGCGAAGTCTCGCAGAACATCAAGCGTCTCATGGACCTCGGTTGCTACCGCGGTCTGCGTCACCGTAAGGGCCTTCCGGTCCGCGGCCAGCGCACGCACACGAACGCACGCACGCGCAAGGGCCCGGCCAAGCCGATCGCCGGCAAGAAGAAGGCCTAATCGAATTCGCGCTCGACGCGCCGGCCTCGCACCAAAGTGCAGGCCGATGCTCGGTCGCAGTCACGAACAGAAACGAGCCGCCGCTTACGGGGGCGCAGGAGTTTGAGAGACGATGGCTAAGGAACAGGCCCAGGGCCGCGCGAAGGTTCGCCGCCGCGAAAAGAAGAACATCACGTCGGGCGTCGCGCACGTCAACGCGTCGTTCAATAACACCATGATCACCATCACCGATGCGCAGGGCAACACGCTTGCCTGGTCGTCGTCGGGCACGATGGGCTTCAAGGGCTCGCGCAAGTCGACGCCGTTCGCCGCCCAGATGGCAGCGGAAGACGCCGGCAAGAAGGCTCAGGAGCACGGCGTGAAGGTGCTCGAAGTCGAAGTCTGCGGTCCGGGTTCGGGCCGTGAGAGCGCGCTGCGTGCGCTGCAGGCTGTTGGCTTCCAGATCACCTCGATCCGCGACGTCACGCCGATCCCGCACAACGGCTGTCGTCCGCGCAAGCGCCGCCGCGTCTAATTCAATTTCATGCCGGACGCTCGGGCCCCCTGCGGCCCCGGCGTCCGTTTTGCCGTTCCAGCCGCACGATTGCCCCCTGATGCGGACGGACCGAACGACCCCTGGGTAAAGGAACGCGCGCCTTTGGGCGGGATGCGTGTTCGACACCTGAGAGAGGCCACCACGTGACAAGCGCTGTTCTACAGAAAAACTGGCAAGACCTGATCAAGCCGTCGAAGCTCGAGATCATTCCGGGCCGCGACCGCACCCGCCTTGCGACCGTGATCGCAGAACCCCTCGAGCGCGGCTTCGGCATGACGCTCGGCAACGCGCTGCGCCGCGTGCTGCTGTCATCGCTCCAGGGCGCCGCCATCAAGACCGTGCAGATCGATGGCGTGCTGCATGAGTTCTCCTCGATTACTGGCGTCCGCGAAGACGTCACCGACATCATCCTCAACATCAAGGAAATCGCGCTTCGTCTCCACTCGGATGGCGTCAAGCGCATGGTGTTGAAGAAGGAAGGCGCAGGCCCTGTGAAGGCTGGCGATATCGAAGTCTCCTCCGACGTTGAAATCCTGAACCCCGAGCACGTGATCTGCCACCTCGACCAGGGTGCGTCGGTCCGCATGGAGTTCACGACCGACATGGGCAAGGGCTACGTGCCCGCCGAGCGCAACCGCCCGGACGACGCGCCCATTGGCCTGATCGCCGTCGACAGCATCTACACGCCGGTGAAGAAGGTCTCCTATAAGGTCGAGAACACCCGCGAGGGCCAGATCCTCGACTATGACAAGCTGACCATGACGGTCGAAACCGACGGCTCGGTTCGCGCCGAAGATGCCGTGGCGCTCGCCGCCCGCATCCTCCAGGACCAGCTCGCCGTATTCATCAACTTCGAAGAGCCCAAGAAGCCGCAGGAAGAGCAGCGCCATCCGGAGCTGGCCTTCAACGCCGCCCTGCTCAAGAAGGTCGACGAACTCGAGCTTTCGGTCCGTTCTGCGAACTGCCTGAAGAACGACAACATCGTCTACATCGGCGACCTGATCCAGAAGACGGAAGCCGAGATGCTGCGCACGCCGAACTTCGGCCGCAAGTCGCTCAACGAGATCAAGGAAGTTCTGGCCTCGATGGGCCTGCACCTCGGCATGGAAGTGCCGAACTGGCCGCCGGACAACATCGAAGAACTCGCCAAGCGCTTCGAGGACCAATACTAAGACTTACCGCGCATGGCGGCCGGCTCCCCGGAGCGGCGTCGCCATGCAACACGAACTCCGCGCATGGCGGCCGGCTCCCCGACAGGGGAGTCGCCATGCGCAAATCAAAGAGCATAACGAGGCGAGGCCGTAGAACCTCCCCGTAACAACCGGTAGAGAAAAAGAGAGATACAACCATGCGTCACGGAAGTTTAGGCCGGCGGTTCAACCGCGATAGCGCCCATCGCCAAGCCATGTTCTCCAACATGGCCGCAGCCCTCATCAAGCACGAGCAGATCGTCACGACGCTGCCCAAGGCCAAAGACCTGAAGCGCGTGATCGACAAGTACATCACGCTGGCCAAGCGCGGGGATTTGAACTCGCGCCGTCTCGCCGCCGCGCGTCTGCGCGACGAGGACATGGCCAAGAAGCTGTTCGACGTTCTGGCTCCGCGTTACAAGAACCGCAATGGCGGCTACTCGCGCGTCCTGAAGGCCGGCTTCCGCTACGGCGACAGCGCTCCCCGCGCGGTCATCGAACTGGTCGACCGCGACGAAAGCGTCAAGGGCTCGGAAGACAAGGCCCGCCATGAAGCCGAAGTCGCCGCCCGCGACGAATCCGGCGCATAATCCACCCGTTGTAATCACTTCAACGCCCGTCGGGTTTGCCCGGCGGGCGTTTTCCTTTTCCGGCCTGCGACTAACGTGAAAACTCGCTAACTTTTGCTGGCCGCCCGCATCAACTATATGAACTTTTGAGATCATCGGTTCGCCCTAAGCAGAACCCGTCGAGGATCACGCATGCGAAACCGCGCTGCCGTCTGGGCCCTGAGCGCTGTGGGCCTCCTGCTCGCGTTCGTAGCCTTTGAAGTCGCGATCACCTCTCGCTCGGCCGCGCAGCAGAAGCAGGTGCCCCCGTCGCGCGAGATGGTGCAGTACTCTTTCGCGCCCATCGCCCGCAAAGCCTCGCCCGCCGTCGTCAACGTTTACGTCCGCCGCCGCGTGCAGGCGTTCTCCTCGCCGTTCGCCAATGATCCGTTCTTCCGCCAGTTTTTCGGCGAACGCTTTGGCCGGCCCTCCGAGCGCGTCCAGTCTTCGCTCGGCTCCGGCGTCATCGTCTCGCCCGACGGCACGATCGTCACCAACACACACGTCATCAAAGGCCGCGGCGAAACGGAGATCCGCGTGGCGCTCGCCGACAAGCGCGAATTTGATGCCCGCGTCGTCGTGCAGGACGACAAGACCGACATCGCAATCCTTAAAATCGAAGGCGGCGACACCCGCTTCCCCACCATCGCCTTTGAAGACAGCGACACGCTCGAAGTCGGCGATCTCGTCCTCGCCATCGGCAATCCGTTCGGGGTCGGCCAGACCGTCACGTCCGGCATCGTCTCCGCGCTCGCCCGCACCGAAATCGGCAAATCCGACAGCCAGGTTTTCATTCAAACCGATGCCGCAATCAACCCCGGCAACTCCGGTGGCGCGCTCGTCGATATGTCCGGACGGCTGATCGGCATCAACACGATGATCTTCAGCCAGACCGGCGGCTCGCAGGGCATCGGCTTCGCGATCCCGTCCAACCTCGTGCGCCTCTACGTCGAGAGCACCGCCGCCGGCCGCAAGGTCGAGCGTCCCTGGCTCGGCGTCCTCCTTGAACCCGTCACGCGCGAGATCGCGGAAGCTCTGGGTCTCGACCGCATCTCCGGCGCCGTCGTCTCGCGCGTCTCCAATCGCGGACCGGGTGCGGCGGCAGGCCTCCAGGCCGGCGACGTGATCACCCGCATCGACGGCTTCGAAGTCACCGATCCCCGCGCCGTGTACTACCGCCTGACAACCCGCGGCGTAGGCAACACCGCCCGCATCGATTTGCTCCGCAATCGCCGCCCGGTCACGATCGATCTCGCGCTCGCCGCACCACCCCAGCCCGGCAAGGACGATGTCCGCAACCTCGTGGGCACGCATCCTTTCGATGGCGCCCGCGTCTCCAACATTCTCCCGGGCCTTGCCGACGAACTCGGCATCGACGAAGGCGACGGGGTCGCCATCGTGTCTCTGCGTCCCGGCTCGGTCGCGCAGCGTCTCGGCTTCCAGCCGGGCGACGTGATCACCGAACTGCAGCAACAGCGCGTCGACGACATCGCCGACCTCGAACAGCAGCTCAACACACGCCAGCGCACCTGGATCGTCGGTATCCGCCGCGACGGCAAATCCATGCTCCTGCAGGTGCCGGTTTCGCTGATCCACGGGTTTCGCCGCACGATGGTCCGGCCTATAACACCCTGATGACCAACCTCTTCGAAGCCGCCGGCCTTGAGAAAGGTGCCCCGCGCCCGCTTGCCGACCGGCTGCGCCCGCGCACGCTCGCCGAAGTCACCGGGCAGGACCATCTCGTCGGTGCCGACGGCAAACTCACGCGACTGCTCAAAGGTGGCCGACTGCCGAGCCTCATCCTCTGGGGTCCGCCGGGCTGCGGTAAGACGACGATCGCGCGCCTGCTCGCTGGCGAAACCAACCTCGTATTCGAACAACTGTCCGCGATCTTCTCCGGCGTCCAAGACCTGCGCAAAGCCTTCGACAAAGCGCGCATGCAGCGCGAGCAGGGCCGCGGCACGCTGCTATTCATCGACGAAATCCATCGCTTCAACCGCTCGCAACAGGATAGCTTCCTGCCGCACGTCGAAGACGGAACGATCACGCTCGTCGGCGCCACCACCGAGAACCCGTCCTTCGAACTCAACGCCGCTCTGCTCTCGCGCGCCATCGTCCTCACGCTGAACCGCCTCGACGATGCCGCCCTCGAAGGCCTCCTCCAGCGCGCCGAAGCCGAGACGGGCCGCAAGCTCCCCCTCGACGACGATGCCCGCGACGCCCTCGTGCAAATGGCCGACGGCGACGGCCGCGCCATCCTGAACCTCGCCGAGGATGTGTTCGCCACCGTGCCCGAAGCCGCCAAGCCCATTGGCCGCGAGGAACTCGTCCGCCTCGTCCAGCGCCGCGCGCCCATCTACGACAAAGGCCGCGAAGGTCACTACAACCTGATCTCGGCGCTGCATAAGTCCGTGCGCGGCTCCGATCCTGACGCCGCGCTCTACTGGTTCGCGCGCATGCTCGAAGGCGGCGAAGACCGTCTCTTCCTCGCACGCCGCCTCGTCCGCATGGCGATCGAGGATATCGGGCTGGCCGATCCGCAGGCCCTTGTCATCACCAACGCCGCCAAGGACGCCTACGACTTCCTCGGCTCGCCCGAAGGCGAACTTGCCCTCAGCGAAGCCGTCATCTACCTCGCCACGGCCCCCAAATCGAACGCTAACTACGTCGCCTACAAAGCCGCCATGCGCGCCGCCCGCGACCACGGCTCGCTCGCCCCGCCCAAAATCATCCTCAACGCGCCGACCAAATTCATGGAGGAGGAGGGCTATGGCGAGGGCTATCAATATGACCACGACGCACCCGATGGATTCTCCGGCCAGAACTACTTCCCCGACGAAATGAAGCGCCGCCCGCAGTATTACGATCCGCCCGAACGCGGCTTCGAACGCGAGATCAAGAAGCGCCTGGACTACTGGGCCGCCCTGCGCAAAAAGCGCGGCTGACGCTGCGATCCGATCGCCACTGACCCCGGCTGGCGCCAACCGCCTGCGATGCTATAGTCCCGGCCTGACGCGGGGGCGTGTGAGAACAGCCGAAATCTTGGGGGGAGTACGTCGGCATGATCGAATTCAAAGACCTCTGGTACGGCCATCCCATCAACGAAAGCGTACAGACACCCTGCCTCGCGCCCCAGGATCTCACCAACCTTGAAGGCCGTCAGGTCAAAAAGGCCTTTCCCGTCTTCTCCAATCAGTGCGCGATCCGCATGGGCGTGGCCCTTCGCCGCGCAGGTGTCCAGCCTGCCCAGATCAGCGGCTGCTCACATTGCTCCGTGCACCCCCGCGAAGAGATGCACTTCATCAATGCCAGCCAGCTCGCCAACGCCCTCGCACGCGCCAACATCGCCGGTGTCGGTCGGATCGAAAAATTCACCGGCGCCGACGCCGCCCAGTTCTATCCGAAGATTTTCGGCCGCACGGGCATCATCTACATTCAGGACTACTGGCACCGCTCCTCCGATCAGGGCCGCGCCACCGGCGACCACATCGATGTGTGGAACGGCTACCGCTCCAGCGCCAAGTGGTTGATGGAGTGGTTCTCTTGGATCGGCTACTACTCGAACTACGCGGGCGCCGGCGAAATCTGGTTCTGGGAAGTGCAGTAGGACGATCCCCGCGCATGTCGCTCAACATCACACACCGGAGGTCCGCATGCGCTATCTCGTAGCGATGATTTTCGCCGCGACCTTTGCGGCCGTCACGACTGTTTTCCTGGCGACGCCTGTAGCCTCCTGGATCGTGGACAAGCTGAAGTTCGACAGTCCCGATCAGGTCGCCGACCTGCACTCCGCGATCTTTCTCGGCGTCAATCTCCTCGCAATGCTGATCGGCTGGACCATTGGATGGGCGCTGGGCCGCGGCTTTTCCACCAATCCTGACGACGATTGAGCCTTTGCGTTAACGGGCGCCGGCGGGCTATAGGTGCCCAAATTGCCGGTTTCCGGGGGCGCGATGAAGCTGCTGGTTCTTGTCTCGGCGGGCGGCGCCATCGGAGCGGCGCTCCGCTTCCTCACCTACCAGGCGTTCGCAGGTTATGCTTTCGCTCGTGGCGGCCCGATCTTTCCCGTGGGCGACACTCACCGTGAACGTCGTGGGCTCGTTCCTCATGGGGCTGGCCGTGGTGACGATCATCGAACGCTTCGACAGCTCGCCTGAATTACGCGCCTTCATCATGGCCGGCATCCTCGGTGGCTTCACGACGTTTTCGGCGTTCTCTCTCGATGCCGCCGACCTATACGCCAACCGCTCGCTGGAAGCCGTCGCGGCCTATATCGCCGGCTCGGTTGTCCTCTCGATTGCGGGCCTCGTCGCCGGCATGGCCCTCGCGCGCTGGACGCTCACATGACCCCGACCAACGAACACGATCAAAGAAAAGATCGCCAACCCGAAAGTGGAGACGATCACCGTCGCCGCCGCCGAGAGCGACATGCGTCTCGACCGCTGGTTCCGCATCCATTTCCCCGAACTCGGCTACAGCTATCTGCAAAAGCTTCTGCGCTCCGGCCAGGTCCGCGTCGACAGCAAGCGCGCGCAGGCCAACGATCGTCTGAGCGAAGGCCAGGAGATCCGCGTTCCCGCGATCATTCGCCAGCCAAAGGTGTCCAAGCCCGGCCTCAAGGCGCCGCCCGGCGTTTCGAAGGGCGACCGCGACATCATCGAAAAGATGATCCTGTTCGAGGACGACGACGTGCTCGTTCTGAATAAGCCCGCCGGGATCGCCGTTCAGGGCGGCACGGGAACCAAGCGCCACATCGATGGCATGCTGGCCGGCATGGCAGATCGCTTCGGAGGCGAACGTCCGCGCCTCGTCCACCGCCTCGACCGCGATACCTCCGGCGTCCTCCTCGTTGCAAAAACCCGTAATGCCGCCGCCAAGCTCGGCCGCACCTTCCAGACCCGATCAGCGGCGAAAACCTACTGGGCGCTCGTGAAGGGTGTGCCGAACCCTGTCCAGGGCAAGGTCGAAGCCGCTCTCGTCAAAGCTACCGGTCCCGATGGTGACCGCGTGCGCAAGGCCGAACCCGGCGAGCAGAAAGAAGCGATGCACGCCACCACGCATTATTCCGTCATCGATCGCGTCGGACGCAAGGCAGCGTGGGTCTCATTGAAGCCGGTCACAGGCCGCCAGCACCAGTTGCGCGCCCACATGTCGATCATCGGCCATCCGATCGTCGGGGACCCCAAGTACGAAGGCGGCATGGAATTGCCCGCGGAGAACATGGAAGGCAAGCTTCACCTCCACGCGCGCCGCCTCATCATCCCCCATCCGTCAGGACGAGGAAAAATCGACGTCACCGCGCCGCTTCCTCCCCATATGCTTCGCACCTGGGACCTTTTGGGATTGGATAGCAGCAGGTATTCTGCTGGCGAAGAGTGATCGGCAGCAGGAACAATCTATGACAGATCTCATACCCCTCATCGTCAACTGGCTGCCGATCCTCGTCCTGATTGGCGTCTTCATCTATTTCGCCCAACGCAGCCAGAGCGTCTACACCGGCCGCAGCGGCAAGACGCACGGCGAGATGCTGGAAGAGTACATCGTCGAGATGAAGCGGCAGAACGATCTCATTGAAAAGGTCGTGCAGGATCAGGAAGCTCGCTTGCAGCGCCTTGAGACCACGAAGCGGTCGTCATCCGGCGGCAGCGGTGGCGGCGGGTCGCGCTGATGACGGGCGACGTGATGTCCATCGCGCTGTACGTCCTCTTTGTCGCCGGCGCGGCCGCGATCCCGCTGTTCGTGTTGCGCGAGAGCGCACGGCAGACGCGCGGCACGTTCGGCAGGCCCTATGGCAACGTCGTGACCGACACGATGCAAGAGAGCACCCGCCGATCTGATCTTCTGCTGCGTCTGGTCGAAGCGCGCGAGGCGCGCATCGCCCGCCTCGAGCGTCGCCTGGAGGGCGGCCGTTGAAACTCGTCGTGTTCGATTGCGACGGCACGCTCGTCGACAGCCAGCACATGATCGTTGCCGCGATGGAGCGCGCCTTCGCCGGTTTCGGCCTCCCGGCACCGGGACGCACCGAAATCCTGTCCGTCGTCGGGCTGTCGCTGGAGGAGGCCGTTCGCCGGTTGACGCCAATGGCCAGGGCCGCCGACGTCACGGCGCTGGCTGAAGCCTACAAAAGCGCGTTCGGCGAACTGCGGCGAGACAAGGCACACGCGGAGCCCCTTTATCCCGGCATACGCGAAACATTGCAGACACTCGCAGGTGAACCCGGTGTCCTGCTCGGCGTTGCCACCGGCAAAAGCCGGCGCGGGCTCGCAGCCGTGTTGGAGCGGGAAGGGTTCACCAATGTGTTTGTCACTTTGCAAACAGCAGACACGAACCCGTCGAAGCCGCATCCAGGAATGCTGCTCGCGGCAATGGCCGAAGCCGGCGCTGAACCGCATCGCACGCTGATGGTCGGCGACACCACCTACGATGTCGGCATGGCCCGCGATGCTGGTGCCCGCGCCATCGGCGTGGCCTGGGGCTATCATCCAGCCAGCGAACTCGAAGCCGCCGGCGCCCACCGGGTTCTGAAAGATAGTCTCGGCCTCTCGGATGGGCTTAAACTGGCGCTACAGGAACTCGACCCATGAGCGCTTCCGACAACAACGACAATCACAACGACGGCAAGATCAGCTCCGGCGGTCCCAAACAGAACATTAAGGATAGTTTGCGCCCGCCCCTGCCCAAGCGGTTCTACAAGGAGGCCGAACGCGTTCCTTGCGCCGATGGCTCAGGCTTTGAAATTCGTCTCGATGGTCGTCCTTTGCGCACACCTTTGAAGCGCATCCTCGTCATTCCCAATGAAGCCTTTGCCGATCTCGTCCTCTCCGAATGGCGCGCGCAATCTGCCGTCATTGATCCCGCTTCGATGCCGGCAACGCGCCTCGCCAACAGCGCCGTCGATACCGTCGCCGATAACCGCGAAGCCGTCGCCGCCGAGATCGTTGCGTACGCCGGCAGCGATCTGCTCTGCTATCGCGCGTCCGGACCGGCAACCCTCGTCGCCCGCCAGAACGAAGTCTGGGACCCGATCCTGCAAGGCGTCGAAGCGGCCATCGTCGCTCGCTTCATTCGCGCCGAGGGCGTGATGCATGTGGACCAGCCGGCCCTCGTCTCCGAACGCATAGCAGAAGCGATCGCGGACCTGCCTGACTTGCAACTCGCCGCTCTTCAGCTTGTGACCACACTCACCGGCTCCGCCGTGCTCGCGATCGCACTCGCCAAGCACATGTTGACGGCTGACGCCGTTTGGGCCGCCGCGCATCTGGACGAAGATTGGCAGATCGAACAATGGGGCCCCGACGAGGACGCCGAATTGCGCCGCGCTGTCCACGAACGCGATTTCCGCGCTGCCGCCGCCGCGCTGAAAGCATTGAATTAAATTAGAACAAGTTTAGGTCGGACTTTTGAGCGCTTCCTCAATGGCCGGACTGTATGGTGGCTGAGCCTTGTCAAACGTCGCAATCAGCCAAGCCAGTACCATGCTCGTTCCGCCCCTCGTCCAGCAAACCGCACGCCGCGACCGCTTCCTCAGCGCGATCTCCCTCTCGCGCTGCGTCTATGGCGTGCAGGGCGAGCAGGGATTGGCCCGACTGGAATCGCGCCGTATGCGAGGCCGGGACGTCTGCCTGTTCTGGTCGGACGAGGCCACGGCAGTGCGCTGGGCGCACTCCGTGGCCTCAAACCCGCGCATCAAGGATTTCAGCCTGGCTGAGATGCTGGCGAGCGTCCTGCCTGGTCTTGCTCAGCACCGCCGCCTCGTCGGCCTCGACTGGCTCGGCGAAGAGGTCATGGTCGAACTTGATCCCATGGATTTCGCCGAACGCCTTCGCATCGCCTCACTCGATGCCTTCGTCCGCTCCGTCGAACAGATGGGCGCGGTGTTCACCATCGAAGGTCCATACGGCCCCGCACTTCTGCGCTCCCAGACCAAACCCGAAGGATTGGTCTTGCCCTGCTGGGCCAATCCCGGTGAAGCCTACAGCCGCCTTGAGGGTCCCTGGCGCGACATGCTGGTCATCAAGACCCCGCTCAGCGACTTCATCGGCGAACGCCTCGCATGGCTAAGCCGCAATGGCCACCTCGTCGGCCCTGACCACCAGGACGGCCCCGGAGCCTTGGAAATGCAACCGGCCGATGTAACGGCCTGCTTCCGCCGCGTCGCCGCCTGAGCAGGCTTGATCAGACCCCACGTGTCGCGGTTGCGCTCCGCAATTGCCGTGCTATGGAACCCCGGATTTCATATAACTCCGGGTTCATCCCTCCAGCACGGTGGAATATCCATGAAGGACGTCATCGAAGAGCTCCAGCGCCGCCGCGACAATGCCCGCCTGGGCGGTGGCAAGGCCCGTATCGACGCCCAGCATGCGAAAGGCAAGCTGACCGCCCGCGAACGTATTGAACTCCTGATGGACGAAAACTCGTTCGAAGAGTTCGACACCTTCGTCGAGCACCGCTGCTCCGAATTCGGCATGGAGAAGAACAAGACACCCGGTGACGGCGTCGTCACCGGCTGGGGCACGATCAACGGTCGCGTCGTCTATGTCTTCGCAAAGGATTTCACCGTGCTTGGCGGTTCGCTCTCCGAGAGCCACGCCCGCAAGATGACCAAGATCCAGGACATGGCGCTCAAGAACCGCGCCCCGATCATCGGCCTCTTCGATGCCGGCGGCGCGCGTATTCAGGAAGGCGTAGATGCCCTCGGCGGCTACGGCGAGGTGTTCCAGCGCAACGTCCTGGCCTCGGGCGTGATCCCGCAGATCTCCGTTATCATGGGACCGTGCGCCGGCGGCGACGTCTATTCGCCCGCCATGACCGACTTCATCTTCATGGTGAAGGACACGAGCTACATGTTCGTCACCGGTCCCGACGTCGTGAAAACCGTGACCAATGAAAGCGTGACGGCGGAAGAACTGGGCGGGGCCAAGGTCCACACCAGCAAGTCCTCGATTGCCGACGGTGCCTATGAGAATGACCTCGAGACGCTGCTGCAGATGCGCCGTCTCATGGATTTCCTGCCCTCCAACAACCGTGCCGGCGTGCCCGTCCTCCCCACGCCCGATAGCCCCGATCGCGAAGACAAATCGCTCGACACCCTGATCCCGGATAACCCGAATAAGCCCTACGACATGAAGGAGCTGATCCTCAAAGTCGTGGACGAAGCCGACTTCTTCGAGATTCAGGAAAATTACGCCAAGAACATCATCGTCGGGTTCGCCCGCATGGAAGGCCACACCGTCGGCATCGTCGCCAATCAGCCGATGGTGCTCGCCGGCGTTCTCGACAGCGACGCGTCGCGCAAAGCCGCCCGCTTCGTGCGCTTCTGCGACTGTTTCGAAATCCCGATCGTGACCTTCGTCGACGTTCCGGGCTTCCTCCCGGGCACGGCTCAGGAATACGGCGGCCTCATCAAGCACGGCGCCAAGTTGCTGTTTGCCTTCGCCGAGGCGACCGTTCCCAAGATCACGATCATCACGCGCAAGGGCTACGGCGGCGCCTACGTTGTGATGAGCTCCAAGCACATCCGCGGCGACATCAATTACGCGTGGCCCACCTCGGAAATCGCGGTCATGGGCGCCAAAGGCGCAGCGGAAATCATCCACCGTGCCGACGCAAGCGACCCCGATAAAATCGCGGCCCGCATCGAAGAGTATAAAGCCCGCTTCGCCAATCCTTTCGTCGCCGCCGAACGCGGTTACATCGACGAAGTGATCCTGCCGCACGGCACGCGTCGCCGCATCTGCCGCGGCCTCAACATGCTGCGCAACAAGACCCTCGAAAACCCCTGGAAAAAGCACGACAACATTCCGCTCTAGTCGCGCTCACGGCTGCTGTTCCGCTCGCGTGCGCGAGCAGGCAGCCTCCGCGTCATGTCGGAGACATGCCTTCGGCATGATGGCGCGGCTCGCCGCGGACCGCGTTGCGGTCTGGCCCTGCGGGCGCAAAGTGCACACGGAAAGGCCGATCGCTACGATCGGCCTTTTTGTTTGCCGCTTTCCGGCCATCGGAATCGCGCATGACGAGTGCCCAATCACCGACGCCGGAAGCAACGCATGACCCTCGACGAATTTCGCGCCTATCTCGCCAGGCCGGGCACCCCGCTATCTGAAGCCGATATCGTCGCGTTCGAAAAAGAAATCGGCATTGGCCTGCCCGATGATTACCGCGCGTTCCTTCAAGCCGTGAATGGCGGCTGGGTCGGTGGTGCGCTGCTCATCAGCGGCGCAACCGCGGATGGCGAACCGATCGATAGCGACCTCCACCACATCGGCGGCCTGCGCGCCGAACCCCACATGGACCTGCGCAGCCAGCGCTCGACGTACCAGGACTGGCTAGCCCGCATTCCGCGTGAACTCATCTGGATCATGGACGACAGCACCGGCAACGCGATCTGCCTCGGGATCGCTGGTGAAGCCCGCGGCAAGGTCTACTTTTGGGACCAAGAGCGCGAGCCCGATCTCGATGAGACCGACGGCACCATCGAAGGCATGGGCAACATCAGCCTGATCGCCCATTCGTTCGCTTCGTTCTTTTCAGGCTTGCAGTTGGCCACCCGCGTCTAGGCCTCGCCGCACGCTCAAGCGGCGCGGCCGCCGCTCGCCGCAGAGCGTAGCGTGCGGAAGGCGACGTTCACTTCCTTCGTCATGGCGACGAGGTACGCGCGCACCTCATCTGGCAACTCGACGCTCTCGAACTTGTCGGGATGATAGAGTTTCGTCATCCGATGATAAGCGGCGCGGATTTCGTCCCAAGGTGCGCCCTTCTGCACGCCGAGGATCCGATGCGGATCGAAATTCGAGGCGTCCGGCAACGGCAGGTTCAACGCCCGCGCGCGCTGGGTTGGAATGACTTTCACCGACGTGATCTCTGCCTTGGCAACGAACTGGGCCTCGCCCTCGAAGCAATCGACGAACAGAAACTTCTCGTCCCCATCGAGCAGCCGGTGCAGCGCCTTACCCTTGCCCAAGGCGGCCCGGCCGGTGATCGTCGCTGCCGCCCGCCAGTCCGACTTCAATCGCGACCGTCGGATCGTTCGCATTGTCGACGCGGTTGCGCTCGAACATCGGATGCCTGTCCTCTGAAAGCCAAGGTGCCGGCATCATGACGGGGCAGCGTTAAAGACCCGTGCACGGTCGCAGACGCAACATTTTGCCCGATCAAACAGCGATATTGTCGATGAGTCGGGTCGACCCGAGCCACGCCGCCCCCAGCACCCGCCCCGGCCGCCCGGACTTGGGCGCGAACGGCTCCAACGTCTCGGCATCCCTGACGGTCAGATAATCGACCTTGGCAAAACCCGCCTGCAAAAGGTCGTGCGTCGCGACATCGATCGCTTTGTTGACTTGTCCGCCCTTGGCCGCAATGGCCGCGATGCCCTTGATGGCGCGATGCAGGGCAGGGGCAGCCGCCCGCTCGTCAGCCGTCAGGTAGGCGTTGCGCGATGAGCGCGCGAGGCCGTCACGTTCCCGCGACGTGGGCGCTGCGACAATCCTTAGCGGCAAGTTCAAATCGCGCACGAGCTGACGGATCACGCAGAGCTGCTGGTAATCCTTCTCGCCAAAAACCGCGATATCGGGCGTCACCTGCGAGAAGAGCTTCGTGCACACCGTCGCCACCCCGGCGAAATGATGTGGCCGGAATTCTCCTTCGAGCGGCAGCGCTGCGCCCTTCGGCATGACAGTCGTCGCAAAACCCTCCGGATACATTTCTTCGACGGTCGGCGCCCAGATCAGATCGGCCCCGGCAAAGCCGAGTTTCTTGGCGTCCCCAGCCTCGTCGCGCGGATACCGCGATAGATCCTCCGTCGGCCCAAATTGAGTCGGATTGACGAAGATAGACACGACCACGCGGTCCGACTTGCGCTTGCCGAGCGTCACCAGCGTCAGGTGACCATCGTGCAGCGCACCCATTGTCGGGACGAGTGACACACTTTCTCCCGCCGCCCGCCATTTCTGAACAGCTGATCGCAAAGCCTTGACGGTACGAACAATCCGGGGCGGAGCCATGGGTGACCTCAAGCGGCCACTGTGGCCGACGCGCCCGGCACAGAACCGGTCCCCAGGAAAGCCGTCAAGGGGCGATTGAAGTTCCGCCTTGTGTCCTCATCGGCGCGCGCCGATCTGCTAATCTACTGTCGGAAACCGAATCGCCCGGACGACGAACGGACAAGGCCATGGTCGCAGTACGCAAGGCATCTGAGACAGGCGGAACGGCAGCGGGAAGCGCAACGCGGCTGCCGTTCGGCCGCCTGCCGTCGATCGACGAAATCGCAGCCCATCATCTGATCGACGAACATCGCCTCGTGGGCGGTCTCATCGAGCGCGCCGTCTACACCGAGGACGAGCGCCGCCGCACGGCCGAGATCGCCCGCCGCATCGTTCAGGACGCCCGCGCAGATCAAGCCCAGCATGGCGGCATCGACGCCTTCATGCGCGAGTACGGACTTTCGAGCGAAGAAGGCATCATCCTGATGTGCCTCGCTGAGGCCCTGCTGCGCATCCCCGATGCGGAGACCGCCGACGCGTTCATTGCCGAAAAGATCGCGCACGGAAACTGGGATCGCCACCGCGGCCATTCCGACAGCCTTTTCGTCAACGCCTCCACCTGGGGCTTGATGCTCACTGGCCGTCTGGTCAAGTTGAAAGATAGCCAGTCGGCGAATGCCATCGACGCTCTGAAGCGCCTCGTCGCCCGCTCCGGCGAGCCGTTCATTCGCCAAGCCATCCGCCAGGCGGTCAAACTTCTCGGCGAGCAATTTGTGCTCGGCCGCACCATCGAAGACGCAATTGCGCGGGCGAAAGAGTACGAGCAAAAAGGCTACCGCTTTTCCTACGACATGCTTGGCGAAGCCGCTCGCTCGGAGGCCGATGCCGAGCGCTACTTCCAGCGTTACGTCGCTGCCATTGAATGCGTCGGCCTCGCCGTCGGCCCGCTCAACGCCGTCAATGCCGACGCGATCATCCCGCGTCCATCGATCTCGGTGAAGCTGTCGGCTCTGCATCCGCGCTTCGAGTCCGGTCAAGACGAACGGCTCATGAAGGAACTTCTGCCGCGCCTCAATGCGCTCGTGCACCATGCCATGGCCCGCGGCCTTGGCATCACGGTCGATGCCGAGGAGCAGGACCGTCTTGAACCGACGCTGCGCATGTTCGGCGAAGCGTTCATCAACCCGGCGATCGGCACTTGGAACGGCCTCGGCATCGCCGTGCAGGCCTACGGCCGCCGCGCAGTTCCAGTCCTGCGCTGGCTACGCCGCCTGGCGGAAGAACGCGGCAAGCGCATTCCCGTGCGTCTCGTCAAAGGCGCCTACTGGGACAGCGAAATCAAATGGGCCCAGGAGCGCGGCCTTGCTGATTATCCCGTCTTCACGCGCAAGCGGAACACCGACGTCTCCTATCTCGCCTGCATGCGATTGATGCTGACCTACCCGCAACAGTTCGCCGGCCAGTTCGCCACCCACAACGCCCACACGATTGCCGCTGCGATGGTCGCGGCCGGCAACACGCCGTTCGAGTTCCAGCGCCTGCACGGCATGGGCGAGGGGATCTACGAGAGTGTCGTCAAAGGCACGGGCGGAGGCCTGGGCGACGCGCGGCCTTGCAGGATCTACGCGCCCGTCGGTGATCACGAAGACCTGCTCGGCTATCTTGTCCGCCGGTTGCTCGAGAACGGCGCCAACACCTCTTTCGTCAACCGCCTCGCCAACGACGAAATGCCCATCGCCCGCATCATCCGTGATCCGGTGGAGGAGGCCGAACGGGAGCGCTCGGCCGGCACAGAGCCCGCCAAATCCCTGGTCAAGCCGCGCGACGTGTTCTGGCCGGAGCGGCGCAACTCATCAGGACTGGCGCTCGACAATGCCGCCGTCCGTGCCACGGTTCTTGCAGAGATGAACACGGCGCTCGGCGCGTCCTACGAAGCCGCTCCGATCGTGTCAGGCAGCGTGCAAACCGGAACCGGTCTTGCCAGCCTTGTACTTTGCCCTCACGACCGGCAGCCAGCGCATGGGTACGGTGCGCAACGCAACCGAATCCCAGATCGATGCGGCTCTGACGGCAGCAACAGAGGCCGCCCACGGATGGGACCGCCTCGGCGGACCGGCACGCGCTAAAATTCTCGACAACGCCGCCGATCTCATCGAGCGCGACCGCTCGAAACTCATGGCGTTACTCGTCCGCGAAGCCGGCCGCACAGATCCCAAATGCACTCGCCGAAGTCCGCGAAACCGCTGACTTCCTGCGCTACTATGCCTTCCAGGCCCGCAAGCATTTTGCCGAATCCGTCAGCCTCACGAGCACCACCGGCGAGACAAGTTCCATCGAATGGCGCGCCCGCGGCCCCTTCGCGTGCATCGCACCTTGGAATTTCCCGCTCGCGATTTTTGTCGGGCAAGCCGCCGCAGCACTTGCAGCCGGCAATCCGGTTCTCGCCAAGCCTGCCGGACAGACGCCCATCATCGGCTTCCTCGCCGTCAAGCTGCTGCATGATGCGGGCGTGCCGCCGAACGTGCTTCATTATCTGCCGGGCGGTGGCGAGGTCGGCGCGGCCATTGTCAAAGATCTGCGCGTCAAGGGAGTCGCCTTCACCGGATCGAATGAAACCGCGTGGTCGATCCAGAAGGCGCTTGCCGATCGGCGTGGCCCCATTATTCCCTTCATTGCGGAGACCGGCGGTCTCAACGCCATGATCGCGGACTCGAGCGCCTTGCCCGAACAAGTTGTCCGCGATGCCGTCCGCTCCGCCTTCGACAGTGCCGGGCAGCGATGCTCGGCAGCCCGCGTGCTCTTCCTGCAGGACGATATCGCTGCCAAGACGGTCCCGATGCTGACCGGCGCCATCGCCGCGCTCAAGATCGGGGATCCGCTCGCCATCGACACCGACATCGGGCCGGTCATCGACGAGCCGTCGCAGGATGCTCTGGAAACGCATAAACTCCGCATGCAGGATCAAGCGCGCGAATTGATCGATCTGCAGCTTCCGCCGAGTGTGCGCGGTGGAACCTATGTCTCGCCTGCCTGCTACGAGATCGACCGCTTGTCGCTCCTGGATCGCGAAGTTTTCGGCCCGATCCTGCACGTCGTCCGCTTTCCCCGTGGCGGCCTGAGCAAGGTGATCGAAGCCATCAACGCATCCGGCTATGGCCTCACCCTGGCCCTGCACAGCCGTATCGAAGCGGTCGCCGATCAGGTTGCCCGCCATGCGCGCGTAGGCAACCTCTACGTCAATCGCAATCAGATCGGCGCGGTCCCAGGTGTTCAGCCCTTCGGCGGCGAAGGCCTATCGGGATCGGGTCCAAAGGCCGGCGGTCCGTCCTACATCCAGCGCTTCGCTACCGAGCGCGTCCGGACCACCGACATCACCGCAACGGGCGGCAATGTTCAGCTTCTGACACTTTCTGTTAAGGACGACCCCTGAGAACGGCCTTGCCGCGCGGGCCCGCGATCACCAATCTAAGATCATGAGCACCAAGGATAAGCGTCCCACCCCAACCCGCGGACCGGTTGCCACCGCCGAGGGTGGGGCTGTGTCGAAGGGAAATCCGTCGTCCCCGCCGGCAAACACGACCGAAGCGTCGGGCGACGTGCAGGATTTCATCACTCGGATGAAGACGTTGGCGCCCTCCGCCACCGGCCAGCGCGGCCGTCTCGTCTTCGCCATGGATGCCACCATGAGCCGCCAGCCGACCTGGGACATGGCGCTTTCTCTTCAGGCCGACATGTTCACGGTGGTGAAGGATGTCGGCGGTCTCGACGTTCAACTCGTATTTTTTCGCGGTATGAACGAATGCCGCTCCTCGCGCTGGGTCTCCGATCCAGCCGAACTCGCGCGGCTGATGACGACCGTGTCCTGTCGCGGAGGAATAACCCAATTGGCTCGCGTCTTAACTCACGCAGCCGAAGAAACCGCAAAACGCCGGATCAACGCAGTGGTCTTTGTCGGCGATGCCATGGAAGAAGATATCGACTACGTCTGCTCGAAAGCCGGTGCGCTCGGGCTTCTCGGCGTGCCTGTGTTCCTCTTCCAGGAAGGGGCGAACCCCGATGCCACCCGCGCCTACAAAGAGATTGCGCGCCTGACGAAAGGCGCGACGTGCCGCTTCGATGCCGGCTCCGCGGAGCAACTGCGGGCGCTCCTGCGCGCCGTTGCGGTCTACGCCTCGGGTGGGCGCAAGGCACTTCTCGCCTTGAGCGCGCGCTCCGGCGAAAAGGGCGCTCAACTGCTCCTCGGTCAGATGAAGCAGGGAGACTGAGACGGCGATGGTTTATCTCCTCTCCGGTCTCGCAGTCCTCACGGCCGTTCTGATGGTGCTGCGTGGCTTCACGTCGGCCAACCCCGCTGTCATAGCGCGTCAGTTACGGTTCGTCGGAGGCGCACTTCTGATGGCCGTTGCAGCAGGTCTGGCCTTGCGCGGCCGCATCGATTTGGCGCTCCTGATCGGCTTCGCCGGCTGGGGGCTTCTGATGGGACGCGGCGTGCTGCCCTGGGGATCCGGCGGATGGGGCAGCGGCGGGTCGGGTGGTACAGGCCAGGGCTCGAGCGTCTCGACTGACCACCTCGAGATGGAACTCGATCATGCGACCGGCGCCATCCGCGGCGCCGTCCGCAAAGGACGTTTTGCCGGCCAGGAAATCGAAACGCTCTCGCCGGCCGAACTCGTGCTTCTCTGGCAGGACTATACCTTCGCCGATCCGAATTCCGCTCAGGTCATCGAAGCCTATCTCGACCAGCGTCATCCAACATGGCGCGACGACCTTGAACGTCAGGGAGGCGGCGGTCGCGACGAAGCATACGACGGTGACGTGCGGCCACCATCCGCTTCACGCGGTATGACCCGAGCCGAAGCCCTCGAAATTCTGGGTCTCGAAGAAGGCGCCACGGACGACGCTGTGCGGTCCGCCCATCGTGAACTGATGAAAAAGTTCCACCCTGATCGCGGCGGTTCGAATTACCTTGCCTCCAAAATCAACGAGGCGAAGGTCATCCTTGTCGGCGACTGAATCTCAATTGGCACGGGTGACGAAGCAGTCGAGCCCGTTGCGGCGAAGCTCGTTGCACGCGTTGGCAGCCGAAGCGCTGTCGAATCCGGCAAACCGTGCGCGATAGAGTTGCTTCTCGCCCTTTGTAATCGGTATCGCGACGGGCGAACTTGCCGCCAGCACGTCACCGGCTTTTGTTTTTGCAGCAGCCATGGCGCGCTCCGCGTCGGACGTCGAGCCATAAACGCCAATTTGCACATGGAATCCGGAACTGACCGGCGACGCAGCAGGAAGCGAAGCTGGCGAACTGTTACGGCTCAGGTTCCGCGACGTGCCTGTCGAAACGGGAACCGGCACCGGGGCGGGGAGATCGGCCACAGCCGTCTGTAGAGCCGGCTTCTCGGCAACGGCGCCGAACGAGTTTGATTGATTGCTGCCTTCAGTTGCAAAGCTGGCCAACTGAGCCTGCAGCGTAGACGGCGGCCGGCCGAGACTTTCAGGCTTAGCCATGACCGTTTCTGTTTCACGTGCCGGTGTCTCAGCCGGAGGCGCAACGCTGGCGGGTGCAAAGGATGTGCGTCCGGCTTCCGCGTCCGTCGGTTCCGATGCCACACGCGCGGCAAGCTGCGCTTTCAACGCAGCGAAGTCGGGACGCGCGGTCGTTGTCGCGAACGTTAGCGGAGCAGGGGCTTGCGGAAGTGTCGGTGTCGCAGCCGTGTCTTGGACAGGAAGACTGTTCGTCTGGGTCTTCTCTTCGCTCGAAGCCGAAGCCAGCACCGAAACCGTCTTTACCTTTGCAATGTCGATCTTGGGAGCCGCCCGCTCAGTCTGCTCGACAGCAGCAGCCGGAACATCCGTCGTCGACGACGGCTCTTCACTCCCAACTGAAACAGGAGAGGGCTTCGGTGCGGCCGGAGGCGACGGCTTCTTGACCGGGTTCGGCGACGGTCGCTCCGCGGGCTTGGCTTCCGCAATCAATTGCGGCGTTGCCTTGCGCGTCCGCTCGGCCGACGCTTTTTCGATGCCACGGGCGAGAAGCATGCGCATGTGCGCATCGCGCAGGCCTGCGCTCGCCCCGCCGAAGACAGCGCCCACCACATACTTGCCGCCGGCCTTATATGATGACACGAGATTGAAGCCGGACGCGCGCGTATAGCCGGTCTTAATGCCGTCGACGCCTGGGAATTGGCCGAGCAACGCGTTGTGTGTCCGGTATGTCTTGCCGCCGTAGCTGAACGAACGCGTTGAGAACAGACGGTAGTGCTGGGGGAAATCGTCCTGCAGCCGCATGGCAAGCGTGAGCATGTCGCGCGCGGTCGTCACCTGCTCAGGGTCTGGTAGACCGGAGGCATTACGGAACGTCGTATCCCGCATTCCGATCTGGCGCGCCCGTTTGGTCATCAGGCGTGCGAACGCCTCTTCACTCCCGCTAATCTTCTCCGCGATGGCGATGGCCATATCGTTTGCAGACTTCACGATCAGAGCCTTGATGGCATCGCGGAGCGCAATTTCGGATCCGGCATCAAGGCCGATCTTGGAGGGCGCCGCCGCCGCTGCATGTTCGCTGACCGAAATAGGGGTCGAAAACTGAAGCCGTCCTGCCTCGATCGTTTCGAAGGCGAGATACAGCGTCATCATTTTGGTGAGTGAAGCAGGATAGCGCGGCTCACTGCCGGCATTGTCGTGCAGAACACGCCCGGTGTTCGCGTCGATGACCATCGCAGACGCCTTTTCGGCCGCCGACGCAGGGACCGCCAACGCGACTGAGACAAGCGCCCCCATTAGAGACGCGATCACGACCCACCAATATCGACGCACGGTGTAACGCCTACAAAAGCCTGAACCTGTCTCTTTTCGAGGTCGCTTGGATTAGGCCCGACAGAAGCATCTGCCGTCCCCAACCACGCCCCTCCGTTCACCTACAAAGCCTACCTTGTGGGCGGCTTTGGGGCCGGGATGGGACTTGCGCCTGTCTCATTTGCTTTTCACGCTAGCGCAAAGCACCTTCATTAGGGTAAACACAGTGCAGAACCAACTCATTTTGCTGCAATGCGATATTTTTGCTTTTGTTATGCTGCGGTGCAGCTATAGTGGGCGCCTAGCTCAATTTGAGCGGTGCAATGCAACCGGGCGGCGTTGCCCGGCTTCAACCAGAGAGGCGGACACCCATGATCAACAATTTCCAGGATTTTCAGAAGCTCGGCCAGACCGGCATGGAAGGCTACATGAAGATGATGGGTGACTGGAATAAGAGCTGGCAGGCCATCGCGAGCGAAATGACCGACTATTCCAAGCGCGCTTTTGAAGACAGCACCGCAGCCTTCGAGAAACTGGTCGCCGCCAAATCGGTTGAGCAGGCCATGGAAATTCAGACGACCTACGCCAAGCGTGCCTATGAAGACTACATGCAGCAGATGTCCAAGATCGGCGCCATGTATCAGTCCATTGCCAAGGATGCCTTCAAGCCAGGCGTGTTCCCGGGAGCTCGCTAAACTGGCGCCGCTGAGGCGGATCCTCCGAAAGATAGAGGTCCGGGCTCGTGAGCCCGGGCCTTTTTTGCGTCGCAGTCAATCCCCACATCTGTTGGCTGCCCATAGGAGCCAGTCCTGACTTCGCATCCAGACGGGTCTGGCTGACCGTACGTAGTACCATCGGCTAGAACTGGGAAATCGCTGGGGACTTGCCGCGGCCCCGCGGATGGATTGAACTAACAGCCGCGCTGGCCGTTCGAGGCAGTGCGGATTGAGAACAGAAACCGTTGAGCCGATAAGGCCACGAACACGGGCACGATCGAGGGCATGGGAGAAGTGTGGCATGGCATGATCGACGGGCGGCCGCGGGCTGCTGGTCCGGACAAGGACCAGGGGCAGGGTGGCGACGGCGATCAGGGCAAAACAGGTATCGTCACCAAGACACGGCCGAAAACAAAGAAGCCGTCGCTCTATAAAGTTCTACTCCTGAACGACGACTACACGCCGATGGAATTCGTCGTGCACGTGCTTGAGAAGTTCTTCCAGAAAGGCCGCCAGGAAGCGACCGACATCATGCTGACAGTTCACCGCAAGGGTGTCGGTATATGTGGCGTGTTCACTTACGAAGTGGCTGAAGCCAAAGTGACATTGGTGATGGACTTCTCGCGCCAGCACGGGCACCCTCTGAAATGCACCCTGGAGAAAGAGTAGGTCAAACGTGCCGTCCTTCTCGAAAAATCTAGAGATCACCCTTCATCGTGCGCTCGAGCATGCCAACCAACGCAGCCATGAATACGCGACGTTGGAGCATCTGCTCGCCGCCCTGATTGAAGATCGTGACGCAGCCGCTGTGATGCGGGCATGCAATGTCGACGTCGATCGGCTGCGCGCACGCATCACGGAGTATTTGGACAGCGAGTTTACGGCGATCACATCCAAGTCGGTGTCGGAAGCCTCTCCGACGCCTGGCTTTCAGCGCGTGATCCATCGCGCCGTGGTCCACGTTCAGTCGTCGGGTCGCGAAGAGGTCACCGGCGCCAACGTGCTGGTCGCGATCTTCGCAGAGCGCGAAAGCCATGCAGCGTTCTTCCTGCAAGAGCAGGACATGACGCGCTTCGATGCCGTCCAATACATCAGTCACGGTATCGCGAAACGTCCCGGCATGTCGGAACCCCGCGTTGTGCGGGGTGCAGAGGAGAACGAGCAAACGGAAACGGGAGAGGACAAGAAGGGCCAGCAGGACGCACTCAATACTTATTGCGTCAACCTCAATCGCAAGGCCCGTGACGGCAAGATCGATCCGTTGATCGGCCGTGAGCCGGAGGTGCTGCGCACGATCCAGGTGCTCTGCCGCCGCCAGAAGAACAATCCGCTCCTCGTCGGCGACCCCGGCGTGGGCAAAACAGCGATCGCCGAGGGTCTCGCCCGTAAGATCATCCGCGGCGAAGTCCCCGAGGTCCTGCGCGACGCCACGATCTTCGCGCTCGACATGGGCTCGTTGCTCGCCGGCACGCGCTACCGCGGCGACTTCGAGGAACGCCTGAAGGCCGTCATGAAGGAAGCCGAAGCCTATCCAGGCGCCGTGCTCTTCATCGATGAAATCCACACCGTCATCGGTGCGGGCGCGACCTCGGGCGGCGCGATGGATGCCTCCAACTTGCTGAAGCCCGCACTCCAGTCGGGTGCCCTCCGCTGCATCGGTTCGACGACCTACAAGGAATATCGCCAGCACTTCGAAAAGGATCGTGCGCTCGTCCGCCGCTTCCAGAAGATCGATGTCAACGAGCCGACTGTGGCCGATGCGATCGAGATCCTGAAGGGCCTGAAGCCGTACTTCGAGGAGTACCACAAGCTCAAGTACACCAACGACGCCATCAAAGCGGCGGTGGAACTGGCTGCCCGCTACATCCACGACCGCAAGCTGCCGGACAAGGCGATCGACGTGATCGACGAGTCGGGTGCGGCGCAAATGCTCGTGGTGGAGGCGAAGCGCAAGAAGAAGATCACCGTCAAGGAGATCGAAGCGACGATCGCCACGATGGCGCGGATCCCACCAAAGACCGTGTCCAAGACCGACGCCGATGTCCTCCAGAACATCGACCGCGACCTGAAGCGGCTCGTGTTCGGCCAGGACAAAGCGATCTCGGCTCTGGCCTCGGCGATCAAGCTCGCCCGTGCCGGCCTGCGCGAACCGGAAAAGCCGATCGGCTGCTACCTGTTCTCGGGCCCCACCGGCGTCGGTAAAACGGAAGTCGCAAAGCAGCTCGCCAACTTGCTCGGCGTCGAATTGCTGCGCTTCGACATGTCGGAATACATGGAGAAGCACTCGGTCTCGCGTCTGATCGGCGCTCCTCCGGGCTATGTCGGCTTCGACCAGGGCGGTCTTTTGACGGATGGCGTCGACCAGCATCCCCATTCGGTGCTGCTCCTCGACGAAATCGAGAAGGCGCACCCGGACCTCTACAATATTCTGTTGCAGGTCATGGACCATGGCAAGCTGACGGACCACTCCGGCAAGTCGGTCGACTTCCGCAACGTCATCCTCATCATGACGACGAATGCGGGTGCCACCGACATGGCCAAGCCCCCCATGGGCTTCGAGCGCGGCCGTCGCGAAGGCGAGGATACGGAAGCCGTCAACCGGATGTTCACGCCGGAATTCCGCAACCGTCTCGATGCGGTGATCCCCTTCGGTGGTCTGCCGCCCGAGGTTATCGCCAAGGTGGTCGACAAGTTCATCTTCCAGTTGGAAGCCCAGCTTTCCGAGCGCTCGGTTACCATCGAACTCACGGATGCCGCGCGCAAATGGATTGGCGAAATCGGCTACGACGAGAAGTTCGGCGCGCGTCCGCTTGGCCGCGTGATCCAGGAACACATCAAGAAGCCGCTTGCCGATGAACTTCTCTTCGGCAAGCTCGAGCACGGCGGAATCGTGAAGATCGACTTGGAAGGCACCGGGCTCGAGAAGCGCCTCGTCTTCGAATTCATCCCAGCCGAGCCGGGCAGCCGCAAGCCCGAAACAACGGACGACGACGACGACGAGCCGGAGACGGCGCTCGCCGACCTCGCACCGCGCAAGGCTCTGCCGGGTCCAAAGGAAAAGAAGGATAAGCCGGCACGCCCGTCGGGCTCTGTTCCCGGCGTGCCGCGAAAGAAGGACGAGTAAGAGAGCTGCGGCGATCCGCAACGGGACGACTCGCGTTATTATTGGCGCGCCGCGATTCATTCGCGGCGCGCTTTTTTGTTGGCCTCAAGCGGTTGCGGAACCATGCGGCCGTGCCGATCTTATCAGTAGCAAGACCGTGATCTTGGCTAAGGTCCGGGAGCAATGGAGATTTCCATGTCCGCACGCGCCGCCGTTCTCCCCGTCAATTCCGCGGCTGTCCGATATGCAGTCCTCGCCGCGGCAGGCACACTGCTCGCGGTCGTCCTGACGATCGCACCCGTTAAAGCGGCCGTCGCGGCCGAGCTCGTCGGAAGTTGGAGCGGCAGCGGTACAGTCACGCTGGCGAACGGTGCGCGCGAAAAAGCTCGCTGCCGAGCGTCCTACATCGCAGCCGGTGGACGCACCTATGCCATGTCAGCGACCTGTGCCACCGCATCCGCCAAGGTCTCGCAGACGGCCATCCTCAGCCAGAACACGAAGAATCGCTTCGGCGGCACGTTTTACAATCCGGAATTCGGCGTCACGGGCCGCATTCGCATCATCGTCAGCGGCAAGCGTCAGACCGTCTATCTGTCCGGTAGCGCCGGACATGCCACGTTCAGCATGCAGCGCCGGTAATCGGGACCCGGCGATCTGTGCTGCCGGCGGCCAGTGCAATATGAACGACAGCTGCAAACGAGGTTCAGAACGGGTTCAGCCGTGATCTCCTAAGGTTTCTCACATGACGGGGCGACACGCCCCATCAAAGAGATCCAACGGAGACGACACCATGCCGACCACTCTGACCCGCTCGCTCGCTCTCGCTACCCTCGCGGCTTCCACCCTCGTGGCCTCCGTGGCCGGCGCATCGGCCCACTCAATCGAACAGCGCTCGATCGAGCAGCGTCTCACCATCGAGCAGGGCCGCCAGTCCGGCAGCATCACCTGGCTGGAAGGTCGCCGTTTGCGCGCCGAGCAGCAGAAGATCGTCCGGGTCGAGCAGTCACTGAAATCTGATGGCCACCTTTCAGGTAAGGATAGGCGGGTCCTCAAGACCCTGCAGGACCAAGCCGAAGCTCGCATCGTGGCCGAGCAGACCGACAACCGCCGCCGCCGCTTTCTCCCGCGCATCGGCAACTGAACCCCGCCCCGTAACCCTAGCTTTCTCCCAGAACCTCAAGGCCGCTCTCCGGGGCGGCCTTTTTTTGCCGCCACACGTCCAGCGGTGCACGAAAGCAACATTGGCGGTTTGTGCCGCAGAACAGAACGCAGCTTAGCACTTTGGTAAGCCCCCACCGCTAGCCTCGACCTCGAGCTTTTGTCTTAGTCGGGTCGGGGTAACATGAGCATTCTGCGGTCGGTTTCGGTCGACACCATTTCTTCGCGCGGCAGCATCCGCGAGCAGGACGTCCTGCGCATGCGCCAGGAGTTCTACGACGACGGGCTCATCACCCCCGAAGAAGCCACGACCCTGGTCCGACTAAATGAGACCTGTCCCGTACAGGACGCGGCATGGTCGCAATTCTTTGTTCAGGCATTGTGCGATTACGTCGTCAATCAAACCGAGCCCGAGGGCTACATTACCGCTGCGAACGCCGACTGGCTGATCTCCATGATCGCCCCCGAAGGCAAGGTGCGCACGAAGACCGAACTCGACCTTCTGCTTCAGGTTCTGGATACGGCCCGCTGGTCCCCCGAGCGCCTCGTTCGCTTCGCGCTCGATGAAGTGAAGCGCGCGGTCGTCGAGGGCGACGGCCCGCTGCGCACAGGCGGAGCCCGCACCACGGGCACGATCACCGACGCCGAGGTCGATCTGGTCCGGCGGGTACTCTATGCCTTCGGAGGCGATGGAAACATTGCCGTCACCCGCGCCGAGGCCGAAGTTCTGATTGCCATCGAAGAGAGTGTTGCCGCCGGCACGCCCAATGCCGCCTGGACGGACCTATTCGTTAAAGCGATGGCGAACGTGGTTTTGGCGGCCTCTGGGTACGCGCCGCCGAGCCGCGAGGAAGCCTTGCGCTCCGATGCGTGGCTGAAGCGCCGCGGCGACCTCTCTCTGTCCAACTTCGTGGACGCGATGGCGACCAGCAGCCTCGCAAGCGTTTGGGACACGTACAGTGAGCAAAGCTCGGAAGAGCGCGCGCTCGCCCGCCTCGAGCGGCAGCGGATCGAGATCATCACCAATGAAGAAATCACCGAAGGCGAGGCAAGTTGGCTGGTCGAGCGGCTGACCCGCGACGACCGCCTGACACCCACCGAACTGGCCCTCATTGATTACCTGCGCCGGGAAGCTACGATGTTGCATCCTGCGCTTGTCGACCTGATCCGCCGAACCTCGGCGGCCTAAGCACAGCCAGCTTTAATTTGCGCTGAAACGGCACGCCCGGCTGCACTGTGCTGCCGGGCGTGCCGATTTTTCGATTGAATCTCGAAATCCGGCGATGTTAACGCTTCGCAGGCGTGGGCGAGTGGCCAAACGAGGATGGTCCCGTCCGGTTGTCGAGGCGCTCCGGGCGCGCCATGTTGCCCGTTTACGTGACGGAAAGAGGCGTCTAGAACCAGCCGTCGATCTGACCCCCATTCTCTACCTATAGAACCAAGACGGGACCGCATCCGCGATGTTCAAGAAGATCCTGATCGCCAACCGTGGCGAGATCGCCTGCCGTGTCATCAAGACCGCGCGCAAGATGGGTATCAAGACCGTAGCGGTCTACTCGGATGCCGACCGGGATGCCTTGCACGTCGAGATGGCTGACGAAGCGGTCCACATCGGCCCGGCTCCTGCGGCGCAGTCCTATCTCATCATCGAAAAAATCATCGATGCCTGCAAACAGACCGGCGCCGAGGCCGTCCACCCGGGATATGGGTTTCTGTCGGAACGCGAAGCGTTCCCGCTTGCCCTTGCCAAGGCCGGCATCGTGTTCATTGGCCCCAACGCGCACGCGATTGCCGCCATGGGCGACAAGATCGAATCCAAGAAAGCCGCCGCCGCCGCGAAGGTATCGACGGTCCCCGGCTACATGGGCGAAATCAGCGACGAACAGCACGCCGTCAAGATCGCTGAAGAAATCGGCTACCCCGTAATGATGAAGGCCTCCGCCGGCGGCGGCGGCAAGGGCATGCGCATCGCGTTCAACCGCAAGGAAGTGGAGGAAGGGTTCCCCCTCGCCAAGTCGGAGGCCAAGTCCTCGTTCGGCGACGACCGCATGTTCATCGAGAAGTTCATCGTCGATCCCCGCCACATCGAAATCCAGCTGATCGGCGACAAGCACGGCAACGTCGTCTATCTCGGCGAGCGCGAGTGTTCCATCCAGCGCCGCAACCAGAAGGTCCTTGAAGAAGCGCCGTCGCCCCTCCTCGACGAGAAGACCCGCAAGGCCATGGGCGAGCAGGCCGTCGCACTGGCCAAAGCCGTTGGCTACGACAGCGCCGGCACGGTCGAGTTCGTCGCGGGTCAGGATCGCTCGTTCTTCTTTCTTGAGATGAACACCCGCCTGCAGGTGGAGCACCCCGTCACCGAAATGATTACCGGTGTCGACCTCGTTGAACAGATGATCCGTGTGGCCGCTGGCGAAAAGCTGCCCTTCAAGCAGTCCGACATCAAGCTGAACGGCTGGGCTGTCGAAAGCCGCGTCTACGCTGAAGACCCGTTCCGCAACTTCTTGCCCTCCATTGGCCGTCTGGTGAAGTACCGGCCGCCGGCCGAAGGTGCCCGTGAAGGCGCCACCGTCCGCAACGACACCGGCGTCTTCGAGGGCGGCGAAATCTCGATGTATTACGATCCGATGATCGCCAAGCTCGTCACCCACGCCCCGACGCGCGAAAAGGCGATTGCCGCTCAGGCCGACGCGCTCGACGCCTTCTACATCGATGGCATCCAGCACAACATTCCCTTTCTCCAGGCAGTGATGCAGCATCCGCGCTGGATCTCGGGCAAGATTTCGACCGGCTTCATCAAGGAAGAGTACCCCGACGGCTTCAAACCCCGCGCAGCCGAGGGCGAAGAGCGCCGCATCCTGGCCGCTGTCGCCGCCGTCATCGACCATCAGCAGAATTCGCGTCGCCGCCAGATCACCCACCAGATGTCGGGCACAGCGGTGAGCTTCGCCAAGACCCGCGTGGTCAAGATCGGCGAAGACCAGCTCAAGATGGAAGTGACGGGTGCAGATCACTCCTTCGCCGTCACCATGATCGGCGCGGATGAAACCCGCGGTGAGACGATCTCGATTGTCTCTAGCTGGCAGCCCGGCCAGCCGCTCTGGCATGGCAAGGTGAACAACCGCGACGCGGCGATCATGGTGCGCCCTCGCCTCAACGGTCTGACGCTGTCCTATCGCGGCATTACCGTGCCCGTGCACGTCTTCACCAGTCGCGAAGCCGAGCTCGCAGCCCTCATGCCGCTGAAGGTTGCAGCCGATATGTCCAAGTACCTGCTGTGCCCCATGCCCGGACTGGTCAAGGCGATCAACGTCGAGGAGGGCGCCGATGTGAAGGCCGGCGATCCATTGGCCGTGGTCGAAGCCATGAAGATGGAAAACGTCCTGCGCGCCGAGATCGACGGCAAAGTCAAAAAGGTCAACGCCAAGGCCGGCGACAGCCTCGCCGTCGATGCCGTGATCCTCGAATTCGCCTGATCATTCGCACTTCAGATGACTGTAGAGGTCGGCCCCAGCAATGAGGCCGGCCTTTTCTCATTTAAGCCGGCTCTTCGCGCACGGCGGCCGGCTCCGCGCCAGCGGAGTCGCCGTGCGCCAATAGTCGGAAGTACGGCGACCGGTTTCGCGCATTGCGGCGCACGGCGGCCGGCTCCGCGCCAGCGGAGTCGCCGTGCGCCACTAACAAGCAGCGCTACTAATCAGAAGCGTACCGACCGCATTCGCGCCTGAGGCGGTCGAGAATGGGCTCGTAAGCCTCCTCGTCACGGGCTTCGGGGTACACGAGATAGACCGGGTAAACAAAGCGGCGGGCGCGCTTGGGTTGCTTGAGCCGACCGCGCGAGAGGTAGGGCTTCACCAGCCGCATAGGGAAATAAGCCGACAGTTCATTGGCCAGCACATACTCCAGCGGCATGCTGCCAAGATCGAGCGAGAGCCCCGGTTTGATCAACTCCGGATAGGCCGCGGCGTGATCCTGCTGGAAGTCCGGACCCCAGTTGATGAAGACGTAATCCGTATTCCCCTTCCGCTGGCCGGCCCGGCCGCTTGTGACCAGCACGAATTCTTCGTCGAAGAGATGTTCGACCGTATGCCCCGGCGGCTGGATCGGCCGGTACATCACCGCCAGATCAAGGGTTCCCTCGATCAGCCGCTGGGTCAGAACGTCCGGCAGCGCCGCGGTCGCGGAAACGGCGATGTCGGGGGCCTCGCTTCGTAGCATCGAAATAGTTTTCAACAGCACGCCATGCCAGAGCGTGGCCGGCGCGCCGATCGCGATGTGATCGCGATGCTGGTCCGAAAGTGAAACTTCGAGCTGCGCGCGCTGCCAGACACGAACGAGTGCAAGAGCGTGCTTGTGGAACTGTTCACCCGCAGCCGTCATGTCGGCGCCGGATTTCGACCGTTCGAAAACGGGACGCCCAAGCAGATCCTCGAGCCCCTTGATCCGCGCGGAAACTGTGGATTGCGTGATGTTCAAGCGATGCGCGGCGTCGATGAAACTCCCGGTCTCGGCGACCATCAGGAAGGTGCGGGCGAGATTGATGTCCATCGTGTACTCGCACGAGAGTTGAAGCGCTGGTGATCTATCTATCGAAATTTTCGATAGTGGTCAGCGGAAATTTCCGTTTGAAGCTCGATTTGATTCTCACCACATTGCACTCGTCTCGACGCAAGTCGGGGAAGCAGAACCGCGCAGTCATGCACGGTAGATAAACTGAAGGACGAAACACATGGCCAAAGCTGCAAAGAAGCCTGCCGCAAAGAAGGCCGCTGCCAAGAAGCCGGCGGCGAAGAAGAAGAAGTAAGAGTTTCCTGCCTCGTGCCCCGGAACCTAGTCAGTCGGCTCTTTGGAGCTTCGTTGGTTCCCACGGTGGTGCTGGTCAGCGTTTTCTCCGCCGCGCAAGCGGCGTCGGTGACGAACCGGGATGATAAGGACCACACGGTCACGATCATCGAGGAAGACATCCAGAAAGACCACGTTCTTAAAAAAGACGAGGTTCTTGAAGGGGTCTGCAAACGCGGGTGCCGCATCCGCATCGACGGTGACGACGTGAATCCCTACGTGCTCGAAGGCACGGAGGTCACGACCATCGAAGGGGGCGATCTCTACGCTGAAGGGCAAGGGCCGCTGGTTTCTCCACCTTCCGGAGCGACTGGCCAGCCTTCTAAGCCCAGCCCATAAAGCGGCAGAGTTAATCGAGGCAATGCAATCCGGCACCCGCGCCATCTGGCTCGGGTGCCGTTTTGTTTTGCGCACCGCCGGCGCTGTTGCCGGGCTGCGGAACTAAGGTGTCAGGCCGGCATCGGCAGCACCCACGTCTGGGTCAGGCACGGCCGTGAGTGGTCCGAGATAGTCCGTAAAGCTCGCGATGAGCGCGTTATCCACAAATTCGAAATCCGCATTCGCACCAAGCGCCGCGAGGCTGGTGATCGCCGACCCCTCCAAACCACACGCCACGATCGTTGCAAAATGTGACAGGTCGGGGTCCACGTTCAGGCTGATCCCGTGCAAGCTGACGCCGCGCCGAACCTTCAGCCCGAGCGCCCCGATCTTCGCTTCGCCCCCTGGCAGTTCCGCCCGATGAACCCAGACCCCCGGGCGCGCCGGATCGCTCGTCGCCGTCACACCCAACCTATCGAGAGCACCGATCACACAGCGCTCGAGCAGGCGGACGAACGCACGCACATCGCCGTCCGCACGACGGCGGACATCGAGCAGCGTGTAAACAATGCGCTGTCCAGGGCCGTGGTAGGTGATCTCGCCTCCGCGGTCCGTCTCGAAGACCGGGAACCGACTGGCATCGATGAGATGCTCGGCGCGCCCGCGCGTTCCCTTTGTCAGGAGTGGAGGATGCTCCAGAAACCAGATGAGCTCAGGCTGATCGCCACTCGCGATCAAGTTTGCTTCCCTTTCCATGAACCGAAGGGCCGCCGGATATTCGATGGCTCCGGTCGATCGCATCAGGCGAAGGGTGGGGTTGAGGTCCGACATGAAAATCTCAGGTATGGCCCTTGCAAGTTGGTCTGAGCGCCAAACAGCGGCTTTTACGCACTGTGCCAGTGCCTGACCGCGACCCGCAACGCGTGATGGCGGCACAACTGACGCGGGTTGCCGCAGCCCGTTCATTTGTTGCGGCTCCGGTGCCGGTTGCCGCTTGCCTTCTCCTGAGCCGTCTGTTAGTTCCCGTCGCCTCGGCAGCACTCCTCTTTTGGGGTGCTGCGCGGCTCTTCCCACTTGGCTACAAGCCGGCGGGGTGATCCAAAGCGGTTGTGGCGGAATTGGTAGACGCACTACCTTGAGGTGGTAACGGGGCAACCCGTGGAGGTTCGAAGTCCTCTCAACCGCACCAATGCTCACTTGGCGCTGAACGTTCGGTTGCAAGTCAGTGCGGCTCTCATTTGGGAGTCGTAAGATCCCGAACAGCGGCCTCAGTGCTGCTCTCGGAGTCCTGCCGGCATCTCGAGTGTAGGGCTCAAAATCCAAACATCATGAATGGTGACGGCTCGCCGGCGGTGGCGCGTTTGATCCGCTCCGTTTTCACCTTCTGGCCACCACGCGCTCGCTCGCTCTTGCGCTCCTGCTGCGTGCCGACCTCGGCATGAACTCCCGTTATGGCTGCCGCACGCACGCGCGCCGGAGGGGAAACTGCCGTTACCTCCGCGTCCTCGCCAGAAAGCGTCTTCAGGACCGCCGGTGATCCGAAAAAGGGCAGCAGATGCGATCCAGCACCCGCCGCATTGACTGATGCGGCGATCACAGAGGGCGCACCGGTTGCTTTCGGTTGCGATTTGACGAGCAGCTTTTCCAGGTCCGCATCGTACGTGTCCAGCGGTACGAGAGGCGCCTTCGGCCGCATGTGCACGACCTTGTAGCCGCGCTGCTTCAACCCTGCCAGCACAACAGGCAACGCTTTAGCCGTTGCACTTTTGATGTCATGAAAAAGAATGATGCCGCCCTGCCGCTTGTCGATCTGCGCCAAAGTATAAGTCGCAAGTCGATCGGCATTGCCGATGTAACTGTCGTTTGAGACCACATCGACCGTGAAAGTCGCGATCCCGCGCGACTGCAAGTGCGCCAGCATCGGATCGCTGTCGCTCAGGCCGGGAAAGCGGAAGAACGGCGCGATGGGTTGCCCCGCCGCCAGCGCAATGGCCGAAAAACCACGCTCGATTTCATCGACGGCCCGATCCAGGCCGCGACGCTTGAGATTGAGCGGGTGCGACCAGGTATGGCTCCCCAGCGTATGTCCGCGCGACAGCACATCTTTGACGGTGGCAGGATAGGCTATTGCCATTCGCCCCACGGAGAAAAAGGTAGCCGTCGTGCAAAACCGATCGAGCGTGTCGAGGATCGACTTCGTGATCCAGGGCATCGGGCCGTCGTCGAAGGTCAGCACGACCTCGCGCGGCTGGAGAAAGCTCTCTTCGCGCGTGAGCCCAGAGAGGTCCCCGAAAAGCGGTCCGGTAGACGCATCGATCTCGACAACGCGTTCCACGCCGAGAGCTGCTTTGGGATCGGCGCACGTGCGCTCGGCCTGCGCCGCTCCGGCGGCAACCCCGCCGGCGATGAACGAAAGCACCAATATCAATCCCAGTCGCCGAAACATCGGGCCCCACCCTTAATTCCCAAGTCGGGCGGAGGGTGGCCGATTTCCGATCTTCGAGCAACAGCGTGGCGTCAGAACGTTCTGCATCTGAGGCTTGCAGGCATCCCTACGGGCGGCCGAGCGGATTCGTGGCCCAGCTGTCGTCGTTCATCGTCGGTCGCAGATTCGGCCGGACCGGCGGCGGAAGCGGCGGAGCGTCCTTCGATGTCAAGGACGGCGCCGCCGAAACCGGCTGAGCGGAGGGGGCATTCTGTGTCGCCCAGGGCAAATGTTCGGGCGTGCCCGAGGTCACCGGCCAGACCACCGAACGATCGGCAAGAGGCTGGCTCGACAATGCGAGCTTACGCCGCTGCGCCTCACGTTCCGCCATGGCGTCGAACGCGGGCAACGTCGCGGCCTGCCCCTTCGGCACGATGTGGACGATTTTGTAGCCCTTCGCATTGAGCTCCTTGAGCAGCGCGCGCAATCCGCCTGCCGTGGATGGCTGAATATCGTGAAAGAGAATGATGCCGCGGCCCTTCTGCGCGAGCTGTGACATGACGTTGTTGCGCATCACCGTCGGATTTCGAGTGAGAAAATCACGGCTATCGATGTTGATCGCGATATTGGCGATATGGCGCGTTTTCAGATGTGCGCGCATGGCCGAACTCTCGCCCAGGTAAGGAAAGCGGAACAGCGGAGCGATAGGTCGGCCGAGTGCCAAGGTCGTCGCGCTGAAACCCAGTTCAATTTCCTGCTTGGATGCCGCCGAACCGATGCGGTCGAGCCGCTTATGCGACCAGGTATGTGACGCGATCGTATGTCCCCGCGCCGCCGTATCACGAAGCGTCTGGGGATCGGCGAGCGCCATCCGCCCGACGGTAAAGAACGTCGCCTTCACGCACTGCTCGTCCAGCGCATCCAGAATGGGTTGGGTATAGCGGCGGACCGGCCCGTCATCGAAGGTCAGGATGACTTCTTTGTCTTGCAGCAGAGGGTAGGCATCGGGTCCCGGTACGCCGAACCGCGGTCCGTCGGCGGTATCGATCTCGGCAATACGCGAAACACCGAGCGCGTCAGGAACTCCAACACACGGTGCTGCCGGCCCAATAGCACCCGTCGTGATCTTCAGAATCAGCAGCCCCTGCGCCGCGCCCCCCGATCAGGAGCGCCGCAAACAGAACTCCAAACAGGAGCCTCTGCCAGCCGCAATCTGTCATAAAACCGTCATCCCCGAAGTGCCCCCACGTGGTCGGAGTACAGACGCGTACCGTGAGGCCTAGCCCGACATGGGGGGACATTAGCTGCGCTGCTTCGCCCGGTGCAACCCAGCCGATATTTTCTATGTGCTTTTCCAGCACCACGGTAGGCGATGCGACCCACGTATGCTAACTGCGCGCCTGAGTTCGTTCCGTTGGCGGCCCACCCTCCCGCGCTTGAAGAAGCAAGGAAAATTCCCGCGTGTCTCAAACCGGTTCGCACACGTCGACGCCTGAGGTCGAGGAAGCATCGATCGATGATCTGGTGCGCGATGTCGCGGCAGCGCTGTACGCGGGCGCTCCCGGTTCTGCCCGCCACATGGTGGAGCACCTGCGTGCCCCCGACCTCGCGGATGTCATCGAGCTTCTGGAGCCGGAGGCTCGCCTCGAGCTGATCCTCGCTTTCGGTCTCGATTTCGACTTCGAAGTCTTCTCCGAACTCGATGAGACCGTGCGCGACCAGCTGTCGAAGGCGCTGCCCAACGACCTTCTCGCCCGCGCGGTGAGAGAACTCGACACCGACGACGCGGCCTACATCATCGAAGGTCTGGAGGAGCGCGACAAGGAGGAGGTCCTCGCCCAGCTCGAAACGTCCGATCGCGCCGCGCTCGAACGCAACCTTGAATATCCCGAAGAGACCGCCGGGCGCCTGATGCAGGCCCACTTCGTGGCGGTCGCCCCCTTCTGGACGGTCGGGCAGGTGATCGACTACATGCGCGACGCCGACGACCTGCCTGAGAGCTTCTCGGAAATCTTCGTCGTCGACCCGTCGTTCCGCGTCATGGGCAGCGTCGAACTTTCCCGTCTGATGCGGGCGAAGCGGAACGTGCTCGTCGAAACGCTGATGGAAACCGACCGCCACGTGGTTCTCGCCACGGAAGACCAGGAAGAGGTCGCCCGCCAGTTCAAGCGCTACGACCTCTTTTCGGTACCCGTCGTCGACGAAAACCAGCGTCTCGTCGGCGTCGTCACCGTGGACGACGTCGTGGAAGTTCTCGACGACGAGGCCGATGAGGACATGAAAGCGCTTGCCGGCGTCGGCGACGAGAGCCTCGCCGACTCTGTCCTGGAGACGGTCAAAAGCCGCGTCCCGTGGCTCGTCGTCAACCTCGGCACCGCCATCCTGGCGTCGTTCGTCATTCAGCAATTCGATGCGTCGATCGAGCAGATGGTAGCGCTCGCGGTTCTGATGCCGATTGTGGCGTCTACCGGCGGCAATGCCGGCACGCAAACCATGACCGTGACCGTACGCGCCTTGGCGACGAGCAAGCTCGGGTCGATGAACGCCCGCCGCGTGATCACCCGCGAGGCCCTCGTCGGTCTTTTGAATGGCCTCATCATGTCGGTCATCATGGCGACGGTGGTGTTCTTCTGGTTCGGCTCCGGAACCCTCGGCGGCGTGATCGGCGCGGCGATCATCGTCAACCTGTTCTGCGCGGCCGTGGCCGGCATTCTCATCCCGCTTATCTTCCACCACTTCGAACTCGATCCTGCCCCAGCCTCGGGCGTGTTCGTCACGATGATCACGGACTGCGTCGGCTTCTTCGCGTTTTTGGGCTTGGCCTCGATCTGGCTATTCTGAGCCGTGCGCTGGGCCGCATAATCAGCTGGTCGGCTGATCGAGCTTGCGCGTCAGGGCCTCGAACTCGCGCCGCAGTTCCTCGTTGCGGAAGATCTGTTCGAATGTCGGTGCTTCGAGCTTTTGCAGGGCCTCGAACGAAGCCGACCCGTCCCGCATCAGATTGTTGAGTTCAAAACTCGCCTGCACCGTCTCGAACGTGTTATCCGCGATCTTGAGATCGTGGGCGGCTTTCTGCCGGGCCTTGGCGATCTGTTCGCGCTGCTGCTGGAGATAGCGCCGGTAAGCCTTGGCGGCGTCCTCCGCCACTTTCTGGCTGTCGCGATTGGCCTCCAGCATGCGCATCTGGTCGGGACGGTTATCCGCCCGCAACAGCTCCGCCGTCCGCGACTTGGCGTTCTGGATGTCCTTCATGACGGCATCGAGCCGCGGCAGATACTGCTTGTCGATTTTAGCGATGGCCATGTCCTGCGCATGCACGAGCATCGCGAATAAAGCCGCGTGCATTGCGAAGTACTTCCGCGCCGTCGCGGCATTGTCGCCGGCCGCTTCCACGAGCCGCGCCAATTGCGCGTCGATCAGTTTGGCCGCTTCGAATGTTGAAACGAGCCGAACGAGATCGCCCGACAGCACACCGTCGAGGAGCAGATCCAGCTGCTCCGGCGATAGATCAACGCCTGACGACTTGAGCGCGGTGCTGACCTCCGCCTTCGCCGTTGCGATTTCGGCGCGGTTCTTGTCGATCCGCATCTTCAGATCTTGGATCCCTGAATTGAGCGATCCCACCGTGTCGGTCAGCACGCCCGGCAGCGCCGCATCCTTCGGCGCCATCAGCTGCTTCTGTTTCATGTCCGCGATGCGGTCTTCCAGTTCAAGGATCGTCCGGCGATGCTTTTCGATGCGCTGCTGCACCTCGACCACGGGCACATCCGTCACAATGCCGAGCGCACTATCGAGCAGCGCCTTCACGCGCCCCTCGCGATCCTCCCGCGTCTCTGTCCACAGCGGCGGCACCACGAAATCCGACTCTGCGGGCAGTTTCTTCATGTCGGCGCGCTTTTCCGCCGTCTCCCCGAGCACGTCTTCGACGGCCTTCAAGAGCAGGCGCGCCTGCTCATAATCTTTGTCCCCTGCACGCGGATCGGCGGGCGCTTCGTTCTCCATGACATCAGGTGAGGCTTGCGCCAAATCCGCTGCAGCAGATCGCGTCCGGTCGAGGATGTCGGCAATGGTCGATGGCTCGTTGCCGGCATGTGCATCTGAAGTCATGAGCATCCCGATGCCGGGGGATCCCGCCAGCAGGAGAGCCACGGCGTAGGGGCGTCGGCGCGAGATGGAACGCTGCATGACGAAGTCCTCCAGGCGCGACTTAGGGCGCGGCAATTCAGGCGATTAGATGGTGATTGAGGTTTAGTGCCGCAATGGGCAAATTATGATCGGCCTGCCGCCCTCGCGACCGCGCCAACGAGATCCGGCGTGACTTGCCGCGCGTCCGTGAGGATTGCCATGTGGCTGATCTGTGCGGGAATGTCAGGATGGGTCTTGGCAAACTTCGCCTTAACGAACGGGGCCGGTGCCGCGCCGTCGGGCCAGGCGAGTGCGAGACGCAACTCCTTCGGCGCAATCGTCAGCACGCCCGCAAGGCCGTACTGCCCGTTGATCGCGACGAACCCGCTCCGCGCCTCGAATACCAATTCTGGCGCAGTTTTCTCGATCTCCCTCAGCAGAAACTGCGCGAGCGGACGATAGGCCTTCGCCTCCGCCAGGAGCGCATCGAGTGATGCAGTCTCGGAAGGAGCTACCAGAGGTTGCCTGATCGTTGTGTTGGGTTCGATCGGCAAAGGAGGAAGGGGCGGACGCTGAACCGGCAGCACCTCCGGTGTTAGGACAGCCGCCGCCGGCTTCACTGGCAAGATCGGTGGCACCACTTGCGCCTTGTCGCGTGGTGGATGAGCCGTGTCGAACGCGGCCGGATCGAGGTAAATCGGCCGTCCGCCGTTGTGATGAATGCGTTCCAGCCACGACGCCCGTGCAAACAGGAACCCCTGTTGGCGCAGCCAATCGATGATTGAATTGCGGTCGGTCAGTGACGTGGCGGAAATAGCCGTCATCCAGCCTGAAAGATCACGCCCGGTGTCCACGGCGAGGCTTTCCAGGAATTCGCGTTCTTTCTCGGCGTAATCGACGGCCATGTCGCTCAGATCCACCGCCGCGTCCGGGCGGCATAGGCGCGCCAGGCGTCGCCGAACTTCGCCTCCAGATGCCGCTCCTCGGGAATGATCTGCAAGACCGTAACGAGCCCTGCAAAGGCGAACGCCAGCGCGACGAACCAGATGTTGCGCGTAAGTTCCGCCGCTCCAAGCAGCAAAAAAACATCAGCGATATAGATCGGGTGGCGCCGCCACCGGTACGGGCCACCAGTCACGAGCGTAGAAGCCCCCGCATGCGGCAGGATCGTCGTTCTGTGCCGGCGCAATGTCAGCGCCGCCCAGACAGCAATCGCTATGCCGGCCGCG
Organism: uncultured Alphaproteobacteria bacterium; assembly: GCA_963708775.1. Classification (GTDB taxonomy): domain Bacteria; phylum Pseudomonadota; class Alphaproteobacteria; order Rhizobiales; family Hyphomicrobiaceae; genus JAGVSR01. Next base: position 501,883 of record CAVPTI010000002.1, on the reverse strand, counting down.
CCAAACCCCAGCCCCACGAGCGATGCCGCACCGTCGCCGACGCCCGGCCACGGCAGGGGCGCGAAACGTCCAAGCGCCACCGCACCCACAACAGCCAGCACGAGCAGGACGGGCGGCCACGGGATCGTGCCTGGTCGCTCTAGGGCTGAATAGGCGGACGACGCCATGCGGTCTCCTTGATATGCCTCATGATTACGGCCGTTAAGCTATAGCAGGCGGCGCGTCGGGCGCTACAAGGCCCAAGCCGCATCGTTCGCCAGGTTGCCGCAATCCACGCCTAGATCTCATCGCAACCGTGGCAAAGGGAGTGCGGACAATGACGATGGCATCGAGAGCAGGTCGACTGATAGCGGGGTTCGCAACGGCCGGCATCCTGATCCTTCCACCTGTCCCTGCCATGGCAGGAAAGAATTTCGGCTGCTTCCAGGTCATCACGCCATCGCTCAACATCCGCGCCCGGCCATATAGTGACGCGGCCGTCATCGGCACAGCGTCCGCCGGCCAGATCCTCGAGAAGCGCAAACGCTGGTGCACCTTGCGCGGCTACTGGTGCGCGGTTCGCAAAGGCTCTGTCGAGGGATATGCCGACAAGAGCTTCCTCGGCAGCACTAAATGTCCATGACGTGTAATCGCGCTCAGGAGGCTCGCTTCGGCCGAGCGGGGATCGATGGATAGGGCGTCGGTGCAGAAGGACGCGCTTCGAGTTCCTTCCCGATATCGAAACTCGGGCACCCAAGCGCCACCAACCGGTTGTTGTAGGCATCGAGAATGGGCCGGTCGTTGGCCGCCCGCGCAGCAGCATTTTTGGCAGTGTCAGTTCCGAGCGCCGCACTTGTCGCCGACCGCATCGATTGGGCCGCCGACGACGGTTGCACTTTGTACTCTTCGCCGCGCAGTGCCAGCAGCCGCACCTGGAGCCGTCCCGTCAGCTTTCGACAGTCGAGCGCCATTTCTTCCGGTGTCAGTGTGTATGGCCCTGAGGGCAACAGTGCCGCCTCTCCACCCGCCGAGCCGGCACAGCCAGGGAGCGTAACAACGGCGGCCAGGAGCAGCAAAACGACAGCGCGGTGGGGGGGCACGTGGCGCATCCATCAACTAGGTTTCGACCATCATTATGAAAAGCAGGGCTTAAGCAAGGCGGCATGTCGCGTCCGCGGCGGCCAAATGGCGGCTTGCCAGAGAGCGGTGCAGGCGGCTTCAATCCGCAGCGGGCGTCACACCAGTGGCAATGCCTTCGATAGGGGTGATCATGACGACAATCCGGGCGAAAATTGCAGTCTTAGGAGCGGCCTTCGCGTCCATACTGGCTTCCGTGCCGGCTTTCTGCGATCCAGCAGCCAAGGACGCCGACATGGCCCCCACTGATCTCGTGTGTACCTTTGCGACCGGTACCTCGGTCAGCTACGGCGACGGGGGCTTTGCCTCCAAAGTCGCCAGCCCGCTATCGTTCTCGATTACCAGGATCGACCTCGACGGCCAGTCCGCGGCACTCACGGCGGGCGACGGAACCCAGACAGTCGCCGTGCGCATCATTCGCGCCGTCAACGCCAACCATTTTCTGGAGGTCGTCAACGAGGGTTTCCTCAACCTCACGACTGTGTACGACAAAGATCCCAAGACCGGTCTCCACCCTGCCGTGCATTCCCGCCATCTTGGTCTGCTCGGACAACCCGTATTCGGGCAGTATACCGGCACATGCAAGGAGTGATGGCTGCGGTCCGCCATAGGTATGAAAGCTGTGGATCGTCCCGCGCCGGGAGGCCTCCGCCGTCGTACTACGCAGGGGCGACAAGAGGAGGAGCAAACCGATGACGGTGCACATGATCAAGCTGTCGGTTGGCTCCGAATTGATTGAGGACCACGCGTCGTGGCAGGCCGCCAACCGCCAATTCTGGCGCAAGGTCGGCGGCAAGCCGGCCGTCTTTCACACGACGTTCCAAACGCCGAAGCGCACAGCCGATCTTCTGGATGGCGGCTCGCTTTACTGGGTCATTAAAGGGGTCATTCAGGCACGTCAGCGCCTGGTCGGTTTCGATGAAGGAAAAAAAGAAGACGGATCGACATGCTGCCTGCTTCTGCTCCACCCGCAAATCATTCCAGTCCGTCCTGTACCTCGCCGCCCATTCCAAGGGTGGCGCTATCTCGCCGCCGATGACGCGCCGCCCGATCTTGGTACGGGGCCGCAGGGCGATATCTCCGAACTCCCGCCCGCCATGCGCCGCGAACTGGCCGCGCTGGGCCTGATCTGATGATGCGCAGACCTGTCATCACGTCGGTCGTGGAGGCGCTGGCGCACACCGTCCCGTTCGTCGGGCCGGAGCAAATGGAGCGTTCCCGCGGCCGACCGTTTCGCGCACGCCTCGGCGCCAACGAAAGCGCCTTCGGACCCGCCCCCGGTGCCATCGCAGCCATGGAGGCCGCCGCTCGCGACGCCTGGAAATACTGCGATCCTGAAAATCATGACTTGCGCGAAGCCATTGCGAACTTCCACCGCGTCAACTTGAACAACGTCGTCATCGGCGAGGGCATTGATGGCCTGCTGGGGCTCGCTGTCAAAATCGCGGCCAATCCCGGCACGACGGTCGTCACGTCCGATGGCGCTTATCCCACATTCAACTTCCACGTCGCCGCTCACGGCGCTCGCCTCATAAAGGTTCCCTTTCGCGACGATCGCGAAGACCTCGAAGCGCTGCTCGCGGCGGCTAGGCGAGAGCGCGCCCGAGTTCTCTACGTGTCGAATCCCAACAATCCCATGGGATCGTGGTGGTCCGCCGCTGATCTGGAACAGCTTATCGAAGGGTTGCCGGATGGCCTGCTTCTCCTCCTCGATGAAGCCTATTCTGATACCGCACCCGCTGGCAGCATCCCGCCGATAGACATCACGAACCCTCAGGTGCTGCGCCTGCGCACATTCTCCAAGGCCTATGGATTGGCCGGCGCGCGCATCGGCTACGCGATCGGCGAAACGAGCCTGATCTCCAACTTCGACAAAGTTCGCAACCACTACGGCATCAATCGCACAGGCCAGATCGGCGCGCTGGCCGCGATCCAGGATCAAGCCTACCTCGCCTCGGCCGTCGAACGCATTGCCCGCGCCCGCCAGCGCATTGCCGCGATCGCCGAGGTCAACGGGCTGAAACCGCTGCCCTCAGCCACAAACTTCGTCGCCATCGATTGCGGTCAGGATGGCGCCTTCGCGAAAGCGGTGCTCGAAGCCCTTCTTGACCGCGACGTCTTTGCCCGTAAGCCGATCGCCCCCGGCCTCGACCGCTGTATTCGCGTCAGTTGCGGTCTCGATGTTGAACTCGACGTGTTCGCCGAAGTCCTGCCGCTAGCGCTCATAGCCGCCCACAAATCGAAGTGATGCGAAACATGCCCCGAAAACAGCTTGTCCTTGTCGGCGGCGGACATGCGCACGTTTTCGTGCTCGAAGCTTTCGCCCGCCGGTCCATGCCTGGGCTGGACATCACGCTCGTCACCAAGGAGCCGATGGCGCCCTACTCGGGCATGCTGCCGGGGTTCGTCGCCGGCCACTATCGGCTCGATGAATGTCTCATTGACCTGAAGCGGCTTTGCAACGCGGCTGGTGTGCACTTGATCGAGGGTGCCGCGATCGGCATCGATCGCGAGAAACGGCGTGTGGCTCTCGCCAACGGCTCACCGCTGCCATACGACGTACTGTCCCTTGATGTCGGCATCACACCCGACGTCGACGACATCGCCGGTGCCGAGGCGCACGCGCTTCTGGTCAAGCCGGTGTCGCTGTTCGCGCCGAAGTGGCAGGCGCTTGTTCAACGCGCGACAGCAATCGATGGACCGCGCCGCATCGTCGCCATCGGCGGTGGCGCGGCTGGCGTCGAATTGATCCTTGCTGCGCGCTACCGCCTGACCGCCTCCCAGACATGGGAGCAACGCCGACAGGATCCATTTACCTACAGCCTTATTGCCGGAACCGGTGTCCTGCCTGGTCATCCACCGAGGGCACAGCGGCTCGCTCGCGCGGCGCTGACGGAAAACGGCATCGATGTCATCGAGCACGACACCGCGGTTGAGATCGCGCCGCATCACGTGCGCCTCCGCTCGGGACGCCAGATTGCCAGCGACGCTGCCATCGTCTCGACGAAGGCAAAAGCTCCCGCGTGGTTTGCGGATACAGGACTTGCCCGCGATGCGGCAGGCTACCTCGCGCTGCGGCCGACGCTGCAGACCCTCACCGACGAAGACATTTTCGCCGCTGGCGATTGTGCAACGGTTATCGAACATCCACGCCCGAAGTCCGGCGTGTTTGCGGTAAGGCAAGGTCCGGTTCTGGCGCGGCAACTGCGCGGCCATCTTGAAACACGCCTGCTCGACCCGTTCGTCCCACAGCGGGCGTACTTGTCTTTGGTCTCGCTCGGCGAGAAATCAGCGATTGCCAGCCGCGGTTCGATTGCCGCGGCCGGTCGTTGGGCCTGGCTATGGAAGGACTGGATCGATCGCCGGTTTATGCACCGGTTCAACCGGTGAGCCTCAAGGCGCCGAGGACACGACGGTGGTGCCCCAATCACCCGATGAAGATGTGTCGATCGCGGCCGGCTTGAACGCGACAGGCGCTATCGCTTGAGGTGCGGCCGCGACCGCTGGCGGAGCCGTATACGGTGTCGTGGCCTTCGGATCGAGCTTCACCATCTGACGAACGAGGTTCGTATTCTCGCGCGCCACATCTGCTGCAACTGCCGTAGCGCCGATCTGTGTCGCCTCGTCATACTTACCCTGTAGGCCGAGCACGAGGGCGAGGTTCTGCTTCGTTTTCACATTGCCGCCGTCGCGCGCCACGGCCTGACGCAGCATCGTCTCGGCCTTGGGCGCATCGCCATTCATGGCGTAAGCGAGCGCTAGATTGTTCTGCACCGCAATCTGATCCGGTGCGAGCATATTGGCGCGCTCCAGGTGCTGCACCGCCTCCTTGTACTTTCCGAGCTTCGCGAGTGCCGCGCCCCGCGCTGAGACCACGCGCCAATCCGGCCGCAGCGGGTCGTCGGCGAACTCGAGCATCTGGGCGGCAAGGGATACCTTGTCGAATTCCAATGCAAGTCGTCCAAGCTCCGCGGCGACGTCCTTGCTGTCAGGGCTGGCCTGCGAAGCCTGCTGCAACGCATTGAACGCTTCCGATTTATTTCCGAGCGCCTTAAGGTTCTTTGCATAGGCGACCGCGGCTTCCGAGTTCGCCGGATTTTTGGCGAATTCCTTGCCCCAGTACTCCGTCGCCTTGCCCAGTTCCGATTGCGGCTGACCACCTTCGTTCGCCTGACGCGTGTCTGCGGGAGGCTTCGAGGAAGCCAGCAGATCAAGTCCCGTATCCTCAGACAGACCGGAGCACGCTCCCGTCAGAGTGGCGAGGGCCAGCACGGCCGCTCGCCCGATGATCGCCGCATGACGATTGCGTACCCTGGTTTCCGGCTTACCCGACATCGTCACTGCTCCCGCACAAGCAAGCGGCGAGCGAATCACTCGCGCGCCCTATTGGTTTGGGCGTCAGTTTCCGGGACAGGTCTCAATAAAAGTTTAAGTGTTGCGGATCGAAGCGGATGCAACTCAAATGTCGTGTTTTTAGGTGGCGCTTTCAGTCCGCGCACCTGCCGCCCACTCCTCCATCTCCGGCATGGCAAAGATGGTTTCGATGTACGCGGCCGTCGTACCGTCGTCCCCGAAGCGCGCGAGATCGGGCACATATGTGCGGAACCGCGAACACACCGGCGCATACATTGCGTCTGCCGCACTGAAGTCGCCGAATAAAAACGCTCCGCCGGTGCCATATCTGGAGCGGCACTCGCGGAAGCTTTGCACGATGCGGCGAATGTTGTGCTCCACGCCTTCCGGAAAGCTCTCCATGGGTTTCGATGCGAAAAGGTCCATGGGGCAGACCTCGCGCAGTTGCTGAAAACCGGCGTGCATCTCGGCCGAGACGGCCCGTGCCACGCCCCGTGCAACGCGGTCTCGCGGCCAAACGGGGCGATCGGGGTAAAGGTCGGCGACGTATTCGATGATCGCCAGGCTGTCCCAGATGAGGAGGGACCCGTCGCGCAGAACCGGAACTTTGCCCGCGGGCGAATGCGCCAGAATGCTGGGCTTGGTTTCGGCCTTCCGCAACTGAATCCCGATCTCGTCAAAGGGAATGGAAAACCGCTTGAGCACGAGCCAGGGCCGCAGGCTCCAGCTCGACCACGTTTTGTTGCCGATGACGAGGGAGAGTTGAGGTTCGGGCATGCTTTCGCCTTCCTGGAGCGAATATGCTAGGTCCAGCCATGGTCCTAAGGCGGCTGGCAGTGCTGCACAAGAGAGGCGTGGTCATCGCATCTCGTCGCGCCCTGCGGCAGGCTTCACCAGTTCCACCCATGACCCGGCACACGAGCGAGATTTTCACGGATGACGACGCCACACTCCCCCGCCAATCCGGTCGCACGACCCGACGCGCTTGAGCTTTTTGCCCAACCCGGCGAGGCCGCGATCCCGATCCATCTCGTGCCTGCCGGCCATCTGGAAGACATCCTCCCCGACGCAGCAACCCGTCGCTGGGCCGAGACCACGGGATTTAAGGGCGCGGCCAAAGCCCATGTTCTATTGCCCTCGGCCAACGGCGACATCGCTGCCGTTCTGCTTGGCGCCGGCAGTGCTCCTTCGGGCGAACCCTGCGGCCCCTCCGACCTTCTTCTCGGACACGTGGCCGGATCCCTCCCGGCCGGAGCCTATCGGCTTGGTCAGGGCTTCGCGCAGCCGGACCTTGCCGCCCTATCGTGGGCTTTGGGCGCCTATCGCTACCGCCGCTACAAGCCGAACAAGCAAAATGGCGATACAAAAGCGGCCCGGCTCGTTTTACCGCCAGACGTCGATCGTGCACGCCTGGCCAACACCGTCGAAGCCGCGTGGCTCGGCCGCGACCTCATCAATACCCCCGCCAGCGACCTTGGGCCCGCCGAGATCGAAACGGCCGTGAGATCTGTCGCTGCACTCCATGGCGCAACGGTCCGCTCTGTCGTCGGCGATGATCTTCTGTTGCAGAACTTTCCCATGATCCATGCCGTTGGCCGCGCGAGCCCCCGTCCCCCGCGCCTGATCGAACTCGATTGGCACAAGCCCGGTGGCCGCCCTGACGCGCCCAAGATCACGCTCGTCGGCAAAGGCATCACGTTCGATACCGGCGGGCTCGACATCAAGCCAGCCTCCGCCATGCTGATCATGAAGAAGGACATGGGTGGCGCCGCAGTCGCCCTCTCCATCGCCCACATGATCATGGGGCAGGGGATCGACGTTCGCCTGAAGCTTCTGATCGCCTCCGCCGAGAACGCAATTGCAGGCGATGCCTTCCGCCCCGGCGACGTCCTCAAGAGCCGCTCCGGCATCACCGTCGAAATCGGCAACACGGACGCGGAGGGTCGCCTCGTCCTGGCCGACGCCTTGACGCTCGCAGACGAGGGCGCACCCGATAGTATCTTTGTCTTTGCGACGCTCACGGGCGCGGCCCGTACCGCACTTGGGCCAGATTTGCCGGCGCTCTTTACGAATGATAGCGCCCTCGCAGCACGCCTCCAGGAAACCGGCGAAGCCATCGGTGACCCCGTCTGGCGTCTGCCGCTCTGGCCGGGTTACGATCGCAATCTCGACAGCGATGTCGCTGACATGAACAACGTGTGGGAGAGCCCGTTTGCGGGCTCCATAACGGCGGCACTGTTCCTCAAGCGCTTCGTGAAAAGCGCGCCGCGCTTTGCCCATTTCGATCTGTACGGCTGGCGTCCCGCCGGGCGGCCCCTCGGCCCGCGCGGCGGTGAAGTGCAGACCGCACGCACCGTGCTCGAAGTGCTTCGCCGCGAAAGCGAGGCCGGCGCATGACGGGCGAACGTCTCGACACCCGCCGCAACGCCATCCGCCCTGATCTTGCCGACGAGCGCCTCATCGGGCGCTACGAAGCGTTGCGCTACATCGCCGGCCAGCCAGCCCAGGTCATCCGCCCGGCCGTTGCCTTGCGCCGCCGCCCTGTACCCTCCGATGGCCTTGATACGGAAGCCCTTTACGGCGAGCGTGTCAGCGTCTTCGACGAGCAGGACGGTTGGGCCTGGGTACAACTCGAACGCGACGGCTATGTCGGCTACGTCCCCGCCACGGCGCTGTCCGATGTGATCGTCGAGCCGACCCATCGCGTGAAGGCTATCGGGACGTTCCTCTACCCCGAACCTGACATGAAGTGCGCTCCGATCATGCACCTCAGCCTCAATTCCGAATTGAGCGTCGTCGAGGAGGGCGAACGCTTCAGCAAAACGCACATCGGCGCCTGGGTCTTTAACCGCCACATCGCCGGATTGGATAAAGGCGCGCGAGACTTCGTCGAAGTCGCCGAGCGGCTCATCGATACCCCCTACCTATGGGGCGGCAAGACGCGCATCGGCATCGATTGCTCCGGCTTGGTGCAACTGTCGCTCCAGGCGGCCGGCATCGTCGCCCCGCGCGACAGCGACATGCAGTTTGCTGAATTGGGCCAAGCCATCGAAGTATCGGCTGATTACGAAGGCCTCGAACGCGGCGACCTCGTGTTTTGGAAGGGCCACGTCGGCATCATGACCGACGGCATCATGCTGCTGCACGCCAATGCGCACCACATGGCTACCGTGGCCGAAACACTTCCCGAAGCGGCCGATCGCATCGCCAAGTCGGGAACACCGCTGCTGGCGGTCAAGCGCCTCAAGACCTCCAGCGCCTGAGTTGCAATCGCGAGAATTGCCATTCGGGTGTCACGAGCGTCGCGCCGAACGTCGTCGAATACCAAGGCGAGCCGTCCGCTGAGGCCGGGTTCTTCAACACGTGGATGTCCTGCGCCGGCATGTAGCTCTGCATCAGCAGAAAGCGCTTCTCCCCCGTGGCCGGATTGGCCACGACATCGGTCACGAGCACGGCGTGCCCAGGAAATCCGCCTTTGATGAAGACATCTCCCGCGCGGATGTCATCCACATCCACTTCTGCGAGCTCCCGCTCGAGCGAATACGTCCCTGCGTAGGCGAAAACAAAATCCATGTACTTTCGAAAGCCGGGATAGTCCTGCTTCGATCGCGAAGAGAACCGCAGCCGCTTGCCTTGCGTGTCGTTGAACGCGATGTCGGACTTGCGGCCGAGTGAGTAGAGCCACTCTGCACGAAGCCGCATCACCGCGTCGGCGCATTGCTGCAGATCGCGCTGACCCACGTCGATGTCCACGACGCCCGCATGCACATCCTGCCGCCACTTCTGCGCCCCCGTGTGCAGGAGAACGGCCGTGCCGGACGACTTCATTGGCAGCCCACGCAGCCATTCGGCGAACGACTGCGGCTCCACCGGCACCCGCGCAAAGCCGGTCGGAGGCGGATATCGCCGTTCGAGCGCTTCGCCGGCAGATTCGGGTTTCCAAAGATATCGAGACTCGGCCGCGACCAGTGGTGCGCCGCTCGAAAGGACGCTGAGTAGAAAGACGGCAATGAAAGCTCTGAGGGACAGCACGCAATCGGCACCATGGTTGGTCATCAGTCGAAAAAGCTGGCATCGGATCATGGCGCTTTGTTGCAGCTCTACGCCGACATGGCATCCGCAAAGCAAGAGCCCGGAAAAGGCGGCTGCCTGTCCCGGGCTCAGAGCGCTGGGCTCGTTCGGAGAGGATGTTTGCGGTTCGGGTTGCCGGCCGTCCGGTCCGTCGTGGGTCGGTGCGCTGGGCGCTGACCCGGATCCGTGTTGCCGTTCCTCGATGTGCCGCCTGTTCTCCCGACCCAATCACCTTAGATCATCAGAGTTGCGTCCCGCCGCCATGCTGACGTTCCAGTCGGACTTATGAGAGCGTACCGCGGTCACGCTCGTCTCCCGACCGAAATCTCCGTCATCGGGCACACGTACCGGACATCGGCACGAGCGACGATGGCACTCCGTTACATCAGTTCAAATTTTTCTGTTTCTGCCGCTTCGAGACGGCGCTTGACCAACGCATGTTAGAAACTTTGTGAGCCAGTCGCGCATAGCGCATCTGCGCTGCCGCTTTGCTCACGTTTCTCGCAAGTCCCAACGATCTTTGCCGCGTGCTGGCACGCCGCGCATCGCGTCAGAAGTGCTGCGTCAGGGCCGCTTCTACAGCGGCGAAAGACTACCCGGTGGAGACATTTTCTTAGACCTCCCTTCGAGAATGACCAAAGACTGCGCCTCGTCCCGACAGCTGTCAATTCACAAACGATGTGGCCACTGAACTGATCTCGCACTGCACTGCGACGGTCATGGTTGACCAATTGTTAAATCGAAAAAGCTAGGCTGCGACGACGCAGAGGAGAAAGCTCGTCACGATGAAGCCCGTACTCAGTTTCGTTTCACTGATGGCCGTCGGTTTGATTGCAGCCAGTGCGGTCGCCATGATCGGCGCAGGGTTGATGCGCGCTCCCGTCAGTGAAGGCGCACCTCTGCTGGATTATCGTTCGCTGTCGATCGGTCTTGTTGTCGGCTTGATGTTGTCGTGGCTCGCGCGCCTCAGCTGGGCCGAGATGCCGCGGAGACTTCTCAACTGGCTCTGGGCGAACGAGCGCAACTTCTATCGTGCCGCACTCGCGTTCGTGCTGTTGGGCGTGTTGATCTTCTACTGATCATCAACCGCTCTGCGGCTCATTCGAACGCGCGGCTTGTCACGCTGCCATTCGCCGAGCCAGCTGCAAAGCGAAAGGGCGGCCCGAAGCGCCCCCCCATCACTCCCCCCGGAGTTCACGACCTGTCTAAACAGCGCGGATGCCTGTGAGCATCCCAACCGCCCTTAAACAGAATAATACATGTCGTACTCGACCGGATGCGGCGTCATCTCGTAGCGCATGTTTTCTGCCATGCGCAGTTCGATGTAGGCATCGATCATGTCGTCGTTCATGACGCCACCGGCCTTCAAGAAGGCGCGATCCTTGTCGAGAGCGTCGAGTGCTTCGCGCAGCGATCCGGCCACCGTCGGAATCTTGGCGAGTTCCGCAGGCGGCAGGTCGTAGAGGTTCTTGTCCATCGGATCGCCTGGACTGATCTTGTTCAAGATACCGTCGAGACCGGCCATCAACATCGCCGTAAAGGCGAGGTAGGGATTTGCACCCGGATCAGGGAAGCGGATTTCGATGCGCTTTGCCTTTGGCGACGACACATGCGGAATGCGGCAAGACGCCGAACGGTTGCGCGCCGAGTAGGCGAGCAGCACGGGGGCTTCATACCCTGGCACGAGGCGCTTGTAGGAGTTCGTCAGCGGGTTCGTGAAAGCATTGATGGCTTTGGCGTGCTTGAGAATACCGCCGATGTAGTAGAGGCAGGTATCCGAGAGGTCCGCGTACTTATTGCCGGCGAACATCGGCTGTCCGGCCTTCCAGATCGACTGGTGGACGTGCATGCCCGAGCCATTGTCGCCGAAGATCGGCTTCGGCATGAACGTCGCGGTCTTGCCGTACGCCTGCGCAACCTGATGCACCACGTACTTATAGATCTGCATGTGGTCGGCCATCTGGATCATGGGGCCGAACTTCACGCCAAGCTCGTGCTGGGCCGACGCAACTTCATGGTGATGCTTTTCCACCGTGACGCCCATTTCGGTGAGCACCGAGAGCATCTCCGAGCGCATATCCTGGCAGCTGTCGATCGGCGGGACCGGGAAGTAGCCACCCTTCACGCGCGGACGGTGGGCAAGGTTGCCCATTTCGTACGAAGTGTCGGAGTTCGACGGCAGCTCCGAGCTGTCGACCTGGAACCCAACCTTGTACATGTCGGTCGAAAACTTGACGTCGTCGAAAATGAAGAATTCAGCTTCGGGACCAAAGTAAACGGCGTCGCCGATACCCTGTGAGAGCATGAAGGCCTCGGCCTTCTTCGCGATCGAGCGCGGGTCGCGCTCATAGGGCTGTCCGGTCGAAGGTTCGAGCACGTCGCAGAAGATGGCGAGCGTGGACTGGGCGAAGAAGGGGTCGATGTGTGCCGATGCTGCGTCCGGCATCAAGAGCATGTCGGAGGCTTCGATGCCTTTCCAGCCGGCGATCGAGGAGCCATCGAAGGCATAACCGTCGCTGAACATCGCTTCGTCGACGCAAGAAACGTCGGCGGTGACGTGCTGCATCTTGCCCTTGGTGTCCGAGAACCGAAGGTCCACGAACTTCACGTCCTTGTCCTTGATGAGTTTGAGGACGTCGTTGACCGTCTTCATTAGAACTCCCCTTGAGATCCCAGTTGAATGGCAATGCGCAAGGCTCTTGCGGCCCGCTGCATTTTTCAGATCGCGTCCGCGCCGTGTTCACCAGTCCGGATGCGAATGGCTTCCTCGACGTTCGAGATAAAGATTTTGCCATCCCCGATGCGGCCGGTCTTGGCCGCTTTCTGGATCGCTTCGACGGCCTTATCGAGCATCTCGTCGGCCAAAACCACCTCGATTTTCACCTTGGGCAGAAAATCAACGACATATTCTGCGCCGCGGTAGAGTTCGGTGTGCCCCTTCTGGCGGCCGAATCCCTTCGCCTCGATCACGGTAATTCCTTGCAGGCCGATCTCCTGGAGCGCTTCCTTCACTTCGTCGAGTTTGAACGGTTTAATGATGGCTTCGATTTTTTTCATGATTCCTCGGCCTCCCCGGCGGACTGGCGCCTGCCCCAATCCCGCACGCGCGATGGTTAGCACGCCACATGCCAACTTCTGTGGCGCTAATTTTATTAATGTAAGTCAACCAACTAGATAAATTTCGCCTGTTTTTTGGCTGCCGCCGGACCGGTCAATAGACCAAAAGTTAGGCGTTGCGCCAGTCAAATGATCACTCCCCGGAGCCCGCCGCTGCACTGCGAGGGTCGCCCATGCCTTTCCCTCTCCCCGTGCGCATCACCGCAAGGATAGGCTAGAAAATCTCGGACGGGACCGCGCGATCAACGTCTTGCCCCACCCATAAGGAACCGCATGCCGATGCTGGAGGTGCTGACCAACGATCAGATGTCTCGCGCCGACCGCGCGGCCGTCGCCGCAGGCATCGCCTCGCAAACACTCATGGAAAATGCCGGTCGCGCCGTCGCCGAACAGGCAATGGCCATGGTCAAGCCGGGTTCGCGCGTTTCCGTTCTGTGTGGTCCCGGCAACAACGGCGGCGACGGTTTTGTGGCAGCCCGTCTTCTCAAACGCGCCAGCTATGACGTCCGCCTCCATCTCATCGGCGAGAAATCGACGCTGAAGGGCGACGCGGCCGAAGCGGCCCGTCGCTGGGACGGCCCCGTTCGTGCCATGGACCCGGCTGCACTCCAAAGCATGCATCTCGTCATTGACGCCTTATTCGGGGCCGGCCTCAGTCGTCCGCCCGACGGGGTGGCCGCTGCGATGATCGAGGCGGTCAACGCGAGTGGCCTTCCCGTGCTGGCCGTCGATGTCCCGAGCGGGCTCGATGGCACCACCGGCCAAGCCCACGGTGCAATCGTTCATGCAACCCGCACGGTCACGTTTTTCCGCAAGAAGCCCGGCCACCTGCTCCTCCCGGGACGCGCGACTCTGCGGAGAGGTCATCCTGGCCGACATCGGAATTCCCTCGTCCGTTCTCGCCGGCGATCTCGCCGTCACGACATTCGAGAACGCCCCCGCTCTTTGGACGGCTACCCTTCCTCATCCGCGACTGGACGCCCACAAGTATGCACGCGGTCACGCCCTTGTCGTTTCAGGGCCGGCGTTCCACTCGGGCGCCGCACGTCTTGCTGCCCGTGGGGCGCTGCGCGCCGGAGCCGGCCTCGTCACTGTCGCGAGCCCCCCGTCGGCCTTGCCGGAAAACGCAGCCCATCTGACGGCCATCATGATCGCGCCGTGCGAAAGCGCTGCCGCGCTATCCCGCATTCTGGAAGACAAACGCAAGAACGCCATCCTGATCGGCCCCGGCGCCGGCATCGGGCCCGAAACAGCCGAGTGGACAGCAGCAGCCTTGCGCTCGGGCGCCGCCGTCGTCCTCGACGCCGATGCGCTGACGTCGTTTGCCGAGACCAAACGCGATGACGAAGACAGCGTCGGCTTCGGCTTCACGAGCGCACTCACATCCGCCGCTGCGCGCCCGGCCTCCCTGTTCGACATCATCCGGGAAAACCCCGAACGCCCGGTGGTGCTCACACCCCACGAAGGCGAGTTCGCTCGCCTTTTCCCCGAGTGCTCCGGCTCGAAGCTCGAGCGCGCCCGCGCAGCCGCCAGTCAATCCGGCGCGATCGTCATCCTGAAAGGCGCCGACACCGTCATCGCATCTCCCGATGGCCGTGCCGCGATCAACGCCAACGCACCCCCGTGGCTCGCAACCGCCGGATCGGGCGATGTACTTGCCGGCATCGCAACGGGCCTTCTCGCCCAAGGCATGCCGGCTTTCGACGCCGCCTGCGCCGCCGTCTGGATGCACGGCGACGCAGCGGGCCGCTTCGGACGCGGATTGATAGCGGAAGATCTTCCCGAGGCGTTGCCCCAGGTCCTGGCACAATTCACGTGATCAGATTGACCCGGCCGCATCGAGAGCCGCGCGAGCCGCATCCGGCGCCTGTGCCACGTCATTGTAGCCGCCCCGGGAGCTTTCAATGCCTGCCGTTCTCGCTCGCCCTCTTAACCGGAAGCGACCCCGTGACTTCCCCGACCCAAGACCTGCCGCATCGCATCGTCTGACGCGAGAAACGCCACGACATCCGGCGTCAATGTAGGACTTTCCGCCTTCACATCGGCTTCGGTCATCAAGCGGTTGACGTCGATGAACCGGCGCTCGGCGCGGTCATAGAGCCCGCCTTTGAACAGGGCGATGGCCGCAGTTTGCCCGGCATAGGGTCCTGTCTCGATCACGAACCGCTGCTCCATGACGACGAGATGCGTTTGCCATCCCACGAGCCGCGTTTCGATGCGGAACGCTTGCCACAGCCGCAATTCCCGCCGGTACCGAATCTGGATGCCGCTCGCGATGGGCGTCCAGCCGTGCCGCCAGGCCGCCCGCAACAGCCCGCTCCGCGCCAGGACATCGAGCCGGCCAAGATCCATGAGCGTAAGATAGCGGCCGTTGTTCATGTGCAGCGACGGATCCAGATCGTGCGGCCACACACGGAACGTAAGTCGCGAGACCCCCTGCCCAGGATCGAGCGGACGACCGAAGAAAGCGGCAATGAGGCACCGAAACAACCGCAGCCAAAGGTTCATGAATATGTCGTCTCCGTATCTGCTGAGGCGCATCAGATGCACCGTCACCCGTGATAGCCATATTCGCGACTTAGGTTCCCTGGCAGTATTGACCCAGACGGCGGAGTTGCCCAAACCGGTGTCTTATTTGGCAATAAGATCGATCAGCAACTTGAAAGGATCCGGCGTGTCGGACGACCTCGAAAAAGGTTGGAACACGGTGGGTGCTTGGATCCGTGGTGCCGTCATTGCCGCGGCACTCGGCCTTTGCTCGCCGGTTTTGGCTCAAGGAGCGGCAAGTCCCGCGTCGAGCCTTGCCGACACGGCCGCCGGTCACCTCGCTCGCGGACAGACGAACGAGGCGATCAACGCCTATTCGGCGGCGCTGGGCGACAACACGCTCACCAACGATCGCCGCGCGACCCTTCTCAACGATCGCGGTGTTGCCTATGCGCGGGCCGGTCAGGTCAAACTTGCCGTCGAAGACTTCAACGCGGCCGCGGGCCTCTTCCCCGAATATGCAGCCATCTACAACAACCGCGGCAACCTGCTCGTCTCCCTTGGCCTGTTGAAGGAGGCCCTGAAGGATCTCGATCGCGCCATCCTCCTGGCGCCGGGGTACACGTCCGCCTTCAACAATCGCGCCGGTCTTTACGTGCGCCTCGGCCAGCAAGGCGATGCTATCGCCGATTACACGCGCGCCGTGCAGTTGAGCCCGCAGATGCCGGCGCCGCTCGCCGGCCGCGGGCAAGTCTACCTCGCCATGCTGCGCCCGCATTCAGCTGCACGCGATTTCACCCGTGCACTCATGGCCGACAGCCGCTTCGTCCAGGGTTATCTCGACCGCGCCTCGGCAAAACTGATGATCGCCAACTACCAGGAGGCGATCGAGGATGTCTCACGTGCCGCCGCCTTCGACGTCAGCAACCCGGAAATCTACGTTCTGCGCGGTGAGGCCTATCTGGCCCTGCGCGACCTTCCCGCTGCTCTGAAAGACTTCACGCAAGCACTCACTCTCGATCCCAAGAACGTCGGGGCATATCTCGGACGCGGCCTGACGCAGGCGCGCGCCAGTGCGTTCGATGAAGCCTTTGCAGACCTCAATCGCGCTATCGAACTCGATCCGCGTTCGGCGCGCGCATTTGCGTACCGCGCTTTCGTCTACAAGCAGACGGGACAGGTGGGCGTCGGTCAAAAGGACATCGAAACCGCGCTCAAACTCGATCCGAAGAGCGGCGACGTTCTCTGGGCAAAAGCCGAGATCGAAGAAGCACAGGGCCTGCTCGATCAGGCCATCGCGGATGCAAAACTCGCGCGCGCGTGGCGCCCTGGATCGAAGGATGCGATCGAACTTCTCCAGCGGATCGATACGGCAGCGGGCAGTGACCGCATCGATGTCGCTAAGGCCGGCGAAATCGACGGCTGGCGGGTCATTCGCAATGGTACGCAGTTCGAAGCGATCAACGACGCGTTCCCGCGTGTGGCTGTGCCGATCGAAATGTTCAGCGAAGGCCTCCCCAAGCTGAGCGGCTGGGATGTTCAACCGGCTCCGCACGAGAGCTTCGGCATCTTGAAGTTCGCCGCCGGCCAACTGCAGACGAATCGCGGCTCTGACGAGATGGAGATGGCCGCATTGATCGATATTCCCGGCCAGCGCGTGGTGACGATTGTGCCAAACAAGCGATCAGGCAGCGATGGCAGCAAAACCACCTCGTGGTCCTTCGAAGACAACCGCATCACGGTGACGGCAGTCGATGGGTTGACGGAAGAGTTTCCGCTCGACACACCGGCGAATGTCAGTGCCCTGGCGGCCGGGGCCGCGATCGGGGCTGCGGGAACCCGCCGCCTGTCCTCCGGCGCGCCGACTGGAACGGCGTGGGCACCGTGGAATGATCCCATGGGCATGCCTCGTGTGAACGCCCCCTCGTCCT
The DNA here is from genome assembly GCA_963708775.1 of uncultured Alphaproteobacteria bacterium. GTDB lineage: Bacteria > Pseudomonadota > Alphaproteobacteria > Rhizobiales > Hyphomicrobiaceae > JAGVSR01. The sequence goes on along the minus strand of CAVPTI010000002.1, from coordinate 484,808 downwards.
CGAAGCCGATCCGGACAGTGCAGAAGAAGAAGAAACCGAAGAACATCTTCGAACTACTCTTCAACTAGCGCATTCAGGGTAAAGCTTCGGCTGATCCGCGCGGCATGGAACGACGTTGACTTGGTACGTCGATGGCTTGCTCGCCACCGTGTCTAGTCTCACCGGGATCTGAATGTCCGCCAAACCCATTATTGTCTGGTTCCGCAACGATTTGCGGCTCGCCGACCATCGGGCCTTATCAGCGGCCGTCGCCACCGGTGCACCAGTCGTTCCAGTCTACGTGCACGACCTGAAGGCAGCTGGCCACTGGGCACCGGGCAGTGCCTCGCTCTGGTGGTTGCATCATTCTCTCTCCGCGCTCGCCGCGTCGCTGGCTGATCTCGGCGCGCCCCTTGTGCTTCGCAGCGGCGACACGGAACACGAACTGGCATCGATTGCCGCCGAAACCGGTGCTACCGCGCTCTACTTCTCGCGCGCATACGAACCCTGGGCTCGTGCTCAGGAAGAGCGAATAAGAGCCCGCTCAACTAGCACCGGTATCGACGTCAAACGCTTTGCCAGCGCGATGCTGCGCGAACCGGAAGACGTGCGCACCAAAACCGGCGATCCCTTCAAGGTCTACACGCCGTTCTGGCGCGCCCTCACCGCTCTGGGCCCGCCGTCCGCGCCTCTTCCGGCCCCAAAGACGATCCCCAACATTACGAAAAAAGTCGCCAGCGACAAGCTCGCAGACTGGAAGCTGCTTCCCACAAAGCCGGATTGGGCCGGTGGCATGCGCCAATCTTGGCAACCCGGCGAGCAGGGGGCTCACGCCCGCCTCGAAACGTTCCTGAAAAGCTCTCTGGGTGGTTATTCGGACCGCCGCAATCTTCCCGCTGTCGAAGGCACCTCCCGTCTCTCGCCGCACCTGCACTTTGGTGAGCTCTCGCCGCACCTCTGCTGGCACCGTGCGACCGCCGCGCAGGAAAAAGCCGGATGCGGTGACGCTGCGCTGGAGACGTTCCTCAAGGAACTCGTTTGGCGCGAATTCTCCTATCACCTGCTCTTCCATTGGCCGACCTTGCCCGACCAACCTTTCAGAGCGGAATTTGCAGCTTTCCCCTGGAACGAAGACGCAGCCAAACTCAAAGCATGGCAACGCGGCCAGACCGGCTATCCGATCGTCGACGCCGGTATGCGCCAGCTCTGGCATACTGGCTGGATGCACAACCGCGTGCGCATGATCGTGGCGTCATTTTTGATCAAACACCTCCTCATTCCTTGGCAGTCTGGAGAAGCCTGGTTCTGGGATACGCTCGTGGATGCCGATCTGGCGTCGAATGCAGCCAGTTGGCAGTGGGTTGCGGGTTCCGGCGCCGATGCAGCGCCCTACTTCCGCATCTTCAACCCCATTACGCAGGGTGAAAAATTCGATGCCGAGGCGGCGTACGTTCGCCATTGGATTCCCGAAATCGGCAAGCTGCCCGACGATGTCATCCACGCGCCATGGACGGCTTCCGCCGCCGTTCTGGCCAAGGCCGGCGTCGTTCTCGGCAAATCGTACCCGCTGCCGATCGTCGACCACGCCGCCGCCCGCCAGCGCGCGCTCGACGGCTACGCTGCAATGCGTGCCTGATCGATCCCCTAGATCCAAGACCCTTGGTAATGATCCCTATCGCTTTTGTGCTGGAACCGGCGCTAGCGGCGGCAGCGGGTAAGGTTATGCTAACCACGCCCGTCTCATAGTCGGCAATCTGTGCCGCACCCTGGGCGGTCGACATTTTCGTGCATTTCCGGGGAGGAGTTCCGCGTGCGTATTCGCTTGTTTGTCACGGTGGTCATGGCCGCCGCATTAGCAATGTTGTCGTCGCTGCCGGCGTCGGCCGACGTTCGAGTCCGCGTTGATAAAAGCTCTCAGACGATGACCGTCGCCGTCGATGGCTGGGTGCAGTATCAGTGGCCTGTATCCACCGCCAAGCGCGGCTACTACACACCGACCGGCACTTGGCGGCCCTTTCGCCTCGAGCCCAACTGGTACTCGCGCAAGTACGACAACGCCCCGATGCCCAATTCCATCTTCTTCACCGGCGGCTATGCGATCCATGGCACCGTTCACGTCAGCCAGCTGGGAGGCCCAGCGTCACGCGGTTGCGTTCGGCTTCACCCGGCCCATGCCCGCGAACTATTCGCCCTTGTCCGCCAGTACGGCATGAAGAACACGCGCATCTCGATCACCAACTGACACTGCCCCGCGCCCGGCCTCGGTCTTGCGAGGGGTATTCAATTCGATACCGGTCCATTAAGTTTTGCGTAGCTGGAGCCGATTCTCATGCGCCGCCTTTCCCGTCTTGCTGTCCTTGGCTGGATCGCATTGATCCCGCTGTCTGTGACTGCGGAACCAGCGCCGGAGATTGAGATCGCGCCTTCCGCGATCCAAGAACCGTCGGCAGAACCCTCAGCCGCTTCTGGTGACACGGCGGCAGGCAGTGTTGAGACCACCGGAACGGCGACGTCGTCCGATGCCGCGCCGTCGGAAAAGGCGATAAGCGAATCCGAAAAAACCATCGTTGCCGCGCCGCCATCGCCTCCGCCCCAGCCCACCCTGCTGATCAATATCAACCTGACGACCCAACGCATGGTTGTGACGGAAAGTGGGAAGCAGAAATATACCTGGGCGGTCTCATCCGGTGCCTATGGCTATGCAACACCGACCGGCACCTTCAAGCCGTCATGGATGTCGAAGATGTGGTACTCCAAACAGTACGACAACGCGCCGATGCCCCATTCGATTTTCTTCAAGGGTGGCGCCGCGATCCACGCCACGAGTTCGATCCACCTGCTTGGCACTCCGGCATCGCATGGCTGCGTGCGACTGTCCCCGTCGAATGCCGCCAAGCTCTACGCGATGGTTTCCCGCCACGGCAAGGATCACACGCAGATCTCTGTTCACGGCCGTCCAAAGTATACCGCACCGCAGATCGCCCGCGCGCGGCCTGGCAGCGCCCCGCGCATGCGCTATGCCTATAGCCCTTACAGCTATGGCAACTACGGGTATGCCCAGCCGCGATATATCTATCCCGGCGACGCGCCGCCCCGATATTTCGTTCAGGCGAACAAACAGCGTGCCGCTGCTTTGAGGAAACGACGCGCGGCCGTCCGCCAGTACTACTCGGCCTATTGATTTGATGTGATCGCCCCAAGCAGCGGACAATTCGCCCGCAGCTTTTCATCGCATGCCCGAGTCAAAACGGGTTCCAAGTTGGCTGCGACGTGAACCGCAAATAGCCGATGTTCGCCCCGATCCTAAGGCCGAGGCCGGACCGGATCGGCGCCATGATCACGTCGCCGCCCTTCAACAGCGTCATGCCCACGCCGCCGACGAGGTATGCCGAGCCGTCGATGCCCGTGAAGTTGCGATAAAGCTGTTCCGGGTCCCGCATGCTGTAAACGAGGATGAGCGTACGGCCCCCCTCGGCCCCAAAGTCGTATCCCACCGACGGCCCGTGCCAGTGAATTGGGCGCGTGCCGCCCTGGCGCAGATACAAGGTCCCCTTGCCGTAGCGCAGCCCCGCGAGAAATGCGCCGCCGCCTTCGGTCCCGAGGATGTAGCCCGTTGGCCGGCCTGAACTCGAGAATGCGTATTCGATCACGCTTGCCAGATTGGTCGAGGTGGCACCGAAGAAGCCACGTGACGCTTCACGGATCTCGTCGATCGTATAGCCCTGATCTGACGAGTTGAATGTCACGGGTGGAAGCGTATTCGTCTCTCCAGAGGGAGGAACTGGCGCCGTCGCAATAGGCGCCCCACCCGCAGAAGGTTTCGGAACAACCGACTTCGACTGCGAATCCCAAATTCCATCGGGCCGAACCGCCGCCACGGCTCGCGGCTCACTTGGTTTGGGCTTTGGCGGGGGAACGGCCGCGACCTTTCCAGGTTCGGGCGCGCGTGCCTCAGCCGAACCCGCAGGTTTGGCTGGTGTCGCTTCGGTCTTCGCGACCGCTGGTGGCGAGCTTGCCGGAGATGCCGCTGGGGCAGCGGGCGGAGTGGACGCCTGTGAACCCGTCGATCCGACCTCCCGTGCAACTTTGTCGTCGAGATAGGCTGCCTTGGTCTTCATCACGGCAAGCATTTCAATGCTCGCCGCCTCGATCTCTGCCAGCTTGCTACAGTCGTAAGTTCCGTCCTTGTTGGGCTGCCCGAGTTGGTCGACCTTGCTCAGGAGTTCGTTGGCGCGCGTATCGAGTTCGTTAAGGCGCCCGTCTTCGAGATAGAGCATCGCGCGTTCTTCACGATCTTCTCCAGTCCAGCCTTTCTTCTCCGCCAATGTCGTTAAGCGTGCGCGCATGCGCGGCAGCGCTTCGGCATTGTAGTTACGCAAAGTCCCGCCGAACTTATCGACGGCCTTCGCAAAAGTTGCCTCCGTGCACTCCGCCCAAGCAGACTCCAGTGCAGCCCCCTGCACCAGGAACATACTGACAGCGACTGCCGCCAATCGCGAAATCCGTGTCATGCGCGCCCTCGAACGGTTATGCTCCGTTTGTGGTGACGGCGACAAAACGGCATTAGCGTGGCGGAGCGGCGGGCGAACCGTCAATCGTTTGGCACGGTCTTGACGATGCTGGCCGTCGGCCGATCCGCAGCCGCGCCTGGCAATCCTTTGACGTCCTTTTCGATGAGAGCGTCATATTCGGCTAGCGACGCCGCTGGCGCTTTGGCCTTGACATGCACGATCTTGTAACCGCCGGCCTTCAATGCATCGAGCAGACCAGGCATGGCCTTAGCGGTTACCGGCTGGATATCGTGCATGAGGAGGATCCCTTTACCTTTCTTGTCCAGCTTGGCCATGGTGTCCTTCACCATCTGCTCTGCATTGCGGAACTTGAAATCGAAGCTGTCCACATCCATCGAAAACACCGCAATGTTGCGCGAGGCAAGATAGGTCAGCGATTTCTGGGCTGTCCTGCAGGAACGGAAAGCGGAAGAACGGCGCGATCGGCGCTCCCGCCGCTCGCTTGACCGCGCTTAAGCCCTTCTCCATTTCATCGATCGCTTCCTGCTGATCTTTCTTCTTGCGGATGCTCGCGTGCGTCATCGTATGCGAGCCCACCGTGTGGCCGCGCTTGATCACATCGCGCAGAATTTCGGGCATGCCGAGCGCCATTTTCCCGATCGAGAAGAAGGTGGCTTTGGTGCAGTGGTTCTGCAGCGCGTCGAGGATGGCCTTGGTCGTATGCACCTGCGGACCATCGTCGAAAGTCAGGACCACTTCCTTGTCCTCGAGGAAGTCATAGGCCTTGTACTGCTCGAAGCCAAAGCCCGGCCCCCCCGTCGTGTCGATCTCAACGGTGCGCGCAACACCCAGGCCGTTAGGGTTTGCGCAAGAAGGCTTTGGCAACGCTGGTGCGGCAGCCTGGGCCTTCTTGGGATCATTCGTGCCCGCTGAGACGGCAGTAGCGGCAAGCATCATCAAGGCAGCAAAAGCAATCCAGCGCATCCGGTCCCCCCACGAGATTCGGCGGGCATGATACCACGAGTTAACTTTCGGGCGAGACGGCGCTCCCACAGACACCGCGCAGGGGGCGGCGGGGTCGTCGCGGCGATCCGCCGCCGGGCAGCATTTGATCCTCGTCATGACCTGGAAGCGCAACTCACCATATGAGCGTCAAATACGTGGACGGCATTTCGCTGTCTAAAGAGGGGGTTTTCTCCGGCGCGCAATGTGTCTAGTGTGCTTGACAGCACGCAACGTCAGCAGGGCGATTGCAAAAGGCAAGCCGGACGCCCCGTGGTGTAACAGTCGGAGCAGTGGACCATGCTGGACGACGCAAGTATCCGCGAACCCGCCACCCCCATCGCCGCGGAGCGGCCGCTGGGATCAGGGCTTCGACGCGAAACGGTCCTGTCGATAACCCACTATACGGACAAGCTGTTCTCGTTCCGAACTACTCGGGCTCCGTCGTTCCGCTTCCAGAGCGGACAGTTCGCCATGATCGGCCTGGAAACCGAGACACGTCCCCTGCTGCGCGCCTATTCCATGACCAGCGCCGTCTACGACGATCACCTCGAATTCTTCTCCATCAAGGTTCCAAACGGCCCCCTGACATCGCGCTTGCAGCATATTCAGGTGGGCGACACCATTATCGTCAACGGTAAGCCCACCGGCACTCTACTGCTATCGAACCTGCGTCCCGGAAAGCGCCTCTGGCTGTTCGCAACCGGGACAGGCTTTGCACCGTTCGCCAGCATCCTTCGCGATCCTGAAACATACGACGCTTTCGAGCAGGTGATCGCTGTCGAAGGGTGCCGCGAGGTCGACGAACTCCAATTCGCGACCAGCGTCGTGACCGATTTGCGTGGGCACGAATACCTGGGCGAGACCGCAACAGCAAAACTGCTCTACTATGCGACTGTCACCCGTGAAGCGTTCCATCACCAGGGTCGCATTCCAGATCTCATCGCAACAGGCAAACTCACGTCCGAGCTTGGGATCGCGCCATTCGGCGGCGACGAAGATCGCGTGATGATGTGCGGCAACCCGAACATGCTTGCCGATATGAAAGCGCTCCTTCAAGCACGCGGCTTTACCGAAGGCTCGAGCGGCGCACCCGGCGAATTCGTAATCGAAAAAGCATTCGTTGAAAAATAGGCGCCGCCTCTAGAACAAGGCTGTGGCCCGGAACATAAGTTCCGGGCCACAGCCTTGCAGGTCATTTGCCGACGCCGGGATGGTCCTTCATCGCCTTGCCCGTCAGGCTCTTGTCGTCCGGCTTGGATGTCGGATTGGCCGTCATTCCGTCACCAGTCACGCCCGGCGCATCCTTCATCGCCTTTTCGGCAAGGCCACCCGTCTCGGGTTTCGCAGTCGGGTTTGAAGTGCTGCCAGCTCCCGTTACGCCTGGGCTGTCCTGCATCGCCTTCTCGGTCAAATCGCCACCTGCGAAGGCAAGCGTCGTCGATGCAGCGAATAGAAATGCGGCGAGTGTGCAAACTTTCATGGCCGTTCTCCTGAATGGGATGTGTGGTTGGTTTCGAGAGGTTGACCGTTCGAACTGTCGGAGGGAGATACGGAGCCCCGCAGATCAAGTTTCAGATCAGGCAATGAAAATGAAAACGCCGGGCGAAGGCCCGGCGCTTCTAGTGGATGCGAGGTAGAAAGGCTTACTTCAGGCTCGGGAAATTGAACTCAGCGCCCTTTCGGATGCCGGTTGGCCAGCGCGCCGTCACGGTCTTCAGTCGCGTGTAGAAGCGCACGCCCTCCGGCCCGTAGATGGAGTGATCACCGAACAGCGACCGCTTCCACCCCCCGAACGAATGATAAGCGACGGGAACCGGTATTGGCACATTGATACCCACCATGCCCACCTCGATCTTGTCGGCGAACGCGCGCGCAGCATCGCCGTCACGCGTAAAGATTGCGGTGCCGTTGCCGTACTCGTGATCGTTGATCAGCTTGGCCGCTTCATCGAACGAGCCTGCCCGCACAACTGAAAGCACGGGCCCGAAAATCTCCTGCTTGTAAATCGTCATCTCTGGCGTCACGCGATCGAACAGCGAGCCGCCGAGAAAGAAGCCGTTCTCGTAGCCCTGCAGTACAAGCCCACGTCCATCGACGACGAGGTCCGCCCCCTCCTTTACCCCTTGATCGATGAGCGCGGTGATCTTGCGCTTTGCCTCCGCTGTCACGACGGGCCCCATCTCGGCATCGGGATCCGTCGCAGGTCCCACCTTCAGCGCGCGCACCTTCGGCGCAAGCGCCTCGACAAGCTTGTTTGCGGTCGCCTCGCCGACAGGCACCGCCACCGAAATCGCCATGCACCGCTCACCGGCAGATCCATACCCCGCCCCCATCAGGGCATCGACCGCCTGATCGATATCCGCATCGGGCATGACGATCATGTGGTTCTTCGCGCCGCCGAGCGCCTGCACGCGCTTACCCTTGGCCGCACCCCGCGCATAGATGTATTCCGCAATCGGCGTCGAGCCGACGAAGCTCACCGCCGCGATGTCGGGATGATCGAGGATCGCGTCGACGGCTTCCTTGTCGCCATGCACCACGTTGAACACGCCAGCCGGCAGACCTGCCTCCTGGAGCAACTCCCAGATCAGCATGGTTGCCGACGGATCGCGCTCCGACGGCTTGAGGATGAAGGTATTCCCGCAAGCAATCGCCACGGGGAACATCCACATGGGCACCATGACGGGAAAGTTGAATGGCGTGATGCCGGCGACCACGCCGAGCGGCTGCCGGTCCGACCAGCTGTCGATCTCAGGCCCGACGTTGCGGCTGAATTCACCCTTCAGCAGATGCGGGATCCCACACGCAAAATCGACCACGTCGATGCCGCGCTGCAATTCCCCGAGCGCATCAGGGTGCGTCTTCCCGTGCTCGCGCGAAATGGCCCGTGCGATGTCGTCGGCTCGCTTCTCCAGCAGCTCCTTGTACTTGAACAACACCTTGGCCCGCTTCATGGGAGGGGTCGCACCCCACGCCGGAGCGGCGGCCTTTGCAATGGCAACAGCCGCATCCACTTCCGCCTTCGACGACAGCGGCAGGCCGGCGATTTGCTCGCCGGTCGCAGGATTGTAAACGGCCGAGACGCGGCTCGACACCGACGTCACCTTGCGGCCGTCGATGGCATTTTGGATCGTGAGCATGATGAAGAGCCTCGTTAAGGCGTGTTGGCAAGAACGTCCGTCAGGACGTCGAACAGATGGTCGATTTCGGTCTTCGTGATGATGAGCGGCGGCGAGAGCGCCATGATGTCACCCGTCGTGCGCACCAGAACGCCCTTCTCGAACGCTGCAACGAAGCGGTCATAAGCCCGCTTTGTCGGCGCATCCGGTATCGGTGCGAACTCGATCGCTCCAATGAGGCCGATGTTGCGGATATCGATCACATGGGGCATCTCGCGCAGCGCGTGGATCCGTTCTTCCCAATAGGGCGCAAGCTCGTTCGCGCGCGTCAGCAGACCTTCTTCGGCATAGGTATCGAGCGTGCCGAGGGCCGCGGCGCAGGCGATCGGGTGGCCGGAATACGTGTAGCCGTGGAAGAAGTCGATCATCCAATCGGGGCCCGACTGGAAAGCGCCGTGCACCTTGTCGTTGACGAACACCGCGCCCATCGGAATGGTGCCGTTGGTCACACCTTTGGCCGTGGTGATGATGTCCGGCTTGATGCCGAAGTAGTCCGAACCGAACGCCGTCCCCATGCGCCCGAACGCGGTAATTACCTCGTCCGCGATAAGCAGGATGTCGTGCTTGCGGCAGATGGCTTCGAGCCGCTTCAGATAGCCTTTCGGCGGGATCAGCACGCCTGTCGAACAGGCGACCGGCTCAACGATCACGGCTGCGATCGTCGATGCGTCGTGCAGCGCCACGAGCCGCTCCAGATCGTCGGCCAGTTCCGCCCCGTGCTCCGGCTCGCCCTTCGAAAACGCATTGCGGGTAAGATCGTGCGTGTGTCGCAGGTGATCGACGCCCGCTACGAGCGCACCGAACCACTTGCGGTTGTTGACCATGCCGCCGACCGACATGCCCCCGAAATTCACGCCGTGATACCCGCGCTCGCGCCCGATAAGCCGAACCTTGGTCGCGTTGCCCTTGGCGCGATGGTAGGCCAGCGCCATCTTCAGCGCCGTCTCGACCGACTCCGAACCTGAGTTCGTGAAGAAGACGTGGTTGAAGCCTTCCGGCGCCACGTTGACGAGGCGGGACGCGGCCTCGAACGCCTTCACGTGCCCCATCTGGAAGGTGCCCGCGAAGTCGAGCGTCTCGGCCTGTTCCTTGATCGCTGCGACGATCTTTGGCCGGCAATGACCGGCGTTGACGCACCACAGCCCCGACGTACCATCGATCACGCGCCGCCCGTCTGGCGTGAAGTAATAGGAACCCTCGGCCTTGGCGAAGAGACGCGGAGCGCTCTTGAATTGCCGGTTCGCGGTGAACGGCATCCAGAAGGCTTCGAGATCATTGGTCTTGAGCTGCACGTTCATGATGTCTGTCCCCGGAAGGCGCCGCCTTCCCTGATCGTCTAGCATTTACGCCGAATGCGTCACGGCTTCGGTGAGGGCCGCTTCGAAAATGTCCATGCCCTCGCGAACAAGATCGTCACTTGCCGTCAGCGGCGACAGGAAGCGGATGACGTTACCGTAGGTCCCGCATGACAGCAGGATGAGCCCGCGTGCATTCGCAGCCTTCAATAGCGCCTGCGTCAGCACCGGCGCCGGCTCGTGCGTCTGCTGGTCCTTGACCAGTTCGACAGCACACATTGCCCCTAGCCCCCGCACGTCGCCGATACAATTCAAGTTCGAGCGGCGGCTCAATTCATGGCAGCGATCCATCATGATCTTGCCGATCGCGACGGAACGCTCGCAGAGTTTTTCATCTTCGATGATGTCGAGCACGGCATGTGCCGCAGCACACGCGACGGGATTGCCCGCATAAGTACCGCCGAGGCCGCCGGGATTAGACGCATCCATCACCTCCGCGCGGCCGGTGATCGCAGCCAGCGGCATCCCGCCGGCCAGACCCTTCGCCAAAGTCACGACGTCGGCCTTCACGCCCGCATGGTCCATCGCGAACATCTTTCCGGTCCGTGCGAACCCCGACTGGATCTCGTCGGCAATGAGCACGATGCCATGCTCGTCGCAGATCCCACGTAGCGCCTGCAGGAACTCGGGCGGCGCAATGTTGAATCCGCCCTCGCCTTGCACCGGCTCGATGATGATGCCGGCAATGCTGGATGGATCGGCCGTGTGCTTGAACAGGCTCTTCAGGCTGTAAAGGCTCTGTTCAACGGAAACGCAATGATACGCGTTCGGGAACTCCACCTGATAAACATCGGCAGGGAAGGGGCCGAAACCCTTCTTGTACGGCACGACCTTGCCCGTCAGCGCCATGCCCATCATCGTGCGCCCGTGGAACCCGGCCGTGAACGAAATGATGCCGGGCCGTCCGGTGTAGGCGCGCGCCACCTTCACCGCATTCTCTACGGCTTCTGCGCCTGTCGAAATCAGCATCGTCTTTGCCGGCCCTTCGACCGGCGCGATGGCGTTCAGCCGTTCGGCCAAGCGAACGTAGGATTCGTAGGGCGTCACCTGGAAGCAGACGTGGCTGAACGCCTTCATCTGCTCTTCCACAGCCTTCAGGATGCGCGGATGCTGGTGGCCCGTATTGGTCACGGCGATGCCGGCGGCGAAGTCGATGTACCGCTTGCCGTCCTCGCTCCAGATTTCGGAGTTCAGAGCGCGAGCGGCGTAAATCGATGTCGCATGCCCGATGCCGCGCGGAATGGCGGCGGAGCGGCGCTCGTGCAGTTCGGCGGAGGTGGCCATGTGGTCGTGCTCCTCAGGAGAAGGCTTGAATGCCCGTCTGGGCGCGGCCCAGGATCAGGGCGTGAATGTCGGCTGTACCCTCGTAGGTATTGACGGCTTCGAGGTTCAGCATGTGGCGGATGATCGGATACTCGTCGGAGATGCCGTTGCCGCCGAGCATGTCGCGCGCAGTCCGCGCAATCTCCAGCGCCTTCAGGCAACTGTTGCGCTTGATGAGCGAGATCGCTTCCGGCGCCAGCAGGTCCTGCTCTTTCATGCGGCCGGCCTGCAGGCACGCGCCGAGCGCCAGCGCGATTTCCGTCTGCATATCGGCGAGCTTCTTCTGCACCAGCTGATTGGCGGCAAGCGGCCGCCCGAACTGCGTCCGGTCGAGCACGTACTGCCGCGCTGTCCGCCAGCAACTTTCCGCAGCACCAATTGCACCCCATGCGATCCCGAAACGGGCATTGTTCAAGCACCCGAACGGACCCTTCAGCCCAGCCACATTGGGCAGCAGGTTTGCATCTGGAACAAACACGCCCTCAAGCACGATTTCTCCGGTGATCGACGCCCGCAGCGAAACCTTGCTGTCGATCGTCGGCGTCGAGAACCCGGCCATCCCGCGCTCCACAATGAAGCCGCGGATCGGCCCATCGTCCGTCTTCGCCCATACGATGGCGATATCTGCGATCGGCGAGTTCGTGATCCACGTCTTCGCGCCATCGAGGCGATATCCTCCCGCCTCGCGCCGCGCCCGTGTGGTCATACCGCCGGGATCGGACCCATGATCCGGCTCCGTCAGTCCGAAACAGCCCACGATCTCGCCGCTAGCCAATTCCGGCAAATAGTTCTGGCGCTGAGTTTCCGTGCCATAAGCCCAAATGGGATACATCACGAGGCTCGACTGCACGCTCATCGCCGAACGATAGCCGCTATCCACCGCCTCGATCTCGCGCGCAATGAGACCATAGGAAACCGCGCCGACGCCCGCGCCGCCGTAGGCTTCTGGGATCGTCGGCCCGAGAAAACCCATAGCACCGAAATCGCGCATGATCGAACGGTCGAAACCTTCGTTGCGAAAATCCAGCACAACGCGCGGCGCAAGCTTGTCGGCGGCAAACTTCCGCGCAGCCTCCCGCAACATCCGCTCGTCTTCGCTCAGCATCGCATCGAAGCCGAGCGGGTCAGCCCAATCGAAAGCCGCGCGCGATTGATCCTGCGGACCAGCCGTTGGATCGATACCACTTGTCTTCAGGGAAGCCGCGGTCATAGGCGTCAGCCTTCCGGTTACATGCCGCCGAGGCAAATGAACTTGGTCTCGAGATATTCTTCCAGGCCCTCAGCCGCGCCTTCGCGTCCGAGACCGGATTCTTTCACGCCACCGAAGGGTACGACCTCGTTGGAAAAGATGCCTTCATTGACGCCCACCATGCCGGCCTCGAGCCTCTCCGCGGCTTTCCACGCCCGCTGAATATTCAGGCTGAAGAGATAGGCTGCGAGCCCAAACGGCGTGCTGTTGGCGAGCGCAATGGCTTCCTCGTCCGTCTCAAAACGGATGAGCGAAGCGACGGGGCCGAAGATCTCCTGGCTTACAATGTCCATCTCGGTCGTGACACCAGTCAGCACCGTTGGCTTGTAGAACAGCGAACCTGCCGCGTCCTTCGCGCCGCCTGTTCTCACCGTGCCGCCTTTTGCAACCGCATCGGCCATCAGGCTCTCGACCTTGGCGATCGCATCCGCATTGATGAGCGGCCCGACATTGACGCCGCTGCTGTTACCGGGGCCCACGACCAGTTGAGCAGCAGCCTTGGCCAGTGCATCCGCGAAGCGGTCGTAAATCCCGCCCTGCACCAGAATTCGGTTCGCGCAAACGCATGTCTGGCCAGCATTGCGATACTTGGATGCCATCGCACCCGCGACGGCCTGATCAAGATCGGCGTCGTCGAAAATGATCAGCGGAGCGTTTCCACCGAGTTCGAGCGTCAGCTTCTTCACTGTATCCGCGCACTGGCGATACAGGATCTTGCCGACCTCCGTCGAGCCGGTGAACGTCAGCTTGCGAACGCGGCTATCGGCGCACAGCACTTCGCCAACCCCGCGCGCGTCCTGCGTCGTCACGACGTTGAATACGCCTGCGGGCACGCCCGCCTTCTCCGCGAGTTTCGCCAGTGCCAGCGCGCACAGCGGCGTATCCTCCGCCGGCTTGACGATGATCGTGCATCCAGCCGCCAGGGCAGGGGCCACCTTGCGCGTGATCATAGCGATCGGAAAATTCCACGGCGTTATCGCCGCCACCACGCCGATCGGCTGCTTGATGGTGATGTAGCGCTTCGTCGCCGCCGTGGTCGGGATCGTCCGCCCGTAGGCGCGCTTGCCCTCTTCCGCGAACCACTCGACGAAGGAGGCGCCATACGCCACCTCGCCGCGCGATTCCGCTAGCGGCTTGCCCTGTTCCGCCGTCATCAGCCGTGCCAGCGCCTCGGACTCGGCGAGAATGAGATCGTACCAGCGCCGCAGCACCGCCGCGCGCTCCTTCGCCGTCTTGGCCGACCAGGCGGGCAGGGCCGCACTCGCCGCGTCGATGGCACGACGCGCATCCTCCGGCGTCAGATTCGGCACGCTGGCGATATCGAGGCCCGTTGCGGGGTCGATCACCGCGAACCGGTCCTTCGACGTCACCCACTCGCCGCCAATGTATGCGGAGGTGGGAAAATCGTCAGGGGTCATGTCCATGGCAATGGGCTCCGTCAACGCAGCGTAATCGAGATGGATTTCAGATCGGCATACTTGTGCAGCGCATGCATCGAGCGATCACGGCCGAAACCAGATTGCTTGAAGCCACCGAACGGCATGGTGATATCGCATGCGTCCCAGCCGTTCACCCACACGAGGCCCGCTTTCAATTCGCGCGCCGTCCGATGCGCGAGCGTCACGTCCCGCGTCCAAAGTCCGGCGGCCAAACCGTAAACGGTGCCGTTCGCAATCTTGATCGCGTCCTCCGGCGACTTGAACCGCGTGACGGCGAGTACGGGCCCGAACACTTCTTCTTTCGCCAGCGTATGCGACGGCTGCACGGCGTCGAACACGGTGGGCTCGACATAGAACCCGCCGGTCTCCTCGCGCACTCGCTTGCCGCCGAGCCGCAGCGTATTGCCTTCTCCGTTCGCCGTTCCGATATAGCGCAGCGCCGTCTTCATCTGACCTTCGCTGACCATTGAGCCGAACGTCGTCGATGGATTGAGCGGATCGCCGGGAATGATCTTCTTGGCAACCTTCAGCAGCTTGTCGACGAACTCTTCGGCGATCTCCTCCTGCACCAGCAGCCGCGACGCCGCCGTGCAAACTTCACCCTGATTGAAGAACACGCCCCAGGCTGCGCTCACGGCCGCCGCGTTGAGGTCAGGGCAATCCGCGAACACGATCTGCGGAGACTTTCCGCCAAGCTCGAGCGAAACGCGCTTCAGGTTCGACTGCCCCGAATACTGCATCAGCAGCTTGCCCACGGGACCCGATCCTGTGAAGGCGATCATATCGACGTCCATATGCAAGGCGAGCGCCTTGCCGGCCGTCGCACCAAAACCCGGCACGATGTTGAGCACGCCGGGCGGCAGACCGGCTTCGAGCGCAAGCTCACCCATCTTCAGCGCCGTCAGCGGCGACTGCTCCGCCGGCTTCAGCACGATGGAGTTGCCCATCGCCAGAGCAGGCCCGACCTTCCACATCGCCATCAACAGCGGGAAGTTCCACGGCACGATGATGCCGATCACGCCCAGCGGTTCATGCACGGCAAACGAAATACGGTCACTCGTTTCCGGCCCTACCTCGCCATAGACCTTATCGAGCGCCTCCGCGTAATAGCGCAGCGTCCTGATCGAGCCTGGAACATCGATCGAAAGGGAGTCCTTGATCGGCTTGCCGACGTCGAGGCTTTCCAAGAGCGCCAGTTGTTCGGCGTCCCGCTCCATCAGTTCGGCGAAGCGGAACAGGATCGCCTTCTTCTGGCGGTAGTGCATCCGCCGCCACGTACCCTCCTCGAAAGACCGCCGCGCGGCCGCCACTGCCACATCGATATCCGCCGCGTCGGCTTCCGCCACCTGGTTGATGACGCTTCCATTTCGCGGGCTGACGTTGGCGAACGTTTTGCCCGACAGCGCCGGCACGACTTTGCCGTCGATCACCGCGTGAGCGGGAATCGCAATTCGTCCAGCGAGCGTCTCGAAGTGGGCGAGCGACGTCATATCAATTCATCCTCACGCGACGCGAGCGTACCACTGATGATCGAGCGCCGTCACGACGCGCTCGAAATCGCGCCGCTCGGTATCTTTCATCTCGGCGAAGGTCTTTTGGAAAATCGCGCCGAAAGTTTCGGTCGCGGCAGACGAGTCCCGGAACTGCGCAATCGCATTGATCCACGCAGTCGGCACCTTCGGCGCATTCGATCCGTCGCAGTTGCCCTCCGCGGCCGGTCCGGGATCGAGCTTGTTGACGATGCCATGGTGGATGCCGCCCAGAACTGCGGCCAGCACGAGATAGGGGTTGGCATCCGCACCGGCGATGCGGTGTTCCACGCGCGTCGCATTGGGCGAGGAATTCAAAACGCGCAGCGATGCCGTGCGATTGTTGAAGCCCCAATGCGCAGCCATCGGCACATAGGATTTTGGTTGATACCGCCGATAGGCATTCGCCGATTGCGCCCAAATCGCCATGAAGTCGCCCATCGTCTCGCGAAGGCCACCCAGTGCATTGCGGAACAGCGGCGAAATCGGATCGCCCGCAAAGACGTTCTTTCCGTCCTTGTCCAGAAGCGACACGTGAATATGCATGCCCGAGCCCGACCAGTCGTGGTGGGGCTTCGCCATGAAGGTCGCTTCCATCTTGTGTGCACGAGCCGCGGCCTTGACCGCGCGCTTCAACAGAAGCCCATCCAGTGCTGCGCCGGCAGCATCCTTCTTGTGCTTCAGATTGATTTCGAACTGCCCCGGTCCCGCTTCCTGCAATACGGCATCGACGGGCAGACCCTGGGCTTCCGCAATCTTGTAAATGTCGTCGATGAACGGACCCATGCAGTCCAGTTCCTCGAACTGATAGAGCTGCTGACAGTCAGGATTGTCGACGAGCCCGCACGGGGTCTTCAATTCGAACACGCCGTTGCTGGAAACGGAACTGACATAGAACTCCAGCTCGACCGCTGTCACGGGATGAAATCCCATCTTCGCCAGAACCGCGGTCTGGCGCTGCAGAATACGGCGCGGGTCAAGCCCACCGTCGTCGTCGATTGGAACCATTACTGCTTGAGCATGCGTCGTGCCCTCGACGGCGACGGGCACGAGCGTGTCGGAAAGAATGCGGAACTGCAGATCCGGATCGCCCGTTTCCCACAACCGCCCCGTTTCCTCAACGCACGAGCCGCGCATATCCATGATGTAGCAGGTTGACGGAACCATCAGGCCCTTGTCTGCGAAGCCAAGCAGATCGCGTGACCGGATCCGCTTGCCGCGCGGAATGCCGTTGAGGTCGTGCATGAAGATGTCGATCCACTGCACGGTGGGATACTTGGCGAGGAAATCCTTCGCCTGCTCGGAGGTGAGATACGTTTCGGTCATGACAGCTTGGCTCCTGCTGCGCTGCCGAACCGGCGGAACAGCTTCACAGATACGGGGTTTTCACGGGCGCGCCACTCGGGATGCCACTGCACACCGACGCAGAACGGATGATCGTCAGGACCGCGGACGGCTTCGACGAGACCATCCTCGGCGAAGGCTTCCGGCGTGAGACGCGGCGAGAGATCCTTCAGACCCTGGCCGTGGAGCGAATTGACCAGGATTTCGTCCTGCCCGATCCACTCACGCAGTTGGCCGGTGAGGTTCAGCGCGTGCACAGGCCCCCACCGCTCCTCCAGCGACACTTCCTTGCGCTCGCGGTGATCCCGCTTTCCGGTCTGAGCATGCACGGCCTGATGCAGCGTGCCGCCGAGCGCGACATTCAGCTCCTGAAAGCCACGGCAAATGGCCATCATCGGGATCTTCTTTTCCACCGCCGTCCTGATCAACGGAAGGGTCATGGCATCGCGGGCCGGATCGAGCGCATCCGGTATCACGGGGTCTTCCTCGCTGTAGTGGCCCGGATCAATGTTCGAGGGACTGCCCGAGAACAAAATGCCGTCCGCCACGTCGAGCACGGCCCCGATGTCGACGAGCGCGACATCGAGCGGAATCAGGAGCGGCTGGCATTCCGCGACCTCGGCCACGGCAGCCGAATACTTACGGCTGACCGCATCGAAGGTGTAGCCCTCGATCGTCTTGGTGCAGCAGGGTATGACGACGATCGGCCGGCTCATGCTGCGAGCTCTCCGGCGACGTCGTTGAGCGTCAAATCGAGCACCTTGGCAATGACACCTTCGGCTTCCTCGAAATGCGACTGCGTGAAGATCAACGGCGGCGCCGTCACCATCGTGTCGCCGATCGCGCGCATGACATAGCCTTCGCGCGCGAAGTGGTTGCGGCAGATCGTGCCGACGCGGCCCGGATCGTCGAAACGCCGGCGCGTACGCTTGTCCGCCACGAGTTCAAACGCGCCGAGCATGCCGATCGAGCGCACTTCCCCGACGAGCGGATGATCTTTGAATTTGCCCAGCATCCGAGCCAGCGCCGGCCCGGTAAACTCGTTGACCATCTCGACCAGCCGCTCGCGCTGCATGATCTCGATGTTCTTCAAGGCAACCGCACACGCCACCGGATGACCGGCGTAGGTGTACCCGTGATAGAATTCGTCATCATGCTCGGCGAACGCATTGGCGACGCGATCCCCGACGAGCAGTCCCGACAGCGGGATGTAACCCGAAGTTGCTGCCTTAGCGAACGTCACAAGGTCGGGCTTGGTGCCGTAGTAATCGGCGCCGAACCATTTGCCCGTGCGTCCAAAGCCGGTGATGACTTCGTCGTGCAGGAACAGAATGCCATACTTGTCGACGATCTTCTGCACCGCCGGCCAGTAGGTAGACGGCGGGATCTTCAATCCACCAGCACCCATCACCGGCTCGCCGACGAACGCCGCGACATTCTCCGGGCCGACCGCAAGGATCTCATCCTCGATCGCCTGGGCCGCGCGCAAACCAAATGCTTCCGGCGTCTCGCCCTCTTCGGCGTTGCCGTACCAGTAGGGTTCCATCACATGGCGAAACCCTTCGTACGGCGGATAGAGCTGCGAATGCATGAGCGACATGCCGCCCATCGAGGCCGCCGTGATCGTCGAGCCATGATAGGCGTTGCGGCGGCTGATGATGATGCGCCGCTTCGGCTCGCCCTTGATGACCCAGTAATGCCGGATCATACGCACGGCGGTATCGTTCGATTCCGAACCCGACGACCCGTAGAAAACCTGTTTGATATTCGCCGGCGCAATTTCCGAGAGCTTCTGCGACAGCTCGACCACGCGCGGATGCGTCGTCTGAAAGAACGTATTGTAGTACGGCAGCTCGAGGATCTGATCGTAAGCCGCCTTGGCCAGTTCCTCGCGCCCATATCCGATGTTCGTCGTCCACAAGCCCGACATGCCGTCGAGCACGCGTTTGCCTTCGCTATCGATGAAGTGCGCCCCTTCCCCGCCCACGATCACGCGCGAGCCGGCCGCTCTCAGCGACTTATGATTGCTGAACGGATGCAAATGATGCTTCGCATCCAGCTCCTTCATCTGAGCCGTGGAGTACTTGTTCGACATGTGGGTTTCTTCTCCAGCTAAGGCACGATCCCCCGTGGGACCACTCTAGATCAAGGCTGGAGGGCTCCCGGGGGCGTAAAGCCAACGCGCGCGCAAAGCCGCAGAAGTTCATTCTTCTGCGTGCGGCGGTCATCGACGTTGGTGAGTGCGGGGGAACGATGCGTGCGCGTCATGACGATCTCGCTCCTCCCTCAATTGCAGCGCGAACATCGCGCAGATCCAGATATCCGCATGCTCCGTTACCGGTCGCCGCGTTCGCCCGAAGGTCTTTACAAAACCTCCACGATGGAGCACACGTTATGATCTACGCCGTAGAAGTGTCAAGACCATACCGTGAAAAAAGCAAAACACCGCTCCCGCACACCCCTCGGCCTGGATAGGTCTGCGATTCTGGATGCTGCCTTCGGATTGCTCAATGAGGCGGGCGAGGAGGGGTTCTCTGTTCGCAAAGTCGGCGCTGTCATGGGGATCGACCCGATGACAGTGCTGCATCATTTCCAATCGAAGGAGGAATTGCTTCGCCAGATCGCCGATCGCGCGCTGGGCTCCATCGAACTGCCGCCGCTCTCCGGCAAGTGGCAGACGGACTTGAAGAACGTCGCGGTGGCCTATCGGCAGTTGGCGCATCGCCATCCGCGCCTGTTCCACCTCCACTTCCGCTTCCACGCCACGGGCATGGCCGATCATCTCTCCAGTGAAATCGTCTATCGCGCTTTGCTCGATGCGGGGCTTTCGGCTGAACGTGCCGCCGGCCTCGGCCTGTCGTTCTATGCGTTCGTTCTCGGATTTGCGCTGGCGGAGATCGAGGGTCTGCTGAAACCGCTCGAAGGCCCGGAAGAAGAAGAGATGGCGGCCCTCGGAGTTGAAGCCTTTCCGGCTACGGCGGCGCTGCTGCCCGCCTTCCGCGCGCTGAATAGCGATCAGGCTTTCGATGACGCCGTCGGAGCCTTCATTGCCGGTATTCCCGCCAAAGGCCCGATGAAGAGCGGTCGCGCCGCCTAAACGGAATCGTCGAACACGTACCCCGCCCCGCGCACAGTCCGGATCGGATCCGTTTCCGCGCCACGCACGATCGCCTTGCGAAGCCGACCGACATGCACGTCCACCGTCCGCTCATCGACCTCGGAATCCCGCCCCCACGTACCGTCGAGCAATTGCGAGCGGCTCAACACCCGCCCGATGTTTTCCATGAACTGCTCGAGCAAGCGATACTCGGTCGGCCCAACGTTGACCTCACGTCCGAAGCGGGTCACCCGATGCGCGACCCGGTCGAGCTTGATGCCATTGCCCTCCAGAATGTCCGCAATGCGCTCGGGCGAGGCCCGCCGCAATAGCGCCTTCACTCTCGCCACAAGCTCCGATACCGAAAACGGCTTCACGACATAATCGTCGGCACCCGTCTGCAGGCCGCGAATACGGTCGCCCTCTTCGCCGCGCGCTGTCAGCATGATGACGGGCAGCCCCTTCGTATCGGGCCGTGCACGTATCTGCCTGCAGATCTCGATGCCGGCAAGGCCAGGAAGCATCCAGTCGAGGATGACGATGTCAGGACGCTCCTCCTGCATCATCATCACCGCGTCGGTTCCCGACGGCGTATGGACGACGGTGTAGCCCTCCGATTGAAGATTGTAGCTGAGCAGCGTGACGAGAGAGTCCTCGTCTTCGACAATGAGCACCTTGGCGGGCATGCCTTTTTACACTCGCTCTCTCAACGGATCGGACCGGACACGAGCGTCGAACTCGTGATGTCGCCCTTGGGCCGCTCCCCTTCAGGAAGAGCGCCATGGGTCATGTAGTTTACGGTCTCTGCGATGTTGGTCGTGTGATCGCCGATCCGCTCCAGGTTCTTGGCAACGAACAGTAAATGCGTGCAAAGCCCGATGTTGCGAGGGTCTTCCATCATATAGGTGAGGAGTTCGCGGAACACTGAATTGTAAACCGCGTCCAGCTTCTCGTCCTGATGCCACACCGCGAGCGCCCGGTCGGCATCGCGCGCAGCGTAAGCATCAAGCACGTCCTTCAGCTGCCGCGAGGCGAGATCGGTCATGTGCTGAAGCCCGGTCAGAAGACCTTTCGGATGTGTTTCGCCAGACACCGTCTGCGCACGCTTTGCGACGTTCTTTGCCAGATCGCCGACGCGTTCCAATTCGCCTGCAACCTTCAAGACCGAAATGACCTGGCGCAGATCGTTCGCCAGCGGCTGCCGCCGCGCGATCATGAGGATAACCTGCTCTTCCAGTTCTCGGTGGATCAAGTCGATCGTGGCATCGCTCGCCACCGTCGCCCGCGCGCGCGCAGGGTTGTGGCTGGCGAGGGCATCGAACGCTTCACCGACCAGTTGTTCCGCAAGCCCACCCATTTGGCTGATCTTGCTATCGAGAACGGCGAGCTCCTGCTCGTACGACTTGACGATGTGTTCGGACATGATCTGCTTCCCTTCGCGCTATGCGCTGCCGTGCAATCGGGTTTAACCGAAGCGGCCCGTGATGTAGTCCTGCGTGCGCTTGTCGGACGGGTTGGTAAAAATCTGCGGCGTCTCGCCCACTTCAACGACATGACCAAGATGGAAAAACGCGGTCTGCTGTGAAACGCGTGCCGCCTGCTGCATCGAGTGCGTGACGATCACGATCGTGAAGTTGTGGCGCAACTCCTCCATCAGTTCCTCGATACGCGCCGTTGCGATCGGATCGAGCGCCGAACACGGCTCGTCCATCAGGATGATTTCCGGATTGATCGCGATGGTGCGCGCAATGCACAGCCGCTGCTGCTGGCCGCCGGACAACCCTGTCCCGCTGTCGGCCAGCCGGTCTTTGACCTCTTCCCACAAGCTCGCTTTGCGCAGGCTCTGTTCAACAATGCCGTCCAACTCAGACTTGGAACGGGCCAATCCATGAATACGCGGACCGTAAGCCACGTTGTCATAGATCGACTTTGGGAAGGGATTGGGTTTTTGAAACACCATTCCGACCCGAGCGCGCAACTGAACCGGATCGAGCTCCGGGTCATAGATATCCAGGCCATCGATGAGGATTGTGCCGGTCACCCGGCACGACGCGATCGTATCATTCATACGGTTGAGGCACCGCAGGAAGGTCGATTTTCCGCAACCGGAAGGGCCGATGAACGCCGTAACAGAGCGCTCCGGGATCTCGACGCTTACATCCTTCAAGGCGTGCTTCTCGCCGTAAAAGACGTTCACGTTCTGGCCGACGATTTTCGGCTTAGCCGCCACCGCGGCCTGAGCTGTCTGTGTGGTCATCATAATCAAGGGGTCAGGCCGCATGTCCATGGGAATGATCTCTGAGTTCCTACAGCGTCTACCAGCGACGTTCAAACTTCTTGCGCAACCAGATGGCGAGGCCGTTCATCACGAAAAGAACGCCCAGCAGCACCATGATCGCCGCCGCCGTTTTCATCTCGAACCCAGGCTCGGGAAGATCCGACCATAGGAAAATCTGCACCGGAAGCACGGTCGCAGACTGGGTTAGGCTTGTGGGCACGTCGACAATGAAGGCCACCATGCCGATCATCAGAAGCGGTGCGGTTTCGCCCAGTGCGTGGGCCATGCCGATAATGGTGCCGGTCATGATTCCGGGCATCGCCATCGGCAGGACATGGTGAAAAACCGCTTGTTGACGCGAGGCTCCGATACCCAGTGCGGCTTCACGGATAGACGGCGGCACCGACTTCAGGGCGGCCCGCGACGCAATGATGATGGTCGGCAAAACGAGCAGCGCGAGAACGAGACCACCGACGATGGGCGCAGACCGCGGCAGGTTGAAATAGTTGAGGAACACCGCCAGACCCAGCAGGCCGAACACGATCGAGGGGACGGCGGCGAGGTTGTTGATGTTGATTTCGATGAGTTCGGTCACCCGGTTCTTGGGTGCAAACTCTTCAAGATAAATCGCCGCCAGCACGCCGATGGGCAGGCACAATCCGATCGTAACGATGAGCGTGAGGATTGAGCCGACGAGAGCGCCTTGTATCCCGGCAAGCTCCGCCTCGCGGCTGTCGCCTGTGGTGAAGAACGCCCAGTTGAACGTATTCGAGACCAGCCCTTTCGCCTTCAGCGCCTCGAGGAACGTGACGCCGCGATCGTTCACGTTTCGGTTGGCTTCAGGAACCTCATAGATCCGGATCTGCCATGTGCCGGGAGCGGCGTCTGTCGTCGACGCCAGCGGGAGGATCACCTCGCCCTTGACGGACGACGGACCCAATTCCTTCACCTTGACGACACCCCCGTTGATGGCAACAAGCCGACTTGCCATTTTCGCGTCAAGTATCTCCGGCGAAGCAGTTGCCTCGTACCGCACTTTCAGATCGGCCGCTTCCTTCTCGAGATCCACAAGGCTCTCAGCAACAGCACCACGCTCTCTGCGCCTGGCGACAGTTTCCAAGATCGCGTCGGCCCTGGCCTTGAGTTCGGCCTTTACGACGGCAAGGTCGTCAGAAAAATCATTGGCGCCCACCGAAATCGTGATGTCGCCTTTCACGCCCGATGGCGTCGCGACACCGCGCGTATCGGTCAGCGTCCGGATTTGCGATCCCGCCCTCTTTAAGAACACATCGGCTTCGTCGGATAGCAAGAGCCGCGTACTGACGCGTTGTCCGACGAGAGATGGATCGGCGACGACCTGCTGCCGCAGCATGTCGCCCGCGCCCGAACTCAGCAGACCGTTGAGTTCCTTCTTTTGCTGCCGACCTTCGATACCAGGAATGGCTTCTGCGAGAGTAGCGCGCGCCAGCGCTGTATAGTCGCCAGCACGCAGGGTTGCGGCATCGCGCTTCCCGTCAGGATCGACCTTGGCCGGATCGACGAACACGTCGGCCACGATCACGTTCTGGAAAAAGCCAGGCAAGCCTCTCGACACGATGCTAGCCAGCAGCGCGAAGAGGAATGCAATGGTCACAGCCAGTGCTGCGATCCCGTAGAACTTGAAGCGGGCCTCGGACCGATAGCGCGTACGCAAACGGGCTTTCGCCTCGTCCGTTTGAAACTCGACCCGCCGAAGCGCGGGCTGCAAAGCATCTGCGCTGAGATCAGTCATATTGTTCCCGATACTTCTGAACGACCTTCATCGCGATGAAGTTGAGCACCAACGTCACGAAGAACAGGACGAAGCCGAGCGCGAAAGCAGCCAGCGTCTTGGCGCTGTCGAACTCTTGATCGCCGACGAGAATGGTCTTGATTTGTACGGTGATGGTGGTCACCGCATCGAGCGGATTGAAGGTCAGGTTCGCGGCAAGACCGGCCGCCATCACGACGATCATCGTTTCTCCGATGGCGCGGCTGATTGCGAGCATGAAAGCGGATACGATGCCGGGCAGGGCGGCGGGAAGGATAACCTGACGGATGGTCTCCGATTTGGTGGCACCCATCGCATAAGCGCCATCGCGCAACGACTGCGGCACTGCGTTGATCACATCATCCGACAGCGATGATATGAACGGGATGATCATCATTCCCATCACCACGCCGGCAGCCAAGGCACTTTCCGACGCCACTTCCAAGCCGAACGTCTCGCCCCAGCCGCGGATGTAGGGTGCCACGGTCAACGCCGCAAAGAAGCCAAGCACCACGGTCGGGATGCCCGCCAGGATCTCGAGCACCGGCTTGGCAACGGCGCGCACGCGCGTCGAGGCATATTCCGCCAGATAAATTGCCGAGAAAAGACCGAGCGGTCCAGCCACAGCGATGGCGATGGTCGTGATCAGCAGCGTTCCGGTCAACAGCGGCAAGAAGCCGTACGCGGTCTGGATATCGCCCTGGTCGGCGCGCATGGCGGCCTGCGGGTTCCAGTCCGTGCCGAAGAGGAACTCGAAGACCGTCGGTTTTCCCTTGATGTCGGGATCGAAGAAGAAGCGATACGTCTCTCCCACGACCGAGAAGACAATTCCGATCGTGGTGAGAACGGCGATCGTGGCGCAGAGCCAAAGCAGGCCATGCACGATCTTCTCGAAATTGTTGCGGGCGCGGAAATTCATGGACACGCGGCTCAGGCCCCAAGAGAGCCCGGCCAGCCCGCCCAGCACGCCCAGTGCCAACGTCACCCACTGACCGGCGGAGAGCACCCAACCATAGTTTGAGGCCGCCGACCGGACCTCGGCGCTTGCCGCATCGGGTGAGCCGCCGCGCACGATGTTGATCGCTTCGCGCAGAGCAGCGCCCTGCCTGAGGGCGTCGGATTGCACAGTTTCCGGTAGCGCGGAGATCGCGCTGTGGGTGGCCAAACTGCCGGCGATGAAGCTGCCCACAATGAAAATGAACACCGCTGGCAGCAGCGCCAGCGAGGCGGTGTACAGTCCGTGGTACGTCGGCAATGAATGCATGCCGGCATAATTGCCGCCGGCGACAGCCCTGGCGCGCTGGCTCGCGAGGACATATCCGGTGATGAACACCGCGACCGCCACAATCGCATACCAACCAGCCATTGCTAGCCTACCTTACCGTTGAAGTCCGCAAGAGGTGCCAGTGAGGCACGTTGCGCGTGTTGCGTAAGGGCCGCGCGAGTGTCCCGCGCGGCCCTAATTCAAAGCTTACTTCAGGTCATCCGCTTTCAGCGTCACGCCTTCGTTGGCAGCCTTGGCGGATGTAGCGAAGGCTTCCTTCGGAAGTGCCACGAGCCCTTTCTCCGTCAGATAACCTTCGGCCCCAAGTGCTTTTTCCGACGTATATTCGCCGATAAACTTATCAAGACCCGGAATGACGCCGATGTGTGCTTTCTTGAAGTACACGAACAGCGGGCGCGCGCCCTTGTACTTGCCGCCCGAGATGTTCTCGAACGTCGGCTCCGCGCCCTCGATCGCAACACCCGTCAGCTTGTCGGCGTTTTCTTCCAGGAACGAGTAGCCGAAGATGCCGAAGGCATTCTTGTTACCTTCGAGCTTCTGGACGATGACGTTGTCGTTCTCGCCGGCTTCGACATAGGCGCCGTCCTTGCGGATCGACTTCCAGACTTTCTCAAAGTCTTTGGTCTTGGCTTCTTCGTCCTTCTTCTTCATCGCCTTCAGGCTGTCGAAAGCCTCCGCACCCTTTTCGAGAAAGAGTTCGTGGAACGAATCGCGCGTGCCCGAGGTTGGCGGCGGCCCCAGAACTTCGATCTTCACGTTCGGTAACGAGGGATCGATATCGGACCAATTCTTGTAGGGGTTGTCGACGAGTTCACCCTTGTCGTTCGGCACCTTTTCGGCCAATGCCTGGAAAACCTGCTTGCGCGTAAGGTTGAGCGCCGGGCCATCTTTCGAGTGAGCAATCGTCAGACCGTCGTATCCGACCGTCAGTTCGATGATGTCCTTCACGCCATTCTTGTCGCAGAGTTCGAATTCGCTTTTCTTGATCCGGCGTGAAGCGTTCGAGGCATCGGCCTTATCGACGCCGACACCTTCGCAGAAAATCTTGAAACCGCCGCCCGTACCCGTCGACTCCACGACCGGCGTCTTGCTGCCCGAAGACTTGCCGAATTGTTCGGCGACCGCCGTCGTGAATGGATACACAGTGGACGATCCGACGATGCGGATCTGATCGCGGGCTTCAGCGCCGGAAGCGAAAGCGAAAACGCTTGCGACGGCAGCCGCCAGAAAGGGTGCCTTGTTCATTCTAGGAAAGCTCCTGTTGACTGAACGGTTGCGGCGTCCCGCTCTCCCGCACTGATGCGCGCATCCGGAGCATTAACGACTTCGAGCAAACCTTTTATGACAGTCTAACGGGTTGTTATATCATAACAAAATTTAGTGCGCAGCTGTTCGACCCAGATTTATGACGAAAGCGCCTCAAGCACGACTGTAAACTGGGAGCCACGCCCGACTTCAGAAGTAATCTCCAACTCACCCCGGTGACGGTTGAGGATGTGCTTGACGATCGCAAGTCCGAGACCCGTGCCGCCCTTCTCCCGGCTTCGCGCCGTATCGACACGATAGAACCGCTCCGTCAGACGTGGCAGATGCTCCGGCGCGATCCCGGGGCCCTCATCCTTGACGCTAATGGCGAGTGCGCGCCGCCTCCCCTTCGACGCCGTCCGCTCGCTGACCTCGATTTCGACGGTCCCGCCTTTGCGCCCGTACTTGATCGCATTGTGGACGAGGTTCTGCATCACCTGCTCCAACTCGTCCCGGTCTCCGCGCACGCGCATTACGGTTGCGGTCGGCTTAGATGACAGCGTGACGTCGGCCTCCCGCGCCAGGGGTTCCAAGCCGCGGATGACCTGAGCGATGACCTCGCTGAGATCGACCTCGCCCTCCGGCTTCAGATGTGCGCGCATCTCGATGCGGCTGAGGGACAAAAGATCGTCGAGGATGCGGTTCATCCGCTGCGACTGCGTCGCCATGATGTCGAGAAACCGCGTGCGCGCTGGTACGTCGTCGCGCGCCGGTCCTTGCAGCGTCTCGATGAAGCCTTTGATCGAGGCGAGTGGCGTGCGCAGCTCGTGGCTCGCGTTGGCGATGAAGTCCGCGCGCAACTGCGCCAGACGCGATTGCTCGCTCGTATCGCGGAACTGAAGCAGCAGCATTGGGCCGGACAGTGGGCTCGCGGTGACGATGAATCGGCGCCCCTGCAGCATGCGCTCTGTTATTTCTGTCGTGTCGGCCCGTCCATCCGTGAAAACCCGATCAATTGACTGCATCAGCTCGGGGTTGCGGCTCGCCACGGCGACGGGATGTCCGGTGGTGATCGCCGGAAACAGATCCGCTGCGTGCCGATTGAACGCCACGATCCGCCGTTGCACGTCGACCACGATGGCCGCGATATCGAGGGCCTGGACGACTTCGATGAGGCTATCTGCCGGCTCTTCAGGCACCGAGGCAGCGATTTTGTCGCCACCTTTGTCTTGTCCGCCGCGCCCGGGTCGCCATCCGGAGAAAATGCCGGCGGCGAGGATCGTACCGGCATCGAAATGAAAATGAGTATCGCCAGCAAACGCGCTCCACAGTGCCAACCCGGCCGGGCCGATCGCTGTGGAGCATGCGGCGGGAGACAAGTGCACGAATGCGATGGGGGACCAGCTGATCATGCCCGACGTATAGGCGGATCCCATTCCGGACGCTACTCCGGCACCCATGATCGAAATCACCAGCGGTGCTCAGGGTCTCAAATCACGTTGTGCGAGCCGTCGCAGAAGGGCTCGTCATCGGTTGATTTGCAGCCGCAAAGATTGAAGGTGCCGGTAGAGGGTGCCTTGAAAGCCAGTGGGTCGATACCGGTGTCCTTATGCGCCCCATCGCAGAACGGCTGCCGCTTGGAACGGCCACAACGGCAATAGAAATAGGTTTTCCCTTCCACCAGGTCGACCTGGTAGGGCCCTTTCTGGGCGACGATCGGATCTTCGGCCATGGTGCTCCCCTGGTTCTGCACCCGATGGACGGTGGCGAGCCGGCCCCTCCGGTCAGGCGCATTGCCCCGTGGCGTAGCCGCTCCCGCGCAGCGAAACAAGCGGCTCGATGAGTGGTTGACCGGCATCAGAAACGTGCCCGCATCTTCAGCCAACGTAAAGTGGCGTCCGCTCGACCGTTTTGACCCCCGCGTCGTCCTCCCAGGTAAAGACGAACTCGCCCGGCCCCGGCACCCGCATATGAAAGGCCACGAACGGGTTGGACGAGATTCCCGGTCCGAACTCGGCCATGAAAACGGTCACACGCCCGAACGTCACGGTCAGCGACCGGATGATGTTGCGCGGAATGATTTGCCCGGCCGCATCCTTGCGATTGCCCGTCTCCATCACATGATTGATGAGCGCGCGCACCTCGATCACGTCACCGACTGCTGTCTTCTCCGGCAGCTTGATGCGGGTTTTATTGGTCATGGCCGCATGCTCATTCGTTCCCGCATCCGCCGATGGTCACCTCGACCTTGCGGACCGCCACCACCATCCGACCCGTCGAAATCTCCGCAATGCCGACGACATCCTGCGTCTTGGCCAGCCGCATCCGCCCCGATACGGTGGCCTTGCCGGTTGCCGGAACGAGATGGAACTTGGCCACGAGAGCTTGCGGGTTTGACGTCGAGAGAAGG
This sequence comes from uncultured Alphaproteobacteria bacterium, assembly GCA_963708775.1. Classification (GTDB taxonomy): domain Bacteria; phylum Pseudomonadota; class Alphaproteobacteria; order Rhizobiales; family Hyphomicrobiaceae; genus JAGVSR01. The sequence continues at coordinate 455,791 of CAVPTI010000002.1, read as the reverse complement.
TACAGTGTGCGGACATAGTCGGTGTCCGTCATCGGGTTTTCGACAACGAGCGAATACGGCACCACGTTGCCGTTCTCGGCCAGGTCCGGCAACTCGAGCGTCATCGGCTCTCCCACGACAGGTTCGGCATCGACGAGAATATCCTTCAGGGCCTGCTCGAACTGCGCAGAGTGAGTAAGGCCGGACGAGACGGGAATTCGGCTGACGGGTCCTACTGGGGGCGGCGCTGCCTCTGGCGCTGCAACCTCTGGCGCCTCACCCGCAGCGGCCCACGGCGTGGATTGCAGCAAAAGAGCGAGGGCTGCCGCAGCCGCTCCACCGAGAACGAAGTCGCGCCGACTTTTAATCGTCACGGGAGAAAGTGGCTCGGCGGGCGGGTTCGGATCGGCTGACATGCTGTCGTGCATAACACAAGCGCAAAGCGCGTTTCCATGGGTCACAGCCCCGCGCCGGATTACGTCTCGTTTAGGTTTCTAAGACCGCCTTCTCATTGTGCCGCCCCACTGCTACGACTTCCGGCATTGATAAGACGAACAAGAAAAGCCGGAGGTCAACCGTGCGCGCTGTCCTGCTGCTGTTGATGATGCCCCTCCTGTTCGCCGTCTCCGGTACGGCCGCTCACGCCGGAGAGGCAGCATCTCTCCAAATCGCCCGCGCCGAAGCAACCAAATTGATTATGGTCGATGACCCGGCATGCCACTACTGCCGGCGGTGGAACAAGGAGGTGGGCGGCGGCTATGGACGAACGGCCGAAGGCCGCGCCGCTCCTCTAAAAAGGGTAGGCCGCGATTCCAAAGTCCTGCTCGGTTTCGCACCCGTCATTTACACGCCAACTTTCATACTGGTTCGCGATGGCCGTGAAATCGGCCGCATCACCGGCTATCCTGGCCAACTCTATTTCTGGGAAGAGCTATCCCAGCTGATGTCCTCCGCCGGCATCACGACCAAGGGATGATTGCATGGGCCTCGATCTGACGCGCCGCCAGTTCGCTGCTGGACTTGGTATCACAGCGGCAAACCTGATGGCCCGTCCCGCGTTTGCGCGCGGCGAAGCGAAAGTGGTGATCATCGGCGGTGGAGCAGGGGGAGCGACCGTCGCGGGCGCATTGAAGGTCCTGAACCCCGCACTCGACGTCACTCTGATTGAAGCGCAGGCGAAATACACGAGTTGCTTCTTTTCCAACGCCTACATCGGTGGCTTCTACAGCTTGGCCAATCTCACGCATGGCTACAGCGGACTGGCGAAGCTCGGCGTCAATGTGATCCACGAACGCGCGGAAAAGATCGACACCATCAAGAAAACCGTCGACCTCCAAAATAAAAAGCAGATCTCTTACGACCGGCTGGTCGTGTCGCCCGGCATCGACTTCAAATGGTCCGCCATCGAGGGCTATTCGCAAATCGTCGCCGAAACGATGCCTCATGCTTGGCGCGGTGGTGACCAGACGTTCGCCCTGCGCAACCGTCTCGAGAAGATGGAAAACGGTGGCACCGTCGTCATCACCATACCCAAGCTTCCCTACCGCTGCCCGCCCGGACCCTATGAGCGCGCCTGCGTCATCGCCAACTATCTGAAACAGGCGAAGCCGAAATCGAAGCTCGTCATTCTCGATGCCAAAATGACGTTCTCCAAGCAGTCCGCGTTCCAAGAAGCGTTTGAGAAGTACTACAAGGACATCATCGAACTGAACCTCTCCAACGACATCGACGACTTCACCGTCACGCGCGTCGATCCGGGCGATGGCGAAGTCCGCACGAAAGCTGGCCTCAATATCAAAGCGGCCGTTGCCAATATCATTCCGCCCCAAACCGCCGGCGCGATTGCCCTGCAAGCCGGCCTCGCCGACCCCGATTGGTGCCCCATCGATCCGGCTTCCTTTGCATCGACCAAAGCCGAAAGCGTCTTCGTCCTGGGCGACAGCGCAATCGCAAACGAAATGCCGAAATCGGCCTTTTCGGCCCACAGCCAGGGTCTGGCGGTGGCTGCTCGCATTGCAGCCGAATTGGAATCACGCCGCCCCGATCCTGCTCGCTATCGCAATACCTGCTGGTCGATCGTGGCGCCCGACGACGCGATCAAGATCGGCGCCGACTATGCGGCGGGCCCGTTGCCGGGAGGCATAAGCGGGCTGGTGCCGTCCAACGCCTTCGTCTCCAAGCCTGGCGAGAGCGCTGAGGAACGCAAAGCGATTTTTGATGAAGCCTTTGCGTGGTATCCCACGCTGATCGGCCAGATTTTCAAAACAGAAGCCCATTCGAAGTCTTCCAAGGTCAAAGCGGGCTGACTGACGAAGTAAACAGATCCACGCCCTTGAGTGACTGTGCAACTTGAACCCGCTAAAGGTTGTTTTCAATCGCTGCCGTCGCTAGTTAAGTCTTTGTGATGACATTGCCCGCCATGATTTTCTGTGGCGGCGGCCCGACCGGCCGGGGCTCACGTGCGTTTTGTCCCAGGCCGAAACTGCCATCGCCCCAATGAGGGCAGGGATGGGGGCCCATCAGCCCTACGGGAGTTCAGCGAATGTCGACGTTCGTCTTCCTCGTTCTCATCATCGGTGCCGTGACGGCGCTAGGCATGCTGCAGGCGCGGCTTTCCGTCTGGGCGATAACACTCGGCGCGCTGCTGTTTGTCTGGCAGGCAGGGCTTCTGACGGGTGAGCCGACGTTCCCGCTGTCCAGCATCTGGTCGCTTCTTGCCTGGATACCCGTCGGCATTCTGGCGGCTTTGTCTGTTCCCGAGGTCCGCCGCAAATTCTTCGTCGCCCCCGCCTTTGATTTCCTCAAGAAGACGCTGCCCAAGGTCTCCGATACCGAGCAGCAGGCGCTCGATGCCGGGACTGTCGGCTTCGACGCGGAACTTTTCTCCGGCACCCCCGACTGGACCAAACTGCGTGCCGTTCCCCCCGTCACGTTGACGCCGGAAGAGCAGGCGTTCCTCAATGGCCCGACAGAAGAACTCTGTGGCTTGATCGACGATTGGCAAATCCGTCATGCGACCCGCGAGATACCGGAAGAGATCTGGGTGTTCGTGAAGCAGCACGGCTTCCTCGGCATGTTGATCTCGAAGGAGCATGGCGGCCTCGGCTTTTCGGCTCAGGCGCAGTCGCTGATCCTCGGGAAAATTGCATCGCGCTCACCGGATGTCGTCACCATCGTCATGGTGCCGAACTCGCTCGGCCCCGGCGAACTCATCGAGAAGTACGGCACCGACGACCAGAAGCAGCATTATTTGCCGCGTCTCGCGCGCGGCGATGAGGTCCCGTGCTTCTCTCTTACTGGCCCCACATCGGGGTCAGATGCCGCTACGATGCGCGACATCGGTACGGTGGTGAAAGGCCAGCATGACGGACGCGATACACTCGGCGTTCGCCTGTCGTGGGACAAGCGCTACATCACCCTTGGCCCCAAGGCGACGCTGGTCGGGCTTGCCTTCCGCCTCTTCGATCCGGAGAACCTTTTGGGCAAGGGCGAGGATGTCGGCATCACTGTCGCCATGATCCCAGCAAACCATCCGGGCGTGAACATTGGCCGCCGCCACCTTCCCTCAGGCGCTGCATTTCCGAACGGTCCCAACTGGGGCACCGACGTCTTCATTCCCATCGATTGGATTATCGGCGGTGAAAAGATGGCCGGGCAGGGATGGCGCATGCTCATGGAATGCCTTGCCGCCGGCCGCGCAATTTCCCTGCCGTCGTCAGCGACAGCCGGCGCCAAGGCCATGCTGCGCGTGACCTCGGCGTACGCCCGCATTCGGCGCCAGTTCGGCCTGCCCGTCGGACGAATGGAGGGCATTGAAGAGCCGCTCGCCCGCATTGTCGAGACGGCCTATGTCAATGAAGCCGCGCGCGGTGTGACCGCATCGATGGTCTCGCGCGGCGAGAAGCCGTCGGTCATTTCAGCGCTCATGAAGTACCAGACGACCGAGCGCCTGCGCCGCGCCGTCAACGACGCCATGGACATTCACGGCGGCCGCGCCATTTGCGACGGCCCCACCAACTATCTCCAGTCAGCCTACGAAATGGTCCCCGTCGGCATCACCGTCGAAGGCGCAAACATCCTGACGCGCACGCTGATCACATTCGCCCAAGGGGCATTGCGCTCGCACCCGTACTTGATCCGCGAGATCCAATCCGCCCAGCACCCGGACCCCGCAAAAGGCTTCGAACTCTTCGAGGACGCATTCCTCAGCCACATCGCCCACTCGGTCTCGAACATGGCCGGAGCGTTCTTCCACAACATCACGTTAGGCTTCTTCGCCCCGGCGCCATCTGCCGTTGCGGATCTGAAGCCGTATTATCGCCAGCTCTCGCGGGCCTCGCGCAACTTCGCCGTCGTCTCCGACATGACCATCGCAACGCTCGGCGGCGGCTTGAAAACCAAGCAGAAGATCTGCGGACGCCTCGCCGATGCGCTGGCCGAACTCTACTTCTAGCTCCTGCGTCCTGAAGCGCTTCGAAGATGATGGCCGCCCCGCCGCCGACAAGCCGATTGTTGAATTCGCCATCGCCAACGGCCTCGCCCGCTTCGACGAAGCCCTTCGCGGCGTGATCGTGAATTTCCCCATCGCGCCGGTGCGCTGGCTTTTGCGCGCCGTCGTCTTCCCCTTGGGCCGTCACTACGATCCCGCACCCGACAAGCTCGGCGGAACCGTCGCCGGCCTCGTTCTGAAGCCCGGTGAAGTCCGCGACCGCCTCACGCGCCACATCTACATTTCCAAGGATGCAGCCGACCCTACGGGCGTCCTCGAAGTGACACTTGAGAAAGTCGTCGCCGCGGAAGAGGCCGAGAAGAAACTTGAGAAGGCCATCCGCGCCGGCACGATCCGCCGCTTCCACGGCATCGACTGGATCGGCGATGCGGCTGCAAAGAACGTCATCAGCGAAAGCGAAGCCGCCCTCCTGCGCGAAGTGGAAACGCTAGTCGCCCGCGTCATCGCCGTCGATCACTTCGATCCTGCCGAATTGCGCCCCCATTACATGCAACCCGGTCACAACGCGCGCACCGCCATCGAAGCTGCCGCCGCCGAGTAACCACCGACGTTCACTGAGAAGGCTCGCCCTATGGCTCTCGATCCCGCTTCGCTCAAGGACTGGCGCTACGAAGTCGACCGCGAAAGTATCGCGTGGGCGACGTTCGACCGCGAAGACGCCAGCGCAAATGCTCTGGGCCGCCGTCCACTGGAAGAATTGGGCGCCATCATCGAGGAAGCCGAACGCGCCGGCCGAGCCGGAACCATCAAAGGGCTCGTCTTCATCTCGGGCAAGCAGCGCGGCTATATCGTCGGCGCGGATATCAATGAATTTGAAAAATTCACAAGCGAGGCGGAAGTCATTGCTGAAGTCGGCATGGTCAACGCCATGCTCGATCGCCTGGAGAAGCTGCCCATCCCCGTCGTCGCGGCGGTCCACGGTTTCTGCGTTGGCGGCGGCCTTGAACTGATCCTCGCCTGCCACTACCGCATCGCCACCCGTGATCCATCGACCAAGATCGGCTTCCCCGAGGTCAAGCTCGGCATCTTTCCCGGCTTCAATGGCACCGCCCGCTCGATCCGCCAGGCGGGCCCGATGGCTGCCATGAGCATCATGCTTTCTGGCTCCTTCCTCTCTGCGTCCGCCGCCAGGGGCATGGGGCTCATCGACGAACTCGTCGCCGGCCCCGACAGCCTCCATTGGGCGGCCCGCAAGGCTGTCCTGCAAAAACGCAAGTCCAAGCCCGCAAGCTTTGCCAAGGCGGCGCTGGGCAAATGGCCAGCCCGTTTGGCGCTCGCCAAGAAGATGCGCAGCGAAGTCGCCAAGAAAGCCCGTGAGGATCACTACCCCGCGCCCTACCGTCTCATCGACCTCTTCGAAAAACACGGCGGCGATCTCGAAGCCATGAAGCGCGCTGAACCGGCAGCCTTTGCGCCGATGCTCATGTCGCCGCAATCGAAGAGCCTGCGCCGCGTCTTCAAGCTTTCCGAAGCTCTCAAAGCTCAGGCCCCGAAGTCTCTGAAGTGGAAACCCACGCACGTTCACGTCATCGGCGCCGGCACCATGGGCGCCGACATCGCTGGCGTCTGCGTCGCGGCCGGCATGGAAGTCACGTTGCAAGACATCTCGCCCGAGCAGATTGAAAAGGGCATCAAGGCCCAGGGCAAGCTGATCGCGAAAAAGTTCAAGACCAAAGCCACGCGGGACGCCGCAAAGGCCCGTCTCATCGCCGACCCTGAAGGCAAAGGCATCGGCCGCGCCGACGTCGTCATCGAGGCCATCGTCGAAAAGCTCGACATCAAGCAGAAGCTGTTCGCGGATCTCGAAACCAAGGTGAAGCCTGATGCGGTGCTCGCCACGAACACGTCGTCCCTCAAACTGGCCGACATCTCCCAACCGATGACGGATCCATCCCGCCTCGTCGGCCTGCACTTCTTCTCGCCCGTCGCAATGATGCCGCTCGTCGAAGTCGTCCAGGGCGACCAGACCCGCACCTCCGAAGTCGAGAAGGGCGCCGCCTTCGTCACTGCCATCGGCAAGTTCCCGCTCATCACCAAGGATGTGCCGGGCTTCCTCGTCAACAAAGTGCTGACGCCCTACATGTTCGCCGCCATGGCCCGCCTTGAGAAGGGCGAGGACAAAGAGAAGATCGACGAAGCCGTCCGCACCTTCGGCATGCCGATGGGCCCGATCGAACTCGCCGACAGCGTCGGCCTCGACATCTGCGCCCACGTCGCACGCATCCTCGGCCACGACCCTGGCGGCTCGCGCCTCGACATCCTCGTCAAGGCAGGCAAGCTCGGCAAGAAGACCGGCGAAGGCTTCTACAAGTGGGTCGACGGCAAGCCGCAAAAAGGCAAGAACGAGTGGTCGAAAGCAGACCTCGAAAAGCTCGGCCGCGAACTTGTCGATCCGATCATCCAGGAAGCGCAGAAGAGCCTCGATGAAGGCATTGTCGCTTCATCCGATCTCGTGGACGCCGGCATGATCTTCGGCACCGGTTTCGCGCCCTTCCGCGGCGGCCCGCTCTACTTCAAATCCCAGGAAGACGCGAAAACCGCCAAAGTCGCCGCGTGACGCGCGCCCACACCGGCCTGCCGAGTGTGGGCCAATGACATAAAGCTTGGAGATTTCCATGACGCGAGAACTGAGGCGGGTTGCGGTGATCGGCGGGACGCGCATTCCCTTCTGCCGCTCCAACTCGCTCTACGCCGACCTGTCCAATCAGGACATGATGACGGCCGCGCTGAACGGCCTCGTCGATCGCTACAAACTCAAAGGCGAACACATCGATGAAGTCGTCGGCGGCGCGGTCGTCACGCATTCGCGTGATTTCAATCTCACCCGTGAAAGCGTGCTCGGCACCAAGCTCGCGCCGTCCACGCCCGGCGTCACGCTACAACAAGCCTGCGGGACGAGCCTGCAAGCCGCGTTGGGCACTGCGGCGAAAATCGCCACCGGCGAAATCGAAAGCGGCATCGCCTGCGGCTCCGACACCACCTCCGATGCGCCGATCGTCTTTTCGAAAAAGTTCTCCAAGCGCCTGATCGAACTCAACACCAAGAAGACGTTGATGGACAAGGTCCGCGTCTTCCAGGGCCTGTCGCCCGCCGAACTCACGCCCCAGCCGCCGGCGGTGAAAGAGCCGCGTACCGGCCTCGGCATGGGCGAGCATTGCGAACTGATGGCGCAGGAGTGGGGCATCACCCGCGCCGATCAGGATCAGCTCGCCTACGAAAGTCACACCAAGGCCGCCGCCGCCTACGAGCAAGGCTGGTTCGACGATCTGATGGTCCCATGCGCTGGCGTCTATCGCGACAACAACCTGCGCCCCGACATCACGCTCGAAAAGCTGTCCACGTTGAAAACCGCGTTCGACAAATCCGACAAAGGCACGCTCACCGCCGGCAACTCCACCCCGCTCACCGACGGCGCGTCTGCAGCTCTTCTCGCCAGCGAAGATTGGGCCAAAGCTCGCGGCCTGCCGATCGCTGCGTATCTCACCTACGGCCAGCACTGGGGCAACGACTTCGCCCACGGCGACGGCCTGCTGATGGCGCCCACCATCGCTGTCTCAAAGATGCTCGACCGCGCCGGCCTGACGCTGCAAGACTTCGACTTCTACGAAATTCACGAAGCCTTCGCCGCCCAGGTCCTTTGCACCTTAAAGGCCTGGGAAGATCCAGCCTACTGCGCCAAGCACATGGGCAAGAACGCGCCCCTCGGCTCGATCGACCGCGCGAAGCTCAACGTCAAAGGCTCCTCCATCGCCGTCGGCCATCCCTTCGCCGCCACCGGCGCACGCATCATCGGCAACCTCGCCAAACTTCTTGCCCAGAACGGCGGACGCGGCCTTATCTCTGTCTGCACGGCTGGCGGCATGGGCGTCGCAGCCATCATGGAAAGCGCGAAAGCCGCTTGACGTCTCCGTAGCCTCGCTGGCAGCTACACCCTGACAAGAATTAGGCAGGGACCCTCGATGGCGGCGGATAAGAGTGAAAAGCAGCTGGCGGCGGCCAAGAGCCTGGCCACATCTCTGTCTGAAAAACTCGATCTCGATCTATGGCTCACCCTGTGGGACGGCTCCAGCGTCCCGCTCGGACAGAACGTGTCGAGCCGTCGCGAGATTCGTATTGCTGATCCCGGCGTCATCGCCACGATGCTGCGCCATCCCTCGCTCGACACGCTGATCCAGCTCTATATCGCCAAGCGTGTCGATTTCGACGGCGGCACGCTCGTCGATTTCGGTGAGCAATTCGTCAAGCCCAAGGGCGGGGTCAAATTCAAGAACCTGCCGAAGCTCGCCCTTCTCAAAGGCCTCTCGCCGTTTCTCTTCGCCCCAACCGAAGCCCCGCGCGAAGTCGGCGGCTTTGAAGGTGAGATCACCGGCAAGCACCGCAAGCTCGCCGACAACAAGGCCTTCATCCAGTTCCACTACGACCTGTCGAACGACTTCTACGCACTCTTCCTCGATCCCGAGATGGTCTATTCCTGCGCCTATTACACGGACTGGAACAACGGCGTCGAGCAAGCCCAGCACGACAAGCTGGAAATGATCTGCCGCAAGCTTCGCTTGAAGCCCGGCGACACGATGCTCGATATCGGCTGCGGCTGGGGCGGCCTCGTCTGTCATGCGGCACAGCATTATGGCGTCAAAGCGCATGGCATTACGTTGTCGGAGGAGCAACTCGCCTTCGCCCGTGAGAAGGTGAAGCGCTTAGGCCTCGAACATCTCGTGACGCTCGAACTCAAGGACTACATGCTCGCCGAAGGCCGCTACGACAAGATCGCGTCCATCGGCATGTACGAGCACATCGGCCTGAAGAACATCCCGGCCTATATGAACAAGGTGCGCTCGCTTCTGAACGAGAACGGCGTCTTCCTCAATCACGCCATTTCGCGCCGCGCCCACAAGCACAAAGCGGGACTGCTCCCGCAACGCATGCGGCCTGAGAAAAAAGCGATTGCGAAGTACATTTTCCCCGGCGGCGAACTCGACGACATCGGCCACTCGGTCTCCGCCATGGAGATCGCCGGCTTCGAAGTCCACGATGTCGAGGGCTGGCGCGAACACTACGCCCGCACCTGCAAGCTCTGGTGCGAACGCCTGACCGCCAACAAGGATGAGGCGATCAAGCTCGTCGGCGAAGAGAAGTACCGCATCTGGGTCGCCTATCTCGCGGGCGTCTCACTCGCGTTCTCGCGCGGCACGTTGCGTCTCTTCCAGACCGTCGCCACCAAATCGGCCAAGGGCAAATCCCCCCTGCCGCCGACCCGCGCCGATCTTTACCGCTGAACTCAGAAATCCATCGGCAGCACGTCGGCCTCGTCGCCGGCCGTGAGCGCCGGTGCATCGACCGTACGCACGATCAGGGCATTCGAAGCCGCAAGCGGGCTCATCAACGAACTGTCCTGCGATGACTGCGGCGTCACCAGGAGCACACCATTCGCGTCCTGCGATGTGACAGCGCGCATGTAGTGCTGCCGTGGTCCATTCTTCTCGAGCGGCTCTGTCAAACGTGCGCGCACGGGAGCCCATGGCGACGTCTCCCGGCCGAGCAGCCTGTCGATCAGCGGCATCAGGAACACCCGCCCGCAGATCAGCGCTGAAACCGGATTGCCCGGCAGCCCGAGAACCCGCTGCGTACCGAGTTTTCCAAACAGCATCGGCTTGCCCGGTCGCATGGCGATCTTCCAGAAGTCGAGCGCCATCCCGCGCGACTTCAGAACCGGCCCGACCAGATCGTGATCGCCGACCGACGCGCCGCCCGTCGTCACCAGAACATCCGCGTCCGCGGCGGAAGCGATTTTCTCCTCCAGAGCGGTGCGCGTGTCGCGCGCGATGCCGAGCAAACGTGGCTCGCCGCCCGCCGCTGCAATCATCGCCGCCAGACCATAAGGGTTCGACGACACGATCTGATCGGGCCCCGGCTTCTGCCCAGGCTCCACGAGTTCATCGCCCGTCGCCAGAACTGCGATGATCGGTTTTTTCCGGACAGCGAGCGTCCCATGTCCCATTGCCGCCGCGAGCAGGATCGCCCGTGCATCAAGCACACGCCCAGGCGAAAGCAGAACCTGCCCCTCCGCGAAGTCGCCCCCGCGCGGACGAACATGCGCCGGGTCGGGCGAGCCTTCCACAACTGTGACGCTGCTGCCGTCCGCCTTCGTGTTCTCTTGAATAACGATTGCGTCCGCGCCCGCCGGAACGGGAGCGCCGGTAAAGATCCGAGCGCATTGACCAGCCCCGACCGATCCCGAAAAGGCCTCGCCCGCCCGTGCTTCGCCAATAAGCGTCAGCGTTGCCGGCAGCGTCGTCACATCGGCCGCACGCACGGCATAACCGTCCATGGCGGAAGCATTGAAAGGCGGCTGCGTCAGCGTCGCGCGCAGCGTCTTCCGCAAGGATGCGATGCGCAGCTGCCATCAACGGCACACGTTCGACACCGGCCGCCTGCGCGCCATCCAGAATGCGAGCCAGCGCCTCGTCGACGGAGAGCAGCGCCATCGGATCAGTCCTTAGCGGCCGGAGCGCGGTACGTTCCCGAGCGCCCGCCTGTTTTCTCCAGGAGGCGAATGTCGGAGATGGTCATGCCTTTATCGGCCGCCTTGAGCATGTCGTAGATCGTCAGGCAAGCGACGGACACCGCCGTCAATGCCTCCATCTCCACACCCGTCTGCCCCGTAACTTTCACGGTGCCCGTCACATGAATACCCGCAGGCTCATCCGACGGCTCGAACTCCACGGTCACCTTGGTAATGGCGAGCGGGTGGCACAGCGGAATGAGTTCGTGCGTTTTCTTCGCCGCCATGATCCCGGCGATCCGCGCGGTCGCCAGCACGTCGCCCTTTTTCGCCTCGCCCTTGGTCACGAGCGCCAGTGTTTCGGGACGCAGCGACACGAACCCTTCCGCCACAGCCGTCCGGCTGGTCACCTCCTTGTCGGAGACGTCCACCATGTGGGCTTCGCCGCGCGCGTTGAGATGCGAGAGCTTGCTCATGCCGCGGCCTTTGTCAGTAGAGCCTTCGTTGCAGCCGTCACATCGTCCTGCCGCATCAGGCTCTCCCCGACGAGGAACGTGCTCACGCCTACCTTTTGCAGTCGCGCGATATCGGCGGCCGTGAAGATCCCGCTCTCACCAATGACGATGCGATCCTTCGGGATGCGCGGCGCGAGCCGCTCTGTCGTCGCAAGTGTCGTCTCGAAGGTCTTCAGGTTGCGATTGTTGATGCCGATGAGCGGGCAGGGCAGTTTCAGCGCGCGATCGAGTTCCTCATCGTCGTGCACCTCGACGATGGCGTCCATGCCCCAGTCGCGCGCCGCAGCCGCAAGATCCGCAGCCAGCGCATCATCCACTTCCGCCATGATGATGAGGATGCAGTCCGCACCCCACGCGCGGGCCTCGACCACCTGATAGGTGTCGACCATGAAGTCCTTGCGCAGCACCGGCAGCGACACCGCCGCGCGCGCTTTCGTCAGATACTCCGGCGCACCCTGGAACGACGGACCATCGGTCAAGATCGAAAGGCAGGCCGCGCCGCCGTTTTCATAAGCTCGCGCCAGCGCCGGCGGATCGAAGTCCGCCCGGATGAGCCCCTTGGACGGCGACGCCTTCTTGATCTCCGCGATCAACGCCGGGCGACCTTCAGCATGGGCCGTCCGGATTGCCCCGACGAACGACCGCACCGGCGGCGCAGAACGCGCATACTCCGCCATCACCTGCAGCGGCTGCTTCGCCTTCGCGGCCGCCACTTCGTCGAGCTTGTAACTCGTGATCTTTGCCAGAATATCGGACATGCAAGGGACCTTAGCGGCAGGCGATCCCGGTTGCTACCTGCCCGCGCCGGAAGGGTCAATGTCCCGCGCCTACAACTTGAGCCATCAATGCGGCATCAGCCTGAATTCGCCCGACAAGCTGCCACGCATATTGCAATACGTGTTGCACGGTTCCGCCGCCGTCACGCTCACCACGCCCGGCGTCGTCCCGCTCCTCACCGTCACATCGCACCCCGGCACGTCTGCCACGCGCGCGACCAGCATATCCGCTTCGCGCTGCGCCTCGAATGCCGCCGTACAGATATAGCGTGGGCTCTCGCCCGCTGTCGAAAACGCAAGCCGCGCAGGCTTATCCGCCAACTCCATGATGACGAGACGCCCAGAGACGCCCGCACTTGCCGCCTCATACCGCCCGTTCAACGCCGCGCCGGGACTGGCGTCCTCGACGGCCTTCCAGTCGCACGGAACATTCGTCGGGTTGGGCTTCGCCGCCGCCTCGACGGCTGCCGCATAGCAGGCCTCCGGCGTCCCCGCCGCCTGACGATCCCCCGCCGGCCCGAACACGCCCGCGAAATACGCCGCCGCCAATATCAACAACCCAGCAATGACGATCGTCGTCGAAGTCCGCATCGTCACATCTCGTTTCCGTTCGTCGCCGCCACGAGCCGTTCCAGCGCCGCGCGCGCCGCGCCGCTATCGATCGACGCAGCGGCAACGCCAACGCCGTCAGCCAAGGTCTGCACCCGCCCGCCAACGACCAGCGCCGCGGCCGTGTTCAACAAGACGATGTCTCGATAGGCTCCCTGCTCGCCGTCCAGAAGCTGCCTGAGTGCCGCCGCGTTGACTGCTGCGTCCCCGCCTTTCAGATCCGCCATCGTCGCGCGCGGCAATCCCGCGTCCTCTGGCGTTACCTCGAACGTCGTCACGTTGCCGTCCTTCAACTCTGCCACCAGCGTCGGCCCGGTCGTTGACAGTTCATCGAGCCCGTCGCGCCCGTGCACGACCCACGCATGCCGCGATCCGAGCTTGTGCAGTACGTGCGCGATCGGCTCCACCCATTCCGGCGCGAACACGCCGACCACCTGCCGCGTCACGTTGGCCGGATTGCAAATCGGTCCCATCAGATTGAAAAGCGTCCTGAGCCCCAGTTCGGCCCGCACCGGGGCCCACACCTTCATCGCCGGATGGTGCATTGGCGCCCACAGAAACGCGACACCCGCCTTATCGATCACCGCGCCGATCTCATCCGCCGTCAGGTCGATCTTGACGCCGAGCGCCGTCAGCACATCCGACGCTCCCGACAGCGACGACACCGACCGATTGCCGTGCTTGGCTATGATCAATCCTGCGCCGGCCGCAACGAATGCCGCGCACGTGGAGACGTTGTAGGTCTTGAGCCCATCGCCACCCGTGCCGACGATATCCACCGCGTCCGCAGGCGCCGCGACAGGCAGCATCCGCGACCTCAACAGCCGCGCCGCCCCGGTGAGTTCCGCAATGGTCTCGCCCCGCACGCGCAGTCCCATCAGGAACGCGCCCATCTGCGCCGGCGTCGCCTCGCCGGCCGTCATCCGGTCGAGGCCGTCGAACATCTCGTCATCCGTCAGATGCCGCCCGCCCGCGATTGCACCGAGCAGGACCTTTGCATCGAACGCAGGCGCATCAGTCATGGGATTACGCCGCCGGGCGCTGGATGGCCGGCCGCTTCTTGGGCGTCATACCCGCAAGCGTAAGGAAGTTCGCCAGCAGCGCGTGCCCCTGTTCCGACGCAATACTCTCGGGATGGAACTGCACGCCATGGACGGGATGCGTCTTGTGCATCAGCCCCATGATGATGCCGTCCTCGGTCTCCGCTGTAATGTCGAGGCAATCGGGCAGGCTCTTGCGCTCGACGATGAGCGAATGATAGCGCGTCACCTGAAACGTTTCCGGCAGGCCTTTGAAGACGCTCCTATCGAAGTGGCGGATCGTCGATAGCTTGCCGTGCAGCGGTTCGGGCGCGCGGATCACCTTGCCGCCATAGACCTGCCCGATCGACTGATGTCCAAGACAAACTCCAAGCAGCGGAATCTTCGGTCCGGCCTTGGCGATGAGATCGAGACAGATGCCGGCCTCGTTCGGCGTGCACGGACCCGGCGACAACACGATCGCCTTCGGCTTCTTTTTCAAAACCTCATCGGTCGTGATCTTGTCGTTCCTGTGCACCTCGCACGATGCCCCAAGCTCGCCCAGGAAGTGGACGAGATTGTAGGTGAAGCTGTCGTAGTTATCGATCAGTAGAAGCATCGTTCATCCTCAGGGCAGTTCCGCCCGGTTGGCTCGGACCCTAGCGTCTCGTCACCCGCCGCTCAACCCGCGCGGCGTGGCGAAGTGAATGACGCGGCCCTTGCGCGGCGCCACCTGCGCCCACTGGTCCGTATCGAACGTATAGATCGCCAGCGCGCACGTCGGAAATTTGCTCTTGGCGGCATGCTCGGCATCCGGTGCGACATCCCCGATGAGCGCAATGTTGAGTTCGTGAAACCCGGGATTGTGCCCAATCAGCATCACCGATCTGACACTGTCCGGCACCTCATTCAGCCGCGCCAGTAGTTGTCGGGCGCTCGCCATATAGAGCCCCTTCTCGTGCAGAACGGTCCGGGGCGGCGGTGCAATATACGGCGCCACCAGATCAAAGGTCATCCGCGCCCGCACGGCATCGGAGCACAGCACGAGATCGGGTGAAAGACCAATCCGAGCGATCTCCTGACCCATCCGCGGCGCAGCATCGAGCCCCCGCGGCGCCAGATCCCGGTCAAAATCGAGCGTGCCGGGAACATCCCAGTTCGATTTGGCGTGGCGCAGCAAGGCCAGCGTCAGCATCGCGGTTCATCCTCAGCCGAACGGTCCGCCATTGCCCCGCGATGCGCCCTTCTTGGAGCGCGCTGCAAACCGGATTGCATCTTCCGCCGCGCGCACGATGGCTTTGGCTTTGTTGATGCACTCCTGCTGCTCGCTCGCAGGCACGCTGTCATAGACGATGCCCGCGCCCGACTGCACGTGCAGCATCCCGTCCTTTACGATCGCGGTGCGCAGAACGATGCAGGTGTCCATCTCGCCGTCCGCGGTGAAGTAACCAACGCAACCCGCGTAGGGCCCACGCTTGGCTTTTTCGAGTTCATCGATGACTTCCATCGCCCGCACCTTCGGCGCACCCGAAACGGTGCCCGCCGGAAAACCGGCCATCAGCGCGTCAACGCTGTCTTTGGTGTCATCCAAACGCCCGACGACATTGGACACGATGTGCATCACGTGGCTGTAGCGCTCGACCACAAACTGGTCCGTCACCTCCACGGTGCCAACCTTCGCCACGCGTCCGACGTCGTTGCGTCCGAGATCCAGCAGCATGAGATGCTCGGCACGTTCCTTGGGATCGGAGATGAGCGCCGCAGCCAGCGCCTTATCTTCCGCCTCGTCCGCCCCGCGTGGCGCCGTACCCGCGATCGGCCGGATCGTCACCCGGCCGTCCCGCACACGCACCAGAATTTCTGGGCTGGAGCCCACGAGTGAAAACCCGCCGAGGTCCAGATGAAACAGGAACGGCGACGGGTTCATCCGCCTGAGCGAGCGATACAGGGCAAACGAAGACAGAGCAAAAGGTGCCGAAAACCGCTGCGAAAGCACAACCTGGAAGATATCGCCGGCGCGGATGTAGTCCTTGGCTTTGGCCACCATGCCGAGATACTCGGCTTCTGTCGTATTCGACGTGGGCTCCGGCGCAACCAGCTTGCGCGACGAAGGCAGGCTGGCGTGTTCTATCGGCCCATCGAGTGCGTCGATCACCTTTTTCAGGCGCTTGGTCGCGGCCTTATACGCCTTGTCCGCCTTCGTCCCGTCCTCCGGACGCACCGTTGTCACGAGCGTCATCTCGTCCTTCACGTTGTCGAAGATGACGACGATCGTTGGCCGGATGAGAACCGCGTCGGGCACGCCGAGACTATCGGGGTTCTCGTTTGGCAGGTTTTCCACGAGCCGGATCGTATCGTAGCCCATGTAGCCGAATACGCCGGCTGCCATTGGGGGCAGATCGGGCGGCAGTTCAAGCCGCGAGGCGGACAGCAGCGTGCGTAAGGAGGCAAGCGTCGGCTGCGTCTCGGGCTTGAAAACGGGCTTCTTGGCCAGCGGATTGGTCGAGACTTCCGCGGTATTGCCGGATGCCCGCCACACGAGATTGGGCTCGAACGCGATGATCGAATAGCGCCCGCGCGCGGCTCCGCCTTCCACACTCTCGAGCAGCAGGCTCATCGGCTTGCCCGAGCACAATTTCAAATAGGCGGACACCGGCGTCTCGAGATCCGCCACGAGCCGCGTCCAAACAACCTGCGGCTGACCCGCAGCGTAGGTCTTGGCAAAGGCCTCGAAGGCCGGGAAGGCCTCGCCAGTAGCGGCCCTGGCAGAATGCGTGCTCACGCGGCGCTCGTCCTTCTCGAGAGGTTCGAGGCCCGCTTCCGCAGGCCCCACCGTTACTTTGCCGCCACGTCGGCACCGGTCACCCGCGCCACTTCCTTGTCGTTGATCGACACACCGAGGCGCTCCTGCAGGTTCGTCACGTACGCAATCAGCAGGTCGTTCTGCAGGCCCCGGCGCAGATCGCCGACGAGCTTATCCTTGTCCGAAGGCGGCAACTCGCCGGCCGGCGTGATCTTGGTGATCTTCATAACAACCCGCGTTCCGCGATCGACTGTCAGCGCCGACCCCGCGCCGCCGAGCGGCAGCGAAAATGCGACGTCGATCGCTTCTTCCGTCAGGCCTGGTGGAACAAGATTACGCTTCACCGTTTCCACCTTGTCGGGTGTCCCTCCGGCATCGGCCGCAACCTTGGCGAAGTCCTCGCCCGACTTCACCCGCTCGATGAGCTTGTCGGCAAATTCCTTCACGAGCCGACGCCGCTCGTTGTCGATAAACGCCGACTTCACCTCCGCCTTCACGCTCTCGAATGGTTTTTCCTTCGGTGGATCGATGCCAAGCACTTCGACCCAGGCGTAGCCATCCGAACCGATCTCCACGGGCTCGGTCAGGGTGCCCGGTTCTGTGCGGAAAACAAGGCGCGTCACGCGCTCCGGCGTCGGGATATCCAAAACGGCCGTACCCTCGGGCGACTTTCCATCTTTGTCAGCGGCCGGGACCTCCACGTAGCGCAGCTTCAGTTCCTCGCCGATTTGCTTCTTGGTCTTACCGGCATTGCGACCTTCCTCAACGAGGTCGACTTTCTCTTGCAACAGCGTCGTGGCCCTGGCTGTGGCGAGCTTGTCGCGAACCTTCTCCTTCGTTTCTTCGAAGGTGCTTGTGCGGCCGGGCGAAATCTCAATGACACGCAGCAGAACGGTGGCAAACCGGCCCTCGATGACCTCGGAGATCGCATCGCGATCCACCGTGAAGGCAACCTCTGCGATCTTGGGGTCGATCAGCTGTGCCTTCGATACCATGCCAAGGTTCACGTCGCTTTCCTTGGCGCCGTTGTCCTTGGCAACGTCCATGAAGTTCTTCGTGCCCTTGATCAACGCTTCGCGCGCAGCGTCCGCCGCCGCCTTATCCTTGAATGAAATCTGCTGCACGCGGCGCTTTTCCGGCGTGTCGTAGGTCTCTTTTTCCGCTTCGTACGAGGCCTTCAGTTCCTCGTCCGTCACCGTCACCTCTTTCTTGAGGTCGCCGGCGCTTGCCACGAGCACGTTGAACTTGCGGAATTCCGGCGTCATGAACGATGCCGTATTGTCATTATAATAGGCCTGCAACTTAACGTCGTCGGGGTCTGGAACCGAAACCTTCTGGCCCGCGTCGATCTTGAAGAACTCGATGTCTCGCGTCTCGTTTTTGTAGCTGTTCTCGATGTCGACCATCGCCTGCGGCGTCACTGTGGCGTTGAGCACCGCGCTCGAGAATTGCTGCCGCAGATCGTCGTCGAGCCGCAGCGCCAAGAACTGGCTTTCACTCATGCCGAGGCGGTTGAGGAGATCGTTGAAGCCGGTGCGCGAGAACTTGCCATCCGGCCCGGCGAAGTCGGGATCGGAGAAAAGGTTCGCCACAACGCGGTCCTGCGACAGGCCGAGGTTGATCTGGCTGGCATATTCCTTGAGCGCAGTCTGTCCGATCATCTTCGACAGGACGAGGCGATCTATTCCCTGCCGCCGCGCATCTTCCATTGTCACGCGCCGTTCGGCCTCGGCCGAGATCCCATCGAGTTCGGTTCGCAACACCCGATCATAGTCGGTCACGGATATCTTGGCGTCGCCGACGGTGGCCACCGCGCCGCGCGTGTAACCTGTGAAAACGTCCGCGATACCCCAGACAGCGAAGCTGACGATCAAAAGGCTCAAGAGGATTTTTGCGACAATGCCCGTCGAACCGCGTCTCAGTGCATCCAACATCGAAGGTGCTGTCCATGGATTTGCACGGCGTCGTCGGATGCGCCAACCTGGCGCGCCGATCCGATGATCCGCCGGCCGTTCAAACTTCAAAACCCGCGCGTGACGCGGGCACTCGGCGTGATATGAAGCCCACCCGGTTCGCGAAAGCAAGAGGCGAGGGAGGCTAAGGAATGGCAGGGGAAAGTGCGCGGCCGCGCCCGCTGGTTGCCGGCAACTGGAAGATGAACGGGTTGCGCAGCGCGCTCGCTGAAGCCAAAGCCGTCGCGGACGCCCTCGCCGCCCGGTCCGCCCCGCTCCCCCCAGACGTGCTCATTTGCCCCCCGGCCACTCTGGTCATGGTAATGTCGGAGATCTTGAAAGACACGCGCGTCGCCATCGGCGCACAGGACTGCCACACCGAGGTTTCCGGGGCACACACAGGCGATCTATCCGCTGAAATTCTCGCCGATGCCGGCGCTACCGCCATTATTGTTGGTCATTCGGAGCGGCGCGCCGATCACGACGAAACCGACAACTACGTACACGCCAAACAACGCGCCGTCCTACGTTCCGGTTGTCTCAGCATCGTATGTATCGGCGAGACGGCAGGGCAGCGGCGAGCCGGACAAACGCTCGACGTGGTGGTCCGGCAACTCGAGCGCTCCCTGGATGCAAGCTCCACATCGTCCAATACGGTGATCGCCTATGAGCCCGTCTGGGCCATCGGCACCGGCCTCACACCCACCGTCGAAGACGTGGCCGAGGTCCACGCAGCCATCCGTGATCGGCTCACATCGCGCTTCGGTGAGGAGGGCTTGGCGATGCGCGTCCTGTATGGCGGTTCCGTCAAACCACAGAACGCCCGCGAACTGATGCACATCCCCAATGTCGATGGTGCGCTTGTCGGCGGAGCAAGCCTTAAGGCGGCCGATTTCCTTGGCATAATCGCCGCCTACGATTGACGCGGACATTGCCCCCTCGCGCCCGCCGCGCCATAACACCTTTCCATTCGAGCAACGGACACTTCGATGATCCGCGCCGTGCGCCCCGTGATTGTTTTTGGGTTGAGCCTGGGTATCTTCAGTGCCCAGGCTGCCGCGGTGCCACTGGCCCCCGAGGACTGCGTCCGTGCGCGCTCCGAGCAATTCATCCTCGAGGGCTCCGGAGTACCGGCCGACATGAGCCGGGGTGCAGAGTGGGCACGCGCCAACCTCGAGCCGGAGCGTTTGAAGCGCATTGCCCGCTGGATCGAACTACAAGAGTACATCCTGTTTCGCTGTCCGCGGCCAAAGCCCCCGCCCCAGCCCGAGTCGGCAGGCAACACGCAGCCCCGCGACGCGGACGATTCGGCAGCGGGCCAAAAGAAGCCTCAGAAGCCCAAAGCTACCAAAAAGCAGCCGTCAGCCGCGCAATCCGAGACCGGCGATGGTGCCGCACCCCCAGCAACGGCTGCCAAGACCACCAAGACTGCGCCACAGAAAAAGCCGCGATCCGAAGACGCCTACCGCCCGCCAATGCCCTATTCCGGGGACGAACTTCAGCACGCTGTGCCCGGCAGCTCTGTTCCCCTCCCGGCGAACGGCACCGGCCTTGTGCCCTGAAACATCAGGTCTTATGTCGCAGAGGTGCTGATCCTGGAGAGCCACTAGGCGCGGGCTGCAATTTCCGCTAGAGAGCCGGCTTCCCATCCCGGCTGAGCCAGCCAGAAGGTCTTGATCAATGTCCACCGTCCTGCTCGTTGTCCACCTCATGATTGCCGCCGCTTTGGTCGGCATCGTGCTCGTGCAGAAATCGGAAGGTGGCGCTCTTGGAATTGGCGGAGGCGGAGGCATGTTCGCCGGCCGTGGCAAAGCAAACCTCATGACGCGAGCGACGGCGGCTCTTGGCGCGGCGTTCTTCACGACGAGCCTGCTCCTGACCGTTGCGTCCCAACAGACGAGCACGCCGGCGTCCGTACTCGACAAACCGGCCGCAACGGCGCCCGCCGCTCCCGGCCAGAGCCCGGCCGCGCCCGCGGGCGACGCCCCCCGCGGCGGCATTCTCGACAAGCTGAAGTAGCCTCTCTCTCACGGCACACGGCAGTCGTTGCGTTTCGCGACGCATGGACTCTTGCGCGCGAGGCAGCCACAGTCTCTCCGGGGACTGACGGGGGCACGCGGCAATGTCGATTTACACGCGCAGACGATCTAGCTTTTCGCTGGTCCTCGCGTTGGGCGGGATCGCGATAACACTTCAGGGCTGCGCATCGAGTGGCGGTGGCCTCTTGTCCTCAGGTTCGCTTCCGGGCGTGACCTCGTTTCAAGAAGCCAACGCCGTCGCGCCGCAAGGGTATCAATTGTCCGGGGATGGCGGCGACACGCTGCGCGTGACGGCGACAGGTTCGGCCTCCACACCCAACGAACGTCTGGTTAAGATCGCGCTCGCGGCAGCGGCCCAGCATGGCGCGCAACAGTACAAGAAAACCTTCCGTGCCGGCGAACCCTCCTACTCCGCCAAGTGCGGTAAAACGAGCGTCGTAGAGCGCGGCGCCACACGCAAAATTCCCCCCAATGACTATCGCGTGGTCACCATCGACGTGACATTCGCCAAATCTTCCACTGACCCTGCAGACCGGCCGACGAAGGAAACCGCGGCGGCCCTGCTCGCGGAATTACAAGCAGAAACTATTCCGCAGGAAACCCAAGCCGCGCTCGTTGCGCAGTTGGCCCAGGCCTGCGGCCGCGCTCCGCAATGACGTTTGCAGCAACCACGCTTGTTTGGCACACAACTCGAACTGAGCCGCGCAACTCCCCGTGGATGTGGCCATAAAGCCGCTTCGAATCGTGACGCCCCTCGTGTAAGCCTCAAATCCCATGCAGCGGTACATCTTCATTACCGGCGGCGTGGTCTCCTCCCTCGGAAAAGGCCTCGCATCCGCCGCCCTCGGCGCGCTTCTCCAAGCGCGCGGGTATTCCGTTCGTCTTCGGAAGCTCGATCCGTATCTCAATGTCGATCCGGGCACGATGAGCCCGTATCAGCACGGGGAGGTATTCGTCACCGACGACGGCGCCGAGACCGATCTCGACCTTGGCCATTACGAGCGCTTCACCGGCGTTCCAGCCAAGAAATCGGACAACATCACAACGGGCCGCATCTACCAGGACATCCTAGCCAAGGAGCGCCGTGGCGATTATCTCGGTGGCACCGTGCAGGTGATCCCGCACGTGACGGACGCCATCAAGCAGTTCGTCGTGTCGGGCAACGAGGACGTGGATTTCGTACTGGTCGAGATCGGCGGCACCGTGGGCGATATCGAAGGGCTGCCCTTCTTCGAGGCGATCCGCCAACTTGGCAACGATCTGCCGCGCGGCGCATGCATCTATGTCCACCTGACGCTGATGCCCTACATCCCATCAGCAGGTGAGCTCAAAACAAAGCCGACGCAGCATTCCGTGAAAGAGTTGCGCTCCATCGGCATACAGCCGGATATTCTGCTCTGCCGGTCAGACCGCGAAATTCCGATCGGCGAACGCAAGAAGATCGCACTTTTCTGTAACGTGCGTCCTGAAGCCGTCATCCAAGCACTCGACGTCGCCTCCATCTACGACGTGCCGCTTGCCTATCATCGCGAAGGTCTCGATCGCGAAGTGCTGGCAGCCTTCGGCATCACCGGAGCGCCGAAGCCAGACCTCTCGCGCTGGGAATCGATTTCACACAACATCGCTAATCCCGAAGGCGAAGTGAACATCGCCATCGTTGGCAAATACACGGGCCTCAAGGACGCCTACAAGTCGCTGATCGAAGCGCTCGTTCACGGCGGCATCGCCAACCGCGTCAAAGTCAAACTCGAATGGATCGAAAGCGAGATCTTCGAGCGTGAAGACCCGGCTCCCTACCTTGAAGGTGTCCACGGAATCCTGGTGCCCGGCGGCTTTGGTGAGCGGGGTTCGGAAGGCAAGATTCTCGCCGCCAAATTCGCCCGCGAACGCAAGGTGCCTTATTTCGGCATCTGCTTTGGCATGCAGATGGCCTGCATCGAAGCCGCACGCAATCTCTGCTCCGTCAAGGACGCGAGTTCCACCGAGTTCGGCCCCGCGACAGAACCGGTGGTCGGCCTGATGACGGAATGGATGCGCGGTAACGAGTTGGAGACCCGCCGGCAGGGCGGTGATCTCGGCGGCACGATGCGTCTCGGTGCCTTCCATGCGGCACTCAATCCGGGCTCCCGCATCGCGTCCGTCTATGGCGCGACGGAGATCTCCGAGCGCCACCGCCATCGCTACGAAGTCAACACCGGCTACCGCACCCGCCTGGAACAGGCGGGCCTGAAATTCGCGGGCCTCTCACCCGATGGCCTTCTGCCGGAAACGGTCGAATACCCTGACCATCCCTGGTTCATTGGTGTGCAGTTCCATCCCGAACTGAAATCGCGCCCGTTCGAACCCCACCCGCTCTTCCGCTCGTTCATCACCGCCGCTATCGAGCAGTCGCGCCTCGTCTAATCACACGCGCCACGCGCGTTGCGGTTGGGCTCCCCGCAGGGGAGTCGCATCGCGCCGACCAGAAACTGGCCGGCGCCGTTTCAGCGGAGTCGCAATGCGCAACTTCAAAGCGGATTGATCAGGAGTTTGATCAGGCTCGTGTGCGGCTTCTTCGGCGCTTCGGGCTTCTTGATGGGCGCCTGTTTCGCCGTACGGCGTGCCGGCGATGTGTAGCGGATGCCAATCAGATTTGCCTGGCGCCACATCACCTGGCAGTCGATCTCGAGCCGGTCGAGCGGCATGAAAAGCGAGAACTGATCCGGCACACGGTCGCGCGAGATGTTGCCGCCGCGCTGAACGACAATTTCAAGTCGCGCGCCCGTAGACGACGTGTCACGAACGGTGCAGGGCACCGGCGCCGCCAAGCTGTGGTGCTGAATTTGTCCCCCAAGTTTTGACGGCGTCCGCCTGGCCCAGCGGGCTTCCGCGCCGTCCGACGGGCGCGGGTCCATGGCCATAACTGGAGCGGCCATCTCGGTTGCTGGAACAGCGCTGCTCAACGCCGCCGGCTCGGCAGCGCTCATTTTGGGCGGCATACTGGTTGTCGGAACTCGCAGCGGTGCGGCTGCATGGCTGAGCAATGGCTGCGGTTCCGGCTGGTCCGGGAGACGCCGGATGATGGTCGGCTGGCGCAGCGGCGTGCGCTGGCCGAACGTCGGCTGTTTCGAATGCATCTGCCACCTCGATGCGGGGTATCAGGCCGATCTATAGCCGCAGGACGTTTCGAGGCGGTTTGCGGAGATCCTAAAATTTTATCTAACGGTTCGAGAGACGTGACTCGGCGGTTGACTCGGGGGCAGGGCATTCAGCCTGACCGGTTCTGCGCTTCCTCCGCCTTCAGTTCCTTCTTCGAAAGCTTGCCGACCATGGTCTTGGGCAGGCTGTCGCGGAACTCGATGGCGGCAGGCCATTCGATTTTTGAGAGCTTCACCGAAAGGTGCTTCTGGATATCTGCGGCCGTCGCTGTGTGGCCTGCGCGAAGTTTGATGAAGGCCTTCGGTGCTTCACCACGGTACTTGTCCGGGATTCCGATGACGGTCACCTCCTCCACCGCAGGGTGCTCGTAGATCGCCTCCTCCACGCGTCGCGGATAGACGTTGTAGCCCGAGCAGATGATCAGGTCCTTGATCCGGTCGACGATCTGGAAGAAGCCGTTCTCATCCATGATCGCAACATCGCCCGTGCGAAGGAAATCCCCTGCAAACTGATTGGCCGTCTCCTCAGGCCGCTTCCAGTATCCGCGCATGACCTGCGGACCCTTCACACACAATTCCCCCCGCTCGCCGGGCGCGACGGGCACGTTCGGATCGGCAAGGCTCCGCAGCGAAACGATGGTGCCAGGCAGCGGCAAACCGATGGAACCGGGCGGCGGCGTTCCCTCGATAGGATTGCACGTCACGACGGGAGAAGCCTCAGACAGGCCATAGCCTTCAACGAGTTTGCAACCTGTCGTCGCCTCGAACTTCTGCTTCACCTCGAGCGGCAGCGGCGCCCCGCCGGACAGGCAGAACTTCAGCGACGTGAGATCGTACGTCTTGATCTTTGGATGGTTCTGGATGGCATTGAAGAGCGTCGGCACGCCCGGCATGATCGTCGGCCGGACCTTGTTGATGAGTGCGAGCCCTTCATCCAAGCGTGAACCGCGGCATCATCACGATTTCCGCTGCTTTTGCGATGCCGAAGTTCATCACGACCGTCATTGCGAACACGTGAAAGAAGGGCAGCACGCCCATCACGCGCTCCTGCCCCTGACCGAGGTCCGGCGCCCACATCATCACCTGACGCGTATTGCGGGTCAGGTTCGCATGCGTGAGCATGGCGCCCTTCGGCGTGCCGGTCGTGCCACCTGTGTATTGCAGCACCGCGATATCGGCGTCGGGGTTGATGACGACGGGCGACGGCTTCGCCCCCTTCACGAGAAGATCCCGTTCCAGCACCACGCGCTGGGCAGCCGACGATGATTTAGGCTTGGCGATCTGCTTGCGTTTGAAAATTTTGAACAGCGTGCTCATCGGCGAGGGCAGCAGCGCCGCGAAGGAACACACGACCGCACGCGGCAGCACGCCCGATTGGAGCAGCGCATCGACCTTCTCGAACAGCATCTGCAGATCGAGCGTGATCATGATTTCGGTCTCGCTGTCCTTCACCTGGAAGGTCAGTTCCTCGACCGTGTAGAGTGGATTGTAATTCACCACCGTCGCGCCGGCCTTGAGCGCGGCATAGTAGTAGACGATGAAGGTCGGGGAATTCGGCAGAAACAGGCCGACTTTGGTCCCCTTGCCGACGCCGAGGCTCTGCAACCCGGCCGCCGCCTGGTCGACCAGTATCCCCATCTCACCATATGATGTCAGTCTGCCAAAAAAGTTGGTGCACGGCCGTTTCGGGTAGATTCTTGCGGCATCGTCCAGCAATGAATAAACGGCCCCGTCCGGAATGGTGGCGAACCAGTCCACACCTGGCGGATAACGGCGCAGCCAAGCGGGGCAGTCCGGGGTTTCGGACGACGTGGCGGGAGCTATATCAGTCATGACCTACCTGCCAAATGATTGACGCAGCACCATTTTTTTGTCATCAGCCTCGCTGGGCTGCCGCTGCGTCCGGAACCCTGGGACGCCCTCCCGGCCTATGCGGCGCCAAGGCCACTTCTCTACGCTCCTGAACAATGCTCGAAAGCGGTTCCAAGCACGCTACCAGCGGGAACCATTGAACACTTTTTCATGGTTTAGGACTAGACCCAGGGCAGACCCGGTGTCCTCGATCCTGGGGATTGGGCCGGGTAACCGGCCGCACGAAAGAGGACGGTCTGGCGCTATGCCGCTCGTATGTCGCGGTGGCTCTAAGGCTGCACGGGGGAAAGTGTGAACCACATCCAGTTGAGCGTGCTCGGCTGGACTTGGAGAGCCTTTAAGGTTATGTGACGGCCTAGCTTGTTGCGAAATCTGTCGTGACCTAGGAACAGAATTAGGGAACCTGTGTCCAGTTCCGGCCTTGATTTGGCGGGGATTGGTGTGGAGAGCGATATGGACGAAGTAGCAACCAAGATCATCGAGATCCTCAAGAAGCACATGAAGGAGCCTCGGGACGACATTTCGCTCTCGACGCAGCTCACGGATCTCAAGATTGAATCGCTCGATCTGGCGATGATCGTGTTCGACATCGAAGACACGTTCGGCATCGAAATCCCCTACAACGCCAACGAAGACGTTGAAGACTTCAAGACCGTCGGCTCCGTTGTCGATCGCGTGAAGTCTTTGATGGCTGGCGGCCCCGCAGCCGCAGCGAAGGCCTGATGGCCCGGGGCGGCTTTTGCCGCCCCTATCGCATGCGCCCCCCGAATGTGTCGGCCGCGCAGCGTCCTGAGAGAATGAACCTCCTGCGGTTCGGCGCATGCCGGCCAGAGTGTGAGTATTGTCATGGCTGATCAGAAGCGCCGCGTCGTCATCACCGGCATGGGCGCAGTCACGCCCATCGGCACCACGGTGGACGAGTTCTGGGCTGGACTGCGAGCCGGCAAGTCTGGCGTCAGCGCGTTGGGTGGTTTCCCCCTCGAAGACCTGAAGATCCTGATTGCCGCTCAGATCAAGGACCTGGATCACAAGGCTCGCCTGAAGCACTTCAAGCGCGACCGCATCATTTCGCTGGCCGATCGGTATTCCTGGTTCGCTGCCATCGCCGCGGATGAAGCCGTGCGTATGTCCGGCCTCGAAATGCCGATGGCAAATCCCTACCGTTCGGCGTGCATCATCGGTTCGGGAGCCGGCGGCCTCGTAACTTTCGAGACCGCTTACCGCGACCTGTTCATCCTCAATAAGCGCGCCACCCACCCGCTGACACTGCTGCGGATTATCGGCTCGTCGGCGGCCGCGCACGTCGGCATCGAATTCGGCGTCAAGGGCCCGACGTTCGCGACCTGCTCGGCCTGCTCGACGGCGACCCACGCCATCGGCATCGCCCGCGACTACATTCAGAATGGCCTGGTCGATGTCGCGATCGCCGGCGCATCCGAAAGTGTCATCAACTACGGCACCATGAAAGCCTGGCAGGCTCTCCACGTGCTGTCGCCGGAAGGCTGTTTCCCGTTCTCCAAGAAGCGCAACGGCACGGTGCTCGGCGAGGGTGCCGGCATTCTCGTTATGGAAAGCCTGGAGCACGCCCAGGCGCGCGGCGCCACGATACTTGCGGAACTCGTTGGTTACGGCATGGCCTCCGACAGTCAGGACATGGTCAAGCCGACTGTCGAGGGTCCCTCCGTCGCCATGCAGAACGCGCTTGATGACGCCGGTCTCAAGCCCGATGCCATCCAGTACCTCAACGCCCATGGCACCGCGACCATGGACAACGACATCAACGAGACCAAGGCGATTAAGAACGTCTTCGGCGATCACGCCTACAAACTCGCGATCTCCTCGACAAAGTCGATGCATGGCCATCCGCTCGGCGCCGGTGGCGGCATCGAAGCGGTCGCTTGCATCAAGGCGATGCAGGAAAGCTGGGTGCCACCGACGATTGGCCTCGACGAGCCGGGGGACGGGTGCGACCTCGATTATATTCCCAATGTCGGCCGTGACCTGAAGGTCACCCACGCCATGTCGAACTCTTTCGCCTTCGGCGGCCTCAACGCCGTGCTCGTCTTCGGCCCGCCACCAAACTGAACGGCCTCGCCCCAACAACCTTGAAGGTTGGGCCTACGAGTGAGAGACTGTATGGATCGGCCCGGTCAAAAGGCGCCGGCGGAGGAGAATGTGCGTGAGATCCTGATCCATGCGGGCGAGGTGGCCATTCGCGCCCGTCTGCTCGACACGCCAACCGCCGACGAAATTTGGCGTTCATTACCGATCCACGGATCGGCGCGAACGTGGGGTCCGGAGGTCTACTTCCATACCACCGTCCAGGCTGAGGCCGAGCCCGAAGCCCGCGATGTCGTGAGCCTTGGCGAAATCGTCTACTGGCCGCAAGGAGACGCGATCGCCATCGCCTTTGGCCCAACGCCCCTTTCACGCAACGGCGAACTGCGCCTCGCCGCCCCGTGCAACATATGGGCTATGGCCCTGGACGACGTCGCGATACTCCGCTCCGTCCACGCTGGAGAGACGATCTCGGTCTCAATGGCATCCTGACGCCAGAAACGAGTTCTTGTTTCCAATCTCAATCCGCGAACACCGCCGGCAGCTTGGCTGCGAGAAGCCTTGCTAATTCCACTTGCGGGTTTTCCGCCATGGGCGCGACTTCGCGCAAAGCCGCAACGTAGCGCTCCGGCGAGATGTCCGCTAACTCAAGGTCCCGGAAGAGATGGCGCTCCTCCAGCCAATTTCGGTATTCGACTTCTTTTTCTGGCAGAACCATATCAGCTGGCCGAAGCGCCACCGTCGGCCGTCGCATCCAAACAGCTTCGGACAACATCGCGCTGGAATCAGCAGTCACCGCCACAGCCGCGCACTCCTGAAACAGGTCCATGAGCGTGCCCGAGCCCGCGGCACGCACATCGATGAAACGCCGCATCATCCCCGCCGTGTCTTCAGACATGGCGTGCAACCGGTCACTCACGCTGGAGGGCGTCCGACGGGAATTGGAAACGATCCACGTCATGCCGAACTTCAAATGGGTCTGCTGTAAAAACTGGAACAGAAACCCCCAGTCGCGCTCAGTCCACCGCGCGTCACCCGAGGGACCTCCCACGAGGAGGCCACAAACTCTTGGGCCCTCCCGGTGATCAAGTTCGGCAACGGGCAAGGTGCTGGGATCCGCGGGGGACGGTTTCAAGATCCGAGCCTGATTACCCCCCGGTCGCGCGGCGGGATACGAATTGAGGGCGAGCGAAAAATCATCGGGCGAATACCGCCTCAACGATCCGAAAAAAATGTTTGGTGACCCCGTGAGCCGGGCCAGGGCGATGTTTGCCGCCAGCGTGTCGCCCCCGGCCGAAACGATCAGATCCGGACGCGGTAACTCGTGCACGGCCACGCCATATACGCGGCTGAGGATTGTTGACGGGTCTAAGCGGCGACCGTCTGTCAGCCACGCGAGAAATCGCCCCGGAACGAAGCGAGACCTGCGAACGGAGATTGTCACGACGTCAATGCGGGCAAGACGCCGGGCCGCTTCAAGAATGCCCTCCGCGCATCGAAAGTGCCCAGGTATGCCGTCGCTCAACAGCACTGCCTTTAGCGGTCTGGTATGCGATCGCACCAATGCCATCATTGACCGGTTGCAAAAGCAGACGAACTTCGCAGAGTTCGATGATAATAATGGCTAAGGGCGACAATGATCATGAGGGGAAGAAGAAGCTCAAGGGATTCCTCGATGATTTGGAAGACGGCGATCGCCTGATCAGAAAGGTCAATGCCCACATAGCTCGCTTTGCGTCGCGAACCGTCGATGAGCTTGGAAAGACCGATCGCCATCAGCGCGAGGATCGCCGCCAGTCCGATCGGCGTCCATTCCTTGACTTCGACGGCAAAATTCTTGCCGTACGACTTGACCACCATGAACACCACGAAGAAAAAGCCGCCGAGGAGGGCGAAAGCATACAGGGCCTGCAGCAGCTGCAAATCCGGCGCGAGGTAGAAATCGAGCTTTGTAATCTTTCCGCTGGTAAAGCGTGCGTCGAAATCCAGTTCACGCATCATGAAAACAACGACGAGCCAGAAAATCCACTTTGCTTTCTGGTATAATCCGCGAAACAAAATGTACCCCAACGCAGCAGCGTAGCAGGCAACCGTCACCAACTCGATTGGGCCACCTTCGCTTGCGAGGAACGATCGCACATCCGCTGGAGCCAATGCGCCGATCGCGATCGTGGCCAGGACTAGCGCGATCGCGAAACCGATCTTCATGTTGTGGCAGACCTTGTCTTATCACAATGGTCGCGCGACAGCGCGCGGGTTGAACAACGTTGGTACGGCCTCTTGCGAGCGCGCACAATGCGGACGTTATCATTCGCCGAGCCAGAGAGGACAAACCTGCGACCTTCCGTTTCTTTCCCCATCTGTAGAGCATGTTACCGCCACGGCTTAGCCCCACCTTCCGGGCAGCAGGAGAACAGCAGCACGTCATGGCAGCAGTCGGCCGTGGAAAGTTGGAGAACGAAAAAGGAAGTCTGGTGAAAATTTGGCATACTTGCCCTAAACCGCCTCCTATGCCGATATGCAACCCGCTATGGCTGGCACAGCGACTCGCCGGCACGCACCGCGGGACCAAGTAAGGGAATCAATGAAAGGGGCTAAGTCGACTTCCTACCTCTGGCCGGTCATGAAGCGGGTGCTCGCCGAAAGTGGCCGCCGCTATTGGTCGCGCTATGCCCTGGCCATCGCCTTGATGTCTGTTGCCGGCGGCTGCACCGCGCTGGCGGCCTGGATTATGAAGGATGTCATCAACGAGATCTTCGTCGCCCGCGATCGTGCGGCCATGATGCTGATCCCGCTCGCGATCGTCGGATTGTTCCTACTTCGGGGTATCACGATGTACCTCGGCGAAATCACCCTGAGCCGCGTCGGCAACAGGATCGTCGCCGAAACTCAAGCGAGGCTCTATCGACATATTCTTCGGCAGGATTCCGCATTCTTCAAGATCTATCCTTCCGGTGACATCCTCACGCGGATAACCAGCAACGCGGCATCCATGCGGGACATGCTGAACCAGATCACGCTCAGTATGGGTCGCGATCTCATCACGCTGATCGCGCTGCTCGCGGTGATGCTGAGCCAAGACATAACCATGTCGATCATGGTCTTTGCGGTTGGCCCGATTGCCTTCCTGGCGCTGCGAACGCTCACGCAGAAGATTCAAAGCATCGCTCGCAAGACCTATACGACAAGCGCTGAAGGGATCTCCACTGTTCGTGATACCGTGCAGGGCATTGAAACCGTCAAATCCTACCAGTTAGAGGAACATCTCGAGAAAAAGCTGGGCGTTACGATCGAGACGCAGCGGCGCACGAACAACCGCATGGCCGCCATCCAGGCCAGCATTGCCCCGCTGATCGAGATTTTCGCCGGTGCGGCCGTAGCGGGGGTAATTTTTTACACCGGCTGGCGATTGACGGAGGAGGGCACACCACCGGGATCGTTCTTCGCCTTCGTCACGGCGCTGCTAATGGCCGCGGAACCGGCCCGCCGTCTGGCGCGCGTTCAGGGCCAACTCGTTGCCAGTTCGACGGGTGTTCGCATGCTATATGAGATTATCGACCTGCCGAGCCCCGAGGCGGAAACTCCGGGACAGCCGTCACTGCACATTACGTCAGGCGAAGTCTCCTTCAAGAACGTCACCTTCAAGTATATCGATGAGCTCGATGTTCTGCGCGGCATCACGTTCACCGCGCCCGGTGGCAAAACGACCGCACTCGTCGGCCTCTCCGGCAGCGGTAAAACGACGACGCTGAGCTTGCTGGAGCGGTTTTGGACACCGGCCTCCGGATCGATCGAGATCGACGGCCAGAACATCCAAGACGTTTCGCTCAGTAGTCTCCGCCGCAATATCGCGTTCGTCAGCCAGAACACCTTCTTGTTTCAGGGCACGATCAAGGAAAATCTTGTCGCCGGCACGCCAGACCGAACCATGGAAGACATTGTCATGGCGGCTCGATCTGCTCAGATCCACGATTTCATCGCCAGCCTGCCTCAAGGCTATGACACGCCCGTTGGTGAATTGGGCTCCAGTCTATCCGGCGGCCAGCGACAGCGGCTCTCGATTGCTCGCGCATTTCTGAAGGACGCCCCGATTCTGCTTCTCGACGAGCCGACTTCGGCTTTGGACAGTGAAACTGAGTTGGCGTTGCGCCAATCGCTGGACAAGCTTGCCAACGGCCGCACGACGATTGTCATCGCGCACCGTTTGGCGACAGTCGTCGGGGCTGACCAAATCCTGGTGCTCGAGAACGGTCGTATCGTGGAAAAAGGTACCCACCGCGACCTCATCGGCACCGGCGCAACTTACGCCCGCATTTACGATCTTCAGAAACTCCATTAGATGGCCGTCCGCTCCCTGTGCTTGCGAAGTTCGATTCAAAATGATGTACAGAGGGGCGCCCCTACGGGCTCGTAGCTCAATGGTTAGAGCTGGCGGCTCATAACCGCCTGGTTCCAGGTTCGAAGTCCTGGCGGGCCCACCACCATTTTCCCAATTGCAGTTAGCCGCGGCGTCGATTGCCGGTGGTCATGATGTTGCCCGGAAGGGCGGCAAAGTGCCAGACACGCCGGGACCGCCTCAGGCCCGCGAAAGGAAAAGAAACCGTCATGGCTACCCGCTGGCACCCCCTGCATCTCGTGTTTTCGGCCCTTCTGTGCTGGGCCACTGTAAGCTTGCCCGCCGCCGCCGAGGATAACCGCATGGAGCGCACGATCACCGTTTCTGCAACAGGGACCGCAACCGCAATACCAGACCGGGCGCGGATAGCGACGGGTGTCGTCAGCGAGGCCGCAACGGCCCGTGAGGCACTGTCGGCGAACAACGGCGCCATGCAGAAGCTGATTGCCGGTTTGAAGGAGAGCGGCGTCGAAGCACAGGATATCCAGACGTCAGGAACTCAATCTCAACCCGCGTTACACCAATCCGCGCGATGGTCAGCCCCCCGTGATCGATGGCTATCAAGCCTCCAACACGGTCGAAGTCCACGTGCGCGATCTCTCCAAGCTCGGTGAGGTCCTGGATCAGCTCGTCACGCTGGGCGCCAACCAGATGAATGGCATCACCTTCGAGGTGAGCGCCGCCGAAACATTGCGCGATACAGCGCGTAAGGATGCCATCGCCAATGCGCGCCGCCGGGCTGAGCTCTATGCCGCCGCCGCAGGCGCAAAGGTTGGCAAGGTGATCGCCATTGCCGAAGGCACCGAAAGTGCCCCGCCGCCCTACTTCAAAGCCGGGCGCGCCGCTGCCATGAGTGCTTCCGTTCCCATCGAGCGTGGCAGCCAAGCGCTCGAAGCCAACGTCACCGTAACCTGGGAACTGGACTAGGGGATAACGTCAGATCAGCGACACGGTCTCGACCGACTGCACGAGTGGCGCTGCGCCAGGCTGCGTGCTCCAGTCGGCGTAGTTACGCATCTCGCCCGTCTGCCGCACACGCTTCAGACGCTCCAGGTCGATCGACGCCGTCACCCACTGCGGCTGGCTGATCGGACCTTCGGCAAGGACGCCGGTATCCGATACGCCATGTTCGGACGGTACATAAATCCCGGCCGAACCTTCGTTCCGATCCACCGCAGGCGACCACAACGCATCACCGACGGTCGGGCTTTGAACCGTTGCGATCGTGTTTTCCAGCGCGCGGGCCATCGATCCCGTGCGCACGCGGTGGAAGCCCGAGACCCGCTCCGTGCATGACGGCACGAGGACGACCTCCGCGCCTGCTTCCGCCAGCGCGCGCGCCAGCAGCGGAAACTCGCTGTCGTAGCAGATGAGCACGGCGATCTTGCCGAGCGCCGTATCGAACACGCGCAACGGGGCGCCACCCGAAATACCCCAGTCGCGCTCGAACGGGGTCATCACGATCTTTTCCTGCTCGCCGACGAGCCCGCCGGGCGTGACGAGTTGGGCCGCGTTGACGAACCGCCCGTCGGATTTCAGCACCGGACCCGAACCGACGAGAATGTGCACGTTGTGGGTCTTGGCGAGATCGAGGTGCAACTGCACGCGCGACGCGGCAAGTTCCGCCACCGTGTGCAGCGTCTTTTGCAGGTCGGAATAGACCTCCGGCCCGAAACACGCGGCCTGTTCGATCGCGGCATATTCCGGAAACACGAGCAGTTGCGCGCCGGTCGCGGCGCCCTTGGCAACCCAATCGGCGATCTTGTCCTCCCATTCGTCGAGGGAGGCCGGCTGCCCGATCGGATACTGCGCGCTGGCGACGGTGAGGGGAGGGCGGGCCAAGGTCAAAGCGCCTTCATCCAGAATTGCATGCGATGCGTGGTCTCGTCGGGCTGGTCGATATCTTTCCAGTCGTAGGTCGCAAAGACGTCGACCGGCTCGTATCCGCGCTTTCTCCAGAACGGATCCAGCGGCGCGTAATCCGCCGGCTTCAGCGGATGGTCGTCTGGTCTCAGCACGCGGCAGAATGTGGAGTGCGTGAACCCGCCAAGCGCTTTCGCCTGCGCTTCGCGACCGTCGAAGAAGGCATGTCCCAACCCATAGCCGCGATGGCTCTTCAAAAGCACGCTCTCGCCGCAGTAGAAGATCTTGGAGATGTCGAAGCCCGCCGCGCGGAACGGTTCGCCGAATTCATCCGCGTGCTCGATCATCGGCGCGCCGGTCGAGGCGCCGACCATCTCAGCTCCGTCGTAGGCGGCAATGACGACCGCACCCTTCGCCGCGGCAAAGGTCGCGAGATACTTCTCTTCGTAGTCCAGCGTGCCGTCGTAGAGATACGGCCAATCGCGGAAGACGACGATGCGCAGCCGCGCAAGATCGGGAAGGATGGGGAGGATATCCGCACCCGTCAACGACCTCACGTCGAGCGTCTTTTTCGCCATCCTCGTCTCCCGCCTGTGGAGGCGTCAGCCTACGACCTGCGTGATCCAGTCCGTCAGGTTGTAATATGTGGTGACGCGCGCGATCTTGCCATCGCGGATAGCAAAGAACGTCCCTGCCGGCAGCACGTATGTCTGGCCGGTGGCCGGCGGCAGACCCTCGTCCGTGTTCTTATAGATGCCGTGGACGTTGAACTCTGCCGATGCCCGCGTACCGTCCTTGGACACCATGACCACGATGTCTTTGAGTTCTTCCTTGTAGTTGTGGTCCATGCGCGCGTTGAAGGCGCGGAACTTCTCTTTGCCCTCGCGCCGTTCGCCCTGGTTCACGTCGTGGATGACGTCGTCCGTCAGGAAGTCGAGCATCGCGTCGGTTTTACCCGCGTTGAAGGCCGCGTAGTAATCGCGGATCAGGGCGGCGGTCTTGGTGCGGGCGGCGCTTTCGGCGGCGGTCTCAGACATGGGGTCTCCCCGAGGTTGAAGGGCTCAAATCTGGGGCCTGATTAACAGGTTCGCTTCCCGAGACAAGGCCTGCTGCTGCGGCCGGTGAACGCGGCGATTTTGCGTTTCTACGCTTCGGCCAGGACGAACTGTCGGTCGCCGGGCCGCATTTTATTGATCTGCGTCACAGGCCGATCCGGGCTGAGGGCGTTTACTCTTCCAAAAACACCTCGAAGGGAGAAGAGAATGAAGATCAAATCCGGGATGTGGATTGTCGTGGCGGACGGTGCACGCGGGCTTGTGCTCGTGAACGAAGGCGACGCCATCGAGCCGTCGCTGAAGGTGGTGCGCGTCTATGAGCAGGACAATCCCAAAACGAGCGAGCAGGGCCGCGACCGGCCAGCCCGCTCCTTCCAGTCATTCAGCGACAGCCGCTCCGCCATCGCCACGACCGATCTACACCGCCGCGCCGAAGATCGGTTTGTCGATCAGATCATCGCCGACCTAGCCAAGGATTCCGAGGCCGGAGCCTTCGACGATCTCGTCATCGTCGCGCCCCCGGTGGCGTTGGGCGAAATGCGCAAGGCGGCGAACAGCCATCTGGCAAAGAAGATTGTCGCCACGCTCGACAAGGATCTCACCGCCCATACCGTGCCCGACATCACCGCCGCGGTGGCGAAGGCTCTCGAGGGCTGATCGCGGCAGGCCACGTCGCGCCCATCGAAGCGTCCATCTGTAACGTTGTCCCTGCAGGCTTTGAGCGGGCTGTACAAGTCAAAGAGCGACGGCGAAATTTCGTCGATCGCAGTTTTTCAATTCGGCCTCCGCGTCGAGCGAAGGGGGCGGGGCGGCGCATGAGCCGCTGGGTTTGGTAGTGTGGTGCGGCCCGTGGACCGCCCCGCGCAGGATTTCCGGCCTACGATCGGCGTTTCAGCGCGTTCTTCGCAGCCTGCGTTCCAGCAGGTGGCCGATCCGAGCCCCACCGAGAGAGGATGCGACCCTCCGTCAGCGACACTGCACCCGGCCCCACGTCACAAGACGCCTCTTAAGCAACGCCCCCTTCACGGAGCCGGGATGAGAGCAGTGTAGGGGCGGGGGACGACGCGGGGATAAGTTCACTGCAACCTCAGTCTTGCGGTCGGATCGGCCGTGCCGTCCCTCACTTCTTCTCGAACGGGAAGATCACTTTCCAGTCGTTCTTCATGTCGACGACCGTCCATCTGTTCAGTGCCGCTGCGTCAAGCGCTACATCGAGTTTGCCGAAAGCCGAGTTGCGATCGTAGGCATATTCGCGCTCAGCATCGGTGTGATGAACAATCAGGCCGAAGCGCCGCTGCGGGATGAGCGTTGTCCATTGCAGCATTTCCAGGTCGCCATCCGAATTCCCGAAAGCAGCGATCGGACGTCGGCCGATGAACTGGTTGATACCGATGGGTTTCCCACTTTTATCGTCTATGAAATTGATCTCCGGCAGTCGAAAGAGGCGGGGCAGCCCGTCGCGCATCTCATAAACTGTCTTAATGGATGATCCGATGACCTGCTCAGGTGGCACGCCGTAGACGGCATTGGTCCACGGGCGCATGAATTCGACGCCACCGCCCGAAACGATGTAGGTCTTGAACCCGTTTGCCCGCAGATAAGCGAGTAGTTCAAGCATCGGTTGATAGACCAATTCGGTGTATGGCTTGTCGAACCTTGGATGACGAGCCGTCGCGAGCCAGCCGGTGACGATCTTGCTGAATTCGTCGGTTGTCATGCCCGCGTGCGTGACGGTGACAAGATCCAAAAGTCCCTTCTGGCCGGATGCCGCAAGGCCCTTGAGATCTCCATCGAGGACGGCCTTGAACGGCTGCGTCTCTTTCCATTCGGGATGAAGCGGAGCCATGGCCTTCACGCGGTCGAGCGCAAAGGCCAACTGCGTGTACATCGGTTGCTCGGGCCAAAGCGTGCCGTCGTTATCGAACGTTGCAATGCGCTCTTCGGTAGGAACGAAGTCGGGACTGCCCGTTGTCGTCACGGCCTCGACGAATGTGATGATGGACTGCTTAGCTGGTCCCTCGTTCCAGGACGGCAAGGGGTCTGCGGCAGCAACTGTGCTCGTGAATGCAATGAGGTTCAGAAGCGCGAGAGTCGAGCCAACGTGTCATGCGAGCGCTCCAAATGTTTGTTCCCTTGCGGAATTAGTCCGGACTTATGCAAAAAGTGAAAGCGGGCCAGCTTTCGCCAGCCCGCGTGTCGAGCATCAGTTGCCTGTCGGCAATTGAAGATTGAAATCCTTCCCGGCCCAGTTGCTCTCGAAGCCACTGGAACTTCTGATACTTCGAAATCTCGATCGGACCGTCGTATCCCATGCTCTGCAATTTGCGCGGCGGGTATTTCACGTACGTCATCATCAGGTCTTTGATGGCAGCCTCGATGGGAACCATCGTCCAGGTGCGTTCCGTAAAGTTGTTCATGAATAGATCGTAGCGCTCTTGCGGGTCTGCCAGAAGGTCGAAAACCTGCGGGACCGTGGCGACATACTTCTCGCTACCTTTCCAACCAAAATTCGTATCGACCGCCAGGCCGCCGGTCGGCTGGCCGTTGTCACCACGTAAGTTGAACACTGCCTTGAAGTGTCCCACGCGGGCCGCGCCCGGCGACAATTCATTTTCAGTGAAGAAGAACCAGTTTTTCCGCACAGACTTGCCCGTGCCTAAGAGGATGGGCGACATGTCGTAGCTGTCGAAGATGATGGGCTGGCCTTCGCGGTCCTTTTCCGGAAGTTTCACACCTGCCACCGATGCGAACGTGGCCATCAAATCGAGGCCGCCGACGATGTCATGGCTCTTGGAATCGGCTTGATCTTACCCGGCCAGACGGCAATAGCCGGAACACGATTACCGCCTTCGCGCACGGTTCCCTTGGTTCCGCGGAACGGTGTGTAACCGGCATCGGGATAAACATCTTGCCAAGCGCCGTTATCGGTCGTGTAGACGACAAGGGTGTTCTTATCCATGCCCAGATCGCGGAGCTTGTCCATGATCCGCCCAATGCGGGTGTCGAGTTCCACGACCGAGTCGGAATACTTCGATTTCGAAATCGATTTATGCTCGAACTCCGGCGCCGGCATGTTCGGCTGATGGACTTTCATGAAGTTGACATTGATAAAAAAAGGCTTGTCGGGAGCCTTTGCTGCCTTGTCGAGGAACTCCAAAGCCGCTTTTTCAACGTAGCCGTCAAAGAAGGGAATGCCGACGACGCCCTCTTTCCCGTCGATCACCGGCGTATCGACGTATTGTCCATTGATCTTGAAATCTTCCTTTGCCGTCTCACCCGCTTTGCCAGACAGCGAACCTTTGGTCACCTTCTGGAACAGCGCACGAGTTTCTGAGTCCATATCGGGGAACCAAGTCGGATCGCCATAGGTGTAGGCATTGAGATGATAAAGACCGACGTACTTCATCTCGTCGTAGCCCTGCGCGTTCGGGAGCGCGTAGTCGGCCTCGCCAAGATGCCACTTGCCGGTGAAGTAGGTTTGATACCCGCCGGTCTTCAACACCGATGCGAGCGTCCATTCCGCTGCCGGTAATCCGCCGCCTTGTCCCTGAAACGCCACCGTCGTCATGCCGCTCCGGTTTGGAATGCGTCCGGTCTGCATGGCTGCGCGGCCAGGCGTGCAGCTCGGCTGGGCGTAGAAGGAGTGGAAGGTCATGCCTTCGCTCGCCATTCGGTCAATGCTCGGCGTCGGCATCCCGCGACCCTCACCCCCACCGTAGGGGCCGAGATCGCCATAGCCGGTGTCATCGGAAACAATGAACAGGATGTTCGGCTTGGTTGCCTGCGCCGATGCGGACGGGGTCAGAATAGTGACAGGCAAGATATGCAGGACAGAGCCAGCGGCACGAGCACGCTTGCTTCCCTTTCCTGAAGAATTGACATGTGGCCTCCCAAATTTTTTTGTTTCGTTCAACTGAAGGAAAACAAACAATGCATAGCCGATCCGAACTTCCCATGATCATGATCTGGGTCAATACAGAAAACCTCCGAAATGTCTGAGTATGGATAATTCGATGTTCAATTACTGCAAGCTCAATCCCGCAGTGAATTTCGCAAATTCAATTCGCGAACGCGGGTTACGCCCCGATGACGTGCACCACGATTTGGCGCGTGTGCGGCTGGGTGCGATGTTCGAAAAGATAGATCCCTTGCCACGTGCCGAGCAGCATGCGTCCGCCGGAAACGGGGATAGAAATCGAGGTCTGCGTCAGCGCTGCTTTCACGTGCGCGGGCATATCGTCGGGGCCTTCGGTGGTATGGATGAACAGCGGATCTCCTTCCGGGACGAGCCGCCGGAAGAAGGCCTGAAGGTCGCGCTGCACGTCCGGGTCGGCATTCTCCTGAATGACGAGCGAGGCCGACGTGTGCCGGCAGTAGACCGTGACGAGCCCATCGACGACACGCGACGCCCCGAGCACCCGCGCCACCTCGGGGGTGATCTCGACGAGCCCCGTTCCGCGCGTCTTTACCGTCAGCGTATCCATGCTCTGCCGCATGCTGTCTCCCAGGCGTCGATTGGGATAGAGTTCTCCCATGAGCCGAGCGTTCGTAAAAGAAGACACGGGCGAGGGGCTTGAAGACCTGCCGGATCGGCCGGTCTCCGAGCACCGCAATCTCGTGACTGCAGACCGGTCTGGCCGCGATTGACGCGGAGGTCGAACGCCTCAACGTGGCCTACGCAGAGGCGCAAACGTCGGCCGACCGTGCGGCGTTGCAGAAGATTGCGCGCGATCTGCGCTACTGGTCGCAGCGCCAGCAATCGGCCGAGGTCATGCCGGAGCCGGCCGGCACCAAGACCGTGCAGTTCGGCTCCTCCGTCACGCTCCTGAGAAGCGACGGCCGCCGAGTCACCTATCGCATTGTCGGCGAAGACGAAGCCGATCCCGCGCGCGGCACCGTCTCCTACGTCTCGCCGCTCGCCCGCGCGCTCATCGGCAAAGCGCAAGGCGATAGCGTCAAGATGGGCGCCACGGACGCCGAAATAGAACGGACGGCTAGTCCTCGACCTCGACTTTGGCCGACTAGCAGACCATCAGGTCCCGCGTTAGTCTCGTGCACGACAATAAGGGGGCGGACCATGCATCCGACTGCGGGGGCTGCGCGATGAGACACAGCGCATGAAGATAATGCGTCCTGAGCTGCCGGCCGGTTGGCAGGCAGCACTCGCGGCCGAGGCCATTGCGGGTCTCGATGTGAGGCGCGCGCAGTCACGATGGTTGGAGGCGCTGTCGCAATCTCCCGACGACGCGCACCTGCTTGCGGGCTACGCCACGTTCCTCACGGACCACGGTCAGGATGCCGCCGATGCCGAACAGCTCTACCGGCTCGCCCTACGCCACAGACCGTCGGACAGTGCGATCGCCGCGAACTTCGCACGCCACCTATTGTCAGAAGGCAGCAATCCCGAAGGGCAGCAGCAGCTCTCGGCGGCGTTGTCCCTCATCCTGGCCGAAAGTGCGCCCACCCCTGACGTTCTCGCTGAACTGATGTTCTATCTGTTGGCGCACGACCGTTCACGGGGCGGTGTTGCACTGAGCAACCTCAAGCGGCTGATCAAGTTGGGCGCCCGCTCCCCCGGCTGGAATTTCGAGCCGACAATCCACCGCGCGCAGGACGAGCATCATCCCGAACTGGCGCTGCTGCGCGACATCGCCAAGGTTCTTGCACACGGGGCCGATCCGACAGTGCTCGAGGCCCACGTGGCGTGGCGGCAAGCGTGAAAAAGAAATGCGCCGGACACGAGCATGCCCGGCGCATTTCAATGTCTGTGGCTTCTAAGCCGGATCAGTCTTTCGCGCGCTCGACGTAAGAACCGTCCGCCGTCATGACGACGACGCGCGTGCCGGCGCCGATGTGCGAGGGGACCATGACGCGAGCGCCGTTCGAAAGCTTGGCCGTTTTGTACGATGACGAGGCCGTCTGACCCTTCACGACCGGTTCGGCTTCGGTGATCTCGAGCGTCACGCGCTGCGGCAGCTCGATCGAAATCGGATTACCCTCGTGCAGCGAAACAGAGCAGGTCATGCCCTCTTGCAGCCACTGCGCCTGATCACCCAGAACCTCTTTCGATACCGTGATCTGGTCGAAGGATTCGGGCTGCATGAAGTTGTAGCCCATCTCGTCTTCATAGAGGTAGTTGTAGTCCTTCTCGTCGAGGTAGGCGCGCTCGACCTGGTCGGTGGTGCGATAGCGCTCGACGATTTTAACCCCGTCGGCGATGCGGCGCATTTCCAGATGCGTGACGGGGGTGCCCTTGCCGGGATGAATGTTTTCGGCGTGCATGACGACGGCAAGCCTGCCGTCCAGATCGAGCACGTTGCCCTTGCGCACCGAGCTTGCGATAACCTTGGCCACGAGTGGTCTCCATGGATGCCGCCACGTCTAACGCGCTCGGCGAGCGCGCGATGCCAAGCCTGAGACGGCACGGTGGCGGGCGGGGATTTGAGCGCCTCTCATACTCTATTCGCATGAAAAAGGCCAAGTGCGGCCGTTCGGCCCTGATCACAGCCGCCCCCAGTTCGCGGAAGTCCCGGAAAAGATGACGAGAATTTCCCCTTGGTGGAGCCCGGACCGGCATCAGGACCGCCGCCCTTTCCTAATCGCACGCGGGCGCATCAAGGCGGCGATCCGCGCCTGGTTCGAGAGCGAAGGCTTCCTCGAGGTGGAGCCTGGATGCCTCCAGGTCTCCCCCGGCAACGAGGCCCACCTGCATGCGCTCTCAACTGAAATCATCGGCCCGGATCTGTCGCGCACGCGCCGCTACCTCCATACATCGCCCGAATTCGCCATGAAGAAATTGCTGGCGGCAGGCGAGACGAAAATCTTTGCTTTCTCCCCCTGCTTCCGCAATCGCGAGCATGGTCCGCTGCATGCGACCGAGTTCACGATGCTGGAATGGTATCGGGCGGGGGTCGGCTACGAGACGGTGATGGACGACGCCGCCCACCTGTTGCGTCTTGCCTGCGAAACCACCGGTCAGCGCTTGATCTCATGGCGCGGCGCCGTTGCGGTCCCCAAGGGCGCCGCCGACCGGCTGACCGTCGCGGAAGCCTTCTCCCGCTTTGCCGGCATCGATCTGCTTAAGACACTCCCCGGCGGCACGCCCGACCGTGACGCGCTGGCGGAACAGGTGCGGGCTCAGGGGATCACGGTGCGCGACGACGATAGCTGGTCGGATCTCTACGCCCGCGTGTTGGCCGCTGTCATCGAGCCGAAGCTCGGCCTTGGCCAGCCGCAACTGCTGATCGAATATCCAGCGGTCGAGGCAGCCCTTGCCCGCCCATCTCCACGCGATTGCCGTGTAGCGGAACGATTTGAACTCTATTGCTGCGGTGTCGAACTCGCCAACGGCTTCGGCGAACTCACCGACCCCGACCTCCAGCGCGCCAACCTCGAAGCGCAGATGGCGCTGAAGCAAAAGATCTACGGCGAGCGCTATCCCATCGATGAGGATTTTCTCGCAAGCCTTGCCCACATGCCGGCCGCGTCCGGGTGCGCGCTGGGCTTCGATCGCCTCGTGATGCTGGCGGCCGGCGCAACCCACATTGAGCAGGTCCTCTGGACGCCCCCGGAATGAAGGCGCCAGAATAAGATCGGCGGAATGAAGGCCGCCGGAATGACGAAAGCGTAACGCCGCCTTCAGTTTGCGTTCATCGAGATGGGCGTAACGTTCGAACCATGGAGCCAATCAAGGCTCCGGGAGTTCTGTGTCATGGGCGAGTTTTTTCGTTCGGGCGCGATTCTGCTGATGGGCCTCATCGTGATCGGCGCCGGCATCTTCGTCGTCTTCCACAACGTCGCGCTCGGCTGAGACCGAAGTCGCATCATCTGCTCACGGTCGTCGCCGCACACGACCTTGCGGCTGGCCCGCCGAGGGCCTAGGTAAGGGAACCGGAGACGTTCCCTTGAACCGCCCCACCTACGAGCTGCCGCGCCGATCTTCCTTGCGATCCGCCGGCGCCACCCTCAAAGATGCCTTCACGCCCACCGTCCGCCTCGGCGTGACGGGACTGTCGCGGGCCGGCAAAACCGTGTTCATCACCGCTCTGGTGCGCAATCTGATGATCGGCGGCCGGCTGCCGTTCTTTGCGCCCGAAGCCGAGGGGCGCCTGCGCGATTGTATCCTCGAGCCGCAACCGGACGACGCGGTGCCGCGCTTCGACTATGAAGCCCACCTGGGGGCGCTGGCTCGCGATCCCGCCGAGTGGCCCGACAGTACGCGGCGCATCTCCGAACTGCGTCTTTCGCTCACATTCCGGCCCGGCGACATCATCCGCCGCACGTTGGGGCTCGACCGCCTGCACGTGGATATTGTCGATTATCCCGGCGAATGGCTGATCGATCTGGCGCTTCTCGATCAGAGCTACATGTCGTGGTGCGAGGATGCGTTGCGCAAAGCCCGCGCGCCGCAACGCTCGAAATTCTCCGACGCCTGGCGCAACTTCGCCTTGAAGGCGTCCTCGATCGGCCGATGCCGAGCAGGCGGCAATCGAAGGGGCGAAACTGTTCACCGACTATCTCGCCGCCGCCAAAGCCTCCGAGCACGGTGTCGGTGCGCTCACACCCGGCCGTTTCCTGATGCCGGGCGATCTCTCCGGTTCGCCGCTGCTGACGTTTTTTCCGCTCGATCTGGCGACCACACCGGATGCCGCGAATTCGGCGCTGGCCCGCCTGCTCGAGCGCCGCTTCGAAAGCTACAAGCGCGAAGTGGTGAAACCGTTCTTCCGCAATCATTTCCTGAAGCTCGACCGGCAAGTGGTGCTGGTCGATGTGCTGGGGGCGCTCTCGCGCGGCCCGGAAAGTGTCGCCGATCTTGAAGACGCACTGACCAGCGTACTGTCTGCGTTTCGGCCGGGTTCCAACACCTGGTTGTCGAGCCTGTACACGCGCCGCATCGATCGTGTGCTGTTCGCAGCCACCAAGGCCGATCATGTGAGCCGGACCAGTCACGACCGGCTGGAAGCGATTCTGATGGCGCTGACGCAACGGGCCGCCAAACGCGTCACGACCGCCGGGGGCGACGTGCGCGTGATGGCGATTTCGGCTCTGCGCGCGACGCGCGAAGCTGAAGT
The DNA here is from genome assembly GCA_963708775.1 of uncultured Alphaproteobacteria bacterium. Taxonomy (GTDB): domain Bacteria; phylum Pseudomonadota; class Alphaproteobacteria; order Rhizobiales; family Hyphomicrobiaceae; genus JAGVSR01. Next base: position 411,635 of record CAVPTI010000002.1, on the reverse strand, counting down.
GAAGCAGGGTGCGGATACGCTGCCGTGTATCGCCGGTATTCCGATGCCGGGAGAAGTCGTGGCGGGCAAGACCTTTGACGGCAAGCGCGAGGCTGTGATCTTTCCGGGCGACCTGCCGGACGATCCGCAGGAAGCGCTCGCGCACCCAGGGCGTGAACTCTCAGGCGCCGCCGCAACGTTCGTGCGCTTCCGGCCGCCGCGCCTGGCCTCACCCATCGGCTCCAGCGAGCCGGCGCCCACGCCGCATATCCGTCTCGATCGGGCGCTCGACTATCTCATCGGGGATTGGCTGCCATGACGAATGCCGAGACGCCGAAGTCGCCACCGCGCGGCCCCCAGGTTTTCGAGGTGACGGAAGCGACCATCGAGGCCAAGGCCTCCGGGCGCGCCGATGCGAAGGACCGCGTGCTGCCCGGTGAAATCCGCGTGCGGCCGACGCCGGAAGAGTGGAACGCCGGCATCCGCTGGGGAGCAATCCTGGTCTCGGCCCTTGCCGGTCTGGCCGGGCTCGCGGCTGGGCTCGCCTTCGGCCGCTTCGTCTCCGCGGCCTTCGAACGTCAGGATTGGGTCGGTTGGCTGGCGTTCGGTCTCGGCATGCTGGCGCTTGTTGCTTCGGTCGTTCTCGTCCTGCGCGAGATCGTCGGCTTGATGCGGCTCGGCCGGCTGCACGCGTTGAACGAGGCAGTCGCCACGGCCCTGGCGCGCAAGGATGTGAGAGCGGAGCGCAATGCGGTGGCCGCCCTGCAGCGGCTTCTGGCTCATCGCGCCGATTGCCGTTGGGGCCTTGCCCGTCTCGCCGAACACGCAAGCGACGGTCGCGATCCGGGTGATCTCTTGCGCCTCGCGGATCGCGAAGTGATGGCGCCCCTCGATGGACAGGCCCGCCGACAAATCCTGAAATCAGCAAAGCGTGTTGCGACGGTCACGGCCATTTCGCCGATGGCTTGGATCGCCATGCTGTTCGTCGCGATCGAAAACCTGCGCATGCTGCGGACGCTCGCGACGCTCTATGGGGGCCGCCCCGGATTTACGGGGACGATGAAGCTCGCGCGTCTTGTCCTGGGCCACATCGTGGCGACCGGCGGGGTCGCGATGACCGACGATCTCTTGGGGCAGTTCCTGGGGCAGGATCTGTTGCGACGGTTGAGCCGCCGTCTCGGCGAGGGTGCGTTCAACGGCGCGCTGACAGCCCGCATCGGCGTGGCCGCGCTGACGGTGACGCGACCGCTGCCCTTCCTGGATGCGCCGGAAATTCGCGTGCGCGATCTTGTTCCGGAAATCTTCCGCCGCATCAAGGCTGCGGAGGAAACAGGCGCGACGAACCGGCAAGCATTCTGATGCCAAGGCGCTCAGGCCGCGCGCGGGACATTCACCTGCGCGCTGTCGTTGGCCGGCTGCTTGGCCGCCACCGCAGCCGTCGTAAACCGCTTCTGCCAGTCAGTGGCGAGTTCGCGCGCCCGGATCAGAATTGACGGCGGATCGCGGTCGTCCCAAGTGCTGAGCAATGCTGACATCGCTTCGCCCGCACGCTGGCTGGTCAGCCAGTTCAGCGGACCAGCGAGTACGAGACCGGCGATCACCGGCAACATCCACAGCAGCAGCCCTGGCGATACGATCCAGCAAATGCCGGCGATGATAGCGCCCGCCGCCATGTGCTGCGCATGAAACCGCATCGCGAATGCCAACGGCACGCTGCCGTCATCCCGCCGCTGCGCCTTCCAGCCGCTGTCCATGCCGGACAGAATTTGGACCACCGCCACCGTTTGCGTCATCATCAGGATCGGCGCCAACAGCATGGAGAAGAACGTCTCGACCAACACCGCCGCAAGCGCCCGGGGCGTACCGAACAGTTCGCGCGCCTCCGCGGCCCGCTTCAATTCCAGTGCAAGCCCCAGAGCCTTGGGCAGCAGCACCACCGCCATCGTTCCAAGGAAGAGCCGCATGGCCGCGCCAGGGTCGATGACCGGCCAGATCGGAAACAGCGTTTTGCTGTCCTGGAAGTAGCTTGGGATCAACTGCTGGCTCTGCAGGGCAAGCACGATACCCGTGGCCAATGAGAGCGCCCAGATGGCCGACACGACGTAGGCGAACGCACCCATGGAAAGATGCACCCGGCCCATCACGCTCAACCCGCGGCGTGGGATCAGCGCCAGATGCTGCAGGTTGCCCTGAGCCCATCGGCGGTCGCGGACAACGAGATCAATGAGCCCCGGCGGCATGCCCTCATAGGAACCCGGCACGCTCGGGACCATGTGGACGCCCCATCCGGCGCGCTGTAACAGCGCCGCCTCGACGAAGTCGTGGCTGAGGATCGGCCCACCGAATGGCTTGCGACCGGTCAGGATGGGGAGGCCCGCGGCGCTGGCGAACGCCGCGGTGCGAATGATGGCATTATGACCCCAGTAGTTGCCTTGGTCGCGATGCCAGGAGGCAAGGCCGCCGGCAACGGCCGGACCGTAGACGTTGCTTGCATACTGCTGCAGGCGCTGGAGCAGCGTCGTGCCGCCGGTGAGGCGCGGGATCGATTGAATGAGGCCTGCGCGCGGGTCTTGCTCCATCGCGCGTGCCAAACGCACGACCGCCTCGCCCGACATCACGCTGTCGCCGTCGAGAATGATGAAATTCTCATAGGCGCCGCCGAAGCGTTCAACCCAGTCTTCGACATTGCCCGCCTTGCGCGCGGTGTTCTCGATCCGGCGGCGATAGTAGATCGACACGACACCATCGAGGTGGGCGGCCAATTCGCGATAGCAGGCCTCTTCAGCCTGTCCTTCGTCTGCCCCGCGTGTGTCGGACAGAATGAAAATGTCGAACTGCGCGGCCTTGCCCAGATGCACGAGCTCCTCGGCCATCGCAGCGATCGTTCCGGCGATGCGGTGCGGCTCTTCGTGATAGACGGGAAATAGCAGGGCGGTCCGGCTCTCCAGCGGGCCGTTCGCCGACGGGACCTCCAGCGTGTCCGTGTGATCGCCGGCAAAGAGCGGGAGGAAACCCATGGCTGCGCTGAGCGAGCCGAAAGCGATCCATCCGAATGTGATCGTCGAGAGGATGAGGAACACGAACTGGATCGGCGTCATCGCAACAAACGAGAGAACGCCGTACAACTCATAGGCGAACGCGAAAGTCAGCGACAGCGCGCCGACCAGAACGGCAGCGCGGGGGATCCAGGAACCCCGGCGCGTCGGATCGATCGTGAATGCAACCTTCTTTGACAGATCCTGAGGCGGCATAGCGAGCGGTGCCTCCGCCGGCAGGAGCGCAGGGTCGCTGGCATCCTTTCGTGCGGATGGATGCTGCACGTGCATGGTGCCCGCCGCTATTGCAGAGTCGCCTCATCCACGTGGCTCGGGTTACTCATCAGGCAGTCCACCGGTATAGCCAGGTTTCGGATATCGTCGCATCGCCACGTCTGAGCACCAGGCGCATTTCACTCATCTCAGACCCGCCGGTCTCGAAGTCGAACGTCACACGCACGCCGCCAATTGCCGGATGCTGCTGCACAGCCGGGTTATGCACGGTGCCGGCGCTGACCGTGAGGTCGATGGCCGGAAGTTCGCCACTCTCTGTTAACGCCGGACCCGCGAAGTCGATCGAGAAGCGTGCCCAGTTTTCCTTCCGGGCCGGTCCTGCCGCGGTCCGCACGACCCGCGCCCCCGCTGCCGGAAGCGGAGCCGTTGTGCCCCAGTGTAGCCTGTAAGAAATAGGATAGGGCTTGCCGGGTTCCAAAGGTGTCGCCGGCGTCCAGTACACAACGACGTTGTCGTGAATCTCTTCCTCCGACGGGATCTCGATCAGTTCGACGTATCCGTCGCCCCAATTGCCCCGCGGTTCTACCCAGAGACTCGGCCGCCGCTCGAATTGGGCGGCAAGATCGTCGAAGGTTGCAAAGTTTCGGTCACGCTGCATGAGGCCGAAGCCGCGCGGACCTTTATCGATAAACGCGCTGGTCTGCAGCGTGCGCGGATTGGTCAGCGGCCGCCAGAGGCGTTCCCCGCGCCCGTTCAGGATCGCAAGCCCTTCGCTGTTGTGCACGGCGGGTCTGAGATCGCCGTTCACACGGCGCTGGGCACGTCCCTTGAGGTACATGCTGGTCAGCGGCGCAATCCCGACGTGTTTGAGGGTCCGGCGGGGATAGAGCACCGCATCGACGAGCATCACCGTTGTCTCGCCCTGCGCGATCGTGAAGCGGTAGGCGCCCGCGACTGAAGGACTGTCAAGCAAACCGTGCACCACGACTTCGGAGCCCGGGTTACGCGGCTTTTCGATCCAGAACGCGCGAAAGATCGGAAACTCTTCGCCGGCCGGCTGAGCGGTATTGACCGCCAAGCCGCGCGCCGACAACCCGTACGTCTGGCCAAGCCCGATGGCGCGAAAGTAGCTGGCGCCCTGGAAAACCGCGTATTCGTCGACACGGTCCGCCCGGCTCAAGGGGCCGACGAGACGAAATCCCGAGAACGCATATGGCGCCGCCTCCGGCGCGGATGGGATCGACTGACCGAACGTGAACATGCGGCTGTCGGCGACGAGACGGCGCGCCTGACCATCTTCGACAACGCGAATTTCAACAGGCGTCTCATAGATCCACCCGCGCGGCAGCAGGTGCACTTCCACGCCGATCCGCTCCGATTGCCACAAGGCCTGCTCATTGCGGAAGCGAATGTCGCGATACTGTTCCGACTTCAACGCATTGAAAGGCTCCGGCACCTCGATGGAAGGGCGCTGGAAATCCTTTGCCGCCAGATCTTCAGCGAGCTTCAAGACGTCTTTGGCCGCGAACGGCTCCGTCGCCGCCGGCTGTTCTTGCGCCAGGGCGGTACTTGGTTCGCCCGCGAGCCGCGCGACCGCAAGCAGCGCTGCCCATGCTGCCCCTGTCAGTACGAAAGCCCGCCGCGTGGGTCCGTCGGAAGTGTTGCTCATGCGATGTGTCGTGTCTGTTGCGGAAGACGCAAGCACTCTGAGACCCGGCGGGCGCCTGCCGCCCCAGAGGGTCGCAGGTGTCCTGGCTGGTCCAATTAAACTCAATGATTTCTGTGACCGGCCCCCCGGCGCGGATGGAAATCGTCAGCATCAGACGCCTATCCGGAAATTGTGGCGACATTGCCAAGGACATGGAGGCACTTCGGTTAGAACGGACGGACTATCCGCTTCGTTCCCTGATATTGCAGCGCAACAAACTTAAGATAAGCCGAGCGAGTCAACAAGGGTCGTTTATGCGCTGCAGCAAAGACAACACCGGTTCGCCTAACGATCGGTTATCACTGAATTCGATGAAATGATGGGCACGGCGGGTCAACGCCAAAGAGGCGCTCGCCTTCACGGATGCCGCCGCTTAGAACAGTGTTGCGCAAAGCTGAATCCCGCTTTAAACAGCCGCGACGATCCCTGAGCAATCAAGATTAAAGCGATGGAAATCAACCGTTAGGGCTCCCGGACGCCATCGTGGCTATTGCGCAACATCGACCGGGGAATCCACAGCCATCTGGTACTTTGCCGTTTAACCAGTCTCATCGATCTGCTTAGTATCCTGCCCTGAGCGGTGATTCGGAGCGAGGCTTTGACCGCTGGTCGAGATTGAGCGTGTGGCGTCCGTTGCGTGAAGTTTGCAGCAGTTGCGTCTAGCGCCCGTTCTTTAAGTTAGTAGACGGGAGAAGTTAAATGAAGAAACACAACCTCTACGCACTGGTGGCGGCCGGCCTGCTCGCAGGCGGGATGTCCATCACCAGCGCGTCGGCAGCAGACCTTGGGGGGAACTGCTGCGCTGACCTCGAGGAGCGCATCGCCGAACTCGAGGCCACGACGGCCCGCAAGGGCAACCGTAAAGTCTCGCTGACGGTCTCTGGCTGGGTTGGCCAGCAGATCACCTTCTGGGATGACGGTGTCGAGAGTCAACACCTACGTCCACGACCTCGGCACGACGCTGGGCAGCCACGTGAAGTTCACGGGTTCGGCTCAGATCTCGCCCGGCTGGTCGGCTGGTTATGTGCTGCAGATCGAAGCCATTGGCTCTGATGGTCTTGACGACGAACCAAGACAGTCCTAACGGTCCGGCTCTTACAACCAGCTTGGCGGTGGTGCTACCGGCTCGGCGGCGTGCAGACGCTGCAGTCCTACTGGTTCGTGAAGTCAGATCATCTCGGCAAGATGTCGCTTGGTAAGCAGTCGCAGGCTTCGGACAATACGGCCATCCTCGTCGACGGTTCGGGCTCGCTCGTTCCGGCTAACTGGGTGGCGTTCGACACGCGCAGTCTTCGTCGTCCGCGAACGGCGGCAACCTGGACAGTCAGATTTGGGGCAGCACTGCTGGTGGTTGCGTCAGCATGGGCGGCGCCTGGGGTGACTGCAACGGCCTGACGCAGAACGTCGTCCGCTACGACTTGCCCACCTTCGGCGGCTTCTCGGTCAGCGCCTCTTGGGGTGAAGATGACATGTGGGATGTCGCGGCCGGTACGCCGGTGAATGGGGCGGCTTCAAGCTCGCGGCCGCTGCCGCCTACAACGAGGTCAACGCATCAGCAGATTGACGATGGCTGGTCGCGGTGGTCACTGGCGATCGATGCTCAGTACTTCCAGGCTGGTGCGTTCGTGATGCACGTTCCGACGGGTCTGTTCGCTTACGGTGCATATGCGGCACATGCAGAACGACACTGATGGCGACATTCGGCAGGACGCTGACACTTGGTACGGTAAAGTTGGTCTGCGCTCGCGCTTCTCGGCTCTCGGCCACACCGTATTCTACGGCGAGTACCTGAACGCGGACGGCGACGTGGCTACAACGTCGGATGACGACGGTTTGACTGGTGACAGCGGTTGATAGCGATGACGTTGTCGACATCAACGAACTCGAACTCTGGGGCGGCGGTATCGTTCAGGAAGTCGACGCAGCGGCCATGTCGGTCTGGGTCAAGTATCGCCACTATGTCGCTTGGACCTCGACGATCAACGGAACTGGGTCCTGGCGGTTCGCTGTCGAAGACTTCCAGTATGTCGGCGTCGGCGGTCTGATCAACTTCTAAGCTGATCGCACCACGAGCCTCTGAAATGGAAAGGCCGCCCCTCACCGGGCGGCCTTTCTGCGTATGGCGACACGATGTGCCGGCCAGATATTCGAGAAATCGCGCCGTTCGTGTCTTCGGGACGCGGAACAAAAAAGACCGGCAGCTTTCGCCACCGGCCTTCGTATCCATGAGCGACCGCTGACGGATCAGCAGCGCGTTTCAAACCTCTCGCAGGAATAGTCGTTGCCGCGATCGCATTGGCGCAGCCAGCGGTCACACCGGGCGCGCCAGTTGCTGCGGCGGTAAACGCGATCGTTGGCATAGGCACGGTTCGAATTGGCGATGATGGCGGCCGCCGCGATGCCGACCGCTACACCGGCCGCGATGCCCGCTGCCCGCCGCCGTGACGCCTCGGCCGGCGTATCGAGGAGCGGAACAAGGGCCGCGAAAGCTGCAACCGCTGCGATGAAAGTGCTGGTCCGACGCTGCATTGATGTCTCCGGCGATTGATAAGCGTCAAGAATATCAGTGTCCGGCCGGTTCGGGAATGGAAATTGGCAAGATGACCTTAGTCACCAGCGATGGGCGGACTTCCCGCCGCCGCCGCGTCGGCAACCGCCCTCAAGCGTCGATCGCGCGCTTCACTTCAAAGATCTCCATGATGCGGCAGCCCCGGTGCGGTCCATCGCAGACAAACGTCCATTGGCCTTCCGTGAAGGTGTCACACATCTTCACGCCCTTGATCAGGATCCAGTGGCCTTCTTTGCCTTTGTGGATCGCCAGGATGTAGTGCGACCAGGCGTTGCGGGGCTTCTGCATCCATGTCCACACGCTCGGACGCTTCTTGCGCTCCAGATGCATGAAGCTTTCTTTGAGCGTCATGGCGTAGCCGTAGATCGCGAGCGCCGCCTCCACTTCGTCAGCGTAGGTGCCCTTGACCGCGTGCTTCAGGTCCGGCGGCAAGTCCCGGTAGGCATTGATGGCCCGCTCCACCTTGCTGACGGGGTATCCAGTGATCGCAGAAATCACGTAGGGACCGCAGAACGCCACGCGCCCGGTATCGTTCGTCACCTCGTTGAGGGACGACGTCAATTTCTGGGTGGGTTCCAGGTCGTCCACGGGCGCGCCTCGCGACCAAATCAGCAAAATGCTGCCCGTGAGCTTCGGCCCCAGTTGGTTGACAAAAGGTTAACGCGTGCACCCCGGCGGCGGCGGCCCGTCTGGTGACAGACGTGCCCGGGCGACGGATCAGCGATCGAGCCGCAGGGGGCGCACCTGGCGGCCGGACACGAGAAGGGGTGTCGCCTTCATGGGGCGGCGCTCGGCCTTGACGGCAAATGGCTTCATCTCGTCCAGAGCATCGAGAATGTCGGACGTTTGCAGCGGCGAAGGCCGAACCTTGTTTTCGTGCAGCGGGCGGACCCTGAATGGCAGGAACGGGCGGCTCAACATATCGCAACTCCATGCTTTGAGATCGTGATGGCCCTCGGCGGCTCGCACATCACATGCCACCCCTCGCGCGGCGCAAGAATGGCCGATTGTGCGCGAATTACGGGATATCCACCGCTGCTGTCGGGATGCATCGCTGCATTTCGGATGAGCACATCGCGACGTCCGTGCCGTGGGATCTGGCAGTGAGCGGGCTCGCGCGCGTTTACTCCGGCGTCCCGGCAAAGTATGCATTGAGGTGAAAAGCCGCTCGGTCGGCAACAGACAGAGGCAGCGGATGCGCTACGACGAGAACGATCAGGAAAGCAAAAACGTCGAGGATCGCCGCGGTCAGGGCGGCGGGTTCGGCGGCATGCCGGGTGGGATACAAATTCCCATGGGCGGCCGCGGTGGCATGAGCATCACGTCGCTCCTCATCATCGGCGTGATCATGCTGCTGTTCGGCATCAACCCTCTCGACGTGCTGACCGGCGGCGGAGGGGGCCAGTTCCCACAAATCGAGATGCCCCGTCAGCAGGAGACGCAGCGTCCGGGCGGTTCCGACATCCCTGGACTTCCGGGACAAGGATCCAAGACGGCCGCGGGATCAAGCGATGAAATGAAGGTGTTCATCGGCCGCGTGCTCGCCGACACCGAGAAGGTTTGGAACAAGGTCTTCGAGAGCTTCGGCGAGAATTACAAGGAGCCGCAGCTCGTGATCTTTTCGCGCGGCACACGAACCGCCTGCGGTGTCGGCCAGACGCAGATGGGCCCGTTCTATTGCCCGCTGGATCAAAAAATCTACATCGACCTGGCTTTCTATGACGAACTAAAGCGGCGCTTCAATGCACCGGGTGACTTCGCCCAGGCCTACGTCGTTGCCCATGAAGTCGGGCACCACGTCCAGACGTTGCTCGGCATTGCGGACAAAGTGCAGGGCTTGAAGCAGCGCATGGATGAGCGCCAGTCGAATGCCCTCCAGGTGCGCATGGAATTGCAGGCCGACTGCCTTGCCGGCGTCTGGGCAAACCTCAATCACCAGCTCAACAACCGTCTCGAGCCCGGTGACATCGAAGAAGGCCTGCGTGCCGCCAACGCCATCGGCGACGACATGATCCAGAAGAAGACGCAGGGCTACGTGGTGCCCGACGCCTTCACGCACGGCTCGGCCGAGCAGCGCATGCGCTGGTTCACGAATGGCTATAAGTCGGGCAAGATGCAGAGCTGCGATACCTTCAACACCGACGATCTTTAGCCGCATGGGTCTGGCGGCGGGGGGAACGCTGGCGCAGCCGCAGCTGACGACGGCGCGCGCCGCATGGCTCGTCACTGAGATGGCGCTGCTTTTCGTGGCGGCTCCGCTCGCCATGCACGCGGCCGTGCATCAGGCTCGCATTCCTCTTTTCCTGGCGCTGCTTCCGGTCCTCGGCGTCGTCCTGGCGATCCTGCTCGCCGACCGCAGCTTCTCGCTCAAAAGGGAATTGTCGCGCGGTTTCAGTTGGCCAACACTTCTCTCCATTCTGGTCGTGTTCGCCGTCGGCGCGCTGGGCATCTGGGCATGGCTCAAGGAGACCCACCCCACCTGGCTGTTCGAGTTTCCCCGCAATCGGCCGCAACTGTGGCTGATGGTCATGCTCGCCTATCCGATCGCCTCGGTGGCGACACAGGAGATCGTATACCGCACGTTTTTCTTCCACCGTTATGGACCGCTTTTAGCCGATCGTACCGGGGCGGCAATAGCGCTCAACGGCGTGCTGTTCGGCTTTGCCCACCTCGTCATCGGGCAGCCCTTCGCCGTCATTGCGACGGTCTTCGGCGGCTGCCTGTTTGCCGCCCGCTATCTGGAAACGCGATCGATCTGGGCGGTGATCATCGAGCATACGCTCTGGGGCGGGTTCGTCTTTACGATCGGCCTCGGCCGCTACTTTTTCACCGGTGTCGCGAACGTCTGATGCGGACGGCGGTCCGCCGCGGTCGGGCGGCGACAGGCCAGGATCACGGGTGACCGATGCTGGCCCATACGCCCATCGCGCCGACATTGTGCCCGCCCGGCCAATCGGCTAGAAGGCCTGCAACATCCCTCAACTTCGAAATGACGAGGCGCCCCCGATGGCCGCAGCCCACCAGTACGTCTACCACATGCACAAGCTGTCCAAGTCCTATCCGGGCGGCAAGCAGGTGCTGAAGGACATCTCGCTCTCCTTCCTCCCCGGCGCAAAAATCGGCGTCGTGGGCTTGAACGGTGCGGGCAAATCCACGCTGCTCAAGATCATGGCCGGCGTCACGGACGACTTCGTCGGCGAAGCGCGCGCCGCTGATGGCGTGAAGGTCGGATATCTTCCGCAGGAGCCGGAACTCGATTCCACCAAGGACGTGCTCGGCAATGCCATGGAAGGCGTGGCGGAAAAGAAAGCCATCCTCGACCGGTACAACGAAATCGCCGCGAATTATTCGGAAGAGACCGCCGACGAAATGACGGCGCTGCAGGACCAGATCGACGCGCTGAACCTGTGGGACCTCGATACGCAGGTCGAGCAGGCCCTTGACGCCTTGCGCTGCCCACCGGGCGACGCGGACGTGACCAAGCTCTCAGGCGGTGAAAAGCGCCGCGTGGCACTGACCCGTCTCCTGCTGTCGAAACCCGACATCCTGCTGCTCGACGAGCCGACCAACCACCTCGACGCGGAATCCGTCGCCTGGCTGGAGCGCTTCCTGAAGGATTACACGGGCTGCGTTATTCTCGTGACGCATGACCGCTACTTCCTCGACAATCTGACCGACTGGACGCTGGAACTCGATCGCGGCCAGGGCGTGCCCTACAAGGGCAATTACTCGAGCTGGCTGGAACAGAAGGCCAAGCGCGAAGCCAGCGAGAAGGCGGCCGAGGAAGGTCGCCAGAAGGCGATTTCGCGCGAGTTGGAATGGATCCGCTCGTCGCCCAAGGCCCGTCAGGCAAAGTCGAAGGCGCGTATCACCAACTTCAACAAGCTGGTCGAGCAGTCCGGCCGCGAAGAGTCCGGCAAGGCTACGTTTTCAATCGCCGAAGGTCCGCGCCTCGGAGATATGGTGGTCGAGGTCGAAGGCCTGTCGAAGGCATTCGGCGATCGCCTTCTCATCGACGATCTCACATTCAAGCTGCCGCCCGGTGGCATCGTCGGCGTCATCGGCCCGAACGGCGCAGGTAAGACCACGCTGTTCAAAATGCTGACCGGAAAAGAACAGCCGGACAAAGGCTCGATCAAGCTCGGGCCCACGGTGAAGCTCTCCTACGTCGACCAGAGCCGCGATCACCTCGACGACAACAAGACGGTCTGGGAGGAAATCTCCGGCGGTCTCGACATTATGAAGTACGGCGACAAGCGCGAAATGCCGAGCCGCGCCTACTGCGGCTGGTTCAACTTCAAGGGTCCCGACCAGCAAAAGAAGGTCGGCCTGCTTTCGGGCGGCGAACGCAACCGCGTGCATCTGGCCAAGATGCTGAAGGAGGGCGGCAACCTGCTCCTGCTCGACGAGCCGACCAACGACCTCGACACGGAAACTCTTGGCGCACTTGAATCGGCGCTGGAAGATTTCCCCGGCTGCGCCGTGGTGATCTCACACGACCGCTTCTTCCTCGACCGCCTCGCGACCCACATCCTCGCCTTCGAGGGCGACAGCCACGTCGAATGGTTCGAAGGCAACTTCGAAGCCTACGAGGAAGACAAGAAGCGCCGCCTCGGCGACGCCGCCGTCGAACCCCACCGCATCAAGTTCAAGCGCTTCGAACGGTAGGAACAATTGGCCCGCCATCAATCATCTTTGTGATGACGGGCCAAAAGCCTGCGACCCCCATGCACCAACCGCTGGGCTTATTCCGGGCCGGACAATCCCTTAACGAGTTGTGACTCGGGGTGACGAAAAGCCCGCCGTCCTCGTCGCGGTAGGTCATTTCGCATGTCTTTTTTGCATTTGAGACAATTGCGAATGGTCTGCTTACCGTTTTCTCAACGGTTTATTCGTCGCCTTCAGGTTCAATCATGGGTGAAAGTCGGTGTGTGCCCTAGGTGCGCGCCCACTGCGCGATCCCTGGAGGAGCTGAAATGTCCGAACCGCAGAAGAGCAAGTCTGAAGCCTATAAGATTGCCACACGCGTCGCACTGTTCGGCGTTCTGGCTTTTTCGACCGGGGTCCTCGCCGCGCGAGGCCATTTCGCCGCTGTCGCCAGCCTGTTCTGGACGCCCCAGCATGCCGAGTTTGTAAACTACGACGAGGACAAGCACTGGGCCGAACAGCTGAAGAAGGGCGGCTACATTCTTTACGTTCGTCATGCCCAGCGTGAGAAATGGGAAGATGTGACAGGCTTCGATATGGTCGAATTGCACGACAACATCGACGGCTCGCAGTCCTCCTTCAAGCGTGCCGTCTGCCTGACCGAGCAGGGCGTCGAAGAAGCCAAGCTCATCAACAGCGTGTTCCGCATCGCCGAGATCAAGGTGGATCAGGTCATTTCGAGCCCGAGCTGCCGCGCCCGCCAGACGGCCGACTATGCCTTCGGTCGGATCGATGCCGTCGCCAACGTTCTCCTGCATCGCACCGCGGTGATGCGTGATCAGCATGAAGAATTCGCCCGAGAAACACGCCGGATCATCGATCGCCTCGAGCCGAAGCCGGGTACCAACATCGCACTTTCGGCGCACGCCGGCACCTTCCGCTTCGACGAGGAAATCCTGCTCGACCTGGATGAAACCGGTGGCGATCCCGATGGCCGCAAGGAAACAGGCTTCATTGTTCTGGAGAAGGTCGACGGCAAGCTGATCGCTCGCCACAAGTTCAATTCGATCCGCCACGTCGCCAACGCGACGATCAAACTGCCCCTCGATTATCGCGAAATCGGGCTCGCAGGTGAGCCAGGTATCGAACTAAGCAAAAAATCAAATCGATCGAATCGGGCGTCACAAAGAGGCTCGTCCAGCACAAGCTGGACGAGCCTTTCTCTGTCGCCTGATAGGCGTGAAATGTATTTTGTTGCTCGTGATGTTTGCTAAGGCCGCGACCGCGCTTTCGCCTTGGGTGCGTGACCCGATGGCTGGCGGGATGTGCGGGCCTGCCAATGGGAAAATTCGTCAGCGAAGCGATTGCACTCTCCCCTGAGCCATATGGCGAAAGCCTGAGCCGTCTGGGATAGTCGTGCACCCTCGGCATGAACGAGGAAGTAGCTGAACTCCTCCACCGTAGCCTCGAAGGGCCGCACGAGGCGACCAGACATGAGGGCATCGCCTGCCTGCACTGTGTCGGCCAATGCAAAGCCGGCGCCGGCCTCAGCGGCTGCGATGGCCAGTTCGCCGCGCACCTGCGGTCCGCTCAGCGCGTCGGTAGGCGTCACGCCGGCTGCTTGAAACCATGCCGGCCAGGCGTCGTACCGGTCTTCGCGAATGAGAGGCTGGCCGACAAGATCAGCTGGAGCTTTGACTGCCGACGTCTCGAGCATCCGCGGCGCGCAAACAGGGGAGGATTTCGCATCGAACAGTTTTTCAGCTGCAATGTCTTTCCACGGCCCTCGGCCATACCGGATGCCGATGTCAGCCTCGCCTTTAGCGTAATCGGTGAGGCGCGGATCCGGATCGACGACGATGTCGACGTCGGGATGACTGGCGAGAAAGCCCTTCAACCGCGGAACGAGCCACAGGGCTGCGAACGAAACGTCGCTTGCAACGACAAGAGCTTTAGATTTGGTGTCGAAGCGATCGACGGCCGCGGCGAGCAGATCGAACGCGCGACTAAGATCAGACGCAAGCGCAAGGCCATCCTGAGTGAGAGCCACGCCGCGGCCTGTGCGATGGAACAGCTTGGCGCCAAGCCACGATTCGAGGTCGCGAACATGACGGCTGATTGCGGCCTGCGCGACATTCAGTTCGCCGGCAGCGAGCGTCAGGCTTTCCAGGCGGGCTGCAGCTTCGAAGGCGCGCAGCGCGTTAAGGGAAGGAAGTCTTCGAACCATGAGACGCACAACATCATGTTATGGGCTGCCGCCCGCAATGCTGTTTGTTCATAGCGCGAATTGCGCGCACCGTCTCCTCGCGTTGAGGAGAGAAGACGGTGCTGCATGTCATCGAATGGTTGGTGGAGTCGATCGAACAAATTCTTTTCCGCCGGGGTCGCGACCGGCCACCGGACGAAGAGATCTTAAGTGAGGCGGATCGATAATCAAGTGGCCTGATCATGAAATCGGTGACAGCAGTAAGGCGAGCCTTTCTGCTGTCGAAGTGATATTGCGCTACTGAGTGGCGCTGCCGCCCGTCACCTTGGATCGCAGATCTTCCACCATTGTTTTGTGCTTCTCGAGAGAAGGCAACGTGGCTTCCGCAAATTTCTTCAGTTCTGCGTTATCGCCGTTCTTGGCGTAATTCGAAAACAGATTGATCGCCTCGTCATGCGCCTTCAGTTGCGCGGCAACATACTGCCCATCGAATTTGTTGCCGCCCGCCTGTGTCAGTTTATTGACAACGTCCTGATGCTTCGGCGTCATCTTATCGGCAGGCGGTGGCAAGCCGGCCGTTTGTAGCGTCGACTTCATCTGTTCGCCGACCTTCGTATGATCATCGATCATCATCTGCGCGAAAGATTTCACGTCCTGATTTTGTGATTTCTCCAGAGCGATACGGCTCGATTCCACTTCGAGAGTGTTTCCGGAAGCCGCAGCCAGGGTGAAGGATCGCGTCGCCTTGCTGGCCTTGCCCTTCATTTGCTGAGTATCGGTGCCGGTGCGCGTCGTGCTGCCGGGATCCTTCTGGACTTTTTGGTCCTGAGCCAGGGCGGGCGTCGCGGCCAATGTGGCTATGGCGATGAGTGAAGATAACTTCATGGGTTTCGTCCTCTTCGATTGTTTCCTCCACGTTCGGTCGTGGTCGGGAACGAACGCCGCCGCCGCACGCCCGTTCCCGGCCGCGAGGGCGCTCGTCAATTAGAAAACTGGTTAACCCCGGGCGCCGCGGCGGCGCGAGACCACAACCTGGATTCACGCTTTCGTTTTCAGTCGGTTGCCTGTCTGAGCAAAAAAATCTGCAACTTTTCCGCGAGGAACAGATGGTCGCAGAGCGTCGAATTGTCCTGCGGCAGCTGGAACTTGAGCGGTTTTGCTCATCTTGCTTCTGCCGCATTGCTGAGGCGCAAAGACACCAGTCCAAGAAACAGCAAACAGGACCGATCAATGAGCAGAACTCTCGTAGCCGCACTTGCGGCATTTGCCGGTATGGCCGTTGTCGCGACTGCAGAGGCACGGCCCTACGACCCGACACAATCGCAAGGCTGGCAGCAGACCGAAGGCGCTGAACCAAGGCAGCGCGGCACGCGCCAGACCGCTCGCCAGCATCGTTACGTGCAATCGGTCGAACGGGCTCCGCGCCGTTCTGGCGTCGGTCCGCGTCCGGGCAGATGGTGTGGCTGGTGGATGCGCACTCAGAAGGGTGGCGGTCCTGAATATAACCTTGCCTGGAACTGGCGCAATTATGGCTCGCCCTCGGGCCCGCAGGTGGGTGCCGTGGTCGTCTGGCGTCATCACGTCGGCATGATCGTCGGCCGCGCCGCAAATGGTCAGTGGATCGTGAAATCCGGAAACGACGGCGGCGCCGTTCGCACACGTGCCCGCTCGGTAGCTGGCGCAATCTTCCGCGTCTAATACGCTCGCCGCGCCCCGCAATATGCAAAAGGCCGCCCAGAAGGGCGGCCTTTTCGTATTGAGCAGGGGATCACGGCCCGGCCGTTATTGGTTCAGCGCCGCGACCAAGGCTTTCGGATTATCCTGGTTCTTGCTGATGTAGTCTTGAAAGAGATTGCCGAGGACCGTGGTCATCTGGAACATCAGGATCTCCGCCTCGCGGACCTTGTAGGTGGTCCCACGACGTACGATGGTCCACCGCACGTCGTATGTCGATCCATCGCGCAAGGTCACCTTCGTATCGACGTACGTGATACCGCCCGTACCGGCCGACTGGCCGACCACGACGGCGCGCGCGACCGGATACTTCGGCGCCTCCTTGGCGGCATAACGCGCGATCCAATTCACCATGCCATTGTAGTAGGCAGGTCGGTCGGTCTTCGAAAGGCTGTTGGCGTAGGACCCGAGCGCGGTCAGCCCTATCGCCGGCAGATCGGCATGGCTGCGTAGCGCTGTGCCGAACGACAGCGCCGATCCTGTCCGCGATGCAGCGACGAGCTCGTTGGCGACGCGCTGCATGTAGGCAGCAGGCGTCTCAGCCATGGCAGCGCCGGCGGAGAATAGAAATGCGACGCAGGCGATAATGGTTCGCGCACCTGCGAAATGGTGGGACGTGATGTGCATCTCAGACAAACTCACTGCTAGCCGCGAGGGGATACCTGACACCTTGGCGCCTGAATGCGGCACCCCGGTGGCTTTGCGATCCTGATTTGAAGCTACAGCATTTGATGATCGCCGCGTCAAATGCTCAGCCAGCGTCAAATCTGTAGCCGGGTTCCACCAGCGCCGAAGGAGGCGTTCAGGTCCGCAGGATTTGTGGCGCAACTTCTTTGAGGCCCAGTGCGGCGGCCGCATGATCGACATCCGATTGCATCAGGCGCGGCGCCATGGCCACGAGGACGGAGCGCTCCCGATCAGGATGAACCATGATGAGTTCGTGGCGGACGCCCGAAAGCGAGGCCCGCAAAAACGGTGCAAGTCCAACAAAGTCCGCCACGGGGGCGCTCCAGACAGACGAGCGCCCGAATGAACGATCCGCAACGGTGACACGACCGGCGGCGATTTCAACGGTACGGCTGCGGGTTAGGGTGTCGAGCAGCCGGTAAATCGGAAATCCGAGCAGAATGACCCAGAACGCCAATCCCACGCAGATCTGAACGATTGCAAGCGGGCGGGTGGCAGCGGCGTCACGTAGACCCTGATCGGCCAATGCCGCGGTCGCCACGAGGTAGAATGGCGACAGCAGGATAGCCGCGAAAGCTAGGAGGAGAGCGAGCAACACCCCTGTGGACCGACGGGCCGCAAACTGATCGATGCGCACACTGGCAACGGTGAAATCGGGCATCGACGGCGTCATGCGGTCGATCGCGGCAATGCGCATGGATGGGTCTCCGGGGACAAAGCGGGCAGGTAAAATCAGGCTCTGCAACTTATCTTGGTAATCTTGATGCTGGGTTAAGCTGTGACCGCACGCTGTTCCCTTTGGGACAACGGCAGCTGACGTCCATATTTGGCCTTGACGGACATAAACATATCTTTATGTCTACTGCGGCAACCCGGAGATCGCGGTGACCGAAGCTCTGCCCATGCCTGACCTCGTCGCGGCGCTCAAAGCCGCAGCCGAGCCGACGCGGCTACGCATCCTGCTTCTGCTGTCTCGCGGCGAACTTTCGGTGAAAGATTTGACGCAAGTCCTTGGGCAGAGCCAGCCTCGCCTGTCGCGTCATCTGAAGCTTCTGACCGAAGCGGGGCTCATCGAACGGTTCCGGGACGGCAGTTGGGTCTATTTCCATGTCTCCGACCGCACGGCCGGCGGGCACTTGGCCCGCCGGCTTATCGCGGCGGTGGAAAGCCACGATGCCGTTGCCCGCCGCGATCGCGAACGTCTCGAAACACTGAAGCGCGATCGCGAGCAGATGGCCCAAGCCTATTTCAGAACGCATGCCGCCGATTGGGATCGTATCCGCAGTCTCTACGTGCCCGAAGACGCTGTTGAAAGAGCCATGCTGGAGGCGCTGGGTTCAGGTCCGTTCCGACTGCTCGTCGATCTCGGCACCGGCACCGGACGCATCCTGGAACTCTTCACCGGACGCTATGAGCGCGGCCTCGGCTTCGATCTCAATCAATCCATGTTGGCTTATGCTGAGAGCAAGCTCTCGGCCGCGGGTCACCACAACACGGAAGTCCGCCACGGCGATCTCTATGACCTGACCCTCCAAGACGGTGTCGCGGATGCCGTGGTGATGCATCAGGTCCTGCACTTCCTCGCCGAACCGGGCGCGGCCATCGCTGAGGCCGCACGGATTCTCGCGCCGGGCGGCAAGCTCCTCATCGTCGACTTCGCACCTCACGATCTCGAATTCCTGCGCGAAGAGCATGCCCATAAGCGGCTCGGCATTAGCGCGGATACAATCGAACAATGGACGGCTGCCGCCGGTCTCGACCTCAAGCGCTCCGATCTCTTAGCGCGCGAAGGCGGATCCGATCAGCCGAAGCTCACGGTATCTCTGTGGGTCGCGGAACGGCCCAGCACCACCCTTTCGAATGCAACCAAGAGAGCGGGCGCGACGGCCCGCCAGATCGAGGAGGCCCGCTGATGGTCGAGGGCAAGGAACGCAAGAGCCGGCTGCTTGGCGCCGGCGAAATCGCCGTCTCATTCGAATTCTTCCCGCCCAAGACGGAGAAGATGGAAGAGCAACTCTGGTCGTCGATCACACGCTTGGCGCCGCTCGCCCCCGAGTTCGTTTCCGTCACGTACGGCGCAGGCGGCACGACGCGCGAGCGCACACACGCCACCGTCGAGCGCATCGTGAAGGAAACCGATCTGCGCCCTGCCGCGCATCTGACTTGCGTCGACGCCACGCGCGAGGAAGTCGACGCTGTCGCGCAAGCCTATTGGAACGCAGGCGTGCGCCACATCGTGGCGCTGCGCGGCGATCCCGCGTCGGGCGCCGGCCAGCGCTACGAACCCCATCCCGGCGGCTATGTGAATGCGGCTGAACTCGTGGCAGGCCTGAAGAAGATCGCCAACTTCGAAATCTCGGTCGCCGGCTATCCCGAAAAGCATCCCGAGAGCCCCACGCTCCAGGCCGACATGGACAACCTGAAGGCCAAGGTCGATGCCGGCGCCGACCGGATCATCACGCAGTTCGGCTTCGATAACGCGCACTACCTGCGCTTCCTCGAACGGGCCCGCGCCGCCGGCATCTGGATTCCGATCACGCCCGGCATCGTGCCGATCCACAATTTCCGTCAGGTCGCCGGCTTCGCGATACGCGCGGGTGCCACCGTTCCCGCATGGCTCGCCCGCCGCTTCGAAGGCCTCGACAACGATCCAGAGACGACGAAGATGGTTGCCTCGGCGGTCGCGACCGAACAAGTGATGCAACTCGTCGATGAAGGCATCAAGACCTTCCACTTCTATTCGCTCAACCGCGCCGATCTCGTCTATGCGATCTGCCATCTCCTGGGATTACGTCCCCTGAAGACGGCCCCGCTCGAAGACCGCCGCATCATGATCGCGTGACGTTCCCCTCGCACCGCTGTTGAGAACAGTCAGCCTCGTGTTGCATTGAAAGAAAAGACACGATGAAGCGCCTACCCAGTTATGCAGCCCTCGAAAAAGCCGTCGCAGAGCGCATCCTCATCATCGATGGCGCCATGGGCACGATGATCCAGCGCCACAAGCCGACTGAGGAGACCTACCGCGGCGAGCGCTTTGCGGATTGGCGTCAGGACGTGAAGGGCAACAACGAACTGTTGTCGCTGACGCAGCCGAAAATGATTCAGGACATTCACGAGCAGTATTTCGCCGCCGGCGCCGATATCGCCGAAACGAATACGTTCGGTGCTCAGGTGGTCTCGCAGGCCGACTACGGCATGCAGGAGCTGTCGTATGAGATGAACCTTGCCAGCGCGCAGCTCGCACGCAAGGCCGCCGATGCCTGGACGAAGAAGACGCCGGAAAAGCCGCGCTTCGTCGCCGGCGCCATCGGCCCGACCAATATGACGGCGTCGATTTCGCCGAAGGTGGACGATCCGAGCTTCCGCCGCATCACGTTCGACCAGCTGCGCGAAGCCTATAAGGAGCAGGTGCGCGGCCTGATCGACGGCGGCTCCGATATCATTCTCATCGAAACGGTCTTTGACACGCTCAACGCCAAGGCGGCAGGCTACGCCACGCTCGAAGTCTTCGACGAGAAAGACCTCGAACTGCCGATCATGATCTCCGGCACGATCACCGATGAAGCCGGCCGCACGCTCACCGGCCAGACGCCGACAGCGTTCTGGTATTCGATGCGCCATTTGCGGCCGTTCTCGATCGGCCTCAATTGCGCACTCGGCGCAGAGAAAATGCGTCCGCACATTGCCGAGTTGGCGATGGTGGCCGACACGCGCATCTCAGCCTATCCGAATGCGGGTCTGCCGAACGCCATGGGCGAATACGACGAGACCGCGCATGAGATGGCCTGCAAGATCGAACCCTGGGCCCACGACGGCCTCGTCAACATCGTCGGTGGCTGTTGCGGCTCCACGCCCGAACACATCGCCCACATTGCCGAACACGTGAAAGCCTTCCCCCCGCGCAAGATCCCCAAGGCCGAACCCAAGATGCGCCTCTCCGGCCTCGAACCGTTTGTCGCGGGGTGACACGCTATAATGTGTATGATACACCAATTCATACACCAAAGAGCAGGAGGCTCCATGGGCCGCACCAACATTGATCTTGACGACGAACTGGTCGATGAGGCCATGAAAATCGCCGGCGTGACGACCAAGCGGGAGGCCGTTAACACGGCACTCGAAAAATATGTGCGTTCCGAAAAAAAACGCGCATCGTCTCTGTCACGCTACGCAGGTCAATTTGAATTTGTTGATGGGTTTGATCCCTTGAAACAAAGGCGGGGCCGTGACTTTTCTCGTTGATACAATTCACGACGATACAGACTTCGAACGCATCGCCGAGGTGCGGCCTCTCCAACTCCACCGTTTTCGGTCAAAAAAGTAGGATCTCACGCGTGACCTCCGCCTCCGCAGCACAGTCTTTCATCAACGTCGGCGAGCGCACGAACGTCACGGGCTCGGCGAAATTTCGCAAGCTCATCGAGGCGGGCGACTATCAGGCGGCGCTGTCCGTTGCGCGCCAGCAGGTCGAGAGCGGCGCTCAGATCATCGACGTGAACATGGATGAAGGGCTTCTCGATTCCGAGAAGGCGATGACGACGTTCCTGAACATGATCGCATCCGAGCCCGATATCTCGCGCGTGCCGATCATGATCGACAGCTCCAAGTGGACAGTCATCGAAGCCGGCCTCAAGTGCGTGCAGGGTAAGGCGATCGTCAACTCGATCTCCATGAAGGAAGGCGAAGGTCAGTTCCTCGAACAGGCACGCAAGGTTCTGCGCTACGGCGCGGCTGTCGTTGTCATGGCTTTCGACGAGCAGGGTCAGGCCGACACCATCGAGCGCAAGGTTACGATCTGCGAACGCGCCTATAAGCTGCTGACGGAGACCGTCGGCTTCCCGCCCGAAGACATCATCTTCGATCCCAACATTTTCGCGGTCGCGACCGGCATCGAAGAGCACAATGGCTACGGCATCGCCTTCATCGAAGCGACGCGCCAGATCAAAGAGAAGATGCCACTGGTGCACATTTCGGGCGGCGTCTCGAACCTCTCGTTCGCCTTCCGCGGCAATGAACCCGTGCGCGAAGCGATGCACTCGGTGTTCCTCTACCACGCCATCCAGGCCGGTATGGACATGGGCATCGTCAACGCGGGTCAGCTCTCGGTTTATGACGATATTCCCGCCGAACTGCGCGAACTCTGTGAAGACGTCGTGCTCAATCGCCGCGACGACGCCACCGATCGGCTGCTCGACGCGGCCCCGCGCTTCAAGGGCGACGGTGCCAAGAGGGTCGAGAAGGATCTGAAGTGGCGCGATGCGCCGGTCGAGGAGCGCCTCACGCATTCGCTCGTCCACGGCATCACCGACTTCATCGAAGCCGACACGGAAGAAGCCCGCCAGAAGGCCGACAAGCCGCTGCACGTGATCGAAGGCCCGCTGATGGCCGGCATGAACGTGGTTGGCGATCTCTTCGGCGCCGGCAAGATGTTCCTGCCGCAGGTGGTGAAGTCCGCGCGCGTCATGAAGCAGGCGGTCGCCTATCTGCAACCCTACCTTGAAGAAGAAAAGAAGTTGTCCGGCCTCGATTCCCGGCCAGCCGCCGGCAAGGTGCTGATGGCGACCGTGAAGGGCGATGTGCACGATATCGGCAAAAACATCGTCGGCGTCGTGCTCCAGTGCAACAACTACGAAGTGATCGATATGGGCGTCATGGTGCCCGCATCGAAAATCCTCGAAACGGCCAAGCGCGAGAAGGTCGACATCATCGGCCTCTCCGGCCTCATCACGCCGTCGCTCGACGAGATGTGCTTTGTTGCCGCTGAAATGGAACGCGAGGGCTTCAACATTCCGCTGCTGATCGGCGGCGCCACCACGAGCCGCGTCCATACGGCTGTGAAGATCGCGCCGAACTACCGTCGCGGGCAAGCGGTCTATGTTCTCGATGCCAGCCGCGCCGTCGGCGTGGTCTCGAACCTGTTGTCTGAAACCGAGAAGGACGGCTTCATCGCCAACACGCGCACCGAATACACCAAAGTGCGCGAAGCCCATCTCGCCAACGAAGCCAAGAAGAACCGCATCACGGTCGCCGCCGCACGTTCCAATCCCTTCAAGATCGATTGGAAGGCCTACACGCCGCCGAAGCCCACATTCATGGGCCCGCGCGCATTCCCGTCCTACAACCTCGCCGAACTCGTTCCCTATATCGATTGGACGCCGTTCTTCCAGACGTGGGAACTGGCCGGCCGCTATCCGCAGATCCTGTCGGATAACAAGGTCGGCGCGGAAGCCAAGAAGCTGTTCGATGATGCGCAGGAGATGCTGAAGCGCCTAGTCGCGGAGAAGTGGCTGACGGCGAACGGCGTGGTCGGATTCTGGCCGGCCAACAGCGTCGGCGACGACATCGAACTCTTCACCGGCGAACCGCGCCACACCAAGCTGGCGACGCTGCACACCCTGCGCCAGCAGATCGCCCGCGATCCCACGCGCGATCGCGCCCACACCGCACTCGCCGACTTCATCGCGCCGAAAGAAACCGGCCTGCCGGACTACATCGGCGGCTTTGCCGTGACCACGGGCATCGGTGAGGAAGAGGCGCTGAAAAAGTACATCAAGGAAACCGACGACTACGGCCGCATTCTCTTGAAGGCGCTGGCCGATCGTCTGGCGGAAGCCTTCGCCGAGCGCATGCACGAGCGCGTGCGTAAGGAACTCTGGGGTTATGCCAAGTCGGAAAAGTTCACGCCCGACGAACTGATCCTGGAAAAATACGACGGCATTCGCCCCGCGCCCGGATATCCCGCGCAACCCGATCACACCGAGAAGGCGACGCTCTGGACGCTCATGGACGTGCCGCGCAACACCTCCATCCAACTCACGGAGAGCTATGCCATGTGGCCCGGCGCGGCTGTATCCGGGCTCTACTTCGCCCATCCGCAAAGCCATTACTTCGGCGTCGGCAAGGTGGAGCGCGACCAGGTCGAAGACTACGCCCGCCGCAAGGGCTGGACGGTGGAAGAGTGCGAGCGCTGGCTGGCGCCCGTGCTCAACTATGACGTCAGCGCGGCCCGCGCCAAGGTCGCCTAGGCGCTTGCGCCAAGCTCGTCCAGGCGCTTGCGCCAAGATCACATGAACAGATTTCTCAGCGTGTTGCCCGAGGCCGTTGTTTGCCCGTCATATCGGTCATGATAGCGTCCCGACGGGGCGGGACCGGTCATCGGTCGCGTGACGGAAACGGGGAACCACATGCTGGGACGACTGGTACTGCTGCTGTTGCAGATCGCGGGGGGCTATTTCCTTGGCAAGATCGCGATGGGATACATTCCCATTCGCGGTGATCTTTCGATCTTCGTTTATGCCGTCGTCGTGTCGGTGATCATTTTCCTCATCGGCATCGTGGCTTCTCAAATCATCAAAGACGTGGGCATGCCGCACAGCGGGACGCTTTCCTCCTCGCTCGTGCTCGCGCTCATCTTCGCGCTGATCTGGACATTCCTGCCGCCGCTCGTTCCCGACCTGCCATGGAACAAGGTGCCGGCTCAGTGGGCGGTCCTCATCGGAGCGGTGCTGGGCTATTTCGCCAAGCGATAGCGGCGGCAGTAAAGAGCAGCAGCAGCGTCTGTAAGAAAGCGAAAAGCGCGGGGAGAGGGCTCCCGCGCTTTTCTATGGGCGTAGCATTTTGCAAGGGTCACGCGTCTTGGCGCGTTTCACACATACCCGAAACAGATGGCCGCGATGAAGCCGAACGACAAACAGGCGGCCAGCACGTTGAGCGGGGTTGCGATGCCCATGTTACCTCCCTAGACGTTTGCGTCGCCGGGTCAGAACGCGCTGATCACAGAGCTTGTTCCGCGCCCTTTGCTTCTTTTATTTTGCCAGACGATGGCCGCCTGACAGCCGCAAACGTAATGAGCGAAGTCGCCCCGCTGCAACGAAAAACGATTCCGCAATGCAGCAGGTGAAGCTCGAAAGAGAACAGCAGCTTGAGAAGGATCAAGTGCCCCTGACGAAAATGAATGCGCAAAGCGGCGCGCGTTGCGTCTGCGGGCCTTCGACCGAAGTGCTGCAATGAGAGGGCCTTGAGCGCCTGCCGGCTCGCAGGCCCGGGGCCGGTTCGTCTGTCTGGATCTCAAATGTATTTCCGGCTCGCGCACGCTTTTCGCATCGCGACATCGAATTTTCGTGAGCGCCCTCCACGACCGGCTCAGAGCCGCCGCCGCAACAGGACTTCCGCCGTGCCGGGCGCCACGAGATCGACGATCTCGCCCGTCCGTGCGAAGCCGTTCACCTCGTAGAACCGCAACGCGTCCGCATTGAATACGGAGGCGAGCACCCACACGTTCTGCTCGCCGTGGCGCTTGGCTTCATGCGCCAGCCACGCCAGGAACGTGCTCCCGAGCCGGCGCTTCTGATAGTCGGGCAGAATACCGAGGAACTGCACGTAGGGTCCGCGCAACCAGTTGAGCCGGATGCCCGCCGCACCCGCAACCTCGTTGCCCGCCATGATAGCGTAGCGCGGTGCACTCTTTTCCAGTGTTCCAAGATAGCCCGAGAGTGCGTCCGCCTTGTACCCGAGCCGAGCCCAGGGATCGATGGCTGCAAAAGCCGGCCCAAGCCGTTGCGGCTCGCCGGGCGGCAGCGGGCGCAGTGAGATGTCCCCCGGTCCGCTTCCGAACAGATCCGTATCGTAACGTTCAACGGGAGGGGGCGGTTGGCTCATGCGTTGTCTCCGCGGACTTGTTCTCTGGTCTGGGCGGCCGCGGGTTGAAGAACATGTCGTACTTATCTGTATCACCGGGCCGAGTGTTGTAGCACGTGGCGGAGATTTCGGGCGTTCCTTGGGCGAGAAGCTCCGAGACGGTGACAAATTCATAGCCCCGAGCTTTCATCTGCGGGATGGCGATTGCGAGCGCCTCGGCCGTATGAACGCCGCGGCCATTGCCATGGGCGATGATGATGGCGCCGGGCTTCGCGCGCAGCATGGCTTGCGCGATCGCCTGCGCCGACTGTGCTGCAACGGGATCACCCGTCGACAAATTCCACTGAATGGCCAGCAAACCCGCATCATTTACGGCATTGAGCGATGCCTGATTGCAGGCGCCAAATGGAAAACGAAACAGCCCGACGCGTGGCGGTATGGTCGCAAAGCTGTCGTCTCCGCGCACGCATTGCGAACCTGCAAGTGCCTCGCGCTGCATTTCATAGGCGCGTTGCGGCCCTTCGATTTCCTCTTTCAGAGCATTGCCGCTGAGAAGACGCAGGTTGCGATGCGCTTCGGCATGATTGCCGATCTCGAACAGCGGGTCGGCCATCAGCTGTCGCGTGCGCTCAGAATGCGATCGCATCCATTTGCCGCCCGAAAAGAACGTCGCCTTGATCCCGTTCGCCCGCAGATAATCGACAAGCGCCGCGTCGAAGCCTGCCACTTCTCCCGGCACTTCGCACATGTCGAACGTGAGCGCGACCATCTTCTTACCCGGCGGAAGCTTCACGCGCCTGATGGCGCCACGCCATTCCTTCGGCACCTGAGCATGAGGCGCCAGCGTCATCGCGGCCGGCGGCTGATCGAACGCGTGGAGCCCCTTAATGCTCTTCTTCTCCTCCACCGATCCCGATAGCGCCGCCGGCGACCAGCAGCGATCACGCAACGCCGCCCGGTCCGCAGCGAACGCTGGAACGGCCAGCAGAGCTGCAAAGACACATGACGGCGAGGGATCGAATGATCACGTCACTGTCCTTTGAACATGGGCTTGCGCTTTTCGCCGAAAGCCTTGCGGCCCTCCGCATAGTCCGCGCTCTCGAAGCACGCCTTCACCAGGGCCTCCAGCCGCGCGATGTCGGCTGTCTCCGGCTTGAGTGTCAGTGCATCAATGGCAGCCTTGGCGGCCCGGATCGTCATCGGGGCGTTGGCAGCAATCGTATCCGCGAGCATCCGTGTCTCGGTATCGAGAGCCGCCGCGGGATACACGCGGTTGACGAGCCCCATCTGCAGTGCCTCGGAGGCGCTGAAACGGCGGCCGGTGAACAGAAGCTCCTTCACCGATGCCGGGGGAGCGAGCGTGAGCAGGGTGCGCACCCACCGGGGATGATAGCCGAGCCCGAGCTTGGCGGCAGGGATGGCGAACGTCGCCGCGTCATTGGCCAGTCTAAGATCGCAGCACGCGGCGATCCCGAGCCCGCCGCCAAGGCAGAACCCCTCGATCATGGCCAGCGTCGGCTTGTTGGCCCCAAGCAAAGCCTCGAACGCCGCATGGTTCAGCGCGTCATAGACCGTGGCTGCATCACCGGTTCGAGCGCTGTCGAACTCGGAGATGTCGGCGCCCGCTGAAAACGCTTTGCCGCCGGCGCCCTTCAGCACGATGACGCGGACGGCCGGATCAGCCTCGGCTTCCGTAATCAGTCGCGGGATTGCGCCCCACATCGCTGAGGTCAAAGCGTTTAGCCGGGCCGGATTGTCGAGGATCAGAAAGGCGATGCCGCCCTCCCGCTCGAGCCGCAATTCCGGTGCTTTGTCGTCGGCCATGACGGTCCCTCTGGTACGGTGGATGCTTGGCTTCTACGAGGGGGGAGCCGAGGTGACAACCGGCCCTCTGGTCGCGAGGGCTCGTGCGGCCCGGGTATGCGCTGCAACGCGAACCCACGAGCAATTCCATTCGTTCGCCCGGAGGTTTAGATTGACGCCCGGGGCGTCGCCGGATACCCGGTTGCCCCATCGCCGAAGCCGTGACGCCCGGCCAACGACCTCAAGGACTTAACCGCCCAATGTCCGCTTCCCGCCCACAGAAAACCGATGGCGCACCGCCCCATGGTGGCGCAAAGCCGAAGTCGAAGGCGGCAGGGCACATTGCGTCCGCTGATCCCGTTTGGGAGCAGGTCCAGCGTGAGGCCGCAACCGCCATGGCAGGTGAGCCGGCGCTGACCGGCTTCGTCTTTGCCACGGTCGTCAATCACTCTCGTCTCGAAGATGCGATCGCCCACCGCGTGGCGCAACGGCTCAACCATTCCGATGTCGACGCGGGCTTGATCCTGCAGACGTTCCAGGACGTGCTCGACAGCCAGCCTGATTTGTCACTCGCGATCCGCGCCGATCTGGCCGCGGTCTATGACCGTGACCCCGCCTGCACCCGCTATCTCGAGCCGCTGCTATTCTTCAAGGGCTTCCACGCGCTCGTCACTCACCGCTTCGCGCATGAGCTTTGGCGACAGGGGCGAAAGGACTTCGCGCTTTATCTGCAGAGCCAGTCATCGAAGATTTTCTCGACCGACATTCATCCCGCTGCCCGCTTTGGACGCGGCATCATGCTCGATCACGCCACCGGCTTCGTCGTAGGTGAAACGGCGGTCGTGGGCGACAACTGCTCCTTCCTGCATGCGGTCACGCTCGGCGGCAGCGGCAAGGTGACGGGCGATCGGCATCCCAAGATCGGCGCGGGCGTTCTGATTGGCGCCGGCGCGAAGGTGCTCGGCAACATCCATGTCGGAAATTGCGCCCTGGTCGCGGCCGGGAGCGTGGTGTTGCAGGATGTGCCTCCGAACATGACCGTTGCTGGCGTGCCCGCCCGCGTGGTCGGCCCCGTCAGTTGCGCCGAGCCCGCCCGATCGATGGATCAGATGCTGCGAACGGCGCCGAACTACCTGGGTCCAGACGACTACAGCATGCTTTGAGGCGCACAAAGTCAGCGCAGTCTAGCTCATAGATACAACCGGAGAACCCACGTGAAGAAAGAAGAAATCGCGAAGGTTGAGGCCTTCCTTCGCAAAACGTTCGGCACCAAGAACCTGTCGGTGCGCGCCCGCCCGAAGAAGGACGACAGCGCGGAGGTCTACATCGGTGATGACTTCATCGCCGTGCTGTTCCGCGAAGACGAGGACGGCGAGGTGTCCTACCAATTCCAGATGGCCATCCTCGACGTCGATCTCGAAGAAGCCTGAGCGCGCGCCGGGGGCAAAAATGACGATTTACCGGCTCGCGGATGCGCATGTCGTTATGCCGAAGGGTGATCGCGCGTGGGTGGCTCCGAATGCGGTTTGCTTGGGTAAAGTGGAATTGTGCGAAGACGCAAGCGTCTGGTTCGGAGCCGTTCTGCGCGGCGACAACGAGTTGATCCGGGTCGGTGCCCGCTCGAACGTCCAGGACGGATGCGTGTTGCACACAGACCCCGGCTTTCCACTCGATATTGGCGAGGACTGCACGATCGGCCACATGGTCATGCTGCACGGATGCACCATCGGCAGCGGGAGCCTGATCGGCATCGGCTCGATTGTGCTGAATGGCGCCAAGATCGGTGAGGGTTCCCTCGTTGGCGCCAATACGCTGATCACCGAGGGTAAGGAATTCCCGCCGCGCTCGATGATCCTGGGTTCCCCCGGCAAGGTCGTGCGCGAACTATCGGCCGAAGAGAGCGAGCGCTTGAAGGCGAGTGCCGGCCGCTATGCCGCGAACTGGAAGCGCTACGTCCAGAGCCTTGCACCGCAGGACTAGAGAGCGTGGAGATAGAAAGCGAAAGAGCCGGATGCGATGCGCATCCGGCTCTTTCATATCAAACTCGGTGCAATGTCAGCGATCGTTCTGCACGCCAGCAAGCGACGATGGGGCGCCGGCATCCTGCGGATCGAGCGACACCCAAACTTTCGGATCGAGATACGACTGGCGCATCACGAACTGATAACTGGACCGCGACCATAACCGGACATCGTCGCTCTTGTTGTCGAGCACGAAATCGCCTTGGCTCGTGCGCGCAGTGAGAACAGCATGGCCCTCGCCCTTCTCATCGCGCACAACCGTCAGCAAGAGCGAACTCGATGGCCAGCCGCGGCCGATCAGAATTTTCTGCTTGAGCAGAGCATAATCCTCGCAGTCGCCCTTATCGCCAGGCAGCGTCCAATATTCGCTGATGCCGTAGATCTCATTATCCGTCGCCGGCTCGACAGACCGATTGACGAGGCGGTTCACCTCGTCGAGGTCGCTGAGGCTTTCGGGCGTGGCTTCGAAGCGGCCACCGTTCCCGCGCTGGACACAGTATTGCGGGTTCTGGTCGCAAAAGCGCACAAACCCGTACGGAGCCTGGGAGGATCCGAACACCCGCATGTAAGCGGTTCGTTCGGACAACGCGGGCAACGCCACCGGATCGGCCGCAGCCTGGGTAGCAAGAGTAGCGCCTAACGCAGCGCCAGCGACAATGACTGATACGCACTTCATGCGAAAACCCCGTACTAACAACGCTACACTAGCGTAAAATCCTCGTTGTCCCCTGAATGCAAAGCCCGGCATTTGATCAAACTTTTATCTTTCTGCCGCGCCCGTTTTTCCTGCACGTACCCGCATGTTCCGACTGTTCTCGCCGTCACGTGAAATGCCGGCGGAGAGCCTCCGGTTCCTGAATGTCGACGAACTGGACACCGATCCCATGGTCGTGATGGCGCATGACGCGCCCGCGCATCCGCCCGAGCATCAAGCTGCTTCCGATCGGCGGCCGCATGTCCATCCGAAGCGACGCCCCCGAGATCGACACGTCGACGACTTCGCAATCGAGTGTTTCACCCGTATCGAGCACAACGGTCTTGTTCTGATCTGCGGCGGAACCGCGTTCGTGCCGGCGCTCCGTGATACCGCTCAGCACGTCGCGATTGAGGAGCCAGGTCAATTGCGCGGCAAGCTTTTCTCGCTTGCGCGCGGTCGTCCTGAACTGCATGGCGAACCCGCCTTCGAAGACCCGCACGACGCTGCCTTCCAGCCCGCCGATATGATCGAAATAGACGACGATGCGTTCGCCCTCATCAACGGCGACGGGCGAATTGATGGCGGCGCCGCCAACAGATATGTCATTCAATCTGCAAGGATATTCGTGCCTATTTGCCCGCATGAAGCGGCCGAGCAACGTGATCGCGACGCGCTTGTGGCGGCGCTTGTCCGTCGCGGGCTGTGCTCCAAGGACAGCCGTCTCCTTGAGCGATTGGAAGGCGGTGGTCATGCGTCGCGGACCCGATAGCAACCTGCGTCAGACCTGTCCTGGACCCGATCAAACACAACGATCGTGCGCAGATCCGGGCAGTCTCACGGTGACTATGGGGCGGAGCATCTTAATGAAGGCCTAAAGGGTCCTCGAAAGTGGGACAGGCCGTAGGCAAAAAATGACGACGTTCAATCGAGAGGTCTGATCAAGACTCTGGTGCAACGGGGCCGTTGTCGCTGAGGCCACCATCGAAGACGCGGAACTGGCGACGGTCCGACCGCACGATACGGGATTGGCGAATGCGCGGCAGAAAAGGGGTCTGGCGATCTTCGACGTCTTCGGTCGCGACGCCCAACGCCTGCGGATGCCCGTCAGGCCAAATGATCTCATCCGACATCAGTTGCAAGGTTTGAAGGGGCTCGAAATCAAGCCACGACGGCACCGCCAGCGGGCTCAAGACGCCGAGGAACCGATCGGCACAAACCTGTCCGTGAATTAAGGGCAAGATGAGGATTTCCACCTGCAGAGATTTGCCCGAAGCGGTCTCGGTATTCGCCAAGAGCAGGATCACCCCGCCCTGCACCGAGATGGCATTCAGCCGCGACCGCAGTGTGCCGATGTCGTGAGCGTTCCAGGACGCGAGGAAGTTGTGTCCCCGAAATTCTTTTTTGAAGCGTTCGCATAAGCGGGTTCCGGCCAGGCGATAAGGGAAGGTGCCCGTATCGTGGCGCTCCAGGATAAATGTATCCGGTAACGCGTCGCCAATACTGGCCGGCTCGATCTCAAAGCGGCGGGGGGCGAGGCGGGGGCCGCGGAGGCGGTTCCAGTAGTCGTAGAGATGCTGGCTGGTCTTATGTCTCATTCTGACCATCGATCGTACACGACCCGCCAGGGCCGAGGGTTATTGGGACGTCGGCAAGGCCGAAGCCGTCCGCGTTAACGCCTCGGTCGCAGCTTTTGTGCCATCGGCCGTGCCGGTGCTGACCGCCCGCCAACCGGACAACCTTTTAGGGTTGCCGCCCGAGGCCGCGCCCGCCATCGTGCCGCCTGTCGCAGCGCGGTACCGGCCGCCCCGGAACCGCATCAGGAGGACAATCTTGGCGAATATGCATGATGACGGCGGGCATGAAGCGGGAGAACCCTGGCTGCATGACACCCCGCCCGCTGCCGGCCCGCCGCCGCGCGAGCCGATCTTCAACATCCCGCCGATGGTCCTCAGCCTGCTGGCGATCATGCTTGCGGTGATGGTCTATCGCTCGACGTTGAACGAACTCGCCGACACGCACTTCGTCCTGCTGATGGCTCTGATCCCGGCTCGGTTAAGCGGCTATGCGGCCGAATTACCGGGAGGCATGGCGGCAATCTACACGCAATTCGTGACCCACATGTTCGTCCACGGCGATGCCATGCATCTGGCGTTCAACGGCGCGTCCATGCTGGCCTTTGCAGGTGCACTGGAAAAACGCATAGGGGCAATTCGGCTTTTACTCTTCTTCTTCGTCTGCGGTTTCGCGGGTGCAATAACTTTCATCGTCATCAATCCCGGATTACTCGCCCCCATGATCGGAGCCTCGGGCGCAATAGCGGGAATGATGGGCGGTGTGATGCGCTTCTTTTTCAGT
This sequence comes from uncultured Alphaproteobacteria bacterium, assembly GCA_963708775.1. Classification (GTDB taxonomy): domain Bacteria; phylum Pseudomonadota; class Alphaproteobacteria; order Rhizobiales; family Hyphomicrobiaceae; genus JAGVSR01. The sequence continues at coordinate 379,323 of CAVPTI010000002.1, read as the reverse complement.
GCCCTGGATGACGGCGGTGGCCTGCGTCGCCTCAACGAAGACCCACGCTCAATCCCATTGAAACCGCTTTCTGCTGCGCTGCGAGATCGCCGTCTGCAGATCGTGACGGCAGCGTTCATCGTGATGAATTTGGCAGCGATGATCGGCTTCGGAGACGTCAATGCGAACAATGCGATTGCGTGGGAAGCGCACGTGGGGGGCTATATCGCCGGATTTTGCCTATTCGGATTATTCGATATTGCACCGCGTCATGAAGATGTCCCTGAATTACCGGCGGAATGAGGCTTGAATCGTGCGACAATTTAGATCACCATTCAGGTGACTTTAAGAAAGTGTCGCGTTGTCCCGGGAGAATTGGACGGCACGGCCGAGCCGCTTCAGTCTTCCAATCGAAGCCAGGTTCGCCGCCGCGCAGCCCAGAACTCCTCTTCGTCAACGAACGGCATCAGACGGGAGAGAACACCATGAACGTCGCAACGATTCTCAAAGCCAAAGGTCGCTCTGTCACAACGGTACGGCCTGATCACACGCTTCAGGAAGTTGCAGCGAAACTTGCCGCGCGCAAGATCGGCGCCGTGGTGGTCGTGGGCGATAACGGCGCAGTGGACGGCATCATCTCCGAGCGCGATGTGATCCGCGCTATTGCCGAGCGCGGTGTTGCTGCATTGGAAATGCCGGCGTCGCGCTTCATGACGCGCGATGTCATTACCTGCAGCGAGACAAGTCTGGTCGACGAAACCATGGAAATGATGACGTCTGGCCGCTTCCGTCATCTCCCCGTTGTCGAAGACGGCTCACTCGTCGGCATCATTTCTATCGGTGACGTGGTCAAGAACCACGTGGCAACGGTGGAAATGGAAGTGTCCGCGATGCGCGGCTATTTGGCGACCGGCTGAGTTCCCAAGTCCTGACGCCGCGAACCAACGTCGCAAAATTCAGAGCAGATGACTGAGGCTGGCCGCATCGCGCGCGTCAGCCTTTTGTCTGGTCTCTCGCGAGATCAGGCGTGCTGAACGCCAAACCGCGCATCGACGTCGCGGCGGAGTTTCAGTTCGCGAGCGATGTCTTCGGCTTCGCGCCTGCCGGCAGTTTCGCCGCGCTGGATCAGTTCGTCTGCGCGATGGAAATCAAACAGACCAATGCCCTGCAGGCGCGGACTGATGAGCGCGTCAGGCGGATCGCCGGCCAGCCGCGACCGCGCAATGCGATCCTGCACGATGTTGAGCGCATCGACCATGACGGTCGATATGCCGGGCACATCCTCGCCACGGCCAAACAGCTGCCGCGTCAGCAGCCAGCGTGCGCCCACGCCCGACTTGTCCTTGGCAACCATCTCTTCGCGCGCTTCCGCGTCCTCAGCTTCCGCGTGATCGACGATGGCGTTGGCAGCTGCCGACCGGCTGGAAATATCGTAATTGAGGTTCACCGCGATCACGTAGCGGGCGCCGAGTGCGCGGCAAACTGAAACGGGTATGGGATTGACGAGCGCACCGTCGAACAGCCATCGGCCATCGATCTTCACCGGTTTGAAGATACCGGGCAGCGCATAGGACGCGCGGATCGCATCGACGAGCCGTCCACGCGACAGCCACACTTCATGTCCGGAGCCGATCTCGGTGGCCACCGCTGTGAAACGTCGGTCGAGATCCTCGATCCGCCGGTCGCTCAGATGCCGCTCCAGCCGATCGCAAAGCTTCTGCCCTGAGATGAGGCCGGTGCCCGCGAGATTGAAATCGAGATAGCCGAACACACGCCGCTTCGTCAGACTTCGGGCGAATTCTTCCAGATCATCGAGCTGACCGGCGAGATGACACCCACCGACCACAGCGCCCATCGATGTTCCAACGATGATGTCTGGCTTGATTCCAGCTGCGAGGAGGGCGCGCAGCACGCCGATGTGAGCCCAGCCCCGCGCCGCGCCGCCGCCCAGTGCCAAACCGATCTTTGCGACTGCCATCTGCGTGCTCCGACCGCTTGCGTCTCGAAGAGGAAAGCAACCCCCGTGCCGCGTACGCCCAAGAATGCCCGATCAGCGTGCCAGGAGGACGTTAAAGTCGCCCTAGGATATTGGTAAAATCATTACTCCCGCGTGTTACGAAAACGAATGAAACCTCTGAATTGAGTGAATGTTGCGCTGCATTTCGATGTTGCGATGCGTGATCGAACGATCTTACCCGCGCCTGAGGCGCGTTGAACCCGGCTCTCCCACGGGCACACTGCGATAGAAGCAGGAGCGCTCGCCGGTGTGACACGCCACGCCCGCGCCTTTGATGCGCACCTTCAGCCACAGCGCATCTTGATCGCAATCGAACTCGCATTTCGACGATCTCGAGTAGATTGCCGCTTTCCTCGCCCTTCTTCCAGATTTTCGCGCGCGAGCGGCTCCAGAAATGCGCGATACCCGTATCGATCGTTAAGCGCAGCGCTTGCGAATTCATCCAGGCGAACATCAAAACGTCGCCCGCCACCGCGTCGGTCACGATCGCGGCCACCAGCCCCTGAGCATCGAAGCGCGGGGATAACGTCAGCCCCTGCTCGATGTCGGTGTCGGTCGTAGTCGTAGGAGTTGTCGCGGGCATGGTGCCGTCCGGGTTGAAAGGTCCTATATGTATAACCCGGTTCGGCGAACCCGGGGACCGCATTGGAGCGTGCATGGCCGACTTGGATGACATCTACAACACGAGGATACTCGAACTTGCGGCAGCGATCCCGCACACCGGCCGCCTGCCCGCGCCGGGAGGCCACGGGGAAGCGCATTCGAAGCTGTGTGGCTCGACCATCTCCGTCGATGTCGCGCTCGATCCGGACGGGGATCGTCGTGACCGGCTTTGCCCAGAACGTCAAAGCCTGCCTGCTCGGTCAAGCCGCAGCCGCCATCGTCGGTCGTGAAATCATCGGCACGCCGGTCGCTGAAATGCGAGCGGTCGCGGAAACCATGCGCCGGATGTTGAAGGAGAACGGCCCCGCGCCGTCTGGACGGTGGGCTGATCTCGCCCTGCTCGAACCTGTACGCGACTACCGCCACCGGCATGCTTCGACGCTCCTGATCTTCGACGCCATCGAGCGCGCTGTAGCCGATGCGCAAGGTCGCAATGCGCCTCATCGCCAAGCGGTCTAGGACACGGGGCCAGGACGAAAGCGGTCGCATAGCAGCAAAGGGGGAAGGGAGACCATGCCCGTAGTCCGCGATCCATGGAGCCTTCCAACCCGGCGAACGACGATCTATCCGGCGCCCTTCGATAAAGGGTTCGACAAGCGCGCCAAGCGGGCGCTGACCGAGGCGCTGGGATTAACGCAGTTCGGCGTCAATCTCACGACCTTGGAACCCGGCGGCCAATCGGCCCACCGCCATTGGCATACAGCGGAAGACGAAGCGATCTATGTCGTGGAAGGCACGCTGACGCTCGTGACCGACGAAGGCGAGCAAATCTTGACCCCCGGCATGATGGCGGGATTTCCCGCCGGCTCGGCCAACGGACACCACCTCGTCAATCGCGGCTCTGAGCCCGGCACCTATCTGGAGATCGGCACCCGCGCGCGCGACGATGACGTGGTTTATTCCGATATTGACCTGCAACTCACGAAGCGCGATGGCCAATTCCGCTTCACCCGCAAAACAGGAGAGCCGCTGCCGTGAGCCTCTCCCGGTCGGTCATGAAGGCCCCCGTGCATCTCTACCGGGCGACGCTGAAGCCGTGGATGGGCATGGAATGCCGCCACATGCCGAGTTGCTCCGAGTACGCGCTGGAGGCCATCGATCGCAACGGCGCCTGGAAAGGCTTCTGGCTCATGGTCTCGCGGATCGCCCGCTGCCATCCGTGGGGCACGCACGGCTACGATCCCGTCCCCGACCTCACGCCGCGAACGCCACCCCTTCGCACCCTGGCGCTACGGCCGCTGGAAAAGGGCTCCATAACCCGGAGCCGTCGCGCAGCGGCTCTTGTCTGATCAAGCCGCAGCAGCGGCAGGTGCCGCGGCAGCAAGCGCCAGTGCGGCGGCGGCCGACGCGGCGGCCGCGTCCTGGGCCAGACCGATAGCAGCCCCCAGGCGCTGGGCTTCGGCGGGGGCATAGGTTGTCTCGGTGCCCAGCTCGACGACCGTTTGCGTGAAGTCGACGAATGAATCGAACGCGCGGCAGGCGATGTATTCGAAGGCCTTCATCTCCCAAACCGAGGTGGCCTGGAAGAGCTGCGCTGCAAGGATCGTTTTGACCGTGATTTCCGGGCAGGCATCGTTCTTGATGAGAGCCGCAACGTGGGGAGCGAGCGTCGGCGACGGCAGAGGCGTGCCGGCCGGAAATCCCATCGAATAGGCAGAGCGCTTGAACAGGTTCTCGGTGCCGAAACTCTCCTCGAGCTTCGTCTTCAGGGCAGGATCGACCACGGCAAGGATTTGAATGCATGGCCGATTACGGCCCTGCACCACGACCATGCCTTTGCGAATGAGTAGCTTCGGCGGCTGCATGCGCTGATCCCCAATTCCAGAAGCGACGAAATCTGGTCTTCCAGTGAATGGGAATTTAAGCCGGGAAAGGTGAAGGAAGCCGTTCGCGAGTGGATAAAGTTTTATCTATTGCCTGAAGGACCCACTAATTCTTTGGCGGGCTGGACAGTACGGATTGGCGTCTGGGTCCGCACCGGCAACTCAAGTTCGATCAAAGGTACGGATATCGAGCATTTCAGCCCGTCACGCTCGACGCTGCGTGTGATGGTACCCCCCAGCGACTTGACCATGGCGTCGATGAGTTTTGTTCCAAAGCCACTGGAAGCAGGTAACTGGGGTGCAGCCGACCCACCTGTCTCCACCCACCAGAAATCGAGATTTTCGCCGACCCTTAGCCATGTGATCAGCACGCGGCCATCGGGATAACCCAGGGCTCCGTATTTGACGGCGTTCGTGGCCAGTTCATGGACGATCAGCGCCCAGGCGCGCGCGTGCCGGGCAGGGAGCACGATATCAGAGCCGGTGGCAATGACCTGGTCACTACCGTAGGGGCTGAGTTCGTTGTTAAGGATAGTCTGGAGGCGTTCTCCAGCGCCTGTCTCTTCCATGAGCAGGGACTCGGCTGACAGCAGCGTCGCCAGCCGCCCGTTGATGGTAGCGGCGGTCTGCGGATCGGACTTCAGCGTGTTGTCGACAATCGTTTTGGCGACGGCGACGCTGTTACGGCTTCGATGGCGCACCTCATCGAGCAGAAGATCGCGGAACGACTTCTCCTCACGCAGATCATGAACCGCCTTGCGGTAGCCCTCGGACAGCCAGATCAATAACGCCGAGCTTGCGATGAAAAGCACGATGTTCACGGCCGAGGCCGGTGCCTTCAGTTCGAACGACAACGGCGGTGGCAAGAACAGAAACCAGACCGCGATAACGGAAAGCACGAGCGCGACAATGCCTGCCCGGTATCCGGACAGAAGCGTTGCCATGACCACGGCGGGATAGAACAAAGCGAAGTACACGACGCCTTGCTCGAAAAGGCCGATGAGGAAACGCAAAGATGTCGCCAAGCCAACGAGGCCGATGGCGACGGCGTAACCGCGCCAACCGGTAATGGAGTAAGCGAACATTCTCCTCCTCCCAGTGTGGCTACAGTTTAATGCATAAACTCATGAAGTAAAAGAGACAGTTAGCACAGAGGGCTCAACCCGGGTTCAGCCACACTGAAAGCCAGAGCTCAGCTGTTATGGAACTTAGACTGGAAGGTCACGTTCGGGATGCCGAGACAGGGCAGAGAGACCGAGGATGACATTCATGTCGATGTACCGCGCCGATGATGGGACCGGGATCTACTACGAAGATGTCGGTGCAGGACCACCGCTGGTTTTTGTGCACGGATGGCCGCTATCCGGCGCGATGTGGGAATACCAGATCGTGCCGCTGATCGAGGCGGGCTTCCGTTGCATCACATTGGACCGCCGAGGGTTCGGCCGATCCGACAAGCCGGCCGGCGGTTATGACTACAAGACGATGGGCGCCGATGTGGCCGGCCTCATCGATCACCTCGAACTTGAAAACGTGACCCTCATCGGATTTTCGATGGGCGGCGGGGAAGTGGTGGAGGTCCTGACCCGTCACAACACCGGACGCATCACCAAGGCAATGCTCGTGGCATCCATCGTGCCGTATTTGCTGAAGAGCGCCGACAATCCCGACGGCGTCGATGGCTCCGTGTTCGACGAGATGACCTCGGGCCTGCGCAAGGATCGCCCCGCGTTCTTGACCGACTTCACCGAGAAGTTCTTCGGCGTCGGACTGCTCTCGTCGCCCGTAAGCCTGCCGATGATCGCAGCGAATTGCGAATTGGCCATGCATGCGTCGCCGATTGCGACGCTCGAATGCGTCCGCGCCTTCTCAGCGACGGATCTGCGCGGCATGGCCAAGGGCATTCACCTGCCCATCCTTGTCATCCACGGCGACGCCGACGCGATCGTGCCGATCGAAGCGAGCGGCAAGCGCGCCGCCGAACTGATCCCCAACGCGCAGCTCAAGATCTACCCCAACGCCCCGCACGGGCTTTTCTATACCCACCGTGACGAACTCAACCGCGATATCGCAGCCTTTGCCTCCGACGGCCGCATCGCGCTTGCAAGCGCAGCGTGACGCGGACGATGGCCAATGCAAAAGGACGAGCGTGCAGAACTCCGAAAGGCCTTCTCCGAAGCCGTGACTATGACTCCGGCGCAATTAGAGACGTGGTTGCGATCAGCACAGTCCAAGGATGTCGGCTTCCATCGTGACGGCGCTGATGAGTCCGTCGGCCATGCTTCCGGCCGCCGCATCGTCGCCATCAAGCGCAAGCGCGTTGTCGACCTTACGGCTGCCGATTACAGCCATATGAGGAAAGTGATCGGCTACGTACACCGGCACCTCGCACAGCGTCCAAAAGGGCGATGTTCGTGACACGCCGTGGCGGCGGTCCCTGATGAATTGGGGTCACGATCCCCTGAAGTGACAGCGAGCGACGTCCGATCGACAACCAGAGGTCACGTCAGGGACTTTGCGAGCTCTTCGAGCTGATCGGCGGTTTTGCCCCAGCCTTCATGGAAGCCCATCTGCTCGTGCTCGCGCATCGCCTCTTCGCTCCAGTGCATGGCGCGTGCGACGTAGTGAGTCTTGCCCTCTCCCGCGTCCTCCATCAGGACGTCTGCGACCATGAAGGCGCGCTCGCTCGGGATCCATCCGGGCAGAAAAGCGTCCGTGGTGACGATCCGCCTCTGCCGTTCGATGGCAAGAAAGACGCCGGGGTTCTCGAAGCGCTCGCCGTCCGGCCCGTGCATGACGAAAAAACACTCGCCGCCGGGACGCATATCGAGGCGCACGTCAGAAATAGACCACGGCTTCGGACAGAACCACTGCTCCATCAGCGCGCTTTCCGTCCAGCAGCGCCAGACGTTCGCGAGAGGCGCATCGAGCACGCGGTCCAGCGTCAGAACGTATTTGGGAAGGCTCGTGCTGCTCATCGTTCACTCCTGCACTATGGCTCGCCGTTACAACGGCGCAGCCACATGGAAGTTCATCCCGCTTTAGAGACCTCTGGACGGAATGCTAAACTGCCGGACGGGAGGCGCCGGCCCGACCCGGCCCGTTCGGGAGGTTCACATGGAGTTCGATTATCTGATTGCTGCCGGCGTGCTGTTGGCAACTGCGGCCACGGACGCGGCCTACGTGATGTTCACATCCGCGGTTGTCGCCAAGCGCGCACTGGCTGCCGCCAACTGGAGCAGCGCCTGGTACATGCTCTCCTCGTTTGCCGTCATCAGCTACACCCATAATTATGTCTATGTCGCCTTCGCAGTCGTGGGCTCCTGGATCGGCGCCTATCTGACGCTCAGGTTCTATCACCGCGAGCCCGCCAATCCCCCTGGCCCCTTGAAGCCGGCGGTGTGATCGTCACGGTCCATCTTGACATCCGGGCGCCACCGGCGGCATGACACGGCCGACATATGTCTTACGCCGCGCCCGTGGGCGGCGAGTGAGCAACAGGAGAGAGAGATGACCGACGTCACCTTGACGTTTCCGGACGGCGCGCAACGCAAGATCGCCCAGGGCACATCCGGTTACGAGGTCGCCAAGTCCATCTCTCCGTCGCTGGCCAAGCGCACCGTCGCCATGCAGCTCGATGGCGTCCTGTCGCGACCTTGCCGACCCCATTCAATCCGATGCGAAAATCAACTTCGTCTCGCGCACCGATCCCGCCGCGCTGGAACTGATCCGGCACGACGCCGCGCACGTGATGGCGGAAGCTGTGCAGGCGTTATGGCCCGGCACGCAGGTGACGATCGGCCCCGTCATCGACAACGGCTTCTACTACGACTTTGCGAAAGCCGAGCCGTTCCTGCCGGAAGACATCGGCAAGATCGAAAAGAAGATGGCCGAGATCATCGCGAAAAACGCGCCCTTCACCAAGGAAGTCTGGTCGCGCGACCAGGCGAAGGACACGTTTGCCAAGATGGGCGAGGGCTTCAAGGTCGAACTCGTCGACGCGATCCCCGAAGGCCAGGACCTCAAGATCTACCGTCAGGGCGACTGGTTCGACCTCTGCCGCGGCCCGCACATGACCTCGACGGGTCACATCGGCAAAGCGTTCAAGCTGATGAAGTTTGCCGGCGCCTATTGGCGCGGGGACTCAACGCGTCCGCAGCTCCAGCGCATCTATGGCACCGCCTGGGCGACCGAAGACGAATTGAAAGCCTACCTCACGCAGCTCGAGGAGGCCGAGAAGCGCGATCATAGGAAGCTCGGAAGGGAAATGGATCTGTTCCATTTCCAGGAAGAGGCGCCAGGATCTGTCTTTTGGCATGCGAAGGGCTGGACGCTGTTCCAGACGCTCATCGCTTACATGCGCCGTGCGCAGCAGCGCGCCGGCTATATGGAAGTAAACTCGCCCGACATGATGGAGAAGCACTTCTGGGAGCTCTCCGGCCATTGGGAGAACTACGGCGAGAACATGTTCACGACCACGCTGCCCGATGAGCGCGTGTTCTGCTGCAAGCCGATGAACTGCCCCGGTCACGTGCAGATCTACAAGCACGGCCTCAAGAGCTATCGCGACCTGCCGCTGAAGATCGCCGAGTTCGGCAAGGTCCACCGCTACGAGCCGTCGGGCGCACTGCACGGCATGCTGCGCGTGCGCCACTTCACGCAAGACGACGCGCACATCTTCATCACCGAAAACCAGATCATGGAGGAATGCCTCAAGATCAACGATCTGATGCTCGCGATCTACAAGGACTTCGGCTTCGAGGACATCCACATCAAGCTCTCGACGCGGCCTGAAAAGCGCGTCGGCGCGGATGAACTTTGGGACAAGGCCGAGAAGGCGCTGGGCGACGTGCTGGAAGAGGTGAAGCGCCGCTCCAACGGCCGCATCCGCACCGAACTCCAGCCGGGCGAGGGCGCGTTCTACGGACCGAAGCTCGAATACACGCTGAAGGATGCGATCGGCCGCGAATGGCAGTGCGGCACCACGCAGGTGGACTTCAACCTCGCGGGCCGCCTCGGCGCGTTCTACATCGACGAGAACTCCGACAAGAAGACGCCGGTGATGATCCACCGCGCCATGTTCGGCTCTCTCGAACGTTTCACCGGCATCCTGATCGAAAACTTCGCCGGCCACTTCCCGCTGTGGCTGGCTCCGTTGCAAGTGGTGGTCGCAACCATCACCAGCGAAGCGGACGCCTACGCGAACGAGGTCGTCTCAGCGTTGAAAGCGGCGGGCCTGCGCGTGGAGTCCGATCTGCGCAACGAAAAGATCGGCTACAAGGTGCGCGAACACTCGCTCGCAAAGGTGCCGGTCATCCTCGCGGTCGGCATGCGCGACGCCGAAGCCCGCAACGTCTCCGTGCGCCGCCTAGGCAGCCAGGATCAAAAGCTCATGTCGCTCGATGAGGCTGTGGCAAGGTTCAAGGACGAAGCGACCCCTCCGGATTTGAAAAGTGACTTGCAAGGGGAGGTCTTTGAATAGTGGTCGTGGCGACTTCGATCTTGACCCAACTGCTCTGATCGGGCATGTGTGAAAGCAGCGACTGACATTGTCACGGATGGTTCCGTCGACGGCCGCGTGCGCTTCCCATATCACAACATCAGAAATACTTAGCTCTCCCGAGGACTGGAAGCGGGTCGCCGCGTGTACTCAGGGACGGCGCCAGCAACATCCTTCTCTCGCTACCCGAAGACGACAATGTTCGAGCATACATTGTTACTGCCGAGGGCAAAGAAGCGGCAGCGGCTTACCGACGTGCATCGTCGGATTAGAGATACCCTTCAGAATAAGCCTAATGATTTTGCCATATTGAACAGTGGCATCGTAATTGTGGCTCGCGATGTGGAGGTCGATGAGAAAGGCAAGTTTGTCGAACTCGAGCAACCAAGTATCATCAATGGTTCTCAGACCAGAGGCGAACTCGAATATTATCGGCCAATGGGTCCGGAACACCATTGTTCCCTGTATCTTGCAAGTTCGAGGTCGTTGTCACCGATGACGATGACCTAATTGCAGAGGTTTCAATCGCTCGAAATTTCCAGAACGACGTAGCGACGCTATCAATTGTTGGGCGCAAAGGCGTGCTGGACGATCTAGAGGCGAGGCTGCAGAAGGAACTTCCGGAGCTACATCTCAGAAAATCTGAAACGCAGCGGTCGGAAGATTATTATGACACTGAGAAGCTGCTTCAGGTGATAACGGCCCAACCCCTGCGGAAATTTGGCGTAAATCGAAGGAACGGGATGATCCCAAAAAAGTATATACCTACAGCATGAAGGCAAAGTGTCTTAAAGAATTTCAAGCGGTCCATGACGCGGCGAAGGACCCTAGCTCCCCGAACCACGGTCCTTCTAAATTACTCTATGAGTTTTACATGGACATTGCACCGGAAGCACACCGGCTATACGAAATGTGGAAGAGCCATCCTGGATTTAAGGGAACCGGGATTAGATCAATCGAGAGAGACGGTCAGGAAATTGTCGAAGTACCTGATGGTATCATTTTTCCAATCTTGGCATCTCTTTCTGCGTTTGCGCGAAAGGTTCGAGGTCACTGGAAAATTGTGGCGCCACCCCTCTTCAATGATGCCGATACAACTCGAAGCGGCGTCACCCCCGCAGAAGGCGCGGGGATCTGCAAGCGTCAGGAATATGGAACAAACCCGGCAACCTATTCGGGCTTTACCGGATCACCAGCCTCTACAAGAGAGCCAGCGGGATTAGACGTTGTGAGGGTTGAGCAACGATGGTGATCAACGCGAACTCAACCCACGCTGGACCATGGAGCCTCGGCATAGAGCCGAGGATGACACCTTGTGGGTGTGCGTCCACTTGCGCCACCCCACCGCTGACTCGGAATCCCGCCGCGCCACGTGCCGCGGGGACCTTGCTCCGATCCGTGGCGTGTTTACATGGCAGTCGAGCATCTGACCCGCAACGAACCGCACCGATCGCGGTTGCGGGCCCAAAGCTTGCGACCGTGCAAATCTGGGTGCTGACACCCGCTCCGGAGAGATCGTGGAAGAACCGCGTAGACAATCGAATCGCGTTTCCCGCCGCGGACGAGCCCGGGAGACAACCGCCTTCATTGACGCTATTGGCTGCGCTGACGAAACCGGTGAGCCACGGTCACGCGCGCCCCCCCACTAAATCTCCCCCTTCAACCCCTTCTCGAAATACTTGTGAATGACCTTGTCCTGGTTCTCGAGCAGCCAGTCGATGGAGGGTTCGCTGCGCATGGCTTTGGTGATGGCCAGCGTCGTCGCCTTGCGGGGGATCTCGAACAGGATCTTGTGGTCGAGATTGGTGTCCGTCGCGACGGAGGGATTGAGCCACACCGAAACGATGATGCCGAGGTCGTTAGCTTTGTCGCGTGGGATGACGCCCGAACGCACGCTGTCGAGAACGCCCATGGCGGTCGCGTACTGAACCGTGCCCATCAGGATGCTAGTGTAACGCTCGTTGTCGACGGACACCTTCGAGACGCAAATCGTGGGCGGGCGCACCATGACATCGGTGTTGAGCAGCGCAAGCACGCGCGAGTGGCCGACCACTTGATTGCCGAGCAGGTTCGCGAACGCCGTGCCCATGGGGCCGTCCATTTCGCCGATGGCGACTTCGGGTTCGGCCGCAGTGCCCGGCGGTCCGCCCGCTACGAGACTTTCGCCGATGCGCATGATGATCCGGTCGCTCATTCTTGCTCCTTGATGCGCGCGCCGCCAGAAACTGGCCCGCAGAGAACGTCACGGTATCACGCCTGCCGTACCAAGGTGAACATCGGCGGCCGCTTCACAGCCCGTAAATAAACCGCACCAGCCCCTCCGGCATGCGCTCCAGCACGAAGGCTTCCCAAGTGGACATGAGGTCGGTGAGGAAGGCAAGGCCGAGCAGGACCAGCAGGATGCCGAGCGCAGGCTTTAGCCAGCGATTGGCCGTCATGAGCGCGCCGCGGTTCTTCATGAAGGCCTCGCGCGAGACAAGCATGATCCCGAGCAGCGGCGTCACGGTGCCAAGCGCGAACGCGAACATGACGGTCGCAGCATAGCCGATCGACTGCCCCTGTGCAGCCAGAGCAATTGCCGCCCCGAGCGTCGGCCCGACACACGGCGTCCACACCGCGCCGAGGATCGCCCCGAGGAGGAATTGCCCGCTCAGTCCATCGGGTGAGAACTCGGACACGCGCGTTTGCAACCCGCCGGTCGCAACGGAAGCCGCAACGGCGAAGCGCTGTTGCAGCGAAGACGACAGCAGCACCGCGCCAAGCCCGATCATCAGGACGGCCGCAATTTGGTTGAGAAGTTTTGGCGTCAGCCCGATCGCAAATCCCGCCGTGGCCACGAGCAATCCGAAGCTCGTGAACGCGATCACAAGACCCGCCGCCAGCGCATAGGGGCCGTACTTGTGCGACGAGAGCGCCCCACCGAGAACGATCGGCAGCAATGGAAGAATGCATGGCGACAGGATCGTCACCACACCCGCAAGGTAGGCGATCAGGAGACTGGACATGGATTGTCTCGGAAAGAATTTCGCGCGCAAAAAACTGCGGCGCGACCGAGGTCTCGCCGCAGATTAGGGCATCAGGCGCCCTTGGCAATGGCGGCGACGATGGCGGCGGAATCGGTTTCACCGACGAGGCGCGCGACTTCCTTCGAGCCCTTGTAGACGATGATCGTGCTCTGTTTGACGGCCTGGAAGCGCTTCACGGGATCGGCGTCGCCGAGGAAATCGACGGTGACAAAGGTTGCGTTCGGGAACTTTGCTTTCGCCGAATTGAGGCCCGGCTGCTGCGCGGCGCAGGTTAGGCAGCCCTTTTTGAAGACTTCGACGATGATGTGCTGGTTGTCGGCCTGCGCCTTGTCGAACATCGCGGCTTCATAGGTCGCCTTCTGCTCCATCGCGATTACGGGCGCGGCAAACGCAAGGGCAAGGCCTGTCAAGGCGGCGGCAATAGAAATCCTGATAAGCTTCATAAGGTTCTCTCCTTTTGGCCAGCATGAGGCGCTTGAGCCTCGCAGCACATACGGAGAGATCGCGGCCGGGTTTCACGAACCCGCTTCTGTCTTGTCGCTAAGGTCGCCGAAATAGAATGCCGTCCAAGCGGCCGGTCACCCGTTTGCCAAATGCGAGCGCAGCATCCAGGCGGCTTTGTCATGGGCTTCGATGCGCCCGTTCATGATGTCGGCGGTCGCGTGGTCTTCCGCGTCGTCGGCGAAGGTGCTGAGCTCGGTGCACAGTTCCGAGACCGCCACGTGATCCGAGACGAGCGTCTCCAGCATGATCTTTTCCGCCGGTGGCTCTGCCGGCGCATCTTTGATGTGGGACATCTCGGCGAAGGCGGCAAAGCTGCCGGGCGCAACAGCGTCAAGGGCGCGGATCCGCTCGGCGACGACATCGATCGCCTCATCCAATTCTTTGTAGTGCGTCTCCAGCAGCGTGTGCAGCCCGATGAAGTTCGGACCGGTGATGTTCCAATGAAAGTTCTGCGTCTTGATGCGCAGCGCGTAGGTCGAGGCGAGAACGGTGCCGAGGCGCTCGGCCACATCAGCTTTCGTATTGCTATTGCGCGTCTCGTCTGAAGATCGGCGTGCGTCAGCCATGACCATGAACTCCGGGTTGATCTGAAAAATCCACGGGCTCGCTGGCGCCGCGGAGGAACGGCGCGAGCGGGCTATCGTGAAATGCGCCGGCACAAAAATAACAGGAGGAAGCGCCAGCCGCGGAGGAAACGCCGTCGCCGAACAACGGTTCCAGGCCGAGTAGCGCACTCTACTTGGCCGGTTTTCGGCGCAAAGACGGCCTTTCGCCGGGCCAAGTGGGCGTCACGACTTGCACGCGCCTCGGTGGCCGGATCTTCGGTGGCGACGTGAACATGACGCCGATCAGCGACCCACGGCGCCAGACAACGGCACAGTCAGCCTCCAGGCCGTCCAGATCGATAACGAGTTGAAACGTGTCGGGGACGAGCGCATGGACGACCTCAATCCGCGCGCCGGTTTCTGAAATATCTCGAACGCGGCAAGCGATAGTGGAATGCCGAGCATTGAAAACGACAACACCTGCCTTCAGCTGCTTGCGGCGCGGCGACGAGCGCCGATCTTTCAAACTAGGCATTCGGTTCCAGCGGAATCCCCGGCGATGTGGCCAACACTGTGAAAGGTTAAGCCCGCCAGATTGCGTGGAGCCTGCGGCCCGTACGCACCTTTCGCTAATGGCGTTGGAGGGGTCGGATGCGAATAGCCCGAATTAATTCTGATGCAGTGGCTTTGGCGCGCTATATTCGCGCTATGGACGCCCGCCACAAGCCCTATAGCTACCGCATTGATCCCGCCGTGCCCGCTTTCGATGACCGCGCGCCCATCATCGTATTCGATGGCCTGTGCGTGCTGTGCTCATCGGGCGTGCAGTTCATGCTGGCCCGTGATCCAAAAGGATCGACACGCTTCACCGCTATTCAGGATGCCGTGCCGAGGGCGCTCTACCGGCACTATGGGCTAGATGCCGATCGCTTCGATACGTTCATGGTTCTCGCCGAAGGCGTGCCGCACGTGAAGTGGCAGGGCGTGCTCGCGGCCGGACGCACAATGCCGCCACCATGGCGCTGGCTCGCACCACTCGGCCGGTTGGTCCCCAACGCTATCGGAGATCGCATCTACGATTGGGTCCAGCGCAACCGGATCGGCTGGTTTGGGTCGCGCGATACCTGCTTCATGCCTACGGCATCGCTCCGCCGACGCATGCTTGAAAGCGAAGCCACCTCCGCATCGCGATGAGTGGCGCGTGACACGCAGCAGGAACGGTCACGCGCGCGTGTTTTCGCCCCAGGCATAGAGACCAACCCCCGCCAGCACGAGCGCTGAGCCGATCGCATCGGCGAGCGTGAACGGCTCGCCCAGGATCCACACCGCCAGCGCGATGGTGACGACCGGCGAGACGGTGGAGATCATCGACACCGCCGCGCTTGAAATGCGCGCCAGACCGGCGTTGATCAGGAACGTCGGCAGCACGGTGGCAACGATGGCGCAGCCGGCCGAGAGCCACAAAAAACGTGGGCTGGCGGTGAAGTTTCCCCCGCTGACCACGGCCTGATGCACGATGCAAAAGAATGACGCCGAGGCGAGCGCGATCGACGTGAAGAGGGCGCTGCCGATTGGCGCCATGAAGCGCTTGGCGTAGATCTGGTGCAGAGCGAACGAGATAGCGGCGCCCAGGACCAGCAGCGTGCCGATCACGGTGTCGCGGCCGCCTTCGGGCAGGTCGATCAGGAACACGATACCGAGGCCCGTGTACGTTACGGCCGCGGCAAAGAGGCCGAACATCGTCACGCGCTCGCCGTAGAGCATCGCACCCAGAAACATGACGAAGAGCGGGTATGTGAAGAGCACCAGCCGTTCGAGTTGCGCAGTGATGAACATCAACCCTGCGAAATCGAATTGCGAGGCGACGTAGTACCCGAGAAACCCGACGAAGGCTGCGCGCCAGATCTGGTCCCAGGTCGGCGGCGGCTCACCGCGCTCGCGCCGCTGCATCCAGGCCCACCATCCGATCGCTGCGAAGACGGGCAGGGAAAAGATCATGCGGTAGGCAAGCATCAGCGCCGCGTCGACCTGATCCTGGTAGGCAAGTTTGATGAAGATGGCTTTGGTGGAGAAGAAGGCGGCTCCCAGTGCCGCAAAGACGATGCCGGCGAGGGATTGACGAGCGGGCATCAAAAACAGCCTGGGACAGAGAGGAGGGAGATATCCTCTTGCCCCAGGCTGGACGCCGCGTCACCGCGGCGGATTGAGGCCTCAGCCTCGCGGGATGTCCCGCGGCGGCAGGAGTTCGCTGTTCTCCTGCGCGATGGCGACAGCCTCACGCTTTTGCGGCGCATCGACCGGCGCCTCATCCGGCTTGCGATTGGGATCGACCGGAGCTTCGGCAGGCCGCCCGACGCCCGGTGCGGGGGGAGCAATCTTGTCCACGGGTTCGCGACGCGGATCGTCTCCCGGTGCTTCGACGCCCGGATTTTCAGGCCGTGTTCTCGGCGGTGTGGTGCTCGTCATGGCGGCACTCCTTTCGCGTTTCGGATAAGGGAAACGCGAAAAGCGCCGCGGCGTTCCGGACACCCATCAATGACGCGGCCCGGGACCACCGAAATACTGCGCCAACTCTGCGTCGATCCGCTGCGCGGCTTGGCGCCAATCACCTGCTCGCCCGGCAATCGGCGGTTCTACCATGATCACAGCCTCTTCGAGGGGCGGTTCGGCAGCCGGTGCCTCTTCTGGGGCAGGCGAAGCGTGACCGTTGATGATAGGAGGCGTGGGGTCGATAGCCGCAATCTGCTCGCGAGAGGCTCCCGGTGGGGCAAAACACATAACCGCTGTGCGAGGAGCTGCAGTTCCGAGACGATCGCTTCACGGCGGAGTTCGTGCAGCATCGTGACGCTGCGAACTTCCTTCAGAAGTTGATCGTCGGCGCGACGGATGGCTTCGGAAAGATCGCGCACGAGATCGAGTTCGTGGCGGGAGGTTTCGTTCAGGCGGGTGAGAAGATCATGGACATTCTGCGGCAGTGCGCTCATCGCGGTTTCCCTCGTGTCGTCTTGCAGTCCGCCCCTTGGGATCAGAAATCGCCTAATTCCAATGGCCGAAAAGTGTTCGCGAGAGGGATGCTTGCGAGCATAAGGCAAGGTCGACCGAGAGACCGTTAGCGGCTGCTCAGCGCCAAGCGGAACTTCGATGTCGCCACGAGCGACGGTCCCGGTTTGACGGCGCCGTCGCCCGGCTTCTTGATCGAGGGATACGCAGCTGAAAGCGCGGCTAGCGCTTCACGGGCCGCTGCCGCGGCCTCGGGTTGTCCGGTGTCGAGGTGCGCCAGAACCTCCGCCGACCGTGCTTTCGCAGCTTGGAGAAATCCATAGCCATCGAGGTAGGCATCGCCCGAACCGTCACGCAGCGCCTTTGCGTATTGCAGAGCCGCACGGTCGAGAAGGTCAGCGAACACCGCCGTCTTGATTTCGATCGTCGCCTTTCCGGGTGCCTTGGCTTCCGCGGCATCTACGGCGGCGAACACGGCGTCGGCCGCTGCACTCACCTCTGCAACCGGCGCTTTCGAAAGTGCCAGATCGCCCGCCTTTTGCATCAGGTCGTCGAACTCCGGAACACCGAGTGTCGTGAGTGCCGGCTCCAGTTCGATATAAGCTTCGCTTCTCGCGTGGGCGAACATTTCAGCGCCAGCGAGCGTGTCGCCCGCAGTGTAGGTCGCGAGGCCAGCGATGTAGTGCGCGCGAATGACATCGAGCCCGATGAGGTAGACCGTCGGGTCAGTCGCAGCCTTGCTGGCATCGAACCCAGCCTCGCCCCCTTCGCCGCCCTCGCCACCTTCTCCGCCTTCGCCACCCTCACCACCCTGGGCAAAAATGAGCAGGCCTGGGACAGCCGTGTCATGGGCGGCGGCAATGCCGGTAACGGTGTCCGGAAGATCTGGGGCTTCTGGGGCGGCGAGCGCTCCGGACGCTGGCACGAGCGCGCCGGCCACCGTAAGAGAGGTCCACAGACGGCGAGTTTTGCGCGTGGTCACGGCATATCCAATCGAAAGCTTGATCCAAGATGCTGGTTCATATCCCGAAGGTGCTCGATCCCGCAACGTTGGCGGACGTCCTCAGCTTGACGCAGGCGCTCGAATGGGGACCCGGCACGTCGACGGCCGGCTGGCATGCGCGCGACGTGAAGAACAACACCCAAGCGCTCGCCAGTCCGGTATTGGAGCGGGTACGCGCAACAATTACGGCGGCTTTGGAAAAGAACGATGTCATCCGCTCGATGGCGCTGCCGCGACGGTTCTTTCCCCCGCTGATCTCGAAAACCGGAATTGGCGAAGGCTACGGCACTCACGTCGATGATGCAGTGATCGGTGGGACACTGGGCCTGCGCAGCGACATCTCGGTCACGGTGTTCCTCTCTGATCCTGCCACCTATGACGGCGGCGAACTGATCGTCGAAAGCCTGGCTGGCGAAGAGGCGGCCAAGGCTTCAGCAGGCGATGCCGTGATCTATCCGTCGACAACCCTGCACCGCGTCGAACAGGTGACCCGCGGCGAACGGCTCGTCGCCGTCACATGGATCGAAAGCCGCGTGCGTGACCCGGGTTGCCGGGAAGTCCTGTTCGATCTCGACCGCGCACGGCGCGCAATCTTCGCACGCGAAGGCAAGTCGCCCACGTTCGATCTCGTCACGAAGTCCTATTCAAATCTCCTGCGGCGCTGGGCTGAATGAGGCGTCATCGGCTCTCGTACCGATCTTTCAATTCTTTCGTGCGCTGCTCTGTCTTCTCAGTTTTGCAGCCGAGGATATCGCCGGTCGCGCCGGTCCCATTGGTCCAGAACATGGCGACGTGGCCATCGCATTCGGCGTCGCGAAACGAGACCCAGGCGCGCTGCGACGCGCGCAGGGCGGTCTCCCACGACTTCGCATCCCAAGGCGGATCGCCCGCAAACCCCGGAATGGCGGCGAGCGCCTTCTGATAGGTCGCGTTCAACTCCGCGTCGGCCTTTTCGAATTCGGCCGCCGCGCACCGGTTCATTTCCACCGTCGAGAGCGCCTCGGCGCAATCGCCCGGCGCCGTCTCGTCGGCCCACGCCAACGCCACCACGCCTGCCGATAAGAGCATAGACAACGTGAATAGCCTGACGAACCTGACAAACATGAGACCCCCACCTGAATTCCACCCGCCCCGCACTCTAGGGTGGGAGCGCCGGGGCCGCCAAGTGGGCCGCAGCGCCGGCACGGCGATATCGCAGGAAAGCTGACGCCGGGACCTTGTAGCGATCCGAGCCAGGGCGCTAAAGGCCTGCGTGACAGTTTTATGACACGCCGCCGCGCATCGCGGTGCACCGCCACCCGAGGAAGCGATCCATGACCAAGTCTGCACGTTTCGCGGTTGGTTCCCTGTTTGGACCTTCGCGCAGCGACCGTTTGGTCGAACTCTTCAAAGACTTGTCCCGGACGGCGCTCGACTGCGCCGCGCTGTTCAGGGCCACCAAAGGCCGAGATGCCAAGGGCATCATCGAAATCGAAAACAAGGCCGATCGTATCGTCGAACAGATCCATGAGTTGCTCGACAACTCGTTCATCATGCGTTTCGACATTCCAGATTCCATGAAGCTGACCGATGAACTCGACGATGTCGTCGACGGCATGCGCAAAGTGGCCCTGCATCTGGAAGCCTACGCACCCTTTGTTTCTGAACTGTCGCCCGATGCCATGGAAGTCTTCGCTCTCGGCGAAGAGATGCTGCGCGATATCGATAGCCTGATCGACATGATGGCCGGCCCGCGCCTGTCGCTGGCCAAGGTGCGCGAAGTCACCAACCGCATCGACGCAGCGGAGTCGAAAGCCGACCAGCTGGTGGCTGCCAAGGAGCGCTTGCTCGTCGCCGAGTATGCCGCTCCCGGCGCCAACGCCATCGGTTTCATCGCGACGCACCAGCTGTTCCATTACCTTGAGCAAATGACCGACGACGCGAACCACTGCGCAAACATGGTTCTCTCGCTCGCCCGCAAGGAAGCCTGAGATGGAGGCCATTACGGTCGGCCTCGCGATCGCGATTTTCGCTGTGCTGGTGGCCGAATTCGTCAACGGCTGGACGGACGCGCCGAACGCGATCGCAACCGTCGTCTCCACCGGCGTCATGACCCCGCGCTCTGCAATAGCGATGGCCGTCGTTCTGAACACGCTCGGCGCGATGGCCGGAACGGCAGTGGCGACGACGGTCGGCAAGGGCATCGTTGAACCCGCAGCGCTGACAGTGCCGGCGATCACCGCCGCCATGTGCGCGATCATTGCGTGGGGAACGCTCGCGGCCAAGATCGGCATGCCCGTTTCCAAATCGCATGCTCTACTGGCAGGGCTAGCGGGTGCGGCCTACGAAGGCGGCGGCTTTGCAGCGTTGCAGTGGAGCGGGTGGGAGAAGGTCGGCATCGGCATGGTGCTCTCCATCGGGCTCGGCATGGTGGGCGCCTTGCTGCTCGGCTGGCTCATCATCCGCTTTGCCGGCAATGCAAGTCCGGCGCCCGCCAAGCGCATGTTCGACCGCCTCCAGATGCTGACCGCCGGTACGATGGCTTTTACGCACGGCATGAATGATGGCCAGAAATTCATGGGCGTGATGGCGCTGACGCTCTATGCCGGCGGCGCGCTCGATGAATTCATGATTCCGCTTTGGGTCGTGATCGTCTGCGCCCTCACCATGGGGATCGGCACCGCGGCGGGCGGCTGGCGCATCATCGAAACCGTCGGCGCGAAAATGACCCGGCTCACCTCGTGGCAGGGGTTTGCCGCCACGAGTGCGGCCTCCGCCACGATCTTCGGCGCATCGATCTACGGTATCCCGCTCTCCACGACGCACACGATCACGAGCGCCATCGTCGGTGTGGGAGCTTCGCGCCGCCTCTCGGACGTGCGTTGGCGTGTTCTGCAACGCATCGTCATGGCCTGGCTGCTGACGTTCCCGTGCTGCTTCCTCCTCGCCTATGTGGCGGCGTTCGTCGCCAATACACTCTGGGCGAACTGAGTTGCGGCGCGCCCCGTCAACGCAAATTTAACCATCTCGCGCGAATTGTAGGCCGCCGCAGTTTGTAGATCGCCGTGAGGCCATGCCGAGTTCAGTACTCCGTCACACGCCGCCCCGACCGGCGCCCGCGCTCCCCGTATGTTGGCTCGCAGCCCCTGCGCTGAAGCGCGCCCGCCCGGAAGATCCCGTGCTCGTTCCGCTCCAGTGCCTGCGCCCGACACAGGGCGCGGTGGGCATGAAGGCCGTCGCCGCCAAGCGCGAGAAAGTCGAACGCCGGACAGACAGCCGCAAAGCCATCACGCGCTATCTCGAAAAGCGGCCGATCCCTGCCGTCCGCGGACCCGGAAACGACTTTTACATCATCGACCATCATCACCTCAGCATGGCCCTGCACCAAAGCGAGGTCACGGAAGCCTTCGTGCGTGTCATCGGCGATCTGTCTCGCCTGCCGAGGGCGGAATTCTGGCGGCGCATGGCCGAACGCGGCTGCCTGCATCCCTACGATCACCATGGCGAGCGCATCCATCCGTCAGCACTTCCCGCTGCGATCCCGCACCTGAAGCGCGACGCGTATCGTGACCTGGCCTGGTCCGTCCGCGAGGGCGGAGGCTTCGTCAAATCGGAACGACCGTATGCCGAATTCCGATGGGCGCAGTTTTTTCGGTGCCGCATCCCGCGCACATCCGTTCTGCGCGACTTCGAGCATGCCCACGACCGCGCGATGATGCTCGCCCGCTCTGAAGCGGCATCGCACCTTCCGGGCTTCATCGGAATCAAGATTTGAAACGTTAGCCCCGGCCGCGATATGTCGCGACGCCCTGATCGGGAAGCCAGACGCCGGCCGGCAGTTCACCGCGTTGCCAGAACACGTCGATCGGCATGCCGCCGCGCGGATACCAATATCCGCCGATCCGGAGAAAATGCGGATCGAGCAAGTCCGCGATGCGCTTGCCGATGGCGACCGTGCAATCCTCGTGGAACGCGCCGTGGTTGCGGAACGACCCGAGATAGAGCTTCAACGACTTGCTCTCGACCAGCCACTGCTTCGGCACATAATCGATCATCAGGTGCGCGAAATCCGGCTGACCCGTGACGGGGCAGAGAGACGTGAACTCCGGCTGCGTAAAACGCGCCACATAATGCGTATCGGGATGCGGGTTCGGCACACGTTCGAGCAGCGCCGTCTCCGGGCTGACCGGCATCGGCGTCTGCTGACCGAGTTGCGTAACGGGCGGTGCCTCGCGTGCCATGACCTACTCCGCGGCCCGGCTCAAGCGCGGCGCCGGTCCAGTATAGATGCAACCCTCGTGGCAGCTGTCCCGATGCACTTCGATTTGCGCAAGGCCCGGCACCTTGTTGTCGATACGGTCCCAGATCCACATGGCGATGCGTTCAAGTGTCGGCGCGGAGAGCCCCTCGACGTCGTTCAGCATGCGATGATCGAGAGCGTCCTGGCAGTCGGCAAGCGCTGCCGAGAGGTCATCGAAGTGGAAGACGACACCGGTCTCCGCGCCGGGCTCACCGTCGATCCAGACGCGCGCCCGGAACGAATGCCCGTGGATACGGGAATTCGGATGCCCCGGGGGCGCCGACGGCAGGTAGTGGGCTGCCTCGAACAGGAAATCGCGATAGATGCGCATGGGGCACGGAATAGGGGGGTTGGGCCGCACATGCAAGGCCCGCCAATGACACGGGTTAAACCCGTCGCACCGCTGACGAAATCACGGAATGCCGAGGATCTTGTGGGTCTGGACCGACAGTCGCCACGGCGGGTTCGCTTTGCAGTAGGCAATCGCAGCCTCGGTGTTGGTTGCTCGCGCCGGCCCATCCATGGGCTGCAGGAAGCGGTGCTCGAACTCCAGATCGAGGTATTGCGCCGGGTCGACGCCCGCCTGCGGATAGACGAGTTTCAATTCATCGCCCCACTGCTGCACGAGCGGCTGCCCAGCCTTGGGACTGACGCAGACCCAGTCGATATCCTCCGGAACCGCGAGCGTGCCGTTGGTCTCGATCGCGATTGAAAAACCGCGCCCATGCAGCGCATCGATCAGATCCTGGTCCACCTGCAGCATGGGCTCACCACCGGTCAACACGACCATGGCCGGGCCATGGCTGGCGGTCACCACCGCGCGACACGCGCGAGCCAGAGCATCGGCGGTGGCGAACTTGCCTCCGCCCACGCCGTCCGTGCCGACAAAATCCGTATCGCAGAAGCGACACTGGGCGGTCGCCCGGTCCTCTTCGCGGCCCGACCATAGATTGCACCCGGCAAAGCGACAGAATACGGCCGGCGTGCCGGCATTCGCGCCCTCGCCCTGCAGCGTGTAGAAGATTTCCTTGACCTGATACATGCGCCCACACGTAGCTAGGCCGGGGCAAGTGTCAAGGTCAGGGGATGAGGGGTCATGCAGGCGAAGGCGCGCACCTACCGGTACTTCGACTTGGTCATGGTTGCCTTCGTCGTGGTGCTCGTTTGCTCCAACCTGATCGGACCAGCGAAGGCCGCACAACTCGAACTGCCGCTGATCGGTGCCGTCACATTCGGCGCAGGCGTCCTGTTCTTTCCGATTTCCTACATCTTCGGGGACATCCTGACCGAGGTATACGGCTATGCCCGCGCCCGCCGCGTGATCTGGACGGGCTTTGCGGCCCTGCTCTTCGCAGCGATCATGGCGGCCGTCGTCGTGGCATTGCCCCCGGCGCCGACCTGGGAAAATCAGAAGGTCTACGAGATCGCGTTCGGCAACACGTGGCGCATCGCCGGAGCGTCGATGATCGCCTACTTTTGCGGCGAGTTCGTCAACTCGTTCGTGCTGGCCAAGATGAAGGTGGCAACAGCTGGCCGCTACATGCGCACGCGCTTCGTCGCGTCCACAGTTGCGGGCGAAGCCGTCGACAGTTCGCTGTTCTATCCGCTTGCGTTCTGGAACTCGGGCATCATGCCCAACGAGCTCGTGCTGACGCTGGTGATCTCGCAGTTCGTGACCAAGACCCTCGTCGAGATCGCCTTCCTGCCGCTGACGACGCGCATTGTGACGGCACTAAAGAAAGCTGAGCAGGAAGACCACTACGACCGCGACACCGATTTCAATCCGTTCACGTTGAAGGAGTGACCGAGCGCGCGCTTGTCGATCAGTTCGAACGCGGTGCGCACGCCCGCGGGCTTGTCGGGAAGGCGGCCATCGATGGGAAACAGCGACGCCAAAACCGCAAGCGCGGCGCTCGTGTGGATGATGTGGCGGGCGGATGTCTGGCACAAACGACGCATGGCACACTCCCGTTCGAGGGATGTGCGAATTGTCGGGCATTTTCCTGGATCTGTCGGTTCCGCCCGGCACAGGGCGGTACGAATTTACGGATCATTGACTATGCTTCGTAGCCGGTGGCTTACCAATTCCAGTGTACACAAGTCCCGATCGCACCCGCGGGCACAGGGCCATGCAGAATCCAAGTTGGAACCAACTCCTGACAGTCAAGAACATCTTCATCGCCATCGTGGCGCTGAACATCTTGAGCGCCTTCTCGACGACGCAACTCGGCGGGACCTTTCAGGAAACCGCAAAGCCGGTCGTCAGCACGGTGCCGCCCGTCACCAAGGCACCCTCAGCCGGTCCGCCGCTGATCGCCCATATGGTTCCGGGCGATAGCACTCGTGCCGATCACTGAACCGACCGTCGATGCACGGCGTCTCGATACCGGCAAGCCGCCCGCACAAGCCAAACCGCGCCGTCAAAAGACTTCCAGCAATCCACCAAGCGTCAGCTGGATGATGTTGTTGTCTATTGGCGCCATGGCGCTCTACGCGCGCTATCTCGCAGTACAAATGGCGCAGAATGCGATCGTTCACGCTGTGGACAGCGTCAAAAAGATCGCGGGTGCGCTCACGTCCCTCAGGGCCGGTGTTCGTCCGCCGTCTAAGCCGGCGCAGGCCGCCGTCACCGCGATCGGCACAAGCGCCGCCCAAGGTCCAAGCCGCCCAGCCGCGCAAGAGCACCGTCGTTCGCGCATCACGCTGGCCATTCGCCGCTTAAACCGGGTTCTTGGCAGTAGCGCGCCAGCGCTCGTAGCCTGTTGCGCGCAATTCGCAAGCAGGACATGTCCCGCAGCCGTAGCCCCAGGCATGCCGCTGCGAGCGATCACCGAGATAGCATGTGTGCGAGTGCTCGATGACGATCTCGAGGAGCGTCGCGCCGCCGATCTTCTCGGCCAACGCCCATGTTCCGGCTTTATCGATGTACATGAGCGGCGTTTCGATCCGGAACGGATAGTCGAGCCCGAGCGAAAGCGCTTCGCGCATGGCCGTCATCGTCGCCTGACGGCAATCGGGATATCCGGAATAGTCCGTTTCGCACATCCCACCGACAAGCGTCCCAATTCCGCGCCGATAGGCGAGCGCGGCTGCATAGGTGAGGAAGAGCAGATTGCGACCCGGCACGAACGTGTTCGGCAGCCCGCTCTCCTGGAACGCGATCTGGCGCTCCCGCGTCAGTGCCGTCTCGGACAACCGCCCGAGTTCCGGCAGCGCGATCATCGTGTCGGGACCCAGACGCTGACCCCAATTGCCCTGCTTTGAAATCAACGCGCGAATGATGCCGCGCTGGGCCAACTCCACCTCGTGCCGCTGTCCATAGAGGAAGCCCACCGTCTCCACATGCGTGAACCGCTCCAGCGCCCAAGCGAGGCAGACGGTCGAATCCTGTCCGCCGGAAAACAGAACAAGCGCGGATGTTTCACTCAACGAGCCAATCTCCTTCGACTTTGGTGCTATCGCCGCAATCAGGGCACAGAAAACTGCCCGTCCGGGTAGGACAAGGTCGCCCGCCGGGGCTTTGCAGCCGTCACGCGGCAAGGCTACAACCCGGCGCACATTCACGCGAGGGGGATCGGACTTACGACGTCCTTCTCACTCGACCATGAGATTAGGACACACCATGACTGCCATCGTCGACATCCTGGGCCGCGAGATCCTCGACAGCCGCGGCAACCCCACCGTGGAGGTGGATGTGATGCTCGAAGACGGCTCCATGGGCCGCGCCGCCGTCCCGTCGGGTGCCTCGACAGGCGCGCATGAGGCCATCGAACTGCGCGACGGCGACAAGTCCCGTTACTTCGGCAAGGGCGTTCTGAAGGCTATTGCCGCCGTCAACGACGAGATCGCCGACGCCATCGTCGGCATGGACGCGGAAGACCAGCGCGGCATCGACACCGCGCTGATCCAACTCGACGGGACGCCGAACAAGGCCCGCCTTGGTGCCAACGCCATCCTCGGCGTCTCGATGGCAGTGGCCAAGGCCGCGGCCTCCGCCTCCAATCTGCCGCTCTATCGCTATGTCGGTGGCGCCAACGCACACGTGCTGCCCGTGCCGATGATGAACATCGTCAACGGCGGCGCGCATGCCGACAACCCGATCGACATTCAGGAATTCATGATCATGCCGGTCGCCGCCGGCTCGATCGCGGACGCCGTGCGCGTCGGCGCGGAGATCTTTCACACGCTCAAGAAGTCGCTGCAGGACGCCGGCCACAACACCGGCATCGGCGACGAAGGTGGTTTCGCGCCGAACTTGAAGAGCGCCGACGATGCGCTGGGCTTCATCATGAAGGCAATCGAGAAGGCCGGCTACAAGCCGGGCTCGGATGTCTACCTCGCGCTCGATTGCGCCTCGACCGAATACTACAAGGACGGCAAGTACGCGATGGAAGGCGAGGGCAAGTCCTTCGATAGCGACGGCAACGCGAAGTTCCTGGCCGATCTCGTGGCCCGCTATCCGATTATCTCCATCGAAGACGGCATGGCCGAGGACGACTGGGCCGGCTGGAAAGCACTGACGGAACTCGTCGGCACCAAGTGCCAGCTTGTCGGTGATGATCTCTTCGTCACCAATACCAAGCGCCTGTCGGAAGGCATCTCAAAGTCGATCGCCAACTCGATCCTGGTCAAGGTCAACCAGATCGGCTCGCTCACCGAAACGCTGGAAGCCGTCAGCATGGCGCAGCGCGCCGGCTACACCGCTGTCATGTCGCATCGTTCGGGCGAAACGGAAGATTCGACGATCGCCGATCTCGCCGTGGCCACGAACTGCGGCCAGATCAAAACCGGCTCGCTCTCCCGCTCTGATCGTCTGGCAAAGTACAACCAGCTGATCCGCATCGAAGGCGAACTTGGCCCCGTCGCCACCTACGCAGGAAAGAGCATTCTAAAGGCGAAGGTGGCGTAAACCTGCGAAAAAGCCTATTCGCCGCCGTTCGTTCTGGCGAGCCGGTCCTGCATGCGGATCTAATGCGCCATCAGGACCGGTAGCCGGAGGTCATTGACCACGGCGCGCGTCGCGCCGCCGAAAATGAATTCCCGCCACGCCGATCGTCCATAGGCGCCCATCACGAGAAGATCGCCTCCGGCTGCAAGCGCGGCCGTCTGGAGACTTGACCCTTCGCCTTCATCGAACGGTGCCACGCGCACATTCGGGTTGTGGCACATCAGGTAGGCGCCAATGTCTGTCTTGGGGCGCCGGGTCACGCTTGGCATCGCATCGCGCTGTTGCCCGAGCAGGACCACGACACTGTCCGCGCGAGCGATGAGCGGCAGCGCGGCATGAACCGCCGAAGCAGACTGGCGGCTATGGTTCCAGGCCACAACGACGCATTTTCCGATCGGCTTGGCCCCGGACGGCGGAACGATGATCGTCGGCGTGCCGGCGGTGACGGCACATTCCTCGACGAGGTCGCCACCGCGCCCATCTAAGCTTCCTCCGGCTTCCACGAACAGCACATCGTGCACGCGGCCGGCGAGACAAAGAACTTCGTTCGCATTGCCTTCGGCCACCTCGAACGTGCCTCGTACGCCGGCATCCCTGCAGGCCTTCAGGAACATCTCTTCGGCGGTCCGTGTCAGAGGGGCATCGCGAGCCTCGGCTTCCCGGACGGCAGAACTGTCCTGACCTATGATCAGCTTCAACATTGCCAGTTCGCGGATGGCGTAAATGCCTGTCAACGACGCGTCAAAAGTCTTGGCGACGGCAATAGCCGACGCAACTGCCGGATTGCCTTCCGAGTAGGGTTTGAGATGAACAAGCAGCGACTTCCAAGCCAACGGTCAGCCCTCCCACAGTCTCTCTAGACGCGAGATGGACATGACGCGAGACGCCGACAAGATGGGTTCACTCCTGAGAGCGTAAAGCAATTCTGACGTAAGTCGTGCTACGGGGCGCAAATCGGTCCTTGCGCGATCTCCGCGCGAAATTCGTACGGGGCTTTACTTCGCTTTAAGTGGTGGCGCGTTAGAACAGTCTCGTTCCCGGTTAGAAGTTTCTGCGTTAGCCACGAACATCTGAGTGTCGCGTACAACCGATGTATGATTGGCGATCGAGGTTCCGACAGGTTCTTGTGCTG
This sequence comes from uncultured Alphaproteobacteria bacterium, assembly GCA_963708775.1. Lineage (GTDB taxonomy): Bacteria > Pseudomonadota > Alphaproteobacteria > Rhizobiales > Hyphomicrobiaceae > JAGVSR01. The sequence goes on along the minus strand of CAVPTI010000002.1, from coordinate 350,904 downwards.
CTTTCGAGCCTGTGCGCGACAGCCTATTTCACCCATCACGCAATGCATGGACGGCATGGTCTCGAGGCGCGCTCGGCGCTGATCGAGCGAGCGGATCTTCTTGAATTCGAGATCCGCAGTCTCGAGACTGTGCGCGCCCGGCTTCGCCACGACGTGGCGCTTTTAGCCCCCGACACCCCCGATCCGGACCTCGTCGAGGAAATCGCCCGCGACGTGCTGGGGTATGTTCAGCCGACCGATCGCGTAATCATCACCCGTTAGGATGCGATCGCCGATCCGCAAGACCTCGCGCAACCACGAAATTTCGCGTTGACCGGGTTGCGATCCGCGGCGGCCTGCCGCAGTATCCCGCTCGATCCGGCCACCCAATTGAGCCGGCAGGGGACGATGCCCGACGTGACCACTGCAACACGACCAGCTCCTGGTGCCGCCGCACCGGACGAGAGAGCGCTCGCTGTTCTCCACGATGCTGCGCCTGCGCCGCTTCGAAGAAAAGGCCGGCATGCTCTATGCGCTGGGCACGCTCGGCACGCCCTGTCCGCTAGGCATCGGTCGTGAGGCAGCATTTGCGGCCATCGCTGCGAGCATACCTCCGGGCGATATCGTCGTGGCTTTGCGCTCCTCTCCCGCTCTTGAACTGGCACTCGGCACGGCAGCGGGAACCGCGTTTCAGCGGTTACTGCCGATGCCGCAAGACGAAGAGGCCGACCAGTGCCTCGTCCGGATGCCGGGCGAGGGGCTGCGGCACCTGGCCCGCGAAGCGGCGCTTGCGCTCGTGGCGCAGCGGACGGAAGCCGTCGTCCCCATCGCAACGAGCACCGACGATCTGACGGCCGCGCTCCGTGGTCTGCCGAACCGCGTACTGCCGGTCATGATTGTGTCAACGGACCGCAAACCAAACTCCTGGTCGCCTCTGGCGCCCTTGTCCGTGCGAGAATGCGACGGGGCGGACGCCATCGGGCTGTGCGAAACGATTGCAACCGTGCGCAACGATCTGGAGCCTGGACATTCCGGAACGGCGTTGGCCATTCTGACGCCGCCGTACGCCGGCCATGCGCGCGACGTACGCGGACGCGCTCCCCCGCGGCGCGAGGCAGCCGATCCGATTGCACTGTGCCGCCAGCGACTGCTTGCTGGGGGCCGCCTCGACGAGGCGGGTGTCTGCGCACTTGAAGCCGCTGTCCGCGACGAGATCGCCGCAGCCGGGCGGTCCATCGCGCTCGCGTGCACGCGATGAGCCTGCGGTCCCTACGACCAGAACCTGCTCGCTCGCCTCCGACGCGCCACGGCAAGCTCCGATCGACCATGCCGAACGTCGAGACCGCACAGCCTCCAGTTCCCCTGCTGCTTTGGGGGCCCGGAGACGATTTCCGCATCAACCCGCAGCATCCCGCGGCTTGGCCGGTCCGGTTGATCTACGTGCTGGCCATTCCGGCTCTTCATCGCGCGCAACGCGGCCGAAATCGCCTACTCGTGGTGGATCTCGCGCGAGGAGCGGGCCGTGCTCCGCCGCCGCGGCCTCATCTGACGCCCAAAGCGTGGCCGAACGGCCGCTGATCCACAAATTCGGCCGCGCCTGTCGCGTTCATCAACCATTCAATCGGCTCCGTCGGCTATCGCTTCAGTCAATGCCGGGCCTAGAAGGCCAATGGAAGAAGACGCAACTCAGCGCCACCGAGGGGACCCGCCATGATCAAAAGCGCCATGACCAGAACATCCATGAAGCTCGCGCTCGCCGCCCTGGGCGCACTCTCCGTCGCCGGCTGCGCCGACGGCTCCACAGGTTTGCTTTCGACGGCATCGGTCGGATCGACGACGACGGCGGCAGGGAAGGCGGATCCCGCATGCGCCACACTGAACGCACGCATCAATACGTTGCGCCAAGAAGGTGTTGCCGAGCGTGTCGAGAAGGCGTCGGAGGGCAAGGCCAAATCGGTTTCCATCAAGCGCGAGTCGCTCGTCAAAATGACAGAGCTCGACAAGGCGAATGCGGAATTCCAAGCCAAGTGCGCGCTGCCGCTTCCTGCTTCGGCCGCCGTGACACCGCCTGCAGCTCCCGGCGCTCCGGTCGCAAGCGCAAGCACCGCCAAGCCGGTCGCCAAGACCACCGCGACGGCAGCAGCCACCACAGCCAAGCCGCAGTAATCCGCGTCACCGCCCGGCGGCCGGCTCCGCGTCAGCGGAGTCCACCGGGCGCACCAGTGCTCAATTGCCCGGCGGCCGGCTCCGCGTCAGCGGAGTCGCCGGGCGCACTAAAAAAGACATGAACCGCAGCCATAATCCCACATCAAGCACTTGGATGTGCAGCATCCGTGTCACAGACCAACAGCCCATTGTTGTCCGGGGGTTGCGGCGGTGCGGAGCGTGTGTGAGACACGAGGTTGATCAGTTTGATCCGCGAGAGCGGAGCGGGGCGGTTCGGAGGGCGATGGTGTCGAGGGCAGGGGTGAGCGCAGGGCGGCGCGCACGATCGATCGCTGTGGCGAGCATGACAATACTGGCAGCAGGTTGCGCCGGTGGAGGCGGGGCTGGTGATCCCGGAGCAAAGTCGCTCCCAGCGGGTGAAACGTGCCAGTCGCTTCGCGGCCAGCTCGACCGATTGCTGGCGCGCGGCGTGCAGCCCAAGGTCGAAGCCCTGAGCGCGGGCCGAAGTCTTTCGGCCAAGGACCGTGCCGACGCCGAAGCTTACAACCGCATCCTCAATCAATATCTCGGCGCCCGCTGCCACGTTTAAGTTGCGGTCGGCGGCGGTTTGATCCGCAACCTTTTCTTGCGTATCATCGGCGTGTTACTCGCCGGCGTAGTGATATGGGCGGGTGTTTTGACGCTGCCGTTCACGACCGGATTGAAGCTTGGCGACGAGTTATCGCGTCATCAGCGGAGCAATCCTGTTCATCACCATGCGCGTGTGATCGCTCTCTGACGCAGCGAGGCGCGCGCTCCCAACGCCGGAGTTCCGGGTGCCTCGCTTCAATAATGTCCGCACCGTGCCATTCTCATCCGATGAGATGTTCGCTCTCGTCGCAGACGTGGAAAAATATCCGCTCTTCGTGCCGCTGTGTGAGAGCCTCGTGGTTCACAGCCGCGAACAACTCAGCGATGGAAGTGGTCTGATCACCGCGACGATGGGCATCGGCTACAAGGCCATTCGCGAGACGTTCACGACCGCCGTGACGCTTGACCCGGCCGCGCGCGCCATTGTCGTTCGCCACAAGAACGGCCCGTTCCGCAAACTTGAGAACGTCTGGGGCTTTACCCCGCGGGCCGGCACCGCCTGCGATGTTGCCTTCGCCATCGATTACGAATTCAGTTCACCCATGCTCGCGGTGCTGATGGGCGCGGTCTTCGACACGGCGTTCCGAAAGTTCGCAGCAGCTTTCGAAACGCGTGCCGGGGAAGTCTACGGCCGCCGCGCGCCCGTACCCTCATCAGTGACTTGAGACGTAACCTTCGCGACCGCGTAACCATCGCGACATCCGGCCGGCTCCGCGCCAGCGGAGTTTGATGGCGGATCAATGTAACCACCCGCCATCCGGCCGGCTCCGCGCCAGCGGAGTCGGATGGCGCACCAATAATGACAACCCCATGACGGATATAGGTCTTTACATGGGGGGTTGTTGGCCTTATGTCCCCGACACGCACGGCGGGAACACTCGCACGGCGCTTCTGGTTTTATCTCGCTGGAGGTCCCGCCCGTGATGGAACGATTCCCATCCGCAGCCGCTCTTGTCGCCGCTAAAATGCCCGAGCGTCCGGTGCTGGCTTCACGCCCGCACGCCGCTGCTCGCGCGGCTCGCTGGTTTCTGCAGAATTTCCCTGGCGATGTGGCTTACGCGTACAAGGCGAACTCGTCCGTGTTCATGATCGGCGCGCTCTACGGCGCTGGTATTCGTCATTTCGACGTTGCCTCGACGCCGGAACTGGAAGACGCAGCCACCATCCCGAACGCGCACCTGCACTTCATGCATCCCGTGAAGTCGCGGTTGTCGATCAGCAAGGCGTATCTGACCCACGGCATCCGTTCGTTTTCGCTCGACAGCGAGGATGAACTGCAAAAGATCGTGGATGAGACCCGCGGCGCCGCCGGCCCTGCGGACGATCTCGTGCTGTTCGTGCGCATCGTGGTGCCGCCGATCAACTCCGCCGTGCCGCTGGAGCGCAAGTTCGGCATTTCGGGCGATGCCGCCGCGCGACTGCTGGTCAAGGCGCGTCAGGTGGCGTCGGAACTCGGCGTCACCTTCCACGTCGGCTCGCAGACGATGACGCCGGACGCCTACACCCATGCACTGGCGGAAGTCGGCAAGCTGATCGGTCAGGCTGGTGTCGTCGTTGACCGATTGGATGTGGGCGGCGGCTTCCCCGCGCTCTATCCCGGCATGACCCCGGCACCTCTGTCGAGTTTCATGAATGCGATCCGCGAAGGCGTCGAGAAGCTGCCCGTGCGCGAGGACGTGCGCCTGATGTGCGAACCTGGCCGCGCGCTCGTTGCCGAGGCCGAGAGCGTCATCGTGCGCGTCGAAGCACGCCGCGGCAACGATCTCTTCATCAACGACGGCGGCTACGGCGTTCTGTTCGATGCCGCGCATCTGAATTGGGTTTTTCCCGCTCAGCTCGTTTCGCGACAACCCGCCAAGGGCGAGGGGTCGGAGGCCTTTGCCCTCTGGGGCCCGACGTGTGACTCGATCGACTACATGAAAGGACCCTTCGTTCTGCCCGCGGGCATGAAGGAAGGCGACTACATCGAAATCGGCAACGTCGGGGCCTACGGGCGCGCTATCGCCGGTGACTTCAACGGCTACGGCAAGTACGACGAGGTCATTCTCGACGACGAGCCGATGATGTCGCAATTCGGCGCTGATCAGTTGAGCCGGGCCGCGTCCCAACGCTGACGCAGAAGCGTCCGTCTATTGAACGACGATTTTCTGAGCTAGGCTCTCCGCCACGACGGGTCCATGCGCCCGGGGCGGAGAGCGTCCGGAATACGGTCTTGGCCATTGCGTCTCCGCACCTGTAAGCATCAAGGCGGAAAGGACGCTTCAGGCCATGACCCGCATCCGCCTCCGTATCGATTTCGACGGCGACCGCTATATCGGCCACGGCCGTATCGAGCTTCTCGAACTCATCGGCCGGCATGGCTCGATCAGCAAAGCCGCGCAAGCGATGAACATGAGTTACAAGCGCGCCTGGTATCTGATCGACGGCTTCAACGGGATGTTCCGGGAGCCGCTGATCGAACGGCACCATGGCGGCAGGGGAGGCGGTTCGGCGACGCTGACACCGTTCGGTGAGCGCGTCGTGGCGGAGTATCGCGCCATGGAGGCGAAGGCCATTGAGGTGTTCGCCGGCCCCGTCGGACTGCTCGAGGAGAAGCTTGTGAAATCCCCTGAGGCGCGCCGCAAATCGAGGGAAGGGGCACCGCGGGCCTGATGGCCTTCACTCCAAATTCTCGGATCCCACCACCCGTCCGCGATCAAGAGTGATGATGCGGTTGGCCAGCCGTTGCGCCTCGTCGCGCGCGTGCGTGACGTAGAGCATCGGCACGCCGAACTCGTCCCGCACCGTCTCGATCAGCGGCAGGATCGTCTGCCGCTTTTCATCGTCCAGTCCCGACAGCGGCTCGTCCATCAGAAGCAGGCGCGGAGATGATAACAACGCCCGCGCCAGCGCCACACGGCTTTTCTCGCCCCCCGACAGTCGCGCCGGCCGCCGATCGAGGAGCCCCCCGATGCCGAGCACGTCGATCACATGCTCACGCGGCAACCCATTTTTGTGCCGGGCAAACCAACCTCCGAATGCGAGGTTCTGTGCGACCGTCAGATGCGGAAAGAGTTGCGCATCCTGGAAAACGAGCCCGATCCGGCGTTTGTGCGGCGGCACGAACACGCGCGCATCCTTATCCGCCATGACGTCTCCGTTGACGGCGATGGATCCGCGTTCGGGCCGCATCAGACCCGCAACGAGATGCAGGATCGTCGTTTTGCCGGCCCCCGAGGGACCAATGAGAACCGTGATTCCGGGACCAGCTGAGAAATCTGCGTCGAGATCGAATGCGCCCAGCGTGACGGCGCAGCGAACATCGAGAATGCCGGGACCGCTCATTGAAACACCGATGTGCGCTTCAAGAGCCGCTGGCTCAGTGCCTCCGATGCGATCACGGCGGTGAGTGCGATGATCACCGAGACCACCGCGAGCCGGATCGTTCCGGCATCGCCACCGGGCGCCTGCGTGTAGGAATGGATCGCCAAGGCGATGGTCTGTGTTTCGCCGGGGATGTTCGACACGAACGTAATGGTGGCACCGAATTCGCCGAGTGCTTTTGCGAACCCCAAGATGATCCCGACGAGGATGCCAGGCGCCGCCAGCGGCAACGTCACTGTGAAAAAGGTGGCGATGGGCCCCGCTCCCAAGGTCGAGGCGGCAAATTCGAACCGTCGGTCGATGATTTCGAATGACAGCCGGATCGCGCGCAGCATTAACGGAAAGGCCATCACCGCCGCCGCAAGCGCCGCGCCTGTCCAGCGGAAGGAAAATGTGATCCCCAGCCAGTCATAGAGGAAGCCGCCGATGGGACCTTGCCGCCCGAATGCCACCAGCAGCAGGTAGCCCGTCACCACCGGCGGCAGCACGAGCGGCAGATGCAGCAAACCATTGAGGAGCGTCTTGCCCGGAAACGACCAGCGCGCGAGTGCATATCCAGCGAGAATGGCAACCGGCAGCGAGCAAAGCGTCGCCGCGATGGCGACTTTCACGCTGAGGCCGATAGCCGTCCACTCATCCGGTGTGAAATCGAACACGCAAACCTCTCTTCACTTGGGCAACGCGAACCCGTGCGCTGCGAACACGGCGCGTCCTTCCGGGGATGTGAGCCGGGAAATAAATGCTTTGGCATTGTCCGGTGAGGTGGAACCGGCCGTGACCGCAGCGAGGTAGAGGATGGGCGGGTGGGAAGCGGCGGGAAATACCGCAACGACACGCACACTCGCGTCGGCTTTCGCATCCGACCCGTACACGATGCCGAGCGGTGCTTCTCCGCGCGATACCAGCATCAGCGCCGCCCGGACATGATCGGTCTGAGCGAGTTGTCCTGCAACTGCGGCCCAGGCGCCCAGCGTCTCAAGGGCTGCCTTGGCGTACTTGCCTGCAGGGACGGAGGTGACATTTGCAACCGCGAGACGGCCCTCGCGAAGGATGGCTGCCAGATCCACACCCGACGTGAGGTCCACGCTCACCGGACTGTCACGGGGAGCAATGAGCACGAGCGTGTTGGAGGCAACGATGGTGCGCGTCGCGGGAAGGATGAGATCCTTGCTCGCAAGATAGGTCATCCAGTCGTCATCGGCGCTGATGAACACATCGGCAGGCGCGCCTTGCTCGATCTGCCGGGCGAGCGCAGACGATGCGGCCAGGGACACCACCGGCTTTTGTGCGCCATCGGCTTCGAGAGCTTTGCCCGTCGCATCCAGCACGTTTTTGAGGCTCGCGGCGGCAAAGACTGTCACGGGCTTGATGCCGTTCGCCGGATCCGCCCGCAAGGCCGCCGCGCCTGCCGTAAGCGAGACGGCAGCAGCAAGCATGAGGCTGAAAAGGCAGACACGCTGCATTGAGATTTCCACCGGTTATAGCCAGACGGATATATCGCAAAGCTGGGCTCAACCGCTATTCGCAGCCGGGTCGTTCGTCCCAACCTTAACGATTAAAGTTGCGATTGACTGGCAACCAGGAGATGAGACCACAAGGGCGGGACTTGAGGGAAGGCCAGCGGGGCGGGCTCGCATTGAGACGGGATGGCAATGAACACCAAAGGCATCATACTCGCGGGCGGCAGCGGCACACGTCTTTACCCGCTGACCTACGCGATCTCCAAGCAGTTGCTGCCGGTCTACGACAAGCCGATGATCTACTATCCGCTCTCGGTCCTGATGCTGGCCGGGATCCGCGACATCCTCATCATTACAACCCCCCATGATCAGCCGCTCTTTCAGGAACTCCTGGGAGATGGATCACCCCTTGGCATTTCGATCAGCTACGCCGTGCAGCCGCGCCCGGAAGGCTTAGCGCAAGCCTTCATCATCGGCGCTGATTTCATCGGACGTGATCGCGTCGCTCTCGTGCTCGGGGACAATATTTTTCACGGCCACGGCCTGCCCGAACTGCTCGCGCAAGCTGTCCAGCAGAAAACCGGCGCCAGCATTTTTGCTTACGAAGTGGCGGATCCCGAACGCTACGGCGTGGTCGCCTTCGACGCCAAAGGACGCGCAAATTCGATCGAGGAAAAACCACTGCAGCCCCGATCGAATTACGCGGTGACGGGGCTCTATTTCTACGACAACGATGTCGTTGGCATCGCGCACAACATCAAGCCTTCGGCGCGCGGGGAACTCGAAATCACCAGCGTCAATCAGGTCTACTTGGAAGCCGGCAAACTCAATGTCATCAAGAATGGGCCGAGGCTTCGCCTGGCTCGACACCGGAACATTCGACAGCTTGCTCGCAGCCGGCGAATTCGTCTCCACGCTCGAACAGCGCCAGAGCCTGAAGATCTGCTGCCCCGAGGAAATCGCCTTGCGTCAAGGCTTCACGACTTTGGAAAAGATGGGCCCCTGGCTCGATCGCCTCGGCAAATCTGCCTATGGCGCCTATATCCGCCGGATCGCGTCGCGCTTGGACTAGATCACACCCGCACGGCGCTGAGGGTCAACTCGAGGATCGTCAGCGCTGCGTTGCCCGGCAACTGATCCGCGCCCGCTGGCGGAAGCAGTGAGACGGCTCCATTCGCACTGATGAGCGCCTGTTCAAATCCGCGCCGCACATTGGCGCCCGGCGGTTCGGTGCGTGTGAAAATCCCGCTGAGGTCTTCCGCCGCTACACCGGCCGGTCCATGCACAAGCCAGATGTAAACCCGCTTTTCTCCGCCGCTACTTTCGGGGAGTGTTCCGCCTGACTGTCCAATCGTGCCGGTGAACTTCGATGCCGCGCCCGTCGTCGGCTCGAAGGTGCACGACACCTCGTGTTTGCTGGCCGACTCCCGCGATGCAGGAGCCTCTTCTTTGGCTTCGGCCGTACAGCTGAGGCGACCAGCAAGAGCTCGGTCGGTCTGGGCATGAACACCCGGCGCGAACGCCGCCAGAACGACGGCAGCAAGAACAAGCCGGTTCCATGAACACAACTGGGAAAGTCTCATCACGCCACACTCCATCGTGGGCGAGAGCAACCAACGGCAAAGGTGATGGTTCCGCTGACGAGCGACGGAAGGAGACGGACACCGTGAAAATGGTGGGCGGTGCAGGGATTGAACCTGCGACCCCACCCGTGTGAAGGGTGTGCTCTACCGCTGAGCTAACCGCCCGGCCCCCATAACGTTTGGCCCGCCGCGCGTGCGCCGGACCATCCGAGAGGCGCCGTTATGGAGAGCGTGCGCCAGGGTGTCAAGCGGACGCCGGCAGCACCCGTCGTCAGCGCGCCCTGCGCAGAACAAAGCGGAACACGCCGCCGTCCTCGCCGTCTTCGATAAGGTCGTGACCGGTCGTCCGGGCGAAAACGACGAAATCCTCCCGCGACCCGGGATCGGTCGCCAGAACCTCCAGCGTGCCCCCGACCGGCACACTGGCGATCGCCTTTTTGGCTTTCAGGATCGGTAGCGGGCACGTGAGCCCTCGCGTGTCGAGCGTCTTGTCGGCCATTTATCAATTTCCCGAACCAGATCACAGAGGGCGTCTCTGAGCGCTCAGCTATTAGATTGAACGACTTAGGCGCTCAAGCGAAGCCCTTGCCCGCGCCTCGCGGCCGATGTCAAGCTAGCGCCACTTTGCCGCTGATTTTACGATGGATGCCTGCGTTGAGGATTTGGTTTCGGGGGCGAAGCGGATAGGGTGCGCGCCGGGGGGCCGGCATCCGAACGCAAAGACCAAAATCGGGCGGCCCAGAGGGGAAGATCACTATGGCATCCGGGGACGCGCCGCGCCGCTCCTTTCTGTTTTCGTTCGGGATCGACAAGCTAGGCCTCGTGGCGCTGAAAGCGCCCCGCCTGTCCGCCGTCCTGATTGCGCTTCTGACCGTCGCGGCCGTCTTCGGCGTCATGAGCTTGCGCGTCGACGATAGTCTCTCGGAACTCTTCCGCACCGACACCCGCGAATTCCGCCAGTACGAGGAAATCGACCGCCGCTTTCCTTCGAGCGAGTACGACGTGCTCGTTGTCGTCGAAGGCAAGGGATCTTCTGACGCGGCCAGGCCTCGAAGTCTTCCAGAAGGCGATCGTCGAACTGCAATTGACCGACGGCGTCGGCGGGCTCGTCTCCATGCTGTCGGCGCGCGCCAAGCCCGACGCAACCGGCTATGCCGCACCGATCGTGCCCGGACGACGCTGCCCGAAGAGGGCCCGGACTTCGACGCCATGCTCGCAGCGCTGAAGTCGAACGACATCGTCAACGGCAAGTTCCTCTCCGACGACGGCGACGCTCGCGTTGATCGTCATCTCGCTCGACCGCAAGGTGGTGGAGGAGCAGTCGGCGCGCACGGTCATCGGCGGCATCCAGGACGTCGGCCGACAAGGAACTCGCAGGCACGGGCTTATCGTGCCAAGCTCACCGGCGCGCCGGTGATGCAACTCGAGATCCGCAACGCGGTCGAGCGCGATCGCTTCATCTATAACGGGCTTGGCTTCCTGGCCGGCCTCGTCGTCGCCTTCCTGTTCTTCCGCCGCATCTCGCTGACGCTCATTGCCGTCCTGGGCCCGACCATCGCCATCCTGTGGACGCTCGGCGTGCTCGGCGGCCTCGATTACCGCCTGAACCTGTTCATCAACGTCATCACCCCGCTGATCCTGGTGTCGGGTTTCTCCGACAGCATGCATCTCGTGTTCGCGATCCGGCGCGATATCTTGGCGGGCGTCGACCGCGCATCGACGCGGCGCGAAACGCCGTCCGCGACGTGGCGCCCGCGTGCCTGCTGACGGCCATGAACGCCGGCCTCGCGCTGCGTTCATTCGCAGTTCGCCGATCAGCGCGCTGATCCGCACCTTCGGACATGGCCGCGCTCCTCGCCGTGGCGATCTCCTACATTGCCGTGGCCGTCGTGGTGCCGACGCTGGCCGCCCTGCTGATCCAGCCTGAAACCGAGACCATTCCAGATATCACGAGGAGCACGATACCGGCGGCGTCGGCGTGCTGCAGCGCATGACGGAACGCACCATTGCGTTCGTCATCTCGTTCCCGTTGCTATTTACCGCGCTGGGCTTGGCCGCAGTTGTCTCCACCGGCTGGGCCTATTCGCAGCTCGACGCCGCATGTACCGCCTCGCCGACCAGGTACCGGACAAGGAGCAGGCGCTGGCCGCAACCGGCCAGACTCGACCAGAAGCTCACCGGCGCCAATCCGGTGCACGTGATGATCCAGTGGAACAAGGACGGCGGCATCGGCTCTACGACGTCCCCACGCTCGTCGGTCATCGCGCGCGCCCATGAGGTGTTGGAGACGGAAGCCGGCCTTGGCAATGTCTGGTCGCTGGAGAGCCTGCGCCGCTGGCTCGCCGAAGCCGGCGATGCCAAGGTCGAAACGATCAAAAGCTACGTCGACATCCTGCCCAAGCACCTCGTGCACCGCTTCATCGACGAGAGCGAGAACGCCGTACTCGTCACCGCGCGCCTGCCCGACATCGATGCCAGCCAGATCCTGCCGATCGTCGAAAAGATCGACAGGGCGCTCGATCCGATCCGCAAGGAGAACGCCGCCTACGAGATCAGCGGTGACGGGCCTGCCGGCGATCGCCGCCCGCAACTCCGCCAAGCTCATCAGCGAAATGAACTGGGGCTTAGTCGGCGATATTTTCGTCATCTTCATTTTCCTCGGCATCGCACTGAGATCGGTGATGGCAGGCGTGTCGAGCGCGCTGCCGTCGCTTTTCCCGATCTTCGCCACCGGCGCGCTGCTCTGGGCAACCGGGCAGGGAATGCAGTTCGCCTCCATCATGGCGCTAACTGTCGCCTTCTCGCTTGCGATCGACTCGACGATCCACTTCCTCAATCGTTTCCGCCTGGAAGAGGAACGCATCGGCCCCGGAGCGAACTCCGCGCACGACGCTCTGATGGCGACGGCGCACCATATCGGCCCCGCCGTCGTTCTGACGACGATCGTGCTGGCACTAGGGCTCGGTGTGACGATGCTTTCAGACTTGCCCTCGCTGCGCCTCTTCGGCCAGCTCGCCGGCATCTGCCTCGTTCGCCTCGCTGATCGGCCAGCTCATCATCCTTCCAGCGACGATTGCGCTATTCCGGCGCTATTTCCCGCTGCGCGCGTAAAGTGCAGCGGTGCCGCGCGGGTTCACGGCGGGTATGCAACGAAGTCGGAAGGTTTTGCTGGTTGGGCCGCTTGGCAGAGGACGCTGCCATAGGCCCGCCGCCCACGCACGGCCGAACTCTCTCGCCTCGGAAGCTCGTCTGCACTTCATCCGCCGCAACAGTCCTTGCCATCCGCCTGAATGAAACACAGAGTTGACCGATCGCTCGCGCGATAGTTGCCCGTCGTAAGGGAGCCATTCGTAAGGTAGCGCGTCGAAGGGAGAAACCAATGACCATTCACTTGGCAAAAGTCTGCGGTTTGTGGGCGTTCGCCCTTGTCACCATGTTGTCGACCACAGCCTCGGCGGCGGACAAAGTCCTGTTCGAAAATGTTCGAGTATTCGATGGAAAGAGCGCCGCTCTCTCTGCGCCTGCGAACGTTCTTGTTGAAGGCACGACAATCAAAGTTATCTCGACGACCCCAGTGGAAGCGGAAGGTGCCATTCGGATAGCGGGTGGTGGCCGTACGCTGATGCCCGGCCTGATCGATATGCACTGGCATGCCATGCTGGTGCGGCCGACCCCCATGGCCGCTATTTCCGGAGACCTCGGCTACACAAATCTTCTGGCGGCAGACGAAGCGACCGCCACTCTGATGCGCGGCTTCACCACGATCCGCGACATGGGCGGGCCGGTGTTTGGATTGAAGCGCGCCATTGATGAAGGCATCGTGGTCGGGCCGCGCATCTATCCCTCCGGTGCGATGATCACCATTACAGGCGGCCATGGCGATTTTCGCCAGCTTTCCGATCTGCCGAGAACGATCGGCGGGGGTTTGACACGCATGGAGCAGATCGGCGGAAGCATGGTTGCCGACAGCCCCGATGAAGTGCGGGTGCGTGTGCGCGAACAACTGATGCTGGGTGCATCGCAGATCAAGCTGACGGCGGGCGGCGGCGTGGCTTCCCCGTTCAGCCCCCTGGACGTATCGACGTTCACGGAGCCCGAGCTTCGTGCAGCCGTCGAAGCCGCTGAGAATTGGGGCACGTACGTTTGTGTGCATGCCTATACCCCGATCGCGATCCAGCGGTCGATCGCAGCGGGCGTACGCTGCATCGAGCACGCCCATCTGATGGACGAACCCACCGCAAAACTGATGGCTGACAAGGAGATCTGGCTCAGCACACAACCCTTTCTCCCTGGCGGCAACGCAGCCGTGCAGCAATTGGGTGCGGAGCAGGTGGCCAAGAAGCAGCAGGTGACCGAAGGGACCGATCGCGTCTATGCGTTGGCGAAGAAATACAAACTCAAGACAGCATTCGGCACCGACATTCTTTTTTCTAAGGCAGAAGCGGAACGACAGGGCTCCCGCCTTGCAGATCTTCTTCGGTGGTACACGCCCGCCGAAGCGTTGGTGATGGCGACGTCCACGAATGCCGAACTGTTGAAGATGTCCGGGTTGCGCAATCCCTATGCTGGATCGCTTGGCGTTGTGGAGCAGGGCGCACTGGCCGATCTCATTCTTGTCGACGGTAACCCGCTCGACGATCTCGCACTCGTCGCCGACCCTGCCAAAAACTTCCTCGTCATCATGAAAGACGGAAAGGTGTTCAAGAACACGCTTCCGAAGTAGGCGAAATCACGGTTCAAAATCGTCTTTTGGATAACCACTCGGTGCGCGGCCTGCGTATCCGCAGCTCCCGTGCAGCGGCGGCCTGACACACCTTCACACCCTGTTCCCCCCGTGACAGCGCCGCCCTGCGCCCCGGCCTACAGTCATCCCATCGAGACTGAACCGGCCGAGGAACGGCCTCACATAAAAAGGGGACATCCCATGCTGAAGTGCCTCACCAAGCCCGCCACCCTGATCCTGGCGCTCGCAGCCGGCGCGCTCGCAACCGCCCCCGCCGAAGCGGGCGGACGCGGCAAGGAATACTTCTCCCAAACCTACGTGACGAACAAGCCGATGCACGGCTACGAAGGCCGCGCGGGCGACTACTACTGCAGCTACGTCCGCATCCCCGTGCACAAGATGATCAACGGCCGCATGAAGGTTGTCGCCTGGACACTTCAGCAGCACTGCTACTGATTGCGTCTTTCCCCCGCTGCTTCTCCCAAGCACGGCAGGCCTCGGATGGCTCTAGCGTCCGGGGCCGCGTCCGTTTCAGAGGGACGATGACGGCGCGCAGCGGGCGGTAAACATCGAGCCGTAATCGGTGACGGCCGTCGTCACCAATCCTGCCGCCAAAGCGGCAACGCCATTGCACCGTTCGGGATGGTCACGGTGCCGCGCTTGTCGATGCCGCCGTTGACGCCGAGTTCACCGGCGAACTTGTTCACGATGTCGGCCTTGAGATTCACACTCGCATCGCCCGCGAATTGAAGCGCGTATTCGAACCGCCCGACCGCCAGCCGCACGATCTGGAATTGATTGCGGTTCTGATCGCTCTTCGGGTTGGCCGATCCAAGACACTTGCGCCTCAGCGCGATGAGCTTGGCTTCGTCGTACTCGTAAACCGTGCCCGTGAACGTCAGGTTCACGCCCGTGACATACTGGCCCTTGAATGCCGCGTTGAGGATATTTGCCCAGCCGGCGGATAGCCCAAATGATTTCTGGTCGTGCGAGGTGAAGGCGGCGCCGTCGAGCACTTGGGCAAACCCGTCCTCGTCGAACTTGGCGCGGCAGCGCACCATGTTCACCTTCAAGAGACGGTCGCCCGTGCGCTGGAACGTGCGCTTGTCGAGGTACCCGCGCGCGACGGTGCCGGGCGTGTAGTACGCGAGCGGCGGCGACATGCGGATGACGTTGAGATTGTCGAAGATGGAATCGGCGGCGGCGTGCCCCGTGGAGCCGAGTAAAATCGCAAAAACGAAACGCAACCGGCGCATGACATCTCCCCGCACACAACGGCGGCAATCTATCCGGCCCGGGGGCTCAGGGAGAAGCAGGAGCGGACGTTCTACGTGCGAATGCGCTGCCCGATGTGACATCCAGGTGACGCGCACTCCCACGCGAATGGCGGCCGGCTCCCCGATAGGGAAGTCGCCATGAGCAACAGAGAACTCGCGAATGGCGGCCGGCTCCCCGACAGGGGAGTCGCCATGAGCAACTAAAGAGGAAACTCGCGCCGTGCGGGTCCGACATACAGCTGCCGCGGACGGCCGATCCGCTGCTCGGGATCTTCGATCATCTCGCGCCACTGGGCAATCCAGCCGACCGTGCGAGCGACAGCAAAGAGAACCGTGAACATTTCAACCGGGAAGCCGATCGCCCGCAGCGTGATGCCCGAGTAGAAATCGATGTTCGGATAAAGCTTCTTGGACACGAAATATTCGTCCTGCAGCGCGATCCGCTCCAGCTCCATCGCGACTTTCAGCAGTGGATCGTCGCGCTTGTCGAGCGCATCGAGCACCTCGTGGCAGGTCTTCTGCATCACCTTGGCGCGCGGATCATAATTCTTGTAGACGCGATGGCCGAAGCCCATGAGGCGGAAGCCGGACGACTTGTCCTTGGCCTTGGCGATGTATTCCGGAATGCGTTCGACCGAGCCGATTTCCGACAGCATGGTGAGCGCGGCTTCGTTGGCGCCGCCATGCGCCGGACCCCAGAGGCATGCGATCCCAGAGGCGATGCAGGCGAAGGGGTTGGCCCCCGACGAACCGGCCAGACGCACCGTTGAAGTCGAGGCGTTCTGCTCGTGATCCGCATGCAGGATGAAGATGCGGTCGAGGGCGCGCGCCACCACCGGATTGACGATGTAGGGTTCGCACGGCACGGCGAAGCACATCTGCAAGAAGTTCGACGTGTAGTCGAGATCGTTGCGCGGATAGATGAAGGGATGGCCGATCGAATACTTGTAGGCCATGGCCGCGATCGTCGGCATCTTGGCGATCATGCGGTTGCGTCGCGATGCGCCGGTGCTCGGGGTTCGTTGATGTCGGTGGAGTCGTGATAGAACGCCGACAGCGCGCCCACCACGCCGACCATGACCGCCATCGGATGCGCGTCACGGCGGAAGCCCGTGTAGAAGCGCGTCATCTGTTCGTGCACCATCGTATGGTTGGTGATGGTGCGGCGAAACTCGCGGAACTGCTCGTTCGTCGGCAGTTCGCCGTTCAGCAGTAGATAGCAGGTGGCGAGGAAGTTCGAATTCTCGGCGATCTGCTCGATCGGGTAGCCGCGATAGAGCAGCTCGCCCTTATCACCGTCGATGAACGTGATCTTCGACGCGCAATTGGCGGTCGAGGTGAACCCAGGATCGTAGGAAAAGCACCCCGTGTCCTTGTACAGCTTGCCGATGTCCATGACCGACGGCCCGATGGTGCCGTGGCGGAGCGGGAAATCGGTCG
The DNA here is from genome assembly GCA_963708775.1 of uncultured Alphaproteobacteria bacterium. Classification (GTDB taxonomy): domain Bacteria; phylum Pseudomonadota; class Alphaproteobacteria; order Rhizobiales; family Hyphomicrobiaceae; genus JAGVSR01. The sequence continues at coordinate 334,283 of CAVPTI010000002.1, read as the reverse complement.
GCCTGCCCTGGTAGGTCAGCGTCGCGACATCGTCGCTGGTACCCGGAATGGGGGGCTGCTCCTGGATGGTCATGGGTGGTCTCTCCTTCAGCCGTCAAAAGTAGGCCCGGCCGCGGCTCGAGGGCGGCAATGCTGCACTGCGCAACACCATATCGCGACTGCACATCGTTGGCCAATGCTGCCTAAGGCCTAGCCCTGCCCGGATTTCAGGCGTTCTGTCGCCGTTCAGGTCAGGCTGCGTGGTCCCGCAGCCGGGCAAGGGCCTCCTCACGACCCAGCACAGCCATCACGTCGAATACCGGCGGCGAGACCGTGCGCCCGGTAAGTGCTGCTCGCAACGGCTGCGCCACTTTTCCGAGTTTCGCCCCCGTGGCCTCCGCATGATTGCGTACGGCGGTTTCCAGATCGATGGCCGTCCAGTTGGACGACGCTTCGAGCTGAGGCAGAAGCCCACCGATGAGCGCCTTTGCCTCGGCATCGATCAGCTTTGCCGCCTTTTCATCCAAAGCCAGCGGCCGCTCTGCGACAAGATAAAGCGCTCCTGAGATCAGTTCTGCCAGCGTCTTCGCCCGCTCCTTCAGCGACGGGATCGCCGCCGCGAACCGGTCCCATCCCTTGGCCTCGAACTTTGCGGCCAGATCAAACCCCGTCTTCACCCCTGGCAAGACAGCACCAACTTCGCGCGCAAGCGCCATGTCGGAACGGGGCGGCGCCTTCGGATCGACCGGCAGGGCCGCCAACGCGACAAAGTCGAGATGAGGCATCATCTGCCGGGCGCGGCGCACGAGTTCGTCCGTATCGGACTGCCGGATATAATGTGCATTGAGATCGTCGAGCTTCTTGAAGTCGAACCGCGACGCGCTCTTGTTGATATCGTCGATGTCGAACCATTTGACGAGTTGTTCGGTCGACATGATCTCGTCGTCGCCGTGGCTCCAGCCGAGCCGCACGAGATAATTGCGCAGGGCAACAGGCAAATACCCCATCGAGCGGTAGTCCTCGACACCTTGCGCGCCGTGCCGCTTCGACAGCTTCGCTCCGTCGGCGCCATGGATCAGCGGCACGTGCGCCCACACGGGAACGCGCCAGCCCATGGCGTTGTAGATCTGCGTCTGCCGTGCCGCGTTCGTCAGGTGATCGACGCCGCGAACCACGTGCGTGATGCCCATGTCGTGGTCATCGACGACGACAGCGAGATTGTAGGTCGGGTTGCCGTCCGAGCGCAGGATGATGAGATCGTCGAGGTCCTTGTTGGCGAAGGTCACGCGGCCCTGGCACGCGATCGTCGACGATCGTTTCGCCCTCGCGTGGCGCTTTCAGCCGGATCGTGTACGGCGCGCCGGCCGGCGCCTCCGCCGGATCGCGGTCGCGCCAGGGCGAGCGGATCGTGAGCGGCCGCTTCTCGGCTTCGCGCCGTCTTGCGCATCTCGTCGAGTTCGGCGGCCGTGAGATAGCACCGGTAGGCGTTGCCGGAGGCGAGCAGGTTCTCCGCCACCTCGCGATGCCGTGGCGCGTGATCGAATTGCGAGACGGGCTCGCCTTCCCAATCGAGTTCCAGCCATGTCAAGCCGTCGAGAATGGCGGCGACGGCCGCCGGGTTGTTGCGCTCCCGGTCGGTATCTTCGATGCGCAGCAGAAACCGGCCGCCGCGTCCCTTGGCATAAAGCCAATTGAACAGAGCGGTGCGGGCGCCGCCGATGTGCAGGTAACCGGTGGGGGAGGGCGCAAACCGGACAACGGGTTTGCCGCTCTCAGTCGTTGTGCTCATGAGCGTCTTCGTTTGATCAGGATCTGTGGGATGATGCCCCCCTGTAGCACACGCATTGCAGGCGGTTAAAGGGCGATGTCGGGGGGCGGGAACGAGGCCCTGGGGACCACCCAGGATACAAAGCCAGCGGCGGATGGCGATCTCGCCGCCCGCGCGCGCCTGCATGGCCCGCTGCGCCGGTGGCTTGGCGCGCACCTCGCAGCACCGGTCGCGACAGGCCTTGCGGGTCAAATCGCGCAGGAGAGACCCCGCTTCGTCAACTGGCTCCCGGTCCTCTTCGGATTGGGCATCTGGGGTTATTTCGCGCTGGGGGTGGAGCCCTCCCGCCCCGCAGCCGTGCTTCCGCTGATCTCCGGCCTCGTGCTGGCGCGTCTGACGCCGGCCGAAAGTCACCGGCATCTGTTTGCGATGGCGCTCATCATGGCCGGTGCAGGATTTGCCGTCGCAAAAGTGCGCACCGAAACTGTGGCCGCCCCGGTGCTCGAGCGCCCGCTGCGCGCTGTCCAGATCACCGGGATCCTCGAACAGCGCGAACCGCACGCCAAGCGTGGCGAACGGCTGACACTCAGGCTGGTGTCGGTTGCTGACGTGGAACCGGATCGCATGCCGCAGCGCGCGCGCATCCGCGTCATGTCGCCGGCAGGCGACATCAAGCCGGGTGATACGCTGCAACTGACCGCGTCCCTGTCGCCGCCCTCGGCGCCAGCACTTCCCGGCGGTCATGACTTTGCACGCGCCGCTTATTATGAGCGCATCGGTGCCGTCGGTTACGCATTGAAGCCACCGCAGAAGAGTTGTGCTCGCAGACTTGCCCGAACCCGATCTGGCGCTTCGCATCCGAGCCGCGGTCGAGGATCTGCGCCAGGAGATCGGACGGCGCATCGAGGCGGCGCTACCCGGAGAACGCGGTGCATTGGCCGCAGCCCTCATCACCGGTGAACGCGGCGGTATCTCGCAGGAGACCACGGACGCCTATCGCGACAGTGGCCTCGTCCACATTCTCTCGATTTCCGGCCTCCACATGGCGATCATGGCAGGTGCGGTTTTCGCACTTCTGCGCTTTGCATTGGCGACAATCCCCGCGCTGGCGCTCACCCAACCGATCAAGAAATGGGCCGCCGCCGGAGGCGCCGTTGGCGCGATCCTGTATTTCGCGATTTCCGGCGGCTCCGCGGCAACACTGCGGTCCGCCATCATGATGGTTGTGATGTTTCTCGCCATCATGCTTGGCCGCCCCGCCATCGCCATGCGCAACGTCGCCATTGCCGCCCTTCTGATCCTCATCATCTATCCCGAAAGCCTTTTGGATGTCGGCTTTCAGATGTCGTTTGCCGCCGTTGCTGCCCTCGTCGCGGCTTATGAAGGCGTACGGGGACACTTCGACCGCAGCGGCACGACGCCAGGCCCGGTGATGCGCGCGGGTCTGTTCCTCGGCGGCATTCTTTTTTCGACGTTGATCGCCGGTTTCGCGGTGACGCCGTTGTCCGTTTATCACTTTCACGCCATGCAGCATTACGCGCCGCTCGCCAATTTGATCGCTGTCCCAGTGTGCAATCTCCTCGTCATGCCGGCGGCGCTGGCGACGCTCGTTGCCTTGCCCTTCGGCCTCGAAGCCGCCCCGCTTTGGCTGATGGGCATCGGCATCGATGTAATGGGATGGATGGCGCGCTTCGTGGCCGCGCTACCGGGTGCTGTGACCCACGTCGCGCAGGTCCCCGACATCGCGTTCGCGTCCGCACTGACGGGCGGGCTCTGGCTCGTGTTGTGGCAGAAGCGCTGGCGGCTCGCCGGGATCCCGCTGATCCTTGCGGGCCTTGCACTGGCCCCCTCGGTCGAGCGGGCCGACGTACTGATTGGGCGTGAAGGCGCTCTGGTCGCAGTGCGCGGCCAAGATGGGCAGCTCGCGGCGCATGCCGAACGGCCCTCGACGTTTGAGCTGAAGCGCTGGCTCGAGCACGATGGCGACGCGCGCGATCCCAAGGACGTGCGCAAGGAGCGCGCGTTCCGTTGCGATGCGCTGGGCTGCGTCTCTCAGTCCGGCGATGTGGTGATCGCCATTTCCCGCCATCCGGGAGGCGCTGCGGACGATTGCGAACGGGCCGGCGTGCTCGTTGTGACGGGCGCACGCCCGCCACTCTGTAGCGGCCCGGCCCAGGTCCTGGATCGAGCGAGCCTGAGAGCCTCGGGGACGGTTGCGCTCTACCGCACGCCTGAAGGCAGCTTCAGGAGCGAAACCGTAGCGCAAGCACGAGGCCTGCGACCATGGTCGATGCCGCCTGCGCAACGGCGTCCGCGTGAACCGTCAACACCGCGCACCACACCCGAGTGGACATTTCCAGCAAACAGCCTCGACGTCAGCCGCTACGCAGCGCCACGAGCCGTCGCCGATGCATTCGATAGTCCCGCAGACCTGCGTCCCGAAATTGAAGACGAGGAGCCGTAATCCGCTTCAGTATTTTCGGATGAGACCGACGAGCCGCCCCTGAATATCGACCTGATCGGGACGGAAGATGCGCGTTTCATAAGTGGGGTTGGCGGCTTCGAGTGCGATCGTCGAGCCTTTCTTGCGCAGGCGCTTCAGCGTCGCTTCTTCCTTTTCGACGAGGGCCACGACGATGTCGCCGTTCTCCGCCGTATGGCAACGCCGGATGATGACCGTATCGCCGTCATGGATGCCGGCTTCGATCATGGAATCGCCCTTCACTTCGAGCGCGTAGTGCTCGCCTGAACCGAGCATATCCGGCGGGCAGGCTATGTCGTTGGAGTGGTTCTGAATGGCGCTGATGGGCACGCCCGCAGCAATCCGGCCCATGAGCGGCACCGATGTGGTGCGGGACTCGGCGAAATAGGACGGTGGCGGCGGTTCCGCGGGTCGCTTGTCGCCCTCGATGACGCTGAACCCTCGCCGCAGCGGTTCAGGCGCGGCGGCAGGGCTCGACACTGTGTTTTCCGGAAGTTTGATGACCTCGATGGCCCGTGCTCGGTGCGGCAGGCGGCGGATAAACCCCCGCTCGACCAGCGCCGTGATCAGGCGGTGAATGCCGGACTTGGACTTGAGCTCCAGCGCATCGCGCATTTCATCAAACGACGGAGGAACACCCTCGTCCTGCATCCGGGCATGGATGAACAGCAAAAGCTCTTTTTGTTTCTGGGTCAGCATGGCAGCCTTCAGGTGCTCCGGGTTAGGCCGCGGGGTACGCGCGGCGGGCACACTTGCATGGACAAATCACGAACGTACCCTAGCTGTTCCCCTCCCGTTCCACAAGCCCCCTGCCGGCCGCAGCATAAATCCCCACGAAGAACCTTTGTCGCCGGCTGTTAAATCGCGTGTTTCGCGCGCTATAACACACCATGAACAAGCCGGACCCTCTGCGTCCCGCTCCGGTCGTCAAAGCCGGAGCCGTGACCTTTGCCAATGACGCGCCCATCGCGATTCTCGCCGGGCCCTGTCAGATGGAAAGCCGCCAGCATGCGTTGGAGATGGCGTCCGCACTCAAGGAAATTGCCGGCCGGCTTGGTATCGGGCTTGTCTACAAATCCTCGTTCGACAAGGCCAACCGCACATCTCTTTCGGGCAAGCGCGGCATTGGCCTGGATGCGGCACTGCCCGTTTTCGCTGAAATCCGTGAGAGCTTGGGCCTCCCCGTCGTCACGGACGTGCACGAAGCCGGGCAGTGCGCCCGCGTCGCGCCCGTCGTGGACGTGCTCCAGATCCCGGCATTCTTGTGCCGCCAGACCGATCTGCTGATCGCCGCCGCCGAAACCGGCCGCGTTGTGAAGATCAAAAAGGGCCAGTTCCTCGCCCCCTGGGACATGAAGAACGCGGTCGCGAAGGTCGTCGGCAGCGGCAATCCGAACATCCTTCTCACCGAGCGCGGTGCATCGTTCGGCTACAACACGCTCGTCGCCGATATGCGCGCGCTACCCATCATGGCTGAGACGGGTGCGCCGGTGATCTTCGACGCGACGCATTCCGTGCAGCAGCCCGGCGGGCAGGGGACGAGTTCGGGCGGCGACCGCCGGTTCGTGCCGGTGCTGGCGCGTGCCGCCGTCGCTGTGGGCGTGGCTGGTCTCTTCATCGAGACCCACGAAGCCCCCGATCGGGCACCGTCAGATGGACCGAACATGGTCCCGCTTGCCGAATTCGAAGGGCTCCTGCGTGAGCTTATGGAAATCGACGCGGTCGTCAAAAAGCAGAAACGCGCGCGATCCTGAGGGACCGGCGCGCGCTTCCGTTTCACAGACGTATTGGGGACGACATCACAGCACCGGGCCGAACCTCCGGAGCCGCGTACGATCGTGGCCGGTGCGCTATTCGCCGGCGAGGAAGAGAGCCGCGGTGTGGATGACGCGGGAGTAGCCGTCGTCATAGGCGGCGGAAGGCGTTGCGTGATGATAGGCCGCCATCGCGCAGGAGCCGTCGGCGCAGTAGGCGTTGGGTTCGTGAGCGACGGCGTTGAGAGCGGCGGTGCTCGTCACTGTGACGAGCAGGCCAAAGGTATAGATGCACGCGAGCGCACCGATCGTCCGAAGAATGCTGTCGATGGTCATGGCGGGACCTGCTTGGGCGGAACAAGAGAAGGTTACGTCCAGGAACGCAGCACGAAAGAGAAGCATCGCGCCCGAGCCTGCACCCGTTCACCATGCCGTAATGGAGGTTAACAGAGTCCTTAAGGTTAGCGAATGGTGAACTGCATCGCGAAGCGGATGCTCGAACAAAAAAGCCACCGGTGTTATCCGGTGGCTTTTGTTGATGACGCGAGGCGAAAGACCAACGCAATTACAGCCCAGCGAGCGGCTGTAGCAGGCGGGCGAACATTCCTGTGAAGCGTGGCTTCGCATCCGAGGCGGCGAGGCAGATGCAGCCGAGCTTCTCGTCAGCGATCGGCCGATGCTCCACGTCGTCGCCCATGTCGGCGACGTCACCTTTGCGGTAGGTGCCGAACTCGTCGGAATAGGCGCCATCGAGAATGAGCGTGAGCTCCGTACCGCCATGGCCATGCTCCGGCAGACGCGTGCCCGGCGCCACCTTCAAAAGACGAAGATCTCCCTTGGCATCGGCCGACAACGGAAGCGGGTAATGCCAGACGCCAGGAGCAGCCCGGCGCCACGGAACATCGTCGAAGCGACCTTCGAGCGCCGCCTTCAAAGCCGACGGCATCTCGGGCGCTTCGATTTCGGCCAACGTCGCTTCTCCGGCGCGCATGGCGACCACTGGTGCATCGCGAGTGACCGGTTCCGGCTTCAGGCTCTCAAAGAGAGCCTCACCGATGAGTGCATGCTTCTTGAGTTCTGCGCGGCAGCGAGGGCAGACGGACAGATGCGAGGAAACGACTGCGGCCAGCGCTTCCGGCTGACTGCCGGCGGCGCAGCTCATGAGGGTCGAAATCATCGAGATGGTGGTTGATCTTCATTGTCTTAACGAATGTCCTCGACTGCTTCTTTCACCTTCTGGTACGCGAGCCTCATACGCGACTTGACGGTACCCAGCGGCAATCCCAGCCGCTCTGCAATTTCACTGTGTGACAATCCCTCCACATACGAGAGGGTGACGACTTCGGACTGGTCCGGCGGCAAAGTTGCAAGCACCGCACGAACTTTGTCGCGGCGCTCCTTCTCCGTGACCTCTTCTTCGGGGTCCGGCGCGTCGGAGGCTTCCTCGTCCCGGTTCTCCGGCAGAGGCTGCCAGGACACTTCGCGGCGCAAACGGTCGATACGAAGATTACGGGCGATCGTGAAAATCCACGTGGTCGCGCTGCCCTTCTCATCGGAATAGAGTTGGGCCTTGCGCCACACGGTCAGCAGGGTTTCTTGTGCGAGGTCCTCAGCCGTCGTCGAGTCGGCTCCCTGGCGCATCATGTAGGATTTGACACGCGGGCCGTAGAGTTCGAACAGCTTGCGGAATGCCTCGACATCCCGGCTCTGGGCAACTTTCTGCAGGAGGTCGGACATGGTCCTCGGTATCATAACGGGGTACGGGCGCCGAGTGGCACGCGCGTTCTCCAAGACCTGAACCATAGCTTAACCTCGCTTCCGATGCCAAACTTACGGGCGGGTCAAGGATCCGGATCAGCTCGGACCTTCGAGGGAGACGCATGCAGGACGTACAACTGAGCTCTATTGCGGTGTTGCTTGCAGCCGTCGCCATTGCAGCCCCCATCGCGCGAACCCTCGGAATTGGCACGGTTCTGGGCTATTTGGCGGCCGGTGCCGTGGTCGGGCCCTTCGGGCTGGGCGGGCTCTTCTCGACCGGTCAGGCCAAAGAAATTTTGCATCTCGCAGAATTCGGCGTCGTCCTGCTCCTCTTTCTGATCGGCCTCGAATTGCGGCCGCGCCGCCTGTGGGCGATGCGCGGCGCGATCTTCGGCCTGGGTGGCGCGCAGGTAGCGATCACCGCGGTGCTGCTGGCAGCCATCGCGATGGCCTTGGCGTTGCCCTGGAAGAGCGCCTTATTCATGGGCCTGGCTCTCGCACTGTCGTCCACCGCCTTCGCGCTGCAGGTGATGGAAGAGAACGGCGAACTGACGACAAAGCATGGCCGGCTCGGTTTCGCGGTGCTTCTTTTCCAAGATCTGGCGGCCATTCCGCTGATCGCCCTGGCGCCACTATTCGCTGTCGCCTTCGTCGCCGACGCGCCGCCGGTCGATTATTTAGCAGCCGTCAAGACGATCGGCGTCATCATCGCTGTGGCCGGCATTGGATGGCTGACCTTGGATGTCTTCGTTCGCTTGGTCGCGATGACGCGCGTGCGCGAAGCCATGACTGCGGCGGCACTGCTGACCGTGGTCACCGCCGCCGCAATCATGCAGTGGGCCGGCGTGTCGGCTTCTCTCGGCGCCTTTATTGCCGGCGCGCTGCTGGCTGAGAGTTCATACCGACACCAGCTCGAAGCCGACATCCAGCCGTTCGAAGGCCTGCTGCTCGGCCTCTTTTTCACCGCCATCGGCATGTCGCTCGACCTCGATCTGCTCGTCGCTAAATGGAAAGAAGTTCTGCTGTTCGCAGCGATACTGGTCGCAGTGAAATCGATCGTGCTCTACGGCCTCGGCCGGTGGCAGGGATTGAACGGTCGCGGCGCGCGACGGCTTGGGCTGTCGCTGAGCCAGGGCGGCGAATTCGCGTTCGTCTTGTTCGCAGCCGGATTCAGCGCAGGCGTGCTGACGCGGGACACCGCAATCGCTGCTCGTCCTCGTTGTCACCGTCTCGATGGCGGCAACACCCCTGCTTCTACTGCTCGACGGTCGGCTCGCAGGCAAAGCCACTCCCGCGCAAGCCTACGATGCGTTGCCCGAGAATACCGGCCACGTCGTCATTGCCGGCTTTGGCCGCTATGGCCAGATCGTCGCGCGTGTTCTGCGCGCGCGTAAAATCCCATTCACCGCACTCGATATCAGCGCCGAGCAGGTGGAACTCGTCAAACGCTTCGGCTCTGAAGCATTTTTCGGTGACGTCAGCCGCCCTGATATTCTCGAAGCAGCCAAGATCGGCGATGCCCGCGCCTTCGTCCTCGCCATCGACGATGTAGAGGCTTCGCTCAGAACGGCGGAGTTCGTGACGTCGCGCTGGCCCAAGGTGCCGATCTACGCCCGCGCGCGAAACCGCAATCATGCGCACCGCTATCTCGACCTCGGCGTCACGCTCATCCAGCGCGAGACGTTCCTTTCCGCACTCGAAACGACGAAGCAGCTCTTGAAGGGCCTCGGATTCACCGAACGCGAAGCCGAACGCACCGTCTCGACATTCCGCGCCCACGACGAACGCCGCCTCGCGGAGGACTACAAGCACTATACCGACATGGAGAAGATGCAGGCCAAAGCCCGCTCCGATGCGGCAACGCTAGAAAACCTTTTCGAAGAGGATATGCGAGAGACGGAAGCGGCTGCGAAGCTGAAAGCGGCAGCAGGCGAACGCGCCCGCGCCGCGGAGTAATCGCGACACTCCCTCCAATAACCGTCATCCCGGCGCGCGAGCGCAGTGAAGCCGGCCGGAATAACGTTTCGCGTGGAGCGCCCAGCCCTACTCCTCATGTCAAAATCGTGGCGAAACGTCTGCATCATCAAAGCTTTAATTCTTTTTCATCTCCGATCCGTTCCGTGCGCGCACCACGTTGGAGACCTTGTTGTGTTCAATCACACCCCACACCCGCCTGCGGAGTGTGGGCCAGCCAACCTGAGGTCCACCTTATGAAGTTCGTGAAATCACTTGCCGCCGCTGCCATGCTCGCCCTGTCGGCAGCATCCGCCAACGCAGCCAACATCGTCGAGACGGCCAAGAGCGCCGGTCAGTTCAACACGCTGCTGACGGCCGCCAAGGCTGCTGGTCTCGTGCCGGCATTGAAGAGCAAGGGCCCCCTGACGGTGTTCGCACCGACGGATGCCGCCTTCGCCAAGCTGCCGAAGGGCACCGTCGCATCACTCTTGAAGCCTGAGAACAAGCACAAGCTCGCCGCCATTCTGAAGTATCATGTGGTGGCCGGTGAAATCGAAGCTGCCGATATCAAGCCCGGCCGCTCGCATGTCAAAACGCTGAACGGCAAGTCGGTTACGGTGAAGAAGCACGGCGGCGTGACGGTCAACGGCGCCCGCGTGGTCACAGCCGACGTGAACGCTTCGAACGGCGTCATTCACGTCATCAATCGCGTGCTCATACCATAATGACGCGGGGGGTGGTCCACGAGGGGCCAGCACCCGTTATACTGTGATCGTGGGGTTGATCCGGCAGGGATCGGCCTCACAATCTTACGAAGAGAAGCCAAATCTTCAGCAAGATGGGGGCGCCCTGGGGAACCAGGGCGCCCTTTTGCACCTAATGCTGGGGTCAGTGCGGTAGACGCGCCCGCCTGCCGCCGCTAAACCTGCCCCCGCCGGCGGGAAAGATGTCCTCCGGACGAGGACTAAGGGGCTTAGGGCGAATGGCGGATATGAAGACGGCGGTCAGCACCCGCGACATGGCGAACGCCATCCGCGTGTTGTCGATGGACGCGGTGCAGAAAGCGAATTCGGGCCACCCAGGCATGCCCATGGGCATGGCCGATGTGGCAACCGTCCTCTTCTCCGAACATCTGCGCTTCGATCCGACCGATCCACAGTGGCCCGACCGAGATCGCTTCATACTGTCGGCCGGCCACGGCTCGATGCTGCTCTATTCGCTCCTGTATCTCACCGGATATCCCGGCATGACGATCGAGGAGTTGAAGAACTTCCGCCAGCTCGGCTCCAAGACCGCCGGTCATCCCGAACATGGCCACGCCGCGGGCATCGAAACCACGACCGGACCACTCGGACAGGGCATCGCCAACGGCGTCGGCATGGCGCTCGCCGAACGCATGCTGGCCGCCCGCCACGGGTCCGATGTTGTTGACCACTACACGTATGTGATTGCCGGCGACGGCTGCCTCATGGAAGGCATCAGCCACGAGGCGATCTCGCTCGCCGGACACTTGAAGCTCGGCAAGCTCATCGTTTTCTGGGACGACAATTCGATCTCGATCGACGGCGCGACGAACCTCTCGGTCTCGGATGACCAGTTGAAGCGCTTCGAGGCCTCGAACTGGAACACGATCGCCATTGATGGCCACGATCCCGCGCAGATCTCAGCCGCCATCAAGAAGGCCAAGGCCGACCCGTCGAAGCCCTGGCTGATCGCCGCCCGCACCATCATCGGCTATGGCGCACCAACCAAGCAGGGCACGAAGGACACCCACGGCAGCCCGCTCGGCGCGGAAGAAATCGACCGCACCCGCGCGGCACTGGGATGGACCGCACCGCCGTTCGAAATTCCCGCTGAGATCCTCGACGCCTGGCGCGCGATCGGTGCGAAGGGCCACAAGCTCGGTGCCAAGTGGCGCGCCAAGGCTGCGACATTCAAAGGCGACCACGACCTCCACGTCGATGATGCCGCCCTTGTCGCCGCCATCGAAGCCGCCAAAAAGCAGTTCGAGGCCGACACAGCCAAGCGGGCCTCGCGCGTCTGGTCGCAGATGACGCTCGAGCATCTGATCCCGGCTGTTCCAGAACTCGTCGGCGGCTCGGCCGACCTGACGCCGTCCAACGGGACAAAGACGTCGCACTACAAGCCCGTCTCGCCCGGCAAGTACGACGGCAACTACATCCATTTCGGCGTTCGCGAACACGGCATGGCCGCCGCCATGAACGGCATCGCGCTGCATGGCGGACTGATCCCGTTCGGCGCGACGTTTCTCGTCTTCACTGACTACTGCCGCCCTTCGATCCGCCTGTCCGCGCTGATGGGCATCCGCTCGATTTACGTCATGACGCACGACAGCATCGGCGTCGGCGAAGATGGCCCCACGCATCAGCCGGTCGAGCACTTGGCTGCGCTTCGCGCGATCCCCGGCTTGCAGGTGCTGCGTCCGGCCGACGCCATCGAAACGGCGGAAGCCTGGCACATCGCACTCGCGTCGAACAATCGCCCGACCGTGATGGCGCTGACGCGCGACGCGGTGCCGACGAAACTGCGCTCCGGTCCAGTCGAAGAAAACCTCTCCGCCAAGGGCGCCTATGTCGTCAGCGGCGGGGATCAGCGCGACGTGACGATCCTCGCCACCGGCTCGGAAGTAGCCATCGCCGTCGAAGCCGCCGCGCTGTTGGCGAAGGACGGCATTCACGCGGCGGTCGTGTCCATGCCGTCGTTCGAACTCTTCCGCGAGCAGCCGGGTGCGTATCAGGACAGCGTGCTGGGCCACGGCCCCCGCGTCGCCGTCGAAGCCGCCATCGCCCAGGGCTGGCACGAGTGGCTGCGGCCGGGTGATCGCTTCATCGGCATGACCGGCTTCGGCGCTTCCGCACCCGCCAAGAAACTCTACGAGCATTTCGGCATCACGGCCGCCAAGGTCGCCGACGCCGCCAAGGCCAGCCTTAAGACCTGAGACAAACCCGTGCCGCTTCCGGCCGGCTCTCCGCAGGAAAGTCGGAAGCGGCAAACACAACACCCGTGCCGCTTCCGGCCGGCTCTCCACAGGAGAGTCGGAAGCGGCAAACACAAAAGCAGAGCGAGCGATGAACCTCGACAATCTGAAAACGACCGACGGCATCGACGTCGCCGGCAAGCGCGTCCTCTACCGCGCCGACCTGAACGTGCCGACGAAGGACGGCGCGGTGACGGATGCAACGCGCCTGGAACGCGTGGTGCCCGGTCTCAAGGCGCTGGCGGCACGCGGCGCCAAGGTGATCGTGCTCTCGCATTTCGGACGTCCGAAAGCAGGCCCCGACAAGGAGAACTCGCTCGCCCCCGTCGCTGCCGCTCTGGGCGGACTTCTGCAACGCCACGTTTCTCTCGCCGGCGACTGCATCGGCCAGCACGCCCACACGATCGTGGATGCGATGAAGCCGGGCGACATTTGCGTACTGGAGAACACCCGCTTCCATAAGGGTGAGGAAAAGAACGATCCCGAGTTCACACAGCAGTTGGCTGAACTCGGCGACATCTTCGTCAACGATGCCTTCTCCGCCGCTCACCGCGCGCATGCCTCCACCGAAGGCCTCACACATCTTCTGCCGTCCTATGCCGGTCCGCTGATGATGGAAGAGATCAACGCGCTGAAATCGGCGCTCGAAGTGCCCAAGCGGCCCACCGCGGCCGTCGTCGGTGGCGCGAAGGTTTCGACCAAGATTCCGATCCTGACCAACCTCGTCGCCAAGGTCGACAAGCTGATCATCGGTGGCGGAATGGCCAACACGTTCCTGCAATCGCTGGGCGTCCAGGTCGCGCAGTCGCTCGCCGAACCCGAGTTCCACTCCACCGCACGCGAGATCATGGCCGAAGCCAAATCGCACGGGTGCCAGATCATCCTGCCGACAGATGCCGTCATCGCGCGCGAGTTCAAGGCGGGTGCGGCGACCGAAACGGTCGACATCCACAAGGTGCCGATCGACGCGATGATCCTCGACATTGGCCCCGCATCCATCGCCAAGATGACAGAACATCTGCGCCAATGCCGCACACTGCTCTGGAACGGTCCCATGGGTGCGTTCGAGATCGCGCCGTTCGGCGAAGGCACGTTCACGTTGGCGCGCGAAGCCGCCATGCTCACGCGGGCAGGGACACTGCTCTCAATCGCGGGTGGTGGAGATACGGTGGCCGCCCTCAACGCTGCCGGCGTTACGGGCGATTTCTCCTACGTCTCGACGGCCGGCGGTGCCTTCCTCGAATGGCTCGAAGGCAACGAACTGCCGGGCGTGGCGGCGCTCGCGAGGTGACCCTCATCCGCGCCGTGATCTTCGATCTCGACGGGACGCTCATCGATAGCGTCCCCGACATCGCCGCGGCTTTGAACCGGTGTCTGGCGAACCAAGGCCGCGCAACCCTTTCGGACGAGGGCGTCGCCAAGCTCGTCGGCGGCGGCGCACGCGAACTCGTTGCCAAAGCGCTGGGTTCTGCAACTCCAAGCGCGGAAGTGGACCGCGTCCTGACGAACTTCCTCGCCTTCTACGAAGCTGATCCCGTTTCGCTGACCCGCCTTTATACCGGCGCGCGCGAACTGCTCGACACCCTCCGGGACGCTGGCGTGCCTCTCGCCATCTGCACCAACAAACCCCAACCGCTGACGCATCTGATCCTCGACCGGTTGGATCTCGCGTCCTACTTTGCCGTTGTCTGGGGCGGCGAGCCTGGCAAACCCCTCAAACCGGACGCGGCTTGCCTGCGTACCGTCTGCGAGCAGCTTGGCGTCACACCCGCTGAAACGCTCATGGTCGGCGACAGCCATACCGATATCGACGCCGCCACGGCCACGGGTTGCCCCTCTATCGTCGTCGCTCACGGTTATGAGCAGCGCCCGCTCGACAGCTTGGGCGCCGATGCGGTGGTTCCGGGGCTTTTCGAAGCAGGTCTCGAAATCGCCCGCCTGATGGGTGATGACCGGGTGGGCGATCGAACGTCGAAGTTGCGCCGTCCAGCCTGACGCACTAGCTGACTGCTGAACCCAAACGGGAAAGTCTCGACGCTCCATGTTTGCCGAAGCCCATCTTTATCCCGGAGTCGCGCTCGCGGGCCTTGTGAGCTTTCTCTCACCATGCGTGCTGCCGCTCGTGCCGCCTTACCTCGGCTACATCGGCGGTACGACCATCGACGGCTTGACGGCAGAGAAGGGGCTCGAAACCCGTGTCTGGCGCCGCGTGGTCATCGCGTCGGTCTTTTTTGTCCTGGGCTTCACCACCGTCTTCATCGCGTTGGGCGCAACAGCTTCCGCGCTGGGCCAGTTCGTGCAGGAGTACCGGGCGCAGCTCGGGTATGTGGCGGGCGTGATCATCATCCTGTTCGGCTTGCACTTCCTCGGGCTGTTGCGCATCCCGCTGCTCTATTCGGAAAAGCGCGTTCACGCCGACGTGGATGGCGCAAGTTTCGCGGGTGCCTACGTGCTGGGCCTCGCCTTCGCGTTCGGCTGGACGCCTTGCATCGGGCCGATCCTTGCAACAGTGCTGGCGCTCGCTGCCAACGCCGACAGCCTCGGCGCGGGCGTTCGACTGCTCGCGGTCTATTCGCTGGGTCTCGGCGTGCCATTCGTACTCGCAGCCGTCGCCATCCGTCCGTTCCTGTCGTTCATGAACCGCTTCAAGCGGCACCTCGGACTGATGGAAAAAATCATGGGCGCGCTGCTCGTGTTGACCGGCATTGCGTTCCTGAACATCTTTGACTGGTTTTCCATTAACGCCTTCGGCCAATGGATGATCGAAACATTCCCCGGGCTCTCGACGTTGGAGGAAAGGCTCACGCCGTCCGATCTCCAGCGCGAGATCATGAACCAGCGGCCGGCGCCTTGATTGAGCGGAGGTCCCGATGACGACACCGCTGCCTAGAACGCCCATCGCGCTTTCGATTGCGGGCTCTGACCCTTCGGGTGGTGCCGGCATCCAGGCGGACCTCAAGACATTTTCTGCGCTCGGCGTCTACGGAACGACCGTTATTACCGCGCTGACCGCCCAGAATACGCAAGGCGTGACGGGTGTCCATGCGGTGCCGCCCGCCTTCATTGGTTTGCAGGCCGACACTTTGGCCGCCGACATCGAGGTCACCGCCGTCAAGACCGGCATGCTCGGCGATGCGGTCACGGTCGCGACCGTGGTCGGCATTCTGCAGAAGCACGAATTCGGTCCGATCGTCGTAGACCCGGTGATGGTGGCGACCAGCGGCGACGTGCTGCTCGCTCCCGACGCCATTGCGGCTGTGCGTAACCTTCTCGTGCCGCTCGCCACGCTGATCACGCCCAACCTGCACGAAGCAGCGCAATTGCTGGGAAGCAGCCTTGCGAGCACCGTCGAGGAGATGGAATCGCAAGCCCAGCGTCTTGTTGCCGGCGGCGCACATGCAGCACTCGTGAAGGGCGGTCACGCGACGGGTGACATGGCGATCGACGTGCTCGTAACTCCGCACGGCATCACCCACCACGCCGCTCCTCGCATAGAGACCAGGAACACACACGGCACGGGCTGCACGCTGTCGGCGGCCATCACGGCCGAACTGGCCAAGGGCGAGACACGCCTCGATACGGCCGTCGCCCGGGCCAAAGACTACCTCTCGCAAGCCCTCGACGCGGGCCGCACGCTTAATATTGGCCACGGATGCGGCCCTGTGGATCACCTCCACGTTTTCCGTCGCTGATTGGCTACAAGAACGTCCGCCCGTCTGCCCAAGTGTGATCGATCAGCACCATTTGCCGCCTTGGACGTGCCTGTGTGGCGCGCACTCACTTGCGGCTGCCAAAAGTTTCTGCAACCTTCCACGTGCTGACGAGATCTCGGGGGAGCTGTCTCGTCGGGGGGGAGAGCCGCGAAGCGATCAGGGACGCTGCCGCTGCTCAACATGAAAACCGGTCCGGATTTATCCGGGCCGGTTTTCTCGTTTCGGCCTGTAAATGCTCAGGTTTGCACAAGTCGCTCCAGCGCAACATCGCAGCGCAATATCCCTGTCACTGCTTCGAATTTGGTCTTGAAGCCGTTGAGGCTGCGGCACGGAGTCGCTTAACTCCGAAGGGGTGTCCAGCACCGGAAACGTCTCGGGGGTGTTTCATGCAGGCAGGGGAATTGATGCGACTGGGACGCACCGCCTGTGCGTCCGTCCTGGCGACAGCCATCACCGCAGGGCCAACTTTTGCAGGCGGCTTCGACGTTCGCGAGCAGTCGGCGCTGTTCCAGGGGATGTCGTTTGCCGGTGCCGCTGCGGGCGGTACGTCTCTCGCCTCAATGTTCTGGAACCCAGCCGCCGCCGGCTATTCCGGCCAGGGCCTCACGTTCGACAGCAGTTATTCGCTGATTATCCCGCGGGCGGATGTGACGGTGGAAGAGGTCAACGGTTCTGCTGTCAGCAGCGCTTTGCCCGGGCTTGATCCTTCTGTCGATGTCGGCCGCGATGCCCTCGTTCCCGCCAGCTATATGGCCTACCGCTACAGCAGCGATCTCGTGTTCGCGCTGAGCATCAATTCGCAGTTTGGGCTGGGCACCAAGCCCGACAATCCAGTCTGGGCCGGTGATCTCTTGGCCCGCTCGTCCAAGCTGTTCAGTGTCAATGCCGCGCCGACGGTCGCCTACCAGATCGCGCCCGGCGTGCAGATTGGTGCTGGCATTCAGATCCAATATCTCGACCTCATGCACCTGAACTTTGCGCAGAGCCCTGGCGGATCGACCGCGACGCTCGAAGGAACAGACTGGGGCTTTGGTTATACGCTCGGTGTCAATTTCAATCCGGCTCCCGGCACCTCGATCGG
This sequence comes from uncultured Alphaproteobacteria bacterium, assembly GCA_963708775.1. Lineage (GTDB taxonomy): Bacteria > Pseudomonadota > Alphaproteobacteria > Rhizobiales > Hyphomicrobiaceae > JAGVSR01. The sequence goes on along the minus strand of CAVPTI010000002.1, from coordinate 316,794 downwards.
CATCGGCTTTAGATCCTCGATCGAACATGATCTGGATGGAAGTATCAGCGGACTTCTTGCTCCGCCCTCCAACCGGCCAATCGGCGCAAATCTCGAACTGCCTGAAAAGATCACGGGCAGCATCACCCAGGTCGTGATGCCCGGCGTCCGCTTGCACGGCACAGTTGAGTGGACCAATTGGAGCCGTTTGCAGGAGGTGCCAATTGAAGGATTCTCCCCCGCCGCCTTGTCGTTCGGCTGGGAGGACGGCTGGTACTTCGCGATCGGCGGCGAATACGACTACAGCGAGAAGCTGACCTTGCGCACGGGCTTCGGCTACGAAATCTCACCGATCCAAGATCCTGAAGCGCGCCTCGTACAGCTTCCTGACAACGACCGGTACTGGCTAAGCGCTGGCGGCACATACGCTGCAGGCGACATGTTCGGCTTGCTCAAGGATGCCAAGATCGACTTCGCCTATACGCACATCTTTGTCGAAGATGGTGAGTTTATCAGGCATCCAGCAGCTTCCCCAGTCCCGGTATTCACCGGTAGCGTCGAGGCGGCGGTCGACATCTTGTCCGTGGGCATTCGCTCGTCGTTCTAATCGCCTGGGCTATTGTTTCGCGCTACAGAGGGCCGGCCGTGCGCTGGCCCTTTTGCTTTGCCGCCGCAGGAACCACAGGCGGACGTGTGACCACGCAAACCACTGATCAGGATCGCTTGCCCGACACGGGCGCCGACTACGGTCAGCGCGTGGCGCTCTATTTCGCGGCCATGTTCGTGATCTACGGCGTGCTGATCCCCTTCCTGCCCGTGTGGCTCGACGGCCGTGGCCTCACCGCGAATGAAGTCGCCATCGTCACCGCCGTCCCGTTCATCCTCCGCCTCGCCGTCATCCCCGCCGTCGCAATCTTCGCCGACCGCCTGGGCGCGCACCGCCTCTTCATCATCGCCTCCGCCTGGGCGGCCCTCGCAGCCTGCCTCCTGCTGGGCGGCATGAGCGGCTTCTGGCCTATCCTTGCGGTCGCTGCCCCCTTGTCTCTTGCCGCCGCCACGATGATGCCGCTCGTCGAGGCGATCGCAGTCAAAGGTGTGCGCGTCTATTCGCTCGATTACGGCCGTATGCGCCTCTGGGGCTCACTCTCGTTCGTTGTCGTGGGATTGATCGTCGGCGCATGGATCGATCGCAGTGGTTCGGAAGCAGCCCTCTGGATCATGATCGCCGGCACGGTGCTCACCGTCGCAGCCGCCCATGCCCTGCCGTGTCCGCCCGCGACGGCGCGCGACGAGGAGACGTTGAACTCGCCCGCCGCGAGCAACATCACCCGCGACGTCCTGCGGCTCTTTTCACTTCCGGTTTTTTTCGCGTTTCTCGTCGCCGCCAGCGCCGCGCAGGCCTCGCACGCCATGTTCTATACCTTCGGTGCGCTGCACATGCGCGCGCAAGGGATCTCCGGCGCTTGGATCGGCGCGCTATGGGCAATCGGCGTGCTGGCCGAAGTGGCGTTGTTCGCCGTCGCAGGTTCCCGCTTCCGCCACCTGAAACCCGAAACCCTGCTCGCCGTGGGCGCGGCGGCAGCCATCTTGCGCTGGACGGTGATGACGATGGATCCGCCGCTGGAGATCCTGGTCCCGCTGCAGCTTCTGCACGCGCTCACCTATGGCGCAACGCACCTGGGCGCGATTCTGTTCGTCGCCCGCGCAGTCCCCGATCGCGTATCGGGAACCGTGCAGGCCCTCTACGCAACCTTCGCTTCCGGCGTAGCCATGGGCGCTGCAACGTGGGCGTCGGGACCGCTGTTCAACGCGTATGCAGGTGGAGCGTATGGGGCCATGGCCGTCATCGCCGCCGTCTCTCTTCTCGCCGCGCTGGTCATCCGCGCCCGCTGGGATGGCGGCACGCTCTAGCCATCAGCCCCACAGCGCACGATCCGGCGGCTCGATGATACCGTCGCGAATGACGATGCCGGGAACACGATCGTTCGCGAGCAACAGCGGGCCGTCCAGATCGACCCAACGCGCATATTGCGCCACGAGCATCTGCGGCGCGATGCCGAGCGAGGTGGAAACCATCGACCCGGCCATGATGTCGAGACCGGCCGCACGCGCTGCATCAGCCATAGCAAGCGCTTCGGTCAGCCCGCCGGCCTTATCGAGCTTGATGTTGACCGCATCGTAGCGATCGACGAGCGCGGTGATGTCGGAGGCGACATGCGCGCTCTCGTCGGCGCATACGGGCACCGGCCGGTCCCGCGTGCCCAGTGCGCCGTCCGCGTTCGCGGGCAGGGGCTGCTCGATGGTTTCGAAACTGCACTCCGCCGCGACATCGAGGAGGGGATCGAGCAGATCGACCGTCCAGGCTTCGTTCGCGTCGCCGACGAGACGGGCGTCGGGCCGAGCCGCACGCACGGCGCGCATGCGGGCATCGTCTCCAGCGCCGCCGAGCTTCAACTTGAGCAGGTGCAAATTGGGCACCCGCCGCGCGGCGTCCGCCATAGCCTCCGGTGAGTCGAGGCTCAGCGTGAAACAGGTCTCGCGCGCGCCGGGCTCAGGCCGTCGCAAAAGAACGGACACGGGCACGCCGGCGAGCTTGGCTTCCAGATCGAACAAAGCACAGTCGAGCGCATTGCGCGCGGCACCCGGCGGCAGGACGCGCAGCAGATCCCCATGCGACTGAGGCGCACCGGCACATTCGATTGCGGCAGCCGTCGCTTCCGGCGTTTCCCCATAGCGTGCGTAGGGCACACATTCGCCGCGACCCTCGACACCGCCCTGCGCGAGCGTCACGGTGACGACGCGAGCTTCCGTCTTGGCGCCGCGCGCGATGACGAACGGCTGGGCGAGCGGCCAGGATTCGATCGTGACGCGAAGCGTGCGCTGGGAGAGCATGTGAACGATCCGGTGACAAGACCGGCGATCAGGTCAACCGGCCGGTAGCGTGAGCAAGGAACAGGTAAACGCGGCCGGAATCCGACAGAATATGGCTCTGGGCCGTCCGGCCGGAGGGATCGCGTGTATCGAGTTCGCGCCGGATCCGCTCGAAGTCCTCAAGATAGCGCTGGAGCGTAGCTTGCAGTCCGGGATCCGTCGGGAGCCGTCGCGTAATCTCGTCGAAGGCCTGTCTGCCTTCGGCCGAATACAGTCCGCGCGAGAGAACATTGCGATGACCGGCATTGATGCGCGACCAGAGCGCCGACGTGGTCGCCTGATCGAGCGCGCGGGACACCACATCGATGTCGAGGCGGAACGGCGCCGGCTGCGGAGCGGCGGCTCCCGGAGGCTGCTGTGGTCGAGCCGCTTGCTCTTCGTCGCGCGAGGCACGCGCGAGGAGATCCCCGAGCGACCAGCCTTCGCGGCTGCTATCGGCCGGAACCGGACGCGCCAGTTGTGACAGTGCGGCAGGCGGTGCCGGCTGTGTCGAATAGGGAGGTGCGGCCGACTGCGGGAATGATGCCGACGGCGGGGGCAGGGCAGCGGGCGGGGCAGGCGGCGCCGACGCGCCGACGGGACGGGTAACATCGCGCGCCTGCATCGTGCGCTGGGTGAGGCTTGCGAGCGTGTCGAGGGCCTTCAACTGGTCCGATAGGGCGCGCCGCATCTGATCGGCGTTGTCGCGCGTGGCCAGCGGCAACTGGTCGAGCTGATCTTTGAGGCGAGCTTGCTCCGCGGCAATTTCCGCCGCCGTTCGTGCCGCCCGCTGGCGCACTTCGTCGGCGGTCTGGTCGACGCGCGACGACAAGCTGTCGAGATCACGCGTGACACTCGAGGAGACCGTGGCAAAGCGATTGCGCAGTTCGTCGAGCCGGCGCGCACTCTCCACATCCGTTTCCGACTTCAGTCGTTCCAAATCGGCAAGGGCATTGCGGCGCGTCGTTTCCGCCTGCAACCGGATCTCCTCGGCCGCCGTGCGTGCCTTGAGTTCAGCGTCCGACAGCGAGCCCTCGATGGTCGAAGAATAGCCCTGCACGAACCTGCCGAATTCTTCCGCCTTGCCCGACAGGTTATCGAGCGTCTGCGACAACGCCGCGTGTCGCGTTTGCAGCGTCGAGTCGATCTTGTAGTTGACTGTTTCGAGAGCGTTGGCCGCACGCATGATTGTCTGGCCCTGGTTCTCGAACCGGTTCGTTACCGAGTTGATCTGGCCAAGCAGATTTTCGGAAACCGAGCGCAGCATCTCCGACTGACCGGCAAGACCTTCGATCGCCTTGAGCGACTGGCGCGTGATGTTTTCCGACGAACGGCGCACCGCGCTGATGCCGGCAACGAGCTGCTCGTCGAGATCGTGCGTCTGGCGCTGGATCGTTTCGCTGAAGACACGGGCGTGGTTGTCGAGCGCCGAGGTGAGGGCCTGCGAGCGCTCGGTCACGGCATAGTCGATCGCCTGCGTCGAGCGCTGGATCGACTGATCGAATAGCGTCAGACGCTCGCTGAAGGCATTATCAAGGGCCCGCGTGCGCTCGATGAGCTGGGTATCGAGGATCTGCGCGCGGTTAGCGAGCGAACTGTCCAGCGCCCGCGCATACTCCTCGAAAACGGCTTGCAGGTTCTGCGTCCGCCCGTCGAGCGAGGTATTCAAGTTTTCCAGGTATTCGTGGAAGGCGTTCTGGATCGTCTCGGTCCGGGCACTCAGCGCATCGGCGAGCGCCGAGGTATAGCCGACGAGGACCGTCTGCATATCCTCGGTGCGCTGGCTGAGCGTCGTCTCCAGCCGGTCTGCGCTGGCCCCGACAGCCGTTTCCAGCGACGTCAGGTTCTCACCCGCGCTCTGAATGATGGTCGCGAGCTTGATCTGCTGGTTGGACAGCCGATCGATGAGTTGCGGAATTTCAGTACCGAGCGACCGCAGCGTATCGGTGACGCGCTCAGAAGTACCGAGCAGCGCGCCGCGCTCTCCCGATAGTTCCTGAATGAGCCCGCGGATCTTGCGTTCGTTCTCTTCGTACGAGCGCTCGAGGGCGGCGACTTCGTTGTGCACCAGCGCTTCGAGTTCGCCCGCACGCCCCAGTGCGCGCGACACGGCATCGTTCATGAACGAAACCTGCCGCCGCACGGCTTGACCCAGGGAAGCGATCGACTGTTCGGCCATGCGATCGGGCTCGGCGAGCCGGATCGCGACCTCGGTCATGGTGGAGGAGCGCAAGCGCAACTCTTCCGCCCGCCAAGCGAGCAGCGCCAGGAACCACATCACGGCAATCGGAACGACGAGCGCCGCAAGGAACAGGAACGTCGCCGGATCAGCAAGAATGGCGCCGAGACCGAGGCCCTCGCCGGCCTTGGCGGAAAACACCATCCAACCGAATGCGGCGGTGATCGCGGTCCACACGCCGCTTGCAATCATCGCATAGCGGAACGGCGCGTTGTCGGGCTTCTGGTCGAGCGCGTAGATCAAACCGCCGATCGAGGGCACGTCGTCGTTCGCTGCGACCTGACCACGCGAAGGTCCGGCCGGACGGCGGCGGGCGGCGCGGCGGGGCGACGGTTCAGCGTCACCATCGTTCGTCGGTGCCGAAGACGGAGGCGGTAAGGCGGGAGAGGGCAATGCGGCTTTCGACTTGCGGGTCTTGCTCTCGGCTTTGGGCAGCGGCGGGGGCAAGGATGATAGGGCGCCGACGGAAAGTGACGGACCAGGGTCTGAGGAGCCGGAATCATCTGGCGTCAACGGAGGTGGAAGCGGCATGCCCGGCGGCACTCGCGATGCTGGATTATCCTGCGCCATCGTATCGTTGGTCCCCGAGCGCCCGCCCGGCGCTTCCCCTACTGCACAGATAGCCCAATTCGATGTGCGCCCTCAAATCCCAATTGCCGGTACTCACTGATCAATTCGACGCTCCGCACCGCAGTATCCCGGGAAAGAGCGCTATTTAGAGGCGGCAAAGACGATCCGTACCGGCTTGTGACGGCGGAACAATGTTTGTTCACCGTTGGAGCAATTGGCCGTAAGTCTTTACATCTGTTTACAGACCCCGTGTCATCTTGAAGGCGTTGACCTCCAGGTGGAGGTAACGGAGCAGCGGGTCATGTTCGACAACGGTGAAGTGCTAAACGGTGACGTGACAGGCGGGCAAATCCGACCGCGTGTCGCCGTGTGCGATCGACCATGATCACTTGCGCCGTTACACTATGGGGGATCAGCAACTCGAACTTGAGGTTCTGGGCCTGTTCGCCGGCGAGCTGCCGAAAACGCTAGGGTCCTTGCGCGCCGCACGCACCGAGACGGAATGGAAAATGGCTGCCCACACTCTGAAGGGGTCGGCTCGTGCCGTGGGAGCCTGGCGGGTCGCCGCCGCGGCAGTCGCCGCGGAGAAAAGCGCAGGGGTCGTGTACGATCCCACCGGCAAGGGGGAAGCGGTAGCCGCCTGCGAAATGGCGGCAACAAGCGCGATTGCCTACATCCGGGGCCTCACCTGACACCATGGCGCTCTAAAGCCGACGCGACGATGAAACCACAGCTGGTGCGCTGCCGAACGGCCTTGAATTCAAATCGGGCGGCGTCTAAGGCCATGCGGCGATCCTGAACGGGTCGCACGCGAAAAGCGTTTCATGGTGACCTTTGGGCGACCCCTGGGGGACCCATGGAAAGCCCACCTGCATTTCATCAGAGGCGAGATGGTCAAGATCACGTTCATCCAGCCCGACGGTACGGCCCAGACCGTGACCGCGGAAGAGGGGCTCACTGTCATGGAAGCCGCTAAGATGGCGGACGTACCTGGCATCGAAGCCGAGTGCGGCGGCGCCTGCGCGTGCGCCACGTGTCACGTGTACGTTGATCCGGCCTGGCGGGAGAAAACGGGCGCGCCGGCTGATATGGAAGAAGACATGCTCGATTTCGCGTTCGATGTCCGCGAGGAGAGCCGCCTCTGCTGCCAGATCAAGGTAACATCCGCGCTCGACGGCCTCGTGCTGCGAGTGCCAGCAAAGCAGTTCTGACGCGGCCCTAAACGCGCGCGTAGGTGAAGGATAACAGCCGCCAATGACCGCCATGGAACGTCCCGAAGGCTCTGGCCCCATCGAGACCGATGTCGTCATCATCGGTGCGGGACCTTGCGGCCTCTTCGCCGTGTTCGAACTCGGACTGGTGGATCTCAAGTGCCACGTCGTGGACATCCTCGGCAAACCGGGCGGCCAATGCTCGGAACTCTACCCCGAGAAACCGATCTACGATGTGCCGGCCTTGCCTATTGTCACCGGGCAGGAATTGACCGACCGCCTCCTGGAGCAAATCAAGCCATTCAACCCTGTCTTCCACTTCGGCGAACGCATAGATGCTCTTGTGCGCCAGGGCGACGGTCGTTTCCTTCTCACAACCGATGCCGGCAAACTCTTCCTCACCAAGATCGTCGTGATCGCGGCCGGCGGAGGATCGTTCACGCCCAAGCGTCCCCCACTCGACGGCATCGAGGCCTACGAAGGCACGTCGGTCTTCTATTCCGTGCGACGCATGGACGATTTCCGCGACAAGGATGTTCTGATCGTAGGTGGCGGCGACAGCGCCCTCGACTGGACGCTGAATTTGCAGCCCGTCGCCCGCAGCCTCACCCTCCTGCATCGTCGTGATGAATTCCGTGGCGCGCCCCACTCCGTCAACGAAATGCGCCGTCTCGTGGGTGAGGGTAAAGTCCGCTTGATGATCGGTCAGGTGACGACCCTGCACGGTGATTCCGGAATCCTGACCGGTGCGACAGTGAAGACAGCGGCCGGCGAGGAGATGATCTCCGTCGACGCGATGCTTCCGTTCTTCGGCCTCACGATGAAGCTTGGGCCCATCGCCGATTGGGGCCTCAATCTGCACGAGAACCTCGTCCCGGTGGACACCGAAAAGTTCGCAACGAGTGAAGCGGGCATTTTCGCCATCGGCGACATCAACACCTACCCGGGCAAGCTGAAGCTCATTCTATCGGGCTTCCACGAGGCCGCTCTGATGGCGCAGGCGGCGCAGAAGATCGTCTATCCCGATAAGAAGGTCGTGTTCCAGTACACGACGTCATCGTCGAGCCTGCAGAAGAAGCTGGGCGTCAAGTAACACCCGCACGATCGCTGATCAGAAGCACTGCGCCGGCCAGCGTTGCCAGATGACGGCGCACGGCCATCGGCAGGTGCTCGTGCAAGACCTTCGCCGCCGGCCTCAAACGCGCCAGATATGCCGACGTGTAAACCTTGCCTTTGAAATTCAGCGCCAGCGCATAGTCGCTGACGTCCACCACACGATCGGCCCACTCCAATTTATAGGCCGCCCCCGGAGCGAGGAGATCGAACGTCGCCATGCCGGACTTACACGCCCGGCGGATGCTGTTTTCCATGAGGAGCGATCCAGCCCCTGTCTTCTCGAACTGCGCATCATAGGCGATGAGGTGCACCGCCACGCGGTCCTTGCAATGAATGGCGATCTCGATCGCCGCCAGATCGCCGTTGGAGCGAACGACGCCGATCTCAACGCCTGTCTCGGGACCGTTCCCGGAGACGCAATCGCGGAAAAATGCTTCCGTCCGCGTATCGGTAATTGCCGCGGAAACAAGACCCCGATCGCGCAGCCAGCCGCGCTTCAAGTGAACCGCACGACCCGCCACATTGGAGGCTTCCGGTCCTGCGGCCAGGCGAGCAAATGATGTTGCGCCGGTCTCCTGCAGGCGCCGCATCTGACGCTTCCGGTTTTTACGCGCCGACTTCGGATAGCGATGCTCGAAAACGGAGTAGTCCCGTGGACCGTCAAAGTTGAGATGCGGGGCTTGCTGCGTTTCGGTCACAAGCGCGCCGCGCTCCTGCAGGAGAGGAGCCAGCGCTGCATCCGAGCGCACCTTGCGCAGATGCAGAACATCGACCCGTGTCATGGCCAGCACAAAATCGACCGCAGCCTTCAGATCGGATTGTGCGTCGGCTCCGGCCTCGATCAGGACGTCGCCGTATTGGCTGACAGGGTCACCCATGAACGTCAGCGCCGAGACGCCGTTACTGGTCGTGACGACGAAGGGGCAAACAAGAACGAGGATGCCGTTGCGGCGCCCGGCCACGATGGCGAGCGATTGCTTGCGGTCGTCTGGCGAAAGGAAGTGACGACACCAGTGCCAAAGCCATCCGAACGACTGGAAGAGCTGCTCGGAACGGCCCGAACGTCGGAACAGGTCCGTCCACTCCATCTCCAAAGCGTTGAAGGCCGTGCGGGTGTCGATAAATTCGAGTGACAGAGCCGAAGCGACATCATCAGCCGCTCCGGCCGTTAATGCATCCCTGTACCGCGCCGGTACAACCTGGGTCGCCCGGGCAACGCAAGCCGTTCCAAACGTGGACGGCGGGATGAGCGACAGAGCGGTCATGGGCACATGCCTTGGTTGCGGTGGCCGGTGAATGCGAGCTCCGCAGCAAGGGCGATGCCACAACGTAAACGGCGGCACTCTTGTGGTGCCGCCGCTGAAGAGTTCAGCAAACGAAAGGTTAAGCCTGTGACCGGCCGATTAGCCGCCGAGAGCGTCGGTCTGCTTCTCCCACCAGTCCCCGGAGCCGAACTTAGGCCCTGCGTCCTGAGCACCACCCCAGTTCGAGAACCAGCCCGGCTCTTCCGCCTGCTTCTTGGCCACGACCGGCGTGTAATCGCCGGCAAGATGGCGGGTGAGGTTCGTCTTGATATCGGCCGTCTTCTCCGGCGAGCAGTAATTGGCTTGCCCGGCCACGGCCTTCGCGACCCCGTTGTAGGCCGTGTCGTAGACCTTTTCGATCCGCGGAATGTCCGTCGGCGCAACGGTCGCTGCTTCGTTGGCGAGGAAGTTGGTGCGCAGTTTGACGGGATCGAAGTTATAGCCGCACTTCACGGCGCGCGCCGCCGTTGAGCCGACTTGGAATGCCCGCGAGGTCGGGTCACCGGTTGGAGCTGCCGACGGGACGGCCGAAGTCGCGCTCGCCTGACCCTCCCCTAACAAGGCACCGGTCGAAACCCCCGACGAACTGGAGCAGCCGCCCAAAGCAAGCGCGCTCAACACGATCAAAAGTCGCCCAGACATGTTCAGAAGCCCCGAATCCCTAGCTCGACCCCGGTATTGGAGCCGATCTACCCCTAACGTCAATCGCACGCCCGCATTGCGGCGGGGAGAAGGCAAAAACCTTAACGTAGCAGTGACCGGATTGCCTGATCGAGCCCTTCGAGGGTCAGCGGATACATCCGTCCCTCCATCAGCTTCTGCATGATGCCAATGGAGGGTGTCCAACTCCAATGCTGTTCGGGGATCGGATTGAGCCACACCGCATGCGGGTATGTCGCCAGCGCCCGCGAGATCCAGATGTGGCCCGCTTCCTCGTTCATGTGCTCCACCGACCCACCCGGATGCGTGATCTCATACGGGCTCATGGAGGCATCGCCCACAAAGATGATCTTATAGTCCGACGGATAGGTGTGCAGCACGTCCCACGTCGGGATCGTCTCCGTCCACCGCCGGGTGTTGTCCCGCCACACGCGCTCATAAAGGCAATTGTGGAAGTAATAATACTCAAGGTGCTTGAACTCGGTCCGTGCCGCCGAGAACAGTTCTTCAACGCCCTTGATGTGCCAGTCCATCGACCCGCCGACATCAAAGAACATCAGAACCTTCACAGCGTTGCGCCGTTCGGGACGCATGTGAATATCGAGATGGCCCTTCTCAGCCGTGCCGCGAATGGTGCCCGCGAGATCGAACTCGTCGGCAGCCCCCGAGCGAGCGAACTGGCGCAGCCGCCGCAACGCAACCTTGATGTTGCGCGTTCCGAGCTCCACATCCCCGGCGAGATCCTTGAACTCGCGCTTGTCCCAGACCTTGATTGCGCGCTGGTGCCGGCTCTCGTGCTGCCCGATGCGGATGCCGGCGGGATTGTACCCATAGGCCCCAAACGGTGACGTGCCGCCCGTGCCGATCCACTTATTGCCGCCCTGGTGGCGTTCCTTCTGCTCCCGAAGACGCTCGCGAAGCGTCTCCATGATTTTCTCCCAGCCGCCGAGTTCGTCGATCTTGGCCTTCTCTTCGTCGGTGAGATAAAGCGCAGCGACCGCCCGCAGCCATTCGTCGGGAATATCGGCCTCGATCGCCTCGCTCATCAGGTCGAGGCCCTTGAAGACGTGCCCAAAGACCTGATCAAAGCGATCGAAGTGCCGCTCGTCTTTAATGAGTGTCAGCCGCGCGAGATAATAGAAATCCTCGACCTTGCCGTTGGCGCACCCGGCCTCCATGGCCTCGAGCAGCGCCAAGTACTCCTTCACGGAGATCGGCAACTTGGCGGACCGCAATTCTGAGAAAAACTTTGTCAGCATGGCGCGATTGTAGAAACCGGAGCGCCCGCTGAGAAGGCCTTGCGGCGTCCTGAGGCAAGATAACCGGCGCCAGAAAAGGAAGAAGGCCGCCCGTCGCCAGGCGGCCTCCAACCAGATGGGAGATCTGTCAGATTAGTAGTTGATCAGACCACCGATGCCGACATAGTCGAAGTCTTCGACCGCCAAGCGCCCATGTACGTTAAAGCGACTGTCGTATCAGCAGACAGGTGACGATACTTGACCCAAACCGACATCGCAGCGGCATCAATTTCCTGAACGACGCCGAGGCCCCAGACATCGAGCTCGTCCATGAGTCTACCGACGTGACGGGATCAATACCATTGTCAAAGACCGTAGTAGCACCACCATCAGCAGTCAGATACTCACCGTAGAACACGGTGGCGCCAAGATGGTTGAACTTGGTGCGAAGACCAGCCTTGACGTACCAAGTTTCCGCACTGGTGTTGGCATCGAAAGTATCATTCTCGCATATCGCCGTAGTTGACCAGGCCGAAGAGACCCGTCGCAACATGCTGCAGATAAACACCAGCCTGGAAGTACTGCGCGTCAAGTTCGCCAAGGTTGTTGTAACCGCCGCAGCCAAGGCCAATACCGCCGGTGCAGCCGTTGTTCGAAGAGTTGACCTCGTTGTAAGCCACAGCAGCAGCCAGCTTGAAACCGTGATGCTCACCGGCGTAACGGCCGGCGACATCCCACATGTCATCCTCGCCCCAAGAGGCGCTGACCGAGAAACCACCGAACGTCGGCGAGTTGTAACGGACGACGTTCTGCGTCAAGCCGTTGCAGTCACCCCAAGCGCCGCCCATCGTGGCGCAACCACCGACTGCGCGACCGCCCCAGAGGCCGAGTAGCCGCCGTCGCTCAGTCGGATGAAGAACGCTCGGATGTCGAACGCAACCCAGTTGGCAGGAACGAGCGAGCCCGAACCGTCGACGAGGATTGCTGTGTTATCCGAAGCCTGCGACTGCTTGCCGAGGCTGATCTTGCCGAGCTGTCCGACTTGACGAACCAGAAGGACTGCAGCTGTGTGCACGCCAGCCGCCGGACGTGCTGCCGCTCTGCAGGAGACTTGTACACGGCCGGACCGTTCGGATCGTCCTGACTGGTCGTCAGACCATCCGAACCGATGGCTTCGATCTGCAGCACGTAACCAGCCGACCAGCCGGGCGAAATCTGAGCCGAGCCCGTGAACTTCACGTGGCTGCCCAGCGTCGTGCCGAGGTCGTGGATGTACGTGTTGGATTCGATGCCATCATCCCAGAAAGTCATCTGCTGGCCGACCCAACCGGAGACAGTCAGCGAAACCTTGCGGTTGCCCTTGCGAGCGGTCGTGGCTTCGAGTTCAGCGATGCGCTCTTCGAGGTCTGCGCAGCAATTGCCGCCGAGGTCGGCAGCGTTAGCGCTGGTTGCGAGTCCGCCTGCGAGCAGGCCGGCCGCCACCAGGGCGCTCAGGCTATAGTTCTTCATGGAGCTTCTCCCAATCTGCGTTGGCATCTTCGAAGGCGGACGCCCTACTTTTTCGATACGCAAACTGAAACCGCGCTCTCAGACATGAACGGCACATCGATCGATATGTGACCCGCCGTTACTCGCGAAACTCTGTGATTCCCTCCTGCGCAACAATGATGCATTCGCGATGTGGCAGCGACTGCGGCTGTTGTGTGGCGATAGCGCCACTAATGCACGCGCCACACCTTGCAAAACAAGCACTTGGGCAGTGCATCATTGCGCAATGCCGCTGTGAGCATCCCTGTTGATGACTCGATTTGAGAACGCTTGGACGGGGCCATGTGCCAATTTTCGCAGCACGCAAGAGACCAATTTTGAACGCGAGTTGTCCGTTCGAGTGTGGCTTTGGACTCGAAACCGAATCACCAACCGGCAGGAACGCAGCGCGCGGCTATATATAAAGTGCAAAGAGGCATGAGCTACTGATTGAGTAAGAGACTCGCGCTACTCCAGTGCAGCGCGCATTCGACGCGAGCGACTCACTTAGGCTCCCAGCAAACACCCGACACAACGACCTGAAACACAATCGCCCCCGGCTTTGGACCAGGGGCGAGGGGTTGTTTATCGTTCGATCAGTTGTCGAGGAAACTTCTCAGTTTCCGGCTGCGGCTCGGGTGCTTGAGCTTGCGCAGCGCCTTCGCTTCGATCTGACGGATGCGTTCGCGCGTCACCGAGAACTGTTGGCCGACTTCTTCGAGCGTATGGTCGGTGTTCATACCGATACCGAAACGCATGCGCAGAACACGCTCTTCACGAGGCGTGAGCGAGGCCAGCACCCGGGTCGTCGTCTCGCGCAGGTTCGACTGGATCGCCGCATCGATCGGCAGCACCGCATTACGGTCTTCGATGAAGTCGCCGAGATGGGAATCTTCCTCGTCGCCGATCGGCGTCTCGAGCGAGATCGGCTCCTTGGCGATCTTGAGGACCTTGCGCACCTTCTCGAGCGGCATGGCGAGCTTTTCGGCCAGTTCCTCCGGAGTCGGCTCGCGGCCGATTTCATGGAGCATCTGACGCGACGTGCGCACGATCTTGTTGATCGTCTCGATCATGTGCACGGGGATGCGGATGGTGCGCGCCTGATCCGCAATCGAGCGCGTGATCGCCTGCCGGATCCACCACGTGGCATAGGTCGAGAACTTATAGCCGCGCCGGTACTCGAACTTATCGACGGCCTTCATAAGGCCGATGTTGCCTTCCTGGATGAGATCGAGGAATTGCAGGCCGCGATTCGTATACTTTTTGGCGATTGAGATCACGAGACGAAGGTTGGCTTCCACCATTTCCTTCTTCGCCTGCCGGGCTTCGCGCTCGCCTTTTTGAACCGCTTTGACGATGCGGCGGAATTCAGGAATTTCGAGACCCGTCTCGGTCGCAAGGTTATGGATGTCGCCGCGGATGCGCTCGATGTTCGGGCGCTCCTGCTTGACGAGGTTCGTCCACTTCTTGCCCTTGGTCGAAATCTTCTCGATCCAGGTCTGGTCAAGTTCGTTGCCGAAGTACTCGTCGATGAAATCCTGCCGTCCGACGCCGTAGCTGTCGGCCAGGCGCATGAGCCGGCCTTCAAACCCGACGAGGCGCTTGTTGATCGCGTAGAGCTGTTCGACGAGGCTCTCAATACGGGCATTGTTCAACGACAGCGACTTCACATCGACGATGATTTCATCGCGGATTTTCTCGTACGCCTTCTGCTGCTGGCGCGAGCCCTGTTCGCCGGCAACCTGCTGCTCCAGCTTCTTGTCCTGCTGCTTGCGCAATTTCTTGTAGGTGTTGGCGATCCGGTCGAAGGTTTCCAGAACCTTGGGCTTCAATTCCGCTTCCATCGCTGCGAGCGACAGCGCGTTCTCGAAATCTTCCTCATCGTCGGCCATGTCGCTGCCAGGAGCGGCCGGCGCGGCGGCATCAGGTCCAGCCTCCCCATCCACACCTTCTTCACCAGGGGCCGGCGCCTTGGCTTCCGGGCCCTCGTAGGTCGCCTCGAGATCGATGATGTCACGGAGGAGGATTTTGCCGTCGTTCAGCTCCTGCATCCAGATGATGATGGCCTGGAAGGTAAGGGGGCTTTCGCACAGCCCCGCGATCATGGCTTCGCGGCCGGCCTCGATCCGCTTGGCGATGGCGATTTCGCCTTCGCGCGACAGCAGTTCGACCGAACCCATCTCGCGCAGGTACATGCGCACCGGGTCATCCGTGCGCTCGGTCGGCTCGGCGCGCGTCTCCGTCTTGACGAGTGCCGTCGTCGCAGTCAGCGCACGCCCACCGCCGTCCTCATCATCCGCGGCGTCATCGACCGCTTCCGCACCCTCCTCGGCCTCTTCCTGATCGACGACATTGATGCCCATGTCGGACAGCATCGCCATCGTGTCTTCGATCTGCTCTGAAGACACCTCCTCGGAGGGCAGCACGGCATTCAACTCGTCGTAGGTGACATACCCGCGAGCCTTGGCTGTTTTCAGCAAGCGCTTGACGGCGGCATCCGAGAGATCGAGCAGCGGGCTATCGCGCTCGGGTGCATCACCCGAAGGTTCGTCCGTCCGGGGCGCGGCTGCCGGGGCGGCGCGCTTGGGGACGGCGTTGGACTTGGTCTGCGGTGCGCGGCTCATAGGGTCTCGCCTCTTGGGAGGGCTCTAACAACGAAAGTGCGATACGAGGCGACGATCATATCCTCGGTGAGAACTCTACGAGCCGGCCCGTCGCTGACGTGGCACAGCCTAGGTCTCCGGGACGATGAACGAGCGTTTCCCTCATACCGCTGCGGCATCTTCTGTGTTCTGATCCAGGCTCTCGGGGCGCGCCAAGCGTTCAAGCTCGGCCTGAAGTTCGCAGATGCGCTGGAAGGCATCTTCGTTGCGATCCTCATGCCAAGCACGCTCCGCGCTTTCGAGCGCCGCCTTCAACCCGACTTGCCGTTCATGCAGCGCGAGGGCGTGGCGCCAGCCAGCTTCCACCTCGGCGTGCCCGGCATTGGGCTCGGCGAACCTGTCGCATTTGTGCGTCACCGAACGATCGACGAGATCCAGAACCCCGCCGAATCCGGTCTGTTCCAAATGGGATCGCAACCCAGAGCTGTCAAGAGAATTGTCAAGTGAAACCGCCGCAAGGATGGCATCCAGCAGCCTGGAAAGCACAGGGGCGGTAAAGTTGACCTCGGAAAGCCTTTCGGCATCCTCCGTCGCCAACCACGGATGATTGATAAGTGTTCGGATCAGTAACAACTCCCGGTAGTTAGGCCGGGTTTTGTCACCTGACGCAAGTGAACTGTTGAGCAAACTTGACGACGGCAGGGCGTGAATGGCGGGCCCACCCGCTGCGGACAAGCCCCCCGGGCCTCGCTGACCACCAAACCCGCCGGCACGGCCCCCCAACCCTGGCCGGCCTGAGCGGCCAAATCCCCCCGCCGGCATGCCGCGAAAGCTAGCTGCGGGCCGTCCGGCCGGGGCGGGTTGACGTCCAAACCCCGTCTCTCGAGACGGCCGGAACGGCGCCGTTGCCCGATCATGGCCCCACGCGGACTGCAGGCGCCGCCGCATGTCCTGTTCATAATGTGAGCGAACGGCGCCGTCCTCGATCCGCGCCGTCAACATCCGGATCTGCTGTTCCAGCTTTGCCCGGCGTTCCGGCGTCGACCAGTCATCCTGCGCCCATTCTCGGTCGAACAGAACCTGGCCAACGGCTGCGCCGCGGCGATGGCGGCTTCCATGGCCTCGGGTCCCTGCTGGCGCACGAGATCGTCGGGATCGAGCCCGTCGGGAAGAAAAGCAAATCGAATGCTCATGCCGGGCTTCAGCAGCGGCAGGACTGTGTCGATCGCCCGGTACGCGGCCTTTTTGCCTGCGCTGTCGCCATCGAAACAAAGAATCGGCTCGGGCGTCATGCGCCAAAGAAGGCCGACCTGCTCCGGCGTCAGGGCGGTGCCCAGCGGCGCGACGCTTTCGGCAAAGCCGCCCTCGGTCAACGCCACCACATCCATGTAGCCTTCGACGGCGATGACACGGTCCTTGTCATGCGCCACGGCCCGCGCCAGATGAGCATTATAGAGATTGTGCCCCTTATGAAAGAGCGGCGTCTCCGGCGAATTCAGGTACTTCGCCGGCGCGTCCGGATCGAGCGCGCGGCCCCCGAACGCAATCGTGCGACCTTTCCAGTCCGCGATCGGGAACATGACGCGATGCCGGAACCTGTCGTAGGGCTCGCGGATCTCCTCTCCCGAGATCAGCATTCCTGATAGCGCCTGTTCCTCGACTGAAAAGCCGAGCTTCGTCAGATGCTCCTTAAGCGCGGTTCGAGAGTTGGGGGCATAGCCAAGCCGAAACGACGTGATCGTCTCCCGCCTCAAACCCCGCTTTTCCGTGAGATATCGCCGTGCCTCCGCTCCAGCGGGCCCCGCGAGCTGTTCTTGGAAGTATGTGACCGATGCTTCCAGAACCGCCGACAGCCGCTGCCGCTGATCGTAGACTTCCCTGTCTCGCACTTCGGGCTTGGGCAGAGTGACACCGGCCTCGGATGCAAGCCGTTCCACGGCCTCCGGGAAGGTCAGGCCCTCCGTCTTGATCAGAAACGTGAAGATGTCGCCATGCTCGCCCGACGCGAAGCAATGGTAGAAGCCCTTGTGATCGTTGACGAAGAATGATGGCGTCTTCTCCATCTTGAAGGGCGACAGGCCCGACCACTCGCGGCCCTTCTTTTTGAGCGCAACCTTGCGCCCCACCACCTGACTCACGGGCAGGCGGGCTCGGATCTCGTCGAGCAGGTGAGGCGAATATCGCATGGGTCTCCCGCGCTGGGGGAAAAACCCAGCACCTCCGCGACGCTAAGTGATTCGCCGGTCCATCCCGCCCCGAGTTCAGCCACAACTCCCATTATTCACAGGGCAGCCGTCCTACTTCAGAGCATCTTTCAGCATGGCACTCGCTTTGCCGAAGTCCATTGTACCCGTGTACCGCTCCTTCAGCGCGGCCATGACACGACCCATGTCCTTGAGGCCCTTGGCATTAAGGTCCGCGACAAGCCCTGCCACCGCCGCACGCATCGCATCTTCATCCATTTGCTGCGGAAGATAGGCTTCAATGACGGCGATTTCTTCGGCCTCCTGGTCGGCGAGGTCGTCGCGACCGGCCTTGCGGTAGATTTCGATGCTCTCGCGCCGCTGTTTGATCATCTTCTGCAGCAGCGCAAGAATGTCCTGGTCCGCGATTCTGTCCCGGCCGGTCGCCTGCCCCTGCTCGTCCACATGCGCGCTAAGATCGCGATCCTTGATGGTCGCCGTGATCAGCCGCAACGTCGCCAGACGGCGCTTGTCGCCGGATTTCATCGCCGTCTTGATGTCGTCGTTGAGCCGGGTGCGCATGGCTTCAATCCTCAAACTGGCAGGGGCGGTGTTTAGGATTAAGTCCCCAGTCCGGCAAGCCGGACATTTAACAAACACGAGTCCGGCAAGCCGGACCTTTAACAAACGTCTGAGGCGTCCGCCGACAGGTGCGGCAAGGTGACGAGGCCTGAGCGGCGCCGGAGACCTTTGTATCCTCGGTGCGTTCCTTGATTTCGCAGAGCGCTTCCCCTAGGGTCCGGCCGAATTTCAAGGGTCTCCGGCCGCCGGTCTGGGTACGCTCGCGCGTCACCCGTCCTCCAGCATGGCCGCAGGCACGCCTAATTCCTGAGCCCGATCTCGTGAGGCCCCGATGACGTCGCCAACGCCCGCGCCCTGGACCGAAGTCGCGACCACCGCGCGGCTTGTCCTTGCCGACGGAACCGTCATCGAGGGGCAGGGGCTGGGCGCCACCGGCACGGCCGTCGGCGAAGTCTGCTTCAACACAGCAATGACCGGCTATCAGGAGATTCTCACCGATCCCTCCTATGCGGGCCAGATCATCACCTTCACGTTTCCCCATGTCGGCAACGTCGGCACCAACGTCGAAGATACGGAAACATCCAATCTCGCCTCCCGCTCCGGTGTCCGCGGGTGCGTGCTGCGCGCCGCCATCACGGAACCGTCGAACTATCGCGCGGTCGAACATTTCGATCAGTGGCTGAAAGCGCGCGGGATCATCGCCATCGCCGGCGTCGACACCCGCGCGTTGACTGTTCTGATCCGTGACAAGGGCATGCCGAACGGCGTCATCTCACACGAGCCGTCGGGCCGCTTCGATCTCGCGAAATTAAAGGCTGAGGCCGCCGCCTGGCCGGGCCTCGTCGGCATGGATCTCGTGCCGGACGTCACGAGCGGCCAGAGCTACACCTGGGACGAGATGCGCTGGGTGTGGAATGAAGGCTATGCGCGCAACGACAAGCCGGAGTTCCATGTCGTCGCCCTCGACTATGGCCTGAAGCGCAACATTTTGCGCTGCCTCGCCAACGCCGGGTGCAAGGTGACGGTGATGCCTGCCAAGACAACGGCTGAGGAAGTTCTCGCGCGCAATCCCGATGGCGTGTTCCTATCCAACGGCCCCGGCGATCCGGCCGAAACCGGCAAGTACGCTGTGCCCGAAATCAAGAAACTCGTCGCCAGCGGCAAGCCCGTCTTCGGCATCTGCCTCGGCCATCAGATGCTAGGCCTCGCCCTCGGGGCCACGACGAAAAAGATGCACCAGGGCCACCACGGCGCGAACCATCCAGTGAAGGACTTCACGACCAACAAGGTCGAGATCGTCTCCATGAACCACGGTTTTGCCGTCGATCGCGACACGCTGCCAAAGGGCGTCGTAGAAACCCACGTGTCTCTATTTGATGGCTCAAATTGCGGCCTAGCGGTCGAAGGTCAGCCCGTCTTTTCCGTTCAGCACCACCCCGAAGCCTCACCCGGACCGCAGGACAGCCACTACCTCTTCAACCGGTTCGCCAATTTCATGCGAGATCAGAAGGGCACGGCGCCCATTAAGGAGCGGTGATCCGCAGCGGCGCTCCAGTAGTAGTTCTCTCATGAAATATCCGAAGTCGCTCTCGCTCGCTGGCCTGACGGCCTTTTTCGCAACCCTCGCTTTTTTTTCACCGCCCGCGCCCTTGGCCAATGTCAAAGCGCATCCGCTCTGCAAGGCCGTTCTAACCTATGCGGCGGTGGATAGCTGCCTCGTGTACGATACGGGCCGGACGACAGGCACGCCCACGCTCTCGACACCGCATGACGCGCAGGATCTCGTCAAAACGCTCGCGTTAGCCGATGGGCTCGATGTTCTCGTGCTCGGCGAAGCGCACGACAATCCGCACCACCACAAGCTGCGCTCGAAAATTCTGACGGCGAACGCAAAAGCGATCGTGATGGAGCAACTGCGCGCCGACCAGAACGATGGCATCGCTGCATTCAACACATACAATCGCGCGGCTGCGCGTCCTGCAACGCTCGATGAATTCAAAAAGAAGGTGGATTGGGCGACAGGCGGCTGGGACAAGTACCCGATCGACCCTCTCCTCGAAGCGGTGATTGCAACCCGCGCGCCGATCTATGCCGGCGATCCCCCGCGCGACACGATACGCAAAGTCGCGAAGGAGGGTGTCGGTGCACTCCCCGTTGCGGAGCAGGCGCGCCTTGGACTCGACAAGCCGCTCGGCGACAAGATCGACGCCGTTTCCGCGGAAGAAATAGAGGCGTCCCATTGCGGCATGCTGCCGAAGACGGCGATCCCGCGGATGGCACTCGCCCAACGGTATCGCGACGCGCACTTGGCTGATGCAACCCTAAAGGCCGTAGCCGAACACGGACGGGCCATTCTGCTGACCGGCAATAATCACGCCCTTTTGGATCGCGGCGTGCCCTGGTACATCCGCGCCCGCGCACCAGATAAGAAGGTTATCTCTATCGTTCTGGTCGAGGTCGAAGACGGCAAAACCGACCCCGAGGCTTATGTGCCCCGCGACGCCGACGGCAAGCCCGCCGCCGACTATCTCATCTTTACTCCGACGATCGATCGCGATGACCCTTGCGCGGCCTTCGCCAAGTAAGCCTCAGCCCGGCTGTAAACCTTTCCCAGATTTAAGGACAGCCCGTCGCGCGACCCGCGTATAAGAGCGCAAAATTCGAATAATTGGGAGGTTGCCTCGATCATGCGCTCTGTTGTTCTGTCCCTTGCTGCCCTCGCTGCCGCGGCCCTGCCGGCCGTCGCCGACGACAAGTGCAAAGGCGAGGTCGAGGCCGCGTTCGTGAAGCAGCGCGCGCAGCCCGCATTTCGCACCGTCGCCACCGCGCAGACCCTGAACGGCCCGCTCGTCCGCACCATCGACTTCGTGGCCCCCGACGCGATCTACAACAAGATTGAAAGCCCGACTGAAGAAGCTCCGGTCGAGACCATCGGAATCGGCAAGTGGGCTTGGGCCAACACCGAAGGCGGCTGGGAAGAGCAGCCCCCGCACAACGCGCAGGTCGTCAGCCAGGAGCGCGACGCCTACAAGGTGCCGCCGAAGGCCGCCGCCGACTTCTCTTGTCTCGGCAAGGTCCAGTACGAGGGCAAGGACTTCATCGGCTACGGCACCGCTGTCGCCAAGGACACTGACGGGATGGACGTCGTCACAACAGTTTACGTCGCGCCCGACACAGGATTGCCCGCCCTTTACGTGACCAAATCAGCAAAGTCGGAGGGCCCGGCGAAGTTCGTCGCAGTCTATTCCTATGAGGGGATCACGATCACCCCGCCGACTGAGCTGCTGGCCGGTTCGGAACCCACCCAAGAAAAGAAATAACGCCACCGCGCCCTTGAAACAGACGGCGCGCGCATGCGGCCGATGGAGTACGAATAATGAAAAGTCTCATTCGCGGGTCCCTAACGGCGCTCGCAATCGTCGCGTCCGCCACGAGCGCTTTCGCCGACTGCACCCGCGAAGTCCTGCAGGCCTTCACGCGCCAGAGCAATACGGACATGGTTCGCAAGGAACTGAACCTCATTGGCGAACAAGGCCCGTTCACGATGACGGTGGAGTACATCAAACCCGACCGGATGCGTCAGGTCGTGAAGACGCTCGTCGACCCCGATAAGCCGACGGAGACCGTGCTTGTGGGAACCGAGGCCTGGACAAAGGCGCCCGGAGCCGACTGGCAGAAGCTCGATGCGACGACGACCGAGCAGATGGTCAATTTCTTCAAGAGCACGTTCGGTGACGTGCCACAGAGCGTCGGCTTGTTCGAATGCATGGGCGCCGAGACCATCGACGGCAAGCAGGTCCGCGCCTACAAGGGTCTCGACGAGCCCAAGGAGAAGACGCCGGAGCAGATCGAAGCCGAGAAGCGCGGCGAAAAGCCTGCCGAGGCCCCCAAGAACGAAGCGCTGCGTGTCATCTATCTGGACCCCGCAACGGGGCTGCCCGCTCGCATCGTCTTTGCCCGCGAAGGGATGCTCGACAAGCCGATCTTCAAGGAAACGTACAGCTACCCGACCGACCTCAAGATCGAGAAGCCGGCAGCCAAGCCCTGAGCCGGACCTTCGTGAGCCTGACCGACAGCATCAAAGCCCGGCCCGAGACAAAAGGGCCGGGCTTTTTCGCGGGGAGGGATGTTCGAACCCGCAGCTTTCGCCTTGACGGATGAACCCGTAACCCTGATGCACGCGAGCCGCCCCGCTCCCGCGCGCGTTCCGTCGCGGCCTATAGCCAAACCATTTGCGCTGCAATAAGAGTTGGCCCCGCCATGCCCAAACGCACAGATATCGACACCGTCCTCATCATCGGCGCCGGTCCCATTGTCATCGGGCAGGCCTGCGAATTCGATTATTCCGGTACTCAGGCCTGTAAGGCCTTGAAAGCCGACGGGTATCGGATCGTCCTGGTCAATTCTAATCCAGCGACGATCATGACCGACCCGGATCTGGCCGACGCCACCTACATCGAGCCGATCACGCCGGAAGTGGTCGCCAAGATCATCGCCGCCGAAAAGGCGGCACGTCCCGGCAAGAAGCTTGTCCTGTTGCCGACGATGGGCGGACAGACGGCGCTCAACACCGCACTCGCGCTCGAGAAGCAGGGTGTGCTCGCGGACATGGATGTCGAACTCATCGGCGCCAAAGCCGAAGCCATCGACATGGCCGAGGATCGTAAGCTTTTCCGCGAAGCCATGGACCGGATCGGGCTCGAAAGCCCGCGAGCCATGATTGCCTCCTCGCCTGAGATCCGCAATGCCGAGGGCAAGGTCATCGGCTATGACCGCCACGCCGGCTTTGCCGAAGCGATGCGGGCTCTCGACATCATCGGTTTGCCGTCGATCATCCGTCCCGCTTTCACCATGGGCGGCACCGGCGGCGGCGTCGCCTACAACCGAGAAGAATTCGAGACGATCGCCAAGTCTGGCATCGACGCCTCGCCCGTCGGCCAGATCCTGATCGACGAGAGCCTCATCGGCTGGAAAGAGTACGAGATGGAGGTCGTCCGCGATAAGGCGGACAACGCGATCATCATCTGCTCGATCGAAAACCTCGACCCGATGGGCGTGCACACGGGTAACTCGATTACCGTCGCCCCGGCGCTGACGCTGACCGACAAAGAATACCAGATCATGCGCGATGCTTCGCTTGCCGTGCTGCGCGAGATCGGCGTTGAGACCGGCGGGTCCAATGTGCAATTCGCGGTCAATCCGGCAACGGGTCGTCTCGTCGTTATCGAAATGAACCCGCGCGTGTCGCGCTCCTCGGCACTGGCCTCCAAGGCAACCGGCTTTCCGATTGCGAAGGTCGCCGCTCGCCTTGCCGTCGGCTACACGCTCGATGAACTTGAAAACGACATCACTGGCGGCGCGACGCCCGCATCGTTCGAGCCCACAATCGATTACGTCGTCACCAAGATCCCGCGCTTTGCCTTCGAGAAGTTCCCCGGCGCCAACTCGACCCTCACGACGGCGATGAAATCGGTCGGCGAAGTCATGGCCATCGGCCGAACATTTGCTGAAAGCCTGCAGAAAGCGCTCCGCTCCATGGAGACGGGCCTGTCGGGCCTCGATGACATCAACCTGGAAGGACTGGGCCTCGGAGACGACAAGAATGTCGTCCGTGCAGCACTCTCACGTCCGGCCCCCGACCGGCTCTTGAAGGTCGCGCAAGCCCTGCGCATGGGTTTTGACCACGAAACGGTCCACGCGTTTTCCAAGTACGACCCGTGGTTCATCGATCGCCTGCAGGAGATCGTCGATCTCGAAGCGCGCGTAAAGGCGCACGGGCTTCCGACCTCGGCACGTCAAATGCAGGTGCTGAAATCGTTCGGCTTCTCCGACACACGTCTGGCGAAGCTGTCGGGCCAAACCGAGGCCGATGTCCGCAGCCGGCGCCACGATCTTGGCGTTACGCCCGTATTCAAGCGCATCGATACCTGCGCCGCCGAGTTCGCATCGCCCACCGCGTACATGTATTCGACCTATGAGACTGGCCTTGCCCTCACCGAAAGTGGCGCCGCAGGCCTGCCCTCGTGTAAATCGAGGCCGACCGATCGCGAGAAGATCATCATCCTCGGCGGCGGTCCTAACCGCATCGGCCAGGGCATCGAATTCGACTATTGCTGCTGTCATGCCTGCTTCGCGCTCACCGAAGCCGGTTACGAGACCATCATGGTCAACTGCAATCCGGAGACGGTCTCTACCGACTATGACACCTCCGACCGCTTGTACTTCGAGCCGCTCACCGCTGAAGACGTGCTTGAAATCATTCGTAAGGAACAGTCGAATGGCAAGCTAAAGGGCGTGATCGTCCAGTTCGGCGGCCAAACACCGCTGAAACTCGCCGGTCCGCTGGAGGAGGCGGGCGTTCCGATCCTCGGCACATCGCCTGACGCGATCGACCTCGCCGAAGACCGCGACCGCTTCAAAGCGCTCATTGAAAAACTGGGCCTGAAGCAGCCCGCGAGCGGCATTGCCGGGACGCCGGGGGAAGCCCGCGCGGTAGCGGATCGCATCGGCTATCCCGTCGTCATTCGCCCGTCATACGTGCTCGGTGGCCGGGCGATGGAAATCGTCCACGACGGCGCGGAAATCGACCGGTACATCACGCGTCTCTCCGCAACGCTCGACAACCCGTCCGAATTGGTCGTGTCGCCGAAGCGTCCGCTGCTGATCGACCGTTATCTCTCGGACGCCGTCGAAGTCGATGTCGATTGCCTGTGCGATGGCCAAGACACCTTCATCGCCGGCGTGATGGAGCACATCGAGGAAGCAGGCATCCACTCTGGTGACAGTGCCTGCTCGCTGCCGCCCTATTCGCTGTCGGATGCAACCGTCGCCGAACTCGGCGAGCAAGCGCGCAAGCTCGCCCTCGCCCTCGAGGTGAAGGGTTTGATGAACGTTCAGTTCGCGATCAAGGATGATGAGATCTACATCCTCGAAGTGAACCCGCGCGCCTCGCGTACGGTGCCGTTCGTCGCAAAGGTGATCGGGGTGCCGGTCGCAGGCATTGCCTCGAAGGTGATGGCGGGCCAGCCGCTTGCCTCCTTTGGCCTGAAGCAGAAGAAGCTCGAGCACATCGCGGTCAAGGAAGCCGTGTTCCCGTTCGCGCGCTTCCCGGGCGTCGATCCGATCCTCGGACCGGAAATGCGCTCCACCGGAGAGGTCATGGGCCTCGACCGCGACTTCGCCATCGCCTTCGGCAAGAGCCAGATTGGCGCGGGTCAGAAAATGCCCATGGGGGGCACCGTGTTCGTCTCGGTCAAGGACCGCGACAAGGAGCGCATCGGCGCACCCCTGAAAGAGCTCTCCGCCATGGGCTTCAAGATCATCGCAACTCGCGGGACGAAGCGGCAACTCGAGGCCGAGGGCATCCCCTGCGAAGTCGTCAACAAGGTCTTGGAGGGCCGTCCCCACATCGTGGACGCCATCAAGAATGGCGAAATTGCCTTGGTTTTCAATACGACAGAAGGTGCCAAGGCTCTCTCGGACAGCAAGGACATCCGGCGCACGGCCTTGCTTCACCACGTCCCCTATTATACAACCCTGGCAGGGGCAGTTGCCGTGACCAAGGCCATCAAGGCCATGAAGTCCGACACCCTGAAGGTGGCGCCGCTGCAGGCATACGTCGCACGCGCAACCTGAGATGAATGCCACCCGTGTTTGAGGGTGCGGCGGAAACCGCCGCGCCCCGGGCGGGTTTATGTCGTGGGTTTCTCACGCGTTTTGTGGATGAATCGAAGGGTGCTGGCCCGGCGGCCAGGCCAATCAGGAGACGTTAGATGTCGATGGATCGGGTTCCGATGACCCTCGAGGGCTATAAGAAGCTCGAGGAGGAACTGCATCGCCTGAAAGCCGTCGAGCGCCCGCGCATCATCCAAGCGATCGCGGAAGCGCGCGCCCACGGGGATCTCTCGGAAAACGCCGAATACCATGCCGCCAAGGAAGCGCAGGGGTTGAACGAATCCCGCGTCGCCGAACTGGAAGACAAGTTCTCTCGCGCCGAAGTCATCGATCCGGCCGGCCTCTCGGGTGCCAACGTCAAGTTCGGCGCCACCGTGACCTTGGTGGACGAGGATACGGAAGAGAAGGTGAAGTACAAAATCGTCGGCGATCTGGAAGCCAGCGTGAAGGACGGCAAGATCTCGATCTCGTCACCCATCGCGCGCGCTCTGATCGGCAAGACCAAGGGCGATACCGTCGAAGTGACGACGCCGAAGGGCTCGCGCTCCTACGAAATCCTGAAAGTCGAGTGGAAGTAACCGGCGTCCCGCCGGCAGGCCCGCATAGTCTGCGGGCCGGAGAAGCTGCACCATGAACGTGTCCGAGGCGTCGCCTGGAACTCCTGCGAACGGAGCGCCGCCGTCAGATCGCGCCTTTGATTATCCGGGCTATCGCCTCTACTGGGTCGCTCGCTTCCTGCTCGTGTTCGCGATTCAGGTGTTGAGCGTCTCTGTCGGCTGGCAGATCTACGATCAGACCCGCGATCCCTTTCTGCTGGGCCTCGTCGGCCTCGTGCAATTCCTGCCCGCGCCCATTCTCGTTCTCGTCACCGGATCGGTCGCCGACCGTTTCAATCGGCGCATTATCATGGCGTCGTGCATGGCCGTGGAAGCGGTGTGCGCACTGGCGCTCCTCACGATCCTGCATCAAGGATTGACGGCGGTCTGGCCAGTCTATGCTGTGCTTCTCGTCTTCGGCATCGCGCGCGCGTTCATGGGCCCCGCCGTGCAATCCCTCATGGCAAATCTCGTCCCGCAAACAGCCCTCGCCAACGCCATCGCGCTCAATTCCTCGAGCTTTCAGGTCGCGACCATCATTGGCCCCACCGCCGGCGGCCTGCTTTACGGCGTCTCGTCCGAACTCGCCTACGTGGTGTCGATCTTGTTCTTCTTGAGCGCCGGCGTGCTGACGCTGTTGATCCCAAAGCCCGAGAAGCGCGCGTCGCAGCCTGTCACCACAGAAGCGCTGTTTGCAGGCTTCCGCTACATCTGGAGCCAACCGATCGTGCTCGGCGCGCTCTCCCTCGACATGATCGCCGTAATGCTTGGCGGGGCGATTGCGCTGCTCCCCGTTTTCGCTCGCGATATCCTGGATGTCGGACCGTGGGGACTGGGCGCACTGCGCTCGTCCGTCGGCGTCGGCGCACTCCTGATGAGCCTCTGGCTCATCAACAATCCCGTCCGCGATCACGCGGGCCTGACGATGTTCGCAGCGGTTGCCGTCTATGGCCTCGCGATTATTATTTTCGGCATGTCGACGCTCGTTTGGCTCTCCGTGCTGGCACTCGTCGTCATGGGCGCCGCCGACATGGTCAGCGTCTTCATCCGTCAGACGCTCATTCAGCTGAAGACACCAGACGACCTGCGTGGCCGCGTGAGCGCCGTCAATATGACCTTTATCGGCGCATCGAACGAGTTGGGCGAATTTCGCGCCGGCAGCATGGCCGCCGGCTTCGGCGCCGTTCCCGCTGTCGTGATCGGCGGCGTGGGCGCTCTTGTGACGGCGGCCGTGTGGGCGCGCATGTTCCCCGACTTGCGGAACGTCCGCCACCTCGATCGGATGGACTAGATCACTCTGGTGCGAGCGGCACGCCCGGCGCGAGTTTGGCGCGACGGATCGCAAGTGTCGTCTTCACGCTCGCCACGTTCGGCACCGCCGTCAACTCTTTCAGGAGAAAGTCCTGAAACGCAGTGAGGTCGCGCGTAACGCACTTCAGGATGTAATCGCTCTCGCCGGAGAGCATGTAGGCCTCGCGCACCATCGGCCAGCCCAGGATGCGGTTCTCGAAGGTGCGCAGGTCCGTCTCGGACTGATTGTGCAGCCCCACCATCGCGAACGCCGTCAATTCGAACCCAAGCGCGCGCTCGTCGATGAGAGCGGTGTAACCCGTGATGACCCCAGACTTTTCTAGAGCCCGCACGCGCCGCAAGCACGGCGGCGCAGACAATCCGACTTTGCCCGCGAGCGCCACATTGGTGAGCGACCCATCGGCCATCAGCTCTTTCAAAATGCGCCAGTCGGTGCTGTCGAGTTTTCGGGTCATCTGGGAATTGCTTGCCGGTAGCAGCCTGATTATGTCTCTCAATGGCGCTTCTGGGAAACATAATGACCGTCATCTGCGGCTGTGCCGCTGGACACGGCATCGGGAAAAGTCGCAGGTTGCCGCCATGACGACTGAACTCTCTGTCAGCACCCGAACGAAAGACCGCCCACTAGCCGGCGCCCGCTGCTGGATCATCAGCGAGGCCAAGGCCGGTATGGACACCCAAACGCGTGGGCTGGCGGAGGCGCTGGGCGTCGATTTCGAGATGAAGCGGGTCACACTCGCGGGCGTGAAAAGATGGACGGCCCCCTGGGGCCGCGTACCGAAGAGCGTCGGCTTCGGTGAGGCCTGATTCTGATTTCCGACCGCCGTGGCCCGCCATCGCCATCGCGACCGGCCGCGCGGCCATTCCCTATGTGAAAGAATTGCGTCGCCGCGCCGGACCTGGCGTTTTCACCGTCGTGCTGCTCGATCCGCAGACCGGACCGAAAACGGCGGATCTGATCTGGGTGCCTGAGCACGATCGGCGCCGTGGTCCGAATGTTTTCACGACGCCGACGTCACCGCATGGCTTCTCCCCCGATCGCATTGCAGGCCTGCGTGCCAGTGTCCCGCCGCAGATCGCAGCCCTGCCGCATCCGCGCATCGCCGTGTTGCTCGGTGGCAAAAATGGATCGTATCAGTTCAGCGACGCCGACGACCGGCGGCTACAAGCGTCTCTGCAATCGATTACGAAGCTCGGCGCATCGTTCATGATCACGCCGTCGCGCCGAACGCATCCGCGTCTCGTTGAAATCACCGAGGCCGCCACCCGCAACGCCCCACGCATTTTCTGGGACGGCACCGGCGATAATCCATATCCCGGCTTCTTCGCTCATGCCGATGCATTCGTCGTCACGGCCGACAGCGTCAATATGACGGGCGAATGCTGCGCCACCGGACGGCCCGTCTATGTGTTCCACCCGACGGGCGGGAAGCCGAAATTTCATCGCTTCCACGCCAAGCTGGAGGAACTCCACGCAACGCGTCGCCTGCCCGAGACCGTTGATCGTCTGCCCGCCTGGACCTACCCGCCCATCGACGCCACAGGTCTCATCGCCCGAGAAATCGAACGCCGCTGGCTCAAGCGCTGCGCCTGGCTCCCACCGAAATGATCCGCGCCTTCCGGCCGGCTCCGCGGAAGCGGAGTCGGAAGGCGCCATCGAAATGATCCGCGCCTTCCGGCCGGCTCCGCGGAAGCGGAGTCGGAAGGCGCCATCGAAATGATCCGCGCGTGGCGGCCGGCTGCGCGTCAGCGCAGTCGCCACGCGCCATTGATCAAAGCGCCGCGCCGCCGAATTCGTCGACGACCTTGCATGGGATGGCCTTCGCAGCCAGCGCCTTACACATCTTCTTCGCGTCCGCTGCCGACTTCACCGGGCCAGCCATAAGATTGTAGACCACGGCGCCATTGTCGACGGACAGCGAGTAACGCGGCTCCAGATTCTTGAGCTTGTCGGCATGCGTTTCAGACAACAGGTTCCAGCTCAGGCGCAGGCTGTCGATCGAAGTACCCGACGCGATCTGCACGCCGACCGGCTTTGCAGCCGGGGTCACCACGGGTGCAGCAAAGGGCGGCGGCTCGTTGGGGGCCGCTGCCGGTGTTGCCGCGGGTGCAGGCGCTGCTTGAGGAGCAGGCTTCACGCTACCGGTCTCAAGTGCCGGCTTGGCATTCAAGACTTTCGCATCGGCTATTGATCTGGCCGCTCCGGCGGACGGGACAACGGCTGAGGGCGAGGCAGCCGCGTCCGCTCGCGGTGACATCGGCCCGTTAACCGGCGCGCTGTCGAGGCGCAGTGCCGGTGACGGTGCCGTCGCATCGGAAACGGGTACGGGTGCGGCCACCGGAGCGCCCAGCGCTGCCAGACGATCCACGATCACCTTCTGCTGCGAGGCCGTCTCGCCGACAAGAGAACGGACGCTCGCCATATCGCGGCGCAGTCCGTCAACCTCTCCGCGCAGCGTCTCGATTTCGGCGACGGAGGCGCCGCCACTGTTGAAGCGGGCAATCAGATCAGGACGCATGACAACCACCGAAAGATAGGCAACCGCCGCCGCCGCCGCGACGCCCCAGGCCACGCTTCCGCGAGAAATCCCCCTGCCGTGCCGCGTCCTTCCTGCGGGACGCCCGGCACCGGGGGGGACTTCGAACGCAGGCGGGAAGGCGGGACCGATAGAACTATTGTAATGGCCTCCAGCGGACGGCTGGCCCGGCGCAGCATGCAGGCTGGGACCTGCGGCGAAGCCGGGCGGCAAGGGCGGCGGCGTGGGGGGGACGGGGCTATGCGGCTGAGACATGCTCTAAAACCCTCGGATAATTCGGACTTTGCCGGATTGCTGCGTGAGTTGCAGGGGAGGGTCAACGCACGCCCGGAGCACCGTTTTGCGTACCTGTGGACGACGGCACGCCAGCAACGCAGGCTGAGTTCGCCTGCAAGCGAAGGTTGCAAAACGGTCCAGTGGCGAGACGAACGGTCCCGAATCCGGGCAAGGTCCGCGCCGGACGCACCACGTTGCCTTTTCCGGGCCACCAGTGCGCGCTACCTGCCGGTGCGGTGCTCACTCCGCCGGGCCGGAAATGCGGCCACAGAGCGATTGCTTCAACAAACACGAAGGTTCAAGAATTCCATCCATGGCCATCGCAGCGCCGCTGATCGTCATTCTCGCCGCCGGTAAAGGCACGCGCATGAAGTCCGCGTTGCCGAAGGTCCTTCATAAGGTGGCGGGCCTCTCCATGCTTGGCCACGTTCTGGCGCTTGCTAAAGGCGTTGAAGACGCCGCCGTCGCAGTGGTCGTCGGACCCGGCATGGACGAGGTCCGCGCCGAGATCGCACGATTAGCACCCAACGCCCAGGTTTTCGTACAGGAGAACCAGTCGGGCACCGCGGATGCGGTACTGGCCGCCCGCCCGGCGATGCAGGGCCACACCGGCGATGTCATCGTTCTTTACGCCGATACGCCCCTTCTCGAAGCCTCGACCCTGGCATCCCTTCGCTCCGCGCTCGACGGAGGAGCTGGTGTCGCCGTGCTCGGCTTCGAAGCCAAAGACCCCACCGGCTATGGCCGCTTGATTACGGTCAACGAGAGCACACTCCTCGCCATTCGCGAGCACAAGGACGCAAGCCCCGAGGAACGCAAGATCACGCTGTGCAATTCGGGCGTGTTGGCCTTCCGTCTTGCCGATCTGCTCGGCGTGCTGAGCCGCATCGGCAACGGCAATGCCAAGGGCGAATACTACCTGACGGACGCCGTCGAAATTGCCCGTGCCGACGGCGCGCGCGCCGCAGTGATCCGTACGCCGGAAGACGAAGTGCTTGGTGTCAACTCGCGTAGTCAGCTCGCCATCGCCGAACGCATCTGGCAGGACCGTGCCCGTCAGGCCGCCATGGACAATGGCGCGACGCTGACCTCTCCAGAAACGGTCTTCTTCAGCTACGACACAGTCGTCGGCCGCGATGTCATCATCGAACCGAATGTCGTGTTCGGGCCCGGCGTCACAATTGCTGATGGCGCAGAAATCAAGGCTTTCTGCCACTTTGAAGGTGCCAGCATTGGCGCCAACGCCCGCATTGGTCCCTACGCACGCCTGCGCCCCGGCGCGGTGCTCGGCGCCGACGTACACATCGGCAACTTTGTCGAGGTCAAGAACGTCGCCGTCGGCAATGGTGCCAAGGCCAACCACCTCTCCTACCTCGGTGACGGATCGGTCGGGGCGGGTGCCAACATCGGCGCCGGTACGATCTTCTGCAATTATGACGGCTACTTCAAACACAAGACCGAGATCGGGGAGGGCGCCTTCATCGGCTCGAATACTTCACTCGTCGCTCCGATCAAGATCGGCGACGGCGCCTACGTCGGCTCCGGCAGTGTCATCACCAAAGACGTCGCACCGGGTGCCCTGGCGCTCGAACGCTCGGCCCAGGAAGAGCGGCCGCAGTGGGCGGCGAAATTCCGCACGCTCATGGCGCGACGCAAGGCGGCAAATCGTGAGACATGATCCGTACGGTGAAATTCGAAGCATGTTTTTGATTTGTCGCCACCCGCGGCGCACGACGCAATTCAAGGGACGTTAGGGACAAAAGTAATGTGTGGCATCGTCGGAATTCTCGCCAATAAGCCCGTTGCGATTGATCTGGTCGACGCGTTGCGCCGCCTCGAGTACCGCGGCTATGACAGCGCCGGCATCGCCACGCTCGAGAACGGACATCTCGATCGCCGACGCGCCGAAGGGAAGCTCCGCAATCTCGAAACGCGGCTCCACGAACAGCCGCTCCAGGGTCACGTCGGCATTGGCCACACGCGGTGGGCGACGCACGGACGTCCCACGGAACGCAACGCCCATCCGCACATGAGCGCCAAGGTCTGTGTCGTGCACAACGGCATCATCGAGAACTATCGCGAACTCAAAGCCGAACTCACCGCACGTGGCCACGTCTTCGAGACCGACACCGACACTGAAGCCGTCGTCCACCTCGTCACCGACGAACTGGACCACGGCCTTGAACCGATTGCCGCCACGAAAGCCGCTCTCGCCAAGCTCCAGGGAGCTTTCGCGCTGGGCATCATTTTTGCTGGCCACGACGACCTGATGATTGCCGCCCGCAAGGGCTCGCCGCTCGCCATCGGCTACGGCACCGGCGAGGTCTATCTCGGCTCGGACGCCATCGCGCTCGCCCCGTTCACCGATACGATCACCTATCTCGATGAGGGCGACTGGGCCGTCATGCGCCGTTCCGGCGTTGAAATCTTCGATGAACTCGGTAAGCGCGTCGATCGACCGAAGATCAAATCGGTAGCCAGTGCGCTCCTGGTCGACAAAGGCAATCACCGCCACTTCATGGCGAAGGAAATCCACGAGCAGCCCGAAGTCGTGAGCCATACGCTTGCCAACTACCTCGACATGGGCGCCGGCACGATCGCCTTTCCCGACCTCGGCATCGATCTCGCCACAATCCCGCGCGTGACCATCTCGGCGTGCGGCACGGCCTATTACGCCGGGCTTGTCGGCAAATACTGGATCGAGCGCTACGCCCGCGTTCCCGTCGAAATCGATATCGCCTCCGAGTTCCGCTACCGTGAGGCACCCCTCGTCGAAGGCGGCCTCGCCGTGTTCGTCTCGCAGTCGGGCGAAACCGCCGACACGCTCGCCACGCTGCGCTATTGCAAGGCAGGTGGTCAGCGCATCGTCTCCATCGTCAATGTGCGCACGTCCTCGATCGCCCGCGAGAGCCACGCCGTGCTGCCGACGCTGGCCGGGCCCGAAATCGGTGTAGCCTCCACGAAGGCGTTCTCCTGCCAGCTCTCGGCGCTCGCCTGCCTCGCCATCGCCATCGGCCGCGCCAAAGGCACGATCACGGCCGAGAAGGAAGCCGAACTGGTGAAGGCGTTGATCGAGGTGCCGCGCCTGATGTCGTCGATGCTGCACAACGAGCAGCAGTACGAGGACCTGGCGCAGTACCTGTCGAAAGCCCGCGACGTGCTCTTCCTCGGCCGCGGCATCAACTATCCCCTCGCGCTCGAGGGTGCGCTGAAACTGAAAGAAATCTCTTACATCCACGCCGAAGGCTACGCGGCGGGTGAACTCAAGCACGGGCCGATCGCGCTGATCGATGAAAATGTGCCGGTCATCGTTGTCGCGCCCGATGACGACCTTTTTGAAAAGACCGTCTCCAATATGCAGGAGGTCGCCGCACGCGGCGGCCAGATCATCCTCATCTCCGACGCCCCGACCGAGAAGTGCGGCTGCAAGCTTGTGGCCCACATCAAGGTGCCGAAGGGTCACGACTTTGCCAATCCGCTGCTCTATGCGGTGCCGATCCAACTCATCGCCTATCACACCGCCGTCTTCATGGGCACCGACGTGGACCAGCCGCGCAACCTCGCCAAATCCGTAACGGTGGAGTGACCGCACGTTTGAACGCAGCGTTAACGACAACCAAGCTATTGCCTGTCGATAGCTCGGTAGGGCACCTGTGCGGATCGTGCCCCAGAATTGCCACTACATGGCGCTTGACATACACGGTGGGCCGTTACGTCAGTCATGTTCAGCGTGCCAAGCCGTAATCGGGGGATAGCAGGACGTATGCACGCCAAGCGATTAGTGCTTGCTGCCAGTTGCGCGGTCGCGGTCGCTGCCGCGCCGTTGCATAGCTATGCGCAAAATGTACCCACAGCCCCGGCCGCCGAAAAGAAGCCCGCGGCAAGCGGAGTGAAATCTTACGAGGCGGGCGCCAAAGCCTTCGAAGCCGGCAAGTTCGGCCCCGCCATCCAGTCGCTCTCAACGGCGCTCTCGACGGGCGGACTGTCGAGCCAGCAGATGGCGAAGGCGCTCTATTATCGCGGCGCGGCCTACCGCAAGACGGGCAAGAGCGCACAAGCGATCTCAGATCTGACCTCCGCGGTCTGGCTCAAGAATGGCCTCACCGATGCCGATCGCGCCGCCGCCATGGAGCAGCGCCAGGCTGCGTATCAGGAAGCAGGCCTGGGTACGGCGACGCCCATCGGGACGCCACCGCTGGACGCTCCGGCTACCGTCGCTAAGGCGGCCCAGCCGTCGCCAGCCACGCCACCGGCAACGCCTGCCGCCGCGCCTGCCGACAGTGCAACCTCCTCCTGGAGCGCATCCAGCGAGAAGAGCGCAGCTGAGGCGTCCGTCCCCAATCTCTCGACACCCTCGGGGGGCTACGCGACGCTGTCATCACCCGACGCACCCTCGCTCTCCGCGCTCCCTCAAGGCGATGCCGCTGCACCGTCGACGCCGGTTGGAAACGTCGGCTCCGCCATCGGCAACGCCGGCAGCGCCGTCAGCGGTTTCTTCGGTGGCATGTTCGGTGGGGGGAATACGGCCACCGCCGATCCGTCGACCAACGTTGCGACCGCCACCGCGCCGCCTGCGCCGCAGCCACCACCAGCGGCCGGCTGGGACTCCGCCACGAGCGTTGTTGCCGCGCCAGCGAAGGCGGACGTCAAATCCGTCGCGAAGAAGAAAACGGCGGCGGTGGATACCGCCCGCACCACGGCCGCTGGCAAGTATCGCCTGCAAGTCGGCATCGTGAGTTCGCGCGATGAAGCAGAGCAGATCACGGCCAGATTGCGCGCCGAACACGCGCAGGCCATCGGCACAGCCGCTCCCGCGATCGACGAGGTCACGTTCGGCAACGGCACGTTCTATCGTGTCCAGGTCGGACCCTATGCAAGCGCGGCTGAGCCTGGCCAGTTCTGCACAGCGCTGAAGCCCAAAGGCTACGATTGCCTTGTCGTAACGAAGTGATCCCGCAGGCAGCCCGTTGACGCGGCACGGCGTCCACCGCACGATGGTCGGATGAGCCGGGACCCCAACATCGTCGAGCAACCAGTACCGACGGCGGAAGACGGCGAAGCCGTCCTTGCGGAAGGCCTCAAGCGTCTAGCGCACGACGACCCAGTCGTGCCGCTTCGCCTTGGCGCGCGCCTGCGCAACTACTTCCTCACCGGGATCATCATCGTCGGTCCCGTCGCGGTGACCGTCTATCTGATCAAGTGGTTCATCGATTTCGCCGACGACTATGTGAAGCCGCTGATCCCGTCCATCTACCTGCCCGAAACCTATCTCCCGTTCGCTGTCCCGGGCATCGGCGTTCTCTTCGGCATCATGGGATTGACGCTGATCGGCTTCCTTGGGGCCAACCTGCTCGGCCGCTCCCTCATCTCGGGCGGCGAAATGGTGCTCGACCGGATGCCGATCGTGCGCAACGTCTATCGCGCTCTGAAGCAGATCTTCGAAAGCGCGGTCACGGCGACCGATAAGAAGCGTGCGTTCCAGAAAGTGGGCTTGATCGAGTTTCCCTCAAAGGGGCTCTGGTCAATCGTCTTTGTCACCGGCGAAGCAGGCGGCGAGATTGCAGCCGCCGAGCCGGGTGGCGAAACCGATCTCGTCACTGTTTTCATGCCGACCGGCATCGTCCCACCGACAGGCTTCATCTGCTTCGTGCCGCGCAGGGATGTCACGCTCCTTAAGATGAGCGTCGAAGACGCAGCCAAGGTCGTGATCTCCGCCGGCATGGTGATGCCCGACCAGCAGGCACGCTTGCGCAAACTCGCCGACACCGCGCGGACGAAGACCTAGGCCGCCCGGAACAGTCGCACGGCTTCGTCGCACTCGAATAGATAGAGCAGCGTGCGCAGCGCCCGTCCGCGCGGACTGGTGAGCGACGGATCCCGCTCCAGGATCAGCTTTGCGTCGTCTCGCGCGGCCGCAAGCAGCATTGGAAACCCCGGCACGTCCGCGACACGGAACTCCGGCAGACCACTTTGCCGCGCGCCCAGAACCTCCCCGCCCCCGCGCAACTCCAGATCCTTTTCCGCGATCAGGAAACCGTCCTCCGTGGCCTCCATCATCGCAAGACGCTCTTTTGCCGTCTCGCCTAAGGGCTGCGCGTAAAGCAGCATGCAGAAACTCTCGCGCGATCCCCGCCCCACGCGACCGCGCAACTGGTGCAGCTGCGCCAGTCCGAACCGCTCCGCGTGCTCGATGACCATGATGTTGGCATTGGGCACGTTGACGCCCACTTCGATGACCGTGGTCGCAACCAGGATCTTCAGCTCGTTCTTTGCGAATGCAGCCATCGTCGCGTCCTTCGCAGCCGACGTCATAGCGCCATGCAGCAGCCCGACCGTCTCGCCGAAAATCTGCTTCAAGTGCGCGTGCCGTTCTTCCGCCGCCGCCAGTTCGCTCACCTCCGAACTTTCGATCAGCGGGCAGACCCAATAGACCTGCGCGCCCTCCGCCAGTTGCACCCGGATGCGGTCGATGAGTTTCTCCATCGTATCCGTCGGCACAGCCTTGGTGATGATGGGCTTGCGTCCAGCTGGTTTCTCCGTGAGCTTCGAAACGTCCAGATCACCATAGTGCGTCATCAGCAGCGTGCGCGGAATTGGCGTCGCGGTCATCACGAGCATGTTGGCGCCGCCCTCGCCGCCCTTCATCTGCAACGCCAGCCTTTGGTGCACGCCGAAGCGATGCTGCTCGTCGATCACCGCAAAGGCCAGATCATGAAATACGACGTCGTCCTGGAACAGCGCGTGCGTGCCGATGAGGAGATCGATTTCACCGTCGCGAAGCGCCTGCAAAAGATGGTCGCGAGGCTTGCCTTTTTCCCGGCCGGTCAACAGGCCGATGCGCAACCCGGCCGCTTCCGCCAGCGGTGCGATCGTCTCCAGATGCTGCCGCGCCAGAACCTCCGTTGGCGCCATCAGCGCGGCCTGTGCACCAGCCTCCACCGCAATCGCCATCGCCATCAGCGCGACCACGGTCTTGCCCGACCCGACATCGCCTTGCAGGAGGCGCAGCATCCGGTTGGGCGCGCTCATGTCGGCAGCAATATCGGCAAGCGCTGTTTTCTGGGAGCGCGTCAGCTCGAAGGGCAGGGCTTTGACAATCCGCGCGCGGATGTGCCCCTCGCCGCGTACCGGTCGCCCCCGTTGCGCCTTGAAGCTTTGCCGCACGATGCCGAGCGCGAGCTGATTAGCGAGCAGTTCATCGAACGCGAGCCGCTGCCAAGCCGGCGACGATGGTGAAACATCGCCCGCAT
The DNA here is from genome assembly GCA_963708775.1 of uncultured Alphaproteobacteria bacterium. Classification (GTDB taxonomy): domain Bacteria; phylum Pseudomonadota; class Alphaproteobacteria; order Rhizobiales; family Hyphomicrobiaceae; genus JAGVSR01. Next base: position 279,028 of record CAVPTI010000002.1, on the reverse strand, counting down.
CCTCCGGCATATGGACACCACGCACTGCAGCTCGAAATCCGCACCACCCGCGAGCCTTTAGCCACGCCGGGTCCTGCCACTCCGGCAAGTCGCCAACGCGTTCCACAGCCTGCCGCGCAGCCTTCAACACCACCTTTGCCGTCAGCCCAGCGGTAAGCGGATAGACCGGTTCCAACAAAGGCAATTCGGCGCGGCGGTCTTCAGCGACAATGTAGTCGGGATGCGCCATCTGCAGAGTGTCGCCATATTTTTCGGCCCGTCCGGAGATGTAGCGGATCTCTCCGACCGGCAACTGCCGCTCGACAAAGCTTGGCTCCGCGCGAAAGAAAATCAGGTCCAGGCGGCCAGTCTCATCCTCGGTTGCCACCTTGTATGGCGCCTTGGTGTTGCCGCGCGGAGGCGCCTTATGCTTCAGAACACGCACCTTGAGCGTCACGATCGTCCCGGGCACAGCGTCTGCCACGGAGGGCTCCGCCCGCCGGTCCACCACGCCCGTTGGCATGTGCCAGAGAAGGTCCAGCACGCGCGGCTCGCGAACGCCTGGCGGAAGCTTCAACGCCTTTTTCATGAGCACGGCCAAACGCGGGCCAATGCCCTTCAGCGTCTCCACAGGCGCGAACAAAGGTGTGAGGTCGTTGGGCCGCATGGGGCTCCGGATGCCTTTGGATCGTTGCGTGGGGGCGGGCAGAGGGTCGAACCCCGGATTGGCGCGTGGAAAGGTCCGCGTGGAGGCGCGGCAAATCATTCGCCGGCTACTGGCGGGCTCCGGCTGGTCTAGCCCTAACCTCGCCCGGGCGCTATAGAACCGCCTCGCCGCCTTTGCCGCCGTACAGCCACCGGCGGAGCAAACCCATGGAAGCCGAACGCGTCAAGCGTTCTCCCCGGAAAACCCACAAGGACGCCCCGCCCGTCATGGAGTACCCCATCTCGGCCGATGATCTCGATGTCCGCCGCCGCCGGGCGCTGTGGCGCGCCACCCACCGCGGCACGAAGGAACTCGATATTCTGATCGGGACTTATGCCAACGCGCGGCTCGGCAGCATGGACGCAGCCGAACTGACGCGCTTCGAAGAATTTTTGACCCAGCAGGAGACGGAGCTTCAGGCGCTGTTGCTCTCGCCTGAGGCTGCCCACGATGCACCGTTCGCCGATATCGTCAACGCGGTCCGTGCCTTCCACGGCATGCCGTCCGCTTGACGAGACTTTTGAGCCCGATCCATGACCGCTAAGCACGACACCATTTTATGCGGCGTCCCCGAAGGCCTCGACGCCCTCGTGCTGGCTAATCTCGTTCACGAAGCAGGCAGCGGGGCCGGTCCGGGCCTCCACCTGCACATCGCGCGCGACGACCGGCGCACCGAAGAGATTGAAAACGCGCTCAAGTTCTTCGCCCCGAAGGTGAAGATCATTTCGTTTCCTGCCTGGGATACGGTGCCCTACGACCGCGTTGGCCCGAACGCCGACATCATCGCCAAGCGCGTCACGGCACTCGCGAAATTGGCCCACGGCGGCCGCAAGGATCCGACGATCGTTCTGACGACAGTGAACGCGGTTCTGCAAAAAGTGCCGCCGCGGCAGTTCATCAAGAACGCCATGAAAATCCTGGCGCCCGGCCAGCGCATCGACATGGGCGAATTGACCCGCCGTCTGTCGCTGGCGGGCTATACGCGCTCGTCCACCGTCATGGAGCCGGGCGAATTCGCCGTTCGCGGCGGCATTCTCGATTTGTTTTCGCCCGGCCGCCAGACACCGATCCGCCTCGATTTTTTTGGCGACACGATCGAGAGCATCAAGTCGTTCGACATTGAGACCCAGCGCTCGTTGAAGCCGGTGCCGAAAGTCGTTCTGATGCCGGTATCGGAAGTGGCCTTCGGTGAGCATCCGATCGCACTCTTCCGCCGCCGCTACGTGGAATTGTTCGGCGGCGCGACGGGCGACGATCCGCTGTACGAAGCCGTAAGTGCGGGCCGGCGCTTCCAGGGCCAGGAGCACTGGCTGCCGTTTTATCACGAGAAGCTCGAGACACTGTTCGACTATGTCCACGGTGCGAAGGTGTCGTTCGACCACCACGCCGAGGACGTGGTCAAAGCCCGCTTCGAGCAGATTGGCGAGCATTACGACGCCCGCGTCGAGGGCCTTGAAACCAAGAACTTCGGTGCCGAACCCTATAAGCCCGTACCGCCGGACCAGATGTTCCTCGACGCCAAATCGTGGGGGCAAGCGCTCGGCGGCCACGAGATTGTGCGCCTCACCGCGTTCGAGCAGACCGAAGGCCCCCACGTGCGCTCGATGCACGCCAAGAAGGGTAAAAGCTTCGCACTCGAACGCCAGAACCCGGACATCAATGTCTTCGATGCCGTCGTCGATCACGTCCGCGCCCTGCAGATCGGCAAGCGCCGTGTTCTCGTCGTCACATGGACGGCCGGCGCGCGAGAACGTCTCTCGAGCCTGCTTACCGAGCACGGCCTCAAAGACGTGCGCAAGGTCGATAGCTACGACGAAGCGCTAGCCCTGCCCGGCGACATCACCGCGCTCGGCGTGCTTGGCATCGAAGAAGGCTTTGAGACCCCGACGCTCGCCGTCATCGGCGAACAGGATATTCTGGGTGACCGCCTCGTTCGCCCGCGCCGCAAGGCGAAGCGCGCAGCCAGCGTCCTCACCGAAGCAACGAGCCTCTCCGTCGGCGATCTGGTTGTCCACGCCGATCACGGCATCGGCCGCTTTGCCGGTCTCAAGACCATCACCGCGCTCGGCGCGCCCCACGACTGCCTGGAACTGATCTATGCCGGCGGCGACAAGCTCTACTTGCCGGTCGAGAACATCGAACTTCTCTCGCGCTACGGCTCCGACGAAGGCGACGGACAACTCGACAAGCTCGGCGGCGGCGCGTGGCAGTCACGCAAGGCCCGGCTCAAGAATCGCCTGCGCGAGATCGCCGGCGAACTCATCAAGATCGCAGCCCTGCGCCAGCTGAAGGAAGCCCCTGCCGTCTCGCCGCCGACCGGCGCCTGGGACGAATTCGTCGCCCGATTCCCCTACGAAGAAACCGAAGATCAGGCGCAGAGCATCGAAGCGGTGCTCACCGACCTCGCCTCCGGCCGCCCGATGGATCGCCTCGTCTGCGGCGACGTCGGTTTCGGCAAAACGGAAGTTGCCCTCCGCGCTGCGTTTGTCGCCGCCTTGAACGGGATGCAGGTCGCGGTCGTCGTGCCGACCACGCTGCTGGCCCGCCAGCACTTCAAGACATTTACCGAGCGCTTCAAGGGACTGCCGGTGAACGTGGCGCAAGCCTCGCGCCTCGTGTCAGCCAAGGATCTGACCGACGTGAAAGCCGGGCTGAAGGACGGCAAGATCGACATCGTCGTCGGCACGCACGCGCTGCTCGGCAAGGCGATCGATTTCGCCCGCCTCGGACTGATCATTGTGGACGAGGAGCAACACTTCGGCGTTACCCATAAGGAGCGCCTGAAAAAACTGCGCGAAGATGTCCACGTGCTCACACTCTCCGCTACGCCCATCCCGCGCACACTCCAACTCGCGCTCACCGGCGTGCGCGAACTCTCGCTCATCACGACCCCGCCGGTCGATCGCCTCGCTGTGCGCACCTTCATCTCGCCCTTCGATCCGGTCATTCTCGCCGATGCGCTCAAGCGCGAACGCGCCCGCGGCGGCCAGAGCTTCTATGTCGTCCCGCGCATCGCCGACCTCGACGAAGTCGCCGAATTCCTGCGCGAAGTGGTGCCCGAACTGAAAGTTGCCCGCGCCCACGGCCAGCTGACGCCGACCGAACTCGAAGACATCATGACGGCCTTCTACGAGGGCCAGTACGACATCCTGCTTTCCACCGCGATCGTGGAATCCGGCCTCGACGTTCCCAACGCCAACACGCTGATCGTTCATCGCGCCGACATGTTCGGCCTGGCAGCTCTCTACCAGCTGCGCGGCCGCGTCGGCCGTTCGAAGCGCCGCGCGTACGCCTACTTCACCACGCCGCCAAACCGCGTCCTCACCGAAGGCGCCGACAAGCGCCTCAAGGTGCTCCAGTCGCTGGACACGCTCGGCGCCGGCTTCTCGCTCGCCTCGCACGACCTCGACATCCGCGGCGCCGGCAACCTGCTTGGCGAAGAACAGTCCGGCCACATCCGCGAAGTCGGCTTCGAGCTCTATCAATCCATGCTGGAAGAAGCGGTCGCGGCCATGAAGGGCGGCGACCTCGGCGAAGCTGCCGACAAGTGGAGCCCGGAAATCGCACTCGGCATGCCGGTGCTGATCCCCGAAGCCTACGTCGCCGACCTGCAACTCCGCCTCGGCCTCTACCGCCGCCTGTCGTCTCTCGAAACCCGCGCCGACATCGATGGTTTCGCCGCCGAATTGGTCGATCGCTTCGGCGAACTACCCGACGAAGTGCGGTATCTGCTCGACGTCATGGAAATCAAAGGCCTCTGCCGCGCCGCCAACATCGCCAAAGTCGATGCGGGCCCGAAGGGCGCCGTCGTCACGTTCCGCAAGAACGATTTCGCCAACGCGGCGGGACTTGCGCAATTCCTGCAAACTGAACGCGCCCGCGCCAAGATGCAGCCCGACCACAAGCTCGTCTTCCGCGGCGACTTCGAGACCGCCGCCGACCGCATCAAAGGCGTCCGCCAACTCGTCTCATCTCTGGCCCGCATCGCCGGTGAAGCCAAGAAGCCGCGTAACTCCCCCTTCCCCATTGCCCTTGCAATGGGGAGAGGTCGGGGTGAGGGGCAGCTGCTGTGCGATCATAGACACGCCTATGCATCATAAGGGGCTGGATAGTCTCATGTGCGTGACGGTCGTGCGGATGCTGCCCCTCACCCTAACCCTCTCCCCGTAACGCTGACGCTTTGCGGGGAGAGGGGATGCCTCTCTTTACCCCTCCCCGCAAGGGAGAGGGGAGTTCTGGCTTCACGCCTTGGGCAGTGTTGCAAACATCCGCGCCAACTCGCTCCGCTTCACCTTGCCGTTCGGCGTCCGCGGTAGCGCATCCACCACCATGATCTCGCGCGGGCACTTGTATTGCGCCAGCCGCTCCTTCGCGAACGCGAGCACGCTGCCCGCATCCACCGTATGCCCGGGCTTGGCGACGAGAAACGCCCCGATCACCGTCACACCTTCGCGCGGGCTGATCTCCGCGCACGCGACCTCCGCCACGTCCGGATGCTGCGCGATCGCCGTTTCGACTTCCAAAGGCGAAACTCGATAGCCGAGCGCCTTCATTACATCGTTGGCTCGGCCCTGGTGAAAGATGTACCCGTCCGCATCGATGATCGCGAGATCGCCGCCAAGGAACCACTCGCCGCGATAAACTTCCGCTTCTTCGTCTTTGCGATTCCAATAGCCGAGCATCAGGCCCGGATCTGACCGATGCACCGCCAGCAAGCCCTCCTCGCCCGCCGGCAACGGCTCCGTCCCACCCTCCACCGGCAGCACCGCGACACGCCGCCCTGGCTGCGCGCGACCCGGCGAACCGTCCTTGCGCGCCATGCCCGGACACGTCGAAACGTACGTCGAGATCTCGCTCATCCCCAGCGCTTCGTAGAGTTCTGTCCCCGTCGCGCGCATGCCAGTCGCCGAAGAGCGTCGGGCGCAGGGGCCTCGCCGGCAATCAACCCATGCCGCAGAGGACAGACATCCAGCGGCCCCGGCGGGGCATACTTCAGGATTTGCCGGAACAGCCCCGGCACGGCGGCAAAGATCGTCGCGCCCGCTTTGCGGATCACGGCCGGCCACACCTCCGGAGTCTTCTCGCCGACGAAGATCGTGCTCGTGACACTGTTTGCCCACGGGTCGATCAATCCCGTACCGAGCGTATAGGTCCAGTTGAACGCGCCCGCGTGCAGCATCACGTCGTCTGGCCGGATGCCATACCAGCCCTGATACGTCCGCGAGCGTCCCAGCGCCACGCGATGCGCGTGCACGACACCCTTCGGCCGCGCCGTGGTGCCCGAAGTGTAGAGGAGATACGCCGGATCTTCCGCGCGCGTATCGGCATACGTTCCGCGCCGCGCGTAATGGATCATCTCGCGCACTTGCCGCTCTTCCAGCACGATGACATCCGCCGGAATATCTCCGCGCGGCAGATGCGGGGCCAGCGCCACGACACGTGGCGCGCTGTCTTGCATCAGGAAATCTGCTTCGGCCGCCGTCAGCTGGCTCGATGTCGCCACCGCGATCAAGCCCGCTGCGATCGCCCCGAAATAGAGCATCGGATACGTGCTCGTGTTGTCGAGCCGTATGAGAATACGGTCGCCCGGCTTCAGCCCCCGATCTTCCAGCGCTGCGGCGACCCGCAACACCGCATCTTCCATCTGCGCGAACGTCCACGTTTCCAGCGGCGGCGTTTGCGGATCGGGATCGTCGATGACCACGAGGGCAGGCTTCTTCGGCAACCGCGCCGCCGACTGGGCGAGGCAGTAGCGCGCCATGTTGAAGCGCTCGGGGATGACGAGGGGCGGCAGGGCGACGGTCATGGATATCGGACGTTGGAGGCGGGTTGAGCGGCCTACTTCTGCCCGTCAATCCACCATGTGTCGAGATTGTATCCCCACAAGGAGAACGTTTTCGGCCCCTGAACCTGCTTCCAATTGGCCACCCATTGCCGAGAGGCATGAAACAGCGGGATCACATAGTGTCCGGAGAGCAGCACGCGGTCGAGCGCCCGCACGGCGGATGTAAAGTCTTCGTCCCCCTCGGCCTCGAGCAACCGGTTGATCATCGCATCGACGGCCGGGTTCTTGACGCCGACGAAGTTGAACGACCCCGGCACGTCGGCGTTGCGGCTATCCCACCGGAACACCTGCTCGTTCCCCGGCGAGAGCGACGACGGCCAGGCGGTCTGGATCATGTCGTAATCATAATCCTTCAGCCGCGACTGATACTGCGAGCTGTCGACGACCCGCAGCCGTGCCGCGATCCCCAGTTTGGCAAGGTCCGAAACGTAGCTTGCGATCAGCCGCTGCTGCACGCTGGACCCCGCGAGAATCTCGAAACCCGAGCGGCTCCCGCGTGTCCTTGTGCACGAGCCGACCGCCATCGATCACATAGCCCGCTTCGCTGAAGAGCCGGAACGCCTCGCGCGCATTTTCGCGATTGTGTCCCGTACCGTCGCTGACAGGCATGCGATAGCGACCCTCCATCACCTCCGGCAGCACCGCGTCGGGGAACGGCGCCAGAAGTTCCCGCTCGCGCGCATCGGCCGGCCTGCCCGCAGACGACAGATACGACCGCTCGAAGAAGCTCTCCGTGCGCTTGTAAAGCCCGTGATAGAGCGTCTTGTTCACCCACTCGAAGTTGAACAGAAGCAGCAGGCCGCGCCGGACGCGCGGATCCTGGAACACGGGCCTGCGCGTATTGAACGCCAGCGCCGACATGCCCGCCGGCAACCCCGTCTCGATTTCACGCGTCAAAACACGACCATCGCGCCTGGCAGGAATGTCATAGCCCGACGCCCACAGCTTCGGATCGTCTTCGGTCCGCACGTCGAGAACGCCAGACTTGAAGGCTTCGAACTGCACGCTCATGTCGCGAAAGTATTCGTATCGGATTTCATCGAAGTTATATCGGCCGCGGTTCACCGGCAGATCGCGGCCCCAGTAGTCGGGATTGCGCTTGTAGGTGATCGAGCGTCCGGCATCGATGGCCGCGATGGTGTAGGGCCCTGAGCCGACGATCGGTGCGAGCGTCGTGCGCTCGAAGGTCTCCGGCGTCAGAAGATGCTTCGGCAGTACCGGCATCGACGCCATGATCAGCGGCATCTCGCGATCGCCACTGGCATCGAAGACGAAGCGTACCGCCAGATCCGACACGCGGTCCGTACGCACGACCTTTTTGTACGAGTTGCGGTGGTTCGGACGACCCCGCTCGCGCAGCGTCTCCATCGAAAAAATCACGTCGTCGGCGGTGATCGGTTTGCCGTCCGAGAACCGCGCGGCGGGATCGATATGAAACGTTACTGATGATCGGTCCGGCGGCATCTCCACGCTCTTGGCAACGAGGCCGTACATCGTGAACGGCTCGTCGAACCCGCGCGCCATGAGCGTCTCGTAGACCCACTCGCGAATACCGGCGACGGGTTCGCCGCGGATGATGAGAGGGTTGAGTGTATCGAACGATCCCGTTTGCCCGAGAACGACACGACCTCCCTTCGGCGCATTGGGATCAGCGTAGTTGAAATGGGTGAAGCCTGCCGGGTATTTCGGCGCCCCATGCATTGCAATGGCATGCGAACCGGCGTCTGCGAACGCTGCACCTGATAGGACCGATATTGATAGGACCACGATTGCAGTCGCCGCTCCGTGCAGGTCCAAGCGCAAGAACGAGCACGGCACCAAGCGCGGCCACTGGCGCGTCATGTGATCTCCGGATTTGCGAGCGGCGGCCGCGATCGAACATCGGGCACCGTCAAGGATATCGCCTATTAGCATAATCCTGGCATGTGGTTAGCCGTTTCGCCATCATCGAGAGTAGAACGCAAACGCGACCGATCCGTGGCCGGTTTGCAACGTGCCACCCGTTACCGCTGTGCACGAGTTGGGGCCGGTTCGCCCGGTCACGGGATTGCCGCAATCCGAGCCTTACTGCCCCACGGCTGGCGCAAGGGCGCTGGAGGGTGTGCAGGCTCGACGAAACGTCGGTCGGCCCAGCGTTCCGATGACCCTGAAGAACGCGCGCCGTAGAGGGTGGGAGCCGGTCAGCCGGCTCAGAGAGAAAGGTCGAATTATCCATGGCACACACGGAAAAGTTTGGTTTGTCCGCCTTGAGCGCGCTCGCCGCTGCTCTGGCCATCGCGAGCACGCCCGCCCTCGCGCAGGATAAGCCGGCGCCGGCAGCCGCGCCTGCCAAGCCCGCCGCTGGTGCCGCTGCCCCTGCTGCTGGTGCAGCCCCCGCCGCGAACAAGAGCGCCTGGGTAAAACTGTGCGAGAAGACGCCGCTGGTGAAGAAGGGTGCCGACGGCAAAGACGTCAAGGACGATAAGGAAATCTGCCTGACCCACCACGAGCGGCTCGACGGCAACTCCGGCATGGTGCTCGTCTCCGCCGCTATCCGTGAAGTCGAAGGCCAGGACAAGAAGCACCTCATGATCATGGTGCCGCTTGGTATGGCGCTGCCCCCTGGCTTGCGCGCCGCGGTTTACACAAAGGACCAGTGGGCAAAGATCGCCAAGAACGAAAAAGTGGACGACAAGGAACTGAAACCGGTCGATCTCAAGTATTCACTCTGCCACGCCTCGGGCTGCACGGCTGAAATCGAAGCCGACGCCGCCATCATTGATCAAATGAAGGTGGGTGGCGGACTGATGGTCGTCGCCATGAATGCAGCCGCGCAGCCGATCGGGTTCCCCGTTCCTTTGGACGGCTTCACCGATGCATTTGCCGGCAAGCCGATCGATAACGCCGAATACAAGAAGGCCCGCGGTCAGCTGATGGCGCAGATCCGCGATCGCCAGAAGGCCGCGATCGATAAGTTCAAAGCCGACCAGTTGAAGAACCTTCCGACCGATGGTCCGGGCGCACCCCCGACCACGACCGGTTCGGCTCCGGCCAAGCCTGCCGAAAAGAAGTAAGCTGTCTCAGGCGCCGTAACGAAAGCCGCCCGGTGATTACCGGGCGGCTTTGTCGTTCAAACGAAGCGCTTACACGGCACGCGCGCCGTGTAAGAAAACGGTCTAGTTCAGCATGGACATGAAGACCGCCCGGTACCGCCCGTCCTCATCCTCAATGAAGTAATCCAAGATCTGCGGATGCCGCACAGGAACGCCGGTCGTATCCGGCAGCAGGTTCTGCTCGGACACATACGCGATGTACTCGGTCTCCGCGTTCTCCGCGAGCAGGTGGTAGAACGGCTGGTTCTTCTTCGGCCGCATCTGTTCCGGGATTGAAAGCCACCACTCTTCCGTATTGGCGAACACCGGATCGATGTCGAACACGACACCGCGAAACGGATAAAGTTTGTGCCGCACCACATCGCCGACAGCGAATCGCGCTGACGACACGGTCGAGGATCGCTTGCCGTCCGCCCTACGGCGAAGGCGCGGTCGGGCGACAGGCCCTTCCGCCCGTGCAGGTGGTCGCTTGGCCTTGCCGAGCCTTGCGGGAGGCGAAGCCGTTTCGGCGGCACCTGCTTTTGCAGCCGCCACCTTGGACTTCAGACGGGCCTTGATCTTGGCCGCACCCGCCACCGCAGGCTTCGGCCGCCTTCGTCCGCCGGCTGCCGGTTTTGCCGCCTCTTTGGCAGGCTTGGTTTTGGTTTCTGATCGGCGTTTGTCACTCATCGCGGGATTACGCGCCACCCGCGCGGCGGGTGTCAAGCGACGGCGGGCCTTATCCTTCACGGTGCGGCTACGAGACATTAGAAACCATACGCAGTGGCCCGCTCCGGGTCCTTTGACGCCACGAGCCGCGCGAGATCAACGATCACCTTGGCCTGCTTCCAGGTGGCGTCATCCTGCATTTTGCCGTCGATCATGACGGCGCCGGTGCCGTCCGGCATCGCCTCGAGAATCTTGCCAGCAAACGCCACTTCCTTTGGGTCCGGAGAGAACACGCGCTTGGCGATCTCGATTTGTGAGGGGTGCAATGACCAGGCGCCGAGACAGCCCTGCAGGAACGCGTTGCGGAACTGAGCTTCGCACGCCGCGCCGTCCGCGAAATCGCCGAACGGACCGTAAAACGGCTTCAACCCGTAAGAGAGGCAGGCGTCAACCATCTTGCCGACGGTGTAGTGCCACAGATCTTGCTGATAGTGCGCGCGCGGACCGCCGTCTTTCGACGGATCAGCCAAGACCACGTAGTCAGGATGCCCCCCACCGACGCGCGTCGTCTTCATGCCGCGCGAGGCGGCAAGGTCTGCCGGTCCGAGGCTCATGCCGTGCATGCGCGGCGAAGCGGCCGCAATGGCCTCGACGTTTTTCACGCCTTCCGCGGTTTCGAGGATGGCGTGAATGAGGATCGGCCGATTAACTTTGTGCCTGGCCTCGAGCTGAGCAAGCAGCTGGTCGAGGTAATGGATGTCCCACGGCCCTTCGACCTTCGGTAGCATGATCACATCGACTTTGTTGCCGGCGTGCTTCACGATTTCGGTGACATCGTCCAGCATCCACGGTGAGTTGAGGCAGTTGATGCGCGTCCAAAGCCCCGTCTGACCGAAGTCGAACTCGTTGGCCATGGATATGAACCCGGCCCGTGCCTGTTCCTTCTCGCCGACAGCGATGGCGTCCTCGAGGTTGCCCAGGACCACATCGACCTGTTTGATGGTCTCCTTCAGCTTGGCCCGGATCTTGTCATTATGCGGCGGAATGAAATGGATCATTCGCTCGATGCGCACGGGTAGAGAGCGGTATGGCTCGGGTGCGCCGATGGCGAGCGGTGCAAAATGCTTGGCGGGCGTGCGCGTAACGCTCATGGCGATAGAGGACCTCTGAAGAAACGTTTTCGGATGGCGGGAATTGGAGATGCGCGGCGCACATTAGGCTGGAGCCACCGAGTGTCAATCCGGGGGCCACGGGTGAGGCGGCTGACGCCTGCGGCACGGTTACTGCGAGTTGGCTAAGTTGCCGGCGATGGTCACATCGGTGGGCTTTGGAGCGGGAAGAGGCGAGGTCGCGTGGCAGACGCCGAGACATTCCAGCGCAGGCATCGGACGCTCCGGCCGGGCGCGGCTGTTGCAGGTCTCTTTGCGGTGCTGCTGGCCGGAAACGCTTATGCTGAGGCTCCATCGCTGCATCAGGCGGCGGGCGGCGAACTCATGGCCAAGGCCAGCGCCAAACCGGTTCGCAAAACCGCAAAGCCTGCCGCTGCAGCATCCGTTACCCCGACGCGACCTGCGAAGGTCATGACCCGCGACAGAAATCCTTGCCGTCGATCCGGCCATTCTCGAACGGCTCGGCCGTCACATCGTCATCGGCTATCACAGCTCCGGCACGGTAAAGGCACTCGTGGAGAAGAAGGCGATTGCCGGCATCTTCATCACCGATCACAATGTCCGCCGCCGCGCGGTCGCTGATATCCGGTCCGAGATCGATGCGCTTCAGGCACTTCGTGCCCGCCAGGGCCTGCCGCCGCTCATCATCGCAGCCGACCAGGAAGGCGGGGCTGTTTCCCGCCTGACGCCGCCCCTCGCACGGCAGGCGAGTTTGGCTCGCGTTCTCGCTGCGGTGAAGCCCGGTGAAGATCCGAAGTCGGCTGTCGTTGCCTACGCCCGCAAGCAAGCCGGAGAACTCCAGCGCATCGGCGTCAATCTGAATTTCTCGCCGGTTGTCGATCTGAAGATGGACCCGAAGCGGCGCAGCGACGGCGAAACGCAACTTCGATACCGCGCGCTCTCCGCCGATCCGCGCGTGGTCAGCGATGCGGCGGGCTGGTATTGCGACACGCTGGCTGAGGCGGGCATCTACTGCACCATCAAACACTTTCCCGGGCTTGGTCGCGTCACGCTCGACACCCATCGTCACGCCGGCGACATCAAGTCCCCTATCCCGGAACTGAAAGGCGCCGACTGGGTGCCCTTCCGTGATCTCATGGTCAAGCCGCATGTGGTGACCATGCTGGCCCATGTGCGTCTGCGCGAACTCGACGCCATGAAGCCGGCGTCGTACTCCACGTCCGTGATCGACGGTCTGATCCGCACCGAATGGAAACATGAAGGCCTGCTCATCACAGATGATTTTTCTATGGGCGCCGTCACGCGATCGAAAGAGGGCATTGGCGGAGCAGCCGTCGCAGCGCTCAACGCCGGCGCTGACCTCATTCTCGTGTCGTTCAGCGACAAGCATCTTGATACCGTAATGACGGCGCTGATCGAGGCCGATAAGACCGGAGGACTTGATAGAGCGACTGGTGCGGCCAGCCTCCGACGCCTGAGAAATGTGCCCGCTGCGCACGCGCCGATTCCGTTGCCGGAGAAAAAGCCGGCGGTGCCTGCCGGATCCGCCGCAGTGCCCGCCGCCAAAGCCGCAGTTCCGTAACCTCAACTCCAGCGGCGGTTCGACCACATCCACTGCTCCGGCGTCTCCCGCACCCATGCTTCGAACTGGAGCTGCATTTCAGTCATGATGGTGCGAATGTCGTCCGAAGGGTTCGCGGTTCGGGGCACACGCAGTTCTTTGATCTCAACCACGAAGCGGCTTTCGTTGCCCACGCGGCGGCAGCATGACATCCACATGCGGCTACCAACCCGGCGCGCCACCATGGCGCCGATCGCCTGCGTCTGCGCGGGCTTGCCGAAAAAGGGCACGGCAACCCCTGTGCGATCGAAGAGATCACACACGAGACCCAAGCGCCCGCCTCTGCGCACAAAATCGTTCAGGATCCGCGCCGTCTTCTGGTCGTCGCCGTGGTCACCCTCCACGCGGCCCCGTCCAAACAATCCACCCGGGTAAAGATCGCGCCGAAGGTAGCGCAGATATCGATCGACATACGGGTTGTTCACCGAACGATAGACGGCGGCCGGGTTGGCGTTGGCGATGACGAATGGCCAAATTGCGAGTTCCCAATTGCCCATATGCAGCGACACGCCGATGGCTGGGCCGAGCTTGTCTTTGTAACGGCGGAACACGTGTTCTGGGGAGATCGCAATGCGGCTGCGATCGGCAATGAGCTTGTCGATCTGGATCGTCTCGACCATGATCCGGCCCAGGTTTTCCCAGTGCGCGAGGCAGATCGCGAGCCGTTCCGCGTCGGTCTTCTCCGGGAATGCTATCTTGAGATTGTCCAGCGCCCGCTCATGCCGCTTTGGACTGAAGATGGGAGCGAGCCGCCGCCACCACCAAGCCGAAAATCGCGCCGCCGTGTCGAGCGGAAGCACGCGGAACGGCCCGGTGATGAGACGTAACGCGACGTGTTCGAGACGGAATTGCAAATCGCGCAGGCGCGACGGTTCGACGGTCATGCGAGCCTCATGCGCGGGCTCTTATCATCCGTCAAGCGGGAGACAACATGCCAGCGGTCGCACGCCCCCGCAGGAGATCGATTCCGCCGCTGCGCATGAGCGTCGGAACGTAAGACGTCGGCTGCACACCCTCTTTCACGACGAGGCGGCGCAGGGTGTCGACGTTGTTCAGCACATGCAACCCAAAGCCGCGCATCAGATGCACGGGCAGATAGGGCGATAGCAGCGTTCGGTTGAGGAGATCGATGGCCGTGATGCGGCCGTTGACGTCAGGCGCGCGCAACGCGCTGTAGCGGTCCATGACTGCCGACCCGCCAGGATCGCGGCCCCCAGAAACAGCGTCACTGACGCAATCGACGAGTGTGGCAGCATCGCGCAATCCGAGGTTCAAACCCTGCGCACCGATGGGCGGAATAACGTGCCCAGACTCGCCGACGAGTGCCACCCGGTTGCGCCCGAACACGTCCGGCGTCAGCCCGCTCAGCGGAAACTTTGCCCGAGGCCCGACTTCGCCAACTGTTCCCAGAAGACCCCCGAGCCGCACCTCAATTGCGCGCCGGAAGTCCGTCTCCGAAAGCGTACTCAGCCGTTCTGCCTCCGCCGGCTCCTCCACCCACACCAGCGACGAACATCGTCCCGGCATCGGGACCGTCGTGAAGGGCCCCACCGCCCGATGGAACTCCGTGGAGATGCCGTCGTGGGGACGCTGATGAGAAAACCACGTCACCACCGCTGTTTGCGGATAGCTCCACGTCTTGACCGTAATGCCGGCGGCTTCCCGTGTCGGGGATTTGCGCCCATCGGCGGCAACAGCGAGAGGCGCGCTGAGTTCAGGTCCCTCGCCAAGGACGACCGTTACTCGGCCCTGGCCGATCCGGACCGCCCGCACGCCGGCGGTCGTGACCACGGTAATGCCTGCCGTCGCGGCGACGCGAGCCGAGAGAGCGTCGACAAGGGCGTCGTTGGGAACATTGAAGCCAAACGCCTCGAGGCCGGCTTCATGGGCATTGAATTTGACTTCGGGCGCTCGAAATAGCCGGCCCGTGTCGTCGATCAATCGGATCGTTTTCAGTGGCTCACAGACCGTCCTTCAGTCCGTCCCACACGCCGAGGTTCCGCAAGAGGTCTATCGATCCAGCGAAGAGGGCGGCCGTTCGCCGGTCGCGATCAAAGCCACCCGGCCGGTGAGGCGCAGCAGCCAGCATCACGGGAACATCTGCCGCCGCCAGCGCAAGAGCGGAAGCAAGACCAGCGGGACCGCCTCCGACGACGATCACTGACGTATCTGCAGCAGAGGCGGTCCTCATGGAATCGGTTCATCCTGCATGTGCGTGAGGGTGGACAGTAGCCGGGCCACCGGTCGGTCGCCAGTCCTCCTAGATACGGCTGTGATCAGCCGCCGATGCAGATGTCACAATTAGTTCGCACAATGATCAACGCACAGATCAACCCGCGTTTCTGTCATAAATCTGTCATGTAAGCTGTTACAATTCAACGACTTAGTTGTAATTGCGCCACCGATTGTATTCGCAAAACTGTCAAACGGCCGGCGGGCGTTTACGGCGTTCGATCATTGAGTTTACGTGGGGATGCATTCACCGGAAACGCGCAAGCGGGGGCTGAGCGGCCGGAGACCGGATGCACCAATTCTAAGGCTCGCAATTGCGAGCCGAGCCTCAAGGGGGACTGAGTATGACGAGCGGTTTGAAGTCGGGTACGGCGATCTTTGCCTTGCTCGCAGGCGTGGGGTTCGGCGCTATGCCGGTCGCCGCCGCCGACTTGGGCGGAGATTGCTGCGCCGATCTGGAGGAGCGCATCGCCGAATTGGAGGCCACCACGGCGCGCAAGGGCAATCGCAAGGTCAAGCTCGAAGTTTCGGGCCACGTGAATGAGGCACTTTCGCCTGGGACGATGGGTCGAGTCCAACGCCGACTTCTATACCAACGACAATTCGCGGACGCGCTTTCGTTTAAGGGATCAGCCAAGATCACCGACGACTTGAAGGCGGGCTACCTGCTTGAAATCGGCGTTCGTAGCGCAGAACTCGAAGCGATTTACACAGGACAACCCGTCGGGCGATCCGAGCGACTCGGTCTCGACGTTCGCCACTCGGCTTGGTACCTCGACAGCAAGACCTTTGGTCAGGTCTGGGTCGGCAAAACCGCGCCTGCCGCGGAAGGCATTACCGAAATCAACCTCGCTCAGACGGGTGATGTCGCCAAGTTCTCGGACGTCGAAGATAGCGGTCTCGGCCTTTTTGTTCGCACGTCGATAATGGAGAATTGACCAATCTCCAGTTGGTCGCCGGGCCATTCAGGATGCTGGCGACCAGCCTGGTGAACCAGAACGTGCGCAACATCGTCAAATACGTCACACCCGAATTCGGCGGCTTTGTAGCGACTGGCGGCCTATGGAACGCCTCGACTATTGGGACGTGGGTCTGCGATACAAAGGCGATTTTGGCGGGTTTAAGTTGCCGCTGGGCGTGGCTTACGGCCATCAGAGATTTCAGACGGACTGGCGGCGACGCCCAGAGGCCAGTTGCCAACTGTCCGCCAGTCGCCGACGACACCGGCGACTCCCACAGGTCGAGGACGTAGAGCTGCGAGCAGTATGGCGGGTCGGTCAGCATCATGCACGACAGCGACCGGTCTTTACACGAACTTCGCCGCTGGCTGGAGCAGGACAACCTGATCCGTCAAGTATCCCGAACGCGGTGACGACGAAAGCACCTTCTGGGCGATCGAAGCTGGCATCGAGCAGAAGTTGACGTCGCTGGGCAAAACCACCCTCTTCGGCCAGTACTATCGACATGAACGGTGGTGCGAATGCGAACCGGGCACTTCGAGTGCGATACGTGCGGATGCAGGTAACAGATCGATGCTACGATTCTTGGTTCCGAATTCGACGATGTACGGTGGCGGCATCGTGCAGGGTATCGATGCGGCAGCGATGTCTGTTTACCTCTACTACCGTCATGTATAAGACGGATTACGATCTGGCCGGCACGACGCCACGCCGGGTCTCGAAGATCTCGACCTCATCGTCGCCGGCGGCATCATCAAGTTCTAATCCGATCCCGTCCAAACTCGGAGAGGGAGCTGCCTCAGGGCAGCCCCTTTTTATGTGTGAAAACAGTGTTTTCCCGTGGCCGGCTCGCTTTGTGGCTTCCATGTCACATGACGAAGAAACCACACCGCTGGCACAATCCTTCAGATGCCATTAAGAGCTGCCGCCCCATCCTTGTTTTCGACAGGTGTGAGCGTCATTGTCCGGATCAAGAGTTGTCCGGAGCGGGGTTTTGCGGACCATGAAGTTAAGACACGTAATTGGCCTATCGGCCGTGCTGCTGGGCGCAGCGCTGCCTGCGTTGGCTTTTCAGGAACAGACCGTGGGTGGCGCGCCTCAGGCGCAGCCATCGCAGCCTGATGCTGCCCCCCAGCCTGGTTCCGGCGCCAAACCGGCAGAAATGCAGTTGACGCCTGAAGAGGCGCAGAAGCCGTTGGAGGGCACCGAGGTGCGCATTCCCGGCCTCGGTAAATTGGGCGTTCTTCCCAAAATGGATTTTGGTCTGGAGCTTCTCTATGGGGCGAATGAAGCCCGACCGGTCACGCCCGATCCGCAGGATCAGTCGGATGACCTTCAAATTCGCGGAAGTGTGAAGCACAACTTCTGAAACGGACAACGTGACGTGTCCGCGCTTATGAACGGGAGCCGATTGGCTCCCGTTTCTATTTGGCCGTCAGCTTCGCGGTCATCTCTAGAAAAAGCACGCAACCACTCCCGCGGTGATCAGGCAGACGCCGGCGATGATCGTCACACTCGCCAACCATTTCTCACTTGAAGTCGGTGGTGCAGGTGGAGGCGGTGGAGGCGGTATCCATTCCATTCGAGAGAGCATGACTGTCGGTCCCGATAGGCCCACTGCCGACCTGAGCCGGCAGGCGCTCGGCTGTTTCATCAAACAACACCACCCCGATGCATTGGTTTCCAACGCGACGTGCGCATCCGATTGAGTGCGGAACCAAACTCAAATGAGCCTGTTGTCCAGGTACACCTACGGCAATTTGAGGCTTTGATGATGCGTGGACACTCGAGACGGGCGGCAGCTTTCCGCCTCGCATACGCAGCACCGCTGGCACTCGTTCCAGCCGTCGCGATCGCACAGGATGCACCATCGACGACGCCACAGACGACGTCCGGCGATCCAGTCGGAACATTGATGATGTTTACGCTCGGCGTGGCTCTAGCCATCGGCGTGCTTCTGCTCGCCAATTTTCTTCGCAAGCGATCCAATCGCGACGCTATGAGGAGTACCAACGATGAATGATTTACCCGTCGGTCGTCCAACAGGCTCCGGCCCGATGCCGAATGCCGGCCCTGGTTACCCTCCCTCAACGGATCGCTCGATCCCACCTCGTTCGGATCTCGGCGGTGACCGCGCTTCTGAATCGACCACGCTCCGCGGTCGGGTCGATCGGCGGCCCGTGGGATTAGGCTCGATCATCGGATTTTTTATCGGTCTGATGTTCGTGTTTATATTGGCCGCAGCTGTGGCGCAGTTTGCCGTTCGCGGTGATCGCCAGCAGGCAGGTGAAGCCCCGCCCGCGCCCGCTGTGACGCAAGATCAAGCTCCGGCCGCACCCTCTCCGCCAGCTGATGGTAATCCGGCCGGCAACACATCGCGCGATGCCGTGACGCCCTGATCGACACGCATGATTGATGAAATGGAAAGCAACCCCGCGATGACCCACGTCATCGCGGGGTTTTCCTATCGGGTGGTGTCTGAGATCTGTCGGCTGGGAACGTCACTTGGTGCAACGACAGTTTTTTGAAGCCAGATTTCGATCGCTTCAATCGCCCGTTCGATAAGGCACAGCGGCAGATCACCAACGGAAAGACGGAGCCCGATCCGCCCGCTTTGCGGATCCTCGAACCAGTCGCAGCCAAGAAAATCAAAACCAAACGATCCGGCATGCCGGGCAGGAATGTCGTTATCTACAAGCCGCTCCACGAGCCCAGCGGCAGCTTCAGAAGCCTCCTCCTTGCGCGTGTAGAGGGACGGATAGAAGACGATATAAAGGCAATGCGCAAACGAACGGACGTCGAGTTCGACCAACCGCCTCAGATGCACTTCTATCAGCCGAGTACAGCGAATGGTTCCCGCCGAGCGGGCACGGCTCAAGGCGCGATACATCTCACCGCTGGCGAACGGCGGAAAATGTAAGGGCAGCGCCGCCGCACCGGTAAGGCGAATGAAGTCGGCAACGAGGCAATTCAGTGCTGTCTCAGGGCCGTCCGCTCGACCTCTTGTCACGACGACCGAGCCGAGCCGTCCATAATCGAGGCCCAAGCAGTCTAACTTTGTGTGGCTGCGGATCAGGATGAGCGGCACATCCACATCACGAGCAATCGTCGTGATGGCGCGAATTCGAGAGGAGGACGCAGCGAAACAGGACGTGTCAAAAATCGCAACAGCTGCATCTTTTAATCGTGTCCGCGCTGTGAGCGGCGTATCCACCGTTAAATCGATGACTACAACCCGCGCGCTGCGATCATGTTCATCCACCCGCAGAAGCCCGATGAGTTCGCGCGTCTCGGGATAACCATCCGCTCGCGCTTCAAAGCTGCAGCCGGGCCAGACGCGTTGAACCGCCAGGAGCGATGCCGCCAATGCGGCCATGCCAGACGTCGTGTACTGCGTCGGTAGCAGATTTTTTTCCAGACCCTGAACCGAATAGGCGGATGGCCCCGCCACCGCAAGGTCCGCGCGCTGATACTCATAATCGAACTGGAACGCACCCGAACCACACGGACCAGACTTCCACCGCGTCTCGGTCTGTGACCACTGGGCGGCGGCCAACTCCGCACGGCACAGCGCAGCACTTTTGAACTTTCGCTTAAGCAAACTGGCAAGATCCCTTGTTCGCGGTGGCGGAGGGGGATGACCAAGATGCTGTTCGATGAGAGCGAGCTCATCGAGTTTGCGCTGCATGTACTGCGAGTAGCCCGACCGAGACCCCGCCGCTGCGCCGGGCAGGCGACGAGTCATGGGCTTCTCATGGAATGATGCCGCACGCGATACGGGCGCCCCCGCCGCCCATCGGCGGTTCGTCGGAATAGGTATCACCACCGGCATGGATCATCAGACTGCGCCCGCGGATTTCAGCGAGCGTCAGACCAGGCACGACGAAAGCGCTTCGCGTTTGATCGCCATCTGACGTGATGTTGAGCAGTGGCAAGTCGCCCTTATGCCCGTCCTTACCTGGACCTGCGTGCTTTGCCGAGTTCTGCGGGTCGTAGTGTCCGCCGGCCGCGCCAGCGGCTTCCATCTTGCCGTCTTTTTCTTTTGGATCGCAGTTCCCCATTTCGTGGACGTGAAACCCATGCGGCCCAACGGGCAGCCGCGTGACCAACGATAACAATCTGAAGACCTTCCGGAGCCTGCACCAACTCCGCCCTGGCAACCGGCTCGCCGACACCCGACGTGGTCACAGCGTTCAATGTAACGCTGACGTTCTGTCCTTCTGGGGGCGTCGGCGCAGGCGTCTGCGCGTGCGCCTGCACGTGATAGCCGAGAGCGACTGCATAAAAACCGGCGACAAAGCTTGAGCCGGCGCTGAGCGAGCGATGAACACGACAATGCACGGAAAGACACTCCACGCTGCAATCGAATGAAGGAAGAGAAATGGCGGCTCGCGAGCCGGGCATCGATCACGAGCCGCCGGCAGACGCCGTTGGGGGGAGGGACTGGGGGACGGCGCCTGTCCGCCCCTCAACCCCTCCCCGGGTCAATGGTTCCAGCTCAGCGCATTAGCCGCTCGTGCCACGACGCTCCCACTGCGGCGCGTTCGACAGCGTGTCCTTAGTGGCATCGATCGTGATGACTTCGTCGTTGTCGTCGTCACGTGTGATCTTCAGCGAATTGAAGGCCACGGCCACGTCACGTTCGCCCATTCCGAGGAAGCCACCGACGCCGATCACTACCGCGCGCACCTTGCCGTCATTGGCAAGGATCAATTCGTTCACGTCGCCGATATTCTCGCCCGCGTTGTTGCGAACTTCAGTTCCGATGATTTCACTCGCCGGCCAGTCGTCATTTGTCTTCTGATACCAAGTCACGTTGCCGCTCTTGACCGCCTGCTCGTTCGACTTTGTCGCTGAAGGCTCGGTGGCGGAAGGCTGCTGAACTGCGGGTCGCTCGGTGGTTTGCGGAGTGGTGGTCGTCGGGGGCGTTGTGGTCTGCGCGACCGCGTAACCGGCCATCAGACTTAGGGCAGCAAGGCTTACGAATACTTTCATGGCAGTACCTCCAGGTTGTCGGCGGATGCAGGTCAGGCCACGTCCAAACGAACGGATTGCTCGACGTTGAAATCCTCGACTTTGCAACGGGACACTTGAACGTGGCGGCTCAAGGAATGGTTCCAAGGCAAGCGGAACCAGAACGGGGTGGACTGGTTCAACATCGTGACCGTGCGCAAACCGTGACACCGGGGCACGGGGCCATAAACCAAACCTGAGGACGCACGCCATGAAAACGTTGAAGGACCTGTTCGTGCATACTCTGCAGGACGTTTATTATGCGGAGCAGAGGATCATGGAGTCGCTGCCGCTGATGATCGAAAAGGCAGAGACCAACGAGTTGCGCAACGTGCTTAACGCACACCTTGCCGAGACTGAAAAGCAGATCCAACGCCTTGATGAAGTTTTCGAACTCGTCGATGAAACCCCGTCGACCGAAGAATGCGAGGCTGTCGATGGCCTTCTCGAAGAAGCCGAAGAAGTGATGAGCGAGATCGATGACAAATCCGTTCTCGATGCCGGCATCATCGCGGCCGGTCAGGCCGTCGAGCATTACGAAATCGCGCGCTACGGCACGCTGATTGCCTGGGCCGACCAGATCGGCCTTGGCAAGGCAAAGGGCCTACTGGAACAGACACTCGAAGAAGAAAAACGCGCCGATAAGCTATTGACCGAAGTGGCACTTCAGAACGTAAACCGCCAGGCTGCAGAATAAAACAGACCGCCGCTGGAAACACCCAGCGGCGGTTTTTTTCGGTCGAGTAAGGCGCGACAGCGAGGTCGAGTTCTTACTGCGCAGCGCTCATTTGCTGCGCGCCTCCTTCTTCGTGTAGCCAGAGCGCTTACCCTTGGCCGCACTCTTTGGACGTGCCTTCGCCGGGACTTTGCTGCCACCCTTAGTCGCCGGTGCTTTCGATTTGCCGCCCTCTTGCTCCAGGCTCTTGCGAAGAACATCGAGCAGATTGACGACATTCGTCGGCTTGGGCTCATCAGGCCGCATGACCGGAAGAGATTTCGTCTTGCCCGACAGCAGAGCCGCGAGCGTCTCCTCATAGCGGTCTTTATAGGCGGCGACGTCGAACGGCTTGCGCTTCTGCTTCATGATATGAGCCGCAAGCTCCATCATCTCGCCATTGAGTTTGACATCCTCAATGCCTTCGAAAGCGGCGTCGGCATCACGCAGCTCATCTTGGAAATGCAGTGTCGAGGCAAGGATACCTTTCTCAAAAGGCTCCAGCAGAATGATGCGCTCGCGCCGAGCAAGGACAGCCCTGCTCAAGGCAACGAGCTTCTGCTCTATCAAGCTGTCGCGAATGACCGCGAAGGCTTCTTGTGCCACCCGCCCGTCGGGAACCAGATAATAGGGCGTATCGCGATATCGAACGTCTACTTCCTTGGCTTCCGCAAAGGTGTCGATATCGATGGTATGAGTGGCTTCCAGTGGGATTTTCTCGAGCTCCTCGTCCTCGACGAGTATGTGCTCGTCTTTGGCGATCTCGTAGCCCTTCACTTGTTCATCAGGCTCAACGACATCACCAGTTTCGGCATCGATGTATTGCCGCTTCACGCGATGCCCCGTCGCGCGATTGAGCGTATGAAAGCGCGTTCGGTAGGATGAGGTCAGCGCCGGATACATGTTCACGGCGCATGAAACGAGGGAGAGCTTCAGATAGCCCTTCCATTGAGGACGGGGTGCCACGGGTACGCTCCTGACAAAAGGCGGGCCGCAACGACGGCCCGCCGGATCCACATGACGAGGACGTGCGCGCCGCCTTTAGCGCGATCCGCTCGATCCGCTGCCGGAGCCGGATGACGAACTGCCGGAAGAACCCGAGCCGGAGCCTGAAGTTCCCGAGCCTGAACTTCCTGACATGCCCGACGATCCCGAGCCTGAAGAACCCGATCGCCCAGAGGAGCCGCCCGAGGAACCGCCAGATGAACCCGAAGATCCGCTGCCGGAGCTGCGATTCTTGCGCCAGTTATTATATTCGTCGGAGAACTTCTGCCGCCGTTCCTGGCGCCAGGCATCGTATTCGTCGTCGAGGGAACGCAGCTGCTCTTCACGCCAGTGCCGGTAGTCTGGATCGTGGTCGTCGCGATGATGTTCGCTCATGCGCTCCGTCATCCAGTTGCTGCCGTGTTCGCCACCGCTTTGTCCGGATCCCTGTCCATAACCACCTTGGCCGGAGCCGCCTTGCCCGTAGCCACTCTGACCAAAACCGCTTTGGCCACCCTGACCGCTCTGTCCATAGCCACTCTGTCCCTGACCATAGCCGCTTCCACTCTGGCCCCAGCCGCTCTGGCCTGAGGTGCCATAACCGGCCTGATGCCCATAGCTGCCGGGCTGATAGCCGCCCTGGCCATATCCGCCTTGCCCATAGCCACCCTGGCCACCTTGGCCAAAGCCGCTCTGACCACCTTGCCCATAGCCACTCTGGCCACCTTGGCCGTAGCCGCCTTGTTCACGCCACCCACTTTCGCCGGACCCGTAGCCGCCCTGCTGGCCGCCGTACCCATAGCTGCCGCCCTGCTGGCCATAACCGCCGTGGCTGCCCCAGCCTTGATCTTCCATGTCCTGCTGACGTCCACGCTGACCCCAGCCCTGCTGCGAACCTTGCTGGCGCGAACCCTGACCCCACTGACCGCCGAGGTCATCGTCCTGATCGCGCGAACGGGAGCGTGATTTGTTTGATCCACCGTACCGGTGTGACATCGCAAACTCTCCTTAGGTTGAGGTTTTCTGCATTCGATATTTCAGCATCTGGATGCAGTTCGACCCAACGCCTCGCCTCGCGGGGAGTTCCGCCGATCTGATTACAGCTTTTGGGCGATTTCAAACTGGCAACGCCACCGCACAACCCGCCATTGCGGATGCTCTTCGTTCCAGACAGCGATCCGTTGCTGCGCTGTGAGCGCACACTGCATTTCGCTCATTTGTTCATTTATGATGAGCGACGACTGCCGGCACGCGTATGACGGCACCGTCAAACATGCCACCAGAATGAGATGCATCATCGAAAGATCTCCTATCGGCTACTCGCTGATGCAACGCGTTCCGTGTAACGCAGTTCCTGAGGGCAATTCACGAGCGCGCGATACGAGCCACGCACGAACATCCGCCGCCGATGCGAAATGCGCGTCGGCAATAGGGAAGTACTCGCCTGCCACACGCAGCGCGGTGCCCCCCGCCCTTTCGACCTCCCGCATCGCGTCGTGATCGGCGCGATCGTCACCAATGTAGATCGGTCGTCGGCCGGCATAAGGCAGGTGCTGCATCAGTCGCGCAACGGCGGTGGCTTTTGCCACGCCTGCGGGAAGAACTTCGAACACATGCCGCCCCGGCTGCACACGATAGGACCGATGCCGCTCCACGAATGCTTGCAGTGCCTCACCGACAGGGCCGGCGAGTTCTGGTGCTGCGCGCACGTGCACGGCAGCGCTGTAAGGTTTCCATTCCAGAACCGCGCCTTGCGGAACAAAGGGAGTGATCAAAGCTTCGATCAGCGGCTTCAGGTATCGAATGGACAGCGCACCCGTGCCCACGGCGGCCGTGCCCGCGACCCGGACCTCCGCTCCATGGCTTGCGATCGCCGGCAACCGGAGCGGACTTAGCAGACGATCCGCATCAGCCAACGCACGGCCGGTGACGATGACCAGCCCCATAGGATCGCGCGCTAAAAGTTCGCCCAGCGCCGATTTTAGGGCGCCATCTACGATGACCGCACTGGGCAGCGGCGCAATGTCGATCACCGTC
This sequence comes from uncultured Alphaproteobacteria bacterium, assembly GCA_963708775.1. Lineage (GTDB taxonomy): Bacteria > Pseudomonadota > Alphaproteobacteria > Rhizobiales > Hyphomicrobiaceae > JAGVSR01. The sequence continues at coordinate 254,067 of CAVPTI010000002.1, read as the reverse complement.
CCGTCGAGATCGAGCAGCAGGAGATCGTCTCTCGCCGTTGTTGAAGGAGGAGAACCCATTTCACGTCACGCTGCGGGACTTGCGACGAAAGGGGAGCGTGCTTGCGCCGCCGAACGCTCCAGCTGCACAAGAAAATCGGCGGCCCAAACAGTCGTATCACGCTTGCTCACGGCAGCATGCAGAAGAGCGTGCCGCTGCCGCCGCTCCTCGATCGGCATCGCAAGAGCCTTTGCCAGAGCGTCGCCCATCTCTTCCACGCAATACGGATTGACGAGCAGAGCATCGTGCAGTTCTTCGGCGGCTCCCGCGAACCTGGAAAGAATTAATACGCCAGGGTCAGCTGGATCCTGCGAAGCGACGTACTCCTTCGCAGTCAAGTTCATCCCGTCCCGCAGCGGGGTGATAAATCCAACCGCCGCGGACCGATAAAGCGTCTTCAACCGATTTCGCGGAACCGATCGATGGATATAATGGACGGGCATCCAGTCCACGTCCCCAAACTCGCCGTTGATCGCACCTGAAATGCCTTCCAGTTCCTGCCGAATATCGGCATAGACCTCGACGCTCTCACGTGTGGGCGCCGCGATCTGCGTGAGTACCGTCTGCTTGCGAAAGTGCGGATAGGATTTGAGCAGATGGGCAAACCCGCGAAATTTCTGCGGCAATCCCTTGGTATAGTCGAGCCGATCGACTCCTAAGACCCGCTTGATGCTCGCATGCCGCGCGCCCGTCGCCGAAGTCGTTCCCAACCCTGATGGCGAGAAGTAGGAGGCATCGATGCTGATTGGAAAACTGCCGGCTTGAACACTTTCGCCTGCAATTGAGAGCCGCCCGCTCGGAAGGAGTTCAGCGCCCGCGGCGGCACGCAAGCACGCAAGTGTATTGCCAACGTCTTGAGTGGTTTGAAAGCCGATGAGATCGTAGGCCGCAAGCGACCTGGCCAAGTCCCTGAATTCCGGGAGCGCGAGAAACGCTTCCGGTGGCGGCATCGGGATGTGAAGGAAAAACCCGATCGGTTGGGTGATGCCGCGCTCGCGCAGCAGTCGGCCCAGGATCATGAAATGATAGTCGTGAACCCAGATCACGTCGCCCGGCTGAACAAAGCCAGCAACCATGTCTGCCATGCGTTTATTGTAAGCTGCATAAGCGCCGTAGAAATTGCGATCGAACCGCGCGAGATCTAACCTGTTGTGAAATACTGGCCAAAGGACAGAGTTCGAATACCCGAGGTAGGCTCCTTCGTGCTCCTCACGGCTCATATCAATCGTCGCTGATGTGAAGGATCCGCGGCGCACGTCGACATCATTGCAATCGGACACCTGACCGGACCAGCCCGCCCAAACACCATCACGCTGGCTGAGAAGCTCGCGCAGGGCAACGGCAAGCCCTCCGCTCGTATCCAACTGATCCGGCGTCACAACGCGATTGGATATGCAAATCAGCCGGCCCACCAATCACTCCGTAAAATACAACGCCAATTGAAACGCCTACGCATCTCCTTCAGTTCCAGGGAACTTACGGCGTCAAGACGGGGTTGCTCGGGCGCGCGATATTTTCGCGCGGTATCGCTCCCCCCAAACTTAGCAAGAAGGACCAACTTAAAATGAAACGATGGAACCCGATCGCAGGCCTCGCAGCCGCTCTGATGCTTGCGGCTTCAGGCCCGGCCTTTGCGCAATCGAGCGGCGCATCTCCAGCCGACCCTAACAATGAACGCAATCAAAACCCCGCACCGAGCAACACGCAACCTGCAGATCCTGCGGCCAATAGCAATCCGGCCGCGCGCGTTCCGACCGCACCGGTTGACCGTCGCGAAGCACAGGAAGAGGAGGGCGGCGCCACGGGAACGCGCTCAACAATGCCTCCGCCGACCGTTCCACCGCCCGCAGCTCAGTAAATCCTTGCCAGGCTGTGACCGCCACGGTCGCAGCCTGGCAAGTGCTATTGCTATTGCGGATTGGCAGGCGGGGTTGTTGGAGTGACGGGAGACGGAGTTGGGGTCGTCGGACGATCCGGCGTTGTGGTTTGCTCCGTCGTTGTCGGAGTCGCAGCCGGTCTCATCGTCCTTTGAACCAGCAGTCCAACGAGGACGAGACCGAGGATCACCAGAATTACGGATACGACGGTCGATGATGAACGCTCGGGCCTGTTCATAGCTCACCTTTTCGATCAACTGAGAGTTCCAACTCAACCGCCACAACTTGGTGCAGGTTCCAAGCGCAGATGGATGATCGAGCTTATATGCAAAAAGCCCGAGCACTCTCGCTCGGGCTTTCTGCCTTTATGCAATCCTATCGGCGACCACCGTGGCCGCCGCCATGTCCACCATGACCGCCCCAGCGACTACGCCAGGGCCCCAACCGTAGCCGTAGCCGTAGCCGCCGTAGTCGTAAGCTCCATCCCAATCATCATAGTCGTCGTAATACGCGGCGTAGGGAACACCGCGACGATGGCAAACACGATCGCCATCGATCCAGTGGCAATGCCGGAATCCACGATTATGCACTCTGACGACCGCCGTGGTATCGCCGCCGACGACATATCCTTCGTCGAGGTCAAGATCTGCTGCCGAAGCAGGGTGCGCGAAGGCCATTAGGGCACCGGCTAGTGCGGCCTTCAAGGCTGATGTGTGAGCCATTTAGCGTCTCCATCAGGATTGCTGCGAAAAACCCGGTGTGATGGCAGCAAACCCTCGTCGACGCGGCCCGTTCCATTGGAAGCGGTGAGAACTTCAAGATCAGCGCTGCATCTTTCCGACCACGGCTCGCGATGACCAATCCGCACCCAGCTCGTCGACGTTGACCATCTCGAGCGTACGCGCGAGACGCACGCGAGCACGGTTGACACGGCTCTTCACGGTCCCGATGGCGCAGCCCGTTATCGAAGCGGCCTCCTCGTACGAATAGCCTTCAGCCCCGACCAGGATGAGCGCCTCGCGTTGATCTACGGGCAGCGCCTGCAAAGCCGTCTTGAACTCAATCATGTCCATATGGCTAGGCTGATTTGGTGAAACACATCGCGCGTCGGCGATTTTGCCCGTGTCCAGAACTTCTCGTCGGGACCGGCGATATTGAGAATAATATGTGTTGCGAAGAATAGTAAAAAGCCAAGCCTTGAAGTTTGTGCCTGGCTGAAAGAGGTTCTGGTGTGACCAGGCTTTTAGCAGCGTTTCCTGGACTAAATCGTTTGCTGTGGTGACATTCCCAGACAGTGCAACAGCGAAAGCCCGAAGACTGGGCATTGCCACCACGAGTTCGTCGGCGAAGCAAAATGGCGACGGCTCGGTCATTTATTTTGCTCCTTCTGCCTGAATTGTTCAATGAGGCGGAGCAAGCGGTCCGGCATGGGTTGATCAACAACGTCGGTGTAGTATTCGCGGAGTAATTGCCCCAGTTCGCCATGATACCGATGGCGGAGATAAATCGGCTCGGCTGACCCCGCTGACCGATCGTCTGACTCCTGAGCAACGCTCCCCTGCCGCTTTTCTGGACGAGCCGGACTTGCCATACCCCACACTCCTTTTCGTTGGTTTTGCGATCCACGCCCTGGATCACAGTCGCCTGAAACGCCGACGATGGCTTTCTGGTTCCACGCGGGAACCACAGCCTTTTGCAGCCGTTCATCACCAACATGGTTAGAGCGATGTTGCCGGCCGGGTTTTGTTGCGTAGAGGTTTGACTGATGACGCCGGAACAACTGCTTCCGCATCTTCCTCACTTGCGCAGGTACGCGCGCCTGTTGACCGGCGAACAGGTCGCCGGCGATGCCATGGTCGAACGTATGCTGGAACGCCTCCTGTTGATCCGCGGCAAACACGAAGCCATCAGGTCTGGTTCCGTACGCACCGCGCTCTATCGATCCCTAGTCGCAGTTCTCTCTGAATACGGCCGACCCGCCGTTCCGGCGGCCTGTAAGGGCGTGATCGATGAACGGCTCATGGCGATGGACCCGATCGCCCGCGAAGTGTTCCTACTCGTGAACGTGGAACAATTTTCTCTAGCTGAAGCGGCCGAAGTCCTGGACATGACCCCCGCAGAGGTTGCGCATCAATTGGAAGCCGCCGGCAGCGACATCGCCCGCCAAATCGCAACGAGCGTTCTCATCATCGAAGACGAACCTTTGATTGCACTCACCATCGAGAACATCGTGACCGATATGGGCCATGCCGTTGTGGGGATCGCCCACACCAAGAGCGAAGCGTTGGCGATGGTGGGCCAGGAGAAACCAGGTCTTATCCTGGCCGATATTCAACTCGCTGACGGAAGTTCAGGCATTGACGCGGTGACCGAGATCGTTGCCGGCGACACGACGCCGGCCATCTTCATCACCGCTTTTCCCGAGCGGGTCCTCACTGGCATGAAGCCGGAACCCGCTTTCCTCATCGCCAAGCCGTTCCAGGCCGAACAAGTCAAAGCGGTCGTAAGCCAAACCCTGTTTGTCCGCGGTTGAAGGCAGCGAACGTAGTCACAACCGACAACCAGTCACTGGAGAGCCAAAAAATGACCATGCGCAATCCGCGAACTCCGAAAGAAGAGGTCGCAACACGACAGGGCACGAAGCAGCGCATGAATGTGCGTGTCTTGGCTACATCTCTTGTCCTTATCGCGATCATCTTTGCCGGGCTCTACTTCATGTTCCTGGCAGCGCCGCACAGCGAGAACGAAGGCACCTCTCCCGATCAGACCCGCCAGGAGAGTGGACAGCAACCGAGCCCCTCTGATCCTCCACGCCAAACGCCCGCACCGCAACCGGCTCCGGCCACTCCGTAATGCCAGTCCGTCGCTCAAGCACGGGGGCTACCGACGATGAGGATATTCTGTCTCGTCCCGCGCACCTGTATGCCGCCGGACGCTGGCGAGCGCTGAGCACGGCCGCCAACCCAGAAGCATTGCCGCCCCCGCCGGATGGCACCCATTGGCACTACGAGGGCTGCGTGGCTTTAGGTGTTCAGCACGTCGAACTTCCCGGCACGGAACCCGAGCCGGCCATAACGGGCGTTGCAGCGCGAGGATATTACATTTGGCAAATATCAACGGATGAAGCCGCAGCGCTCTAGCCGCCGCCGACGATGGGCAGCACCTCGCCTGTAATGTAACTGGAGCAGGACGGCGCTGCGAGGAATACAAACGCGGGCGCGATTTCTTCGGGCTGTGCCGCCCGACCCATGGCCGTCGATTGACCGAACGTCGCGATGTCATCTGCCGTCTTGTCGGCAGGATTGAGGGGTGTCCATACCGGACCCGGAGCGATGGCATTGACCCGGATACCGCGTGACAGAAGCTGCTTTGCAAGGGACTTTGTCAAAGCATGCAGCCCGCCCTTCGTGAGCGAATAGTCGAGCAACTGCGCGCTGCCTTCCAACCCGGTCACCGACCCGGTGAATAAAATCGATCCACCATGCTTCATGTGCGGCACGGCACAACGCGTCATGAAAAAGCTGCCGAACAGGTTGGTCTTCAGCGTCCGCTCCAGGTCATCGTCGCTGATGTCCTCTATGCTGTCCGCGTGCTTCTGAAATGCAGCGTTGTTGACAAGTATGTCGATGCGCCCAAACGCCTGAATTACAAGATCGATCGCACTACGGCACCAGTCCGGATCGGCGATGTCGCCAGACAAGAGCAAAGTACGGCGACCTTCTTTTTCAATGGCGGCCTTCGTCTTCGCGGCATCATCATGTTCGTTGAAGTACAGGATCGCGACGTCGGCTCCTTCGCGAGCGTAGAGAACAGCAATCGGCCCGGCCTATTCCAGAATCCGCTCCCGTGATGACGGCAACCATCCCTTCGAGCTTCCCCGACCCACGATAAGCCGGTGCTTCAAACATTGGAGCCGGTTGCAGCGCGCTTTCCTCCCCCGGTCGGGGTAGATGCTGTGGCGGAAACCGTTCCGGATAGTCCCGCTCTCCGAGCTGCTGGGCCATCTTGTCGTCGTCAGGCATTGTCATAGGCGCATACCGGAAGGCAATGCGCACCGCAAGAGCGGCGCGCATATAGGGGGTCAGGAATTGTCATCGTCGCGTCGTTGGCCACCCGTACGGCCAGTGCCCTGGATCCGCCGCTGCCGCCGCCGGAACCACTCGACGAGCCGCCACTGCCCGACCCCGCTCTGCCACCACCGCTTTCCTGTCCGCCTTTTCGTCCAGCCTCCGCAGCAAGCCCACGATCACGCGAGAAGCTACGATCTTCCGCCGCAACACTCTGTCCGCCCTTGCGACCTGCTTCCGCGGCCAATTCATGGTTCTGTGAGAAACTCCGCTTTTCCGGCGGCACGCTCTCGCCACCCTTGCGCGCGATCTCGCGTTGCTTGGCTTCATCCATCGCAGCAAAGCCACGCCCGGAACCAGTACGCTGGTTCTTCTCAGCCATTTCACGTCTCCTCGATTATCTCGCCTTTAGGAACCCTCGGTCCCGCCTTCTGGCGCCCGCATTCTGCCGAGTGAACCGGCACCCATGGTGATCGTTCCAGTGCGTCCGCAATTTGTAGCGGCTAAGCCCCTCTTTTTGCTGGAGCTTGGCTGTCCCGCCTTCGTTGTTCTCGGAACCTTGCTGTCGCGGTGACGTTCGATCTGCACGCCGGGCCAGAGCGACAGGAGGAATACGATCATGAAGCGAACGATCACATGCGTGACGAGTTTGACGGCGCTGATGTTGGCTGCGCCGATGGCCTTCGCACAGGACAAACCGGGACGAGCCGACGATCGCGCACCGTCTCAAATGGAAAACAAGGCGGGCGGCTCGGACCGCGGTCTGGACCGCAGTGATGGGCAGCGCAACGAGAAGGCAGGTGACACGGCGCGTGAGCGGGCCGGCAGCAACGCGGAACGGGGCCAATCCGGAAGCGAAGCGCGCGACCAAGCCAAGGATCAGCGCAAGGATGCTCGCGACGACGCCAAGGGTCAGCGTAAGGACGCCAAGGACGATCGCAAGGATGCGCGCGACACCGCAAAGGATCAGCGCAAAGACGCGAAGGACGAACGCAAGTCCGGCGATAACGATGCCAAGCGTGGCGACCGCAACGAACGGGCTGGATCCGATCAAGATCGCAAAGCCAAAGATCAAGGATAATGCCCAGGATCGAAATCAGCAGGATAAGTCACGTGACCGAGCAGGCGATGCCGGAAGCGACCGTCAGCGCAACCAGGATCAGGCCCGTGACCGCGATCAGGCCAAGGACCGTCAGTCTGATCAGGCCAGAGGCGAAGTCCGTGAGGAAGATCGTCAGAAGGCCGAACAGGTCCGCTCGAAAGTTGACAATGAGAAACGTGAGCGAGTTAAGGACGTAGCATTTCGCGGTGATGTGCGGCGCGCCACCAATGTGGATGTTCGCGTTGACATCGGCGTCCGGTTGCCACGTCGCGTAGACGTCTACGACTTGCCGTCTGATATCATCGAGATCGTCCCCGCTTACCGTGGATATCGATATGTTGTCATCGACGACGACTACTGCATCGTCGATCCAGAAACGTATGTCATCGTCGACGTGATTCATCGTGGCGGCGGCGACCGCGGTCAGTACGCATACCGCACCGGCGGCGGTAGCTCGCGGCTCGAACTCACCAACGATCAAATTGAAATCATCCGTCGCGAAATCCGCGACCGTGGCCGCAAGTTCGACTACGACGGTGACCTGGAAGTCGGCATCAAACTGCCGGGCGACTTTGCCTTCGAACCGTTCCCCGAACCGGTGGTGCGTGAGGTCCCGGTCGTGAGCGACTACCGCTTCGTCCACATCGAAGACGAGATCGCCATCGTGGCCAAGGATCAGCCTGAAGTGGTGTACGTCATCGAAGATTGAGTTGGTGACGCACATGGAGAAGGGCCGCGCCAGCGGCCCTTCTTGCGTCAGTCCTGATGCCGCTTGATGCGATGGCATCGGCTGCGCGCCACCAGAGCCGGACGAGCCCGAACCGCTCGACCCGGTGCCAGATCTAGGTTCCGGACCCTGAAGCAGCACGATACTGGGCCGGAACGTCTTGGAATGTGCCTGGTCTGCTGCCTCGTTAGCGCCACGAACCCCGAAATCATCGTGGCAGTTCCAACTGTCAGACACTGTTTCGTTCAATCCGAACCCGTCAGACCTCCAGCGAGCCAGCGCTCGCGCACTGCAACCAATCAGTAAGCGGTGGCGTTGGGCGGCAATGGATACTGGTGGTGATTCCGACGCGCCAACGATCGGCCTCGAGGAGGAGATGTTCCTCGTCGATGCCGAAACGCTCGATTGTGTTCCCGAAATGCCCGAGCGCTTCGAGCGCGATGCACGTCAGCATCTGGGTGCGCGCTTCGAACGAGAGATGATCTCGTCGATGGTGGAGCTTGTGACGTCGTCGCACGGCTCCATTTCGACCCTGCGAGAGGAGACCGAAGAGATCCGCCACAAGATTGCACGGGTCGCCGCTCGGCACGGGCTCGCAGTCATGGCGTGCGGCACACATCCCTTCGCAGATTGGTCCATGCAGACGATCACCGATAGCGATCGGTATCGCGCGGTAGCAGAAACCGTCCAGCTCCCGTCCACACTCGCGCACGCTTGCGGACTGCACATCCACGTCGGCGTCGACGGCACGGCGCGAATTCCGGTCATGAACCGGATGCGCCAAGCCATGCCGCTCTTTCTCGCGCTCAGCACCTCGTCGCCGTTCTGGCAGGGGCGTCCATCCGGTCTGAAGAGCTACCGCACCGCGGTCAACAACGAGTTTCCACGCTCGGGCATTCCGCCCCCGTTCCGTGATGACGCCGACTATTGCGCGACTATGACGGCGCTGAAGGATGCCGGGATCGTTCCTGATGAGAGTTACATTTGGTGGGCGATACGGCCGTCGGCGAACTACCCCACGGTTGAAATTCGCGTCTGCGATAGCTGCACGCGCGTCGACGACGCGCTCGCCATCGCCGGACTTTACCGCGTTCTGGTGCATCATTATTCGCGGCAGTCACGGGACGAGCCACCGTTCGCCGCCGCTGAAGAAGTTTTGATCGAAGAAAATCGGTGGCAGGCCTCCCGCCACGGCATTGATGCGCGCTTTGTGGATCCCGCTACGCATGGCGCGATGGATGTTACGCAATACTTGCGGAAAATAGTGGATCAGGCAGCACCTTCGATCGATGCTCTCGACGCAGCCGACTGCATCGCTGACGTCACGCGCATCATAGCCACCGGCACGAGTGCGGATCGCCAACTGACCGTTTATGCAGACCGCGTTTCCTGCGGAGCATCGCCTGAAGCCGCTCTGCACGATGTAGTCCGGCATATCGCGGAGGAGACGATGGCCCGCTCGCTGACCCCTGCATAAAGTCAGTTGGCGGCGTTTGCCTGCGGCCCCGCCACGACGCGCCAGACCGCGTTTCCGACGTCATCGGTGACAAGCAAGGCATTGCTTCTATCGAATGCCACGCTGACTGGGCGGCCGAGAGCTTCGCCGTCGCTGTTGACAAAGCCCGCAAGCACGTCCCGCAGCTCGCCTTTTGGTCGACCTGCCTCAAACGAGACGAATACGACTTTGTAGCCCGAAAGCGGATTGCGGTTCCATGATCCGTGCTGCGCAATGAATGCGCCCTTGCCGAACCGCGCCGGCCATCCTTGACCATCATGAAAAGCGAGCCCCAGTGATGCGGTGTGCGACCCCAAGGCGTAATCCGGCACGATGGCTTTCGCGACCAAGTCCGACCGCTGCGGCGACACACGTTCGTCCACGTGGGTCCCATAATAACTATAGGGCCAGCCATAGAAGCCGCCCTCAGTGACCTTGGTGAGGTAGTCCGGAACCAGATCGCTGCCCAACTCGTCGCGCTCGTTCACCACTGTCCAGAGCGTCTTGGTGTCGGGTTCCCAAGCCATTCCGACAGGATTGCGCAAGCCGGTCGCAAACGGACGGTAGCTCTTGGCGGCAATATCCACTTGGAGAACGGCTGCACGGTCCTTCTCCATATCCATGCCGTTTTCGGCGACATTGCTGTTGGAGCCGACACCGACATACAAATACTTGCCATCTTCGCTTGCGATCAAACTCTTGGTCCAGTGATGATTGAGGGGACCGCCAGGAAGATCGACGATCTTCTCAGGCGAGCTGTCGATCCGGTCCGCTCCCGCCTGATAAGGAAAGGCGACCACGCTGTCCGCATTCGCGACATACAATCTGTCCCCAATCAAGGCGAGGCCGAATGGAGATTTCAGGCCCTCGATGTAATCGGTGCGAACCTCCGCCGTCCCATCTCCATCCTTGTCACGCAGCAGGATGACCCTGTTCGGACTGGGAACACCTGCTCCCGCTCGATCCATCACCATTTTCATCACAAAGCCGCGAATGCCCTGGCTTTGCTCCTTTGGCGGTGCGTTACTTTCGGCGACGAGCACATCGCCGTTCGGCAAAACGAGAATGGATCGCGGGTGATTGAGCCCACGCGCGAATGCATTGACCGTTGAGCCCATCCGCCGCCGTCGGCGTCTGTCCACCCGGCCACCCTTTAGCCGGCGCTACGTTCACCGTCGGGATCACGGTCTGCGTTGGTTTCGCAATCGTCGGATTGGGACCAACGTCCGCGCCTTTCGGCAGCGAACTTTCTTCGCCGCATCCTGCGATCAGGGATACGGACGCGCCCAGCGCAAGAAATCGGAGGGTCATACGCGACATGATATTCAATCCGCTAGTATTCGACTGATCAAGAAGTGGGAGCGCATGTGGTGGTAAGGGTTACATGCGCACGTCGCCGTGATCGCCGAGATCCGGCGGACTGCCCGTAACATTGGCTATGATCATTTTCACACCCGCCGATAACGCGTTGTCGCCATCCCAATATTCGCCCGCGTCAGGTCTTAGTATCAGCGCGCAAACCGCGGGGTCCGATGGTCCATTCGGCCAAAATGCCTGCGCTCCCGGATTCCACAGCCGTTCAATCAGCGCGCGATCTGTCGAAACGGAGCCACGAACGGAAAGCGAGACATATCGCTTGTTGTCCGCCAATGTCAGACAGCGCTGCTGGATCGGCCTCGATGGCATGCGCCGACTCTGTGGTCTGTTCCGTCAGAATATAAACGAGACCCTCGTCTGCCTTCACGATGTGAGACATCGGCCGCCCACTCAAGGCACCGTTCTGAGATTTCGTGACAAGCATCGCCGCTTGAAAGCGGCCGATCAGGTCCCAAACTTTTGCGCGCGCATCATGCGGCGTTGCGTCTTCAGCCATAATGATCCTTCCTTACAAATCAGCGACTGAAACGCTCCATACGGATGAGAGTTCCAAACCAAAACGTCCGGGACCGACCCTTGAGGAACCAAGCCAGAAACCCGTCGTTCAGTGATCCTCGACAGAAACGATGGAGAATCTCGCATGAAACTTAAAGCAGGACTGACAGCTGCAATGATCGTCATCTCGACCGCAGCCCTTGCCGGTGCAGGCGGCGGCGGTAGCGGTGGTGGCGGAGCAGGCGGAGGAGCCGGCGGATCAGGCAGCGGCGCCGCTACCGGTTCTGGCGTTGGTGGGGCAGCAACCGGAAGCAGCGCAACCCGTCCGGGCGCATCTGGAACAACCCAACCGGGCGCAAGCGGTCGTTCCTATAATCCGGCCCAGCCTAACAGCGGCGTTGGTAACCGAATACGGCGCCGGCAATACGGCCCTGCTGTGCCTCGCCCAGAAAGCCGGATCGATCGCGATGGCAATGGCGCGGCCGACAGCATGGAAAACAATCAGACCCGCTAACGGCGCGTCAGGGTCACGATCAGGACCAGGTGGTGCTCATTGCGTCACCTGGTCGTCGCCTCTATCACTCTGATCGTTCCTGCCCACTTTGATGACACTGACACGCCCGTCTTCTTCGAGCCTTGCCAGTTCCACTTCGGACGGTGCCCGGACGCCGTTGGCTCTTAACTGGCCGGCCAAGTCATCGCGCGAGATCATCTCACGCCGTAGGTTTTCTTCAACGATCCGGCCCTGCTCGATCAACGTGAGTGCGGGGACCTTCAGCCAGGGTCGTAGGCGGTCGTACCGCCACGCAAGCCAGTCGATCAGATAATCCCAGCCCACAATCGTGATGACGAGGACGACGGCCTCCGTCACGGACGTGTAGTCCTTGCCAAATCCGTTCTGCGCAGCGTCCGCGATGAGGACAATGACGAGCAGATCCGCCGTGCCGAATTGTCCAGCCTGCCGGTGCGCCACAAACCGCAAAATCAAAAAAGCGACAAATAAATGATTGTTCCGCGCACGAACATTTCGCCCAAGACCGAGCGCTGGTTCGAAGATTTGACGCCAATCGATTGCAAGTGCAGCCGACATGCCCTGGAACGCGAGCGGGGCCGTAGCGTTCCACCTCAGGGAACTGGAAGCCCCGTCATTCGTTGATCAGCACCGAACCTGCGCGCCATACGATTTGCCGTCGGCAGATCAGGCCCGGGTTCGAGTGAGTTTCTTCAATGCCAACACAGGAGAGCATGGCATGGCAACGACCACCTATGGAGGTTCGGCGAGCGATCTGTCCGAACGCGCGGCTGGCCTCAGCGATGCCGCGAGCCGTCAGATGGACCGCACGCTCGACAGCGCCGAACATATGGCACGCAATGCAGCCGAACAGGGGCGCCAGGTGATGTCGTCCGTTGATCGGACGGTCCGCGAGCAGCCCATGCTGAGCTTGGCGGCCGTCGCGGCAGCCGGTCTGATCATCGGCGCGCTTTGGAAGATGGATCGCCGCCGCTGGTAACAGCGACGAACTTGATAGAGAAAACGCCGGAGCGGTCCAAACACGCTCCGGCGTTTTTGCGTCGATAGATCTAGTGCGCCGCCGCTCCCGATGCGCCGATACCCGTCTCCGACCGAACGTACTGCGCCTCGAAAGCCGCTCTCTCATCATCCGCGGACTGACTGCGATCGGTGATCGAGAAGAGCCAAATTCCGGCAAACGCGATCGTCATCGAGAACAGCGCCGGATTATCATAGGGAAAGAGGGCCGATCCGGAAGGATACCCCAAGGTTTTTTCCCAAACAGACGGACTGAGCACGACCATGACGGTCGCACTGATGAGACCAAGAAAGCCGCCGACGAACGCCCCTCGCGTCGTCGTGCCCTTCCAGAACATGCTCATGGCAAGGACGGGGAAATTGCAGCTGGCCGCGATGGCGAATGCAAGCCCGACCATGAAGGCGACGTTCTGGTTCTCGAAAACGTATCCCAGAAAGATCGCGAAGCATCCGATCACCACCGCAGCGATACGCGACAACCGGATCTCCTGATGCTCATTCACCTGACCCCGTGCGATCACGGAGGCATAGAGATCGTGGCTGACCGCGGTCGCACCGGCGAGCGTCAGCCCTGCCACGACAGCGAGAATAGTGGCGAACGCCACAGCCGAAATGAAACCCAGGAACAGCGACCCGCCCACCGCTTGTGACAGGTGCACAGCCGACATATTGCCCGAGCCGATCATGTCGGCCGGAGAATAGCTTCCGTTCGCCGCCGGCAGTGCGCCCGCCTTGAAGTAGGTGGGGTCCTGCAACAGGAGCGTGATCGCGCCGAAGCCGATGATGAAAGTGAGAATATAGAAGTAGCCGATGAAGCCCGTGGCGTAGAAGACGCTCTTGCGCGCGGCTTTCGCATCCGCAACGGTAAAGAACCGCATCAGGATGTGCGGCAGGCCCGCCGTCCCGAACATCAGCGCCAGTCCCAGAGACAGGGTGGATATCGGATCCTTGACGAGGGCGCCTGGTCCCATGATAGCCGCTCCGTTCGGATGCACCTCCGTCGCCCGCTGAAACATGGCTTCCGGCGAGAAGTTGAACTTGGCGAGCACCATCAGCGCCATGAAGGTTGCCCCGCCGAGCAGCATGCAGGCTTTGATGATCTGCACCCAGGTCGTCGCCACCATGCCTCCGAAGGCGACATAGATGATCATCAACAGCCCGACGATGATCACGGCATACAGATAGTCGAGACCAAACAGGGTCTGGATGAGTTTGCCCGCGCCCACCATCTGCGCGATCAGATAGAACGCGACCACCACGAGCGTGCCGGTCGCCGACAGAATGCGAATCGGCGTCGGCTGCAGCCGAAAGGCCGCCACGTCTGCGAATGTATACTTCCCTAGATTGCGCAGCCGTTCGGCAATGAGGAACAGGACGATCGGCCAGCCCACCAGCCACCCGACGGAGTAGATGAGCCCGTCGTAGCCGTTGGCGAAAACGAGCCCGGAAATGCCCAGGAACGAGGCTGCCGACATGTAGTCGCCGGCAATCGCCAGGCCGTTTTGAAAGCCGGTAATCCCGCCGCCCGCCGCGTAAAAATCCGCAGCCGATTTGGTCCGCGCTGCCGCCCATTTGGTAATCCCGAGCGTCGCGAGGACGAAGATCAGGAACATCGCAATCGCTTCAGGATTGAGATCCGACTTGCCGGCAACATGGATGCTGTCGGCCAGTGCCGCCGTCGCCGACGCACCGAGGATCGCGAACACCCCCGAAACCAGGGCGACGCAAATTGCCGTCATGGCTGCTGCCTTTCGATGATCTCCTTTGTCAGATCATCGAAAGCCGTGTTGGCCCGTGCCACATAGATGCCGGTCAGCACGAAGGCCGACACGATCACACCAACACCGACGGGAATTCCCACGGTGGTCACGCCGCCGGCGAGCGATCGCGACAGCAGCTCTGGAAAATATGCGATGGTGAGCACAAATCCGAAATAGATCACGATCATCAGGCCCGACAGGAACCAGGCCAGCCGAGCCCGTCGGCGCACCAGATCATGAAAGCGGGGATCAGATCGGACGCGGCGAATGAGATCGTCATGCTCCTCGGACATGCGGCGCCGGTCTCCCCAGTATGGGGTCTCCCCCAGAAATGCAGTTCGCTGGTGCCGGCAATCGCCGTCCGGCCCCGCTGTGGCGCGCCACCTTATAGCGTTTCACTCCGCATGAAAGAGGTCCGGCTCGTCCCTCGGGTGAGGTGTTCCGCTGTTGAGCGTGCAAATTGAGAGTAGGGACGGAAATGAGGCGACATCGGTTGGCTTCTCGAAAATATAAAGCCGGGCGTTAGGGATAAAACAGACTACGCAGCGGAACAGCTATCGATTATGACAGTTATACGACATGAGGCTTCGGGCGACCTCATGTTGCGAACTTCCGTCATCAAGACGTCCTGCAACCGGAACCAATGGCTGATCGAACAGTCGTTCACCCCCGATCGCTGATCGAGGCACAGCCCTCACGCGCCGTGGCCCGCTGGCAACTCGGGCGGCGCGCCGTCAGCATCATCACCGTGCTCGCCATCATCGGGGTCGGCGACTATTTCCGCAGGTTCGAGGGGTCCGGCTGGCATCTGGCTTATGTCTGGAGCGCCTCGCTCTTTATCGTTTTTGCGATCGTATCGCTGACCCGCCGTCTGCTGGTGGCAACTGTCTTTCTGACCCTGCTGGTCACCATTGTGGTCCAAGCGGCCGCTGCCAAGCATCAGGCGATGAACATGTCGGTTCATGCCTATGATCTTGTGTTCTATTTATCGTCCACCTCAACCTTGTCGTTCCTCTGGGCATCCTACCGGGCGCAACTGATCCTGCTGCTGGCAGCCTTGGCCCTGTTCGCCGTCGCCCTCGCCGCCGCCTATGCCTTGGATACAACGCGCATTCGCCGGCGCGTGGCCATTCCCCTGATGCTCGCTTTCGCCGTCGTCACCGGTTGGACGGCCGCCATGAAGGGCGAACGCCGCCATACCCAGCAATACTGGGAAGACCTCGTCGTCTCGACCTTCTACTCGTCCATGCCCGAAACGATCGAGACCCTGTGGCGCGGCCAGCTGATCGACGCCGCCGACGCAGCTCCCGGACCCCTATTCACCGTTCCCGCCACTTGCTCCACGCGCCGGCAAACGGCCGCACATCCTCCTGATCCACCAGGAGTCTGTGGTTCCGCCCGAATACTTCCCGCAGTTGGGTTACGACAAGCGCATCGACGCGATGTTCCGATCCGGTGACGGCTCGCTGCGCAAGATGCGCGTCGAAACGTACGGCGGTGCCTCGTGGCTGACCGAATTCTCCATCCTCGCCGGCGTCTCGACCTATTCGTTTGGCGGCATGCGCCCGTTCGTCCAGTCCCTGATGGCGGGCCGCGTCCACGACACGCTGCCTGAAGCCCTCGCGCGCTGCGGCTATCGCAACACCGTGATCTACCCGCTCTCAGAAAATTTCGTCTCTAACGGCAAGTTCTACAAAGCCGCCGGCATCCCTGAGATCTTCGACAAGAAGGCGCAAGGCGCGAAAACGGCGAGCGAACGCGACCATTTCTACTACGGCACGCTGCTGAACCTGCTCTCGTCTCATATCAAATCGAGCGACCAGCCACTCTTCACGTACCTCATCACGATGTCGGCCCACGGCCCCTACCTGAGCCCTATCATCCCGAGGTCGACGTACCGGGTGGTGCACCTGGCACTCTTCCGGAAATGCACGAATACCTGCGCCGCCTTTCCATGGCGCGCATTGATCTGGAGGAGTTGAAGCGTCAGCTCGCTGCCCGTTTCCCCGGCGAGCCGATCCTGCTGGTCCAGTACGGCGACCATCAACCGATCGCAACCCGCCACTACCTTGGCTACGGCAACGTCGATGCCGCCGAAGATGTTGCCATCACCCGCGGATCACCGGGCTTCCTGACGTACTATAGCGTTGAGGGCATCAATTACCCGACGCCTCGCCTGCCCGATGTCGACATGCTCGACGTCCCCTTCCTCAGCACCGTAATTCTGCAATCGGCCGGTGTGCCGCTCTCCGACAGCTATCTGGAACGCCGCCGCCTTATGAACCTGTGCAAGGGCCGCTACGATGGCTGTCCGGATGGCGCCATGCTCAAGTTCCACCGCCGTCTCATCGACTCAGGCCTCGTCCAAGCCCGCTAATTTATGAATGAAGTCGAATGCTGATGTCGGCGGAGCGTCCTGTCCCTCGCAACGGCTGGAACAATGGCCAATGAAGTTGGTTGTGGGGGATGCTTTCTGATATCAACCTGCAGATCGGAACATCTGGTGTAGCGCGTAAACTTGGCAAGCCAGAAAGCAATGTGATCTATTTTCTCCCCTGGAGTACGCCCTACCTGCTTGCGCGTGCCTGCGGATTATTAGCTCTACCATTCGCCGCTTGCTATGAAACGCCCACGCGCGCGGTCTGCGCCGACCCCGTCGAGAGTGTGGTCGCTTTTCGCCGCATAATCTCGGATGCGGTCGATCTCATTCAAAACAGATCGCAGCCCGATCCGCCGCTGATCGTCGGCTTCAGCCTCGGAACCGTTGCGGCCACCTATGTCGCCAACGTGTTTCGAGCACCCCTGCTTTCGATCTGCGGGGCCGCACGCGGAGAAGACATGATCTGGGAGAGCCCGAGTGCAGCGGCCATAAGGCAAGCCGCAGAAGAGCGAGGGTATCAGCGTCCTCATTTTTATTCGGCGCTGGGCCCGCTCAACCCGGCTGAGAATCTAGATAATCTGGATGGCCGCAGCCTCTTTCTCATTGCCGACCATGATCGGGTCATCCCATCCATCAAAGCGAGGTATGGAACGAAATTTTGCTCAGCCGACGACCGCGTGCGCGGGTGCTGCGCACGCGGTCTGGCCACCTCAAAGCGATAATTGCCAGCCGTTACCTGCAAAGAACCTGGCATCGCGCGTGCCGCGCGCGGACGGCCCACGGCCAGTCAGCGACGGCCCATCACACGCGCGACCTCACGGGCTCGCGCGCGACAATCGGCAGTATGCTCAAGCAATAGGCTGCCGACAAGCCGACGGCGATATAGACGATCCGCGCCAAGGCGAAGTCACAGCAGCCATGCAGGGCTTTAAGGCACCAGGATCATCAAACATATGATTGCGTCATCTTCAAGGATCAGAGCCCACGGCAGCCCGTCTGCAAGCATTTTTTGAAAAACAACTAAATGGCTAGCATAGCAGCCAACTTCTCCGACGCTTAGGCGCGTGAAATCACTGTCGTCGATAAAGAACTGATCTCGCAGATCGGCTGGCACATCTAAACCGTTCACAGCCGGCACGCGCTCAAATGCTATGCCGATCGCTTCCAATCTCTGCGCTATCGCGCGCATCCTTTCGGTGCAACGATCAAGATTGATTACATATGTCTTCATTCTTGCTCGCTCCACGAGACAGACATTCTGAGCAAAGACGTATTTCTAGCATCAAGGTTCAATGACAGTCATCGGTCGTAATTAAGCCGGGGAGTAGCTAGCGGGAGGCATGCTGGAACCGGCACCGCATTGAATGGCAAGATAATGGCAAGGTAATGCAACAGGCTCGATGCGGGAAAGCCCCGCGTTTTGCGCCGCTCGCCTCCACCACCAGATACAAGCCGCCACCGTCGCTATGACGTCCAGTCTTTGAGAGCGTCTGCAAACCGCGAGCCGACAGGCGATTGTTAGTCTGCGCCATCGTTCCCCTCATTTGTGCCAGGGCGAGCATCCACACCCCGGCACAATACAGTGTCGGGCGCACACGGGAACACCGGGTCGCACAAGTTCAGGGGAAAAGATGAAGATCAAACGATTTGCACACGCCCATACGGGCCAAATGGCGGAGGGAGTGGGATTTGAACCCACGGTGGGCTTGCACCCACGCCGGTTTTCAAGACCGGTGCCTTAAACCACTCGACCATCCCTCCGAAGCGCCTCCTATACGCGTCACGGCCCAGCGCCTCAAGCACCCCGCGTCGTCCGGCACTGAAAACGGGCCGCAGGCCCGTGGGAGCAAGGCGGACCCGGCGCGCGTGAGCGTTAAGCGGGCCGGCAGGCCCGGGAGCAAGGCGACCCGGCGCGATGCGCCGCCCCCGCGGAGCGCCCCTGCGGAGCGAATAACCCAACCAAAGTTTACCCGATGCTAAGCACAATTCGCCACGATGCAGCCTAGCCCAAGCCGCTCTCCTCCCCGAGGATGCGGCCATCAAGCTATGCGCCGGCCCCACCGGCTTTGGGATCCATGTCGTGCGTACCCCCGCATCCTCTCTGCCGAGCCTCTCCCCGCCAACTCTGGCCGCGCTCGCCGCTGTTCTAGCTGTGGCAATTCTCGGCGCCTGCTCGTCCGGCGGTCCCGATCCAAAGTGGGGTGTCAGTTCGAGCCCCCGTGTCTACGGCCCCAACGATCCGATCCCGAAGGGCGGTGGCACCTACAAGCTGGGCAAGCCGTACATGATCGGCGGACGCTGGTACACGCCGCGCGAACAACCGGGGCTAGACGAGGTCGGGATCGCATCCTGGTATGGTGACGACTTCCACGGCCGCAAAACTGCGAACGGTGAAATCTACGACATGCGTCGCCTCACCGCCGCCCATCCGACATTGCCGCTGCCCACCTACGTCTATGTCACCAATCTTGAGAACGGCCGCACCGTCCTGCTTCGCGTCAACGATCGCGGCCCCTACGTCGGCAATCGCGTGATCGACTTGTCGCGCGCGGCGGCCGATGCGCTCGGAACGAAGGGCAGGGGGCTCGGCCGGGTGCGCGTACGCTACGCCGGTCACGCGCCCATGAACGGCGACGACCGACGCGAGCGACAGTTCCTTGCGAGCCAGCCGTGGTATGGCGGCCGCCGCATTGCCGATAGTACGCAGCCGTATTCGCCCCCAGCCGTGCCCGCGCCGTTCAGCGCCGCCAGCCCGTCGTGGTCCGTGATGGATCACCGCCGCTCCGGTCTCGGCAGCGCTCCGTGACCGCATAAGGCACGGCGCTCCCACACTGTGTCCGCACGAGGGTTGACCCCCGCCCCGGCCGCTCTCATAAAGATTGGCACAGCAGTTTCGCGTGATCAGCCCAGAATACCGACATCCAACGCTGAGGAGCGAGCGCGTGGGTTCAAGCGAAGCACCATCGATCGTCCGCCATGCGGCAACGCTGTGCAGCGCTCTGCTGCTCGCATGCCTTCTGCTTCTTGGCCTCGCGCAAGCGCCGCCCGCGCTGGCCCAGGCCTCCGGCGAGTTCACCACCCGTGCGAAGCGCGCCATCCTCATGGATGCGGAAAGCGGCTCCGTTCTCTTTCAGTTCAACGCCGACGAATTGGCCCCGCCCGCGAGCATGAGCAAGCTCATGACGCTCGAAGTTCTGTTTCAGGCCATGAAGCAGGGCAAGGTGAAGCCCGAAGACGAATTCATGATGAGCGAATACGCCTGGCGCACGGGCGGCGCGCCATCCGGCACTTCGGCGATGTTCGTGCCCATCAACACGCGCGCGCGCGTCGATGAACTGATCCAGGGCATCATCGTGCAGTCTGGCAACGATGCGTCCATAGCGGTGGCCGAGGCGCTCGGCGGAACGGAGCAGGGTTTTGCAAAAATGATGGAGGAGGAGGCCCGGCGCATCGGCCTCACCAAATCCACGTTCCGCAATTCCACAGGCCTGCATGATCCCGAGCACCAGATGACTGCGCGCGAACTGGCACTCCTCGCTCGCCACATCATCCGCGAGCATCCCGAGCAATATAAAATCTTTGCCCAGCGCGAGTTCGCCTATCGCAAGCACAAATTCTACAATCGCAACCCGCTGCTTGGTGACGAAGCCCTTGCCGTTGACGGGTTGAAAACCGGCCATACCAAAGAAGCCGGCTACGGCATCGTTTTTTCATCCGTCAACGAAGGGCGCCGCCTGATCGGTGTCGTCATGGGTTTGGCCGACGAAAAAGAGCGCCGCGAGGAAGCGCGCCGGTTGCTCGAATGGGGTCAGCGCAGCTTCGCGAATTTCACGTTGTTCGATGCGGATGCGGAAGTCGGCCACGCCCGCGTCTGGGGCGGTACCCAACTGTATGTCCCTCTAACCGCTAAAGGCGGTGGCCCTCTGAACGTCGTCCTGCCGCGTTTTCCCGCCAACCAGAGGCTGCGGGCCGAAATCGTCTATAATGGTCCCTTGAAACCGCCGGTGAAGAAGGGCGACGAGATCGCTCGCTTGCGCGTGACGAGTACCTCCAACGCCACGACTGAAGTGCCGCTCGTCGCCATGGAAGACGTGGAGCCCGCTACCGTCTGGCGCCGCGGCATGGATAGTCTGGTTTTTCTGGCGCTGCGCTGGGCCAACCTCTAAAACGCCCGGGGGGCTTGATGGAAATGGCCCCGGGCCGTTGCCGGCTCGCAGAGAGGGCGCATGACGGCCGGTTGGTTCATCACATTCGAGGGCGGCGAAGGGTCCGGCAAATCGACCCAAGCCAAGCGGTTGGCCGATCGCCTGACCGCCGCGGGCCATGCCGTGACGGTCACGCGTGAGCCCGGCGGGTCGCCCTTCGCTGAACGCCTGCGCACCCTGATCCTCGATCCGCATCTTGAAAAACATTCACCGTTGGCTGAGGCCCTCCTCTTTGCCTCCGCCCGCGCCGATCACCTGGAGCAGGTCATTCGCCCCGCGCTGAACTCCGGCCGCTTCGTCGTCTGCGACCGCTTCTCGGATTCAACGCGTGTCTATCAAGGCTATGCCGGCCGCGTCGAACCGCGTTTGCTCGAAGCGGTGGAACTCATCGTGGTCCAGAACACGAAGCCCGACCTGACGATCGTCGTCGATATTCCCGCCGAAATCGGTTTGGCCCGAGCCGCCCTGCGCCTCACCGCTCCCGTACCAGCCGCTCCCAGCGAGAAAATTCCAAAGCAACCGCGCAGCCTTCTAGCTGATCGCTTCGAAGCGCGAGACCTCGAGTTCCACAAACGACTGCGCGAAGGCTTTCTTGAAATTGCTCGCCTCGAGCCGCAGCGGTGCGTCGTGGTCGACGGCCAGAAGTCGGCCGACGACGTGGCTATCGCCGTCTGGGATGCCGTCGAAGCGCGCCTCCTCACCGAGGCGAGCTGAGATGGCTCGCGCGCCGGCCCTCTCGGGTGAGATCGAACTCCTTCCCGAGCCTGACAAACTCGACGGCTATCCCTCGCCCCGTCTCACCGATCGTCTTTACGGACAGGCAGCAGCCGAACAGGGTTTTCTCGACGCCTTCCAGTCCGGCCGTTTGCATCACGGGTGGATCGTCACTGGTCCGCCCGGCATCGGCAAGGCGACATTCGCCTACCGCATTGCTCGTTTTCTTCTTGCCGGTGAGAGCGAGCGCGACATGTTCGGCGGCTCTCTCGATGTGGACCGGGCAACGAGCGCCGCCCGCCTCGTCGCCAATCTGGCCCATCCTGAACTTCTCGTTCTGCGCCGCCCCTATGACTTCAAGACGAAGAAGCTCAAATCCGAGATTACAGTCGACGAAGTCCGCCGCCTCAAAGGGTTTCCTCGCCATGGGTGCGGGCGAGGGTTGGCGCGTGGTCATTGTCGATCCCGTCGATGAATTGAATACCAATGCCGCCAACGCGCTTTTGAAGTCGCTGGAGGAGCCGCCCAAGCGCACGGTGTTTCTGCTCATCTCCTCCGCGCCGGATCGTCTGTTGCCTACGATACGCTCCCGTTGCCGCACGCTGGCGTGCGCGCCGCTGGCCGATGAGAACCTGCGCAAAGCCGTCGCCCAAGCCCTCAATGCCGCCGAAGATGCCGGCGCGAATGCGGCGCTACCCGCAGGCGAGGAATGGCAGACCCTCTCACGTTTAGCCGAAGGCAGCGTCCGCCGCTTCTTGATGCTGCATACGGCCAAGGGCCTCGATCTGCATCGCAAGATAGACGGCCTCCTTTCAAACTTGCCCCGCATTGATTGGCTCACCGTTCATGCCATCGGCGATGAACTGGGCTCCGCAGCCGCAGAGGCAAAGTACGAACTCTTTTTCGATCTTCTGCTCGGCCGGCTGACGCGCCTTGTCCGAACTGCGGCGACCGGCGAGGGCGATCCCGCCGATGTCCAATTGGCTCGCCGGATCATCCCCGAGGACCAGCTTGCGGCATGGGCGCAACTGTGGGAAACCACGGTCGCCGAAAAGGCCAGCACTGAGACCTACAACTTGGATCGCAAATCACTGATCCTGTTGACGTTCCAGAGGATTGTGCAGGCCTCACGCGGCGCGGCCCCGGCCTGACTGTTCCACTCTGGGCAACTTCGACGACATCCGCAGCTCAACACATGACGGCGCGCGAGGCCATGAGCACACGTTTCTATATCACGACGGCCATTTCGTATCCCAATGGCGTGCCCCACATCGGACATGCCTATGAAGCGATCGCAACCGATGCAATCGCGCGCTTCGAGCGGCTCGACGGCAAGGACGTGTTCTTTCTCACCGGCACCGACGAGCACGGTTTGAAGATGAAGCAGACGGCGCTCAAGGAAGGCATCACTCCACGCGAATTGGCAGATCGCAACTCTGCCCGCTTCCGCGAGATGGCCGCCGTCCTCAATCTGTCGAACGACGATTTCATCCGCACGACGGAAGCGCGCCATTACAAGTCGTGCCAGGAACTCTGGCTGCGCATGGAAGCCGCCGGCGACATCTACCTGAAGAAATACGGTGGCTGGTACTCGGTCCGCGACGAGACCTACTATAAGGAAAACGAAACCGAAGTCCGCGACGACGGGCAGCGCTATGCCACGCCGACCGGAACGGAAGTCAACTGGCAGGAAGAAGAGACGTTCTTCTTCCGCCTATCGAAGTATCAGGAGCCGCTTCTCGCCCACATTGAGGCCGATCCCGATTTCATCCTGCCGGCCGAGCGCCGCAACGAAGTCGTGAGCTTTATTCGCTCAGGTCTGGAAGACCTGTCCATTTCGCGCACCACGCTCGATTGGGGCATTCCCGTCCCCGGTCACCCCGGCCATGTCATGTATGTCTGGGTGGATGCGCTCAACAACTACTGCACGGCGACCGGCATCTTCGGCGGCGGCGCACAGCGCCAGCAGTTCTGGCCCTGCGATGTCCACGTCATCGGCAAGGATATCGTCCGCTTCCACGCGATCTACTGGCCGGCCTTCCTGATGAGCGCGGGCGTCGCACTCCCCAAGCGCGTGTTCGGCCATGGGTTTTTGTTCAACAAGGGCGAGAAGATGTCGAAGTCGGTCGGCAACGTCGTCGATCCCTTTGCGCTGGCCGAGCACTACGGCGTCGATCAGGTCCGCTACTACTTCCTGCGCGAAGTCGTCTTCGGCTCCGATGGCAGTTATTCTCCCGAAACCATCGCAGCGCGCATCAATGCTGATCTCGCCAACGGCTTGGGCAACCTCGCCCAGCGCTGCCTGTCGATGATCTGGAAGGGCTTCGGCGGCGTCGTCCCCGCACCCGTCGACCTGACCGAAGCCGACACCGCGCTCATCGTCAAAGCCGATGCTCTCTACGCGACGGCCCGCGCCGCGATGGACAAGCAGGCGATCAAGACTTGGCTCGACGCCGTCTGGGACGTCGTCGGCGAAGGCGATCGATACTTCGCGAACGAAAAGCCCTTCGACAAGTCACTCACGCCGGAACGCAAGGGCACGGTCCTCTACGTGACGGCGGAAGTCGTGCGCCAGCTCGCGATCCTCGTGCAGCCGGTCATGCCCCAGTCAGCCGACAAACTGTTGCATTTGTTGGCTTTGCCCGATCCTGCATCACGCACGTTCGCAGCCCTCGGTCCGGCAGGCCGCCTGAAGCCCGGAACGCAGCTCCCCGAACCGCAGGGTGTTTTCCCGCGTTACGTCGATCCCACGGCGGAGACCAAAAAGAGCGGTTCCGTATCGGCCGAAGAACAAGAGGCGGCCAAACTCGCAAAGAAAGCCAAGAAGGAAGCCAACCGGCAAAAGTCCAAGGCCGAGGACGGCACCTGAGATGATGCTTGTCGATCACCACTGCCACATCGACCGGCCAGAGTTCGCGAGCGATCTTGATGGCGTCGTCGCGCGCGCCCATGCAGCGGGCGTCGGCATTATGGTAAACATCTCCACGCGCGTGCGGAAGTTCGATCACCTCATCTCGGTCGTTGAGCGCTTCGACACCGTCTACGGGACCGTCGGAACCCATCCCCACTATGCCCACGAAGAACTGGACATTACCGCCGTTGATCTCGCCCGCTACGCCGAGCATCCCAAGATTGTCGGCATCGGCGAAGCCGGTCTCGACTATTTCTACCAGCACTCGACGCCCCAGGCTCAAGCCCAAGGCTTCCGCACCCACATCGCTGCGGCACGCATGACCGGGCTGCCGCTCGAGATCCACACGCGTGATGCCGACGCAGATACCATCGCGATCCTCGAAGAGGAGCACGCCAAGGGACCGTTCCCCGCCGTTCTGCATTGCTTCACCGGCGGACGTGAATTGGCCATGCGCGCGGTGGACCTCGGCCTTTACGTGTCGTTCTCCGGCGTGGTGAGCTTCAAGAAAAACGATGAGCTGCGCGCCATTGCCAATGCTGTCCCGCTCGATCGCGTGCTCGTCGAGACGGACGCACCGTATCTCGCGCCGGAGCCCTTTCGCGGCAAGCAGAACGAGCCGGCCTACGTCATCCACACAGCACGCGCTCTGGCCGCAGCGCGCGGCCTGACGCTCGACGAATTCGCCCGCATCACCACCGACAATTTCTTCCGCCTCTACACAAAGGTGCCGCGTCCCGGAGCCTCTGCATGACGATCCGCCTCACGATCCTGGGCTGCGGCTCGTCCGGCGGCGTGCCGAGGCTCGGCCCAATCTGGGGCGCGTGCGATCCGAATAATGCAAGGAATTGCCGGCGCCGCTGCTCGGTTCTGGTCGAAAAAATCGTCCCCGGCGGTTTTGCCAACGTCCTCGTCGATACGCCGCCGGATATGCGCGAACAGCTTATCGACGCGCGCTGCACGCACTTGGATGGCGTGCTCTACACGCACGACCACGCCGACCATACCCACGGCATCGACGACTTGCGCATGGTCGCCTACGCGATGAAATCCAAAGTAACGTGCCACTTCGATGCGCCGACACGAAGCAGCCTCGTCTCGCGTTTCAACTATTGCTTCGAGCATCAGCCGGGTTCGGGCTATCACCCGATCTTGAAAGCCGCTGAAATTCCAGCTGACGGTCGGATCCGCGTCCATGGCGTCAACTGTGCCTTCGATATCCAGGCCATCCCGCAGATGCACGGGGACATCCCCTCGCTTGGATTTCGCTTCGGCAACATCGCCTACTCGCCCGATGTTTCAGGCATGCCCGACGCGTCCATTCCGCTGCTCGAAGGGCTCGACGTCTGGATCGTGGACGCGCTGCGCTATACAAATCATCCGAGCCACTTCAGCGTCGACCAGGCCCTCGATTGGATCGCACGATTGAAACCCAGGCGCGCAATCCTCACCCACATGACGAGCGATCTCGACTACGCAAAGCTCTCAGCCGACTTGCCGCCCGGCATCGAACCAGCCTTCGACGGCATGGTGATCGAGGTGAAGGGATGATCGTCCCGCGTCAGGTGGCGGCCGCGACCGACCGCGCCTCGCGCCAGTCTCGATAGCGGACGACCTCGCCATGCAGCGTGCTCTGCGGGAGCGCGAGTTCCAGAAACAGCGGCGCAACATCTTCCGGCGCGGGAATCGTCATCGGATCTTCCCCCGGGAATGCTTTTGCCCGCATCGCTGTTCGCGTCGCACCAGGGTTCACTATGGCGACCCGGACTGGCGTGTTCTCGCACTCGGCCGCGTACATTTTCCCCATGCATTCGACGCCGGCCTTCGAGATGGCATAAGGGCCCCAGTATGCATAGTGGCCGTCGGCGGCCCCCGATGACACGAGGATCACCCTCCCGGCATCCGACCGCTTCAGCAACGGATCGAGCGTCCGGATCAAGCGCCAGTTGGCGGTCAGGTTGACGTCGATGACGTGCTGCCACGCATCGGCCGTCACGTGCGGCAGCGGCGAAAGCGGCCCGAGCATGGCGGCATTACCGACAAAGACGTCGAGCTTGCCCCAGCGCTCGAAGATCGTCGGCCCCAGCCCGTCAATCTTTTCCCCCTTGCGCAGATCCAGCGTCAGCAGCGTCGCCGGCTCGCCGACTTTTTGGATCTCGTCATCCAGTTCTTCGAGAGCGCCCTGAGTGCGGCCGACGGCGATCACATGCGCGCCGGCTTTGGCAAAAGACACTGCAACCGCGCGCCCAATGCCACGCGTTGCGCCGGTCACGAGAGCAAGGCGCCCTTTGAGAGAAGAAACTTCGGCAGTCACGGTGCGGGGTGCCTTCGATGGAGCCGCGGCGACCCCGCGGGCGCTGAGTTAGACGACCTCGGCCAGCAGCGAGAGCTGCCGAAAGCCGGTGCCGTTCTGGTCGACGAGTTCGGTCGGGTATTCACCGGTAAAGCAATGGTCGGTGAACTGCGGCGCGCGCGGATCGCGCGCTTCGATGCCGACCGAGCGGTAAATGCCGTTGACCGACAGGAAGGCGAGACTGTCCGCACCCATGAATTGGCGCATGCCGTCCACATCCATATTGGCAGCCAGCAAGTCCTTCTTCCGCGGCGTGTCGATGCCGTAGTAGTCGGGATGCGTGATCGGTGGCGAGGAAATGCGCATGTGCACTTCTTTCGCACCCGCCTCATACATGAGCTGCACGATCTTTTTCGAGGTCGTCCCGCGCACGACGCTGTCGTCGATGAGCACGATCCGCTTGCCGCGGATCACCCCGGCATTGGCCGAATGTTTCAGCTTTACGCCCAGAGCGCGGATGCGCTGCTCAGGCTCGATGAAGGTGCGGCCGACGTAGTGATTGCGGATGATGCCCAGCTCGAACGGAATACCGGATTGCTGCGAAAACCCGATGGCCGCCGGCACGCCAGAATCCGGGATCGGCACAATCACGTCGGCCTCAGGCGTCGATTCGATGGCGAGCTGAACGCCCATCTGCTTGCGGATATCATAAACCGAGCGACCACCGATCACGCTGTCAGGGCGCGAGAAGTAAATGTACTCGAAAATGCAAGGCCGAGCCGGGCGGCGAGGGAAGGGGCGATGGGTCTCGATGCCGTCTTTCGTGACGACGACGACTTCGCCGTTCTCCACTTCGCGCACGAACTCCGCGCCCACCATGTCGAGTGCACAGGTCTCGGAGGCGAAGATCGTCGCGCCGTCGAGACGCCCGAGCACCAGCGGGCGGATCCCGATCGGATCGCGGGCCGCTATGATCATGTCGTTCGTGAGCGCCACGAGCGCATAGGCGCCCTCGATCTGCCGGATCGCCTCGATGAAGCGGTCCACCATGCGCCGCTTCTTGGAGCGCGACAGGAGATGCAGAATGACTTCCGTGTCGGAGGTCGATGGGAAGATGGCGCCTGATGAGATGAGTTCGCGGCGAAGGGTGAGGGCGTTGGTGAGATTGCCGTTGTGTCCGACGGCGAACCCGCCGGTATCGATGTCGGCATAAAGCGGCTGCACGTTCTTGAGCGCCGGTTCGCCGGTCGTAGAGTATCGATTATGCCCGACAGCGATATGACCCTTGAGGCGCCCGATGACGCCCGCATCATTGAAATTGTCGCCGACGAGCCCCAGACGCCGCTCGGAATGGAACTGCTGACCGTCGTACGTGACAATACCGGCAGCTTCCTGTCCGCGATGTTGAAGGGCGTGCAGACCAAGCGCCGTCAGTGCCGCCGCATCCGGATGTCCAAAGACCCCGAACACGCCGCACTCCTCGCGCAAGCGATCGTCACCGAACTTCGAATAGCCAAAGTCGCCGGCTGTCAGATCGGCGTCGTGGTGAAGCGCCATGGTTGCCTCCCGCTCAAGCATCCGTTGCGCGCAACCGGCGCACGAAACGCCGGTCCGGTTCGCCCCGTCTTTAGCACCACTTTGCGCTCCAGCGCCATGGCCGGTCGCCGCACTGTCACATTTGCGGCGCTGCACAATAGTTATGCAGCCAAACCCGGGTTCAGCCTGGCGGCGGCTCGGCAGGATTGGCGGGCGCAGGCTGCGGATTGGTCAGGCTCGACGGCATGTGGGTCTCAAGAATGGATCGGATCGAGTTGCCTGTGGACTTAATATAGGGAAGCGAAGCGGAATCTCGAACCCAGGGCTGCTGATTGGCAGGATCCGGAATGAAGCTCTCGTAAAACATGTAGGGAATCACCACCAGGATGAAGCCGCGCACCACCCCGAACAGGAAGCCGAGGATTCGATCGATCATGCCGACGGAACTGTCGAGGATGACATCCGAGATCCGCGAAGTGATGAGATGCACGATGATCAGCACAATCAGGAAGATCACGGCACCGATCGCGATTTGCGCGATCGCCACCTGCGTGCCCATCTGCGCCGCCAGATCCTCGGCGAACTTCTTGTAGTTCTTTACAAAATAAAGCACCGCCAGAGCAGCCACGGCCCAGGAGACGATCGACAGGACTTCGCGCGTCAGCCCGCGGTACATGGCCAGCAGACCAGAAATGAGCGCCACTGCGATCAACGCGGCGTCGAGATATGTCAGCGGACCGATCATTCGAGGCACTCTCTGTGGCGAGGCTGAGCGGCGGAGTCGCCGCTGAACGGCTCAATTTCAAGGCTCAGTCGCATGGGCGCAATGGGTCCGCAAGGTCTTTGAGATGACTGATGCGTGTGAGTGACAGTTGGGCGGCGTCTCCCCCGGTCTCGCCTGCAGCTGGGATCACAGCTTCGGTGAAGCCCAGTTTCTTGGCCTCTTTCAGGCGCAAGGCCGTATGTGCACTCGTCCGGACGGCGCCCGAAAGCGAGATTTCCCCGAACGAGACCCGTTGTGGCGGTAACGCAATGCCCGAGAATGACGATAACAGGGCAGAAGCCACGGCCAGATCGGCCGCCGGTTCCGTGATTTTCAGCCCGCCGGCCACGTTGAGGTACACGTCGTGCTGGGCTAGCGACACGCCGCAGCGAGCTTCCAGGACGGCGAGGATCATGGACAATCGGTTGCTGTCCCAGCCCACGACCGCACGCCGCGGCGTGCCCAGTTGAGACGGCGCCACCAGTGCCTGGATCTCAACCAGGATCGGGCGCGTACCTTCCATCCCCGCGAACACCGCCGCACCGGGAACCGAGGCTTCGCGATCGCCGAGAAACAGCTCCGAAGGGTTCGCAACCTCGCGCAGGCCCTGCTGCACCATCTCGAAGACGCCGATTTCGTCGGTCGCCCCGAACCGGTTCTTCGTCGCCCGCAAGATGCGGAATGGGTGTCCGCGGTCGCCTTCGAACGACAGCACGCAATCCACCATGTGCTCCACGACCTTCGGCCCCGCGATCTGGCCGTCCTTCGTAACGTGACCGACGAGCAGCAGGGCGGAACCATTGAGCTTGGCGTAGCGGATCAGCGACTGTGTGGCCGCCCGCACCTGACTGACGGTGCCGGGTGCGGCGTCGAGTTCATCCGACCAGAGCGTCTGAATGGAATTGACGACGACAAGATCGGGTTTCGCCCCCGCATCGAGTGTCGCCAGGATGTTGGCGAGGTTTGTCTCCGCCGCGAGTGCGACCGGTGCCGACGCGAGGCCCAAACGATCGGCCCTGAGCCGAACCTGCGCCGCCGCTTCTTCGCCCGAGAAATAAACGGCCTTCAGCCCGGCGCGTGCAATCGATGCCGACAACTGCAAGAGGAGCGTTGATTTGCCGATCCCCGGTTCGCCGCCGATGAGCAGCGCAGACCCCGGCACGATGCCGCCCCCCGTGACCCGGTCGAGTTCCGCCATGCCGGTTGTGAATCGCGGCGCCTCGTCCGCTCCGCCTTCTAGCGTCCCGAGTTTTATTGCTCTGCCTTTAGAAGTGCGGGTGATCCCCGAGCCCGGCGGTGGACCCGCGTCGGTTTCCTCGGCCAGCGTGTTCCACTCGCTGCAGGACGGGCATTTCCCCGCCCATCGCGGCGAACTCGCCCCACAGGCTTGGCAGACGTAGAGAGACTTCGCGGCCTTCGCCATCTAAGCGCCGCCTCCGACGTAAACACGGCTGTAACGCTGGCCGAGCCTTGTCAGAACCTCATAACCAATGGTCCGCGCCTCGGCCCCCACCGTCTCGAGCGGCAGCGTGGCCCCGAGCACTTCGGCGGTGTCCCCGCGCGTGACCGGCACCGCGCAGTCGGTGACATCGACCGTGATCAGATCCATCGACACCCGCCCGACCACGGGCAACCGCGCACCGTGGATGACAACCGACCCGCCCGGAGATCCCGATGCCGCGCTCGCCGAGCGGGCGTATCCGTCGGCATATCCAGTGGCGAGCGTTGCAATCCGACTCGGCCGCGGTGCGCGCCACGAGCCAGAATACCCGACCGCTCCTCCCGGCATCACGTCGCGCACCTGCAGCACGCGCGTGAATAGCGAAACGACCGCCGCAACGGGCGATCGCGCCCCGCGAAAAGCCTGGCCGCCGTACAGCGCATAGCCTGGCCGAACGAGATCGAAGTGAAAGGCCCCGCCGAGCATCAACCCGTCGGACGCGGCGAGTGAGGCTTGCGCCGCAGGAAGCATTCGCCTCAGCTCGTCGAATGCATGATGCTGGGCAGCATTCGTCGGATCTGCCGGATCATCGGCTGACGCCAGATGGCTCATGACGAGCACGACATCGAGCGAGGCCAGCAGATCGGGACGTGCTACCAGCTTGGCGACTTCGGCGGCGGGAAGTCCCAACCGGTTGAGGCCACTGTCTACATGCAGCGCCGTCGCAAGCCGCGCTCCGATCCGTCGCGCGTGAGCGGACCACTCTTCGACCTCTGCGAGGCTTGCAAGACACGGAATGGCGCCAGCACCCAGCACGGCATCCGCGGCTCCCGGGAAAAGTCCATCGAGCACGAAGATCCGTGCTGAGCCCTCGAGTGCCCGCGCATCTGCTGCTTCACCCGGCGTCGCGACAAAGAACGATTTGCAGCCGGCAGCGACGAGCGCAGGCAACACGCGAGCGATACCGAGACCATAGGCATCGGCCTTGACCACAGCGCCGCACTCGGCCGGACGAACCTGATCGGACAGCGATCGCCAGTTGCCGGCGATCGCATTGAGGTCGATCCTCAGCACGCCGGTCTCGGACGCGGGGATCGTCATCAGCTCCGGCGCAACAGGGGCTATCTTGGGTTCAGGTAGCGTCATCCAAAAGTCTTTGGCACACCCTTGCGCCCGTTGCGAGGTCGCGGCTGCCACAGGTTCGGCCATGCGTGCTGTTATTCCATGCGCTCGGGCATCCAGGCATCGCGGGCGAGATTGCCAAACCGCGTAAACTGGCTCTCGAATGACAACGGCACCGTGCCGACGGGTCCATGGCGCTGCTTGCCGATGATGACCTCGGCCTTACCCGACACCTGCATCATCTTCTGCTGCCATTCCTGGAACTTCGGATCGCTCTCGTTGGGCTTGAGGCGCTCGACGTAGTATTCTTCACGGAACACGAACATGACGACGTCCGCGTCCTGCTCGATCGATCCTGATTCGCGCAGGTCCGAGAGCTGCGGACGCTTGTCTTCGCGCTGCTCGACCGCGCGCGACAGCTGCGACAGCGCGATGATCGGGACCTGCAACTCCTTCGCCAGCGCCTTGAGACCCGTGGTGATCTCGGTGATTTCCTGCACGCGGTTGGCGCTCGACGATTTCGACGATCCCGCCAGCAGCTGCAGGTAGTCGATGATCAGCAGGCCGAGGCCATGCTGCCGCTTCAACTTGCGCGCCCGTGCCGCCAGCTGCGCCACCGTGATGCCGCCGGTCTGGTCGATGAACAGCGGCGCTCGGCTCATTTCCTGCGATACGACGACGAGCTTGCTGAACTCTTCCTGCGTGATCATCCCGCGCCGGATTTTCTCCGATGCGATCTCGGCCTGTTCGGAAAGAATTCGTGTGGCGAGCTGCTCGGCCGACATTTCCAGCGAGAAGAACCCGACCTTCGCCCCGTCGATGGTCTTTTCTTCCCCGTTGGGCTGGATCTCTGCGCGATAAGCTTTCGCCACGTTGTAAGCGATGTTCGTCACCAGCGCCGTCTTACCCATCGACGGTCGCCCGGCGAGAATGATGAGGTCGGATGATTGCAGGCCACCGAGTTTGGAATCGAGATCGGTGAGCCCCGTCGAGATGCCGGAGAGGTGCCCGTCGCGCTCGTAGGCGCTATTCGCCATTTCGATCGCATGCGTCAGCGCCGTGCCGAACGACAAGAAGCCCTTGCCCATACTTGCCCTTTTCGGCGAGCGCGTAGAGCTTGCCCTCCACCTCCGCGATCTGCTCGTCGGGAGAGTGATCGACGGGGCTGTCAAACGCGACATTGACGAGGTCTTCGCCGATGACGATCAGGTTGCGCCGGATGGCCAGATCATAAATCGTCTGGCCATAGTCGTGCGCGTTGATGATCGTCGTGGCGCTGGCAGCCAACCGCCCGAGGTACTGCGGCACGGTCATGTTCGGACCGATCGGCTCTGCGTTCTCAAAGAACGTCTTGAGCGTGACGGGTGTCGCCTGCTTGCCGGCCTGGATGAGCTTCGTCGCCGTCTCATAGATTTCCGCATGCAGCGGATCGTAGAAATGGACCGGCTCGAGGAAGTCGGTCACACGATCGAGCGCCTCGTTGTTGACGAGGATGGCACCCAGCAAAGCCTGCTCGGCTTCGATGTTATGGGGCACCTGACGAAAATTTACGGGCTCGGTGGCATTCGCCACGGCGCGCAGTTTCTCGGTGGGGAGGAATACGGGTTCTGCCATGCCTCAAGTGCTACTCCGAGTCCGCCCCCGCCGGGCAGATCCGAATCACACCCAGAGGCCTCGTCAAGCGAGAGCTATCCCAGCTATCCACAGAGGGGTCGCAGCAACTCGAACAGGCGTACCGATGATGGGCCACTTACAAACGATGATCCGCCAACTCGGGCCGGGGGACACTGCTGAGCTCACGCAGCTACTCGCAGTCTTCGCCAATGTCTTCGAGCAGCCAGAGGCTTATCTCGGCGCAATACCCAGAAAATCCTACCTGGAACGGCTGCTCGCCAATCCCGGCTTCATTGTGCTCGTGTCAGAGACTGACGGACGTATCGTCGGCGGCCTGGCCGCCTACGTGCTCGAGAAGTTCGAACAAGAACGAAGTGAAGTCTATATTTACGACCTTGGCGTTCTGGAAGACGTGCGCAGGCGAGGCATCGCCACACTGCTCATTCAGCATTTGCAGCGTCTCGCCGCCGAACGCGGCGCCTACGTCATCTTCGTTCAGGCCGATCTGGAGGATGGACCGGCCATCGCACTCTACGATTTCGCTAGGCCTCAAGGAAACCGTTCATCACTTCGACATCAATGTGCCGGCGCGCATGGTGCGCGAGGAGAGGTAGCGCTGGTGCTGCCCCAACCGCCACTAATTGGTGCCGACTACACGCACCGTCCTCAAGCCGCGTCCGCTGACAAACTGATCACCGCGCTCTCGAAGATGCGGCGGCCGTCGGTGCCACCCAGCGCAGCCTCATACAACCGTTCGGGATGCGGCATCATTCCAAGAATGCGGCCCGTTGGATCCGTGATGCCGGCAATGTTGCGCTGGGCGCCGTTGGGCGACGTCGCATCGCTGACCGTGCCGGCTTCATCGCAATAGCGGAAAGCAACGCGTCCTTCGCCCTCGAGGCGGTCCAGCGTTTCGCTGTCGGCGAAATAGTTGCCTTCCGCATGCGCGATCGGAACCTTGATGACCTCACCCTTGCGGTAGCAGCGTGAGAAAAATGTGTCGTCTCGCTCCGTGCGCAGATGCACGTCCTTGCAGATGAACTTGAGTGAGCGGTTACGCATCAGCACGCCCGGCAGCAGCCCGGACTCGCAAAGCACCTGGAAACCGTTGCAGATCCCGAGCACTGGCGTGCCGGCCTTCGCCTTCGCGATCACGTCCTTCATGATTGGCGAATGAGCGGCCATGGCCCCGCAGCGCAGGTAATCGCCATAGGAGAAACCGCCGGGCAGCACGATCAGATCGGAGGACGGGACGCTGGCGTCACCATGCCAGACCATATTCGGCGCAAAACCTGTAATTCGCTCGATCGCGACCTTCACGTCACGGTCGCAGTTCGATCCGGGAAAAACGATGACAGAGGCTTTCATCACGATCCGATCCTGCAGGTGCCTTCTTCAAGGCTTTCGATTTCTTTGCCGCTGAACGTGGTCGCACGCAAGGCGAGCGTATCGGCTTTCACCACAGCCAGCAGCAGCTTCTCCCCGGCCGCGAGCTGGTCAACGCCCTTGGGAGCGGGAGACCAGAGTTCGATATTCCCATCCACCGCAACACGCAGAGGACAGGCCTCCGCACACGTCTTGGCTTCGCGTCCACCCAATGACCCGGTGTGCTCCGGCCCGACACCTGCGATGCGCCACGAACCCGTCGCAGGCTTCGGGGTTTCGTTCTTGAGCAACAGCGTCAGCTTCAGCTGACCGCTAGTGGCATTGGCCGCGTTCTCCGCAACAACCACGGACTTGGTTTGGCAATCTAACGCAACCGGCTTCGCTACGATGAGCGTCAGCGCGGCCAGTGGAGGACCAGACTTCCCCGGTTCAGCCGCAAAGGCCAGAGCCGGAGCCAGGACCATCAGGATCGTCAAAGTCGCAGCCAGCTTGGTCATGTCACTGGGGAAACGTCAGGTAAACAATGGCCGCCGCAGCTGCGACCGGAAGCAACGCGAAAACCACGAATTTCAAGACCATGAACCTGATGGCGCGACGCTCGTCCTCGCCGGCACCCGAACCGCTCATGGAACAAGATCGTAGGCGTAATTCTCGATCACGGTGTTCGCGAGGAGGTCCTTGCACATCTGCTCAACAATGACCTTGGCCTTCGCCTGATCGGTCTCGTCGAGTTGCACTTCGATGAACTTGCCCTGCCGCACGTCGCCGACGCCGGAGATGCCAAGACCGCGCACGGCCCCTTCGATCGCCTTCCCCTGGGGATCGAGCACGCCGTTCTTCAGTGTGATGCGGATAAGGGCCTTCATGTCAGTCTCCGGCAGCCGGAAATCGGCAACCGCAGCCAGCCGAGTGTCTTCGGTAGTCGGCTGCCGGTTGATCGAAGCCGCAGTTAGTTGGGTTTACCCGTGGGATTGGACGCAACCAGCACCGGTCCCGAGCCCTTCGGACGCGGGTTCTCCGTAAGCACACCGAGGCGACGAGCGACTTCCTGATAGGCCTCCAGCACGCCACCAAGGTCACGGCGGAAGCGATCCTTGTCGAGCTTGTCGCCCGACGTGATGTCCCACAGACGGCAGCAGTCGGGGCTGATCTCGTCTGCGAGCACGATCCGCATCTGCTCATTGTCCCACAAGCGGCCAAACTCGACCTTGAAGTCCACGAGGCGGATGCCGATGCCGAGAAACAGGCCGACGAGAAAGTCGTTGATACGCAGCGCGAGCTGCATGATCTCGTCGATCTCGGCCGGAGTGGCCCAGCCAAACGCGGTGATGTGCTCTTCCGAAACCATCGGATCGTTCAGCGCATCAGCCTTGTAATAGAACTCGATAATCGAGCGCGGCAGCTGCGTGCCCTCTTCGAGGCCAAGCCGCGTTGCCAAAGATCCCGCAGCAACGTTGCGCACGACGACTTCCAGCGGTACAATCTCAACCTCGCGGATCAATTGCTCACGCATGTTGAGCCGCTTGATGAAGTGTGTCGGAACGCCGATGTCGCCGAGGCGCGAGAAGATGTATTCGGAAATGCGATTGTTGAGCACGCCCTTGCCTTCGATAAGGGCATGCTTCTTTGCATTGAACGCGGTCGCGTCATCT
Organism: uncultured Alphaproteobacteria bacterium; assembly: GCA_963708775.1. Lineage (GTDB taxonomy): Bacteria > Pseudomonadota > Alphaproteobacteria > Rhizobiales > Hyphomicrobiaceae > JAGVSR01. Next base: position 217,562 of record CAVPTI010000002.1, on the reverse strand, counting down.
TTGAAGTGCTGGATCAAGGTGCCGGGCTCGGGTCCCTCGTAGAGTACCTTCGCCTTGCCCTCGTAAATCCGCCGCCGCCTGTTCATCGATCCTGGTCCTTTGACGATCACGCTCATGCTCACTCAACACGTCGGCAACACGCACTGCGAGACACTGCCCTTTGATGTTGCAGGTTAATTCTGCGTCTTGTTGGGTAGGGGGCCGGGCCGCGCTGGTATTCGAAAGCGACTTTGCGGACCCTAGCCGAACCGGGGGGAGAAACAATCTTAACGACGCCGCACCGCCGCTTGATTAGGGGCAATGGTTCATGTCGGCCACAAGCCGTTGATTTGTCATGTGGGACCGGCTAGGCAGCATGCGATGCGGGCCCCGAGCGATGACGACCTGCAACTCGAGTTCGCCCAGAACAATCCAAGAACACGCCCAGTGGAGAGCCGGAATGACGACTTTCGATAAGCGCGAAAAGGCCTACGAGAATATGTTCGCCCGCGACAGCGAACTGAAATTCAAAGCGGAATCCCGGCGCAATAAGGCTCTCGCGGAATGGGCCGGCGGACTGCTGGGGCTGACCGGCACTGCTCTCGATGATTACATCAAGGACGTGCGCAAAGCCGACCTGGCAGAAAAAGGTGACGACGACGTCTTCCGCAAGGTGAAGTCAGACCTCGTCGCCAAGGGCCTGTCGGTCTCGGATGAAGACATTCGGAACGTGATGCACTCAGCGCTGGCTAAGGCCGTCAGCGATCTTGAAAAGCCCGCTTCGTAACAGTGGCCGGGCCCAGGCGTTTACTCACGCGTCCGGTGTGCGTTTCAGCGCCACCGGCGCAGCCGACAGCCGCTGCATGAAGATACCGAACGCGAGAAGGCCGTCGGGCCAGGGCCCGTGTCCGCTGCCGACATTGATGTGTCCAACGTCGCCGCTCTCGATGACTGTCGAGCCCCACGTCGTGGCCAGCGCCCGAGCCCGCTCCAGCGAGCAGTACGGGTCGTTCGATGATGCGACGAGCACCGAAGGAAAGGGCAGGATAGATTTCGGCATGGGCGCGAAGCCCGTCTCCTGCGAGGCGCCGAACGTCTCGCCCGCGGTCACGGGCCAACCAGCGGCATTGTCCACGTCCGCCGGCGCAACCAGAAATGCACCGACGGGCGGTGCGGGCAAGCGGGCAAGCTTTGCTCCCGCATGCGCAACGGCAACCGTCCCCAGGCTGTGCGCGACAATCACCACCGGACGTACCGACTGCGCGGCCGCTTCAACGATCCGCGCAACCCACTGATCTTTGTCAGGCCGGATCCAATCCTCCTGCTCCACACGCCGCGCGGTCTTGAGATTTTTCTCCCAGCGCGTCTGCCAATGGTCTGGCCCCGAACTCGACCAGCCTGGAATGATGAGAATGTCGGCTTCGGATGTTTTCATAGTCTCTGCAATTGCGGGCCGCCCTGCTCGCGTCCCCGGCTGATGTGGGTCTCCCTGCTGTCTGCCACAAGCGGCGAGACGTGAACAGTACTGGAACACCGCCCCATCGAGCGGTGATCTCAGAACCGATCGCTAAGCCGCGCTGCGCAGCGCAAGCGCCTTCATAAAAGCAGGGCGATTGCGAATGCGATCGAAGTAGCTGCTGACGTTCCCTTCCGGCAGGCGCCACTTGATGCTGGTCGCCCATCCAAGGCAGTTGCCGAGGATGATATCGGGTACGGTGAAGGCCTCGCCCATGACGTAAGGCTTGCTCCCGAGCCGGCGTCCCGAGTGCCACCATCGCACGATCGAAGTCGAACTGGCACGCGCGCTTGACGTCGGCCACCCGATACTCCTCCGGCAGCACGAACGTGTGCTTGGCCACTGTCCAGAGCGGACCCTCCACGTCGTCTACGGCGAACTGAGTGAAGCTGTCCTGATGCGCGCGATCGATCGTGCCGGACGGAAAAGTGAACCGATCGTGTTTGTCGGCGAGATACTGGCAGATGGCGACGCTGTCGAAGATCGGCGTGCCCTCATCGACAAGCACGGGCACCTTGCCCGACGGGTTGAGCGCTATGACAGCAGGATCACGCGGACGCTTCGGGTCGATCGTATAGGGCTGCCCCAGTTCTTCGAGCATCCAGACGACACGCAATGCACGCGTCTGCAGTGAGCCGATGACAGTATACATGACGGACCTCTCAACCTCTTAGCCTTTACCGAAAACACGATCGAAAATCGTATCGACGTGCTTGAAGTGGTAGCCAAGGTCGAACATCGCCTCGAGATCCTTCACCGCAACTTTGGAAGTGACCTCCGTGTCCGACTTCAATTCGGCCAGGAAGTCCTTGCCCTCTTCCCAGGTCTTCATAGCGTTGCGTTGCACCATGGAGTAGGCGTCCTCACGCGACACGCCGGCCTGTGTCAGTGCCAGCAGAATGCGCTGAGAGTTATGCAAGCCACCGAGCCGGTCGAGATTCTTTTTCATGTTTTCGGGGTAGATCACGAGCTTCTCGATGACGCCCGCCAGACGGTTGAGCGCGAAATCGAGCGTCACTGTCGCATCCGGACCGATCATACGCTCCACCGATGAATGCGAGATGTCGCGCTCGTGCCACAGCGCCACGTTCTCCATGGCAGGCATGGCATAACCGCGTACGATCCGAGCGAGACCCGTCAGATTTTCGGCCAGCACCGGATTTCGCTTATGCGGCATGGCAGATGAACCCTTCTGCCCTGGCGAGAAGTACTCCTCCGCCTCCAGTACCTCGGTGCGCTGCAGATGGCGGATCTCCGTCGCCAACCGCTCCACCGACGACGCCACGACGCCGAGTGTGGCGAAGTACATCGCATGGCGATCGCGCGGCACGACCTGCGTCGAGACCGGTTCCGGCTTCAGGCCCATCCGTTCAGCGACGAAGGCTTCCACCCGCGGGTCGATATTGGCAAACGTGCCGACCGCGCCGGAGATCGCGCAGGTGCGCACGTCTTCGCGCGCTGCAACGAGACGCTCCCGTGCGCGCTCGAATTCCGCATAAGCGCAGGCGAGCTTGAGGCCGAATGTCGTCGGCTCGGCGTGGATGCCGTGGCTGCGCCCGATCGTCGGCGTCAGCCGGTGCTCGAACGCGCGCAGCTTGAGCGCTTCAAGCAGCCGGTCGATATCGGCGATCAGGATGTCGGCGGCACGCACGAGCTGCACATTGAGCGTCGTGTCGAGTACGTCCGACGAAGTCATCCCTTGGTGCACGAACCGCGCCTCAGGTCCGACGATTTCGGCCAAATGCGTCAGGAAGGCGATCACGTCGTGCTTCGTTACCTGCTCGATGGCGTCGATGCGGGCGACTTCGAAGCGCGCCTGCGACCCCTTCTTCCATATGATGTCGGCCGCTTCTTTGGGGATGATACCGAGGTTCGCCATTGCCGTAGCGGCATGGCTCTCGATCTCGAACCAGATGCGATAGCGCGTCTCTGGGTCCCAGATGCGAACCATCTCGGGCCGGGAGTAGCGGGGAATCATGGACGTCCTCGTTGGGGCTGCGGCTGAACCCGGCGGGCACAGCGCCGGCGCGGGAATGGTCGAGGAGGGCGTAACACCCCCGGTGCCCGCCAGCAACGTGGCCAGTCGAAGGAAGCGCTCCCGCCACCTCACATTTTAAGCCGTAGCCGAATCACCGGGGACCGCCTGGCGCCAAAAAAGACGCCCCGATCCTCAGAATGCGGCTCAAGGCGACCCCTGCGTCAATTCTTACCAATCGAAAAAACATCGGCTCAATATGAATGGATGTTCATTTCGCATCAGCGAAGCGCCGTCTAATCGCAGCCCCGCAAATCCCAATGCTGCTATGCAAAATTACCGGCCGAAATGCACCTTGGGCAAAACCAAGGCAGCGATCGAAAACGATTGAAAAACGGCGCTCTGTTTCTCCCGAGCCACGCTTCGCTGCATGAGCGAAATTCACGCCGTTTTCGAGCCATATTTGACTGGTGGATCGACAGCGGACCGCGGTGCCTCCGTTCAGGTTGGCTTCAGGTTCGATGTTGAAAATCGGACACGGCTCTTAACGCAGCGCCGATGAGGCACTTGTATCGTGAGGGCTACGACGCAACTCTATGTAAATGTCACCCGGGTTACAGTGTCCGGATGGGTGGCACGCTAGGGAAAGAGGAAGCAGATCCGGATTCATAGACCGGACCTGTCCCGAGAAACCGACGAGTGGAAACACATGTCTGAGCAGATGCAGAGCGAGATTGCCGAACTCAACTCCCGTTTCGATGAGCTAGACGATCCTCGCGCTCAATACGCGATCCTTAAAGATCGCATCAACACGTATCGCTCCCGCGGTGCCGCCATTCCGGAAGCGCTACAGCGCATGGAGCGGCGCCTTCTGCAGGACTGCCTGCAGGAGTTGCAGGGCCGTTGAGGACGAACAACGAAGGATTGTGTTGCGCCGGTTCCTCTAGGGACCGGCGTTCGCACTTCTGGGCCATCGTCCCGCGACAAGCGGCACAGCCGCGAACGAAGGAACGCGCGCATCGCCCTTCGCATCAAACTGCACGCGATCTTCGCCCTGAGCCTCCGATCCGGCAAGCCGCCCGGCCATATCGCTCGACTGGCTGTTCGCTTGCAAAGAAAGCCATATCTTGACGGCGCTGCTGGCAGCCCACTTCAGATCGGCGGAATTCATGCCGCCTGACCGAGGCGCGCGCATCATCACTTTTACTGCCGGCGTGGAGGGATCAACAGACGCGGCCGCTGCACCGAATTCGTCGGTCGCATTGGCATCTGAAGCAAGCAGCGCTGCCGCAATTCCCGCCTTGCGCAGGCTCCTCAGTACGACCGCCGCCTCGGAGGGATAGCCGGCGAAAAAGACAGCCTCCGGCGGCAGAACTCTTGAGCTTTTGCATCTCGGCATCGTAGTCGCGCCGCCCAGCCACGATGGGAACGACCGACGGCGGCGCGATCTTCCGCTGCTAAAATCTCAGCTGTCACCGCCGCAGTCAGGCCCCGCGCATAGGCGGTCCGATCCTGCACAATTGCGATCTTACCTTGAGGCGCGACGGCGAGAAGTTCCGCCGCCGCCGCCTGGCCCTGGCGGTCGTCACGTCCTGCAAGGCGAAAGATCGTCGGGCCGGCGCGCTTGTCCGTTAAATCGGGATGACGAACGCCCAGCGCAATGAAGAGAACACCGGCCGCCGCATAGACCTTCGCTGCCGCGATGGCCGCCGCAGGGCAGGGATGTCCAATTACGAGATCCGGCTTGTCGGCGACAATCACACGCGCCGCGCCTTCAGCCCGTCCGGCGTCACAGCCGTCGTCCACCTCGGTTATGCGAATTGTGCGTCCTGCGACGGCCTCGTGAGCCCCAGCGGCCATCGCAGCAAGCGTTCCGGCATACCGCCCGCTTGCAGGCCCCGCGACCACGAGAGCGGAATCGGCCAGCCCCGGCGCAGCCTGCAAGACGAACGCGGCCACCACAGCCGCTACATACCATTGAAGTCCGTGCACCTTCAAATCACGACCACCCGCGACGCAGACGTTGCCCGGTCTTTGGACTGGCATACCTATCTCCAAGCGCCTAGCCCTAACCGCAACCTTCGTAAGCAAGCGTTAGACCGAAGCGTGGCCGCTCGCCAGACGGCCAATCTCGGCAGCTAAGGCCCAGTTGCTTGCTTGCCCGCGCCGCATGGTTCTAAGGTGGCGCCCTTGGCGTGCCTTTTGCTTGCCATGGCAAGTCGATGGATACATCGGGCCGCGTGGGATCAGGGGCGGCGACAAGGGGGAAGTGATGCTGTTTGACCGGGTAAAACCGCTGAGCGCGATTTTGCGCACGGCCGAGAAGAAATCTCTCCACCGTTCGCTGGGAGCGTTCCAACTGGTCATGCTCGGGATCGGCGCCATCATCGGCACGGGAATTTTCGTTCTCACCGCCGAAGCCGCCCAAAAGGCGGGGCCTGGCATGTTGCTGAGCTTCGTCATTGCCGGCACAGTTTGCGCCGTAGCGGCACTCTGCTACTCCGAACTCGCCTCCATGTGTCCGGTCTCAGGCTCGGCCTACACCTACACATACGCCGTGATGGGCGAACTCCTCGCCTGGGTAGTCGGCTGGGCCCTCGTGCTGGAATATGCTGTCGCTGCGGGTGCTGTGGCGGTCGGTTGGTCCGGCTACTTCGTGGGGCTATTGAAAAATCTGCTCGGCATAGAAATCCCGCTCGCAATTTCGGCAGGCCCCAGCCAAGGCGGCATCATCAATCTCCCTGCATTCCTCGTCACTCTCGCCGTTACGGGCCTGCTGGTCATCGGCACGAAAGAAAGCGCTTACTTCAATTCCATCCTCGTGGCCGTGAAAGTCGCGGCGCTGACGCTCTTCATCGTGCTCGCCGTTCCGGCCATGAACATGCAGCAATTTGAGCCCTTCGCGCCCCTTGGCTTCACCGGGATATCCGCCGCTGCTGCGTCCATCTTTTTCGCGTACGTCGGCTTTGATGCGGTCTCAACCGCCGCTGAGGAAACCAAAAATCCACAGCGCAACATGCCGATCGGCTTGATCGGTTCCCTCGCTATTTGCACGGTCTTCTATCTGATCGTCGCCAGCGGAGTTATCGGTACCGTCGGAGCCCAGCCGCTGCTGCGCGCAGACGGCACCGGCATCCCGCCCGGCAGTTCGGAAATGGCCGACGCCTGCAAAGCGGCCGCGGAGACCGTTGTCTGTTCCAAGGAGGCACTCGCTTGGACCCTGCGCGAAATTGGCTGGCCGCAGATCGGCAACCTCGTCGGCCTTGCCGCCGGCTTGGCACTCCCGTCGGTCGTCCTGATGATGATGTACGGCCAAACGCGCATCTTCTTCGTCATGAGCCGCGACGGCCTGCTGCCTGAGCGGCTGTCGGAAGTTCACCCGCGCTTCCACACCCCGCACATCATCACGATCATGACGGGCATCTTCGTCGCGCTCTTTGCCGCTTTCTTCCCGGTGGGAGCGTTGGCCGACATCTCCAATTCAGGAACACTCTTTGCTTTCGCCATGGTGGCTCTTGCGGTCATGATCCTGCGCCGCACGGACCCCCATCGCCGCCGTCCCTTCCGCACCCCGGCCGTAAACTTTGTCGCGCCACTCGCGATCGCGGGATGTCTCTATCTGTTCTTCAGCCTCTCGGCCTATACGCTGGCGCTGTTCGCGGGCTGGGCAGCCGTTGGATTGGTCATCTACTTCTCATACAGCCGGCATGCGAGCCACTTGGGCCGCGGGTTGATCGAGGTACATGAGACTGATCCCGACGTGCCGCCCTCTCCGGTGCCGCCGATCTGACGAATGCGACGAAGCGTCAGGCCGCCTTGGCGTCCGCCAGCGTGAGGGACGCGATCCGGATGCCGAGATCTTCCGGGTCTTCCACGATCGTGAACCCGAGCCGAGCGCAGAAGTCGAGCATGGTCTGATTTTCGGCCAGCACCGTGCCCACGAGTTCGCTGACGCCCTCCGCCTGCGCATAGGCGATGAGATGCTGCATCAGCCGCTTGCCCAAACCCTTGCCCTTGAGGTTCGACGCTACCAGCACCGCGAACTCGGCATTGTGGTAATCGGATCCTGCCATCATCCGCGCAACGCCCAGCAGAGAGCCCGTGGTTTTCTCGATGGCAACGAACGCCATCTCGCGCCCGTAATCGATCTGCGTCAGCCGCGCGATTGCGGCGTGGCTCAAGGTCTTCGCCGCCATGAAGAAGCGCATGCGCATGTCATGCGGTGTCACCTGCTCAAAGAACGCTTCGTAACGCAGTTCGTCATCTGGACGGATCGGCCGGATCAGCAACTCCTGACCAGTCGACATGACGAAGTCGGCTTCCCAGCGCGTGGGGTAGGCGCGAATGCTCATCGGGACCCTCGGATTTGTGACAGGATCGGCGATCACGATCCTGGCGTCGAGCGCCACCACGTCGCGGTCATCCGCCAGGAGCGGATTGATATCGATCTCCCGGATCTCCGGATGCTCGGCAACGAGATAGCTGAGCCGCACCAGCACCATGGCAATTCGGTCGAGATCGGCTGCCGGCCGGTCGCGATACCCCGCGAGCAGGCGTGATATCCGCGTCTGCGACATCAGGTCATGCGCCAGACCGAGATCGAGCGGCGGCAGGGCCTCCGCCGTATCGCGCATGACCTCCACACCCGTGCCGCCGGCGCCGAAAACAATAAGCGGCCCGAACGTCTGATCCGTGCTGACGCCGGCGAAGAGTTCGTGCGCATCTTTCTTGCGGATCATCGGCTGCACGGTAAAGCCCTCGATGCGCGCGTTCGGCTTCAAGCGCCTGATGCGGCTGAGCATCGCTTCCGCCGCATCAGCGCAGTCTTCAGGTGTCGCCAGATCGAGCCGCACGCCCCCGACGTCGGATTTATGGGTAATGTCGGGCGAGCGGATCTTCAGCGCCACCGATTTGCTTGAGGCCAACAACTCCTCCGCCACGGCACGCGCCTCTTCGGGCGTTGCAGCTGTGCGTGTCGGCACGGTCTTGATTCCATAAGCCGTAAGGATTTCCTTCGACGGTGCCTCTCCCAGAACCGTCTCGCCTCGTTTCAGCGCCTCACTGAGCGCATGGTTCACCGCAACGGGATCGAGACCCATATCGTCGGGCAGTGAAGGCGGCGTCAGCATCAGCTGATCCTGCGCTCGTCGATGCCGAACGAGCTGCATAAATCCATTGATCGCATCGTCGGGACTTTCGAACGACGGATGCCCGGCGGCGCGGAAGGCCGCTCGCCCCGGTTCGGCCGCGCCGTTTCCAAGCCAGACGCTGAGAAGGGGCCGCTTGCGTCCGTCTGATTTATGCGCCTTCACGGTCTCGATCACGGTCTCGGCCGCTTGCGTGCTATCAGCCAAAGCGGTTGGGCAGTTCATGACCAGAATGGCGTCGGTCCCCTTGTCGGAGAGAACCGCTTCGACAGCATTTTGATACCGTTCGGGCTTCGCATCCCCGATGATGTCGATGGGATTGGCATGCGACCACGTGGGTGGCAACGCCGCGTCCAGCTTCGCGATGGTCGCGGGATCGAGGGTCGCGAGCGTGCCGCCCCAATCAGTAAGACGGTCCACAGCAAGGACGCCGGCTCCGCCGCCGTTGGTGATGATCGTCAGACGTTCGCCGCTGAGACGCCCGACACGTGAGAGCGTTTCGGCCGCATCGAACAGCTGCTCGATTTCGCGAACACGAAGAACACCGGCACGGCGGAAAGCGGCTTCATAGGCCTTGTCGGAGCCAGCAAGCGCTCCTGTGTGTGACAGCGCTGCTTTCGCGCCCGCGGCGTGGCGGCCGGACTTGATGACGATGACCGGCTTCGCCCGCGCCGCGCGCCGCGCTGCCGACAAAAACTTCGGCGCATTGGTGATGCTCTCGATGTAGAGCAGGATCGCGCGGCTGGTGACGTCGCCGGCGAGATAGTCGAGCAGGTCGCCGAAATCCACATCAAGCATCTCGCCAAGTGAAACGACATGGCTGAACCCGATTCCGCGAGCGGCCGCCCAGTCGACGATGCTCGTGACCAGCGCTCCGGACTGCGAAAGAAACGCGAGGTCGCCGCTCAATGGCGCGCGATGCGAAAAACTGGCATCGAGCCCGATCTGCGGCAACATGATGCCGAGACAGTTGGGACCCTGAACGCGCAGGCACCTCGGGCGTGCGGCGTTCAAAACCGCGACCTTCTGTTCCGCCGTCAAGCCCGCCGTGATCACGACGGCGGCCCGCACCCCTTTGGCTCCCAGTTCTGCGATGATGCTTGGCACGGTGTCGGGAGGTGTCGCCACGATGGCGAGGTCTGGCACCCCGTCGATCTCGCGGACCGACGTTGCGCAAACCCGGTCTTCGACGCGTGGATGCTTCGGATTGACGAAATGGATCGGCCCCGCAAATCCGGCTCTGAGCAGATTTCGCGCGATAATATTACCGACCGAACCCGGTGTCGGACTGGCACCAATCAGCGCCACCGACCGTGGCGTGAGGAGGGCTTCGAGATTTCGCGTCGTCATGGTGGGTCGATGCTCGCATGCAAATATGACATTGCCGTGCGTAGCGTTTCCTCGAGCGGCCCGCTGGCGTCGAGTTGCGTCCATTCGAGCTGACCGAGATCGTAGAACATTTGCCGCTCGACGACCTGCGGCGTCGCGTCCGACGCGTCGTTTTTGCGGTTGGCAACGCGCTCAAAGAGGATCTCGGGAGGAGCGTTTAGCCAGAACGTATGCAGACGAGCGCCCGTTTGTTCAGCGAGCGCCGCCATCGCGGCGCGTTCTGATGGATGCGCATGCACGGCATCAGCAATGACGGAGCAACCGGCGCGCAGCGCTGAGCGAGCTTTGTGAAGCATGAGGTGGTAAACCGCAGCCGTTGCTTGTTCGCTGTAGGCAGCTTCAGGCAGGTGCTCCAACTCCTGGACTTTGAAAAGTGCTTTGCGTTCAAGATCGCTGCGCAAATGCAGCGCGCCTGGTGCCCGCCCAAGGTACGGAGCAAGCGCAGCTGCAAGTGTGGATTTTCCCGATCCTGACAAGCCACCGACCAGAACGAGTGCCGGGATGCTGTCGCGCAGATACGACGCGGTCCGCACAAGATAGCTGCGCGGCTCCGTCAGTTCGTCGCCTGTGAGTGCCGCTTTCTGTGCCCCCACCATGGCGCGAATGGCAGCCCTCAGCGCGAGGAACACTGGCAGGGCCGCAAGTCCGTCAATATCGCTAATATCTTGCGTCCGCCAAAGATAGCGATTGAGCACCATGTTCGCCGTTGGACGCTGATCGCGCTTGTCGAGATCCATCAACAGGAAGGCCAGATCGTAGAGCGTATCGGTCGTTGCAAGTGTCTCGTCGAACTCGATGGCATCGAAGAGTGTCGGCGCGCCCTCGAGCAGAACGATGTTGGCAAGATGGAGATCGCCGTGGCAGCGCCGCACATGTCCCTCCGACGCACGGCGCTCTAGCAGCGGCTGCACGTCGGCAACGAGGGCGGTCAACCTCGTGGTGAGAACCTGGATCGCAGGTTGATCCGCCGGAGCGAACAGCGACTGAAGCGCGGCGAGCACGTCAGCAGCGATGTTTGCCGTTGACGCTTTGCGCGGAGGCGTCTCGATCACTGCGGCCCGAAGATGCGAGTCATATACCGCATCCGCCAGTGATTTTGCTTCGTCCGTCGTCAGCGGGGAGTGCGCAATCCGGTTGGCGAGCACGTCCTCTTCCCGGAACCGCACCATCTGCACGGCCCATTCGACGACTTCGCCACGTCCGTCGAAAGCCAGTCGTCCATCTGCTTCGCGCGTGATGGCGGCAAGCCGCTTGTAGATCATCGGCGCGTTCGGCGAATTGATCTGAAGTTCCCGCGCGCACGCCGTATGCCGCTTCTCCAGAGTGGAAAAATCCAGATACGGATATCGCACCGCCCGCTTGATCTTGAACACGTCGCCAGCGGTGAGAAACACCTGCGCCCCGTGCGTTTCGATCCGCTGAACGTTCGCGGGACGTGGATCGTATGACGCGGGATCGCTCAGAAACGCAATCACGTCTCGCTGGTCGCCGATCATAGCTTCTGATGCTGGCACGGGGATATCCTGCAGGACTTCCCAAGCAGCGTGCGCTTTAGCTCTGCAGATGGTCAACTACGGAAAGGCGCTCATGAGGTTACCGGATGCGTATGGCCCTGCGCGCGTGCCGCAAGGCTTGTCAGATCGCACACCTTGATGCCCCGGCGACGGCCAGTCGCAATGACGCCCTCCGCCTTCAAGGCGGCGAATTGGCGACTGACTGTTTCGAGGCGCAGACCCAGAGATTCAGCAATTTCCGTCCGCGAAAGAGGCAAAGCAAATTCCATGTCAGCGGCCAGCGAGCCATCGTTTGCCGCATCGCCTTTGAGTTTGCGGGCGATCAGCACGAGCAGGCTCGCGACGCGTTCCTCTGCCGTTTTGCGCGCGATCATGAACATCCATTGACGGGCTGCGTCGAGATCATCGAGCGTGCGTTTGAATATGGTCCGCTCAAGATCGGGATGCGTCTGCATCAGGTTCTCGAACGCGCTGCCCGAGAAGGCGCATACGTCAAGATCTGTTGCGGCTTCAGCGATCAGCCCTGCATCGTCAGCGAAAGGCCGCCCGACGAAATCAGACGGGAACTGCAATCCAACGATCTGGTTGCCGCCATCCGGCTGCATGTTGACGAGCTTCACCACACCTTCGACGATGATGGAAAATGTCTTCTGGCGGTTCGTCCCGCCATACAGCACCTGACCCGCGGGTATCCGCCGCCGGTGCACGATCCTCGCCAGTTCATTGGCCGTCGCCGTCGTCAGAGCACTGCACGGCCCGGTACGGCGCACGGCACATTGCAGACACTTGATGCGGGTCGACACGGCAGCCCTCGGCGGATAGTTCCGGATCAGGTCAACATACGGTCTGCCCAACTGCCGCGAATTGATAGAAATCAAGCTCTTATGTGAACGCCGTTCGCCCGCTCCCGGCTCCAACAGCAGTTCAGATGTGCACCCCATCGCTGTCGTCACGCCACAAGCCAAAATGCGCCTATCCGGGCGCTGCCACCTTGCCCGGCGTGCCGGCGACAGCTACCAAGCGCCATGAAAGCCGCCCCGCATACCTTCTGCGTTGCCCCCATGATGGATTGGACCGACCGGCATTGCCGGACCTTCCATCGCGGGCTGACGAGGCATGCCCTGCTCTATACGGAGATGGTGACAGCGGAAGCGATCCTGCACGGCAATCGCGAGCGGCTCCTCGGGTTCGATCCCGCCGAACAGCCCGTGGCTCTGCAACTGGGCGGGTCCGATCCGGCCAAACTGGCTGAAGCCGCGCGTATCGGTGCCGAACTCGGCTACCGGGAGATCAATCTCAATATCGGCTGCCCCTCCGATCGCGTGCAGGAGGGCCGCTTCGGCGCCTGCCTGATGGCGGAACCCGATCTCGTCGCCGTGTGCTTCGCAGCGATGGCCAACGCCGTCTCCATTCCTGTCACCGTGAAGTGCCGCATCGGCATCGACGACCAGGACGCTGAGGCCGATTTCCAGCGTTTTATCGATCGCGTGGCGGAGGCCGGCTGCCGAGTGTTCATCGTGCACGCCCGCAAGGCTTGGTTGAAAGGCCTGTCGCCGAAAGAAAACCGTGAAATTCCTCCGCTTGATTATGGGCGCGTCTACCGCTTGAAGGCTGCTCGCCCCGATCTCACCATCGTCATCAACGGCGGCATCGAGAGCCTCGACGCGTGCGAGGAGCACCTGCGCCAGGTCGATGGCGTGATGCTCGGCCGCGCGGCATATCACGATCCCTACATCCTGGCCGATGTGGACCGCCGCTTCTTTGGCGCCATTGAGCCCGCCGTCACGCGCCGCGCCGCGCTCGAGCGCATAATCCCTGTCATCGAGCAACATATTGGACGCGGCGGACGATTGAACAACATCACGCGCCACGTCCTCGGCCTCTATCATGGCCGACCGCGCGGTCGTCTTTTCAGACGCATTCTCAGCGAGGAGGGCCAGCGGCCGGGCGCAGGCGCGGACGTGCTGCAAAAAGCCATCGCCGCGGCTGAAGGCGAAAGCGCCGTCGCGCTTTCGTCCGCGGCCGAGTAACGTGCGACCCGCATGCCGGATTTTTTCTCTTCTCTGATCGACCACGCTCCCATGATGGCGGCACTCGCAGCAGCGGGGATCGCGGCGGGCTTTCTTTCGGGCCTTTTCGGCATCGGCGGCGGGTCGGTGCTGGTTCCCGTGCTGTACACGGCCATGGGTGCTGCCGGCGTGCCCGAAGACATCCGCATGCAGGTGACGCTTGGCACATCGTTCGGCGTGATTGGCCCGACAGGCTACCGCTCCTACCGTGCCCAGCGCGCCCGTAACGCCGTCGACATGGTGGCGCTGAAGCGACTGGGTCCAGCCGTCTTTCTCGGCGTCGTCGTCGGCGTTGCCATCGCAAGCGCGATGTCGAGCGAAGCCTTGCGCTGGGTGTGGGTCGTCGCCGCAATCGTGATGAGCCTCAAACTGGCCCTCGGCCGCGATGATTGGCGGCTGGGAGATGAATTGCCCTCGACCCATTCTCTCGAGGCGGCAGCGTTCGCCATCGGGGTTCTTTCGGCTCTCATGAGCATCGGCGGCGGCCTGTTCATGGTGTCTCTCCTCATGCTCTTCGGCTTCCCCGTGCTGGCCGCAGTGGCAACATCCTCCGGCTTCGGCCCCATCATCGCTGCAACCGGGATGGCCGGGTATATCTGGGCGGGATGGGGCGCCGAAGGCTTGCCGCCGGGCTCGCTCGGCTACGTCAATGTTCCGGCCGCCCTGGTGATGCTGCCGACGAGCATCGCATTCGCTCCGATCGGCGTGCGGCTTGCGCACGGCCTGCCCAAGCGCGCCCTGGAACTTGCCTTCGCAGCCTTCCTCGCGCTCGTCGCGGTGAAGTTCCTCTGGAGCCTCTATGGGTGAGGATCGGGGCCTTTAAGGATAGCGCGCGAGTGCGAGAAGAAATCGCGACGCGCGAGGATAAGCACGACCCACGTCGCCGCAATCATGAAAGCCACCGGATGGAAAAACCACATCAGGCCGGCAATGGTGTAGTAAAACGACCGCAGACCGAGGTTCGCATGCCACCCGACGAGGCCCAGCAATTCCGCAGTCCGGTTCGCGTGGTCGAGTCGGGCAGCGGTATGGGATGAATCGTGGGCCGGTGTGGCACCCATCATCATCACGGTATAGTGCGAGAGCCGGAACGCCCACGCAAATTTGAAGAACGCGTAGATCATGATCATCATGAGAAAGATGACTTTGATCTCCCACAGCGCTGCCGTCGAATTGGCAGCGTAGGGCAGCGCTTCGACGATCTCGCGCGCTTTTTCTCCATACGACAGAAGCGCTGCCAAACCGCCGATAACGATGACCGAGGTCGAGGCAAAGAAGGCATTGGCATTGACGAGCCAGCCCAGCAGTTGCCCATCGACGATCCGGTTTTCGCGCTGGCTCATTTCGATCATCCAGTCGCGGCGGTGGTTCTGCACGTAGCAGGCGATCGACTTCTGATAGACGCCCGGCCGCGTTGAGATGAACTCGTATGTCGCGATGATGGCGACAAACCAGCCGAGCGCGGCGAGATCGAGGACGGGAAGCAGATTGAGGATCAAAGCGAATGGTCTCGCAGGTGGGTGAGGGGCCGGACCAGCAACTCTTAGACCGGTCTGGCTGATGGCTGAAGCCGTATCCTCGGCATCGCAGTCGAGCGTGCGGCGAACAGAACCGTTTGCTTCTCCCGTTTTCTGATCCAGATCAAGGCCGGCATCGGCCAAACAGCGGACGCTTGCGGCATGAACGACATTTTGGCTTTCACATTGGGCGCGGTCGCGCTGCTGTCGACGCCGGGACCGACCAACACCTTGCTGGCAACTTCCGGAGCGACGCGAGGCGTCAAGGGTTCCCTGCCGCTGCTGCTCAGTGAGGCGGCGGGCTATGTCTGCGCTATCCTGATACTGCGGGCTGCCGTTGGACCTTTCGTCGCCGCTGAGCCGGTGTTCGGACAGATTTTGAGCGGGCTGGTCTGCGCCTATCTTGTCTATATGTCGCTGAGTTTGTGGCGCAGAAGCACGAAGCCGCTCGATGTCGCTAGGCCCGTTACACACACGAACGTGTTCATCGCGACGCTGCTCAATCCTAAAGCCCTCGTCTTCGCCTTCACGGTGTTGCCCCACACCGGCAGCATTGATCCGGTCACGCTCGCTCCCTGGCTGGCGGCCCTCGTCGTCCTCATCGCACTTGCAGGGGGCAGCTGGATCATGCTCGGCGCGGCGGTGATTAAAAGCTCGGGGCATAGTCCGCGTCTCGGATATCGAGCGGGGGCCGTAGCGCTTCTCGTGTTCGCGATGCTGCTCGGCACGCGCGCCGCAGGCATGGCCTGAAACGCGGCTCACTTGCAGTTCGGCCAGCCATAGCCCCAACGCCAGGATAGACCGGTGCAGGGCGCGCCGCCGACGCGCACCGCGCCATACATGCCCTCGGCCAGCCCGTCATACAGCAAGCGCACATCATCCTCGCCAAGGCCGTACTCCGCCGAAAGCGCGGCCACACGCTCTACCCCAGCCTGACGGACGCACTGGCGCAACGCCTCGTCTGCTTTCAATCGGGCATCGAAGCTCTGAGCCGCGTCCGCGCCCGCCGGAACTCCCGCGTGGTAGAGACGGTCGTGAGCCACGCAGCAGGCCGTCCACGGTGGCTCCGAACCGTGTCGCTTGGATATGCTGGCGATGACTCCAGCCGCCATGGTCCAGGTGGCCGACATGCCCCCGCTGCATCCGTCCGTCGTGAAGGGGGCAAGAACCGAGCCTGGTGCCGATTGTACTTTTAAAAGCCTCTCATGCTGGGCGATCTCGATATCGCGCACTGCACCGTCGATGAAGCCCTCTGACTTCGCGCTATCCTCAGCGATTGAAAGGTGTGCGCCCGCGAGGACCGCCGCCAGAACGCTCAACGCTTGTCGCCCATGCTGCATCTTAGATCTCGCCAACTGCTTTCCAATTCAGGATATACAAGACGAACCGCCCTAGACCATCTGGGTGCGTCGGCTATTTCAAAACCCGGGCAAACCGGGGGCGGGGCGGCGCGAGAGCCGCTGTGATTTTGTTAGTGGTGCGGCCCTGAAGCCGCCCCGCGCAGGATTTCTGGCATACGATCGACGTTTCAGCGCGTTCTTCGCAGCCTGGATTCCACCAGGTGGCCGATCCGAGCCTCGCCGAGAGCCGGTGCGTGCCCGACCGTCGGCGACTTCTGCACCCCGCCCCACCTCACCAAGACGCCTCTTAAGCGACGCCCCCTTCTCCAGGACGGAGTGGGGCCAGTGTAGGAGACCACGCGGACGCGGGGATAAGTGGCGCATTATTTTTAGCGGACGAACCGATCCCGATAGCTGGGCAGCGCCTGCGCATAGGGCAGGGCAGTTGCCTCGAACACGGCACGAGCGATAGCGCGCGACAGGCAATGAGCGGCGACGTGGCCAATGTCGGCCCGTTGGCGCAGATCGGGCGTGCGTCCGCTGACGCCCGTCGCCGCAGCGAAAACGAGGTCGCCATCGAGCGGCGCGTGCGACGGGCGGATCGCGCGCGCCATGCCGTCGTGCGCCATGATTGCGGTGTGCTTCAATGCCGACTTTGGCATCACCGCATCAGTCGCGACGAGCGCAATGGTGGTATTGGCGCGCGGATTTGCATCGCCCTTGATGGCCGGCGAGCGAGCGGCCTCCGGCACGTGCACCATCGCACCGCGCCCGCCGAACTCCGCGCCCACTTCATCGGCCGCCGCCCAGAAGTGTCCCGTGTCGCCGATCGTGACTGTGCCCACGGCGTTGACGACAACGATGGCGCCGACTGCGTAACCGGCAGCCGTAACGGCGCTTGCCGAACCGAGACCGCCCTTGAGGTTGGCGACCGTGGCGCCGTAGCCGCCACCGACGCTGCCCAGCGCAAAGGAACTCGCCGCGCTTGCGGCCGCCTGAAACCCCAGTTCCCACCACGGCGGTGAGGGCCCCCATGCGCCACCGCCAACGGCGAGATCGAACACGCTGGCACCCGGCACGATCGGCACGCGCACGTCGCCGACCTGAAAGCCGCGCCCGATGCCGGCCAGATGCGCCATCACCCCGCCGGCCGCGTCGAGCCCGAATGCGGAGCCGCCTGATAGCACGATGGCATCGACCGTCTCGACGCTGGCCTGCGGCTCCAGGAGCGCCGTATCGCGTACCGCCGGTCCGCCACCGTGAATAGCGACGGAGGCCGCGGTTGGGGTGTCGAAGACAATGACGGTGACGCCGGAGGCGATGGCCAAGTCGTGCGCATGGCCGACCATAAGGCCCGGGACGTCGGTGATGAGGTTCTGCATGGACGTCAAACTAGCAACAGCCGCGCTTGTTGGCGAGTTGAACCCCCTTGCTAACGCTGCAATGAAATCTGTGTGCCGCCCGCGCGGAATTGGCGATAGGTTGCCCGCTCCAACTCAGGGAGACGTGCCAATGACGCGCCGAATTTCGACTTGGATGGCGCCGGCGCTCGCACTGTGCCTCGCCGTTCCGACAGGCATCAACCCCACCCGCGCCAATGACCTCACCGCGGATCTCGAAGCCTTTCGCACGCAATACGAGCTGCCGGCGATAGCGGCTGCTGTCGTAAAGGACGGCAATCCGGTCGCCATCGGTGCCACCGGTGTGCGCGCGCTGGGCACGGATGTGAAGGTCACCGCCGAGGACCGCTTTCATCTCGGCTCCGACACCAAGGCCATGACTGCGACGCTCGCCGGCATGCTGGTCGAGGAAGGCAAGCTCACCTGGACGACGACCGTCGGTGAGATTCTCGGACCGCCTCTCAAGGCAGCCGGGCTCCCAACCCTGAAGCCGGAATTCAGCGCCATCACGCTCGAACAGCTTCTGAGCCACACGAGCGGCATCCCCTCCGATACGGAAGAACTCTACAACCTCTATGTCGGCACGTCCGAATACGACATGTCGATGGCGGCGCGGCGGCTGGCCATCATCGCGGAATGGGGTTCGAAAAACACACCGAAGGTGCCAGAGCCAAATCCGTTCCAGTACGCCAATCTCGGTTACATGACTGTCGGCGCGATGGTTGAAGCGGCAGCCGGCGAACCTTGGGAAAGCCTCATCACGCGGCGCATCTTCGACGCGCTTCAACTCAAGACGGCGGGTCTTGGGCCGCAGGTGACACCGGGCCGTCTCGATGCGGCATCCGGCCATCTCGTGGACGATGATGGCAAGGTGACGCCGATGCCGTGGGGACCCGCAGCCGACGTGCCGGAAGCGCTGGGACCTGCCGGCACGGCCCATATGTCGATCGGGGATTTCGCCACCTGGGGCGCATGGAACGCAGGGATGGCCAAGCGCGGACCCCGCGCTCGTCAAGCCTGAGACGCTGGCATGGCTGCATACAGCGCGGGTTAAGATGGACATCGCCAATCCAAAACCCGGCACGCCGAAGTCAGGTCAATATGCGTCCGGCTGGGGCATCATGAAAATGGCCTGGACCCCACGGCCCATCCTCACCCACAACGGATCGAACTCGAAAAATCTCGCCACCATTTTCATCGATCCCGAAATCGATCTCGCCATAGTCGTCGCGACAAACTTCCCCGGCGAAAAGGCGGATCGGGCGCTGCTGGCCGTCTGCAAGCAGCTGTATGAGCGCTATGCTGGCGCAATAGCCTCGGGCACGCCGTGATGATCATGTCCAACCGGAGCATCCTCGTACTAGTCGTCGCGGCGCTCGTCGTCTGGGCCGCCGTGGCCTACCTCCTGATGCCGGCGTGGTGGGAACGATACGCACGCAGGCACCCCGCGCTGGATGATGTGCCGGGCCTGACACAAACAGGAAGCGGCATCCCAGGCGATCCGGTCAACGTGGCGCTTGCCGGCACAGAACAACAGGTCCGCGCAATCTTCGCCGCCGCCAAGTGGAACCCCGCAGATCCCCTGTCTCTGAAAAGTGATGTCGAGATCGCAGCCGGCGCGGTGCTCGACAGGCCCTATGCGGACGCGCCCGTGAGCAACCTCTATCTGTTTGGCCGCAAGGAAGACCTGGCGTTCGAGCAAGCCGTCGGATCATCTCCGCGCGAACGTCATCACGTCCGCTTTTGGCGAGCGCCCAAAGCGCATGCATCAGGCGCGCCGCTATGGATCGGTTCGGCCTCGTTCGACCGCAGCGTTGGCCTCAGCCACACGACGGGCCAGATCACCCATCACATTGCCGCCGACATCGACACGGAACGTAATCATGTTATTGCCAGTCTCAATGCAACGGGCAAACTTGCCGATGTCGTGCCCATCGAAGGCTTTCATACAGTGCGCGAAGGGCGCAACGGCGGTGGCGATCCGTGGCGCACTGACGGAACTCTCATTCTCGGTGTGATCTCAGATTGATTTCCGCGACGTATCGGAACCGTTTACATCTTCCACTGCTTAGGGCTTGAGCGCGGGGTCGGCGGCTGCTCATATGCAGACTGCTCATATTTCGATAGATCAAGCAAAGCCGTGGATCACGTGCTCGGAGTTATCTCACATGCGGCGCTTACCACTTCTCATGTCCATTCTTGCCTGCAGCGTCTCGCATTCGGCTCGCGCAGATCGCGCAGCCGGTGACGCGTGCGCGGCTGGGCTGCCATCCCACTCCCAGCAAATCTATTCAGCGACGGTTGCTCTCAAGCCGACACCGGAAGCAGCGCGCAGCGTCGTTGTTGCCGAGACGAAGAAAATGATCCGGGCCGGCGCGCTGAGCCCGCTGAAGGCACGCTCGGCCGCAGAAGCCGCCGGCCGTTGCCTCGCGATGATCACGAAATAACCGGTCCGCAATTGACAGTGATAGATCAGTTCGAGGTCGAATAAATTTAGGGTAGCCGCAAGACGACGGGGAGACTGCCCATTGTGTGCAGCACGTCGATACCTTCCGCGATGGGGATTGCGAGGAGAAAGAGGCACGAGTCCGCAAACGTCCGCATGACGGGCTTTGGCGAGACCACGATCATGTCGGTGTCCGTCCAAGTCGCGAGGTTGGGCCAGAGTTTCGGAACTCGCGATGCATACTTGGCGAACGCGTCGGGAAAGGCGCTACGCAGAAATGCTTCTTCGCGGTCAATAACCACTCTAAAGACGATAAAGGTGGCGAGCGCGCAGAGTGCGCCCATCACTAAACTACCCATTTGCAAACCCACACCAACCGCGCCGATCAGCGTGAACACGTAGAGCGGATTACGAACGACAGAATACGGACCACTGACGACGAGTTCCTCTTTTTTGCGGCCACCGATGTAGAGGCTGCACCACGTGCGGCCGGCGACGCAGACGAGGATCATAATCATCCCCGTCCATTCGATGGCTTCGTAGAAATTTGGCGCGGATTGCTGCCAACGTGATGTCGCGAAGCCGAACAGGATCAGCCCTGCGATCATCAGGGCCAGCAGCGCCCACTTACGGCGGCGTTGAACCGCACTCAGATCATCGGTTGTAACGCCGCTGGTCATCGCGGTCCCCATGTCGATACCCTTTGTCATAGCGTCGGCAACTTGGGTGACGACAATGGAATTGTACAGCGCGAAGCGTTGTTTTCAGTGCACTAGATCAGAACGAATTCAGATCTTCTGATTGTACGCGCCGACTTCCGGGTGCTTTGCGAGCCGTGCCTCAATGTCGCGGAACATGGCAATCTTGTTTGCCTCCGACACAGGGCTCTCGACCACGATCACCAGTTCCGGCTTGTTGGATGAGGCGCGCACAAGACCCCACGTTCCATCCGCCAGGGTCACGCGCACGCCGTTGACGGTCACGAGATCGCGCACGCTCTGGCCGGCGATCTTGCCCCCCGACTTTGCGATACCTTCGTATTCGGCGACGATCTCGTCGACGATGCCGTACTTCTTCTCGTCATCGCAGTGTGGCGACATCGTGGGCGACTGGTAGGTCTTCGGCAGCGCGCGGCGCAAATCCGCCATCGACTTGTCGGGCGCGCGGTCGAGCATGTCGCAGACGGCGAGCGCCGCGACGAGCCCGTCATCGTAGCCCCGCCCGAGCGGTGGCTGGAAGAAGAAATGCCCCGACTTCTCGAACCCGACGAGCGCCTTCTGCTCGAAGGTATAGCGCTTCATGTAGGAATGGCCCGTCTTCCAGTAGAGCGCTTTGGCGCCGTTCGCCTGCAGCACCGGATCGGTCATGAAGAGTCCGGTGGACTTCACGTCTGCGACGAACGTCGCGTTCGGATACTGTGCCGAGATATCGCGCGCGAGCATGACGCCGACTGTATCGGCGAAGATCTCATGGCCCTCGTTATCGACCACGCCGCAGCGGTCACCGTCACCGTCGAAGCCAAGTCCCACATCGGCCTTATGTGCGAGCACGGCCTCCGAGATGGCGTGCAGCATTTTCATGTCTTCGGGATTGGGATTGTACCGCGGAAAGGAATGGTCAAGCTCGCAGTCGAGCGGCACCACTTCGCATCCGATCGCTTCCAGAACCTTGGGCGCGAAAGCACCCGCGGTCCCATTCCCGCAAGCAGCCACGACCTTCAGCTTGCGCTTGAGTTTCGGCCGCTTTGACAGCGCTGCCATGTAGCGCTCGGCCATATCGGGCACGAAGATGTAGCGGCCGCCTTCCGCCGTTTTGAAAGCGCCTGACAGAACGATGTCTTTCAGGCGGCCCATTTCGTCAGGACCGAATGTGAGCGGACGCGCCAGCCCCATCTTGATGCCGGTCCAGCCGTTGTCGTTGTGCGAAGCAGTGACCATCGCGACGCCTTCAACATCGAGGTCGAACTGCGCGAAGTAAGCCATCGGCGACAGCGCGAGCCCGATATCGTGCACTTCACAGCCGCCGGCCAACAGGCCGGTGATCAGCGCCTGCTTCACGCTGCCCGAGTACCAGCGGTAGTCATGGCCGACGACGATGCGCTTCGGCACGCCCCGTTCGGCAAATAACGTCGCCATGCCAAGCCCGACGGCGTTGAGGCCCATCAGGTTGATTTCTTCCGGGAAGAGCCACCGCGCGTCGTACTCGCGAAAGCCCGTCGGTTTCACGAGCGGGAAACGCTCGAAGTCAGCCGTGTTGGGCGTCAAATCGGCGCGAGGACGAGGGAGCATGAGCAACCTATGCATCTATGTATGTGGAATAGTAAACGCGGGCGAATACCCGCGCGACCGCGCTTTGCCCGTATATTATGGCGGCGCGCGGGCCGAGCCTCGGATCAAACGTCAATCCTGGAGGATAAGTTTCCCAGAACGGATATCAACCCGGTCGAGTTCGTTGAGAAAGGTCATGCCGAGCAGCGAAACCGCCATCGCGCCGGCCTCGGAGACGACCCCCCGCACATCGCGGACCGTAATGTCACCGATGGTGACGCGGTCGAGGGTGACGGGTGCAACGCGGGCCGTGCCATTTGCCGTCTGGATGCGGTGCGTGAAATCCTTGTCGGTGACGAAGATACCGGCAGCCTCTGCGTCTTCGGCAGTCAGCGCCACTATGGACGCCCCGGTATCGATGAGGACCTGAATGCTGCGGCCGTTGATTTCGGTGTCAGCGTGGTAGTGCCCGTCGGATCCGATGGGCAATTCCACCGTGTAGCCGCTCGCGACTGCCGCTTGTTCAGCGGGCTCAGGTGAGGTTTGGGCGGCGGCAAGTTTGCCCATGTCGGTGCCCAGGAGTTGATGCGATAGAGCCTTCAACTCGTCGAAATGGGTGACGGCAACGACAGACACGGCCGCAAAAAACACCCACGAGGCAACTTCACCGAAGAGCGTACGATGACCGGACGACATGGGAACCACTCGCGCGAACCAATCCCGCGGAAGCCGCCGCGCGCGGTCTCAGCCGCGCAACGTCAGGAAGTCTCCGCTGAACTCATAGGAGCGCAAACGCCTTAAGAAACTCATACCGAGCAAACTTTCGTTAAGATTTCCCGGTTTGGCGACAAGGGCTTCCACATCATCGAGCACGATGCTGCCGATCCCGAGCGACCGCAGCCGCACGGGCGCGGCGAATGTCATCCCGTTCGCGGTGTTGACCGGAGTTGAAAATGTGAGCGCCGACAAATCAATCCCCGCCCGTTCCGCGTCGGCCGTCTTCAGCACGACGGTGGACGCGCCCGTATCGACCAGCATCGAGACGGGTGCGCCATTAACGGTGCCCCGCGCTAGAAAATGTCCGCTCTGATGTTTGCGCAGGCGCACGGCCCGATCGCCGACCTCGCCAGCGGCCTCTGGCAGCGGTGTCCCCGCCGGGAGCAACTCCCCGCCCACGCGGCGGGCGACTTGGCTGAGATCGTCGCGATACGAGTAGGCGGCGATGAGGGCGAAGAACAGCCCGACCCAGATCCCCGCGTGGCGCGCCGCATGCCAGGCCCGTCCGCGATAGTCGCCGGCGAGCGACACGACATAGAGAAGGGCGAGCGCGCCGAACACGGCCAGCACGGCAAGTTCGCCGCCTTCGAGTGAGGCGAAAGGATTGTCGCGACCGGAAAGCAGGTAGAACAGCCCTAGAAGAGCTGCCAGCATCACCATCAGCCAGACGAGCATGTGATCACGCCTCGTTGAGGCGCCCCAGCCGGTTGGGCAATTCGGCCATGATGCGGCGCCGGTCATCGTTGGTGTAAGTCGCCCAAGCGGCGATTTCATCGAGCGTCCGCCCGCATCCCCCGCACAGGCGCGTCGTCTGGTCGATGACGCAGACCTTGATGCAGGGGGTTTCGATGCGGGGCATTTCCATGCAACGGCGTCCTCAGCGGCGTATTGGTGGGTCGGCGACACGCCAAGCCATCACATACCGCCTGAGACTAAGTAAAGGCGCGGCGGGTGAGCCGCAAGGGTCGACGCGCCGCACTCATCCCGCTGCCCGCCGCCTGCCGCTCCCGGCCAACGGCGCGGTAGGCAATGTAAAAGACATTAGGATGCCAGCGCGCGCAGACGCCCCTGTCGGCCGTGCCGGCCAGCCTTATTCCCGCCGCGATGGCGCTCCTGCCCGAGCGGCTGCAGCGGCGGAACCGCAGCAAGAATGCGCTGCTTCGGCAGGGTGATAATGGCCTCGGTGCCTTTGCGAAGCTCCGACAGAAGCTCGAAGACCCCGCCATGCAATTCAATCAGGTTCTGAACGATCGGCAGGCCAAGCCCGGTTCCGCCTTCCGCATTCTCGTGCGCGAGCGACCCCTGCCCAAACACCTGCAGCACCTTCGGAATTTCGTCGGCGGGGATACCAGGACCCGTATCGAGCACCGAGAGATATTGCCCGCCGTCCGTCGTCGCCCCGACCGTCAATGTGATGCGGCCGCCTTTCGGCGTGAACTTCAGCGCATTCGAAAGAAGGTTGAGCGTGATCTGCCGGATCGCACGCTGGTCCGCCCAGACCTGCGACAACGAGAGATCGTAATCTTCGATGAGTTCGACGTTCTTTGACTGGGCACGAAGTTTCAGGAGGCGCACGCAGTCCTCGGCGATGTCGGCAAGGCGCAGGGGTTCCTCGTGTAACTCATAGCGCCCGGCTTCAATGCGCGAGAGATCAAGAATTTCGTTGATGAGATTGAGCAGGTGTTTGCCGCTGTCGTGAATATTGCCGCAGTATTCGCGATACAGCGGGTTCCCGATTGGGCCCATAACTTCGCCCTTCATCACTTCCGAAAAGCCCATGATGGCGTTGAGTGGCGTCCTGAGTTCGTGGCTCATCGTGGCGAGGAAACGCGACTTGGCCTTGTTGGCCGCTTCCGCGCGGCGGCGTGCCTCGTCCGACAAGAGCTCGCGCCTCTTCCAGCTCCGAAATGAGCGCGTCCTTCTGCGCCCGGAATTCGAGCATGGCGAGTGCCGTCGAGTGCAGGCCCTTGGCAAGGAAGATGAAGTACACATTCACGCCGGCCGCCATCGATGCGAGCGCCAGATAGAAAGGATCGCCGAGTATGAGAAGCCGCGCCACCACGACAACGGTCATCGGCAGCGTGCCGGCGTAGAGGATGCCCATCACCGTCGATCCAAAGCTCATGCGTATGGCAAGGAGGACGATAAGGGTCGCGAACAGGAAGACGTGCGACGTAGACATCAGACCAGGAACGCTCGGGTCCGCGTCACCGAAGCCAACGAGCGCAAAGCCGGCCCATGTGGTCCCGTTCAAGAGTTCTGAGAAAATGAGACGCCGCCGCCAAGTGTCGACATTGAGCTGATCACGCGGCTGCGCCAGGAATCGGCGGCAGGTCTCGATCAGAATGACCTTCGCGGTGATGACGAGCCCGAGCCATGCAACGGCTTCGGCCATCGGCGCCCAGAACATGGCGGCAAGAGCGAAAATCACAGACAGTGCGGGCATCGTGACGGCCGCACCCACTTCATTGCGGGCGAACATCGCCAGAAGTTCGTATTCGAACTCGGGTTTGATGGGCGCAGAGCCGCTCAGCCGCTCACGAGCAGCACGAATGTCGTCGGAGCTGCGCTTGCGCGTGGCGCGACGTTGCCGCTGTTTCTCGAGCTGGTCGACCGTTGGGTTTTTTGTCATTCCCGCCGCCACTGGCACGTGACGGAGGGCCGGTGCGGGTCCTTGCGGAGGCGCAAGACGAACCGGCGGCCATCGCTTTGGTGCCAAACCATCGTTAACTTCGCAGTCATTCGCTAACGTTGCGTTTATTGAACGGTGAATCGGGGAGATATCTCATGGGCTTCGGACCGCAGTGGCCGAAGGGAGACGGGCGCAGACAAGGCCGGCCTCGGCTGCGGGCCCCGATCAGACCCAATCGCAACGCGGTGCGTACCCTCGGTCTGCTGCTGCTCGGCCTCATCGCCGCCATCGCTGCACGATGCACGCCGCAGGTCGTCCAAGGCACGGTCGAGGGACGCCCCCGCCTCGTAGATGGCGACAGCTTCTTCATCGGCCAGACAGAGGTGCGCATGCAAGGTATCGACGCGCCTGAGGGCCGCCAAACGTGCACCCAGGATGGCCGCGACTGGCGTTGTGGAGAAGAAGCCCGCCGCACGCTCGATCGGCTCATCGGCGGCCGGCCAATCCGCTGCGACATCCATTCGACCGATCAGCACGGCCGCGGACTTGCGACCTGCTTCAACGCATCAGGCGACAACCTCAACGCCCGCATGGTGGCCGCTGGCTTCGCGGTGGCGTTCGGCGCCTACAAAAGCGAAGAAGCAGACGCCCGATCCGCCCGTCGCGGCCTGTGGGCCTCCGAGTTCGAACGCCCTCAGGAATGGCGCCGCCGCAATAACGGGAACTCCTGAACGGCGCGGCAATCCGGCCAGGGCCGTTGCCCTGATCAAATCACGCTGTTACGTCCGGAACAGAACCGGCCCGGTGCCGAGGCTAATCTGCGCGGTTCGCGGCTTAGAGGGCTGATATGCAACTTACTGTCATCGGCAGCAGCGACGCCTTCGGGAGCGGAGGACGTCTGCAGTCTTGCTACCATGTCGCCCACACCGATGGCTCGTTCCTGATCGATTGCGGTGCGACGACGCTGATCGGCCTCGAGCGGGAAAAGATCGACCCCAACAGCATCTCGACGATTTTCATCACCCACCTGCATGGCGATCATTTTTCCGGGCTCGTCTGGTGGCTAATTCACGCCATCCACGTCGCCAAACGCAAATCCCCGCTCGTGGTGACCGGCCCCGCCGGGATCGAGGAGCGATTTACTGCGGCGGCGGAAGCCCTCTTTCCCGGATCGTCAAAAACACCGCGCGGTTTCGAGCTCATCTTCCGCACCTATCAGGAACGGGTATGGCTCGAGGAAGGCCCCGTCGCGGTGAAACCCTTCGAAGTGAGCCATCCCTCCGGCGCGCCACCGTATGCTCTGCGCTTCGAAGTTGAAGACAAGGTGATCGCCTTCTCGGGCGATACCGAATGGGTGGAGAGCCTTGCCGACGCCGCCCGCGACGCCGATCTCTTTATCACCGAATGCTATGGCTTCGAGAAGCCCGCACGCTACCATCTCAATTGGCGCGTGCTCGCCGCAGAACTTCCGCGCATCAACGCCCGCAGCGTAGTGTTGACGCATATGGGGCCCGACATGCTGATAAACCAGCATCAGGTTTCCCAGCCGGGCGTCAAATTGGCCGTTGACGGGATGAAGCTTTCGCTCTGAACCCGGGAAGCAACGAAGCCCGCAAACAAAGGCAATCACGAGCCATGCCGCAGGCTCTCGACCAGTTGCTCGCCGAGATCCGCGCTTGCCGGATCTGCCGGACGCAGCCTCGCGGCGCACCTCTTGCCCATGAGCCGCGTCCGGTCGTGCGTGCCTCCGCGACCGCTCGCATCCTGATCGTCGGTCAGGCGCCCGGAACGAAAGTGCATGCATCGGGCAAACCCTTCGACGACCGCTCGGGCGACCGCCTGCGCGCCTGGATGAATGTCCCACCTGAAACTTTCTACGACGAGACACGCATCGCCATTGC
The DNA here is from genome assembly GCA_963708775.1 of uncultured Alphaproteobacteria bacterium. GTDB lineage: Bacteria > Pseudomonadota > Alphaproteobacteria > Rhizobiales > Hyphomicrobiaceae > JAGVSR01. The sequence goes on along the minus strand of CAVPTI010000002.1, from coordinate 189,693 downwards.
ACCCATGGGTTTCTGCTTCCCCGGGCAGGATGCGAAGGGCGGCGACCTGCCGCCGCGCAAAGAGTGCGCACCGCTCTGGCGCCCTCGTCTGATGCAGGAGCTTGCGGCCGTCGACCTCGTGCTCCTCGTCGGCACCTACGCCCAACGCTGGTATCTCGGCCTTGACCCTGCGGCTTCTCTCACGGAGACGGTCAGGGCAGGACCCCGCACTCTTGCGGACGTCAGCGGTGCGCTGGGTGTCCCTCTGCCGCATCCATCTTGGCGCAACACAGGCTGGCTGAAGGCCAATCCCTGGTTCGGCTCCGAGGTCCTGCCCATGCTTCGCAGCAAGGTTGCCGAACGCATCTGACGCGGCACTCCGTTTCAGTTATGGACATCGAATGCGGATAACTTTTCACAAGCCTCCACTTCAGCCATACTATCCGGAATAGATTTTCCCGCTTCGGAGGACCAATGCTGGACGAGATGGACGTGAAGATCCTGTCTATCCTGCAGGAGGACTGCACCCGCCCCGTCGCCGACATCGGCAAGGAGGTCGGGCTGTCCACCACCCCCTGCTGGCGTCGCATTCAGAAGCTCGAGGAGACGGGGGTCATCCGCAAACGTGTGGCCGTTCTGGAGCCCGAACGGGTCAACGCCGGCGTCACCGTTTTTGTGTCGATCAAGACTGACAAGCATTCGACCGCCTGGCTCGACAAGTTTCACAAGGCCGTGGACGATTTCCCCGAAGTGATCGAATTCTACCGCATGTCCGGGGAAGTCGATTACCTGCTCCGCGTCGTGGTGCCCGACATCCGCGCATATGACGAGTTCTACAAGAAAATGATCTCCCGGATCGAGATCGCAAAAGTCTCATCGGCGTTCGCAATGGAGCAGATGAAGTACACGACCGCGCTGCCGCTTCAGTTCGCACGCGCCACGCGCAGCGGCGAAGCCTCCTGACGCCCGCGAAAAGGCTGCCGAAATAAAAAGGGCGCGCCGGATTTCACTGGCGCGCCCTTTGATTGATGAGGCGAGAGGTTTAGGCGACCGCGATCCAGCGTCCGGCCACATAGCCGTAGGCTACGGCGTCGTTGTTGTCGTTCTTGACAGAGCGTTCCAGCTGACGCTCGTCGAGAATAACGACGAAGGGCTTTTTCGGCGCTGTCTCAGACGTCACAGTTTTGAAACCACTGAGCAGGATGATTTCCCGGTTGTCGATCGATACCGTCGGCAATGCCATGGTGTCCTCCTGTTGCGCTCCGCATGTCTCCCCAAAGCGAAGCCGTTTCTGCTGACCTCCCCCGTATCCCTAGTAAGACCCTACTTTCGTCGGATGTCGAGAGTATGACATCAAATTTTTATTGCTAAACATTGCACAAAACGCGTGCGCCGCATTAGTGCGCCGCACCTACGTCTTCTGATCATCGAGGCGCAAAATAAGACTTGATGTGTCGTAACGACCGCCGCTGCGGGATTGAATTTCAGCGTAGTAGCCATCAACGAGCGTGGTCACCGGCAGTGCTGCACCGCAACGTCGTGCTTCACTGAGACATATCGCGAGATCCTTGCGCATCCAATCAACCGCAAACCCGAATTCGAACTGGCGCGCGTGCATTGTCTTCCAGCGGTTCTCCATCTGCCACGATTGTGCCGCGCCCTTGCAGATCACGCCGATGACGCTCTCCACGTCGAGCCCCGCGCGCTCCGCGAATGCGATCGCCTCCGAGAGACCCTGCACGAGTCCGGCGATCGCGATCTGATTGACCATTTTCGTCAACTGCCCTGACCCTGCCGGACCGATCAGCTTGGCGAGTTTCGCGTAGGTTTCGATGAGAGGTAGCGCGCGTTCGAATGCGTCGGCCTCACCACCGCACATGACGGCGAGTTGTCCGTTCTCCGCGCCCGCCTGGCCACCCGAAACCGGCGCATCGATGAAGTGGAGGCTCCTCTCTCGCGCGCTGCCATCGAGTTCGCGCGCCACCTCGGCCGATGCCGTCGTATGGTCGATGAAGACCGCGCCCGGCGCCATTGTCTGGAACGCACCGTCAGCACCGATAGACACGGCTCTGAGGTCATCGTCGTTGCCGACACAGGAAAACACGAACGCGGCTCCTGCGGCGGCCTCTGCCGGCGTGGCCGCCGACCTGCCGCCTGGGAACTTTTCCACCCACGCCGCCGCCTTGGCAGCCGTACGGTTGTAGACCGTGACGTCGTGGCCCCCTCGAACCGCCAAATGCCCGGCCATGGGGAACCCCATCACGCCCAGCCCGATAAAAGCGACCTTCGCCATAGTTGAACCCTGTCTCTCGCTCTGATGTCCGTCTCTGATGTCCGTCTGGCCGCGATATAACGGATGCGAACCGCGGCGTCTCGCCCAGGGGCGCGGCGGCACCTTTCAGAATCAGTGTCCGGATCGCATGGTCGGATGACGGCCGCGATCGGGCCATAGGAGCGGGGCAATGACGGCGAACATGGATCAGCGGGCAGCCGAAATCGACCTCGCGGCAATCGAGGCCGCCGCGCTCACGCTGAAGGGATCAATCGTCGAGACACCTTTCGCCCATAGCCGGACGCTCTCCGCCATGCTCGGCTGCCAAATCTGGCTGAAGTTCGAGAACTTGCAATTCACCGGCGCCTACAAGGAACGCGGTGCTCTCAATAAACTGACGAGCCTCTCCCCAGCCGAACGCACCGCCGGTGTCATTGCCATGTCCGCCGGCAACCACGCGCAAGGCGTCGCCTATCACGCGTCGAGGCTCGGCATTCCGGCAACGATCGTGATGCCGGAGGGCACGCCCGCGGTGAAGGTCGAGAACACGCGCGCACTCGGCGCCACAGTCATCCTCGAAGGCGCGACATTCGAAGACAGCGCCCGCATCACCCGCAATCTCGCCCGCGACAAGGGCTACACCTTCATCCATCCGTTCGATGATCCCACGGTGATCGCAGGGCAGGGGACCATCGCGCTCGAAATGCTGGGCGCCGTGCCGGATCTCGACGATCTCGTCTTGCCGATCGGCGGCGGCGGCTTGATCTCAGGCATGGGAACGGCCGCCAAGACGATCAATCCGAAAATTCGCATTATCGGCATTGAGGCCGGTCTCTACCCGTCGATGTACAATCTGGTGAAGCACGCAAGCCTGCCCATCGGCGGCGACACGCTCGCCGAAGGCATCGCGGTGAAAGAGCCCGGCGCGCTCACCCGATCGATCATCGCCCGCGTCGTCGACGACATCATGCTGGTCAGCGAAGCGGAGATCGAACGCGCCGTATCGCTGCTCATCGGCATTGAAAAAACGGTGGTCGAGGGAGCCGGCGCGGCGGGGCTCGCGGCGATCATTGCCGATCCGCACCGGTTCAGGGAGCGCAAGGTTGGCCTCGTGCTCTGCGGCGGCAACATCGACAGCCGCCTGCTGGCAAGCGTATTGACCCGCGAATTAGCCCGTGACGGTCGCCTCGCGCGCCTTGCCATCGACATTCCCGATCGACCGGGTCAGCTCGCCAGGGTCGCGGGCGTCATTGGCAGCGCGGGAGCCAACATCGTCGAAGTCTATCACCAGCGCGTGTTCACCGACCTGCCCGCCAAGGGCACCGAATTGAACCTCGTCATCGAGACTCGCGACGCCGGCCATCTCACGGAAACGGTGACCGCACTGGAAAAAGCCGGCTATCGCGTGGTTCTGAAGCGTTCGGCCAACGACAGTTGACGGTCGATCCGCACGTTACAAACGAATCGCCGAACTGTGCCGCCCCCGACACGTCTCTGTGACCGACTTACCGCTAGTGTCTGATGACTCAGGCGAGCGCGGGGAACGCTGAGATGACCAAATTGGCGGGCGGGATTGCGGCAGAACCGAATTCGGGCGGACTGCTCGTGCTGCTTGCTGGGGCCGCAGCTCGCGGTGAAGATCTTCTCATCGCCTCGGCCCGTCGCCGATATGCCGGCGATCCGCGCCTGCAATTCCCCGCCCGTCTCCAGACCAGGACCTGCGAGCACGACAGCGAACACATCGGCATTCCAAGGCGCGTCTTCCGCGACATCGAACAGAACCGCGGTTTCGCCGTCAGCTGGCAGAATGCCGACGCCCAGCACGGGCTGACTGCGGGCGCGCTGGAATCGCTGCAAGCGGGGCGGATCGTCGTCGTCGCGGTACCGCCTGATGCGATTTCCCGGTTTCGCGCGCTATGGCCCAACGTCGAGGTCGTGCCGCTCGCCTCCGACGTGGATGCCGTGCGGCCGGGTGCCCGCCGCACGCCGCACGCAACGACTGTTCGCCACTCGGGGGATATTGCGGAGGCCGTGCGCCGCTTCCATCGCGTGCTCGATGACATCGCACTGCGCCAGTTTGGGCGCGCCCGTCCATAAACCCGACATCGAAAATGCTGAAGCCCCCATCCTTTCGGATGGAGGCTTCGCATGGGACCGAACTTCGTGGAGGGGGATTGGAGAAACTGTGAAATCAAACCAGCGGGTGGGACATGACCTCAGTGGTGGGAGCGGCCGCCGTACCGGCCTTGTGCCCCGTGGTGAGTGAACCGATCAGAAGACCGCAGGCAAGGGCGAAGCAGAAGAGCGCCAGCGTTTTCGCCCAGCGCGAGGACGCGGAACCTATGAAGGTATGAGCCTGTAGATCCATGTGCGGGTGCTCTTGAAGGTCGTGTTCAGCATCGCCGTGTTGGGCGGCGTTGAGAAAGTTTTTAGGTCAAGTTTGGCTTACAGTCGAGGAACAGACGCGAGTATGCCTAACTCGCTCAACCGGATTTTTACGTCTCGTTAAGGCGCAGCGGGACACTTGGAAACGAAGGCGTAACCATCAATCTTTTCGAGCGCTGCCGATCTTTCGAAATGCATCGAGCGTCGTGCCGGGCGTGATCGCGTTCGGATCGAGTTTCAAGACGATCACGGCTGGCCCCCCGAACGCCAATGCGTTGGCGAACGCCGCTTCGAATTCACCCGTCTCCGTCACCGTCACGCCCCATGCCCCGAAGCTCCGCGCCATGTGCGCGAAATCCGGATTGACGAGACTCGTGCCGCTAACGCGTCCGGGATAGGTCTTCTCCTGGTGCATGCGGATGGTGCCGTACATGCTGTTGTCGGCAATGATGAGCACAATGGGCAGATCATATTGAACGGCGGTGGCGAGTTCCTGCGCCGTCATCATGAAGCAGCCGTCGCCGGCGAATGCGATGACCGTGCGCTCCGGATATTCGATTTTAGCCGCGATCGCGGCAGGCAGACCGTAGCCCATCGATCCAGAGGCTGGAGCAAGGCTCGACGGATAGTTCTTGTAGGTCGTGTAACGATGCACGAATTGGCTGTAGTTGCCGGCGCCGCTCGCAATGATCGCCATTTCGGGCATCTGCTCCGAGACCATGCGCACGACTTTGGCGAATTGCACCGCACCCGGTGTCGGCAAGGGGCGCTGGGATCGCTCGAACGCCGCTCTCAGATCACGTCGAAACGTGCGCCACCGCTTGACGGCTGGGCGGTTTGAGCGATGCGAGCGCCAGGGCGAACCTCTCGGATGACGCCACGATCTGCTGCGCGACGCGGACACCGTCGCGCGGATCCGTACCTCCCGGATGCACGTGGATGATCCGCTGCGCGGGGACAGGCGACGCGATGACCGTCCAGCCGCCCGTTCCGATCTCATCCAGCGGCGCGCCGATCACCAGGATGAGATCGGCCGCGCGGATGGCCGTCGCCAGCCGCTCGTCCATGTTGATCCCAATGTGCCCGCAATAAGACGGATGACGATTGTCGAGATAATCCTGCGCGCGAAACGCCGCCGCCACAGGCAGATCAAACGCCAGCGCAAACGCCTGCACCGCCTCCTGTGCGGCCGCAGACCAGTTCGGTCCGCCCACGATCACGATCGGCTGCTCGGCGGCTGCAAGGAGCGCGGCAAGTCTCGTCCATCGCGGCCTGTGAGGGTTCCGAACGCGCCGCGTCGATATACGGCGTGTCAGGGACGTCAGCGGTCTCCGACAGGACGTCCTCGGGAAGACCTATGACCACCGGACCCGGCCGCCCATTGAGCGCGATGGCGTATGCGCGCGACACTGTTTCGGGCAGGAGCGCGGCCGCAGATGCGATCTCCACGTGCTTGGCCATGCCCCCGTAGAGACCGGCGAGATCGAAATCCTGGAACGCGGTGAGATGTGCGCGTGCGCGCGGGGGCAATCCGACGAACAGGATCATCGGCGTCTGGCCTTGCGCGGCGACATAGACGCCCGAAGCCGCATTCGTGGCACCCGGCGCCCGCGTCACGAAAGCGATACCCGGCCGTCCGGTCAGCCGTCCCGCCGCCTCCGCCATCATCGCCGCGCCACCCTCGTGCCGACAGACAATCGTCCGCACGGCGTTCGAGTCGAACAGTGCATCTAGCACCGCAAGGAAGCTTTCGCCGGGCACGAGATAGGCGGCTCCCGCCCCCTGCACCGCAAGCTGATCGACGAGTATCCGGCCACCTGTGCGCATCGCAATCCATCGCCAACGGGCTGCAAAAGCACAGCCCCGCGATCTTTCTACGCGAGGCGGCAGCCCGCTTCCGCTAAAAACTGGCAGTTCAGTTGACGGCCGCGATCAAAACTTCAGGCGAGGCCCAGCGCCAGGCCCATCCGCACGAGGTCGGCCATCGATTTCGCCTGCATGCGCGTCATCACCCACGTCCGGTGGATTTCGACGGTGCGCGGACTGATACCGAGCTCAAGTCCAATTTCCTTGTTTGATAGTCCCCGGATCAAGAGGTGCATCGTGTCCCGCTGCCGTTCAGACAGCGACGCGTACTTGGTCTTCAGCCCCTGCAACTCGAGGTTCGTCTTGAGCGACGTCACCGACGTTTCCAACGCGGACGCGACCGCGGCGAGCAGGCGATCGAGATCGAACGGCTTCTCGATGAAGTCGAAAGCGCCGAGCTTCAGCGCCTGTACCGCCATCTCGATGTCGCCGTGGCCGGTGAGGAGAATGATCGGACGCGGATCCTCGCCGGCTTGCATGCGGCGGAGAAGATCAAGCCCTGTCGCTTCAGGCATGCGGACATCGCTCACGACCGCACCGGGTGTGAATGGAGCGCTGAGAAATTCGCCGACGCTGGCATAGGACGCGACCGCATATCCGTTCGTCTCGAGCAGCATGGTGACGGCATCGCGAACCGACGCCTCGTCATCGATGATGGAAACGGTCTCGCTCATGAAATTTCTCCAGAAATGGGGAGGCTGAGGCTGACGCTGGCGCCACGCGCCGAAGATTGAATACTGAATCTCCCCCCGTGGGCTTCCGCGATGGAGCGTACGACGGTGAGGCCAATGCCGGACCCGTCCAACTTGGTCGACGTGAACGGGGGTGGATCGGTGATGTCGTAGGCGGGCGGAAAACCGGGCCCGTCATCGGCAACGTCGATACGGATGTCGCGGTCGCTTGAGCGAACCGCGCGCACCGTGACACGCCCCTGCCGTCCGACGCTTTCGATGGCCTCTGCGCCGTTCACCACCAGATTGTGCAGCGCCTGCTGCAACTGAACCGGATCGGCGATGATCGGTGGCACGGTGTCGTCGATAGAAAAGGAAAGCGCGACGCCTCGCTTGCTGAGGTCGCTACGAAGCAGATCGGAAATCTGCGCGAACGCCGCGTCGAGATCGACTTCGGTCTTGCTGATTGCACCTTGCCGCAAAAGATCACGGATGCCGGTGAGTACCGTCGCCGCACGTTGGCTCTCGCTCTCGACCTTTTCGACAGCGCGTGTGGCAAGGGCCGTATCGCCGTCGCGAAGGGCTTTGGCGGCGATCCCGCCGTATGTCGCAAGCGCCGTCAGCGGCTGCTTCATTTCATGCGCGATCGTTGCCGCGATTTCGCCCGCCGAGCGGATGCGCAGCGTCCGATTGAGCGCCGCCTGCTGATCCCGCAGCCGCGCTGCCGCATCTTCGCGCTCCGCGACGATGGCGCCGACGATGAGGCCGGTGATGACCAGTGCCGTCATCAGCACCTGAAGCGCACTAAACCCCGGATCCGCGCCAAACCGTATCTCCGCGCCGATCACAATCCCGATCTGCACCGCCGCCAGGGCGGTCACGGCCCCGGGCGGACCATGTGTCAGCGCAACCCAAAGCACGGGCAGGAAGAGCAGGTAGAACAATTGGAAGGCGGTGGCGTCTTGATAACCGAACACGATCACCAGCGCGGCCATAATGGATAGCAGCTGCAGCGGCATCCAGATATCGAGAGCCGGCCAGGGTTGATAGGTGCGCCATAGCAGCACCATCGGCAAAACGGTGAGAATGCCGATCATGTCGCCGACGGTGGACTTCCACATGACGATCAACGCTTCTTCGCGCATCAACAGACCCGTCGCCAGAAACAGCGCGACTAGGATGCCCGCGGCGATAATGGCGGTGCTGGCCGCAACGGCGACCAGGGTCAGAACGTCACGGACTTTGCGAAAGCGCGGATCGAAGTGGCTCATGCGCTGGAGCGCCAGTCCTGCAGCGACAAACGTGCTGCCGACCAGCAGCGAGCCGATGACGTCGGCGGCCAGTGGCATTGAAATCTGGCGCACGACAGCGTCGGCAAGCAGCGGCGCGAACAGAACGAATGGAACGATCGGCAGCCCCTCTAGAAACACGAGGGCGATGGCAAGGCCTGCCGGCGGATTCCACGGCGTGATGCCCACATCGCGGTACGGCTTAACGTAACTCACATAGTCGAGCGCGACGTACGCCGTTAGAAAGCCGATGCCGATCAGCCAATGCCGTGTTGTTGTCGTAGCGGACATCGTGCCGGACCATCTCCCTGAAGCAGGATACGCTTCGCTTGGCGCTTGTGACACCGCACGGCGTTCGGCTCGATTAGTAACGCTACGTAGGCCACCGGGCTACGCACTCCTGCCTTCTGGCTCCAAATCGCAAAATGAGAAATTCTGATCGTTGCCGACCACCATGGGTAGGACACCGAAGGGGCCGACGATGACGGACAGCACAAAGAACATTCCCACACCGTGTTTCGTCGATCTGCCAGCCGTCTATTCCCAGGGCGGCTTCGTCCAGAGTCGCAGCGTCATCCTGCAGTCCGACGCGATCGCCTCACCGAACGAAAAGAACTCCGTTCCGCACCCTGCCAACGACACCGACCCTCCGATTGACCCCCCGCCGGCCGCCTAGTGCCGGTGGGCGAATTGGGGAGGCCTCGGCCAAAGTGCAACCGAGAGGTGCCACTGAAGCCCCTCGCTTCACAGAGAGAGCCCAAAAGACCGATGCCCCGCCTGCTTGTCGTTGTCGATGGTAGCGCAGAAGCCGCTGAGGCTCTGGAGCGAGCCATGGACGTTGCGGACGCCGTGGCGGGCTCCGAACTCATTCTGCTCTGGATCGAGCCGGATCCGCCGGCATGGGAACTGAGGCGCCCCCGTCGCCTGGGCACCGGCGCCAAGCAGATTATCGCTCGCGCCCGGTCAACCGTCGGAGCACGCGGAATTCAAGCCCGAACACGCCTTGAGCGGGGCGAGAAGGGCGATGTCGTCACGCGCGTCGCGGCGCAGGAAACCTGCGAACAGATCTTTGTAGCAGAACCCCGCAGTACGTTGCCTTCCCGCATTTGTCTTGCCCTTGCCGGAGCCTGTACCGGCCGGGTCGCCGGCCGCATCATCAACGCCACGGGCCTTCCGGTCACCGTAATCGCGCCAAAAACGCCGCGCTGACATTTTCTGTGGCCGTGCTCAGCCCATGCCTGTGGCCAACCGGCCCTAGGCCCGCCGCATCGCCCCCGTTATGGTGCCGCCGAAGAGCGGGGCGGGGGAGACGGACGCAGCGTGCGGCGAAGATCGAACGGACCAACGGATCGGCGGCGAGGGCAGGGCGCATCGGCGACCCTCTGCGCGCTCATGGCATTGCTCCTCCACGCGCCGTCCGCTCGGGCTGAGCCGGACTCCGCCACGAAAGCGAGGCTGGTTCTCGAAACCCACTGTGCCCGCTGCCACCAGACCGGCCGCCTGGAGAACCCGCCTGCGAAGGGCGGGCTCGGCAACCTTCTCGATCTCGAGAAGCTGCTGGAGCGGGACGACCTCATCGTCCCGTCCGATCCGGATGCTTCGCGCCTTTATCAGATCATGCTCGCACGTCACCGTCCGCTGTCGGTGTTTTTCGGCCCGCTGCCCGGTCCAACTCCCGTCGAAGTCGGCGCGGTCCGAGATTGGCTCGCAGGTCTGGCGCCGCGCGGCTCCCAATGCGCCGGCAAGCCGGCCGTCTCGGTTGCCGACATGACGCGCGACATCACAGCGTGGCGCAAAGCCTTCGAAACGGATGCGTCAAAGCCGCTCCGGTTTGTCTCCCTTGCCAACCTGCACAATCTCTGCCGCGGCGATGCCACGCTGGCAGGCTTTCGCGACGCCGTCGCCGTTCTGGTGAACCGCCTGACACTGCGCAAGGTCACGACGCTGGATACCGTTGGCGACGCAAGCGTCCTCCTGGCTTTTCGGCCCTCGGATTTTGGCTTGACGGCTGAGGCGTGGGATTTGCGCGCTGGACCCGGCGATCACATCATGGGCGTGGTCGCAGCCGAAGAGCTTGCTGCGCGGGCTCTGGCCGCAGCGGCCGCGCCTACGGAGGTCGCGAGCGTCGGACCGATCGCGCAAGCCATGGCCGCACCCGCGCCGAACCTCATCGACGGGCTCGATCCCGTTGATGCGCTCGCACGCGAGTTCACACGCACCGTGTCATTGCAGCGTGCAGCGGTCGAACTGATGCTCGATGAAACCACCCTTCGCCAAAGCCTATCGAACCTTGATGACCGTGAACAGGTCCTTGCACTGCGGCTTGCCCAAACAGGTTTGCCGCGCGCTGAATGGGAGGTGCTGAAAGCCAATCTTACGGACCGCTCGGTGGCGCGTGCACTATCGAAACCGACAGCCGCTGACGCGCCGAGCCTCGACCTGGCGTTGTGGACGAATGCGTTCACATACAAGGCCGGTGACCTGCTGACCGTTTACGCGCGCCCAAGCGGAGACTGCAATCTCACAGTCATCGCGGTGGAAGCCGACGGCCTGGCCACTGTGCTCTTCCCCAATGACGCGATCGTCGATAATCGCGTCTCGGCCGGAACCCTTGTGCAAATCCCGCCCGAGGGTGCGCCCTTCCAGTTGCGGTTGGATAAGCCGGGCCGTCACGGGGTCGTAGCGATCTGCAATGCGACGGCAAAGCGCCCGCAAGGCATCGGCCATGATTTCGAACGCCAGCGCTTCACCGTTCTTGGCGACTGGCGCACGTTCCTGCTTCAGACGACCGAGCGCGAAGCGGAGTACCAGAAGACACAAGACGACCTGCGCAAGTTCCGCACCGGCGCCGGCCCCGCCGAAACCCTGGACGAGCAACTGCCCCAAGGAACCGAGGCAGAAGCCCGCGCTGGGCTGACGGTCGAGGTGAAGTAACGGCCTCAGTTCTGGAGATTACGCGCCGTATCGCGGCTAGCCAGCCGGTCCAGACCCTTGACGCCGGTCAGAGTGGCGCCGTCGAAATCCGCATCCTTCACGTCGGCGCCGGTGAGATCGGCGTCCGTCAAATCCGCTTTGGAGAAATCGGCGTTGTGCAGCTTTGCACCCTTCAGATTGGCACCCTTGAGGCTCGCAAACCGGAATGAAACGTAGGTGAGGTCGCTGCCGCCGAAATTGGTGCCGTTGAGCTGCGCCCCTTCCAGTTCGGTGCGAAACAGATCTTCGATGAAACCGGTCTTGCCGAACGGAGCGAGCGTCGCGCCCTCCAGATTGGCACGCGAAAGATCGACCCGGCTCAGCTGTCCGAACACCTTCGCACCCTTCATGTCCGCACCAACAAAGCTTGGAGGTGTTTCGCCGCCCGGCTGCCGGCCCATCGTCGTGGATGGCCGCAACAGGCTCGCGCCCGAGAGGTTTGCTCCATCGAACTTTGCGCCGATGATGTTGGCCCGGTCGAGATTGACGGAGGAAAGATCGGCGCCGGTGAGATCGGAACCCGTCAGGTTGACCCCGAACATGTTCGACTTCGCCAGTCGCGTTTTCTTGAAGTCGATAAGCGACAGATCGAGCCCTTCAAGATCCCGTCCGGACAGATCCACCGGGCCCGACGCGCGAAATAATTGCTCGGTCACCTCCCTCGCCGTCGTGTCCGCCGCGCGCACCTGAGGCGCCGTTAGAAGGGTCGCAAGACCGACTGCGAGAAGGTGGATTGGGCTCATGATCAACTCCGTTGCGCCGGAATGGCACGCTCGGCGAGCGCCCCCGCCAGCATATCGAACGCTCTGCGGACAGCGGCCTCCCGCACCTGCCGGCGACCGGGATCACCGAAGTGGTATACGGCGTCTACGGTCCCGCGACCCGACCGGGCCACAGCGAGATAGACAAGTCCGACCGGCTTCGTCTCCGTCGCGCCGCCTGGGCCCGCAATGCCCGTAATCGACACCGCAACGTCGGCCCGCGATTGACGCAACGCTCCCTCCGCCATGGCGACGGCAACCTGCGCACTCACCGCACCATGCGCTTCGAGCAATTCAACGCCTACGCCGAGCGCCTCGGCCTTGGCTTCGTTTGAGTAGGTGACAAAACCGCGCTCGAGCACGGCCGATGATCCCGGAACATCCGTAATGGCCGCCGCAACGAGCCCGCCAGTACAACTCTCAGCCGTCACGATCTTCAATCCCGCAGCCGCATAGGCAGCAACGAGGCTCCGCGCCGTTTCCAGAATGTCTTCAGCCAGCATGAGGTGCAGTCCGGAACAAGAGAAGGCCGGCGCCTCGAATGAGACGCCGGCCTCTAAACTTAGCGCCGATCTGGCGGGCGGGCAAAACTTCAGGGTGCGACGAGCTTTTCAGCCTGCTTCAGAAGCCCGTCCAGCGTGGCTCGCAAGTCCCCGCCCATAACCGCTGTAGCGTGGCTCTGCGCATTCTGCCAAACCGGAAACGCGTCGCGCAGTACACCCTGGCCCTTCGGCGTCAGGTGAAGGCCGCGACCGCGGCGCCCTGCCGGCGGATCCATGATGATCAGGCCAAGAGCAAGCAGGCGCTTCAGGTTGCGTGACAGCGTCGACTTCTCGATGTCGAGTTCGTGCCCGATCTCGACCGCGGTGATCCCGTCGCGCGCGGCAAGCTGCGCCAGCAGCGTGTACTGGCTGGCCGTGATGCCGAGTGGCCGCATCGCATCGTCGTAGACGCGGGTGATGATGCGCGAGAGCTGGCGCACTCTTGTGGCAAGACAGGACGACGCCGTTGTTTCGGCGATATCTGCCATGTTGGCCGGCTCTTTGGCCGCACGTTCGAGAGGTTGGGTCATAATGTTCATCGCATCGCCTCTGAGAGGGTCGAACTCATAATCTTGAGGTCTTTTTGACCATACAACTGCTATGCCGGGTGTGCCGCGATTCTGCCAGAGGGGTCAATGTCGCGGGGCTCAGGCGACCTCGGCAGATGTGGAGAACGGAAGAAGAACAAGGGCGCTCGCCATCGCCACGATGCCCTCCCGTCGCCCGATCGAGCCCAGTTCTTCCATTGTGGTGGCTTTAATCCCGACCCGATCGGGCGTGATCGCCAGAATTTCCGCGACCCGGGCCTGCATGGCCGGACGATGCGGCCCGATCTTCGGAGCCTCAGCCAGAAACGTGACATCGACGTTCACGATCCGACCGCCCCGCTCGCGCACCCGGCGGGCGGCATCCGCAAGAAACAGGTGAGACGCCGCACCTTTCCACTTTGGATCGGACGGCGGGAAATGCTGGCCGATATCGCCATCGCCAATGGTGCCGAGCAGCGCGTCTGTCAGCGCATGCAGCCCGACATCGGCATCTGAATGGCCCTCGAGCCTATGCGTGTGCGGGATCTCCACGCCACAGAGCCAAACGCTCGATCCCTCCGCAAAGCGGTGCACATCGAAGCCCGTGCCGATCCGCGGTTCCAGGGTCATGGGTGCCTCGAGTTTCCGGCGCGCCTCTTCGACGTCGGCCGCCGTGGTGATTTTAACGTTGTCCGGCGCGCCCTCGACGAGGGCGACCTTCAGTCCGGCCCATTCGGCAATCGCCGCATCGTCCGTGAAGTCATCGCGTCCCGCCGCCGCGGCCTTGGCGTGCGCGGCCAAAATAGAGGCATAGCGGAAGCCTTGCGGCGTCTGAGCACGCCAGAGACCATCGCGTGCGATCGTCTCCGCAATGATCCCGTCGGCATTGGCGCGCTTGAGGGTGTCCGCCACTGCAAGTCCCGGGATAGCGCCTGGAAACGATCCGAGAGCGCCGATGACGCGATCGATCACGGCAGACGGTCACGAATGGCCGCGCGGCGTCGTGAATGAGAACGAGATCTGGAGCCCAGTCCGCCAGCGCGGCCAGTCCAGCGCGAACCGACGCCTGCCGCGAGGCTCCGCCGTGGACCGGCGGTGCAAGCTCGTAAGCCTCGGTCGAGAGACTCGACGCATAGAGATCGAGATCATCCGGATGGATGACCGCTTGCAGTCTTCCAATTGCGCTGTGGCCAGAAAAGACAGCAACAGCGCGCGCAAGCACGGACCGCCCGCCAATGAATGCATATTGTTTGGGTACGTCCGTTCCCGCCCGGGTGCCGCGTCCGGCGGCGACGATAAGGGCGGCGATGCGCACGTAAACGGTCTCCACTGCCAGGGAATTCCGGGGCTAACTACGTAATATCCCGGTCGTAAGGCCGCAATCATACAATCGAGTTGACGCTTGCGGAAGCACAGGGCAGACCCTATGTTGCACAACTTGAGGGCAGTTTTGCTTGCTGCCTAAAACATACTCATTTCGGCCACGCTCCAGGGGGGCCGTTCCGATGCCGGCACTCTCAATTGCGATGATAGCACCACGGAACAACGTGTTTCTGGCACCCATGACGGGTGTTTCAGATCTGCCGTTCCGCCGGCTGGCTGATGCGCTGGGCGCCGGCCTCGTCGTATCGGAAATGGTCGCCAGCGCGGAACTCATCGCCAGCCGCCCCGACGTCCGGCGCCGCGCGGAAGGCGGAGACCTCTCACCCCACGTTATACAACTCGTCGGCTGTGAGCCACACCTGATGGCCGAAGGCGCCCGTATCGCCCAAGACGAAGGCGCCGACATCATCGACATCAACATGGGCTGCCCCGCGCGCGAGGTGACCGGCAAGGCGTCGGGGAGCGCCCTGATGCGCGATCTCACCCACGCTTTGGCCCTCATCGAAGCGGTCATCGGCGCCGTGCAGGTGCCGGTCACGCTCAAGATGCGGCTCGGTTGGGATGACGCCTCCCGCAACGCCCCCGAACTCGCCCGCCGCGCTGAAGAAGCCGGCATTCGCCTCGTCACCGTTCATGGCCGCACGCGCAATCAGTTTTTCAAAGGCAGTGCCGACTGGGCCTTCGTGCGACGTGTCAAAGACGCGCTTTCCATTCCGGTCATCGTCAATGGCGACATCGTCTCTGTCGATGATGCGCGCAATGCCCTGGCCCAATCCGGCGCCGACGGCGTCATGATCGGTCGCGGGGCCTACGGCGCACCCTGGCAGCCGGGCCGCATCGCGCAAGCCCTCGCAACCGGCATTGATCCCGGCGCCCCGTCAACAGAAACCCAGTGCCGCATCGCCAAGGATCACGTCGCCGCAATGCTCGACCACTACGGCGCGCATCTTGGACTTAGAAATGCCCGCAAACACATCGGTTGGTACCTCGAAACGAGCGGACTGCCTGACGATGCGGTGAAGCGCTGGCGCCGGCAATTGTGCACCCAAGAGAACGCTGCGTTCGTTCTCGCGGGCCTGGACGAAGCCTATGCGGAAGCCGCCAATGCACGGAGGCAGGCCGCATGACATCGCCCGCCGAAGCGCGATCGCCGAAAACGGCGGAGAACGATAAGCCGATCGAACTCGATCTGCTGCTGTACGCGCTGCCCTATCCCATCTTCGTGCTGGCAGAGAAAAACCGCATCGTTTTTGCCAACTCGGCCGCCGAATCCTTTCTCTCCTCCAGCATCGCCGTTCTGAAGCGCCAGACGCTCGACGAATTCTTGGCGTTCGGCTGCCCATTGCTCCCCTTGCTCGATCAGGTTCGCCGCAGCGGTGCGACCGTCAACGAGTACGGCGTCGAAATGCATTCGCCGAAATTCCTGATGCCCAAACTCGTCGACGTGCACGCCGGGCCATTCCCCGAGCGCGCGGGGCATATCTTGCTCATGATTCAGCAGCGCAACATGGCGCAGATGATCGAGCGGCAGTTCACCCATCGCGCCGCCGCCCGCACCGTCTCCGGCATGGCCGCGGTCCTCGCCCACGAAATCAAGAACCCGCTGTCAGGCATCCGCGGCGCGGCGCAGCTTCTCGAACCTGCTCTATCTGACGAAGATCGCGCGCTCACCCAGTTGATCTGCGCCGAGACCGACCGCATCCGCAATCTCGTGGATCGCATGGAAGTCTTTGGCGACGAGCGGCCGCTCGCAAAGGAGCCGGTCAACATCCATGACGTTCTGAACCATGTGCGCCGTCTCGCCGAGACAGGCTTCGCGCGCGGTATCCGCTTCATCGAGGATTACGACCCTTCGCTGCCGTTTGTGCCGGGCAACCGCGACAAGCTCGTGCAGGCGTTTCTCAACCTCGTGAAGAACGCCGCCGAAGCCGCCGGCGAGAGCGCCGATCACGGCCGCATCGTTCTCACGACGAAGTTTCGTCCCGGCGTGCGCCTCTCTGTGCCGGGCTCCAACACGCGCGTCAGCCTGCCCCTGCTCATCCAGGTCGAAGACAACGGCAACGGCGTGCCCGAACATCTCAGGCCCCACCTGTTCGATCCCTTCGTGACCACCAAGCATAACGGAACCGGATTGGGACTTGCGCTCGTTGCCAAGATCATCGGCGATCATGGCGGCATCATCGAATACGACAGCGAACCCCGCCGGACCGTGTTCCGCGTGCTTCTGCCCCTGCAGGAGCGAAAGCGTGGTGAAGACCAGAACCCAGGAGAATGAAGTAGATGGCTCGTGGCACGATCCTCATTGCCGATGACGATACCGCGATCCGCACGGTTCTGAACCAAGCCCTCGCGCGGGCCGGTTATGCGCCGCGCGCCACCGGCAACGCGGCGACGCTCTGGCGATGGGTGAGCCAGGGGGAGGGCGATGTCGTGATCACCGATGTCGTCATGCCCGACGAGAACGCCTTCGATCTGATCCCGCGCATCAAGAAGCTGCGGCCCGATCTGCCGATCATCGTCATGAGCGCTCAGAACACGCTGATGACGGCGCTGACGGCCGCCGAAAAAGGCGCCTACGAATATCTGCCGAAGCCTTTCGATCTCGCCGAAGTCGTCTCCGTCGTGTCCCGAGCGCTCGCCGCCCCCGGCCGCAAACCACAGCGCGGACCCGAAACCGCCGACGGCGAGGAACTGCCCCTCATCGGCCGATCACCGGCCATGCAGGATATCTACCGCGCGCTCGCGCGCCTGACGCAGACCGAACTCACGATCATGATCACGGGCGAGAGCGGTACAGGCAAGGAACTCGTCGCCCGAGTGCTCCACGATCACGGCAAGCGCCGTACGGGTCCCTTCGTCGCCATCAACATGGCAGCCATTCCGCGCGAACTGATCGAAAGCGAATTGTTCGGTCATGAGAAGGGAGCCTTCACCGGCGCCCAGGCGCGCACGCAGGGCCGTTTCGAACAGGCTGAGGGCGGCACGCTGTTCCTCGACGAAATTGGAGACATGCCGCTCGAAGCCCAGACGCGGCTCCTGCGCGTTCTCCAGCAGGGTGAATACACAACCGTTGGCGGCCGCACGCCAATCCGCACAAACGTCCGCATCATTGCCGCGACCCATCGCGACCTGCGCTCGCAGATCCAGCAAGGTCTCTTCCGCGAAGACCTGTTCTACCGCCTGAACGTTGTGCCCCTGCGGCTGCCGCCGCTGCGCGAGCGGACTGAGGACATCGGCGACCTGACGCGCCACTTCCTGCGCTTTGCAGCCCGCGAAGGCCTTGGCCAGAAATCGATTGAGCAGGCTGCCATCGATCGCCTCAAGCAGCATCCCTGGCCCGGCAACGTGCGGGAACTGGAAAACTTCGTCCGCCGTGTGGCCGCCCTCCACACCCAAGATCTCATCACTGCGCCGATCATTGAGCAGGAACTCGCAGAGGCGATACCGGCGCGCATGCCGGCAGCCGTCGCAAACACCAAGGACCTGTCCGAACTCGTCGAGCGCCATCTCGCCGGCTATTTCGGGGAGTTCGGCAACGATCTGCCTCCCGCCGGTCTCTATGACCGGATCATCCGCCAGGTCGAATACCCGCTGCTGTCGGCGGCCTTGGCGGCAACGCGCGGCAATCAAATCCGTGCCGCTGAACTTTTAGGCCTCAATCGCAACACCCTGCGCAGTCGAATAAAAGAACTCAACATCAAGGTCTTTCGCACGCCGCTAGTGTGATGATGCCAGCGACGAACGTAATGCTGGTTGACGTTCTTGTCGCGAAAATGTCACAGTTCGCTGTCTTTTGTGACTGGGGTGCTGCACGGCTCGACCCAAGCGTTGCGCGAGCGCCTCGCCAAACCCTGCCTGCGTGCCGTCCAGCACACAGTAACGGGTCGGCTGAACAACCGCCTGGATTATCGCCGGGCCTCGCACAGCGGCAATGATCGACCGGCGCAATGGTGACAGCGAAATTGAAAGCCGTATTCCAGACCGCCGGCGGGCCGCCACAGGCACCGTCCCTTGACGCCAGCGAACGCGCCTTCTGGATCGGCCTCGTCACGGTCGTTCTCTCGCTGGTTTCGGGCCTTGCGACGTATCTCATCCTCACGGGCCTCACGCCGATCACGCCGCGCGACGATGTCGTGCTGGGCGCGCTGCTGACCAACATCGCCCTCATCGTCGCGATGATCGCAATCCTTGTTTGGCAGGGCATTGGCTTGTGGCAAGCGTGGCGAGCCGAAGTGCCGGGTGCCCGGCTGCATGTTCGCATCGTCGGCCTGTTTTCCATTATCGCCGCTTTGCCCGCGATCCTGCTCGCCGTCGCCGCGACCATCACGTTTTCTCGCGCGATCGACAGCTGGTTCACAGCGCGTGCCCGGTCCATCATCGACAATTCGATGGAAGTCGCGCAGTCCTATCTTCAGGAACACGGCTCAGTTATCCGCACCGACGTCGCCAACATGGCCCGCGATATTGATGCCGCGGCCGACGATATCGTCGACAAGCCGGAAGCGTTGAAACAGTTGCTGATTGCCCAAGCCGGTCTGCGGGATCTTGCGAGCGCTTATCTCGTCTCGCCCAACGGACAGTTGCTGCTCTCTGCATTCGACGATGCCAAGGAGACCTTCGTCGGCCCGCCTCTCGCTGCAATTTCAGAGGCCGAGAAGGGCCAGATCGCGATCATCAAATCGCTGGAACGCGCGCGTGTCGCCGCTCTGTCTCGGTTGCAGCGCTTCCCTGGCCAATACCTGCTCGTCACGCGCGCCGTCAGCCCAAAGGTGATGGCCTACCTGCAGCGCACCGAGCAGAGCGTCGACGAGTACAATCGTTTGCGCCGCGCGCGTGGCGGCCTCAAGCTCGCGCACGGGCTGATGTACACCATGATTTCGATGACGGCGTTGCTCGCCGCCATCTGGGCCGGCCTCTGGTTCGCGGGGCGTTTCGTGGCGCCCATACGCCGCCTCATCGCCGGCGCCCGCGAAGTCTCGACGGGCAACCTCGATGTCGAATTGCCCGAACGACGAGGCGAGGGTGACTTGCGCCGCCTGTCGAGCACCTTCAACACCATGACGCGCGAACTTAAGCACCAGCGCGACGCCCTCGTCACGGCCAACTCAGAACTGTCCGATCGCACGAGCTTCATCGAAGCGGTGCTCGCCGGCGTTTCATCCGGCATCATCGGTGTGGATGCCGAGCGATGCATCACGCTGATTTCGCCGTCAGCCCAAAAGCTCCTCGATATCCGCGAGAATGAATTCCTCGGCAAACCAATCGCCGATGCGCTGCCCGAATTCATGCCCGTGTTCGAACGCGCGGTGGAGCCCGCGATCCGGGCGAGAGGCGCTGTCGAGATCCGGCGCGTCGTCGGCAGCGACGAACGCACGTTCTCCGCACGTGTCACGGACGAGCAGGCAAAAGGTGGCACCGTCGGCTCCGTCGTCACGTTCGACGACATCTCCGAACTCGTCGCCGCCCAGCGCACGTCGGCCTGGGGTGACGTGGCACGCCGCATCGCCCATGAGATCAAAAATCCGCTGACTCCTATCATCCTCTCG
The DNA here is from genome assembly GCA_963708775.1 of uncultured Alphaproteobacteria bacterium. Classification (GTDB taxonomy): domain Bacteria; phylum Pseudomonadota; class Alphaproteobacteria; order Rhizobiales; family Hyphomicrobiaceae; genus JAGVSR01. Next base: position 169,499 of record CAVPTI010000002.1, on the reverse strand, counting down.
GCCGAGCGCATCCGCCGCAAGTACGGCAAGCTCATCACCGAGGATCGCGAAACCTTCGACAAGCTGACCGCCACGATCGAGCGCCAGGCCGGCGACATCAAAACGATGGTTGACGAATTCGCGGCCTTCGCGCGCGTTCCCAAACCTGTCATGGAGGAGGGCGATCTGCGCGATGCGGTGCAGGAGTCGGTCATCCTCTTCCGCGAAAGTCACCAGAACCTCACCTACGATCTCATCATGCCTGACGAGCGCGTGATGACCAACTTCGACCGCCGCCTCATCACGCAGGCGGTGACAAACCTCGTCAAGAACGCGACCGAAGCCGTGGAAAGCGCCGTGCAGGGCGGCCAGACTGAAACGGGCCGCGTGGAAACCATCCTCCGGGTTTCGTCGGAGCGCATCGACATCGAAGTCATCGACAATGGCATCGGGCTGCCGAAACAGAACCGCTCGCGCCTGCTGGAACCCTATGTAACGACCAAGGGATCCAAAGGCACCGGCCTCGGCCTTGCCATCGTCCAGAAGATCACCGAACAGCACGGCGGCGCGCTCTCGCTCGACGACGCCCCGCTGGCCGCCGACCGCGCAAGCGGGGCCCTGGTGCGCATCACCATCCCACGCCACGGACGGCCCACCGTCCATCCCGACACCGATGACGAACGCCACGCCGGTGCGCCGGAGGCCGCAGAGGCTACCGCGCGCGCTGCAATGAATTGACGACCCGAGAGGAGACGTTTCGATGGCTGCCGATATTCTCATTGTCGACGACGAAGCCGACATTCGCGAATTAGTCGCTGGCATTCTGGAAGACGAAGGACACCGCACGCGCCTTGCTCGCGACAGCGACGAGGCGCTCCGTGCCATCGAAGAACGACGCCCGCATCTCGTCATTCTCGACATCTGGCTGCAGGGCAGCCGCCTTGATGGCCTGGAAGTGCTGTCCATCATCAAGCGGACCTATCCTGAACTGCCCGTCGTCATCATCTCCGGCCATGGCAACATCGAAACCGCCGTCACGGCCATCAAGCGCGGCGCCTACGACTACATCGAAAAGCCGTTCAAATCCGACCGCCTGATCCTCGTCGCACTTCGGGCACTGGAAGCCTCGCAGCTGAAGCGCGAGGTGAAGGAACTGCGCGAGCGATCGACCGTTTCGGCTGACATGGTCGGCAAATCGGCGGCGATCAATCAGCTCAAAGGCCAGATCGACCGTCTCGCGCCCACCAATAGCCGCATCCTGATCCGCGGCTCCTCCGGCACCGGCAAGGAGCTCTCCGCCCGCGTCATCCATGTGAAGTCGCGCCGCGCCGATGCGCCGTTCGTGGTGCTCAATGCCGCCGCCATGGCACCCGACCGCGTCGAGGAGGAACTGTTCGGCACCGAAGACCGCACCGGCGGCCCGCGCAAGGTCGGCGCGCTCGAAGAAAGCCACGGCGGCACGCTCTATATTGACGAAGTCGCCGACATGCCGCTCGAGACCCAGGGCAAGGTCTTGCGCGTCCTCGTCGAACAGAAGTTCCAGCGCATCGGTGGCACGCAGAAGGTCTCCGTCGACGCACGCATCATTTCGTCGACCAGCCGCGATCTGGAACGCGAGATGGCGGAAGGCCGCTTCCGCGAGGATCTCTATCACCGCCTGAACGTGGTCCCGCTGCGCGTGCCGAGCCTCGCCGAACGGCGCGAGGACATCCCCGACCTCATCCAGTTCTTCATCACGCAGTTGTCTCAAGCCTCGGGCCTTGCGCCGCGCCGCATCGGTGAGGACGCCATCGCCGTGCTCCAGGCGCACGACTGGCCGGGCAACGTGCGCGAATTGAGAAACAACATCGAACGCCTGATGATCCTTGCCGGCGGCGACCCCAACACGGTCATCACAGCTGAAATGCTACCCGAAGAGATCGGCTCCAACGTGCCGCTGCCCGTCAACGGCGGCGCGGAGCATTTGATGTCGCTCCCGCTGCGTGAAGCCCGTGAGATCTTCGAGCGTGAATATCTGCTCGCCCAGATCAATCGCTTTGGCGGCAACATCTCCCGGACGGCCGAATTTGTCGGCATGGAGCGCTCGGCCCTGCACCGCAAGCTGCGTGCGCTGGGCGTCTCCTCCGATCAGCGCGGAGAAGGCCGCCCGCTGTGATAACGCCTTCAATTAACCTGACCGTGAGTGAGTTCGTCTAGACTACGTCCGGTCACGACGTCCGAACGACGCCGTAGCTGCAACTCGTTATCGAGGCCCGCACCCGGCGGGATCCGTCATGAAGGTCATCATCTGTGGTGCAGGTCAGGTAGGCACGGGCATTGCCGAACGCCTCGCCGCGGAAGGCAACGACATTTCGATTGTCGACGCCAGCGCGGAACTGGTTCAGCGCGCCAACGACCTGCTCGAAGTGCGTGCGATCCAGGGCAACGCCGCCCATCCCGACGTGCTCGAACGGGCCGGCGCCCGTGAAGCCGATATGATGATCGCCGTCACGCTGCACGACGAAGTCAACATGGTCGCCTGTCAGGTGGCGCACGCCCTGTTCGACATCCCGACAAAAATCGCCCGCGTCCGCGCGCAATCCTACTTCGACCCCTCCTGGCGCAAACTCTTCGACCGCGAAAACATGGCGATCGATCAGGTGATCTCACCCGAGATCGAGGTCGGCCGCATGATCCTGCGCCGGCTGGAAACGCCGGGCGCATTCGAAACCGTAACGTTTGCGGACCGGCGCGCGGTGTTGCTTGGTATCGCAGCCGGCAGCGACTGCCCCGTTATCGATACGCCGCTCATGCAGCTGGGTGGGCTGTTTCCCGATCTCAACGCGGCCATTGTTGCGATCGTTCGCGGCGGCAAGCTGATGGTCGCCCATGCCGCCGATCAGGTCCAGGTTGGCGACGATGTCTACGTGATTGCAGACGTCGAACAAATCGGCCGCGTGCTCCAGATCTTCGGCCACGAAGAGACGCAAGCCCGCCGTCTCATCATCGCCGGCGGCGGCAACATCGGCTACTTCATCGCCCGCGAACTCGAGGAGCGCGACGCCAACATGCGCGTCAAGGTGATCGAGATGTCGCGCAACCGCGCCGTCGAGATTGCCGAAAAGCTGAATCGTGCGGTTGTGCTCCACGGCTCAGCCTTATCGGAAGAAGTGCTGCGCGAGGCGGAAGCACCCTCAGCCGACACATTGCTTGCCGTCACCAATGATGATCAAACCAACCTGCTCACCGCAGCGCTCGCCAAGCAGATCGGATGCAAGTCGTCGCTCTGCCTGCTTAACTCATCGAACTATTCCGCGATGATCCGCTCGCTCGGCATTGACGCGCAGCTGAACCCCAAGACCGTCACCGTCTCCCGCATCCTTCAGCACGTTCGTCGCGGCCGCATCCGCGGCGTCCACACCATCCATAACGGTGCGGGCGAGGTCCTCGAGGCAGAAGTCCTCGAGACGTCAGGCCTCGTAGGCAAGTCCATCCGCGAACTGGAACTCGCCGACGGCGTCCGCTTCGGCGCGATCCTCAGGCGCGGAAAGCTCATCAAGCCCACGGGCGACACGGAATTCGAAGTGAGCGACCGTGCCGTGCTCTTTGCCCGTGCCGACCACGTCCGGCAGGTCGAGCAGCTCTTCCGCGTCAGCCCCGATTATTTTTGATCTTGAACCATCGGACCTCCAACCATGGCCCGCATCGTCTATGTCAACGGCCGCTACCTGCCCTACGCCGAAGCCGGCGTGCACGTCGAAGACCGCGGCTTTCAATTCGCCGACAGCGTCTATGAGGTCTGCGAAGTCAAGGGCGGCGCGCTGATCGATACAACTCGCCATCTCGCGCGCCTAGCCCGTTCGCTGTCCGAATTGAACATTGCGTTCCCAATGGCAGAACCTGCCTTGCGCCACGTGCTGAGCGAAGTGATCCGCCGCAATCGCGTTCGCGACGGCATCGTCTATCTGCAGGTCACACGCGGTCAGGCACCGCGTGATTTTCTCTTTCCCGGCCCCGACACCGATCCGACGCTCGTCGCTGTCGCGCGCTCCATTGATCCTGCCAAGGTGGCCGCGAAAGCAAGGCAGGGCATCGCTGTCAAAAGCGTGCCCGATCATCGGTGGGGCCGCTGCGATCTGAAGACGGTGATGCTGCTGCCCGCAGCGCTCGCCAAGGAGGCCGCCCGCACGGTCGGTGCCCAGGAAGCGTGGTTCGTCGATGAAAGAGGGTTCGTCACAGAAGGCGCATCGAGTAACGCCTGGATCGTCCGTCCGGATGGATTCGTACTGACACGCCCGCTCGACAAACGCCTCCTGGGCGGCGTCACACGCGCGACCGCACTCGATGTCTTGAAGGCTCAAGGTGTCCCGGTCGAACAGCGCCCGTTCACCATTCCCGAGGCTCAAGCAGCCAGAGAAGCTTTCGTCACCTCAGCATCGGCCACTGTGATGCCGGTTGTGAAGATCGACGGCCGGGCTGTGGCGGACGGCAAACCCGGTCCGCTCACCCTTCGTCTTCGGGAAAAATTCCACGATTTGGCTGAAATAACGCCGGTTTGAATATCTTTTGATCCCCGACTGCGGCGACACTGATCAGAACGCACATTCATTTTTGCTGCAACTGCGAAGCGAAACGGGTATCTATGCTGTATCGGCCGCGTACAGCTTGATTGCGGCCGTTGATATCGTTTCAGGCTCGCATGGCCGTAACACGCTTGTGCCAACAATAAGAACCGACAGATCAATCGGAAAGAACAACAAAATGCCCGCCGAGCGCACGCCCAGTCTTCAGGATACGTTTCTCAACCATGTCCGTAAGCAGAAGGTCCCGCTGACGATCTTCCTCATCAACGGTGTGAAGCTTCAGGGGATCGTGACCTGGTTCGATAGCTTTTGCGTGCTGCTACGCCGTGACGGGCACTCGCAACTGGTGTATAAGCATGCGATATCGACCATCATGCCCGGCGCACCCGTGAACCTCATGGACGGTGAAGGCGGCGACGAAGGCTGAGGCGATCTTCGCGCAAGCATCGGCGGCACAGTTATCGATAAGACGACAGACGACGACATCTTCGAAAAGCCCGGCCGAGAAAAGCCAGGCCACGAGCTTTTGCGCGTATCGACGGGCAGGGCGATCGTCATTGTTCCAGTGCTGCAGCGGAGCTACGCGGATGATGGCACGCGCGACAGCCGTGGCGCAGCCGTCGTTACCCACTCTCCCGCCGATCGATTGACGGAAGCAACAGGGCTCGCCGAGGCGATCGATCTGGAGATTGCCGACGCCCGCGTCGTTGGCATCACCACACCGCGGCCGTCCACGCTTTTCGGCAAGGGCAAGGTCGAGGAACTTCGCCTCCTCGTCGAGGAGACCGGCGCCGGGCTCGTGATTGTCGATCACGCCATCACGCCGGTGCAGCAGAGCAATCTGGAGAAAGCCTGGAACGCAAAGGTGCTCGACCGCACCGGTCTCATTCTGGAGATCTTTGGACGCCGCGCGCGCACCCGCGAAGGGCGGCTACAAGTCGAACTCGCGCACCTGACCTATCAGAAGGGCCGTCTCGTGCGCGCCTGGACCCATTTGGAGCGCCAGCGAGGCGGCGGCGGCTTCCTCGGCGGCCCGGGCGAAGCACAACTCGAACTCGACCGCCGCATCCTCGAAGCGCGCATCGACTCTATCAAACGCGAACTGGCCCAGGTCGTGAAAACGCGCGAACTGCATCGCGCCGGACGACGCAAGGTGCCATATCCGATCGTCGCCATCGTCGGCTACACGAACGCCGGCAAGTCCACACTCTTCAACCTTGTCACGGGCGCCGCGGTGCTGGCCAAGGATCAAGTGTTCGCCACGCTCGATCCGACAATGCGAGAGGTGAAGCTGCGCAGCGGCCGCCGCATCATTCTCTCCGACACGGTGGGCTTCATCTCATCGCTTCCGACCATGCTGGTCGCAGCCTTCCGCGCCACGCTTGAAGAAGTCATCGAAGCCGATCTCATCCTGCACGTGCGCGATATCTCGCATCCGGAGACCGACGCGCAGGCCGCCGATGTCGAAGGCGTGCTTGGAGATCTCGGTGTCGATACGGTGCCGGCTCATAGCCACATTCTCGAAGTCTGGAACAAAATCGATCTGCTCTCGCCCGTCACGCGCGAAGAAGCGACCAACATGTCCCGCTTCCAGGAGCGCCGGCCGGCTCTCGTCTCGGCCATCACCGGAGATGGCATCCCCGAACTCCTCGACGCCATCGACACGCGCCTTGGCGCCAGCGATGCAATTCTCGACATTGCAATCCCGGCGCACGATGGCCGGCTCCTCGCATGGGTTCACGAGAATACCGACGTTCTGACCCGCACCACCGACGAAGAGACCGGCGCTTTGCGGCTGACGCTGCGAACGACGCCGGAGAATAAAGCCCGCCTCGAAGCGCAATTGAGGAAGAGCGCCGACAACCGATAGGCTGACGTCATGCAGCGTCGCTATCAAGTTTGCATTGCAGGAGGTGGCCCCGCCGGCTTGATGCTGGGCGTACTCCTCGCGCGCGCCGGGCTCACCGTTGTGGTTCTTGAAAAGCACGCCGACTTCCTGCGCGATTTTCGCGGCGACACGATCCATCCTTCGACGATGCAGGTCCTCCACGAACTCGGCTGGCTCGACGAGTTCCTGGCGTTGCCGCATCAGAAGGTCCGACACTTGACGGCGCAGTTCGGCGATCAGCCCATGACCGTTGCCGACTTCTCGCATCTGACTGTCGCCGCACCCTTCATCGCAATGATGCCGCAATGGGATTTCCTCAACTTTCTAGCCGCCAAGGGCGCCACCTATCCGGGCTTCACGCTGCTCACGCAAACGGAGGCACGAACGCTCGTGGAAGAGGGCGACCGCGTCATCGGAGTACAGGCGGAAAGCCCGGACTGCGCCCTCACGATCCTTGCAGATCTCACCGTAGCCGCGGATGGGAGAACGTCAGTGCTGCGAACAGACGCGCGGTTGGACGTTCAAGATTTTGGCGCGCCCATGGATGTGCTCTGGTTCCGCCTGCCGCGTGAGGCGTCCGATACGTCAGAATCCCAGGGCCGCTTTGACCGCGGCCGGGTCTTTATCATGCTCAACCGCGGTGATTATTGGCAGTGCGCGTTCGTCATCCCTAAGGGAACACATGAGAAGGTACGTGAAGAGGGGCTTGCCGCGTTCCAACGCTCTGTCGGCGCGCTCCTCCCATTCGAAGCCGATCGCGCAACAGAGATCAAGTCACTCGACGAAGTGAAGCTGCTCAAGGTGCAAGTCGACAGGCTCAAGACGTGGTGGCGACCCGGCTTTCTCTGCATCGGCGATGCCGCCCACGCCATGAGCCCGGTTGGCGGCGTCGGCGTGAACCTCGCGATCCAAGATGCCGTGGCCGCCGCAAATCTTTTGGCTGCACCCTTGCGCGCCGGCACGTTGAAGGACACTGATCTTGCCGCCGTTCAGGCCCGTCGCGAATGGCCGACGGAGATGACCCAGCGCCTTCAACTCTTAATGCAGGACGCGATCATCGCGCCGGTACTCGCAGCAACCGGCCCACTCAAGCCGCCGCTCTTTCTGCGGGCCATGAGATGGATCCCGTTTCTTTCGCAGCTCCCAGCGCGGTTGATCGGTCTCGGGCTGCGGCCCGAGCACGTCGCGTTTGAACTCCACGCGCCGTTTAGGATCGACACTGCTGGCGCAATCTGCGCACCAGAAGCATTGCAAATAGCAATTGCTGATCACGAAATAATCAATTTTTGACATCACGGGCTTTGCCTTAATGGATCGGCGCCTTCGTCAATCCAGCACCCACTGTGAGGCCATATGCGAACCGTGACATCTCCCTCTTCTCATATCTGCGCCAGCAGCGACTGCGGCTGCTCGACACCTGAAGCCTCCAAAAAAGCGGCTGTCATGAACCGTCGAACCTGGCTCGCCTGGGCTGGCGCCGCGGCAGCTGCCGGCGTGGTCGGTGCAGGCGCCACGAGCCCTGCTTTCGCCGGGCAGGCGGCTGCACAAACGCCTGATGAAGCGCTCGCAAAACTGGAAGCCGGAAACGCGCGCTTCGTCGCCGGAGAGACGCTTGAGCCGAACCGCGACATCAACCGCGTGAAGGAAGTGGCACCCAAGCAGGCGCCCTTCGCGGCATTCCTCGGCTGCGCCGATTCCCGTGTGCCGATCGAGATCATCTTCGATCAGGGATTTGGCGATGTGTTCGTCACGCGCATTGCAGGCAACGTCGCCGATCCGGCGATCATCGGGAGCCTCGAGTTCGGCTGCCTCGTGCTGGGTGCGAAAGTCTTGTACGTCCTTGGTCATTCGAGCTGCGGGGCCGTTGCAGCAACGATGAGCGGGACCGCCGTGCCAGGACAGATCAGCACGCTCTATCAGCATCTGCGACCAGCTACGAAAGCAGCCAAAGGCGACCTCGATACCGCGATCCGTGAAAATGTGCGTATTCAGGCCGGCATCCTCTCAGAAGCCTCGCCGGTGATCGCGGATCTCATCCAGTCCGGCAAGCTCAAGGTCGCGGGCGGCGTCTATGATCTCGCCACGGGCAAAGTGACGACCTTGGCCATGTGAGGCAACGGACTTTCATCCATGATCATGAGGCCGGTGCGCACCGCCGTGCCGGCCTCTAACCCGCGTCATCCGGCCTGAGCAACCATTAGCTGCGGTGTTTGTCCTGAGCGCGGATCTCGTCCCACAGCGCGTCCATTTCGTCGAGCGATGACTGATCCGGAGTTTTGCCCATCGCAGCAAGACGCTGTTCGATGTAGGCGAAGCGCCGCGTGAACTTATCGTTCGCTTTGCGCAGCGCCGTCTCCGGATCGAGCTTCAAATGCCGCGCGATGTTCGCCATCACGAACAGCATGTCGCCGAGTTCTTCTTCAATTGCCGCCGCATCCGGCCGGCTCCCCGCAGGGGAGTCGGATGCGGCACTCGAAAAAACCACTTCCTCAAGCTCCGCGATCTCTTCCTTCATCTTGGCGAACACAGGCGCGAGATCCGGCCAGTCGAACCCGACCTTCGCGGCTTTGTCCTGCAACTTGATCGCGCGCGTGAGCGACGGCAATCCAACCGGGACATCTGAGAGAAGGTGCGATCCATGAGCGCTGGGCACCGTCTCCGAACCTAGTGACAGCCGCGCCCGCTCGGCCGCTTTCGCAGCGCGCTCTTCCGCCTTGATGCGACGCCAGAAGTCCGGCTGTGCGCCTGCCGCGCGCTCCTCCGGCGAACCGAACACATGCGGGTGTCGCCGGATCATTTTGGCATTCACCGCTTCGGCGACGTCAGAGAACTGGAATGCGCCCGCCTCCTCAGCGATGCGCGCGTGATAGACCACCTGCAAAAGGAGATCGCCGAGTTCATCTTTCAGATCCGCAAGATCGCGGCGCGAAATGGCATCCGCCACCTCGTAGGCTTCCTCGATCGTGTAAGGCGCGATCGTCTCGAATGTCTGTTCGAGATCCCACGGGCAGCCGGTGCCCGGCGTGCGCAGCGAAGCCATGATCTCGAGAAGCCGCTGCAGCGCGTCCGCAGCGGAAGTCGTGTCGGGTTTTGTCATGGCCCGTGTTCTAGCCGATAGGCTGCGACGAGGCGAGGGGCGGCCGGAAGGCCCAAGCGTCGAGCCGCTCGGCGTTGCGGAGAACGAGCATCAGCGGAACGAGCCACGCAATCCAAGCCGAGGCCGCATAGATGGGATCAAACGGCAGATCGAACAGGATTGCCGACCCGGTCAGCACGCGAAACCAGACCGCGCCTGTCGTCACCGCCGCCATGGCGAGCATCAGATGCGCATGACGCGCCCGGTCACCGCGCCGGATCGCCGCCACCGCCGCATAGAACAGCCAGAGCCAAACGACGCCTTGCACAAAGAAGCCCGCCCGCGCCGGCCACCACGAATAGCTGAATATGGCAACCGGCAACGCCGTCAGCCCTCCCGCCACCACGAAAGCGCCCAACAGCCATCCGATCCTGCGATGAAGCCGCGGGCGGAAACGAAGGCTGAGCGCCACGGGCAGAAGTAAGAGAACAATCGCCGACGCCAGCATGTGAATGCGAAAGACGACCGGCAGGCGCCGGTCCACGAGCGACATCTCGAAAGGAAGCGCGATGAGCCCTAAACCCGATGCGATCGCCACCACCGCCACGATGGACGAGAGCGCCAAAGCCAGCATGGTCACGACCCGCGAAGTGCGCGTCGAGCGAGGAGCAGCAAGGGCAGGGACGGGCAGTTTCATCGGGCGCGCGGCAGTTGGCATCACAGGCGCCATCGTCGGCGCGCTCTGTGGCTTCACTGCGGCTATTCTCACCACGACGAACGTGATCGCAGGCGAAGCGCCGATAGCAGAACCGGTCGCCGTCGCGGTCTTGGCGGGACCATCGCTCGCGGGGCGCTGGAGCGGCCAACCCTATGCGATCCAGAACGACGCCACGCGCTGTGAAAACGGCGAGTGCAAACTCGTCCTCGACATCGTGCCGTGCGCGGCGGGCTGGTGCGGCATCGAAATCGACAAAGCGAACGCCTGCGCCGCAGAGGCGATGCAACTCAAGACCCACAGCGATCAAAAGCGCCAGAACGCCTTTGAAGGCAAACTCTCGCTCGGCAAAGACACGCAATCCTATGTTATCGACGCCAGCGTCGAACCCGCTGAGGAAGGCCGCCCTGCCACCCTCGAGATCGTCGGCGACACGGGACCCGAATTCCGCTGGTTCCGCCGCTCGTTTCCATTCCATGCCGCTCTGACGCGGATCAGTGATGCAGTGTGCAAGGCAAACGAGAAGCCTGTGAGCTAAGGCAAATCGCGGCTACCGCTTGCGCGCCAGCCACAACGCGGCCGCGACGCCGAGAGCGGCACCCAGCGGACCCGTGGCGAAGGCGGCAGTCATGACGGCTTCGAGATCCTTATCGTAGATGTTGCCCGAGAAAGCATGCACCGCACCGAACCCGAGTGCCGCGCCCAGCGCGTAGCCGATGAAAAGCCCAAGTGCCACGCGCGCAACCGTCGACATTGCAAACCTCACGCTCAACATGCCGCCAGTGAAGCGCTCAGACGCCAAGTCCGTCAATCACGCCATCCGCCCGGCGCGCCATAGGCGTGTTGGGTCGCGCGAATAACGTTCGTCCACTTTCCGCCAGGGTGCCGGTTCTCTATGCTGCCCACGGGGGATTGGCGGAGCAGGGGCTTCGCTGCCGCCTGAAACAGGCTTCGACAGCGCATGCGCGTTCTCCTGAAATCTTACTCTCATCCTGTTCGAGATCGCAGCGTGCGTCAGCATAGCCTGGCTCGGTCTCGCGCATCCGCTCATCTTCGCTGCGGTGACGGGCGGGCTCGCTTTTGCTCTTGGACTGCGCCTCGAAGTTCTCCGTCTCAGAAACGAGATGCCGTTCTACTTCGGCCCGGGCAATTCCTTGCGCGGGCTGTTCGTGCCCATCGTCGGGTTTGGCGAAGCGCTGTTCAAAGGCCTGCTGGCGGCCGTCGCGGCCTTATTTACTTTTTCCGGCACCGATCAGGACCGTCTGTTCTGGGTTGCCATTGCCTTCGGCCTGACGCTCTACGCCGGTACGGCTCTCTTGCGATATCTTGCCATCAAGCTTGACGCGCGCCCTGAGCGCTGGGGGTTCTTTCGCCTTGCCCCGCCCCTCGGCCTTCTGTTTTCAAGTGCACTCGCTTTTCTCGCGCTCTACGGGTTGGTGCCCTCGCCCACGGTCAGCGATATCGGCTGGACGATCGTCTGGGAGATGCCGAAGATCCCCACGGTCGAGCAGACGAGCGAACTTTTCTTCCGTTTCAAGCAGGCTTTTGACGATTTCGTGGTCACGCTACTGTCGGCCTATATTCCGCCGCCATGGGCGCGCATCGCTGGCATCATCATCAGCGTCAATGTCCTTGCAGGCTTCGTCGCATCGCTATATTCGGCCATCATCGCCGGCATTGTCGGTCGCGTCGAGCCGCGATGAGCCGGTCATCTGATCCACGATCCAAGAGACAGACATTCCGTTGCGACCTCGATCTTTAACTGCTGACTTTTTCCTTGGCCTCGGTGGCCTGGCGGCAGGCTTCGTACTCCTCATCGCGCTGTCCTACGGGCTTTCGGCGCTGCACCTGCCCATCGCGACACTCGTGGCCAATAGCCTTTGGTGCGCTGGCCTCATCACCATGGCCGTGGCAGGCGTCCTCTCGCAGCGCTTTGCACTCGCGCTTGCACCGTTCGCATTTCTGGCCCTTTGGGCGGCAGCCTCCCAGATCCAAGCCGGCATCCTGTCCGCCGACGCCGGCCTGAAGGATGGTTTGACCGACGTGCCCGACGTCCGCCCCGTCAACACGCTTATTGTCAAAGCCTCGTACGGCCTGCCAATCGACCCGCAACGCTCCGGCGGCGTGAGCCTTGCGCGCTACGATGAATGCGGCGCCTGGTGTCAGGATCTCATTCTCAACAAGGGCATCAGCACAATCGTTCTCAGAACACCAAAACCGGGTGCGCCCACAGCGCGGACGCTCTTCCGCGAAGGGCAGGGATCGGCATGCACGGCCGACGCCGTCCGCTGCATCGTCGAAGAGCCGGTTGATGAATTACCCGACGGCCTCATGATCGAATTTGGCGACGAGGCGGGTCCGCCGGTCGGCAACGCGCTGTGCTGTCCGGTTGCCGTCGTCTCGCGCCTGACGGGCGGCATCAAGACGCCAATCAGGACCTACACGCAGGGCATTCGTGTCGCGCTGATGCCGATCCCGGTTATCACGGCGTCCGGTCGGCCATTCGAGAGTCCGCCAGTCCTCGTGCGCGAGATGGTGCTGGGACCGACGCTCCGGTTCGACACGCTGATCGAAGCGCTGCTCAACAAGGAAGTTCGTTGGAAGTGACGCACGGTCGCTGCTTGGAAGTGACGCGCGGTCTGCGTTGGAAGCGACGCGACGAGGTTCACGGCGCCGGACGCGATGCCGGACAGGTAGCGCCAATCTCGCACCACCCTCCCGACCTCATCCGCCATTCGCATAATATATATTATGGAAAATATAGATCAGTTAAACATCACAAACAGATTGTTAAGCTCGAAGCGCCGACTGGCAGCTTGACGCCACCAGCCGCGCCCGCCGCGATCAGCCCTTCTCGTGATGGTCGGCGACGAACCGGTCCAGCAACCGCACGCCCCAGCCCGAACCCCAGCTGGTGTTGATTTCCGTGCGTCCCGAATCCATCGCGGTACCGGCGACGTCGAGATGCGCCCACGGCGTGTCCTTGATGAAGCGCTCAAGGAACGCTGCCGCCGTGCACGATCCAGCCCAGCGCCCCCCGATGTTCTTGATGTCCGCGGTCTTGCCGTCGATCATGCGATGAAACGCCTTGTCGAGCGGCATCCGCCACAGCTTCTCCCCTGTCGCCTTCGACGCCGACAGCAGATCGCCGGCCAGCCGTTCGTCGTTGACGAACAGACCTGCGTACTCCTTGCCCAGTGCGATCATGATCGCACCGGTGAGTGTGGCAAGGTCGACGATCAACTTCGGCTTGTAGCGTTCCTGCGCGTACCAGAGCACATCCGCCAGCACGAGACGCCCTTCCGCGTCCGTGTTGAGGATCTCGATCGTCTGCCCCGACATCGACGTCACGATGTCGCCGGGCCGGGTGGCGTTGCCCGAAACCATGTTTTCTACCAGACCGATGATGCCGACGGCATTCACGCTCGCCTTGCGCTCCGCGAGAGCCGACATCAGGCCGACCACCGCAGCGGCGCCGCCCATGTCGCCCTTCATGTCTTCCATGCCGCCAGCCGGCTTGATGGAGTAGCCGCCGGTATCGAATACGACGCCTTTGCCAACGAAGCAGACCGGCTTGGCCCGCTTCGATTTGGCTCCGTTCCAATGCATGATCGCCACGCGCGACGGGCGCGTGCTGCCCTGCCCGACTGCCAGCAACGTATCCATTTTGAGAGCCGTCAATGCATCGACATCGAGAACTTCGACATCGAGGCCCAGCCGCTCGAGTTCCTTGACGCGGTCGGCGAATTCAACCGGGCCCAGCACGTTGGCCGGTTCATTGACGAGATCGCGCGCGAGCATGATGCCGTTTGCCACCGCCTGCTGGCGCTGAAACGCAACACGCGCCTTGTCGGGATCTGCGGTGTGAATGACCAGCTTGTTCAGACCATCGGGCTGCGGCGCCGGAGTATCCGCTCCATCGGGCGGCACTGCACCCTCTTCCCCACCGTTCTTCTTCGTCTTGTATTTGGTGAAAGTGTAGTGGCGCAACAGAACGCCAAATGCGATCAGCGCCGCCGCCTCGGCCGGCTTCGTGCCGCCGGTCTCATCGAAATCTGCGATCAGGGCTGCCTTCGGCGTCTTGCGGCTCACGATCTGCGCGTAGGCATACCCGCCGAGCATGGCCCAATCCGTGTCGTTCAGATCGCCCGTCTTGCCCGCACCCGCCACGATCAGCCGATCGACATCGAGTTTTGCCGGTGCGAGCAGTTCGAATGCGCTTTTCGACTTGCCGCGAAAGCCTGATGCGTCCGCCGCCTTGAGCAGGAGCCCGCCCGACTTCTGGTTCAGTGCCTTTACACTATCAGCGAGCACCAGATCATTCGCGGCGAACACGAGCGTTGTCGGCTCCAGGGAAGCGGTCAGCGGGGCAAACGTGATTTCCAGGGGGGCGGGCATCTCAGGCTCCATCAGGGGGAACATCGGGGAACGGCTACTGGCGCGCGGCTCGACCCGGTGCGCATGTGGCAGCCGCCACCGGCACAAGGTCCAAGCCGCACCAGAGCTCGGGGAAGGAAAGCGGTCGGCGCGGAGATTATCCGCTTCACAGTGATGCGCAAGTTGTGGCGACACCGCCGGGGCCGCAGCCGGGGCACTGCCCGACCCAGTCCCATCACCTAGACCCGAGCCGTTTTGCTCTATGGGCTACCCAAGTCCTGGCGCTACGCCGAATTTTGGCCACCGTGCTGTGGGAGCCCCTTTAATGCGCCGGGGGGCCGCGAGACTTGACGGTTAATGCCGCGTCCCTCCAAGTGGCGATCTGCCGAACATCCTCGACCGACCCGGTTACATACGCGCATGACCACGATCTTTTCGCGCTACGTTTTCCGGCAGGCGGCGGGCGCCCTGCTCCTCATTCTGTCATCGCTCTCCGGCGTGGTCTGGATCGCACTGGCCCTGCGGCAGCTCGAAGTGGTGACCAGCCAGGGCCAAAACGGCTTTACGCTTCTCGCCATGACGACCTTGGCGCTGCCCAACCTGCTGGCCGTGATCGCCCCGTTCGCATTGCTCATCGCCGTCATGCACACCCTCAACCGCCTCAACGGCGACAGCGAACTGATCGTCTTCACGGCGTCGGGCGCCACAATCTGGGTCGTTGCCCGCCCGTTGATTGTGCTCGCGGTGCATCGTCACCGTGGCCGTGTCGTTCGTGAATCATATCGGCATGCCCTGGAGCCTCAGGATGTTGCGCGACTATGTCGTGCAGGTGCGCACCGATCTTCTCTCTCAGGTGCTGCAGCCGGGAAAGTTCTCCAGCCCCGAACCCGGCATCACCTTCCACATCCGAGATCGCGCGCCGAACGGTGACATCCTCGGCCTCATCATGCACGACACACGATCCGGCAAGAGCGCGATGTCCTATCTCGCAGAGCGCGGCCAGATCGTGAAGCAGGACAGCGGCTCCTACATGATTATGTCCACGGGCCACGTTCTTTCGCAGGATGCCGCAAGCGAGCCGCCGCGAATCATCGCCTTCGACCGCTACGCCCTCGATCTCGACGCCTTCGATGAGAAGTTGAGCGATGATAAGGATCTGCGCCCTCGCGAACGCTACTACTCCGAGCTTGTCTCGCCTGATCCCGAAAGTCGTTTGTACAAGCGCAACCCCGGCCAGTTCCGAGCCGAACTGCATGAACGGTTCGCCAGCCCACTCTATCCCTTGGCGTTCGTCTTGATTGCTTTGGCCACAGCCGGCACCGCCCAATCGACCCGCCAGAATCGCACCCGGTCCGTCGTCACGGGATTTATGGCGGCCGCCGGCCTGCGCCTTGCCGGGCTGGGCCTCAATAACGTGGTGTCCTTGAACCCCGGCCTCACTCCCCTCCTCTATCTGCTGCCTCTCAGCGGCATGGCGGTGAGCCTCGTCATCATTGCCCGATCTGGCCAGCAGAGGCCCGGCCCCGGGTTCCTCGATACCATTCTCGAGCGCGTGTCGGCTGTCACATCTGGCCTCGCTGCTCGCTTGACCCGGAACGCGCTGAAGCCGGCGGGAGGCCGCTGATGGGCGTGCCCCGGCTGCTGCCGTCGACCGTCGGCGCCTATGTCGCCAAGCGCTTCCTCGGCGCAATTCTGCTGCACGTTTCTCGTCTGTTCCTTCCTGATCTACGTCATCGATCTCGTCGAGATGCTTCGCCAGTCGGGCAAGCGAGGCGGCATTGCCGGTTGGAAGATCGCGTGGCTGACCTTGCTCCGGCTGCCCGCCTACACCGAGTTCTTGCTGTCGTTCGGGGTGCTCGTCGGCTCCATCGGTGCGCTTCTGATGCTCTCGCGAAAGAGCGAACTGGCCGTCATTCGTGCCGCAGGCATGTCGGCCTGGCAATTCCTGCGCCCCGGCCTCATCGTCGCGTTCTCTCTCGGCGTGTTCAGCGTCACGCTCTACAACCCTCTGGCGGCCTCCGCCCGAGCCTATGGCGATCAGCTGTTCAACGAATATTTCGGCAAGGAAACCAACCTACTACAAGCAGGGACCGCCGGCTCCTGGTTGCGCCAGGACGGCCTCGATGGCCAGTCCGTGCTCACCGCCGGTGGGGCAGCCCGCAACGGCTTGGAACTCACGGCCGTCACGGCCTTCGTGTACGACACCCAGGGCCACTTCAAGGAACGGCTCGACGCGCAAAAGGCCACCCTGCTGGACGGCTACTGGAAGCTGGAGAACGTCACCGTCGCCCGCCCCGGCGACGAACCCGAAATCCTACGGATCGTATTTGCTCTCGACCTACCTATCTCCGGAGCAGATTTCTGATGCGCTGGGCCGGGTCATCGCCATCTCGTTCTGGGAGCTGCCAGGCCTCATTGAAGTCGCTGAAAAAGCACAACTTTCGACGGCGAACCTGCGCCTTCAGTACGAACTCCTCCTTTCGCGGCCGTTCCTGTGCCTCGTCATGGTGCTTTTGGCGGCCACTGTGTCGCTAAAGTCATTCCGCGCCGGGGGCATCCAGACTATGGTCGTCACTGGGATGATCGGGGGGTTCGGTTTCTTCCTACTGGCTGAGATTTCACGACAATTGGGTTCGGCAGGCCTTGTCGACCCGAGGATCGCGGTCTGGTTCCCCATCACTTTGGCGCTGGTCGCCACAACAACGGTGCTTTTGCACCAGGAGGATGGCTGAGTGATGCGTGCTCTGCGGCATTCGCAGGCGAACGGTGCATGGGAACCTTGGACGGCTCGTCGCCTCGTGGCGACGCTGGCCGCGCTTGTGTTTGTGCTGACCGCTGGCCTTGCCGCACCGCTCCTCACCGCCGGGCCGGCCACCGCTCAGCAGCCCATGCGATCTCAACCAGAACAAATCCGCCTTCCCCAAGCCGAAGGACGGCTCTTCGGCAAAACGCAGAAATTCGATGGTGGCCTGCCGCTGCACCTGCAGGCCGACGAGCTCGATCTACGACAGCGAGGGCTCCAAGGTCATCGCCAAGGGCAACGTCGAAATCCAGTACGAGGGCAACAACCTCACCGCTGACGAGGTCATCTACGACCAATCTGCCAACACGCTGTCGGCTTCGGGCAACGTCGTCATGCGCGACGCCAACGGCAACATCGTCCGCGCCGAGCGCTACACGCTGACCGACGATTTCCGCGACGGCTTCGTCCAGTCGCTGAGCGTCGTGGCGGTGGACAATTCCAAGATTTCAGCTGAGCAGGCGATCCGCCGCGACGGCAACGTCACGCAGTTCAAGAACGGCAGGTTCACGCCTTGCAAAACCGATGGCACAGAGCCGCCGCTCTGGTGCGTCTCTGCGCGCACCGTGACCCATGATCAGGCCGCTCAGACCATCAGCTACGAAGATGCGCAGTTCGAAATGTTCGGCGTGCCCGTCCTGGGCCTGCCCTACTTCGAGCACCCCGACCCGACCGTGAAGCGCAAGTCCGGCTTTCTGGCGCCCGCCGTCGGCACCTCGGGAGATTTTGGTTTCTTCACCGAAATTCCCTACTATTTCGCCCTCGCGCCCTCTTACGACTTCACCTTTCATCCTCGCTACATGACCGGACAGGGCGTCCTCTGGATGGGCGACTGGCGGCAGCGGTTCGCCAATGGCCAGTACTCGATCAAGCTCGCCGGCATCGATCAGGACGGCAGCAATCTGGATGCGCCGCTCGCCGATCAGCAGGAACTCGACGGCTTCCGCGGCAGCATCGTGACCAAGGGCGACTTCTCGCTCTCGAGCTGGTGGCGCACCGGCTGGGACGTGACGCTGGAGACCGACGACAGCTTCCGTCGCTTCTATCGCCTCGACAGCATTCTGCTGACCGACCGCGTCAACAATATCTACTTCACCGGCATGTCGGACCGGAACTACTTCGTCGACAAACCTCTACCAGTTCGGCGGACTGCTCGGCACCGACACGCCGACGTCCGAAAGCCAGGTCCATCCCGTCATCGACTACAATTATATCGTCGACACACCCGTCGTCGGCGGCGAACTCTCGTTTGCGGGCAACGCGCTCAGCTTCTCGCGATCGGACGGCGTGGCCGGCGTCGCGCGATCAGGAGATGGCGCGCGCCAGTCGTTGAAGTGAATTGGCGCCGCCGCCTCACCGACAGCCTCGGCATCACCTACACGCCGTTTGGCGAACTGCGCGGCGATCTCCTGCAGTTCAACAACTACCGCGATGCCGTGACCGATCAGATCATCGACGATGACGCGCTCGCGCGCGGACTTGCCGCCGGCGGCGTCACTGTCGCCTATCCGTGGATCGCGAACACGGCCGGTGCCTCGCATGTGATCGAACCCATCGGCCAGATCATCGCGCGTACCGCGAGCGTCAACCAGAACGAGTTCCCCGTCGAAGACGCGCGCAGCCTCGTCTTCGACGACACGAACCTGTTCGACACCAACAAGTTCTCCGGCTGGGATCGCCTCGAAACCGGCACGCGCGCCAACGTCGGCGTGCAGTACACCTTCCAGCCCTGGAACGGCGGCTATGCCCGCGTGCTCGCCGGCCAGAGCTATCAGCTCTGCCGGCGCCAACGCGTATGAGAACCGGTCGATCGAATGTACGACCGACGGCGTCACCTCAACGGTCATCGCAGCCGGCGTCGATGACAACTGCAACCCGGTTTCTCGCCCAACTCGGGTCTGGAAACCGCTTCGTCCGACTATGTGCTCGGCGCCTACATCGCGCCGACCGACAACTTCCGCATCATCTCCCAGAGCCGCTTCGACGACGAGAACCTGGAACTGAAGCGCGAAGACGCCGCGGTCGCCGTGAACTATGGCCCGCTCACCATGGCCGGCGCCTACACCTACACGTTCGCTGATCCCGAACTCGGGATCACGGCGTCAGCAGGATGTGAGCGGCCTATTCGGTCTCCAGCTCACCGATCGCTGGTCGATCCTCGGCGGGCTGCGCTACGACATCGACGACGCCGAGTTCATCACCAACACCACGACGCTGCGTTATCTCGACGACTGCTTCATGCTGAGCGTGACCTACGACGAGTACCATATCAGCGATCCGCGACCAGGGCATCGAGCCTGACCAGACGTTGATGTTCCGCGTCGAGTACAAGTACCTGGGCGGCTTCAATTACAGCACCAACGTCTCGCAGAACGTCCCGACGGATCAGCAGCCGCTCTCCCAGCACGTAACCATGCCGCCGCCACGCGGTGGCCACGGTTCCGGTGGATAACGGGATATTCTCGAGACGAGCCGCTGGGTACACTCCAGCGGTCGAACTCGGGGTGTGCCAGCCTTAGGCCAAGCCCCGCGATCGGCGGCAACCGTGTAGGCTGCGCGCCGCAACCCAACTCAAGCCGCTGGAGCGATCCGAACCCCGCATGCGCATGCCGTCGCGCTCCTTGAGAAACCGCCTTTCAGCCCCGGCAAGCGCGCTTTGCGCGCTGGCCATGCCGGCGCTCGCCTTCGCGCAGGGCGTCACCGTCACCGTGCCTCCAGGCACCGCACCCCTGCCCGAAGTCGTCGTTCCAAACGAGGCTCCCCCCCGGCTGAGAAGCCCAAAGCAAAGCCCAAGCCGCCGGCCAAGCCAGCAGGCGACGGCTCCTCGGCTGGCATCAAGCCCGGCGGCGACGGCAAGAGCGGCAAGGTCTCTGGCACCGGTCAGGCGATCGCCGTGCTCGTCAACGATGAACCGATCACGGGCTACGAGATCCAGCAGCGCCAGCGTCTGATGGGCATGGGCAACGCCAATATCGGCCAGCGTGCGCAGGCGAACTTCCAATCGCTGATCAAGTCAAAGACGACAAGCGACCGCCTGAAGGCCATTCTGGAAAAAACGATCAAGGAAAACGAGGGCAAGTCGCGCGAAGAGATCATCGCGATCTTCGAAAAGCGCAAAACCGACTTCGCCAAGTCCCTGCAGCAGGAAGCGGTCGAAAATGCGCGGCAGACCGTGATGCCCGGCTTGCGCAAGGAAGCGATGGAAGAACTGATCGACGAACGCCTCAAGCTCCAGGAAGCCAAGAAACTCAATGTTCTGGTCGGCGAAGAGGAAGTCGACAAAATCATGGGGTCGATCGCTGAAAAGAACAAAATGACCGCCGTCGAATTCCAGGCTCACCTGAAAAAGATGGGCGCGGATCCGGCGGTCATGCGCCAGCGCTTCAAGGCCAACATGTCTTGGCAGGAAGTCATCCGCCGCAAATTCGGCGCCCAGATCGCTGTCACGGATCGCGATGTCGACAGGATCGTGGCGAATTCGCCGGGCTCCAGCAGCGATGGGCTCGAGTTGCAGGTCCAGCGTATTGTCCTGCCAATTCCGGCCGGCATGAATCAAAAGGTTCTCGCCCAGCGCATGGCCGAGGGCGAAAGCTTGGCCCAGCGCGGTGGCGGTTGCGCGCAGATGTCGTCCAATGCCACAGCGGTTGCCGGCGCGCGCTTCGATAACCTCGGCGGCCGCCTGCCGTCTGCAATCCCGGAACCGACACGCAGTCTTCTTCTCAATGCGCGCGATGGCGAGCTTCTCCCCCCCACGGTCGGCACCGAAGGCGTCGAGATCTGGGCCGTCTGCGGCCGCAAAGCGGTGGCGGCCGATGCCGAACGGCGTCAGAATGTGCAAGCCGAATTGCGCCAGAAGGAGTTCGAAGTGCTCGCAAAGAAACATCTGAAGGACCTGCGCCAGGACGCGGCGATCGAGTATCGCTGATGCCCGCGCAGTCCTCGGAGCGTGCGCTCCCGCTTGCCGTGACCATGGGCGATCCGGCCGGCATCGGACCGGAGATCGTTCTCAAAGCCTATGCCCGCCGCGCCGATCGTGGCCTGGCACCATTTGCAGTCTACGGCTGCCCTAAGACATTGGCAGAGCGCGCTCGCCTCTTGGGCCTCGACGTGGCCATCGGCGAGATCTCCGCGCCCTCAGATGCACACTCTCGCTTCTCAAGCGAACTCCCTGTTCTGCCGATTGCGGTGGCCCGTGAGGTAAAGCCGGGAACGCCTTTGCCTGAGAACGCCATGGGCACGATCTCGGCGATCGAACAGGCCGTCCGCGCCGTCGTGGCCGGCGATGCCTCCGCGATCGTCACCGCGCCCATCGCCAAGGCCGTGCTCTATGCCGCGGGCTTCATCCATCCCGGTCATACGGAATTTCTTGCAGCCCTTGCCGGATCGCTCGTGCCGGGCAAGCGGCATCACCCCGTCATGATGCTGGCCTCGGACGTGTTGCGCGTCGTCCCGGTCACCATCCACGTCCCGCTGTCGGACGTGCCCCGCGCGCTATCGAAGCGCCTCCTCTACGAGACGATCAACATCACCTGGCGCAGCCTGAAATCGGATTTCGGCATCGACGAGCCGCGCGTGGCGGTTGCGGGCCTCAACCCGCACGCGGGCGAAGGCGGCACCATTGGCCGTGAGGATATCGATCTCATCGCGCCTGCGATCGAGGAACTGCGCCGTGAGGGCCTGTCGGTGTCCGGCCCCCACTCGGCCGACACGCTCTTCCATGCCGCCGCCCGAAAAAATTACGACGCAGCCGTCTGCATGTATCACGATCAGGCGCTCATCCCGATCAAGACGCTCTCGTTCGATACCGGCGTCAATGTAACCCTCGGCCTGCCGTTCGTGCGCACGTCACCCGACCACGGCACAGCCTTCGACATTGCCGCCAAGGGCATCGCATCTCCGGAAAGCATGATCTCTGCGATCCGCATGGCGACCGATCTTGCCGAACGCCGCCGTTCGCGGGATCTCGCAGCATGAGCGCTCCCCGGGTGCGCCCGCGGGCGACGGCCTGCCACCGTTGCGCGACGTCATCCGCTCACACGATCTCGCCGCCAAGAAGAGCCTCGGCCAGAACTTCATTCTCGATCTCAATCTGACCCGGCGCATCGCGCGTCTGGCGGCCCCACTCGAGAACACGACCGTACTCGAGATCGGACCCGGGCCCGGTGGATTGACGCGCGCGCTGCTCATGGAAGGCACCAAGCGCGTCATCGCAATCGAACGCGATGCGCGCTGTCTGGCAGCCCTTGCCGATATCTCCGCCGCTTATCCGGATCGCCTCACCGTGCATGAAGGCGACGCGCTCGACACCGATTGGCGCGCGCTGACGGCCGATGCCGGCGGCGACGTGGCGATCGTCGCCAACCTTCCCTACAACATCGCGACGCTGCTGCTGATCGGCTGGCTCGAAACCGAACCCTGGCCGCCGTGGTGGAACCGCATGGCGCTCATGTTCCAGAAAGAAGTCGCCGAACGCATCGTGGCCGAACCCGGCTCGAAAGCCTACGGCCGTCTCGCCGTTATCGCTCAATGGCGGGCCAAAGCACGCCTGGCTCTGACGCTGCCGCCCGCCGCCTTCACGCCGCCGCCGAAGGTCTCCTCGGCCGTCGTCGTCTTCGAACCGCGCGCCAAGCCCGAACCCGCGTGCTCGGTGAAAACGCTCGGCCGCGTCACCCAGTCCGCTTTCGGACAGCGCCGCAAGATGCTGCGCCAGTCTCTCAAAACTCTGACGCCGCTGCCTGAGTTGCTGCTACGCGAAGCTGGCATCTCACCTGAACTCAGAGCCGAGCAATTGACGGTCGAAGACTTTGCTCGCCTCGCGCAAATCTTCGAACGCGGCGATCACAGCCCCGTCTGAAGATCGCGCACGAATTGCGACAGCCCCAGGAGGCGCTCCCGTTTCAAGCGCTCGGCAGCAAGGATCGACGTGAGCCCGTCGATGCTGTTTTGCAGATCCGCGTTCACGATCACATAGTCGTACTCAGCCCAATGGCTGATTTCCGCCGCCGCCTCGGCCATGCGCTTGGCGACGACCTCCGGCGGATCCTGCGCCCGCCCCCGAAGCCGCGTTTCGAGAACGCTGCCCGACGGCGGCAGGATGAACACGCGCACGAGATCGCCGGCCATTTTCTCCGACAGCTGCTGCGCACCCTGCCAGTCGATGTCGAACAGCACGTCCTCTCCGCGCGCGATCGCCGCCTCCACCGGAGCTCGCGGCGTTCCATACGAATTGCCGAACACTCGCGCCCATTCGAGCAGATCGCCGCCCGACTCGCATCGCCTCGAAGCGCGCCTCGTCGACGAAGATGTAATCCTTGCCGTCGATCTCGCCCGGACGCGGCTTGCGCGTCGTGACCGAAATCGAAAGGCGAATGCCGCCATCTCCCTCGAGCAGCGCGCGCGACAACGTCGTCTTGCCCGCACCCGAAGGCGACGACAGCACAAGCAGCACGCCGCGGCGTGCAATGGCGGGATGAGCGGATGTGGCGGCGCTATTCAATGTTCTGCACCTGCTCTCGCAATTGATCGATGACGGTCTTTAGCGCCAGCCCCGCGCGCGACACGTCCATGTCGATGGCCTTCGAGGTGAGCGTATTGGCTTCGCGATTGAATTCCTGCGCCAGGAAGTCGAGCTTGCGGCCGGCCGGCGTCCCTTCCGAAAGCAGCGCGCGCGCGGATGCGACGTGCGCCGTCAGCCTCTGCAGTTCCTCTTCCACGTCCGACCGCGTCGCAAGCAGGATCGGCCTCTTGATGCAACCGCACCGGATCGAATGCCGAATTGGCGTCCAGCAGTTTGGCCACCTGCTCCGCGAGCCGCCCACGGATGGCGTCAGGCGACCGCGACGGCGAACCCTGCACCTGACGCGTCAGCCGCTCGATCTCGTCGACGAGCGCTGCGAGCACCGCCGTCAGACGCCGCCCTTCATCCGCCCGAGCGCCTGTCAGCGCATCGAGCGCCTGATCGAGCGAAACGAGCATGGCGGCAGCCACGTCCGCATCGATCGAGCCGTCCGCTTCGCTCACATCGAGAACGCCGCGCAAGGCCAGCAGACCCATCAGCGCTGGGCGGCGGCGCGCCGGTCAAGCGCCGCACCTCCTCCACCGCGCGCAGGACTTGAGCAAGCGCCGCTTCATTGACGCGCACCTCGACTGCGGCGGCATCGCGCTGGGCATTGAGATTGATCGTCAGGCTGCCGCGCACGAACCGCTTGGCAGCAGCCTCGCGCACCTTCGGTTCGAGCTGATCATGACCCTGCGGAAGGCGCACGCGCACGTCGAGACCGCGCCCGTTCACACTTTTCACCTCCCAATACCAGCGCACGCCCGCAACCGATCCATCGGCACGCGCGAAACCTGTCATGCTGTTGAGTGTCATGAGGACCCGGGTGGAAAAGCAAAGGGACGGCGAACGTTGCCCTGAGCTTTACCCGCACCATACCGATCCGCCAAGGGCAGCGCGGGCGACGTTGCCAATGAAGCGTTAGTTGGCCGGCGGCTTAGGTTTGCGGACGGGCAGCGGAACGGTGCTGGTTTTTGCGTCCGGTGCTGGCGGCGGCGGCCGGGGCAGCCGGTAGCGCCTGCGGATGCCGCGGCAGGGACGATCCCGCCTTCTGCGGCGGGTGTTTCGTCGGATTCGGCGACGCCGGGCCCAGCGGTCCGCTCCTGACCTGCTGCCTGCGACTTCTCGATCTTGCGCCAATTCTGAACAGCGGCGTTGTGAGCCGTGAGTGTCTCTGAGAACGTGTGCCCGCCTGATCCATCGGCGACGAAGTAGAGATCGTTGGTCGCCGCCGGGTTCAACGTCGCTTCGATGGTCGCGCGACCCGGGTTGCAGATCGGCCCTGGCGGCAGCCCATTGATGCGATACGTGTTGTAATCGGTCTTGGTATCGATGTCGGTGCGTGTGATCGGACGGCCGAGCGAACCGCGCCCGCCGACGATGCCGTAAATGATCGTCGGGTCCGACTGCAGCCGCATCTTCTTCTTGAGCCGGTTGACGAACACCGCCGCCACGCGCTGCCGCTCATCGTCCTGTCCCGTTTCCTTCTCGACGATTGACGCCAGGATCAAAGCTTCTCGCGGCGTAGAGACCGGCAAGTCGGGCGCCCGCTTCTCCCACGCCTGCGGCAAGAAACTCAGCGCTCTCCTGCTGCATTTGATCGAGCAGTTCCTGTCGCGGCATATTCTTCGAGACGCGGTACGTGTCCGGCAGCAACGATCCCTCCGGCGGGATCTGCGTGATCTCGCCCGACAAGTTCGGCTCCGCCAAAAGACGTTCGACAATTTGCTGGCTGGTCAGCCCTTCGGGCAGCGTGACCTTGTACAGAAGCGACTTGCCCTCCCCCAGCAGTTCGAGCACGTCGCGCATGCTGGCCGCGGCTTTGACCTCGTATTCACCGGCTTTCATCTCGACCGGCTTGCCGCCGCTCATGATGTTGCGCACGAGATGATTGGCAACGAACGCCCAGCGGCTGGAGATGATCCCTTCGCGCTCGAGTTGCTCAGCGATTTCGATCCGGCCCGCGCCCTTTTCGATGACGACATTGCGGGCCTGCGTCAGCGGACCCGGCCGCTCGTAGTAGTGCCCGAGCAGCAGCGCGAGGCCCCCCGCCAACACGAGGACGACGACACTGAGCGTGATGATGGCACTTCCGACGCGAGCCACGGTCGAGAGCACGCGGGAGGGCTGCCGGATCTTGCCGCCGCGCGGACGTTGCGGAGCCCGTGTCGGCTCCAGCGCCTCGGACGGCGAACGCGGACGCATGCTCCCGTGCGGCGACATCGTCGGCGGAATGTCACGGCGCTGGACCATCACGGCTCCTCGTAGGTCGCAACCAGCACACGAGACCCCGTGGCGTCTTTCGCTGTGTTGCGCTTTTCCCGTGTCCACTATGCCCGGTATGCGGAGCAAATTATGGCGACCGTGGGTAGCTTTAACAGCGAAAAGGCCGCCGCAGCCTTGCTTCAAGCCACCCGGCGCATGATCAGCGATGCGTTCGTGCCTCCGAAGCCGAACGAGTTCGACAGCACCGTATCGATCTGCCGCTTCTTGGCCGTATGCGGGACAAGATCGATCGCCGTCTCGATCGAGGGATTGTCGAGGTTGAGCGTCGGCGGAGCAATTTGATCACGGAGCGCCAGGAGCGAGAACACCGCTTCGACCGCGCCAGCCGCACCGAGCAGATGCCCGATGGCCGATTTGGTCGAGGACATCGAGAGTTTCGCGGCCGTATTGCCGAACAAACGCTCCACGGCGCCCGAGTTCGATCTCGTCCCCCATCGGCGTCGAGGTCCCGTGCGCGTTGATGTAGTCGATGTCGGAAGCATCGATCTTCGCGCTCTTCAGAGCCGCCCGCATGCAGCGGTAAGCCCCATCGCCCGACTCGGATGGCGCCGTGATGTGAAAGGCATCGCCTGACATGCCGTAGCCGATGACCTCGCCATAGATCTTGGCGCCGCGCGCTTTCGCATGTTCCAGGCTCTCGAGCACGACGACGCCGGCACCCTCACCCATGACGAAGCCGTCGCGATCCCGATCGTACGGCCGCGATGCCTTGGTCGGGTTGTCGTTGAACCCCGTCGACAATGCACGGCAGGCGATGAAGCCGGCCATGCCGATGCGGCAGATCGGGCTCTCGGTGCCACCCGCCACCATGACTTCGGCATCGCCCAGCGCAACGAGCCGCGCGGCATCGCCAATGGCATGAGTACCCGTGGCGCACGCTGTCACGACGGCGTGGTTGGGCCCTTTGAGGCCATGACGGATCGAGACGTAGCCGCCGGCGAGATTGATGAGACGTCCGGGAATGAAGAATGGCGAAACGCGGCGCGGACCCTTCTCCTTGAGCAGGATCGACGTATCGGCAATGCCAGAAAGCCCGCCGATGCCGGCGCCGATCAGAACGCCCGTCGTTTCCTGCTTCTCCGTCGTGTCGGCAGTAAAACCGGAATCCTTGATCGCCTGCTCGGCCGCCGCCATGGCGAAAATGATGAAGTCGTCGACCTTGCGCTGTTCCTTCGGCTCCATCCAGTCGTCGGCATTGAACTTGCCCTCGGATGTGGCCCCGCGCGGGACGAAGTTCGCGATCTGGCAGGACAGATCAGAGGCTTCGAACTCGCCATTGATACGGCGCGCGCCGTTCTCGCCGTTGAGAAGGTTTTTCCACGCAGCCTCGACCCCGACGCCCACCGGCGTCACCAATCCCAGTCCCGTCACGACGACGCGCCGCAGCATCCCCAGTTCCTCATGTCTCGCCCAGCGGCGTCCCGCCGGTCATCTCGCCGAATTTCAGCACGTCAAGACGCGCTGCCAGATGAACGAACGGCGTCCGGGATCAAAAGAGCCCGAACGCCGCACAAGTCTCAATGCCGCCGCGCCATCGCAAACGATTGGCGGCAGCGTACCCGGCGCCGTTCAGGCGGCCGTTGCATTCTTCTCGAGGAACCGAACGGCATCGCCGACGGTCAGGATGTGCTCGGCGGCATCATCCGGAATTTCACATCCGAATTCTTCTTCGAATGCCATCACCAGCTCGACCGTGTCCAAGCTGTCGGCGCCGAGGTCGTCGATGAAGCTGGCGTTCTCCGTCACCTTCTCGGTCTCGACGCCCAGATGCTCGACAACAATTTTCTTCACGCGCTCTGCGACATCGCTCATCGTCTTCCTCGCGTCCCTTGATCTGTTTGAATTGGCAGTGTTCGTTCGTTGATCCGGCTGCAACCGTTGCCGGCCACCGCCTCGAACGGCCGAGCAGGCCCTCCCCTACTCCATCCGTCCGGCTAATCTGAGTCCTTGCGGCTCCCCAGCGCTATCGCCACGATCGATAGGGCTTTTCCCCAGCTTCCGCAGCAAAAAACATCGCTCGGTAACACAGTTCCTCACCCTTTGGCCACCGTGGTGGAGTTTTGCCGCAGCCGCAGAGCGGCCAGGAATTCTCCCGCGGGGCCAAGCTGTTGGCGAAGCTGCTAGACCATGGCCATCCCACCGTTGATATGCAGCGTTTGGCCAGTAATATAGCCGCCCTCGTTGGATGCCAGGTACAGCGCGCCGGCCGCGATATCCTCCACCGAGCCGAAACGCTGGGCCGGGATCATCTTGGCAATCTCTTCCTGCTGCTTGTCGTTGAGCACATCCGTCATGGCCGTCTTGATAAAGCCCGGCGCGATGCAGTTGGCCGTGATGCCTCGGTTGGCCACTTCTCGGGCGAGGCTCTTGGTCATGCCGATCATGCCGGCCTTCGAGGCCGCATAATTGCCTTGTCCCGGATTGCCGAACACGCCGGAGACCGACGAGATATTGATGATGCGCCCGAAGCCCGACTTGTTGCGCAACATGGCGCGAGCGGCGGCCCGGCAGAGCATGAACGTCGAGGTCAGGTTGACCGCGATCACGTCGTCCCACTGCTCATCCTTCATGACCATGAACAGGTTGTCTTTGGTGAGACCGGCGTTGTTGACGAGGATATCGAGGCGTCCGCCCAGCGCCTTGGAGGCTTCGTCGATCAGCTTCTGCACCTGCGCCCGGTCGGCGAGGTCGCAAGGCACCACCACGATCCGATCGCCCAGTTCCGCCTTGAGTGCGTCCAGCTTCTCGACCTGACGGCCTGAAATGGCAACCGTCGCGCCCGCGGCGTGAAACGCCCGCGCAATGCCGGCTCCAATACCGCCCGTCGCGCCCGTCACGAGCGCGGTCTTGCCTGTCAGATCGAACATGAGTGCCGTCCCTGGGTTGTGTCTTTCCCGAGTTGCAGATTCGGGCCCGAGTTGCAGATCGGGTCGTTCCGTTGCGCCGGACTTGTGGAACCCGCCCTTTCCCCCGTCAAGAGGGCTGACACATCCCTGCGGCGCCACGGACGCCTGAGCGGTGACGGGTCACGCCAGCGCCTCGATGACCGCTTCGATGTCGCCCGGCGTGCCGATGGGCGTCGCCTTGACCGATTTCTCGATCCGGCCAACGAGACCTGACAGCACCCGGCCAGCGCCGATTTCGTACACCTCGGTAATGCCGTTTGCTGCCAAGAACTGCACGCATTCGCGCCAACGCACCGTGCCGGTGACCTGCTCAACCAATCGCCTGCGGATCTCGTCGGGATCGGAAATCGGCGCCGCCAGCACGTTCGCCACGAGCGGCACGACCGGCGCGTTCACCTGCACGTTGGCAAGCGCTTCGGCCATCGCATCGGCGGCCGGCTGCATCAGTGCGCAATGGAAGGGTGCTGACACGGGCAGCGGAATCGCGCGGCGCACGCCAAAGGCCTTACCCGCCTCCGGCACGCGATCGAGCGCCGTCTTATGCCCCGACAGCACGACCTGCGTGGGTTCGTTGTCGTTGGCCACCTGGCAGCACTCGCCCTGGGCCGCCGCTTCCGCAACTTTCTGCGCCACGTCGATCCCCACGCCCAGAAGCGCCGTCATGGCGCCCTGGCCAACGGGAACGGCCTTCTGCATGGCCTGCCCGCGCAGTTTCAACAGCTTTGCCGTATCGGCGAGGGAGAACGCGCCAGCCGCCGCAAGCGCCGAATACTCGCCGAGCGAATGCCCGGCGACAAACCGGACCTTATCTTTGAGCGAGAAACCCTTCTCGCGCTCCAGGACTCGCATCACCGCCATAGAAACGGCCATGAGGGCCGGCTGGGCATTTTCCGTGAGCGTCAGGGTCTCCTTTGGACCCTCCCACATGATGGCCGAGAGCTTCTGCCCCAGCGCCTCATCCACCTCAGCGAACACGTCGGCGGCGTCCTTGTATGTCGCCGCCAGTTCCCGCCCCATGCCCACATCCTGGCTGCCCTGCCCCGGAAACACGAATGCAATCGCCATCGTTGCGCCTCTCACGTTGCGGCTATGCCGCCCTCGCCTGCTGGCGCGGGCAATGCCCTATGCAGGGAAGCGGCGTCAAGGAGGCATGACTACCCACTGACATAGCTACTTTAATTTCCATGAATTCAGTGGGCGGCCCGCACCCCGAACAAGGGCTTCACCAGACCGACCGCGACGGCCGTGATGCCGCCGGCGACCAAACCGACCACGGCCGAGGCGAGAGTCCCGGTCAGCCAAGCCCAGAAGCCGGATGCCACGGGAACAGCAGCACGAACGGCCTCAGACCAGTTGTGGATGAGATGCTCTGGACCGTCGAAACCATAGATCGCCAGACTGTGGATCAGGATCCCGCCGCCGACCCAGAGCATCGCAATTGTGCCGACAAAGCTCAAGAGCTTCAGGAACGGCGGCATGCCCTTCACGAGACCTCGACCAACCGGTGCGAGAACGCCGCCTCGATTGACCAGCCAAACCCCCACGTCGTCCGCTTTGACGATCAACGCCACTGCGCCGTAAACGAGAAAGGTGATGAACAAGCCAACCACCGCCAACACCGCGCCTTGCGTCCACAGGTCAGGCTGGGGCCCATCTGGCGGCGTGATCGTGTTGAGCGCGATCGCCATGATTTCGGCGGAGAGTATGAAGTCGGTGCGGATCGCTCCCGCCACGCGCTCATCTTCGAGCCTGGCCGCTTCTGGCGTCCCCTCTTTGACATCGACCACCGTGACGTCCTTCGTCTCGGGGACGAGCATGTGATGAACTTTTTCGTAGCCCTCGAACGCGAGATAGAAGCCACCCAACATGAGGATAGGCGTGATGGCCCACGGCGCGAACTTTGACAGGATCAGCGCCGCAGGCAGAAGAAACAGCAGCTTATTCTTCAGCGAACCCAGCGCGATGCGACCGATGATGGGCAACTCGCGCTTGGCAGCGAGACCCGTGACATAGCGCGGCGTCACGGCCGCATCGTCGATCACGATTCCCGCAGCCTTGGCACCGGCTTTGCCGGCTTGAGCGGCCGCGTCGTCGATCGTGGTGGCGGCGACCTTGGCGAGGGCAACGACGTCATCGAGAAGTGCAAGCAAGCCGCTCATGCGCCAAATTTCCCCTGCCGCTGCGCGCCATCCGCGCACCGCCCGTTTTGACCTGATCCGCCCTTCTCCCGCAAGCGCTCAACAGATCGGGGGACCCCCTAAGGCTGCTCCGTTGCATAACGGGGTTGGTCCGGCGCAGTTGCATCTGTCATCCCGTCGCAGGATTGATGACCGCCCCGGCCCTCGTGATTCGATTCAGCCTTGGAGCCACCCTTGGAGCTCTTGATCGCCAAAATTGCTGCCGTTGGGCTCGCCGGCATCGGGTCTCAGTGGATTGCGTGGCGCTTTCGCGTTCCCGGTATCGTGCTGCTCGCGCTCGCCGGCCTCATCATGGGACCGGCCACGGGTTTCCTTATTCCAGAGCGGGATTTCGGCCAGCTATTCAAGCCGATGGTGGCGGTGGCCGTAGCGATCATCCTGTTCGAAGGCGGCTTTACGCTCAATTTCCACGAGATCCGTCACACCTCCACCGCCGTGCGCCGCCTTGTGATGATTGGCGCCCCGCTGGCGTGGATACTCAACACCGCCGCCGGTTACTACGTGGCCGGCCTGCCGTTCGCGGCCGCCGTCATCCTGGGCGGCGTCCTCGTCGTCACTGGCCCCACGGTGATCATGCCGCTGCTGCGGCAATCGAACCTCACCCCACGTCCGGCGTCGCTTCTGCGATGGGAGGCCATCGTCAACGATCCCGTCGGCGCGCTGTTCGCCGTCATCGCCTTCGAGACGTTGCTCGTCGCGCAATCAGGAGGCTCCCTCCCCGATCTCATCATGCATGCGCTGGCCGCGCTGCTGTTTGCGCTCGGTCTTGGTATTGCGGCCGGTCGCGCGGTCGTGTGGGCTTTCAATGGCGGTCACGTTCCCGAATACTTGAAGGCCCCCGTCCTGCTGGTCGTTGTGCTCGGCTCTTATGTCGCCTCCCAGGAAGTGCTGGAAGAAAGCGGACTTCTCACAGTCACCGTGCTCGGCATTACGCTCGCCAATTCCAATCTCACCGACCTCGTCGAAATCCGCCGGTTCAAGGAGACCATCACGACCCTGCTCGTGGCCGGGGTGTTCGTGTTGCTCAGCGCCAACATCGACAAGAGCACCATTCAAGCGCTCGATTGGCGCGCCGCCGCATTCGTCGGCGTCATGCTGTTCGTCGTCCGGCCGGTCACGATCCTTCTCGCCACCATCGGTTCCGGCCTCACCTGGCAGGAGCGTGTCCTTACGGGCTGGATCGCGCCGCGCGGCGTTGTCGCTATCGCCGTCACCGGCTTTTTCGCGGCCAAACTCACCGAGCTCTACATCGATGGCTCGCGCGAGATGATCGGCCTTGCCTTCGCGATGGTCATGACCACCGTGGTCCTGCATGGCTTCTCACTCGGCCCCCTCGCCCGTTGGCTCGGTTTGGCGGCCGCCAAGCGCAACGGCGTCGTGATTGTTGGCGGCAGTGCCTGGAGCGTCGGCCTCGCCCTGAAGCTCAAGGACCATGGAATTCCCGTCCTGATCGTCGATAACAACTGGAACGAATTGCGCGACGCCCGCGCCGCGGGCCTCACCACTCACTATGGTGAAATCCTCTCAGAAACCGCCGAATTCGCTGTCGATTTCGGCAGCTACGGCACGCTAATCGCAGCCACCGACAACGATGCCTACAACACCCTCGTCATCAACGACTACGCCTTCGACTTCGGCCGTCGAAACGTGTTCCAACTCGCACCCGCTCCCCGCAAAATGGGAATTGCAGCCGAAGCAGCATTCACGCTCGGCGGACGTCCGTTGCTTGCCAGCCAATCCACGCTGAATGCATTCGCTCGCGGCGACGATAAAGCGGGTTTCACCGCCACCAAGTTGACGCCGAAGTTCGACTTGAGCCAACTGCTGGCCAGCAAAGACGCCCGCTGGGTTCCCGTCCTCGCAATCAAGCCCGACAAATCAATTCTCGTCGCAGCCGCCGATCAGGAATTTGCACCCAGCTCCGACGACATCGTGATCGGCCACTAGCGGCACTTACGCTGCGCGCCGAAGCACCTGCAGATAATTGACGCTCGTGTCGTCGCCCACACTCCACCGGAACGTGAGCGGATTGAGCGACACACCCTTGATCTCGACGGGCTCAAACCCGAGCGGTGCCACGTGACGATGCACTTCGTCCGGCCGCACGAACTTCGCCCAGTCGTGTGTCCCACGGGGAAGCCAGCGCAGCACGTACTCGGCCCCAACAATGGCCTTCACATACGACTGCGGTGTGCGGTTGAGCGTCCCGATCACCATCAGCCCGCCGGGCTTCACCAGCCGACCCACGGCCTGCAGAAAGGCGCCAACGTCCGCCACATGCTCGACCACCTCCAGCGACAGCACGATGTCGAACGTCTCGACTTCAGCCGTCAGGTCCTCCGGCAGCGCATGTCGGTAGGTCGACGGCGACGCCGGCCTGCTCGGCATGATGCCGGGCGACCATGACGTTACGCTCCGAAGCGTCGATGCCGGTGACCTCCGCGCCAAGGCGTGCCATCGGCTCAGACACGAGCCCAGCACCGCAGCCCGCATCGAGCAGCCTGAAACCGGCAAGCGGCTGCGCCTGGACCGGACACCGCCCCGACAACGCCGGGAGTTGCTGTGACAAGTAGGCGATCCGGGAGGCGTTGAACGCATGCACCACCTTGAAGGCGCCGTTCGGCTTCCACCATTCCTCCGCCAACGCATTAAACCGCGCCACCTCGGCGGCATCCGCCGTCGGCTTTGCCGTCTTCAGTTCATCCTTGCGCAGCACGTCGCCGCCTCCTGTAAGCAATCCGCCACGTCTATACGCGAGCCGAGCCCGTCTGAGACCTCCGCGCAAACAAGAGGCCGGCCACGTCTTGCGCGACGTCCGAATTCGCGTATAAGGCCCCTCGTCACCCGCTCCGGTTGGAGGCTGAACGGGGGACCGTGTTGTATTGGCGAAAGCTGATCCTCACGGCAGGGACCGCAGGGTTCCGTCTCCCAGTGTCTTCACTCTCATGGGTTCCTGTTGGCCCTTCCAGGTTCAGCAGAGGCTTTGCGCCGGAGGATGACCCGTTTGCACGACAGTCGTGTTCGACGGAACTGCCCCACACAGGTTTACCGAGTGTGGGTCAAAACTCGGCTTCACACCCGCCTGCGGAGTGTGAACCCAAGCAAAGAAGGGGCTATGCATGCCGTTATACGAGCATGTTTTCCTGACGCGTCAGGACGTGTCCAACCAGCAGGTTGAGACGCTCACCAAGGAATTCACGGACATCATCACGGAAGGCGGCGGCAAGGTCACCAAGTCCGAGTACTGGGGCCTCAAGGGTCTCGCCTACAAGATCAAGAAGAACCGCAAGGCGCACTTCTCGCTCCTCAACATCGACGCGCCCCCGGCCGCGGTGACCGAAATGGAGCGCCGCATGGGCATCCAGACGGACATCCTGCGCTTCATCACCGTCAAGGTCGAAGAGCATGAGACCGAGCCGTCCGCGATGATGCGCAAGCAGGATCGCGACGAGCGCGGTGACCGTGGCGATCGCGGCGACCGTGGCGATCGTGGCCCGCGTGGTGGCGGCGGTTTCCGTGGCGGCGACCGCGAAGGCGGCTCGACCTTCCGCCCGCGTCCCCCGCGTGAAGGTGGCGGCTTCCGTGACGGCGGCGATGCCCCGCGCGGTCCGCGTCCGCCCCGTCCGCCCCGTAACGACAACCCTGGCTCGGAGGGCTAAACCATGGCTGAAATTCAGCAGTTGGCCGCTCGCCGGCCGTTCCATCGCC
Organism: uncultured Alphaproteobacteria bacterium; assembly: GCA_963708775.1. Classification (GTDB taxonomy): domain Bacteria; phylum Pseudomonadota; class Alphaproteobacteria; order Rhizobiales; family Hyphomicrobiaceae; genus JAGVSR01. The sequence goes on along the minus strand of CAVPTI010000002.1, from coordinate 134,448 downwards.
GCCGCAAGACCTGCCCGTTCTCGGGCGATCATGCGCCGAAGATCGACTACAAGGACGTGCGCCTTCTCGGCCGCTACATCTCCGAGCGCGGCAAGATCGTGCCGAGCCGCATCACGGCAGTCTCCGCCAAGAAGCAGCGCGAACTGGCCAAGGCCATCAAGCGCGCCCGCTTCCTCGGCCTCCTGCCCTACGTTCTGAAGTAAAACCGCCTCGACCGGCCGGTGCGCCGCAAGGCGAGTTGGTCGAGGCAATTCCTGGCCCATCCGGCCGGCTCGCCGATAGGCGAGTCGGATGGGGCCGAGCGAAAGAAGGGTTGGGTGCGCGGCGGAAGCCGGACAGCACCCTAACCGCGAAAGCGGGACAGCTGGGATCCGATGCGCAATCAACTGCTCATTGCTGTGTTGCTCGGCCTCGTGTCGGCGGTGGTGTTCGCCTCCGCCACGACCGGTCCGATGCTCATGCGCTACGTCCTGTTCCTGCTCACGTCGCTGCCGATCTTCCTCGCGGGCCTGGGCTGGGGCTGGCGGTTCGCGGGCGTGGCCGGTCAGCGAGTATCGGCATCGTCGCGGCGGTCGCCGGACTGCAGGTTGCCGGTATCTATGGCCTGACGCAGATCCTGCCTGCGGTCGTCCTCACATATCTTGCGCTTCTTAACCGCCCCTACCAGCCGGACGGCGCCGAGACCGCCATTACGGAATACTACCCCGTCGGGCGCCTCGTCCTCTGGGCCGCCGTCATGGCCGGCACGATCACCCTGCTCGTCCTGCTCATCATCGGACAGGATTTCGAAGAGCTGCGGACGGGCCTGAAGCAGTATCTGGGCGAGACGATCAAAACCAACATGCCGCCCACCGCGAGCGGAACGCCACTCGATGATCAGCAGCTCGAGACGATGACCAACATCATGGTCGCCGTGATGCCGGCCGCGTCCGCCGTCTCCTGGCTGACAGCACTTGTATTCAATCTCTGGCTCGCGGGTCGCATCACGCTCGCAGCCGGCCAGCTGCAGCGTCCCTGGCCCGATATTTCAGCGATGGAGTTCCCGCCCGGCACCGCCTTGATGCTGCTCGCGGCGATGCTCGGTGCCGGAGCCAAGGGCATCGCAGGCGCGGTCGGCACGTCGTTCCTGGGGGCTTTCTTTCTCGCCTACGTTTTCGCGGGCCTGGCCGTCATCCACTATGTGACGCGAGCCAAGCCCTGGCGGCCGTTCGGCCTTTGGGTGCTCTACATCGGGCTCCTCGTCGTTGCCGTCTGGATCGCCGTTCTCATTGCCCTCGTCGGTCTGGCGGAACGTCCGCTGCGGCTGCGCGAGCGCGCCTTCCCTTCAGGCCCACCGCCGCCTCCGGCACCGGTGTCCACCTGATTTCATCCGCATCACCATTCAACTCTCAAACGCTCAACGAAAAGGATCACGACCATGCAAGTCATTCTCCTCCAGCGCGTCGGCCGCATCGGCCAGATGGGCGATGTCGTCAACGTCAAGGACGGCTTTGCCCGCAACTACCTGCTGCCGCAAAAGCGGGCTCTGCGCGCCACCAAGGAAAACCTCGCCAAGTTCGAAGGCCAGCGCTCACAGCTCGAAGCCAACAATCTCGAACTCAAGAAGGAAGCCGAAGCCGTCTCCGCCAAGCTCGAAGGCCAGACCTTCGTCGCCATTCGCTCCGCCGGTGACACGGGACAGCTCTATGGCTCCGTTTCGACCCGCGACATCGCGGAAGTCGTCACCACCGGCGGCTTCACGGTCGATCGCAACCAGATCGTGATCGACAAGCCGATCAAGACCCTCGGCGTCCATGGCGCCAAGGTCCAGCTGCATCCGGAAGTGCTGGTTGCCGTCCAGATCAACGTCGCCCGCTCGCAGGAAGAAGCCGACCGTCAGGCCCGCGGAGAGAACGTCACTGTCATCAAGGACGAGAAGCTCGACATCGAAACCTACTCGGAAGACATGTTCGAGGAAGGTGCTGCCCCCAAGGACGAGGACGAAGCCGAGGAAGCCTGATCCCCGTCTCTCACAGCTGCTGAGAAGCCCTGCGGTGCAAAGCGTACCGCAGGGCTTTTTGTCTTCAGACCCCAGCGGGCGAAAGCTTGAATGCGGTTACGTCGTCGCGGCCGCGCAGGCTTGCAGCAAGTGCTTCCAAGCCATCGTCTGCCGCCGTTTTGATCCTCATCCGGTACTCGAAAAACCCATCGCCTTTGTCGTACCGATAGGAGACGTCCGCGATCGAGAACCCTTGCCCCTCGATCAGCGCACGTGTCGCGCTTTCAGGCGGCACGCGATCGCTTGGAAATCGCAACACGAGAACCGCGAAACTATTGCTCGGCAGAGCCGCCTCAATGTGGCGGAACACAGCGAGCGTCCCAATCGTCGCGACGGTCGCCAGAATGGCAGGATAGAACATGCCCACGCCATAGAGGATGCCGATCGCCGACGTGATCCAGATGGATGCGGCGGTGGTGAGCCCCCGAACGGACAAGCCATCCTTGAATATGACGCCGGCACCTAAAAACCCGATGCCAGTCATAATTCCCTGGGCAATGCGGGTCGGGTCCGTCCGCACCGTATCCATCGGCACGGATCCAATCCATGTCCACTGATGGGATGTGACGACCATGAGCAGCGCTGACGCAAGACACACCAGCGCATGCGTTCGAAATCCTGCCGGCCGCCCGTGGTGACTGCGCTCCAGCCCGATCACACTGCCGGCGGCCCATGCAGAGCCGAGATTGAGCGCGATGGCAATCTGATCCTCGGTCATCGATCCTCTCCAACGATCAACCCGCGAGGAACGGACTGGCTCCCGCTTCGGCGAAGAAATTTGCCGAGGTTCAGTTCCCAAAACAGAAAACGGGGCGGCCGTGTGAGGCCACCCCGTTCCGGCTCATGTCAAAACGCGTTTGGAGGAAGACGCAGTGACACTGACTAGGAGGAAACTTGACTAGAAGGAAACTGTGAGGACTGGCCCGCTCAACCCAGATGGCGCGGCGGGGATGCTGGTTCACTGCGCCGAACGACGGCGGCGAACCGGCTGACGCTGGAGCAGCGCCAGAATAAGGGCTTGCATGATGATCTCCTGGCCCGTGCCGGGCCTTGTCTTGTTTTTGTGTCCGCGGGCACACAATGCTTCCCAGCACCCGCCAACAGCTTCATATACGTACCATTCCCATCTACGCCGTAGAAGTCACAGGTTTGCAGCGCAGCAACGCGCAGATGCATAGCTCGCGGTGATCCAATTCTCGCGGGTCCCAATTCGCGGAAACATCGGCTTGCAGCATACGAAAAAGGGGCACCTTGCGGCGCCCCTGATCCCAGTCACGGAGAGTGAACGATTACCTGCGGCCGGCGCCGAGTAGGCGAGGCGCTCGATCACCCGCGTTGTCAGGAACGAAGCCCCCGTCGAGCAGAAGAATTCGACCGAAGGCCCGTCCGCAGTATCGATGCGCGCCGTGCGGCCTGCCGCCACAAGCGTGCTAAATCGTGAAGCAGCGCCGCGACTTTATTGGCCTCCGAGGCCGCTTCGCCCGCCTCGCCGACCAGGAGTGTCAGATCGCAGCCACCGCGCTCGGCGAGGAAGTAGCCGACCGCCTGCTTTGAACCGACCGGGAACGACAGACCCGCCTTCGGCTTGACGACTGTGGCCGAGGAGAACTCGCCAGCATGGCCCGTCGTCGCGTTAAGACCGGCCGGAGCCATGACAGCGAGTGCAACGGCGGCAACGATCGACTTGGAAGAAGAGAAGGTGGTCATTATGGGGCTCCATCGTGTTTGAACAGGGTTGTAAACACAAACAGCGCCCGCAGCGGCCTCACGTGCTCATGATCGGTCTCAACTGCTGGCGAGGGCATATCTAACCCCCTCAAGAGTTATACAAAAGTGCTAGTTCGGTATCCCAGCCCTGCATTTGCTGCAGCGCAAAACAGTCACAGCCCGAACGGGTAGGAGCCACCCGCTCAGGCTGTGTTGTCAGTGCACTAAGCTATGCGAATTGCGCTGGGCTTGCGCCAGTTAGGAGGCCTTACCCTTTGGATGCGGCTCCCGCGTAAAGACCTTCGCATGCAGGTGATCGCCTTCCGGCGCACACTGGAACGACGCCGAGTGCGAAGTCCGTGGTGTCGATCTGCAGCGCTGAACCTTTCGCGACGGTGACGGAGAATCGCGTCCCGGGCGTTTCGAGGCCGGTCACGCCGCCCTCCTTCGCCGCGATCACAACGTCAGGCCGCAGCCCCCATCCTTCGGTTCGAAGTAAGTCATCGTGTGCTTGGGGCCGACATCCAGCGAAAGGCCCTTGCCGGGCTTCACGTCGATGGCTTCGGGTTCTCCGGCAAGTGCGAGTGCGGAACAGGTCACCACCGCCACTGCAGCGATGGCAGCGCTGGCAATGGTTCTGAGAATTCGGGTCATGGCTCAATCCTCGTTGGTCATCGGCTGAATGGCCGGGGCGGGCGACCGATGACGGGTCTGGCAAATCGCACCCGGCGCTTGAGGAAGACTCTACCCCCCTCAGATCGCTGACAAAACGAAGCCAAATGCCTCTCGGACATCGCGTCCTCGCTTGATGCCGGATCAAGGCAGAGAGCGGCCACCTCGCGCCGTGGAAGGTTGCGTCGCGCCATTCGAACCGATGTTGCGGACTGGAATAGTGCGGCCAAAAATGCCTTGGGCGAACACGCGATGACGCACGATCCCCGTTGGACAAGCGACACCCCTGTGCGCGACAAGCCCGTGCGCAGCCGCTATAACCCGCCCGTCCCCACACGAGACCGCACGAGAACCGATGCAAGACGCAGCCGAAAAGCCCGCCATCACGCCCGAGATCGTCGCCGAGCACGGCCTCAAGCCCGACGAATACCAGCGGCTCCTGAAGATCCTCGGACGCGAGCCGTCGCTGACGGAGTTGGGCATCTTCTCCGTCATGTGGTCCGAGCACTGCTCGTACAAATCCTCCCGCGTCTGGCTGAAGACGCTGCCGACCTCGGGGCCGAAGGTCATCCAGGGCCCCGGCGAGAATGCAGGCGTGGTCGATCTCGGCGACGGCGACTGCGCGGTCTTCAAGATGGAAAGCCACAACCACCCGTCATACATCGAGCCGTTCCAGGGCGCGGCCACCGGCGTCGGCGGCATCATGCGCGACGTGTTCACGATGGGCGCGCGCCCCGTCGCCAACCTCAATGCGCTCCGCTTTGGCGCCCCCGAACATCCAAAAACCCGCCATCTCGTCGACGGCGTCGTGGCCGGCATCGCGCACTACGGCAACTGCACCGGCGTCCCCACCATCGGCGGCGAAACCAACTTCGACGCGGGCTACAACAACAACATCCTCGTCAACGCCATGTGCGTCGGCCTCGCCAAGACCGACAAGATTTTCTACTCGGCCGCCAAGGGCGTCGGCCTCCCCGTCGTCTATGTCGGTTCGAAGACCGGCCGCGACGGCATCCACGGCGCGACCATGGCGTCGGCCGAATTCGACGACAAGAGCGACGAGAAGCGCCCGACGGTTCAGGTCGGCGACCCCTTCACCGAGAAGCTGCTCATCGAAGCCTGTCTCGAACTGATGGCGACCGACATGATCATCGCCATCCAGGACATGGGGGCGGCGGGCCTCACGTCCTCCACCTCCGAAATGGCCGACAAGGGCGGCGTCGGCATCGAACTCATTCTCGACCACGTGCCCCAGCGCGAAGCCAACATGACCGCCTACGAAATGATGCTCTCCGAAAGCCAGGAGCGCATGTTGATGATCCTGAAGCCGGGGCGCGAGCCCGAGGCCGAAAAGATCTTCACGAAGTGGGGCCTCGACTTCGCCGTCATCGGCAAGACGACCGACACCGGCCGCATGATCGTCACGCACAAGGGCAAGATCGAAGCCGATCTGCCTGTTCCGGTGCTCGCCAACTCCGCGCCGATGTACGAGCGGCCCTACTTCCATCCCGTGCCGCCCGCGCCCGTGCTGCCCGAATGGGTGCCGGCACCCAACAGCCTGACGAGCGCGCTGACCACGATGATGGCCGCGCCCGCGCTCGCCTCGCGCCGCTGGATCTACCAGCAGTACGATCACATGGTGATGGGCGACACGGTCGGCCGCCCCGGCGGCGATGCCGGCGTCGTGCGCGTGCACGGCACGCAGAAGGGCATCGCGGCCACCTGCGACGTGACACCTCGCTATGTCGCCGCCGATCCGGAAATGGGCACCAAGCAGGCGGTGGTCGAAACCTGGCGCAACCTGATGCGCCGTCGGCGCCGACCCGATCGCCATCACCGACAACATGAACTTCGCCAACCCCGAGCGTCCCGAGATCATGGGGCAGTTCGTGGCGAGCGTGAAAGGCATGGGCGAAGCTTGCCGCGTGCTCGACTATCCGGTCGTCTCCGGCAACGTCTCGCTTTACAACGAGACCAACGGCATCGGCATTCCGCCCACGCCTGCCATCGGCGGCGTCGGCCTCGATCCCCGATGTATCGAAGATCGCCGACATCGCCCTGAAGCGCGACGGCGATCTCCTCATCGTCATCGGCCTCGAGCGGGGCTGGCTCGGCCAGTCGCTCTATCAGGGGATCATCGCCGGCAAGTTCGAAGGCGCGCCTCCGCCGGTCGATCTCGCCGATGAACTGAAGGCCGGCCGCCTCGTGCGCGCGCTCATCCGCGAAGGCAACGTCTCCGCCGTGCACGATTGCTCCGACGGCGGTCTCCTCGTCGCGATCGCAGAAATGGCGCTCGCCGGCAACATCGGCGTCGATCTCTATCCGTATGAAGGCAGCTTGCCCCCGCACGCCGTCTGGTTCGGCGAGGACCAGGGCCGCTATGTGCTCTCCGTCTCACCGGCAAAAGCGGAAGAGGTCCTCGAACGCGCCCGCCTCCTCGCCCTGCCCGCACGCGTGGTCGGCAAAGTCGGCGGCGACGCAATCACCATCCGCGGCGACGAGGACCCCTACCCGTCTCGCAAAACTCCGCGCACTCAACGAGGCCTGGCTGCCGGATTACATGGCGGGACATTAGCTCGGAACCTCCGCCCGCCCTCGCCGTTACCCCGCCTGTGTCCTTTCAACAAGGTTCCAGGGATGTGGTGCGATGACGGTGACGTGGCGAAGGCAAGTGGCGCTGGGCGCTTGGGTTTTAGGAGCGACAGCAATGTTTGATGCAGCCTCGGCACAACAAGGACAAACACAAGAATTTACGGCCAAATCCGGCGCGATCGCAGCTGAAATGCTGGTTCCGTTGGAGCATCCCTGGAAAATCGCGGTTCTTCCTGGTGACCGCCTTCTCATTACTGAAAAGCCGGGTCGCCTGCGCCTCTTCGAAAACGGCAAACTGTCCGAGCCCATCGAAGGCGTTCCGGAAGTGCATTTCGAAGGCCAGGGCGGATTGCTCGGCGTCGTGACCGACCCCGGCTTTTCGATCAACAACACCATCTACCTGTCGTACGCGGAACCTGCCGAACAGCAGCCCGAAAATGCCGCTGATCCGGGTGACCCGCGCGTCGGCGATGACGGTCCCAACAGCGATGTCGTTTTGAAGGGCCTCGCCGTGGCCCGAGCCGAACTCGACGGGACGCAATTGAAGAACTTCGAAGTCATCTGGCGCCAGGAGCCCAAGCAGATCGGTCGCGGTCACTTCGGCGGACAAATGGCGTTCTCCGGTGATGGCAAGCTGTTCATCACGTCAGGCGAACGCCAGCGGTTCCTCTCCCACGATCCCACCACGAACGCCGGCAAGATCGTCCGCATCAACTCAGATGGCGTGCTCCCTGCCGACAATATGGACCAGGGGCCACAGAACACACGCCGCGACGTATGGAGCACGGGCCACCGCAATCCGCTGGGCATCGCATTCGATCCCGCGACCGGCAAGCTCTGGATTCATGAAATGGGTCCGCTCGGCGGCGATGAATTCAATCTGATCGAGCGCGGGGCCGACTACGGATGGCCCGCCGTGTCCAATGGTGACCATTACGACCGGCAGAAGATTGCCCGGCATGACACGCGGCCCGAGTTCAAGCAGCCTGTCATAACCTGGACGCCGGTCATCTCACCCGCCGGGTTGATTTTCTACAAGGGCACCCGCTTCGCGAACTGGACGGGCAAGGCCCTGATCGGAGGCCTTACCGCCAAAGGTCTCGTCGTCGTCGAAGTGAAGGGCGACGCCGCGAGCGAATTCGAGCGGATCAACATGAACATGCGGGTCCGCGATGTCATGGAGGCCGCGAACGGTGATCTTTTCGTGCTGAAAGACGGCGAAGACGGCGGGCTTCTGCGGCTCAAGCCGCATGAGAAGGATGCGCAGCGTTGACCGGTTGAAGCCTAGCTCGCCGACTTGGCGTTACGTTCCTTCTTGGCGATCTTGGCCACACGCGAATTGGCGTTCTTGGCCTTACGCTGGCGAGACTGAATTTTACGGCGGCGCGAATTCGACATCGTCGGCATGGGGTATCTCCTGTGTTTGCCCAGGGTTCTAGGGGGAATCCGCGCGCTGTCAACGCCGACTGCGAAAGCGCCGGCGAAACCGGGCTAACCACGAACTGTGAATGATCTCAATATTGCGTGGCGAACAGCACGAGCCAGTCGGGCATCGCTTCCACGATCTTCGCCTCGATGATCTTGTCGTAACCCGTGAGGATCGCCAGCCCGACGAGGACAAAGCTAACGCCAAGCAGCGTCCGCCCGATCTGGGCCGTCCGGCCCGGCCGCAGCGCGGCCACTGCCGTAAGCCGCCCCAGCACGAACCCAGCCGTCAGCAGGGATGCGGCAGCGCCCAGCGCGAACACCGTCATCGTTGCGAACACGTGCGCCTGCGATCCACCCGCCGCCGCGAGAGAAATGGCCGCGCCGAGGCTAGGCCCCACGCACGGGGCCCATGCGATGGCCAGCACCGCACCCATTCCGGCCGCGCCGAGCAATCCGGCTGACGGAAGGCGCGCCGCCGCACCCTCGCTCCATTGCGTCAACGGCAACAGGACAGTCTCTAACCGATGGCCGATCGCCGGCACCACGAGGGCCAAACCGAACACCGTCATCAAAACCGCCGCGACGAGCCTGACCGCGCCCGTGTCACCAAGCTCGGCACCGGAGCTTGCGAGCACTGTCCCGACAATGCCGAATGTCAACGCAAGCCCGGCCGCGAGCGCGAGGGGCGCACCGACGCCCCGCGCTCGGGCGCCGGAAAGAACGACCGGCACCAAAGGGAGAACGCATGGATTGAGGATCGTAAGCGTGCCAGCGAGAAATGCGAAAGCTAGGCTGAGCATCGGCCGCTTACAGCAGCGGCTTTAGCACATCCCGCACCGACGCTTCACTCGTGCCCCATGACATCCGCCCCACTTCTTTGCCGCCTTTGTAGGCGATGATCGTGGATCGCGAGACACCGAGTGCCTTGACGACATCGGCCTGACCATCATGATCGACGCGGAAAACCGTGACGCCGGGGCTCGAAATGCTGTTCAAGTATTGATGCCTGGGCACGGCACTGGAGACACCAGGGTGCGTAGACGTGGACGACGACCTCTTTGCCCGATGCAATGGCGCTCTTCACTGCGCCGGCACTGTAGGCGCGGGTCTGTAGGGCATCTGCGGGCGAAGTGATCGCGACGCTGGTGACAATTGCAACAAGTGCGATCCAAATCCGAGCAAACGACATGCGGTAAACTCCCATCTGAGAGGTGCAATTCCCCCCTCTTACGGAGCAGCGAGCCCAATCGGATGTTAATCGACGTCAACCCGCGGCGGACCGGCGTTGAATGCCCTGCGAGCGGCGTCGTGGACTTTTCGTGCGGGCGGCACCCGCACGCGCCACATACATGCAGCGGAACGATCGAGCCGCTGGCTGCATCGCGGACACTTTCCGAGCGCCATATAGACCCGATAAGCGAGCCAGATCACGTAGAGCGAGGCCGCCGCAGCGACACCAACCTGCAATTCGGTTTGAAGATCACCCAAAACACGTCTCCTCGAAACACAACGCAATACGAGTACCGAGGAGCGCTTGCGCGAACCTGTCAACATTACAGCTGTATCATTCATGTTTTAGGGGCGGAAGAAAAGACGATTCCGCGAAAATCGCTTGACACCGCTCAGACCGAGAACGCGGCGGCACGCCACAAAAAGCACGGGTGGATCAGGGAAGCCGCATTTCGCAATGCATCAAATCGCGCTAAACCACGCCTCGATGGGGAGCGCCGCCACAGATCTGATCATTGATCCGGCCGCCGAAGGGGAGACCCGAGGCACATCGCAGGCCGACGACAAGCCGGTTTTTTCGCTATCTGCTGCTGGCTTTAGCGTTGCATGCGCTTCTTCTCATTCGTGTCCAAACCGCCGCGCCTCGACGGCTTGGGGCACCTGAAGGCGCAGACGACGCGATCAGCGTGTCGATCATCACCGAGCGGGATCTGAACGGCCGCGCCACGGTCGAGGATCGCGCGGCTGGACGCCCCGCTCCATCCCCTCCCCCAACCCCACAAGCCACGACGCCGCCGCCGCCGACCCCGCCGGCGCCGCCGATCGAACAGCCCTCACCCGCCGAACCGCAAGCCGCCGCTGCTCCACCCCCACCTCCGGCCGCCGCGGTTCCTGAGCCCGCGGAAAAGCCGACGCCGCCGGCCACCTGCGCCCGACCCTGCCGGACGAAGCCATCGAGCCTGCGCCCAAAGCAGGATCCCAAGCCAGCGCCGGAAAAAACCGAAACCGAAAAACCATCGGAACAGGCCACTCAAATCCGACAATAGCGCTGAAGACGGCCAAACCCGTCGAAAGCCCAACCCGACGCAGAAACAGGAACCGGCGGAAAAACCGGCCGAAGCCAAACCAAAGCCGCCAGCAAAAAAGCCTGCCCAAAAGACCGAGACGGCAAAGTTGGATCTGACGCCCCCTGCCGTATTCCAGGCGCCCGTGGGCGGCGGCGGAGCCGGTGTACAGCGACCGGCAGGCATTACGCGTTCAGGCGAAAACGACGACTTTGCCCGCGGCGTGATCCGTGCGCTGCAATCGACCATGCCGCAACTGCGCAACACCTTTGGCCGCGTCACGGTCCGCGTCGAACTCAATATGAACGGAAACCTCGTGCGCACGACGGTCCTGAAGCCCTCGAACATCGCCGGCCTCGATCAGAGCGTCGTGTTCGCAACTCAGCAGTCGAGCTTTCCCTTTCCCCCGCGCAACGCCGTGCCCGCCGATCTCGTCTTCTTCGTCACCTACATTTATCGCTGACGTTTGAAAACCTAGTTTGCGCCGATGCACCGCTCGTAGCGTCGGACCCAGTATTGGCGACTGGTGCGGACGGCGAGCCGCCTGAGCGATTTCGCAACTGAGCGCATTTTCTGCCGGTGGATCGAAGAACCGCGCCGGATCCCCGCCCGCGGGTGGTGGCTTCGGCACGACGCGCTGGCTGTCCGGTGTTCTCCGCAACCGTCGTTCGGGAACGTAACGGCGCGACTTGTCGAGCCGGTTGTCATAAGGCACGCGCGGGAGAACCGTTGTCCCGCCGCTGGATGTTCGCGGTGCGGGCGTCGGGGGCCCATCGGGCGGACGGCTATCGAATGCGCGCGGCTGGTACTGCGCGAACTCTAGACCTTGCTGCGAACCCGCTAGAGCGCCAGCCGAGCCTCGCGACACCCACTCAGCCAGCCACACGCCAACATCGCAAGCCAAACGCCGCAGATCGCGCTTTACACCGAGCATGGCAGGAGACGCTCGTATCACAATAAGTCGTTCCCACATCGTTCCGCTTAGACAACGCACTTGACGGCAACCTACAATCCGCGATGTGTTCACTGGCGATCGTTAACGTTGAGCGATCTAAAGGATCAGTCGTGAGTGCCGGTTTACACCCCCTCGCCCCGCATCACCTGCCATCATTCATCAGCGGCCCGCATGAAGGAGACCCGCTTTATGTGATGACGACGGTCATGCTGCTGACCGCCGTGATTGGCATCGGCGTCCTGTTCTTTACGCTCCACTCCTTGCCCGAGCGCATGGGCCACAAAAAACTTCAATTCGAAGTCGTCGCCGTTCTAGGGCTGCTGTCCCTATTCACGCATATCCATGCCTTCTGGGTTGCAGCCCTCCTGCTCGCTCTCATTGACCTGCCGGATTTCACAACACCGCTGAAGCGGATGGCAAGCGCACTGGAAAAGCTTTCGGGCATCGAGCCTCCCCGGACCACGCCCGACGAAGATGGACACGATCAGGCATCGCCGGCATCGACGTCGACGAAAAAACCACCGGTCGAACCTCTGCCGCCACCTGCGCTGGCCACCGCAGCAGCCTCGCAGGGGGGCTGATCGATGCTGGAAATTCTCGTCTGTTCGCTATTCACGATCCTGCCCGACTATCTCTACCGCCGCTTTTACCAGGGCAAGGAGATCGGCAAGGAAATCACGCTCTATTCCGTTTGGTATGAACTGCGCTGGGGCATCACCGGCTGCCTCATTCTCACGGTGCTCCTGATCACCGTGATTTTCTACAACCACCCTTCGACCACCAATGCTGTGTCCTTCTTCCGAACGATCCCCATCTTGCCTGAGGCGGGGGGCCGCGTCGAAGAGGTCTATGTCAAGCTGACCGACGAGGTGAAGCAGGGCCAAAAACTCTTCAAACTCGACAGTGCGAAACAAGAGGCCGCGCTCGAGACGGCCAACCGTCGCGTAGCCGAACTCGACGCGCAGATGGAGATGGCGCGGGCCGATATCGCCAAAGCCAACGGCCAGATCCAGGAAGCGCAGGGATCACTGCAACAGGCCACTCGACGAACTCAGGACCAAACAGGAATTGGTTCAGCGCAGCCCCGGCGTCGTCGCCGCGCGCGAAATCGAAAAGCTCCAGGTGGGGGTTGAGGCGCGCAAAGGCCAGGTCGCCGCTGCGGATGCGGCATTACAAGCGGCCGAAACACGGCTATCGACCTTGCTGCCTGCGGAGAAGGAAAGCGCAAAGGCGGCCCTCGCCCAAGCACAGGTCGATCTCGACAAAACGGTCGTTTACGCCGGGATCGACGGCCATATCGAGCAGTTCGTGCTGAAGCGCGGTGATTTCGTCAGTCCCGTCATGCGTCCCGCAGGCATTCTCATTCCCTGCCAGAACCGCCCAGCGGCAACTCCATGCGGGCTTCGGCCAGATCGAAGCCCAGGTCATGAAGGTCGGGATGGTGGCAGAGGCGACCTGCCACTCAAAGCCACTTTCGATCATCCCACTGGTCATCACGGATGTGCAGGAATTCATTGCAGCGGGCCAGTTTCGCGCCGGTGAACAACTCGTGGACCTGCAGCAGACCCGCGCACCAGGCTCGATCACTGTTTATCTCGAACCGCTGTATGAGGGCGGCCTTGAAGGCGTGACACCGGGATCAAGCTGCATCGTCAATGCCTACTCGAACAATCACGACGCAATCGCGACGGAGGGGAACTTCTTCCGCCGGCTTTGGCTGCACGGCGGTCGACGCCGTCGGCATCGTCCATGCCATCATCATTCGCGCTCAAGCTCTGCTGATCCCGGTGAAAACGCTGGTCCTCGGCGGTCACTGAACACGATTATCGCGCAACTCCATCCGACGAAAAACGAGCCAGCCAAGGCAGGCCCAAGCGGCACCCAGTGCCCACCCGGCCAGCACGTCGGTGGGCCAGTGCACGCCGAGGTAAACGCGGCTCGAGCCCACGAGAAGTGTCAGCATGATCGCAAAAGCAAGGACGTAGAGTTTCGTCCGCCGGTCGTCTTGCGCCGCGGCAATCATCGCGCCGAGCGTCAGATAGATCACCGCCGACAGCATGGCATGGCCGCTGGGAAACGACGGCGTAAACACCTCAGCCGCATGCGGCACCAGTTCAGGCCGCGGCCGCGCGAACCCCAGCTTACTGAGATGACTGAGCGCCGTTCCGGCCGCGCTCCAAACCAGTACGCCGACCGCCTTGCGCGTTCGACCGGTGAGGTAGAGAAACCCGGACACCGCGATCACCAGGAGCGTGAGGACCGCGGTCGAACCCAACGCCGTCATGTCGCGCACGACTTCTTCGAACCACAAAGGCCCGACAGGATCGGACACATCTGCAGGATTGCGCAGGGCGAGCAGCAAGGCCTCATCGAGGCCGCGGAACCCGCCATTGATGACCATGCCGCCGATCAGCAGAAACGCCAGAATTCCGGCCGCCGTCGCCGACAGCGCCAGCAGGACCTCGGCTTCCACCGGCCATCGATCGAGCCATCGCCGAGCGGTGGCCCGCCTCAGCGGAGGACAGCGGATTGCTCTGGGTTGTTCAACATCGGCTCGCGAGGCGTTGGCTGGGACCAGCACTTTAAGGGCACCCGGGCGGATGCGATACTGTAATGGCAATTTGACGATCTCCAATTCTCCGTCGTTGGAGAGCCGCACACGAGACCGCCGCGCAGAAACATCGATTTCGTGGGCTTCGAAATGGACGATATGCGGATCGGACTTGAACCGTCCGAGCATGGCCCGCACAACGGCGCGCGCCATTCCCCAGCCGGATGGATGCTGCGAGACGTATGCGGCAAGCACCCCATGATGCAGCCCGTCCTTCTCCAGCATCAGGCTCGCTTTCTCGATGTAGCGGTTATTCGAGACGGCCATGGACAGCACCCGCAATCGCATGCGCGACTGCCCATGATCGATATCCAATTCCATGCGCCGCCGGCTCTGCAGCATTTCCTTCAATGCCGATAGATAACCCTTCAACCGCTCCCAAGTCGGCTTGCCGCGAAGTGACTGCCGGTGAGCGGAGAATAGAGCGGGAATCCAAACGTCGAGTTGCATAAAAATATCCGACCGTTGACCTCCGCGACATCGATCGCGGCGATATCGCCGCCGGCCAACGTCGCCGCCGCTTCGTGCAGCGTGAGCGGGATCTTGAGATCGCGTGCAAGCCGGTTGAGAGTTCCAAGCGGCAAAATGCCGAGAGGTACGTCGGATCCGAGCAACGCCCCAGCGGCAGCGCGCACAGTGCCATCGCCACCCCCGACGATCAGCGCCTGACACCCCTCCGCAAGCACCTTTGCAATCGTATCGAGTACAGCGTCAGGCGGCACGACGTGCAAAGTCACGTCATGGCCATGGGCCCGAAAAGCCGACAAGATCTCATCGCGCAGCGGACCGGTCTTCCCAGTCCAGCACCGTACCGGCGCGCTCGTTGACGACGACGTGAATTTTCATGGGTTCCAAACGCAGCCTTGGCCGCAACGGTTCCCCAATGCGGCGTCCACTTGCCACCTCACGTGGGGAACGCATTTTCGAAAGACAACCCCTTGAAACCTGAAGGTTGAGCGTGCATAGCCCCCGAGAAGCTGAAAAGGACGTTGACACATGCCGATGTCGGCCGCTGAAATAGAACGCAGGATCAAAGCCAAGCTGCCGGATGCCGAGGTCCGCCTGACGGATCTGGCCGGCGATAACGACCATTGGGCCGCGCACGTGGTCTCATCGGCCTTCAAGGGCCTGCCTCGCGTCCGCCAGCACCAGCTTGTTTATGATGCCTTTGGCGGGCAAATGGGCAACGTGCTCCATGCCTTGCAGCTGACGACGGCAGCCCCACCTGAATAACCGGCTTCGACCCATCAATTTGGCCATACGGCGCCATTGACTTTCTCTGCCCTCGTCCCCCATCTAACCCCAATTGCGGACGAATACGGCGGCAGAACACGTCGCCTCCGGCACCACCAGGAGACATGACCATGAGCGAACAAGACGTCCACGCCCGGATCAAGGAAGTGATCGACAGCAACGACGTCGTGCTCTTCATGAAAGGCAACGCGCGGTTCCCGCAGTGCGGGTTCTCCGCCACCGCCACAAAGATCCTTCAGCACCTGGGTGTACCCTTCAAGGACGTGAACGTGCTCGATGACCAGGGCATCCGCGAAGGCATCAAGAGCTATTCAAACTGGCCGACGATCCCCCAACTCTACGTCAAGGGCGAGTTCATCGGCGGTTGCGACATCATGCGGGAAATGTTCGAGGCCGGCGAACTGCACGACCTGGTCTGCGAGAAGGGCATTCCACACCAACATCATCACGGGTAATCCAGCCCCGTTTTCGCCACGAGTTGGAACGATACCGAAACCCGGTCGCCCTTTGCGGCGGCCGGGTTTTTTATTGTCTCAATGATCGCGTAGGCGGGACATGCGGCTGGGCGGACGGCGCTTCCTGTTGAGTTTCGCCATCATCGGCGCAGCCGTCTGCCTCGCGCTGGGCATTTCGCTCCCGATCATCCGTCTCACCAAATATGTGTTCTGGTCGACGGAACACTCGCTGCTTTCGACAGTGCAGGTGCTGATCCACGATGGGCAGATGTTCCTCGGGCTCACCGTCCTGATCTTTTCGATCGTCCTGCCGATTTTGAAACTTCTCTATTTGCTGTTGATTTCGACGCTACCCACCGCCGAACTCGTCCGCCATCACCGTCGATTAAGAGCGCTCGAATGGCTCGGAAAGTGGTCGATGCACGATGTGCTCGTGCTCGCGCTGACCATCTTCTTCATCAAGGCGCAGGGGTTGTACGATGCCGCGAGCCTTGCCGGCGTCTACTTCTTCACCGCCGCCGTCATGCTGATGATCCTGTCCTACGCCTGGCTCAGAACCGAGGGTCTGGCCGCGTCGCCCGTCCAGGAACCGGAACCGACGGGCCCCGTACCGGCCTTCCGCAACTTCGTCCTGTCGTTTCTCATCATCGTCGCAACGGTATCTTTTGCGCTGGGTATCATCCTGCCCAGCATTCGCTTCACGACCATTTACGTCTGGACCAACGAGCACTCGATCGGAACCATCATCTGGGCCTTATGGGACAGCGAGGAATTCTTCCTCTGCACCGTGCTGTTCCTGTTCTCGGTGCTGTTTCCATTCCTGAAGCTGCTCTACCTGCTGACCCTCGTCGCCTCGCCTGACATCCCGCCGGAGTTTCGCAAGAAGTCGATCGCGACCATGGAATGGCTCGGCCGCTATTCGATGACCGACGTGATGGTGCTCGCCCTCATGATCTTCTACGTAAACTCGTCAGGCTATACGGAAGCGCGCGTTCTGCCCGGAATCTACTTCTTCGCCGCCAGCGCGCTCATCACGATGCTGGCCTATGGCTGGGCCAACACGGTGCCCGCGCGCCGTCCCTCGCGTGGCCCCAGCACTACACCCCATCCCGCGCCACAGCCCATTGCAGGCGAACCGATCGCTCTACCGACGCATCCGGCCCGCCGCTGGCGCAGCTGAGATTTCACGTCCACCAGAACGCAATTCCGATCAGGACGGCACCGCCCGCGATCAGGATCAGGCCCGCGATGTTGACGAAGCGGGCGATGAAAAATCGCCAGCCGTGCTTGATCGCCGTGCGCGCATGTCCAATCCGCGCTGTATCGGCCCTGATGTCGGTCAACTGTTCGTCGATGACCCGACCCAGTTCATCCCGGGCACCTGTCGTGCTGCGGGTCTTCGCCATGCGCCAAGCGGCGTCAACAGCAATGCCGGCCGCATCGTACCGCCCTGCCCAGCGCATCAGCAGCGCTCCGATAAGAACGAACATCGCCGCCCGCGGCCAGCCACATCGGATTTTGCATCTTTGCTCCCCGCCCCCCCTCAAACGAAAACGGCCGGACCTCAGGTCCGGCCGTTTCCAGATATCAGAGCTATGTCGCTTAGCGCGAGTAGAACTCGACCACCAGGTTCGGTTCCATGACCACCGGATAAGGCACGTCGGCCAGCGCAGGAATGCGCGACAGCTTAGCGGTCATCTTCGAGTGATCGGCGTCGACATAATCAGGAACATCCCGCTCCGAACTCTTGATGGCTTCGAGCAGCAAGGGCATCTGGCGCGAGGCTTCCTTGACCTCGACGACATCACCGATGCGCAGACGCATGGACGGGATGGTGACGCGGCGGCCGTTGACTGACACATGGCCGTGGCTGACGAACTGGCGGGCGGCAAACGGTGTCGGCACGAACTTCGCGCGATAGACGACCGCATCCAGACGGCGCTCGAGAAGGCCGATCAGCTGTTCGGAGGTCGAACCCTTGAGGCGCGACGCTTCCTTGAAGAGGCGAAGGAACTGGCGCTCGGAAATGTTGCCGTAATAACCGCGGAGCTTCTGCTTGGCTTTGAGCTGCTGGCCAAAGTCCGAAAGCTTCGAAACGCGGCGCTCGCCGTGCTGGCCGGGACGGCTCTCGCGCTTGTTCAGCGGGCTCTTCGGACGGCCCCAGATGTTTTCACCCAGCCGGCGGTCGATCTTATGCTTAGCGCTATGGCGCTTGGTCATGGTCTAGCACTCCATTATAAGTTGCAGACACAGCGCGACCTGCGCGGTGTCGGATTGGAGCGCCCCCTCCTCTGTTCGAGCCTGATATTGCAAGGCTTTGAACTGACAGGTCTCCGGCGTGACAGCCGGAAACCGCGGGTGCGCAAAACGAACGCGGGCCCAAAAGGCCCGCGTTGCTGTCGGTAGGTATAGCCAATCGGCGCTCTCGTCAACCGCGTCGGGCGCCGGACCGGCTTGGCTATTTGACTTCGGCACCGTGGTGGAACCGGTCGCCGTCGGCGCGGCAGGCGCGGCCGCCGCGGCCGGCGCCGTAGCCGCAGCCGCTCCACCTGGAGCAGCCGGGCCGCCGGCGATCGGCGCCACGTTCACTTTGAAGTTCGGACCACTTTCGACATAGGCAATGATTGTATCGCGGACCTTGGTGCGCTCCTCGTCCGTGCAGGTTTTCTGCGCGGCCTTGCCTTCGTCGACGACGACTTCCTTGTCGCCTTCCTTCTCAACCACCCGGATCCGGCCCGTCAGCAGCATGACGGTCGTGAGGTGCAGCTGGTTGATGTAGACGATCTGCTGATCGGTCCACGTCTTCTTTTCTTCCTCGCGCTTCATCAGCGAGCGGTGGTTGATGATCTGATGATCGGCGAGATTGCAGATCTGCGCGTGGGCCGAGAGACGGCCGACGCGGATGATTTCCCGCGCGACATCCATCGGCACCATCACCTCGTCTTTCTTCTTCTTGTCGATGACGATGACCGTGCCGTCCTGCTTGGAGAACTGCTGCGGCGTCAACGACCAGGCATAATCCATGAAGGAGCGCACAGACTTCTCGCTCAACTCCTGCGCCGCGGCCGGATGCGCCGCGCCCGTCAGCGTCGCCGCTGCCGCGCACACCCCGATCACCCCCGCCCAGACCGTCATTCGCATTTGAATCGCCCCTTTGTTCGATTGATCTGTTCGGGCCCGTTCCAAGGTCGAGTGCGCCAGGAATGACCGGCACGCCCCGGGTTGCTTACCTTGAAACTTCTCGAGCGCCGGCCGGTCCCCGCAAGACCCGCATCCCGGCGCCGTTTTGGACTGACGACCAGTGACGTTTTCCCAGGCATCGCTCGGCTCAAAACTTGGCCAGAACAAGGCAGGCTTTGTGGATCACTTTGGGCCTCCGCCCTTGGCTCTGACCAGAGTGGCAACAATGCCACGCAGTGTCTTCACCTCTTGGCCGGTCGGCTCTGCGCGCAGGAACATAGTGCGCAAATTATTGACCACCGAAGGGCGCTTGTCGGGCGAGGAAAAGAAACCCTGGCGTTCCAGTTCGCGCTCCAGATGTTCAAAGAAACCAGTGAGTTCCTCTCGCGTCGCCGGCACTTGATCACCCAGATAAAGCCCAGGGCGCAGCGCCTGCTCGAACGTCGTCACCCGCCCCAGCGTCGCCTGCTCGGAGTTCCGCATCCACTCGTAGCCCAGGATCAACACGGCCTGCGCCAGATTGAGGGACGCGAAGCGGCTGTTAACCGGAATCATCACGATGGCATCCGCCCGCGCCACTTCGTGAGTTTCCAGCCCGTTCCGCTCTCGCCCGAAGATCACCCCGCACCGTCTGGCCCGCCGTGATTCGCTTTCGCATTTCAGCGATCGCCTCCTCCGGCGTCAGTACGGGCTTGCGCAAATCCCGTTGCCGGGCGGTTGTCGCACAGACCCAGTTGAGATCGGAGAGCGCCGCATCGAAGGTGTCGTATGCCGCTGCATCGTCGATGACGTAATTCGCCCCCGAAGCGGCAATGCGCGCCTTCTCGTTCGGCCACCCGTCGCGCGGATCGACGAGCCGCAGATCATCCAGACCGAAATTCGCGCATGCCCGCGCCACCATGCCGATGTTGTCGGGAAGCTGCGGCTCAATGAGGATCACCGATGGCGTCGTCCCCGGCGGCGCAATCGCATTGCCGCGTATATGAGCCCGCCGGATCCCATGCCTCAGCTTGCGCAGCACGCGGCGGGCCCAGAACCAGTAGTTCTCGCCGGACCACGTCTTTTCCAAAGCGGCGAGCGCCGGCGTCGTGAGCCGCCCCGTGCCCGACCCCTTGAGCCGCACCGATCCGTCACCGACGACGATTTCTTCATGCAGGGCAATGAAATCGTCCAGCGTCGTAATGCCTTGCGCTTCCGTCCGCCGCTTGCAGCCCGGACACGTGACGGCATCGGCCTCGCATCTGAGTTCCGCGCAATAGGTGAGGACGGGTTCGAGCGTTTCCCGGTCGAGCCCCGGTATTGCCAGTGCCGCGAGCCCGGCATCCACCGTCTTCTCATGGCACGCGTGCACGATGACGCTCAGCGGAACGTCCCGGAAGCGCGGCTCGCCTTCAATGGTCTCGATCTGCATGGTCGCCCTTCAACTGCCCTGGCGGTCATGCTGCCGGGCTGTGCCCGCCTATAGCGAAGCGCCGGGCGCCAGCCAACCCAGGTCGTTGGGTCCAATGCTGGGTGCGGCCGGTCGGCCCTTGGCGAAGGCGGTGCTGCGTCCTATGGTGCGCCGCATCATTCCTGCCCGCCCTAACCGAATAGGCCCACCCGTATGACGAAGATCAAGGTGACCGGCACCGTCGTGGAACTCGACGGCGACGAGATGACTCGCATCATCTGGCAGCTCATCAAGGACAAGCTGATCCACCCCTATCTCGACGTGAACCTCGAATACTATGACCTCTCCGTCGAGAACCGCGACAAGACTTCCGATCAGGTCACCATCGACAGCGCACACGCGATCAAGAAGCACGGCGTCGGCGTCAAGTGCGCCACCATCACGCCCGACGAAGCCCGCGTGAAGGAATTCAACCTGAAGGAAATGTGGAAGAGCCCCAACGGCACGATCCGCAACATCCTCGGCGGCGTCATTTTCCGCGAGCCCATCATCTGCAAGAACGTGCCGCGCCTCGTTCCCGGCTGGACGCAGCCCATCATCGTCGGCCGCCACGCCTTCGGCGACCAGTACAAGGCCACCGACTTTAAGTTCCCCGGCAAGGGCACGCTGTCGATCAAGTTCGTCGGCGACGACGGGAAGGTGATCGAAAAGGAAGTGTTCAAGGCGCCCGACGCCGGCGTCGCGATGGCGATGTATAACCTCGACGAAAGCATTCGCGAATTCGCCCGCGCCTCGCTCAACTACGGCCTCAACCGCAACTATCCCGTCTATCTCTCGACCAAGAACACGATCCTCAAAGCCTACGACGGCCGCTTCAAGGATATCTTCCAGGAAGTCTACGACGCCGAGTTCAAAGCCGACTTCCAAAAGCGCAAGCTGACCTACGAACACCGCCTGATCGACGACATGGTTGCCTCGGCTCTCAAATGGTCCGGCGGCTACATCTGGGCATGCAAGAACTACGACGGCGACGTCCAGTCCGACACGGTGGCCCAAGGCTTCGGTTCGCTTGGCCTGATGACGTCGGTGCTGATCACGCCCGACGGCAAGACGATGGAAGCTGAAGCCGCCCACGGCACCGTGACGCGCCACTATCGCGAGCATCAGAAGGGCAAGGAAACGTCGACCAATGCCATCGCCTCGATCTTCGCCTGGACTCGCGGCCTCATCCACCGCGCCAAGCTCGATGACAATGCCGACCTCAAGCGCTTCGCCGAAACATTGGAAAAGGTCTGCGTCGACACCGTCGAGGCCGGCTTCATGACGAAGGATCTCGCGCTCCTCGTCGGCCCCGATCAGAAATGGCTCTCCACCACCGGCTTCCTCGATAAAGTCGACGAGAACCTGAAAAAGGCGATGACCTGATTTGACCGGCTCATTGCGCCAAGGTCTGAAAAGAGATCGCGCGATCGAGCACACAGACCGATCACATTAAATTTGACGCCAGCATTCGAGTTTTGACCCAGAGCAGGAATTCCGCCCATAGACCCTACAGGCCGCGACATACGAATGTCCCGCCGGTCTAGAGGACGTCGCGCGCGGTGACGATCGCGCGCGTAAATTCTAGCCATTAAAAATAGAAGGACAGTTCAGTGTCGCCGCGGGTACGCAGCGACAAACGCTGAGCTGCGCTCAAATGGGAAACGCACATGAACGTAAGCCGTCGTTGCTTGTTGCCCTGCGCACTGATTGGAACGATCTCTTTCGCGCACACCGCCGCCGCCGAGGCATCGGCGGACGTTCCAGTCCTCACGCACACCGTCGTGTTGTCCAAATTAGAAAGTCCATGGGACATGGCGTTCCTGCCGGATGGCACCATGTTCTTCACTGAGAAGTGCAAAGGCCTCTCGGTGCGGACAGCCGATGGCAAAGTCAACCCGCTTCTCGGAATGAAAGACAGCAAGGGTTATGCTGAAACCGCCGGTGATCTTTTCTGCGAGGGCCAAGCGGGAATGCAAGGTGTGACGGCTGATCCGGACTTTGCAAAAAACCGCTTGATCTATGTGTATTCCACGTCGTCGATGACCGAACCCGGCACCAATCGCGTGCTGCGTCTGAAGGTAAGCGACGACTTCGGCAAAGTCTCGGATCGGACCGACATCGTTGCCGACATCCCTTACAAGCCGAAAGCAAGCGATCATCCGTTCGGCGGACCCGGCGCACACAACGGCGGCCGTCTGCGCTTTAATCCCGGCGACGGTTTCCTCTACGTGACGACCGGTGACACTCACAATGGCGAGGTGCCGCAATCGCCGACCAAAATCGGCGGCAAGGTGCTGCGCATAGATCGCGATGGAAAGGCTGCCCCTGACAACAAGGCTCCTGAAGGCTTCGACAAGCGCATCTATACGTACGGCCATCGCAACCCACAGGGGATCACTTTCCGGCCTGCTACCAACCAGCCCTACACGGCTGAGAATGGCCCGTGGCACTCTGACGAAGTCACTGCACTCGTGAATGGCGGCAACGCCGGTTGGGATCCGCGTCCCAACATGGCAGGCCGCGGCGATTGTCCCGACAAGTACTGCGGCTACTCCCCCAACCAGATGGGCGCCGTCGATCCAAAAGAAAGAGCGGCCTTCATGCCGATGACGGATACGAAGACGTATCCCAACGCCATGAAGCCGGCATGGAACAACGACGGTCTTTCGCAAGGTACGTTTGGAGCGACGTTCCTAAGCGGCAAGCAGTGGAAATCCTGGGACGGCCGTTTGGTCGTTGGCCTCGCCGGAATCGGCGTGCACGGTACGCCCGTCGGCAACAGGATGGACGTGCTCGCTATTGCCGATGACGGCTCCTCTGCGACCCGCAGCATGGTGAACCTGCCAATGCCGGCCGGCCGTTTCCGTTCGGTGGTGCAAGGATCGGACGGCAATCTCTATGTCGCAACGGACGAGGGCAGCATCATCTCGCTGAAGCCGAACTGATACTTCGCTCAGCCGCACTGCTTCCCTGCGGTGCGGCTGGGCCCCACGACCATCAGCAAATCGACAGCAGGCCCTCCTCGAACATGAAAAACAGCACGACCATCAAGGTCGCGATACTGAGCGCATTGGCGCTTCTAGCATTGCCCATTCTCTCGCCTGTCCATGCCGCCGATGCCGAAACAAAGAGATCCCTCGATCGCATCGCGGCGACAGAAAAGGGCAAACTCAAGAACCCGCTGACCATAACGCCGGAGATCATTGCCGAAGGGAAAGAACTCTATCAGACGAAGACGTGCGGGGCCTGTCACGGCGCCACCGGTGGCGGCATTCATTGCCCGTCGCTCATCAATGACAATTGGATCTACGGCAACGATGACGACACACTCTTCCGCCTCGTGGCTCTAGGGAGCGAAGGCCTCGCAAAAGAAGGCTATAGCCGCGGCGACAAAGAAAAACACGCAGGACCCATGCCGGCATTTGGCGAGGCAATCTCCGACGAACAGGAACTCTGGAAGATCGTCTCCTACATCCGCTCCCTGCAATCTGGTTCCGCGGCAAAGTAAGCCATAAACGGGAACAAGCAGCCTCTTTCGTCCTGCAGTCCCTACCCGCTGATGTGAACCCGAAGCGGGAACTGCTTGAGGCCGTCAGCGTTGCAGACGTATGGCCGAGCCTCAGATCATCCCTGACCTGTCGATCCCCGTCGACTACATCGAACGGCTGGCGTTCAAGGCGAGCGGCGTGCAGGGGCGCGAAGCGGAAACCGATCCCGACAGCGGTTCGAACGCGGCCGACGACGACATGATCGACGCTTTGCAAGAGACCCCCGGCGATCTCAGCCGCCAGGAGATCGCCAAGGAGATCGCCGGCCTCGACGATCGCCAGCAGGCCGAACTCGTGGCCCTGTTCTGGATCGGCCGCGGCGACTTCGAACCGGAAGAGTGGGAGGAGGCGATCGGAGAGGCGATGGAACGCCGGGAGGTGCCGACCCCCGTCTACCTCATGGGGCAGCCGCTCTTGGGCACGATGCTCGTGGAGGGTCTCGAGCGGCTGGGCGTTGCCTCGGACCTTCCCTCCGCCACCGACTGAGATTTCACTAAAGTTGCACAGCCACGCTTGTTGCCGCCGAATTGACGCTGTCCGGCGGCTCTTCATGTATGCGCGCCAGCGCCGTGCTAGGTGACACGGTCATCACAATCACCCTTCAGCTTTCCATGCGCACATTCATCAAATCACTCATGGCCGCCGTCTTTGTCGCGATCGCGCTGGGCGCGGCTCCGCTTCGCGCCCAAGAACCCCTGCACTCTGCCTTCTTCACGCGTGTCTTCTCACCAGACTTCGTCGCCACCGCAGACGACAGTCTTCCCGGTGAAAAGCCGCGCCCCGTAAAGATCTACTTTCGCATCACCGAACTCGCGAGGCTGAAGGTCACCTCCGGCAAAGTTATCGCCGCCGATCCCTTCGTCAGCACCGATCAACAGCCACTCGCCCTCGATGTCCCGAAAGGCGAATACCCCGTCAACCTCGCCATTCTCCAAGGCACGATGGGCCGCGGCCGAATCGCATTCGCGCGCGTTGATATCAGCGACCGGCCCGTGGTGCGCTGGGAGATGGCCAAACCCGAAGACATGAAGCGCGACGCGGAAAACCCCGAAGCGACCTGGGGTCTCAGTGTCGACAGCGGCGTCGCCGCGTTCTTCGATCAGGATGCGGGCCGCGCCACGTCCGACGCCGTGAAGGCGGATGAAACCTTCTTCGACAGCTGGCTCGAAAACGGCCAGAACGCGGGCATCCAAGCCAAGGGCGCAGCAGGCGCATTCAGACTTGCTGTCGATATTGGCCCGGCCAACGTCGTCGCGTTCGATCCCGGCTGGGGCGAAGGCGTGTACTCCGTCTATGCAGGTATCGACGCGGATGGAAATCTCGCAGCCCTGCTCGCCGACTTCGACATCATCGATTGGTCGAGGGTGACGGAGTAGGGCCGCCCGACGCGCGCGTCAGGCCCCGGCCCGATCGCGCGCCTTGGGCCGGACGGCATGCGTGGTCTTTCGCCCAGCCTTGCCCGCCGCCGACTGCAGCGCGGCCCGGAACTCGTCGCGTTTCTCATGGATCGACGCGATCACCGGCCCCGTGGGCACGCCAAGATCGACGAGCGCTGCCTCCGACAACTGCAAACTGGCTTCGATCGTCTCCGGCACTGCGTCCGACACACCCAGTTCGTAGAGATAACGCGCATGATCAGCGTCGCGGGCGCGGGCGACGATCGTGATCTGAGGGACTGAGCGCCCGCACGGTCTTCACGATATTGTCCGTCGCTTCCCAATCGTGAATGGTGATGATCACAGCCTTCGAACGCATCAATCCGCAGTGCTGCAGGAAGCTCGTGTTGAGCGCATCGCCGTAATAGATGGGCCGCTTCTCCGCCCGTGCACTGGAGACCAGATCAGGCCTTTTCTCTGTGATGATGTGGCTGACGTTGTGCACGTTCAGCATGTCGGCCACGAGCGCACCCACGCGACCAAAGCCGATGACGATGGCGGTAACGGCCTCCTCGCTACCCGGCAGATCCTTCAACGCAGGGTCCGAGGGCACCGAAACTGGAATGGGGAACAGGGCTTGTGCGGCTTTGTCGAGGAGCGGGATCAGTGCCATCGAGAGCGACGTCAAAGCCAACACGTATGCTGCAACATCCGGCGTTATGATCTTGGCAGTAAGTGCCAGCCCAAGCACGATGAACGCGAACTCACCGCCCGGTCCAAGCAGCGCCGCCGTCCGCCCGGCCACCGCAGTGCTGAATCCGAACAGCTTCACGAGACCGCCGACGATGGCCGATTTGATGGCAAGAAACACCACCACGCCCAGCAAAACCTTGCCGGGATTATCCGCTATGACGCTGAGGTCGAGCCCGGCACCGACCGTAAAGAAGAAGCAGCCGAGCAGCAGCCCTTTCACCGGCTCGATCGTCGCCTCTATAGCTCGTCGGAATTCTGTCTCCGCAAGCAGCAGGCCGGCGACGAAGGCGCCCAATGCCATCGACAGCCCCGCCGCTGCCGTCATGACCCCGCTTCCGGCTGCGACCAACAGAACAGCGGCGACGAACAAATCGCTGCTTTCCGTGTTGGCGACCAATCGAAACAGCGGCCGCAGCACCAGATAGCCGACGACAACGATCAGACCCACCGCGAGACAGGCCTGCCCGAGCGCCAACGCAATGCCCGTGACAAGAGATTCGCTATTCCCCGGCGCCAGAGCCGGAACCAGCATCAACAGCGGGATGACGGCGAGATCCTGCATCAGCAGGATGGAAAAACTCGTGCGTCCCGTTCCAAGCGAAAGCCGGTTCTGCTGCGACAGCAGTTCCACCACGATCGCCGTCGAAGAAAGCGCCAGTGACGATCCGATGATGAGGGCTGCTGCCGGCTCCTGACCCAGCAGGGCGGCAACGGTGGCGATGGCAACCGCACTGACAAAAACCTGCAGCGATCCCATCCCGAAGACCAGCCGCCGCATGATCCATAATCGTTGCGGCGCCAGTTCAAGTCCGATGATGAACAGTAGAAACGCGACCCCCAATTCACCGACGAGTGCGAGGTTGTCGGGATTGGAAATCGTGAACCACTCGGCCGCCGGCATAAAGCGCGTGAGGGCGCCGATCATATGCGGACCGAGCAGCATGCCCGTTAGAAGATAGCCAAGCACCGGGCTGATGCGCAGACGCTGGAGCAACGGAACCGCAATGGCCGCCGTTGCGAGGATGACGATGCCATCCTTGTAGGCCCCAATGTCCTGCGTTCCCGACATTCACCGCTCCGGCGCATCACCTAAATCGACGACTTAAGCGATACCACTGTCGGGCCCCGGAACGGGAAGTGCAAGCCGCGATACAGGCGCGAAATGCTGCAGCCGGCTATGCTTGCCCGTCAACCGCCGGCTTCGACTTTGTCGAGACGCTGAGTTGCCTGTTCCCGGAACGAGGCGCATGCCTTCTCCCCGGAGCTGCACAGTATCGAGAACTCTTTGGACTTGCTGCGGCAGGCGACGGCCGGATGTGCGGTTGTGTTCGGCAGGGCGATGACCCAAAGAGACCCGTCGCGGCTGTCGCGCTTGACGAACATCTTGTTGTCTCCCGCGACCTTCTCCACGCCGTCTTCGTACATGCGCAGCATAATGCCGACCATGTCGGGCTTCGAGCCGCAGATGGTATCGGGCTGCTCAGCCTGCGCCGGCAGCGCGGACAATAAGCACACCGCCAACGGCCAACAGTTTTCCGATCAGTCTCATTACAGGCTCACTCCCAGGTCTTATTTTGTCATTGTGGCCTCTCGGGCCATGCACGTAGCCACATTACGCGGCAATCTTATGCCCCGATCATGGCTTCGATGGCCGCCAGAGCGTCATCCGCCTTGCTGCCGTCGGGCCCGCCGGCCTGCGCCATGTCTGGACGCCCGCCGCCGCCCTTCCCGCCGGATTTTTCCGACGCGGCCCGGACAAGGTCCACGGCGTTGAAGCGACCGGTGAGATCCGGGGTGACGGCCACGACGATACCGAGCTTTCCGTCGGCAGATGCGTTGGCGATCGCAACGACACCGGACCCGACCTTCGCGCGGCCCTCGTCGGCCATCGCCTTCAAGTCCTTCATATCGACGCCCGCAACCGATAACCGGAAGAAATTGGTATCCCCGACCTTCGCAACCGCAGGTGCGCCGGCTCCCGTTCCGCCGCCGCTGCCGCCCCCAAGCGCAATCTGCTTCTTGGCGTCAGCCAACTGCTTTTCGAGCGCTTTTCGCTCCTCGACAATGAGCTTCAGCCGTTCGACGACATCCTCCGGACGCGTCTTCAGGATCGCCGCGGCCTCCTTCAATCGCTCGTCGGCCTCGGCCAGATAGCCGCGCGCGCCGTCCGCCGTCAGCGCCTCGATGCGGCGCACACCAGCCGAACTGGCGCTTTCGCCGACGATCTTCACAAGGCCGATATCACCGGTCCGCTTCACATGCGTGCCGCCGCACAGTTCAACCGACCAAGCTTTGTTTGCCCCAGGCGCCGGCTCACCCATCGACACGACGCGCACTTCGTCGCCGTACTTCTCACCAAACAGGGCCATCGCACCCGATGCCTTGGCATCGTCGAGCGCCATCAGGCGCGTCTCAACGGCCGAATTCTGCAAAACGAGCGCGTTTGCGATCGCTTCGACCTGGCGCACTTCGTCGTGGCTCATCGGCTTCTGATGCACGAAATCGAAACGCAGGCGATCGGGCGATACGAGCGAGCCCTTCTGCGCCACATGTTCGCCAAGCACCTGCCGCAGGGCCTCGTGCAACAAATGCGTCGCGGAATGGTTGGCGCGCGTGGCCGTGCGGCGCTGATGATCGACGTCGAGTTCGACGGCATCACCCACCTTGAACGATCCTGTCTCGACTTTGCCGATGTGGATGAAAAGATCGCCGAATTTCTTCTGGGTATCGCTGACGCGGAACAGCGCACCTTTAGGTCCCCGGATCATGCCGCGATCACCGACTTGACCACCGCTCTCCCCATAGAACGGCGTCTGATTGAGGATCAGGGCACCTTCGTCACCAGCCTTCAGCGTTGTCGCCTCCCGGCCGCCCGACACGATGGCCGTCACGACGCCCTCTGCTGTCTCGGTGTCGTAGCCGAGAAACTCCGTGGCGCCGGTCTTCTCTTTGATCTCGAACCAGATGGTTTCTGTCGCCGCTTCACCGGATCCCTTCCAGGCTTTGCGCGCATCCTCCTTCTGCTTCTCCATCGACGTGTTGAAGGTTGCGGTATCCACCGTAATCCCGCGCGGCTTCAGAGCATCCTCGGTGAGATCGAGCGGAAAGCCGTACGTGTCATAAAGTTTGAACGCGACATCACCGGGGAAAACCGCTCCCTGCGTCAGCTTCGATGACGCATCGCCAAGCAACTTCAATCCATTCTCAAGGGTCTTGCGGAATCGCGTCTCTTCCAGCTTCAACGTTTCGGTGATCAGCGCTTGCGCCCGCGACAGTTCCGGATAGGCATCGCTCATCTGACGCACGAGCGCCGGCACGAGCCGATACATCAGCGGATCTTTCGCACCCAAAAGATGCGCATGGCGCATGGCACGACGCATGATGCGGCGAAGGACATACCCGCGCCCTTCGTTCGACGGCAGCACACCGTCCGCAATGAGAAAGCTCGTCGAGCGCAAGTGATCGGCGATCACGCGATGCGAGAACCGCGCTTCGCCTTCAGGCTTCACGCCAGTCGCATCGACAGAGGCGGCAATCAAAGCCCGGAAGAGATCCGTATCGTAATTGTCGTGCACGCCTTGCAGCACGGCGGAAATGCGCTCGAGCCCCATGCCGGTGTCGATCGACGGCTTCGGCAACGGCACCCGGTCGCCCGGAGCGCGCTGCTCGAATTGCATGAACACGAGGTTCCAGACTTCGATGAAGCGATCCCCGTCCGCATCGGCAGAACCGGGCGGCCCTCCGGCAATCCCCTTCCTCCCGTCCGGATCATGGTCGTAGAAGATCTCCGAACAAGGACCGCATGGGCCCGTGTCCCCCATGGCCCAGAAGTTGTCGGCGGTCGCGATGCGCACAATCCTGGACTCATGAAAGCCCGTGAGCTTCTTCCAGATCCGAAACGCATCTTCATCATCGTGATAGACGGTCACCATCAGGCGCGACTTGTCGAGACCATAATCCTTGGTGATGAGGTTCCAGGCGAGCTCAATGGCGCGCTCCTTGAAGTAGTCGCCGAACGAGAAATTACCGAGCATCTCAAAGAACGTGTGATGCCGCGCCGTGTAGCCGACGTTGTCGAGGTCGTTGTGCTTTCCGCCCGCCCGCACACATTTCTGCGACGATGCCGCCGTCGAATAGGGACGACTTTCCTGCCCCGTAAACACGTTCTTGAATTGCACCATGCCGGCATTGGTGAACATGAGGGTCGGATCATTGCGCGGCACCAGCGGCGAGGACGCGACGACCTCGTGGCCATTCCGCTTGAAGTAGTCGAGAAACGCCGTTCTGATCTCGTTGACGCCCGCCATGGTCCCGTGCTTTCCGAATGATCGTTCTAGGCCGGAGGAGACCCGGCAGAAGGGACGCAGTGCGCCCTCACCTCCCAAACATCTCGTCCGCAGGTCCACCGGACCGATAGCCGAACCGATGCGATGGCCAGCCGACTGAAGTGCCCGATGAAGTTTGCGCGGTTCTAGCCGCCGCCCGCGGGCTTTGTCCAGAAACCCCGCCGCCGCAAGCGCGCATTTCGCCGGCAGATGATGTTTACCGGCGCCAAAACGCAAAAACGGGGGCATCCGCCCCCGTCCCTGGTTTCGACGCGCCGACCTCAGCGCTTAGCTTTGGCGCCCTTCCTCGGGGTCTCATCCACGTCCGGCAGCACGCCGTCCTCGTCAGGTGTCTCGCCCTCAGCGTCCGCTTCGGGCTCCGCCAGCATCTTGTCCACGATCAGTCCCGCGTTGGCACGAACCGCAGCCTCGATGGCGTTGGCGACCTTGGGGTTCGTCCGCAGGAACTCCTTGGTGTTCTCCCGGCCCTGACCGATGCGTTCGCCGTTGTAGGACATCCAGGCGCCCGACTTCTCGATAATGTTGGCTTTGACCCCGAGGTCGACCAGCTCGCCGACTTTCGAGATGCCCTCGCCGTACATGATGTCGAATTCGACCTGCTTGAACGGCGGCGCCACTTTGTTCTTCACCACCTTCACGCGCGTCTGGTTGCCGACGGGCTCATCCTTGTCCTTGATCTGCCCGATGCGGCGAATGTCGAGGCGAACGGACGCGTAGAATTTCAGCGCGTTGCCGCCCGTCGTCGTTTCCGGATTACCGAACATGACCCCGATCTTCATACGGATCTGGTTGATGAAGATCACCATGCAGCCCGATTTGGAAATCGAGGCCGTGAGTTTCCGCAACGCCTGGCTCATCAGGCGCGCCTGAAGGCCGGGCAGACTGTCACCCATCTCGCCTTCAAGTTCGGCCTTGGGCGTCAACGCCGCCACCGAGTCGATGACGAGGACGTCGACCGCGCCAGAGCGCACAAGTGTGTCGGCAATTTCGAGCGCCTGTTCGCCCGTGTCCGGCTGGGAGATCAGAAGATCTTCCACCTTCACGCCGAGCTTGCGGGCATAGACCGGATCAAGTGCGTGCTCCGCGTCGACGAAGGCGCAGATCCCGCCCTTCTTCTGGGCTTCCGCGATCACGTGCAGCGTCAGCGTTGTCTTGCCTGACCACTCCGGTCCGTAGATCTCAACCACGCGGCCCTTGGGCAGGCCGCCGATCCCGAGCGCGATATCGAGCCCCAGCGAACCCGTCGAGATCGCCTCGACATCAATCGACTTGTCGTTGGTACCCAATCGCATGATTGAGCCCTTGCCGAAGTTCTTGTCGATCTGAGCCAGGGCCGCTTCGAGCGCCTGCTTCTTGTCCATCTTCGAGGATCCCCCTTCGATCACTTTCAAGTCGGGCTTGTTCGTCATCGGGCGCACCTTAGGGTCAAAGTTGCAGGGCTACAATTTACCAACTTTGTACTCTATTCGTTCTCACCCGTCAATCACCTTTTGTTCTCATGCTTGTAGATCGATTCCAAAGCATTAGCCACGACAGTCAGACGCGCGCACCCGATCAACGCGCATCCTCTGCCGCGGGTTTGCCCCAGTGTTCGGTTAACGTCTGATGATTCGATTTCCGTCGCAGGGGGGACACGAGTGGTCCGCGGCGGAGGTCTCAACTCCAAGGGAGGAGACGGACACGCATGTCGGACCGCACCATGATCGACGTGGCAGGCAAGACCCTGCTCGTTCCCAGACTGGCAAAACGCGCACTGCAGGTTTTGACCGCCATGGGGCTCACAGCCCTTCTGACCCTCACCATCATCGTCGCCAACAGTATGCTGACCGCCAAGGGCGGCTCGGCTTCGGGCCTATCGACTTGGCTCGCCTTCATCCAGCGTCCGGAAGTCATAGGCACTATGCTCCTGACTTCGGTTGTCACGGTGCTGTACCTGCACTGGGACAAACCCTCCTCGTCGAGCAGCCGCCGCTGATCCAAGCCGACGCAAGTGAAAACGCCCGGTGATCAACCCGGGCGTTTTTCATTCGACGCGCCGACCTGCGAAACGCCTCAGCGGGCCAATTCCGTTTTCACCTTCTCGGCAAGCTGCGGCAGTGAGAACGGCTTGGGCAGGAAGGCAACGTCTTCGCTCCCGAGCGTTTCGCGAAACGCTTCGTTGGGATAGCCGGAGACGAAGATCACCTTGATCGAAGGATTGGTCTTGCGCAGTTCCCGGAACATGGTCGGCCCATCCATTTCCGGCATCACAACGTCCGTGACCACGATGTCGATTTCACCGTTGTGCGCGGCAACGATGTCGAGCGCCTCCTGACCATCCGACGCTTCCAGCACCTCATATCCCTGCCGCGTCAGCGCGCGCACAGCGAATGAACGAACCACATCTTCGTCTTCCACCAGGAGAACCCGGCCCGTGCCGGTCAGATCCCCAGCCTTCGCGCTTGCATCCTTGCCGGTAAGATCCTTGGGCGGGGCAAGTGCCACCACCGGCTCTTCCTCGTCGAGTTCTGGAATGTAGCGCGGCACGAACATCTGGAACGTCGTGCCTTTGCCCGGCGAGCTGTCGGCATAGATGAAGCCGCCCGACTGCTTGACGATGCCGTAAACTGTGGAAAGCCCGAGCCCCGTTCCCTTGCCGACGCCCTTGGTCGTGAAGAAGGGCTCGAAGATCTTTTCCAGAACGTCGGCCGGCATGCCCGTGCCCGTGTCCGAAACGTCCACAGCAACATACTCGCCAACCGGCATGCCTTCGCGGCCGATCTTCTGGCTTTCGCGCTCCGTGACGTTGCGTGTCTTGATGGTCAGAACACCACCGTCGGGCATCGCATCGCGCGCATTGACGGTCAGGTTGAGAATGACACGGGCGAACTCACCCTTGTCGACCTTCACGTACCAGAGATCACGGCTCGGCTGAATCTTGAGCGTGATCTTCTCGCCGAGCGACGTGCGCAGCATCGACGTGTTCTCGTTGATCACCTCATCGAGAAGGAGCGATTCGGCCTGCAGCGTCTGCCGGCGTGAAAATGAAAGAAGCTGGCGCACCATGCCCGCCGCGCGATAAGCGCTGCCTTGAATGTTTTTGATGTCCTTATAGGCCGGATCCGACATGGCGTGCGTTTGCAGGAGAAGATCGGAATAGCCGATGATCGCCGTCAGCACGTTGTTGAAGTCGTGCGCGATGCCGCCCGCGAGCTTGCCGACAGCCTCCATCTTGGACGACTGCGCGTACTGGACTTCCAGCGCCTTTTGCTCGGTCGCGTCGACGACATAGAGCATGGCGGCTTCGCGGTCTGTCGCTTGCTCGACCATCGGACTCATGTAGACACGGCGGACCGTGTTTGCCGACAGCTCCGTTTCGATGGCCTGACCGCCAGCCTTTCCGGCGAGAACACGGCGCAGATTTTCTTCAACTTCGACACGCGCTCGCTTGTCGTCGGTACGGGTCAGAACGTCGACAGCGCGTTTGCCGATGCCACCGGAGGCATCGAGCATCAGACGCGCGAAGGCACCATTGGAACTCGTCACGCGGCCGTCCGCAGACACGCTCGCAATTCCAAACGGAGCTGACTGGAAGAACCGCGCAAAGCGGACGTCACTCGCCGAGGCATCAAATCCCAGGCCATGATCCGTTTCGCGGTTGACGAACGCAATCAGTCGGCAACCGTCCCGATGGGTTCGCGCAACGAGCCGCACCGGCAGAAGACGGCCGTCCTCGCGGGTCGCATCGATATCGAGCGAGATCATATCCTCCGCGCCCGCACGTCGCGCGCCTTCGATCAACTCCACGGTCTCGGCCGTAACGATATCCGACAACCGCACAACGCGATTGACGAGCGGCTGATTGGGATAGCCCAGCCAGCGCGAAAGCGTACCATTGATGTTGCGGACAACACCGGTTTGGTCGACCGTCAAGAGACCGATCGGGGCGGCGTCGTAGTAACCCAGCGTATCCACGAGTGCCTGCCGCGCAGCAGCCGTGCGCATCCGGTCTTCGGTCACGTCCTGCACCGTCCACAGCACCATCGGTCCCGTTTCGTGGACGCGCCCGGATTCGAGCGGGGCAACGTCGATCCTCAGGATCCGCTGCGGCAGTGCCCCACCGGCCGCCAGGCGGAAATCTTCGCCATGACGATCGCCCCGTTCAGCCGCACGGTTCAAACGGAAGAATGCTTCGCGCACGGCCAGATCGGCGCCGAATGCCATATCGAGCGCCGAGACATCCCGCGATGACAGCCTTCCGACGAGCTCCTCGAGTTTCCGATTGAAGAACAGCACGACGCCGTCGCGCCCTGCCACCATCAGCCCGCGGTCAATGCCTTCGGCAATACTGCGCGCGACATCGGTTGTCTGAACGCGCTCGCCGATCCGCACATGTCCCGCGAGCACCCCCAGCACAAAGAAGACGCCGAGGATGGCGAACGACGAAAGCGCTGTCAGAAGGATCGGGGTGCCGGCGGTGCTCACGCCCACGGCGACGGCCACGACGCCGAGCGCGAAAACCGCGCTCAGCACCGGCAAATGGGAAAGCGTACCTTCGGCAAACGGGCCTTGTGGGCCAGCTGAAGCTGGTCCCCGGGGGGCCGCAACACCACTATCGCTCATGAAGTCGAAGGGTATCTGATTCGAAGAAGGGGCGGCTTCGAATGGCGGCATGGATCAACGGCCTCGTTACGCAGGTCACTTCGACTCCCCGGAAACGAAGCCATCTGTGGAGATCGGGCTTCGCTGCACGGGAACGTTGTCCACAGTTCGATCATCAGGGTTAAATTGGGGTGAACTTCGCGCTATAGGTCGCCTTACTTGCTGCTTCGTTTTGAGCAGCGGCAGACCGAAAGGAGCACGGCTTCTTTCGAATGCCTCAACGCCATTGCGAAAATGGGGCGATGATTTAACAGCCTCCGCCCCCGAACTTCACAATGAAGTTTAGTTGCGCTGGCTGCAGCACAAATCCGGCCGATGAATTCGGCCCTGGGGAGATGATGCACGATGTGGGACATCCTCACGTATCTGTTGCTGATCGTGCTGATTGCGGGGGCACTCATCGCCGCGGCTCTCGTGGCCCGTGCCTATATGAGCGGCACGTCCCCTCTGGATGGGTTCTTCGGCCCCCGGCCTGACAAAAGATTGGATGTCGTTGAACACACGTCAGTCGATGGCCGCCGCAGGCTCGTGCTCGTTCGCCGCGACAATGTCGAACATCTGATCATGACCGGCGGCCCCGTCGACGTCGTCATCGAAACCGGGATTTCTCCGCGCACAGTGATTGTGCCCGAGGTCGTCGAGCCGCAGCCGGTGTTCTCCCGGCCCGCCCGCACGTTCGGTCAAGCCACCGCTGTTGAAAAATGAACGTTCTCCGCGCGTGTTCTCCGCCGCGTCCGGCCGGCAGCCCGACAAGGATGCCGGACGCGGCCAAACAGCAAACTGCATTCGAAGGCGGCAAAACAAATTGAGGCCGACCGCCGCACGCGCGTGGCTTTGCCGCCTCAGGGCCACAGTTCCGCCGTCAAGTCCGGCGCTGGCCGGACAGGTATTCGCATGCTGCTGGCGGCACCCGTAGGGTTTCGAGCACGGCAAGCAACATTCAAGGACGGATAATGCTTTTTGTTGATCGAGTTCGCGCTGCCGCCCTGCTGGGGTGTTTCGCCGCCGCCCTCGTGCTGATGTCTTCCGCTGATCTCGCGCGTGCCCAGGCGCTGTTTGAAAGCGCGGGCGCTACGGTACAGACCGAAGTCCCCGCCACCAATCCCGCGGCCGCTCCACCTGCTCCGCCGGCAGTCCCCGCCTCCATCAGCGGCACCACCTGGCGACGGGTCCGCTCCGGCCACAACACCGACCCCAGCACCTGCAACAGAAGGCACAGCGCCAGGCACGGCCGCGACACCCCCCGCCGTCCCAGCGCCACCGGCTCCAGGTCCCGACAATGCGGCAGACCAGGCAGCACTCGATGAAATCCGCCAGCCTTCGTCTTACCTGCGGACGGCGATCGAGGGGCTTGAAGCGAACGTCGAAGCTGCACGCGAGAATGATGAGGAACTGGCCCGTCAGCGGCTGGAAATCGAGGCACTGATCCAAGCCTCCGACCTGTTCCTGGAAAGCCTACAGCCCCGCTACAAAGCGGTCACGTCGCAGATCGAAAAGCTGGGACCGGCGCCTGCAAAGGACCAGCCTGCCGAAGCACCTGCGATTGCCGCCGAGCGCCAACGTCTCGGTTTTCTCTCGGCAGAAATCGACGGCGCCATCAAAGCAACCGGCCTCATCCAATACCGAGCGCGTGAGCTTCTCTCGCGGGTTCAGGATTACCGGACACGGATCTTCACCAGCCAGTTATTCCGCCGCATCGCTTCGCCGCTGAGCCTCAACACATGGTCAACGGTCGCGGACGCACTGCCGCCGGCAGCGACCGAATTAAAATGGACATTCTGGCGCTGGCGGCGGTCGGCCGAAGATAATCTGTTTTCTATTTTCGCCCTGCTCGGCAGTGCCGCAGCAATCTATCTCGTTCTGGTGCGCTTGCGCCGCCGTGTTTTCGCGGCCCGGCTCGACGCGCCACGTGACACCGAGCCTGATTTTTTCCAGCGCGCTGGCACGGCCGGACTGGTCGCAAGCCTCAACGTGCTGCCGGCCGCACTTGCAGTCACGCTCGTCGCCTTCGGCTTCGATAATCTCGGCCTCTGGTTCTTGGATAGCGACCGGATCGTCTTCACCGTCCTTCCGGCGGCCCTCGGTCTTCATTGCCGTCCGTGCATTGGCCCGCGCCATCTTTCAGCCGAAACGCGCCGAATGGCGCCTTGTTGATCTCGCTGACAAGCCGGCGGCCTCCCTCACAACGGCAATGACGTGGATTGGCGCGATCTACGCGATTGACTTGCTGCTCAAGGAAGCCATTCGCATTCTCGCGATGCCGCTGTCCGTCAGCGTGGCAGCCGCGACCATCGCAAGCGTGGCGCTGGCAGCTCTTCTGTTCAAGATCGTACGCACGCCATTTACGCGCCGCCCTCTCCAACCGCGCGATCCGGAACAACCCTCAGACGCGCTCACGGCCGTCCCCAAAGACGCCCCACCGGCCACCGGACCTTTTGATGTC
Source organism: uncultured Alphaproteobacteria bacterium (assembly GCA_963708775.1). GTDB lineage: Bacteria > Pseudomonadota > Alphaproteobacteria > Rhizobiales > Hyphomicrobiaceae > JAGVSR01. Next base: position 96,723 of record CAVPTI010000002.1, on the reverse strand, counting down.
AGTTGGCTGGCCCCTCGTCTCCTCAAAGATTCCGCTTCTCGCCGTCGCACTTTTCATTCTGGGCGCTTCACTCGCCGGTTATGTTGCCCTCGGCCGCTTCGTCTCGGGACAGGTGATCGTCACCGGCAGCGTTGTCGTGCTCGTGATCCTGCTGCATCTCGCAATCCGGGCTCTGGTCGGGGAAGAGGTCCGCCAAGAGCGCGTCCTCGGCCGCGCCATGTACGAACGGCTCGGCCTTGACGACACGCAGTCGCGCAACGTGACTAAGGTTGCCGCCTTCGCGCTCGACGGCCTGCTTGCGCTTGTGGCTTTGCCTTTCATTCTCGTGACCTGGGGCTTTGCCCTCCCCGACACGATGGCGTGGCTCAAATCGCTGATTTTCGGCTTTGAGATCGGCCACGTCCGCATCTCACTGGCGCAGATCGCAACAGCCGTAGCACTTTTCGCGGCGCTGCTCTTCGTCACCCGCACGCTGCAACGCTGGATCAACGGCTCGTTCCTCACAACTGCCCGCATCGATCCCGGTGTCGCCAATTCCATCCACAAGGCCATAGGCTACGCTGGGTTCGCCTTTGCGGTATTGGCAGCCCTCTCCTATGCCGGCCTCGACATCACGAACATCGCGATCGTCGCCGGCGCCCTCTCGGTCGGCATCGGCTTCGGGTTGCAATCAATCATCAACAACTTCGTGTCCGGGCTCATTCTGCTCTTCGAACGGCCGCTGAAGGTCGGCGATCTTATCGTCGTCAACGGCCAGACCGGTCGCGTCCGCAACATCTCCGTCCGCTCAACCGAGATCGAGACCGGCGATCGCGCCACGCTGATCGTGCCGAACTCCGAACTCATCACCAATTCGTTCCTCAACTGGACGCACCGCAATTCCCTGTCCAGCATCAGTATCCCGGTCAAAACGAGCTACGCCACGGACCCTGATCAGGTGCGCCGCATCCTCGAGAAGGTCGCGAGCGAGTGCCCCATCATTCTTCAACAGCCAAAGCCGGGAGCGTCCTTCGACAACTTCGGCCCGAACGGCTTTGAATTCTCGCTTTCCGCGAGCGTGGCTGACTTCGGCAAGCGCGGAGCGGCGATGTCGGATCTGCGGCACCGCATCGTGGCCGCTTTCCGCGAGCACGGAATCGAGATGCCCTACGCCCAGCAGGACGTTCACCTGCGCGATCTCGACTTCGTCAAGACATTGGTGCAGCGCGTGCAAGACGTGCGGGCGGCAGAAGCGGCAAAAGCGGCACCTCCCGCAAAGCCAACGCCGCCTGAAGCACCACCGCCACGCGAGCCCGAAACCACGGCCGTGGAACCTGAGCCCGAGACAGAAAGCAGACTTCCGGATGAAACGGCGAAGCTAGGTTTCGAAATCAGCGGGGTGCGGGCGACGCAGCGCCATCTTGATCCGCAAAAACTGCCGGATCGAGTTCACTCAAATTGAAGTCGCTGATCGCCACCTTGGCGACCTGATAGTGCCCGCGGTTTCCGGAACGTTCGGCCACGTTGAGCACTCCGAGAGCGACCGCCGCGTTATAGGCTGCGATCTTGGCGTCGGCCGATTCCGCACCGGCTTCTGCAAGCCCCTGGACCACGAACGCGAAGGCGAGCCAGGCGATCGCGCTGCGCGACCAATGCGTGCCACTGAACTTCAAAATGGACTGCATGAAACCACACTCCAGAACACCGCACGATGCGGTTACATTCTGCAAGTGTGAGCTACAAATATTGCCCGGCCGTTAATGGCTGCTTCAAAACGAACCGCGCCCCCGGCACCCGGTCAGTCTTCCCGATACACGCGCTCGCGCCGCTCGTGCCGCTCCTGAGCTTCCAGAGACAGGGTCGCAATTGGCCGCGCATCAAGCCGCTTCAAGCCGATCGGCTCGCCCGTCTCTTCGCAATAGCCGTACGTGCCGTCCTCGATCCGGGCAAGTGCCGCGTCGATTTTTGAGATCAGCTTGCGCTGGCGGTCTCGCGCGCGCAGTTCCAAGGCACGGTCGGTTTCCGACGTCGCGCGGTCGGCGAGATCCGCATGCTGCACGCTGTCCTCGTGCAGACCCTCCAGCGTCTCCTTGGTCTGCCGGATAATGTCTTCCTTCCAGTTGATCAGCTTCTGGCGGAAGTAGAGCCGCTGGTATTCATTCATGAACGGCTCGTCTTCCGACGGACGGTAATCCGGCGGCAACACGATTGCGGAGGCCTTGGCCCGATCCACGAGTTTCTTGTCCGGCTGTTTCTGAGCCGCTTTCGTCACGGCGCGCGTCTTGGCGGCGGCGGGCGGAGCAGACTTCGATGCGGCAGAGACCGCCGGCTTGGAGGAAGCCAGCTTCGCGGCAGACTTCGAGCCGCCTTTCGCTGCAGCTTTGACAGCAGGCTTGGCGGCCGCCCCGGACCGCCCCTTGACGTTGCGCTCAGCCGGTACAGCGGAACGGGCTTTGCCGGCTGGGGACGCCTTTGCCCGAGCGCCCGCTCCTGCCTTCGTACCCGTTGATTTGTCATCGCGTTTGCCCATGGATCGTTCTCCGCTGGAGGCACACTCGCGTTTTGCGTCTCGGACCCCGCCGGAACTCGAAGCAGGGACCGCGCAGTCGCGCAGCTATTGTCGCGGGCGGGTGGCGGAGTCAAGGCAAGCCGCGCTGGCACCACCTGCTTTTTATTTTGCTCGTAAATTCCAAGACTTGAGCTTCTGGGTCGATGGCGCCGTGTGGAGGCGTCGATGACGCGCCCATACTGTTAGCGACAGCTTAACACTTTATCTGCAATCTGTGGTTGTTCAGATGTCACGGAGCAACCCTTGCGGGCTATCGCGTCTCCCGGCAATTCTGTGACGAGAGCCAGCCGCCTCCCACGCGGTATCCTTGTGCGCTTCGACGTCTCGGCGTCCCCAACACGACGGGACGAGGCCATGACGGGCAGGGTTCTCTGAACAAAGCCGGCGCCGCACACGGTGGGGTTCCCGTGAGCGGCGCCAGCTTCAGTGTTGTGCCCCGCGTCCAGCTGGTGGCGTTCGGTCCCCTTCCCTCCCGCAACACGCCGCCCTACGGTGGGCCGTGTTTTCTCCGGAACAGGACCAGCGAACCCACTCATGAAATTCGAGGGCACGAAAAACTACGTCGCGACCCCTGACCTCAAGGTCGCCGTCAATGCCGCCATCACGCTCCAGCGTCCGCTGCTGATCAAGGGCGAACCCGGCACCGGCAAAACGGTCCTCGCCCTGGAGGTCGCCCGCGCGCTGGGCGCGCCCATCCTCGAGTGGCATATCAAATCAACGACGAAGGCCCAGCAGGGTCTCTACGAGTATGACGCCGTCTCCCGCCTTCGCGACAGTCAGCTCGGCGACGAGCGCGTCAAGGACATCCGCAACTACATCAAAAAGGGCAAGCTCTGGGAGGCGTTCATCATGGACCGCCGCCCCATTCTGCTCATCGACGAGATCGACAAGGCTGACATCGAGTTCCCCAACGACTTGTTGCAGGAACTCGATCGTATGGAATTCTTCGTCTATGAGACCGGCGAAACCATCAAGGCCGCCCAGCGCCCCATCGTGATCATCACGTCGAACAACGAGAAGGAATTGCCCGACGCCTTCCTGCGCCGGTGCTTCTTCCACTTCATCAAGTTCCCCGATCCCGACACCATGCAAAAGATCGTGGACGTGCACTTTCCCAACCTGAAGGGCCGCCTCGTCTCCGAAGCCCTGCGCATCTTCTACGACATGCGCGACGTGCCGGGCCTGAAGAAGAAACCGTCCACGTCGGAACTGATCGACTGGCTGAAACTTCTCCTTGCCGAAGACATTGACTTCGCGACCTTGAAGGAAACCGATAGCCGCAAGCTGATCCCGCCACTGGCCGGCGCGCTCCTCAAGAACGAGCAGGACGTCCACCTCTTCGAACGCATCGCCTTCATGAGCCGCCGCAAGGGCGAGTGAGACAGGAGGCCCCCATGACAGACAATGCACTGACCGGCGGCTGCCAATGCGGCGCCATTCGCTTTCGTGTCGAAGGCGAGCTCACCGATGCCTCCGTCTGCCACTGCCGCATGTGCCAGAAAGCATTCGGCGCATTCTTCGCGCCCCTCGTGAACACCAAAGGCGCTACGCTCACCTGGACACGCGGCAAACCCAAGCACTTCGCATCTTCGAATTTCGTCAATCGCGGGTTCTGTGAAAACTGCGGCACCCCACTCACTTACGAAGCCCCAGACGGCATCGCACTCTCGATCGCAGCCTTCGATCATCCCGAGAAAATCCCACCCACCGTGCAGTTCGGTATCGAAGGCAAGCTCCCCTACGTCGACGGCATTCACGCCTTACCCTCGCTAGACACGATGGCCGATCCAGTAGCGGCCCCTTTCCTGGCTCAACTCGTGTCATTCCAGCACCCCGATCACGACACCGATGTTTGGCCACCGCAACCTCGGCCGCTCAAGTGACGGCCCGCGCAAGAACCATCCGTACCGCAACCGATCTCGTGTCGGCCGGATTGGCAGCGCCCGCGCACGCCGAGATCCTCGCGGCAGTTGCCGAACGCTACGCAGTCGCCATCACGCCCACGATGTCAGCCCTCATCGAACCGAATGATCCGGCCGACCCCATCGCCCGCCAATTCGTTCCCAGCGCCGCCGAACTCATCACCCACGCTGCTGAACACGCCGACCCGATCGGCGACCATGCAAAGAGCCCTGTGCCCGGCCTCGTGCACCGCTACCCCGACCGCGTGCTCCTGAAGATCGTTGGCGTCTGCCCGGTATACTGCCGCTTCTGTTTCCGCCGCGAGATGGTCGGACCCGACGCTGGCCATAATCTCACCGACGCCGAGCTTCGAGCCGCGCTTGATTACATCCGCGCGACGCCAGCCGTCTGGGAGGTAATCCTCACTGGCGGCGATCCGTTCATGCTCTCCGAGCGCCGCATCCGCGTGCTGATGCAGGCCCTCGATACCATCCCCCACGTCAAGATCGTCCGCTGGCACACCCGCGTTCCCGTCGTCGCCCCCCACATGGTGACAGACAGCTTCGTCTCCGCACTCAGCGATACGTCCAAGACCGTCGTTGTCGGCCTGCACACCAACCACCCGCGCGAACTGACACCGGACGCCCGCGCCGCCCTCGCTCGCCTCTCCCACGCCGGCATCCCGCTCCTCAGCCAAACCGTTCTGCTGCGCGGCATCAATGACGATACGGCCACCCTCGAGGCCCTCATGCGCGGCTTCGTCGAGGCGCGCGTCGATCCCCTACTACGTCCACCACGGCGACCTCGCCCCGGGCACCGGCCATTTCCGCGTTCCCGTCGCTGACGGCATCGCCCTCGTCCGCGACCTCCACCGCCGCCTGTCCGGCATCGCCCGGCCCGACTACGTCCTCGATCTTCCAGGCGCCTTTGGGAAAGTCTCCCTCCTGTCAGCGGATGTTCGCTTGACGGCGGACGGCTGCGAAATCCGCGACAGCCAGGGCCGCACGCACGTCTATCGCGACGCCCTGCCATAAATCGCGCCAATAACAGCTATCGCCATTCCGATACCGCCATCCGGACAACCCCGGACTGACGCCGATCAAGATTGCCGGATCAACCGATCAATGCCAGAGTGACGCACCTTTTTAAGCCGTTCCGCCTCGACGTGGAACGGGGGGTCAGGCAACGCCGGCCACAAAACGAACAATGGGAGAGGAACCGCAATGAACGAGCAACTGAAGTCCGAGGTCTTCCACGGCGCGTGCCCGCACGACTGCCCCGACACCTGCTCGATGGTCTACGAAGTCCGCGACGGCAAACTCGTCGATGTGCGCGGCAACAAGGACCATCCCATGACGCGCGGCGGTCTGTGCGTGAAGCTCAAGGACTTCCACGACCACCACGCCAATCCCGATCGCCTGCTCTATCCCCTCCGCCGCAAAGGTCCGAAGGGCTCTGGCCAGTGGGAGCGCATCACCTGGGACGATGCGATCTCCGAAATCGGCCGCCGCTGGCGCGAGATCATCGCCGAACACGGCAGCCAGGCGATCATGCCCTACAGCTATCTCGGCAACATGGGCCTCGTGCAAGGCATCAACTCCGGCGACCCCTTCTTCAATCGTCTCGGCACCACGGTGAACGAAAAGACGTTCTGCGCGTCGGGGTCCTCCACGGCATGGCTCCTGACCGTCGGCCCGACGGGCGGCGTTGATCCCGAAAGCTTCGTGCATGCCAAGTTCATCGTCATCTGGGCGTGCAACTCCATCTCGACCAACCTTCACCATTGGCCCTTCGTGCTCGAAGCACAGAAGCGCGGCGCCAAGGTCGTCGTCATCGACTCGTTCAGGTCCCGCACCGCGAAAGCCGCCGACTGGCACATCTGTCCCAAGCCCGGCACCGATGGCGCGCTTGCGATGGGCTTCATCCACTCGATCATCGCGCAAGGCCTCGTCGATCAGGAATGGGTCGACAAGCACACCTACGGCTATCCGGAACTGAAGTATCGCTCCGCCGAGTTCTCTCCCGAATACGTGGAGAAGGTCACGGGCGTCAAAGCCGACGAAATCCGGAAGTTTGCCAAGGAATTCGCAACCGCACAGCCCTCCGTCATCCGTCTCGGCGTCGCCCTTGAACGCCACGCCGGCGGCGGCCAGGCGATCCGCGCGGTCTGCGCGCTGCCCGCCCTCGTTGGTTCGTGGAAGCACGTCGGCGGCGGCCTCCTCCAGATGCCGCTTTGGGACTTCCCCGTCGATTGGGCCAAGGTCTCGCGCGGCGACTGGATCAAGCCCGGCACCCGCGCCATCAACAACCTGCGCCTGGGTGCGGCGCTCACCGGCGAAATGGGCCTCGATCCGCCGCTGAAGTCGCTCTTCGTCTATTGCACCAACCCCGTGTCCCAGGCCCCCGAGACCAACAAGATCGTCAAGGGCCTGAAGCGCGAAGACCTGTTCACCGTCGTCGCCGAACACTTCATGACCGACACCGCGAAGTACGCCGACATCGTGCTCCCGAACGCCATGGCCGGCGAAGCGGAAGACATGATGTGGTCGTGGGGCCATTTCTACTTCACCTACAATCAGAAGGCCGTCGAACCGCCGGGCGAAGCTCGCCCCACGAGCGACATGTGGCGCCTGCTGGCGAAGGAAATGGGCTTCGATGATCCCGGTCTTCAAAATGACCGACAGCGAGTTGGCCGCCCATTACATCAATTGGGACGATCCCAAGATGGCCGGCATCGACATGGAGTACTTCAAGAAACACGGGTACTTCAAAATCGACGTGGGCTCGGCCGATACGCGCACGCCGCATAAGGAGGGCAAGTTCCCGACGCCCTCGGGCAAGGTTGAATTCCTGCTGCACGACGCGAAGAACTTCGTCGCCGGTCCCTTCCGCGCCATGTACGAGGGCGACCAGGACGGCTCACCCGTCGATCCGCTGCCCGGCTACATCCCGAACCGTGAAGCACCCGAGACCAACCCCGAACGCGCCAAGCTCTATTCGCTCAACATCATCTCGCCGAAGAGCCACGCGTTCCTGAACTCGTGCTACGCCAACGAGGAGCACAAGATCAAAGCGCAAGGCGAGCAGTTCGTTCTGATCTCGCCGCTCGATGCGGAGAAGCGCAACATCAAGGAAGGCGACCCGGTCCGCGTCTACAATGATCGTGGCGACTTCACGGGCGTCGCGAGAGTCACCGACGACGTGAACCCCGGCATCGTCGTCGCGACGCTCGGCTACTGGCGCTCGCTCAACCGCACCGACGGCTCCGTCAATTCGATCTCGTCCGACGCCCACTGCGGCCTCGGCCGTGCGCCGACGTTCTCGGATAACCTGGTCGAAGTCAGCCGCGTCAACCAGCCCGCCATGGCCGCCGCGGAGTAACGGCCAACCCACACCCGCAAGCCTTGCCCACCCCTCCCCTCGCGGGGAGGGGTGGTCAGGTCGTGGCTTTTATACAGATGCGGACCTTGACCGCCGCTATGCCGGAACATGGTCATATCCGCTGTTGGTGACATCACTCTCATTTGTGTCGCTATATGGGATGTCGCAACGTAACTCGATCGGTTTGATGTCAGTCACGAGAGACAACCATTACGTTCCGCAATGGTATCAGAAGGGCTTCTTCGAGCCCGGCCGAAAGTCCCTCGCCTATCTCGACATGACGCCGGATCAGAAAGTTCTCCCCGACGGACACGTGATCACACCGAACGGCGTGTGGAACAACACGCCGACCTCCAGGGCGTTCTTCCAGACGGACCTGTATTCGACTTTCTTCGGCACCTCCGTCAACGACGAGATCGAGCGCCGTCTCTTCGGCAACGTTGATGCCAGGGGGTCGCAAGCCATCCGTGCCTTCATAGGCACGGATGTGCGCGAATGGCACGATCACCTCCAAGATTTCTTCGACTTTCTCGACATACAAAAAATTCGCACGCCCGAAGGGTTTGGCTTGGCTCAAGGCTCAATATCCTGCCCTCACGCAGAACGAATTGATGCTCGAGATGCAACAAATCCGCATGCTCCATTGCGCGATCTGGGCTGGTGGCGTTCGCGAGATTGTTTCTGCCAAAAGATCTTGAAGTGAAGTTCATTACAAGCGATCATCCCGTGACGATCTACAACCACGCGCTCCCGCCAAGCGATGCCGCATGCGCCTACCCACTTGATCCCGGAATAGCGCTGCGGGGTTCGCAGACGCTTTATCCAATGGACCGCATCACTGCCTGATACTTACCAACCTGGAGTACGCGAAGGACCCGAACACCAACCCGCTCCAAAAGAGAACGTTTGCACGCAACTACCGGCAGTCCTTAACCAGGACTGACGCGCTAATCCGCGAGCGGAAGCTTACCGCGCAAGGAGTCGCGCAGATCAACTTCATCATCAAAATGCGAGCGCGTCGCTATATCGGAGCGGTCAGCAAGGACTGCTATACTCTTCGGAAAGAACTGACGCGGCCCTGGATTGCACTACGGCGAACGTTGATGACGCCGGAGCTCGGCCTATATAAATTTGGTGGCGAGATATTGGTTAAGTACGAGAGCGGTGATGTCCATTATCAGGATGAGTTCGGCAGGACTGTAGAAGCCGCGAGAGTTCTTGATAAAGAAGCCGCCGGACAAGGCTTCCGGCCAGGGAGACTACTGCGGATGCGGGCGCGGGAAATCGTTTAAGGATTGCTGTCAAGTGCAAGCCCGAGGCGCTGCGCCCGGATTGGAACGAGAAGAGCATTCGGGAGCGCAACTGATGCTCCGGAACGCAATAGTGAAAGTACTGGAGCTCGAGATCTGGGAAGGACTGGGTGCAAATTCGTAGAGAGCTGACCGACGAGAAGATAGGTGAAATATATAATCTATACGAAGGGCTGTGGCCGCTTGAGACTGATCTTCTCGCGCCTGCTGCCTAAGCCAGACGGCGAAGCTCGTGCCATATACACCGGTTCGATCCACCCGTCGTTTATTGCGGACTTCGCGTTGTGCGGCTTCCCTATACTTTGGCGAGCTGATCGTCGCGCATCCGTTTGTCCACCCTCGGCACTAATAAAAAAGGAGATGAGCCCGACCGGAAACCCGAAATTCTATCGGCAGGAGTTCCTGAAGACGATTTTGTTCTTCCTGAATGTCATGCCGCTCGTGAATCTCAGCTTAATCAATCTTATACCGGACCCCTGCGATTTCGACTTTCATCTTCGCGAGCAGATGATGAGCATGGCACAGGCGCGAGCTCCGCAGTTCGATCCGAAGGATGACCCTCGCCTGCGAAAGACAATTGAAGAGGACACCCGACGCGGCATTATGCTGATGTGGGCTGGCGCCATGCGCAGGCGTATCCGCCAGCTCAATCCGAATTTAGAGGAGGAGGAGGTTGAGGGAGTGGTCAAAGCCAGTGTGCGGATGCGGGAGCATGATCCGCTGGGCGTTCTTCAGGAAGGCTCGTTAGAAGGCGGGAAAGACGGCGGGCAGATGAATATGTGCAAGCTCTCACCGAATTTCGAGATTACGATGTATTTGGCTCAGGCAACGGGCGCCTGCATCGTCACCGATAGCCCATTCCGGTGGCGCGAGGTACAGGGTGCCGTCCGACAGCGGTACAAGGCTGCAACTCCTGGTCTCGCGCAACTCGTGACCAACGTGAGTGCTCAAAATTCGCGTTTCCGCAGAACATGACGGACATTGTGGCGGCGGCCTTGAGCAAGACCAAAGCGGGCTACCCTGATTTATTCAGAAATGTCTTCAAGTACCTTTCCAAGCTCGAAGAGCGCGGCGCAAAACCCAATCACGAGGCGCAGTTGGTCAACAGGTTTGCCAAAGCGCATAGCGCAGCGCAGGCTGGATTTAAAAAGTCGGGCGTGCCTGTGAAAAAGGGGCGAATTTCCTGCATCTTCCCTCCGGGAGCATCCAGGACAATACTGTCAATCGCCTTCTTTTGATGTCGAGTTCCGAGAGCCACATGCCGAGCGTCCCGATGGCCTTCTTCATCAAGTCTGCGGATGACGACCATGTCCGTTGACTCTCGTCGCTGCTTGCGAGATCACTGCCAACCAAGCTGGCCGAAGTCCGCTACCTCTGCTTCTCGACGGCGCCGCCTGTTGTCGGTGTCACCGTTGACAGTTGTTGCGGATAAGTACTGCTGTTGCGGATAAGTTCTGCTTGCAACATCGAATTCCTTGGCAACCGCCATGCGGCCATCTAGCGTCCGGCTGAGATCCCCAGTTGTTGGAGGCGGCAATGCAATCCTTGAAATTCGGTTTTGTGGCAGCGGCGATGTTGTGCGCACTTTGGGCACCGGCTCAGGCCGCCGATTGCACGAAGATCGCTGCCGTCGGTCAAATGTTGACCCACGACACCGCCGTGCTGTTCTCGACCAACGCCCTCAAAAATACCATCGCTTCGAAAGGCCTTGTAGGGCAGGGCCCCGTGAAGACGACCTGCGAAGATGAAGGGGCCACGACGACGTGCCACTCCTCGCAGATGGCCTGCAAAGGCGGCACACCCAAGAGCTGCCTCGGCGCGTGGCTGTGCTTCTGATTGGCGAGCGTTCGCGCGCACTCCTTTTTTTGCGCCCACTTATCCCCGCCCCCACTCCCTCCCCTACACTCGCCCTCATCTCCGTCCCTCATGGAAGGGGGCGTCGCTTAAGAGGCGTCTTGTGACGTGGGGCGGGGTGCAGTGTCGCTGACGGTGTGTACGCACGCACTCTCGGCGGGGCTCGGATCGGCCACCTGCTGGAACGCAGGCTGCGAAGAACGCGCTGAAACGTCGATCGTAGGCCGGAAATCCTGCGCGGGGCGGTCCATGGGCCGCACCACACCACCAACCTCAGCGGCTCATCCGCCGCCCCGCCCCCTTCGCGTGACTGAGCGAAGGTCAAAATGAAAATGCAGAGATGCGCGAACACGAACGGCACTCTTTGACTTGTAGAGACCGCCCGATGCAATGCATCACGCCCGCAATCGCGCGTGCACCGCGTAGTCCAGCACCACGTCCGCCGCGAGCGCACTCGGCCGCTTGCCACCAATCGCGATCCGTTCTGGCACGCGCAACAGCGCCTCGACCTGCTTTCGCCGCTCATCGGAGGGCGATAGCAGCGGCATCAGCGCCCGCGCCAACTTTTCCGGAGTCGCGTTTTCTTGCATGAACTCCGGATAGATATTCTCGTCCGCGATGAGGTTCGCGAGCACCACAGATCGCGCCTTCAGGAGAAACCGCATCCGCGACATCACCGCATCGACCTTGTAGGCGACGACGGCGGGCGTCCCGCACAAACCCAGTTCCAGCGTCACCGTACCCGACGCCGCGAGCGCCGCATCAGCCAGCCGGAACGCCGCAAACTTGTTCGCGTCACCCTCGATGAAGCGCACCGGCTGAGCCCACGCCTTCACTGCTTGCTCGACCACACCGCGCACCGACGGCACCACTGGCAGCAACACCTCGAGACCTTCCGGCACCGCCTGCCGCACGAGCCGAACCGTCTCTCCAAACGGAGCCAACAACCGCGTCACCTCCGATACGCGACTGCCCGGCAGCACGACGAGAACCTTTCTCAGCGGATCGAGCCCGAGCCTCGCCCGCAAATCAGCGCCATCTTGCGCGCGGATCCAATCCAGCCGCTCACTCAACGCATGACCGACGTACGTGCATTTCGGCCCGCCCAACCGCAGATGCTCGTCCGGCTCGAACGGCAACAGCGCCAACACATGATCGACATAGCGGCGCATCTTCTTCGCGCGACCCGGCCGCCACGCCCAGACGCTCGGGCTCACATAATCGATGACCGGGACATCAGGTATTCGTTCGCGAATGCGCTTGGCGATGGGATGCGTGAATTCGGGACTGTCGATGATGACCACGGCATCCGGGTTCACAGCCACGGCATCCCGCACGGTTTCGTGCACGCGATCGATGAGACGCGGCAGCTGCTTCAAAATGTTGACGGGACCCATCACGGCCACATCCGAGAGCGGGAACAACGAGACCAGCCCCTCCGCCGCCATCGCCTCCCCACCGACACCGTCGAAGACGACACCGTGCCCGAGACGCGCCTTGATCTCCGCCATCAGCTTCGCGCCCAGCGCATCGCCGGAATGCTCGCCTGCAACGAGATACAATCTGAGCGGCCGCGCGCTTCCCCTCATCAAACCTCTTTCCCGCCGATACTGAGCTTCATACCAACAGAACGCACATCGTCCCCCAGCCCCGCCGCATCGTCCCCACTAGACGCCACGATCCACTGATACCCCGCATCCGCCGCCGCCGTGATGACAGCCCGGTTGAGATCGCTGAGCGACGCGACCGCCAAAGCCCCGCGCCGCTTCTTGCTCTTGCCCCACTGCCGCCGCCCCGCCGCACGCGCCACGAGGTCGCCAAGTCCCTCCCCGGCCTCTACCGCCAACACATGCCGCCGCACGACCACTACGCCACGCGAGCGCACGCGCGGCACCAGCGCGCCAAGCACCGCCAATCCGATGTCGCTATCGTCCTGCAGCGCTGTCTTCGTCAAGCCCGACGCCGCACCAGCCTCCAACCCGGCAATAAAAACCTGCGCCGCATCGGCCGCGTCCGTCGTGTCGCCTCGCTGAGCCGCCAGCGTCGCCCCCGCCTGCACCGCGATCCCTTGCAGTCCTGCCGCCACCACACCCGCAACCGTGTTCGGCCCGATTGCCGGCATGTCGACACGCAGTTCCTGACCCGGTTTCGGCCATTTCACGAGAACACCGCCGCGCGCATCGCCTCGCCGTTCCACAACCCGTTTCAACATCGCGTCGGTGCCTTCCGCACCCTCGATCGCAAGCACCGTTCCATTCGCCACGACAACCGCCTGCCCGACATCGAACGGCGCCAGCCGCGCCACGATCTCTCTCCCGATCTCGAAATCGCGATTCGACGCGTCGCTCATCGCAACTTGGCCGTAAGCGCCTTCACCGATGACGAGCGCAGGGGCGACGTCCGCCGGTCCCCGCACCACAAATCCATGACCTTCAAAGAACCCGACAACCCGTCGCAAAACGCTATCATCGCCGCCCGCCGCCACGATCTTGAAGATCCGCGGCAGGTTCCACCAGAACCCGAAGTCGGTGCGGATCGCTCGCAGGTCCGGCCGGGTCACGCTTCCGACGATCACGAGATCGGTGACGCCTTTCTGCTTGAACGTGCGCAGCAGGTGCCCGATCCGGCCCCAGTTGACGAGCGTGAAATCATGGCCAGCGAAATCGCGCGGACGAACCTCGCCCTCGAGCCCGACGATTACTGGGTTCTGCCCATCGGCAAACAGCACATCGGCGATCTCGCGCGGCAGCGAACCGCCCCCCGCCAGAATACCGACGACGGCTTTCGAACCGCGTACCATGGATCAGGCCTTCTGCTCAGGCCTCGGCCGCGCCTTGCGGCGTACACAACGAGCGCTTGCCGCCCTTGCGGATGAACTCGACGATTTCAACGACGATCGGGTGATCCTTGAACTCGACCGCCACGTCTTCCACACGCTCCAGCAGTGTGCCTTCCTGCGCAAACATGAGACGGTAGGCCCGGCGCAGGTCATGGATCTGCGCCCGTGAAAACCCGCGCCGCTGCAGCCCGATGATGTTGAGACCGGACAGATACGCTCGGTTGCCGAGCGCCATGCCATAGGGGATGAGATCATGCTCCAGCCCCGACATCCCGCCGACGAACGCATGCGGTCCCACGCGCGCGAACTGAATGACAGCCGCTCCGCCCCCGATGATGACGTAATCGCCAACGGTGCAATGCCCGGCGAGCATGACGTTATTGGAGAAGATGACGTTGTTGCCGACATGGCAGTCGTGGCCGACGTGGCTGTTGGCTAGGAAGGCGCAGTTGTCACCGACCGACGTCGCCATCCCGCCGCCCTCGGTGCCGGGGTTCATGGTCACGCCTTCGCGGATCAGGCACTCTTTTCCGATCGTCAGAGTGGACGGCTCGCCCCTGAATTTCAGATCCTGCGGCTGATGTCCGATCGAGGCGAAGGGGAATATCTTCGTACGCGCGCCGACTGATGTCCGCCCAGCCACTGCCACGTGGCTGACGAGTTCGACGCCGTCGCCCAGTTCCACATCCGGTCCTACCGTGCAGAACGGACCGATTTTGACGTTCGCTCCCAAGCGAGCTTCGGACGCGACGACAGCGGAGGCGTGAATTTCAGGTTTTGACATCAGCTCTTCGAGGCCGCGAAGGCGCGTGCGTCCGCCGTGTCGGCGAGCATGGCGCTGATTTCCGCTTCTGCCACAACCGCACCGTCGACCTTCGCCTCACCATAGAAGCGCCAGACACGGCCGCGATTGCGGATCTTGCGCACATGGTAGTGCAGTTGATCGCCCGGCAGAACCGGCTTGCGGAACTTCGCCTTGTCTATCCCCATGAAGTAAACGAGCTCGGCCTTGTAGTCTTCGCCGAGGCTTGACACACACAACGCACCGGCGGTCTGGGCAAGCCCCTCGATAATCAAGACGCCGGGCATCACCGGATACTGCGGAAAGTGACCCTGGAAAAACGGCTCGTTGATCGTCACGTTCTTGAGGCCGACGCAGCTCTCGTCTCCATTCATGTCGAACATGCGGTCGAGAAGCAGGAACGGATAGCGGTGCGGAAGAAACTTCATCACCTTCGCGATATCAGCCGTCCCGAGCGTCTTCACCTTCGTCTTGTCGTCCATCGTCCTCTCGCTTCGGCGCGCTTGCCGCCGCCGTCCTTGATCCGTCATCCGGCTAAGCCCGGCCGTGTCTGTGAACCCTTCGTGATGCGCCCTGCGCGCTGCGTCAATCACCCACCTCGTCGCTCGCGGCACCTTTTCGCGCGGCCAGCCGCGACAGAATGGCGAGTTCCCGAGCCCATTGCCTCAAGGGCCGCGCCGGTGTGCCGCCCACGGCCACTCCGGGAGGGACATCCTCTTTCGGGTGCGATGCGCCCGCCACCTGCGCGCCGGTCCCGATCTTGATGTGCCCGACGGTCCCCGATTGTCCGCCCATCACCACGAAATCACCCAGCTCGGTAGAGCCGGAAATTCCCGTGTGCGCGACGATCACGCAGTGCCGTCCGATGACGACGTTGTGCCCGATCTGGACGAGATTATCAATTTTGGTGCCCTCACCGATGATCGTATCCTTAAGAGCCCCGCGATCGATGGTTGTGTTGGCACCGATCTCCACATTGTCCTGAATGACGACCCGGCCGATCTGCGGCACCTTCAGATGACCGTCCCGGCCCATCGCGAACCCGAACCCATCCTGACCGATGCGCGTGCCCGCATGAACGATCACGCGGTCGCCGATCAGCGCGTGCACGACGGTCGATGAGGGTCCGATATAGCAGTCCCGCCCGATGGCGACCCGATAGCCGATGACGGCGCCGGCCGCGATCCGACTGCCGCGCCCAATCATTGCTTCCGGCCCGACGATCGCTCCAGGCTCGATGGCCACACCGTCCTCGATCTGCGCGCTAGGATCGACGGCGAAGCCCGATGTGCCGATGGCCGCCTTCGGCACCAGCGCTTCCGGATAGAATTTCTGCAAGGCCAGAGCGAACGACCGATATGGCGCCTGTGTCACCAGCGCGGCGGCATGGGGCGGAACACGCGCTGCAAATGCCGGCTGCACGAGCACGAAACCGGCTCCGGTTGCCGCGAGTTGGGGCAGGTACTTGCGGTTGTCGAGAAAGGAAACGTCCGAGTTCCCCGCATCGGCAAGGGCACGAACATCGAAGATCGCGCGCGCGCCGTCGGCACCAGGCGCCAACTCGGCACCCACGACCTTAGCCAGATCGGCGGCTGGAAAAGGGCCCTTGTTCTCGAAGAAACCGGGATGAAGCATATTAGCGCCCTTCTTCGGCGGCAAAGCACGGAGGCGAACGTCGGTCACACGATGACATTATAGAACCGCATCCGCCCCGCACCAACAAAACGGCGGCGCTGAACCAGCGCCGCCGCATGTTTCACACAACTGGTGTGGGCATCAAAACTTGGTTGAGGCACCGAAACGGAGATTCTGAACCCTGTCGTAGTCTTCCTTCGCGATAGGCTCGGCGTAATCAACTCGCAGCGGACCAACCGGCGAGTTCCAAAGCAAGCTCACGCCAACTGAGGCTCGGATTGCGCTGCTGTCCTCCAACGTTATCCAACACCGCCGGCTGTGGACTGTCTGAACTATCGCCCGGAACACCCCAGAGCGAACCGGCATCTGCGAAGGCGGCGCCGCTGATGCCAAGGTCTTCCGGAATGAATGGAAGTGGAAAGCGAACTTCCGCCGTGGTGGCCCAGAAGTTCTGACCACCGATCGCGTCACCCGTCAACGAGATCGCGTGGACCATAGCCCGCACGGTCAAACCCGCGGACCGTCTCGCCACCCCGGAAGTACAGGTCAAGGAGACGAACATCGTCGCCGCCCCAGCCCTGGATTGTACCCGCCACGGCGCGACCGACGAACGTGATCTTGTCGGTGATCGGATAATAGGCTCGACCTTCACCCTGGACGCGGACGTAGTTCACGTCCCCACCCAGACCGGCAAAATCCGACGACAACTGCAAGTAATAGCCGCTCGTCGGATTTCGCGGATGGTTGCGCTTGTCATAGGTGATCGAGGTGCCGACGGACGAGGTCCAGTAAGCATCGTCATCAGCACTGCACGACACCGGTGCCGAAAGGATTTGGATCGCCCGCACGCCTGCTTCACAGCAGCGACGAGTCACTGTCGACGTCAAAGATCTCGTCGCGTTTGAGCGTGTAGCCAACCTGCATCCACATCTCTTCGGCCAGCGGGAAGCCGAGGCGAACTGTGCCGCCCGAAGACCGGCTCGAGAAGCCCGCGTCATCCTGCTGATCGAGTTCCTTATGGAATAGGTCGAAACCAGCCGACAGGTTGCGGTCGAGGAAGCGCGGCTCGGTGAATGACAAGTCCACCTGCATGCGCTCGACCGAGCCGGCGAGCTTCAAGCGCAGGAACTGTCCGTTGCCCATGAAGTTGCGCTCGGTGATCGAGACGTCGCCGATGATACCTTCGTTGGTCGAGAAACCGGCACCGAAGGACAGCTCACCCGTGGACTGCTCTTCCACTTCAACGTCGAGAACGACGCGGTCGGGAGCCGAACCTGGACGCCGCTTCACGTCCGCCGTCTTGAAGATGCCAAGCCCCGAAAGACGCTTCTTTGCACGATCAACCAACAGCGGGTTGTAGGCATCGCCTTCCGCCAGACGGAACTCGCGACGGATCACGTAATCCTTGGTTCGCGTGTTACCGATCACGTTGATCCGCTCGATGTAAATGCGCGGACCCTCGTCGATAGCATAAACGACCCCGATCGTGCGGGTCGTCGGATCCGGGTTGGCGCGTGGGCGAACACGAGCAAATGGGAAGCCCTGTTCCGCCGTCGCAAGCGTCAACCGCTCAACCGTCTTATCGACAGCCTGGGCGTTGTAGATATCGCCCTGATAAGTAGTGACCTCGCCGTTGAGAGACGACGCGTTCAGGTCAGGCAACCCATTCTCAACCGTCACGGCGCCGAAGTTGTATTGCACCCCTTCTTCGACCGCGAACGTGATCACGAACCCCGAACCATCACGATCGAGGTCCGCCTGCGCCGCGGTCACGCGGGCATCGGCATAGCCATTCTTCAGATAATACTGACGCAGCAACTCGCGATCGAGGTTCATACGATCCGGATCGTAGATGCTGGTGCCCTTGAGGAAGTCGAACCAGCCTTGCTGGGTCGTGGAAATGATGTCGCGCAGCTGCTCGTCGGTGAACGCGCTGTTGCCGACGAAGTTGACGCCTTTGACCTTGGTCGCGCCACCCTCGACGATTTCGAACACGACGTTGACCCGGCTCTGCTCGAGCTCGATGATCTTCGGCTCGACGGACGCGGCAAACCGGCCCTGGCGCGTATAAACGTCGAGGATCCGCTGCACGTCGGCCTGAGCGCGAGCCCGCGTGAAGACCGTGCGCGGCTTCAGCTGAACTTCGTTGCGCAGCGTATCGGTATCGACTTCGCTATTGCCTTCAAAAGCGACCTGATTGACGACCGGATTTTCTACGACGCGAATAATGACCGTGCTGCCGTTGTTGTCGATGGACACGTCTGCGAACAGACCAGTGGCGAACAAGGCCTTCAGCGAGCCGTCAACCTTGCCGGCATCGTAGGCGTCGCCCACGTTGAACTGAAGATAGGAGCGGACCGTGTCGGCTTCGACGCGGCGGTTACCTTCGACCTCGATGCTTCGCACGACGCCCTGGGCCATTGCAGCCGTAGAAGCGCCCATGTGCGGAGCAGAGATCTCGATCGCGAGGAGCGCCAGTATCGCGGCGAGCAGGCGGACGCCTGCAACGGCCGGAAACCGGGAGAACCCATGACGCGGATCAGCCCTCATGCTTTTGCCGTTCCCCCTGATCCACACAGACACCCCACCGGCGATCCATGCGTATTTCATGCTAGGCCAGTCCCACTGGCCGCTGACGGTCCCACCGGCGCACGAAAAGCCTATGACAAACTCAACGCCACGCCTTCGTCAGCCTCAAGCTTTTAACGATTCAGTAACCGGTCTGGAAGTGGCAAGAATACGTCACAGGACGCGAATCTAACCGGCCCCACCAAGCCAACGTTTGAGGATATGTAAGTCGTTGAAAGTGGCAAAGATCATGAGACTCAAAACGAGGGCCAGACCGATCCGGAAACCAAGCTCCTGATGCCGTTCGTCGAGGGGTCGCCCGCGCACCGCTTCTATGGCGTAGAACATGAGATGCCCGCCATCGAGCAGCGGGATCGGGAACAGGTTGATCAACCCCACGCTGACGGAAATGAACGCTGCTAACTGAATGATGTACTCGAAACCCTGGGTCGCGACGCGACCGGCCACGTCCGCAATGCGGATGGGTCCGCCAAGCTGGTCGGCAGACTGCCGCCCCACGATGACATCCTTGAGATACCCAAGCGTGCTGGTCACGATGAACCAGGTCCGATCGCCGGCAATCCCGACCAACTCGACGAATGTCGGCTCGTAAAGTTTGACGCCCTGCTGGCCAGGAATGCGCTTCACCCCGATCATGACCATCTGGAGCTTGTCGCCCTTGTCATCGAGTTGCTCGCGCACCTCGGGAACAACGACGAAGTCAAGCTTTTCCCCACCCCGTTCGACGGTGAAGGTCAGCCCCTCGCCCACGCTGGTACCGACAAAGCGCTGGATGTGTTCGAAAGCCGTGACGGGACGGCCTTCGATGGCGGTTACGAGATCGCCCGCCTTGATGCCGGCCTTGGCGGCAGGTCCCTCCGGGATCACCTCGTCGATCCGCGCTTCCGTCGAATAAACGCCGTTCACCCAGAACCAGAACGTGAAGATGACGATAGCCAGAATGAAGTTCGCGACCGGCCCCGCCACAACCACCGCCGCCCGCTGCCAAATAGGCTTGGCATGGAACGACCCGGCGCGCTCGTCGGCGCTCATCTTTTCGATCATTTCACGGGACGGGACGCTGGCCGCGTTCTCGTCGTCCATGAACTTCACGTAGCCACCGAGCGGGATCCAGCACAGCTTCCAGCGCGTGCCGTAGCGGTCATCGAAGCCTGCGATTTCCTGTCCAAATCCGATCGAAAAGGCCTTGACCTTCACCCCGCACCAGCGGGCGACGAGAAAATGGCCGAGTTCGTGGAAGAACACGACAATCGTCAGGACGGTGAGAAACGCGAAGCCGTAAAGCAACGGTCCCGACAACGCGTTCGAAAGGGCTTCCATAAATCGTCTCCGGTAGGGCCGCACTGGATGCGGCAGGCTTAGGCCCGACAGTCGCCACTGGCTGCCTAATATGGGGTTTCGATGACCATTCGCGCCAGATCCCGGCCCTCCGAGTCGGCGGCAAGCACGTCTTCGAGAGTTTCCGTAGCACGGATCAGCCCCCGTGCCTCGGCTTCCTCGATCGTTCGTTCGACCACCCGCGCAATGTCGAGGAATCCAAGGCCGCCGGCGAGAAATGCCGCCACTGCGATCTCGTTCGCCGCGTTCAAAATCGCTGGCGCATTGCCTCCTCGCCGCAACGCAGCCTTGGCCATGCCGGGGCCGGGAAACCGCGCTGCGTCCACCGGCTCGAAGGTCAGCGATCCGATTGCGACGAGATCGAGCCGCGCCGTCGGCGTCGCACGCCGTTCCGGCCAGTTCAGAGCAAGGGCAATGGGCGTGCGCATGTCTGGCGGACCCAAGCTGCGCGATCACCGACCCGTCGATGTAATGCACCAGACAGTGCACCACCGACTGAGGATGGATGACCGCATCCAGCTGATCGACGCCGACGGGAAACAGATGATAGGCCTCGATGAGTTCGAGACCCTTGTTCATCAGCGTGGCGCTGTCGATCGTGATCTTGGCACCCATCGCCCAGTTTGGATGCTTGAGCGCCTCTTCTGGACGCGCGTCCTTCAGCTTTTCCATCGGCCAACAGCGAAACGGGCCACCCGACGCCGTCAGCACGATCCGCTCTACGGCCACCCGTTCCGCACCAGCCAGCGATTGCAGCGCCGCCGAATGTTCGCTGTCGACCGGAAGCAGTTCCGCCCCCGACGCGCGTACTTCGCTTAGAAACACATCGCCGGCCGAAACGAGACATTCCTTATTCGCGAGCGCCACCCGTCGCCCTTGTCGCGCCGCCGCGAATGTCGGCTTCAAGCCGGCCGCTCCGACGATGGCAGCCATCGTGCAATCGGCCGGACGCGATGCGGCATCGATCAGCGCATCTTCTCCCGCCGCCGCCTCGATGCCCGTACCGGATAGATGCGACTTGAGCTCGGCATAGCAACGCTCGTCTGCCACCACAGCAACTCGCGCCTTATGCAGGATCGCCAGTCGCGCGAGCTTCTCCGCGTTCGACTGCGCAGTCAGCGCGACCACCTCGAACCGCTCAGGCTCGCGCCCCACCAGATCGAGTGTGCTCTCACCGATCGACCCCGTCGCGCCGAGCACCGTCAGCCGCTGTGGCGACGAGAGCGTGCGTTCGGCCGTATCGCCGAGCTTGATCGCGGCTGCCCGTGTGAAATGTCTGCTCATCGTGTCATCCGCCGAAGAGAAGTGCGCTCGCGGGCGCTTGCGGATCAAGGGCCAGAGCCACGAAGCCCGCGGCCACCGAGGCGAAAACTAGTCCATCGATGCGGTCCATGATACCGCCATGGCCAGGGATGATGTGGCCCGAAATCTTTGACCCCGAAACTTCGCTTCAAGGCTCACTCCGTCAGATCCCCGATCTGCGCCACGATGCCTAAGAAAACGCCCGAAATGCCAACCATCACGGGATCCGCACCAATCGTATGAGCGAACCCGGCCGCCGCCAACCCCGCCGTCGAGATGCCACCGATAAAGCCCGACCACGTTTTATTGGGCGAAATTGCCGGCGCCAGTTTAGGTCCGCCGATGAGCCGCCCGAATACGAAGGCCGCAACATCGGTCGCAACGACCGCGATCAGGATGAGCAGCACCGCTGAAAAGCCATTGGGCTGGTCTTCGCGCAGCCAGATCAGGGCCACGACCGGCAGCCCGGCATAAAGTACACCCTCTGCCGATAACAGCGGCCGCCGCTGGAAGCACAGCAGCCCCGTGAGGATGGACCCGGCAATGACGGCCGCGATCGCCAGGGCCGCCAGCCCCAGCCAAGCCAGAGCCGCCGCGATGACGACGGCGAAAACCTGCACGACCAGTCCAGCATCGATCGCGCTATCCCGCACGATCCGCGACCACTCAAAACTTGTGAGCACGCCGACCACCGCGCCGAGAACAGCAAACGGCACACCGCCAATGTAAAGCACGCCGCCCGCGATTGCGGCCATGACGAGGCCGGACGCCGTTCGAAGCCGTATTTCTCTCGAGGACCCGCTCATGACGGGAGCTGTCGCTTGCGATGGCTCAGCCGGCTCGCCGCCCATCATGGTGTCAGGCCGTCGACCGCTGCGTCAGCCCGCCGAACCGGCGATCACGCGCTTGGTAAATCTTGATAGCCTCGTCGAGCAACTCCGACCCGAATTCGGGCCAGTAGGCGTCGAGAAAAACGAATTCCGTGTAGGCCGTCTGCCAGAGCAGGAAGTTGGAAAGTCGCATCTCGCCGCTTGTGCGGATCAGCAGATCAGGGTCGGGGATGCCCGCCGTATCCAAAGCGCCCGAAAGATGCTCCGGCTCGATTGCGTCTGGATCCAACTCACCACGCGCGACCTTGCGCGCAATCTCTCGCACCGCTTTCGTAATCTCGGCACGCGCTCCATAATTGAACGCGATCACGAGCGTCAGACCGGTATTCAGCGACGTCAGATCCCGCGCCTCGTCGATGAGAGCCATCAGTTCGGGATCAACGCGGTCCCGCTCGCCGATGACGATAATGCGCACGTTCGATTGATGCAGGTCCGCAAGATCGCTTTTAATGAAGCGCCGCATCAGCCCCATCAGATCGTCGATCTCTGTCGCCGGTCGCGACCAGTTCTCCGAAGAAAAACTGTAGATGGTGAGGTAGCCGATGCCCCGTTCCCGCGCGGCCCGAACCGTGCGCCGCACCGCTTCCACGCCCTGCCGATGGCCCCACGTGCGCGGTAGTCCCCGTTCGGCTGCCCACCGACCATTTCCGTCCATGATAATGGCGACATGCCGCGGGGGCACGAGGTCGGGCGATGCACCGGGGCTCGTCTGCGATCTCATGGGCTCGGCCGGACCTGCGGTTTGGCTCGTCGGAGAGCGGGTTGCCTCTATTGAAACGCGACTTGGATCAGACCTTCTGGATTTCCGTTTCCTTCGAAGCCACGATCTGGTCGATCTCCTTAATCAGCTTGTCGGTCAGTTCCTGCACCTTGGCAGCATTTTTCTTGTGATCGTCCTCGCTCATTTTGCCGTCCTTCTCGAGTTTCTTGAGAAGGTCGAGGCCGTCGCGGCGCACATTGCGCACAGCAATGCGGTGACTTTCCGCATATTTATGGGCCTGCTTGACGAGTTCATTGCGCCGCTCGGCTGTGGGGGCGGGCAGCGGTAGCCGGATCAGCTGACCGTCGACCATCGGATTGACGCCGAGATTGGCTTCGCGCAGCGCCTTGTCGACCGCTGTGACGTTCGAGCGATCCCAGACTTGCACCGCGATCATACGAGGCTCGGGCGTGGTGACGGTGGCCACCTGGTTCAGCGGCATGCGCGAGCCATAGACCATCACCTGCACCGGATCGAGCAGATGCGCGCTGGCGCGGCCCGTACGCAAGCCCTGCAATTCGCGTTTGAACGCGTCGAGCGACGCGCGCATCCGGTCTTCCAGTTCCTTGATATCGTAGGTTGTAGACATCGTCGTTCCTTGTCGTCGCCGCGCCCGAAGGGCCTTGCCGAATGGCCCCTATGGCTGACGGGCTGAATGCATTTACGGGGGCGGCAGAAATCTTCCACCACCGGCGCCCTATGTGTGGATCACGGTCGCCCGGGCTTCCCCCTTCAGGACTTTCAACAAATTCCCTGCCTCTTCGATGGCACACACAATTACCGGAAGTCGATTATCGCGGGCAAGCGCGATCGCCGCACCATCCATGACCTTCAGGTCGCGCGCCAGTACCTCGGCGTACGTGAGCCGGTCATATCGAATGGCGGACGGATCTTTCTTGGGATCGGCAGAATAGACCCCGTCCACCTGCGTCGCCTTCACCACCGCGTCACAGGATGTCTCAATGGCCCGAAGCGTTGCGGCCGTGTCGGTCGTGAAGAACGGATTGCCCGTCCCCGCCGCGAATACCACGATGCGCCCCTGCGCCAGATGGGCGAGCGCCCGCGGCCGCACATAGCTCTCGCAAACTGTCGGCATCGGGATCGCCGACATGACCCGTGCGTCCGCCCCGCGCGCCGTCAGCGCCTGCTGAAAAGCCAACGCATTCATCACGGTGGCCAGCATGCCCATGTAATCGCCAGTCGCCCGGTCCATGCCCTTGGCGGCCGCCTGAAGCCCGCGAAAGATGTTGCCACCCCCGACCACCACCGCGATCTCGGCCCCGGCGTTCACCGCATCGACGAGATCACCGGCCAATCGGTCCGCCACGGCCATGTCGATGCCATAGGCGCCGTTCCCCATCAGAGCTTCGCCTGACAGCTTGATCAGTAGCCGCTTGTATTTGAGCCCGCCCGGACCGGACGTCATGGTCAGCTCCCTGGTGCCCGCCGGATCGCGCCGTGGTCAACCCAATCCTACGCGCGACCCTAGGCCGAGTCGCAAAGCCAGTTGTTGCAGGAGTGCGTCATTAGTGGCGCGGGATCACACATTCCAGCACTTTCCAGCCGTCCGCGACCCTGGCGCGCGATGTGCCGCGGCTCCGCAGCAAAACGGCCGGCGAAGCCCGCCGGCCGAATGCAATGCAAGGTAGTAGAGATTGCCGAGGATCAACCGCCCTTGGACGCCGCGACCGTCTTGGCCACTTCGGCGGCGAAGTCCTCTTCCTTCTTCTCGATGCCTTCGCCGAGTTCGTAGCGCAGGAACCCCGCGATCTTGATCGGCGCGCCGACATCCTTCTCGGCCGCCTTGGTCGCCTCTTCGACTGACGCCTTACCGTCGAGAACGAACACCTGGCTCAAAAGGCAGGCCTGCTGAAAGAATTCCTTCTTGAGGCGCCCTTCCACCATCTTGTCGACGATGTCCTTGGGCTTGCCGGATGCCAGCGCCTGCTCTGTGTAGAACGCGCGCTCCTTCTCCACCGCGGCCGGATCGAGATCAGCCGACGTCAGCGCCAGCGGCTTGGCGGCCGCGACATGCATGGCGACCTGGCGGCCGAACGCCATCAAAGTGTCGGTGTCGCCCGCGCTTTCAAGCGCGACGAGCACGCCGATTTTGCCGAGTCCATCGGCAGCCTTGTTGTGTACGTAGTCGGCAACCACGCCATCCTTGACCGAGAGTGCCCCGGTGCGGCGCACGCCCATGTTTTCGCCGATGGTCGCAATCGCGTCCTTCACCGTCGTCTCGACGGTGTTCGACGTGCCGGGATAGGTGGCGGCCAGCAGCTTCGCCACATCGCCGTTCACGGCCGGTGCCAGCGAAACGATCTTCTGCACCATCTCCTGGAACTGCGGGTTGCGCGCAACGAAGTCCGTCTCCGAGTTCACCTCGACGACCGCGCCCGACTTCACCGTCGAGATCACGCCGATAAGGCCCTGTGCCGCAATGCGGTCGGACTTCTTGGCGGCCTTCGAAAGACCCTTCTTGCGCAGCCACTCGATGGCGGCGTCCATGTCACCGTTGGTCTCGGTGAGCGCGGTCTTGCAATCCATCATGCCCGCGCCGGTCTTCTCGCGCAGGTCCTTCACCATGGCGGCGGTGATCGTGCTCATGTCGGCTCCTTCCGCTCTGTCGAGCGAGTAGCGAAGTGTGATTGGGTCTGAGAAATGCGGATAGAGCGGAACGGCCAACAGGAATGCCCTGCCCGCCGTTCCGCATCCATTAGGCGTATTTTATTACGCTGCTGCGGCGTCGACGAATTTCTTCGCCTGCGCGATCCAGCCGTCGGCTTCGATCTGACCCTTGAGCCTCAAGAGCAGGTCGAGCGCCTTGGCGTTGTCCGCGTCGAGGTCGGCGATCTGCCAGAAGTGGAACACGCCGGCATCGTTGAGCCGCTGTTCGAGCTTCGGCGAAATGCCGGTGATGCGCTTCAGGTCGTCGGCCTCGCCGCGCGGTGCGTCGATGCCCTTGAACTTGACCGGCAAAGCTTCGACCGGCGGGCTGGCGAGCGCGCCGATATCAACGCCCGAAGCCGACTGGCTGCGCTCCAGACCGTCGAGAGCGGCGCGCGCCACGAGATCGCAATAGAGCGTGATCGCGCGGCCGGCGTCGTCGTTGCCCGGAACCGGATAGTCGATGCCATCGGGATCGCAGTTCGTATCGACGATCGCGACGATCGGGATCCCGAGCTTGCGGGCTTCCTGGATCGCGATCTTTTCCTTGTTGGTGTCGATCACGAACAGGAGGTCGGGCACGCCGCCCATTTCCTTGATCCCGCCGAGCGCCTGCTCGAGCTTGTCGCGCTCGCGCTGCAGCGTCAGGCTCTCCTTCTTCGTGCGGCCCTGGGGATCGGCCAGAATGTCATCGAGCTGGCGCAAACGGCGGATCGACGTCGAAATCGTCTTCCAGTTGGTCAGCGTGCCGCCGAGCCAGCGATGGTTGATGTAGTACTGCGCCGAGCGCTTGGCAGCGTCGGCAATCGAATCCGATGCGGCCCGCTTGGTGGCCACGAACAGCACGCGGCCGCCGCCGGCGACAGTATCGGAAATCTTGAGCAGCGCCTGATGCAGCATCGGCACCGTCTGCGTCAGGTCGAGAATGTGGATGTTGTTGCGCGCGCCGTAGATGAACGGCTGCATCTTGGGGTTCCAGCGGTGCGACTGGTGACCGAAGTGCACGCCAGCTTCCAAAAGCTGACGCATGTTGAACGCGGGAAGCGTCATCAGCGGGTATCCTTTTCCGGTTTAATCCTCCGCGGTTCGTTGTGAAGACGGCATCCCGGCTGCCCGAGTTGCATATCGTCCACCGGAGCGTCGAACGGGGCTTTTAATCCGTCCAGCGCGCGAACCACGTGTGAGATGCGCGGCTTATGACTGAGAATGGCTGGAAAGGCAAGCGGATGACCGATAACTGGCGGTCGACTAAATCTCCACCACCTCAACCACCCCCGGCACTGTCGAAAGCTGCCCCGCCTGCGCGGGCGACACGTCGTACCGCCCGGGCAGGATGATCTCCAATTCCCGCGCGCCGACGGGCAGTACGAGGCGCACCTCGCCGCCCCTCTTCGCCCCGCCTGACCGGGCTTCAGAAGCGATTTGAACTCCTCGACCACGCCTCGCCGCGCAGCGAGCACGCCAGCGTCGAACACGATTTTCAGACCCCGGTCGATCTCGGCCGCCGCTTTGTCGAGCGCCTCCATGCTCTGGACGCGCATCTTCACCGTGTCGCCGTCGCGCTCCGCCTCGACGTTGAGTACGACCGGCGTGCCCCCCTCGAGCAGGTCGCGGCAGGCATTGAGCGTGTCGGAAAAGATCACCGCCTCGAACTGCCCGCTTGCATCCGAGAACAAGGCGAAGGCGAACTTGTTGCCCTTCTGCGACCGCCGCTCGCGTGCCGAGATCACGATGCCCGCCAGCCGTCCGCTCGAAACACCCCGCGCTGTGGCTGCCTCAAACTCCACGAACCGCCGCACGCCGAGCTTCTTCAACACGGTCTCGTACGCATCCAGAGGATGCCCCGACAAGAAGAACCCGATCGCGTCGAACTCCTCCTGCAGACGCTCCATCGGCGTCCACGCCTTTGCCGGCTTCAAGTCGAGCGACGTCGCCCCGCCGCCTCCACCGCCGCCGAACAAATCGCTCGTGCCCTGCGCCGCGTTCTCCGCTTGCCGGTTGGCGAGCGCGAGCATGCCTTCCACATTGCCGCGCACGAGCGCGCGGTTGGGCTCCAGCCCATCGAAGGCGCCCGCCATCGACAGAGTTTCGAGACCACGCTTGTTCAGCGCCTTTGGATTGATCCGCGACGCGAAGTCCGAAAGCGACCGGAACGGGCCCTCCGCCGTCCGCGCCGCCACGATCGTCTCCACCGCCGACGCACCGATGTTCTTCAACGCCGCCAACGAATACCGGATCGCACCGTGCGCCTCGTCGGCTTTCGGACGCTCCACCAGAAAGTCCACCTCCGACGCATTCACGCACGGTGGCAGAACCGGGATGCCGCTCTTTTTCGCCTCGGCTGCGAACATGGCGAGCTTGTCGGTGTTCCCCATGTCGAGCGTCATTGAAGCAGCCAGAAACTCCTCGCGGAAATTCGCCTTCAGATAAGCCGTGTGATAGCTGACGAGCGCATACGCCGCCGCGTGCGATTTATTGAAACCATAGCCCGCGAACTTATCGACCAGTTCGAAAATGAAGACCGCATCGTCTTTTGCGACGCCGTTCTTCATCGCACCATCGACGAAGCGCGCCTGTTGACGCGCCATCTCCGCCTTGTCTTTCTTGCCCATCGCGCGGCGCAACAAGTCAGCGTCTCCGAGCGAGTAGCCCGCGAGCACCTGCGCGATCTGCATCACCTGTTCCTGATAGATGATGACGCCATAGGTTTCTTTGAGAATGCCCTCCAGCATCGGGTGCAGGAAATCGACCGGCTCCTCGCCATGCTTGCGGTTGATGTAGGTGGGGATGTTGTCCATAGGGCCGGGGCGATAAAGCGCCACCATGGCGATGATGTCTTCAAAGCGGTCCGGCTTGAGCCGCTTCAAGCTCTCGCGCATACCGGTGCTTTCGAGCTGGAACACACCCACCGTGTCGGCCTTCGCAAGCAACTGGTAGGCTGGCACGTCATCGAGTGGCAGCACCGCGAGATCAACGCTGATCCCGCGCCCGCGCTTGATCAGATCGACGGCTTTCTCAAGCACCGTCAGCGTCTTCAGGCCGAGAAAGTCGAACTTCACGAGCCCCGCCGCCTCAACCATCTTCCAGTTGAACTGCGTGACAGGCATGTTCGATTTCGGATCGCGATAGAGGGGAACGAGTTCGTCCAGCGGCCGGTCACCGATCACGATACCGGCCGCGTGCGTCGAGGCATGCCGGTAAAGACCCTCGAGCTTCTGCGCGACGTGCAGCAACCGCGCCACCACCTCGTCCGTATCGCGCGCCTCCTGCAGTTTCGGCTCGCCCTCGATCGCCTGATCAAGCGTTACCGGGTTCGCGGGGTTGTTTGGAACAAGCTTGCACAACCGGTCCACTTGCCCATACGGCATCTGTAAGACGCGGCCAACATCGCGGAGTACAGCGCGCGCCTGCAGCTTGCCGTGCGTGATGATCTGCGCCACGCGATCCGAGCCGTACTTCTGCTGCACGTAGCGGATCACCTCGTCGCGCCGGTCCTGACAGAAGTCGATATCGAAGTCGGGCATCGAGACACGTTCGGGATTGAGAAAGCGCTCGAACAGTAGCCCGAACCGAAGCGGATCGAGATCGGTGATCGTCAGCGACCACGCAACGAGCGAGCCTGCACCCGATCCGCGCCCCGGCCCCACCGGGATGCCGCTCGCCTTTGACCACTTGATGAAGTCGGCCACGATCAGGAAGTATCCGGGGAACTTCATTTTCGTGATGACGTCCACCTCGAACGCGAGGCGCTGCCAGTAATCGGCTTCCGAAAACCCCGGCGCGAGCGGCAAACGGCGAGCCGCGCGCGAAGCCCCTCCTCCGCCTGCCGCTTCAATTCGGCTGCTTCTGCTGCCAGCTGATCGGCTTCCGAATCCGCGCTCGTCTGCACGAACCGCGGCAGGATCGGCTTCTTGCCCTTCGGCCGGAACGCACAGCGCTGGGCGATTTCCACCGTATTCGCCACCGCCTCGGGCAAATCGGCAAAAAGAACCGCCATCGCATCCGCGGATTTCAAATGATGTTCGCGCGTCACGCGCCGCCGATCGTCTTCCGAAACATATCGCCCTTCCGCGATACACAGCAGCGCGTCATGCGCTTCGAAATCATCCGGCGTTGCGAAATAAACCTCGTTGGTCGCGACAATCGGCACGTCCTGATCATAGGCAAGACGAAGCAGTTGCG
Source organism: uncultured Alphaproteobacteria bacterium (assembly GCA_963708775.1). GTDB lineage: Bacteria > Pseudomonadota > Alphaproteobacteria > Rhizobiales > Hyphomicrobiaceae > JAGVSR01. The sequence goes on along the minus strand of CAVPTI010000002.1, from coordinate 66,724 downwards.
GCTCCACGTCCTGTTCCGCCCGTGTGCCGTGGCGCTGCACCTCCACATAAAGCCGGTCGCCGAACGCGCGCTTCAAGAATTTCAGCCGTTCCTCCGCGTGCCCCGGCTGTCCGTCGAGCAGCGCCCGATCAATGGGCCCATCCGGGCCACCTGTCAGAGCAATCACGCCCTCGGCGTGAGCCGCGATCTGCGCCGCTGTCACGAACGGGGCATCTTCGCCCTCCGTCCCAAGATGCGCCGCCGACACAAGCTTCATGAGGTTCGCATAGCCAGCATCGTTCATCGCATAAAGCGCGATCAACCCGTCGCGCCAAGCATGCTGCCGCACCGGCGGCCCCGCCAGCTGACCTGGCTTTGCCTTCTTCTCCGTGAGCAGGCAGGCGAGCGAAACGCCCACGATCGGCTGAATACCGGACCCGGCCAATTTGTCCGAAAATTCGAGCGCGCCGAACATATTGTTGGTATCGGCGATGCCCAACGCCGGAAAGCCATATCCGTCAGCGAGCTTCGCGAGCTTGCCGATAGGCAGCGCGCCCTCGAGCAGCGAATAGGCCGAGTGGACTTTGAGGTGGATGAATTTGGGCGCTGGAATCGTCTGGGTCATGCGCCGACTTTAGCCCGGTTGAGCCCGCCGCTGCGCACGTTTTCCACAGTGTCACGCAGTTGTCCCGCACGGAACAGAATGCAGCCATCGTCACGGTTAAGGTCGCTTCACTGAACGAGCAAACCGCTGGAGCAACCCATGACCGCCCTGATCGACCTCATGATGCAGAACGAAGATTTCCCCGGCGCGCCCCTCCGCGACGGCGACCCCCGGCTCGAATGAAGGATCAGTGCACCGCTGCCGGCGCGACCTCGACGAGCTGACCGTTCTCCATCCTGAGCACGCGGTCCATCCGCGAGGCGAGTTCGAGATTGTGCGTCGCGATCAAAGCCGCGACGCCCTCGCTCTTGAACAACCCGATTAACTCGTGGAACACGAGCTCGGATGTTTTTGGATCGAGATTCCCGGTCGGCTCATCCGCCAGAATGAGCTTCGGCTTGTTGGCGAGTGCCCGGCAGATCGCGGTGCGCTGCTGCTCACCGCCCGACAACTGCGCAGGCCGATGATCGAGCCGGTGGCCGAGCCCCAGCGTGGTCAGCAGTTCGGTCGCTCGCGCGTTCGCCGCCTTGCGCGGCGTGCCCAAAATCATCTGCGGCAGCACGACGTTTTCAAGCGCTGAGAACTCCGGCAGCAACTGGTGGAATTGGTAGATAAATCCCACGTCCGAGCGGCGGATGCGCGTGCGCTCATCGTCCCCGAGCTTGGAGCAGTCCCGTCCGCCCATGATGACGGAACCCGCCGTGGGCGTCTCGAGCAGCCCTGCGATATGCAGCAGCGTCGACTTGCCGGCACCCGATGGGCCGACGAGCGCCACCGATTCCCCCGGATAGATAGCCGCACTGGCACCATTCAGGACGGCAATTTCGCGTTCGCCCTGCTTGAACGTGCGCATCAGCCCGTCAAGCTTCAGGATGGCGGTGGTGGTCGGCGTATCGAGCATCGAAAGCTTCCTTACTCGTACCGGAGCGCTTCGACGGGATCGAGCTTGGAAGCTCGCCACGATGGATAGAGCGTTGCCAGCACCGACAGCGACATGGCCATCGCAACGATCCACGCCGTCTCTACCGGATTGATCTCAGCGGGCAGCCGCGTGAGATAATAAATGTTGGGATCAAACATCGGCGTCCCCGTCACCCAGGTGATGAACTGGCGGATCGCCTCGATATTCCAGCAGAACACGATCCCAAGAACGAGCCCGGCAAGCGTCCCCACCACTCCGATGGAGGCGCCCGTGATCAGGAACACCCGCATCACCGACCCCTTCGATGCGCCCATGGTTCTCAAGACTGCGATGTCTCGGCCCTTGTCTTTCACCAGCATCATCATGCCGGAAATGATGTTGAGCGCAGCCACGAGGATGATGAGAGACAGGATGATGAACATCACGTTCCGCTCGACTTCAAGAACGGTGAAGAACGTCTCGTTCTTCTGTCGCCAGTCCGTGGTGTTGATGGTTGGCCCGCCCGCACCCCGTATCTCGGCGGCGAATTGATCGACCCGCTCTGGATTGTCGACGATAACCTCCAGAACGTCCGCCTCGGCGCCCTTGTTGAAATACCGCTGGCTCTCCTGCAACGGCATGAAGATCATCGTCTTGTCGTACTCCGACATGCCGAGTTCGAAGACAGCTGAGATCACGTACGGCTTGGATCGCGGCGCTGTTCCAAAGGGCGTTGACGCGCCACGCGGCGAGACCAGTGTCAGCGTATCGCCGACGTTCACGTACAGCGTATTGGCCAGCCGCTGCCCGATGGCGATCGACTGCGACCCGTCAAACCCATCGAGGGTTCCGGCGCGAATATTCTCCGCAACGAGCTTCAGTGATTTCAGATCCGGCTCAGCTATGCCGCGCACCAGTGCGCCCAGCGCCTGCGCGCTCGACGACACCATCACCTGACCTTCAACGATCGGGATGGCATGCGTAACGCCCGGCACCTTGGCGATTTTTGATGCCTGATCCACATAGTCGGTGAACGGCTCGCCAATTTTATAGACGATCACGTGGCCGTTGAGCCCGAGGATTTTCGAGAACAGATCCTTCCGGAAGCCGTTCATCACGGCCATCACGATGATTAGCGTGGCAACGCCGAGGGTGATTCCGAGAAACGAAAACCCAGCGATAACCGAAATGAACCCTTCCTTGCGCCGCGCGCGCAGATAGCGCCCGGCGAGGAGCCACTCGAATGGCGAAAACGGCTTGGTGTCAGGCGTCCCGGCCATCCCCTGCAACTCCCTCACGATGCATCCCAGCCGGTCGTCCCACCGGCCCTCTGTCGCTGTAACACGCCTAGCCGCGCAATCAGGCTAGATTACGTTTCATTATCCGAGCCGGGCCAGCCCCCTGAAAAACCACATCAATATGACCGCCCGATCAGCACGTACTCCCGCGCCGGTTCGCCCGTGAACAGGCAGCGACGCCCCGTCACATCAGGCTGCGCCAAGGGTGCATTCCGGATCGTCAGCTTCAGCGCCTTGAGCCGCTCAGCAACCGCCTCGAGCGCGGCACCCTCTGGCTTGGCCCACATCACGCCGGCCCAACCCTTGAACTCTCCGCCTTCGTCGTCGCCGGACGCAGCGCCGAAATAGGCCTCCAGTTCCGCAAACGTGCCGATGTTCGAAACGATGTTCGAGTCCAGTCGAGCCTTCGCCTCGGCGAAAAGTCCGTCTTGGATGGCCTCCAGCAGCGTCCTGGCGCCGGCAACGAATTCTGCCCGTGACTGCGTGTGCGACACGACCTTGTCGCCATCGCGCAGCCGATCGCGACGCATGAACGTCACGTTGCCGCCCGCCGCATCACGCCCGCCGATCTCCACGATGACCGGAGCCCCGCGCCGCACCCAATTCCACCGCTTCTCTGCCGACTTGGTGGGCTTGAGATCCACGAGCACGCGGATGCCCTGCACCTTGAGTTCAGCTTCCAACTCCGCGCAGTACGATTTCAAATCCGCATCTTCCGGCTTCTCGCGCAGCATCGGCACGATCACGATCTGGCGCGGCGCGATCTTCGGCGGCATTCGCAGGCCATCGTCGTCGCCGTGGCTCATGATCACGCCGCCGATCAGCCGCGTCGACACGCCCCAGCTCGTCGTGTGGCAGTAGGTGAGCTTGCCGTCCTGGTTCTGGAACTGGATGTTCTGTGCTTCCGCAAAATGCGTGCCGAGATAGTGCGATGTGCCGGCCTGCAGCGCCTTGCCGTCCTGCATCATCGCTTCGATTGAATAGGTATTGTCGGCCCCGGGGAAGCGTTCGTTTGCCGGCTTCTCGCCCGCGATCACCGGCATCGCCAGCACGGTCTCCGCAAATTCGCGATAGACTTCGAGCATCTTCAGCGTTTCCGCCATCGCGTCATCGCGGTCCGCATGCGCCGTGTGCCCTTCCTGCCAGAGGAATTCCGCCGTGCGCAGGAACAGCCGCGTGCGCATCTCCCAGCGCACCACATTGGCCCACTGGTTGATGAGCAGCGGCAGATCGCGATAGCTCTTCACCCAGCGCTGGAAAGCATCGCCGATGATCGTCTCCGATGTCGGCCGCACGATCAGCGGCTCCTCCAGCTTCGCATCGGGATCGAGCACCAGCTTGCCGCCCTCGTTCTTCAGCCGGTGATGCGTGACGACGGCCATCTCCTTGGCGAAGCCCTCGACGTGCTCCGCCTCCTTCGCAATGAAGCTCATGGGAATGAACAGCGGGAAATAGCAGTTTTCGTGGCCCGTATCCTTGATGCGCTGATCCAGTTCCTGCTGGATGCGCTCCCACACGCCCCAGCCCCACGGCTTGATGATCATGCAGCCGCGCACCGGGCTCTGCTCGGCCATATCACCGTCGCGCACCGCCTCCTGGTACCACTCCGGAAAGCTCTTCTCGCGAGTGACGCTCAGCGCGCGCTTACTCATGGGCCGCTCCCGCCATCAGGAGTTTGCCGAGAGCCGAACAGGAACAACACAGAGGCATGGGATGTAGAGCCTTGAATAGCGAGGAAAGATCCCGTGCGCAGGCACGGCTGAGCGGCAACCGGGACTGACATCCGCGAGTTGCCCCGGTTCACCCGCCGTCATTACCGGCAACCCCGGCCCCCGGCAACCAGGTGCCCGTAACCACCGGTTGAGATCACCCGGCGCACGCCAAGCAAAACGAGATCGTCACCGCGCTGTCGCCGACCCCGACCGACCGCACCTTGATCTCTCCTGCCGGCCCGAGCACAAAACGCTTCTTCAGTTCGCCCGCGATCTTGGCCTGGATGTCGGGCTTGTTCACCTGCTCGCGCAGCATTCCATCGAGATCCCCGCGCAGCTTGGCGATCGCCTGCCGCGCCTTGGCCAAGACGGCCCGGCAAATCTCTCCCGAAATCAGCGCCGCGTTCGGCGAACACGCCGGCGCAAAATTCCCGCCGATTTTTACCGCCTTCGCTTCCAGCGAAAGACTGTCCACCACACCCACCGGGGCGAGATCGATCGCAACCGACGCATCGGTCCACTCGATACGGGGCAGCGCATTGACCGGCGCGCAGATCCCCGACCGGCACCGCCCCACGAGTTCGGGACTGTCACTTTCGAACCGCAACGTCAGCCGCACCGCTCCGGAAACAGGTTCGAAGGAAACGGCGGTCGAATTGATATCGTTGAGATAGTAGGCGTAGTTGCCCCCCGCGATCGGAAACGTCCGTGCCGGGATGCTGATCGGCACCTGGGTCGATCCGATCGCGACGTACGAACCTTGCGAAAAGTCGATCAAGCCGCTCGACGGAGCGTTATGCAAGCGCAAGGTCGCCCCGCCAAGCGCCTGCTGCGCGATCGCCGCCAATTCCTTGAATTCGATGCGAAGATCGGCAGCTCTCGCCGGCCCCGCCGTCAACAGCGCAATTATCGTCGCCGCAGCGACCCGCGCCCACCCCCCGACACACACACGCATGACCCGCCCCAACCCCGTACGCCAACAACTGAACGAGTTTAATGCGTGTCACACCCCCCGGGGACACGCACCACGCCGAACGACCGAATAGAGGCGAAGGCCCGCTCCGTCTGGCTGACTGTAGCAATAGCCACCATCAGCCGGGCTTGGGCGGCTCCATCCGCAAAACAGCCGGAGCGTCCTCGAGCGGCGGCGTCGTGCCGAGCCAATTCCGAGCCAGCGCCGTCCAAACAACCGCGAAAGCCAGCGTAGCAACCACGGTATTGGCGAGAAAGACTTTTCGCCAGTTGAACCGCGTTGGCGCGCTGCCGGGTGTCCCGGGTACAACATCCGCGGTCTCGTCCTGCGTCACCACGCCGAACGGAAGCACGGCAAAGAGCACGAGCCACCAGATCATAAAATAGAGCGCGAAGCCGAGAGCGATGGTCATCGGATATCCCCGTCAAACATCAATGCGAACGAGGCCGGCAACATACGTTGCTCACACCTGCTCCAGTTCCGTCAGCGTGCCCAGGAAGTCCTTGGGGTGGAGGAACAGAACCGGCTTGCCGTGCGCGCCGATCTTGGGATTGCCGTCGCCCAGCACCCGAGCACCCGCCGCTTTCAACTGATCGCGGGCAGCGAGAATATCATCTACTTCGTAGCAGACGTGGTGAATGCCACCATCCGGGTTCCGTTCCAGGAACTTCGCGATCGGCGAATTTTCCCCCAGTGGCTCTAAAAATTCGATCTTGGTGTTCGGTAACTCCACAAACACAACCGTCACGCCATGCTCAGGCTGTGCCGTGGGCTCAGTCACCTTGGCCCCAAGACTTGTTTTATAGGTGGCAACCGCGGCGTTGAGATCGCGCACGGCGATCGCCACATGGTTAAGTCGTCCGATCATATCCTGCCCTTCTCGTTTGAGCGAAATGAGGTGGTTGTGGCGCTATCTAGCGCGGGTCAGCCGGGGTTTCCACCCCCGCTTCATCGTCAGCGCATGTCGACCACAGACACCATCACCTTACAGATAGGCTTCTTGCCCCAGGCGGCATGGATCGCCCCGCGCAACGCCTTGCGGATGGCATCCTCAACCAGATCGGGATCGCGGCGCCGGGCCGGCGGAAGCGATTTCAGCGTGCCTTCCACCGCATCGTAGGCGATGTCGAGCATGCTCTCGCCCCCGGCATCCTCGATCGGCACGCCGTCGAGTTCCACGATGGGATCGGCCACGAGTTCGCCCTTGCGCGAAAGCACAACGCTTGCCACCGCCATACCGACGAATGCCAGCTTACGCCGCTCGCGAACCGGCCCCTCGCCTTCCGGCACCAGCAAATTGCCGTCACGGAAAAGACGCCCCACTGGCACATCGTCGATCTTGCGCGCGGGCCCAGGAGCCAACCGCACCATTTCGCCGTTGAAAGCTGGCACCACTTCGCCAACGCCAAGCGAGCGAGCCAGAGCGGCATTCGCCATCAGGTGGCGCGCCTCGCCATGCATAGGAACCACGATTTTCGGACGGATCCATCCATACATCTGGCGCAACTCCCCCCGCCGCGGATGACCTGTCACATGAATTAAACCATCGCTGTCCGTCATGATCTCGCATCCGGCCCGGACGAGAGCATTCTGGATGTGCCCGATCCCCTTTTCGTTGCCCGGGATCGCGCGCGAGGAGAACAGCACGAGATCACCCTTATCGAGCGAAATGTCGGGATGCTGGAAGTCCGCGATCCGCGCCATGGCTGCGCGCTCTTCCCCCTGGCTGCCGGTGCACAGCAGCACGACCTCTTCACGCTTGAAGTATTTGAACTGCTGCTGGTCGGACCATGTGAAATCCTTCGGTAGATAGCCCGTCTCGATGGCAACCTCGATCACCCGGTGCAGTGCCCGCCCCGCTACCACGAGCCGCCGGCCCGACCGGCGCGCCGCCTCGTAACACGCCTTGATCCGCGCCACATTCGACGAGAACGTCGTCACCACCACGCGAAACGGCGCCTTGGCGATAATCTTGGCAATGCTTTCCGCAACGTCGGTTTCGCTGGGGCTTTCACCTTCGCGCATGGCGTTGGTGCTGTCGCACACCAGGGCCAGCACGCCTTCATCGCCCAGCGCCGAAAGACGCGAAGGATTGGCCGGTGTCCCGATGTAGGGCGTCGGATCGAGCTTCCAGTCCGCCGTATGATAAATCGTGCCGTGCGGCGTCCGCAGGATCAGCCCGCTCGTCTCCGGAACCGAATGCGCGACGCTCACGAGCTCAATGTCGAACGCCCCGGTCGTGAACCGGCTGTCGAGCGGAATGACCTTCATGGGCATGTCGCGCCCACGGCCGTAATCGGCCATCTTCGATTTCAGCATGCCGGCCGTGAACGGCGTCACATAAATCGGACACTGCAGCCGCGGCCACAATTCCAGGACCGCACCAATATGGTCCTCGTGCGCGTGCGTGACGACGAGACCGGCGATCTGCTTCTTTTGCGCCTCGAGGAAGCGCACGTCCGGCAGGATCACGTCCACGCCCGGATCGTTCTCGCCTTCGGGAAACGTGATCCCCAGATCGACGATCAGCCACTCGCGATTGTCCGCCGGACCGATGCCGTAGAGATAGACATTCATGCCTACTTCGCCGAGGCCGCCGAGCGAGGCGAACACGAGTTCGCTCTGGCCGCTCTTGACCTCGGGTTTACCGTTCTTCGCCATCCGCGCGTCAGCCCTCGCCGCTTATCGAATTAAACAAATGCAAATACCCGGCGCGGCAGCTCAGCCTGAGAGCGCCACGTCGCCGAACGTCACCGTCTGCAAAGCTCCGGTCGGAGCCATGAGGAGAAGCGCACCCACGGGATCGAGCCCCGCGAACACGCCAGTCACAATATCTTGGCCGGCATTCACCGTGAGACGCGTGCCCAGCGGAAGCGATCGCGCGAGCCAAGCCTCACGAACGGTCGCAAAACCGTCGCCCGACGCCCAATTCGAAATCCATTCCTGCATGCTCCCGTCGAGGCTGGGAAGGAAATTCAACGGAGCAATCGACGCACCGTGCGCGGAAAGATCCGTCGCCGGCCGGTCAGCAAGCTCCGGATGGTGCGCCAGATTAAGACCGATGCCGACAACGGCCAGAGCGCTCTGCTCCCGCCGCGACACGCTGCTCTCGACGAGGATGCCCCCAAGCTTGCGCCGTCCGAGCAAAATGTCGTTCGGCCATTTGAGTTCAACGGGTTGGGTCAGAGTGCCCCCCGTAGACGCCATGACAGCCGCATGCAAAGCCAAACCGCTGACGAGAGCGAGCTGCGCCGCCTTCTCGAGCGGCGACACGTTCCGCAAGATCACGCTCGCATGGAAATTTCCCGCCGGCGAAACCCAAGCTCGACCTGAGCGACCGCGCCCCGCCGTCTGCCGATCGGCGATCACCCAGGTCCCGCTCGGCGCTCCCTCGCCGGCAAGCCGCATTGCTTCGCTATTCGTCGAACCAGTCTCGTCAAGGTGCAGCACACGACCGTGATCGAGCGGCGGCCAGGGGTGCTGTATCGCCATCGCTACGGGACGAGCGCGCGGGCGGCGGACCCGGCCGCATCCAGAAGCGCCGAGGGATAGACGACGTAGAACGTCACGAGCAACGCCGATGCCGCCATCACCCAGCGAACGGCCGGTTCGGCCTGCGTGAACTTATCCGCCGGCTCGTCGAAGAACATGATTTTGACGACGCGGAGGTAATAGAACGCTCCTACGACACTCGCGAGCACACCGATGATGGCGAGCGGCGTCAGCCCAGCCTTAATGGCTGCATCCAGAACGTAGAACTTGGCAAAGAACCCGGCCAGCGGCGGAATACCGGCCAGCGAGAACAGCAACGCTGCGAAGGCGACCGCCATCGGCAAGTTTGTCTGCGACAGACCCGCGAGAGACTTGATCGTTTCGTCCATCTCGTCCTTGCGCCGCATAGCCAGCACCACCGCGAAGCTGCCGAGCGTCATGACCACGTAAATCGCCAGATAAATCAGCACCGACGAGACGCCGTATTCCGTGCCGGCCGCCAACCCGATCAGAATGAAGCCGACGTTGGCAATGGAAGAGAACGCCAACAGGCGCTTGATACTCGTCTGGCCGATGGCCGCAAACGAGCCCAGCAGCATCGATGCCACCGACAGAAACACGATGATCTGCTGCCACTGGAATAGCATGCCGGGAAAGGCGTCGTGCAGCACGCGCAGCAGAAGCGCCATGGCCGCAACTTTCGGCGCCCCGGCAAAGAAGGCCGTCACCGGCGTCGGCGCGCCTTCATAAACGTCCGGCGTCCACATGTGGAACGGCACGGCCGAAATCTTGAACGCGAGGCCAACGAGCAGGAACACAAGCCCGATAATCAATCCCAGGTTCTGCGCGCCGGCCCCGTCCTTCAGCGCAGCGGCGAGCGCCGTGAACGAGGTGGTCCCTGTGAACCCGTAGATCAGCGACGCCCCGTAAAGCAGCATGCCCGACGACAGCGCCCCCAGGACGAAATACTTGAGCCCCGACTCCGATGATCGCAGCGAATCCCGCCGCACGGCCGCCAACACGTAGAGCGCAAGGCTCATCAATTCGAGCCCGAGGTAAAGCGAGATGAGATCGTTCGCCGAGACCATCATGAACATGCCGACGGTCGACAGAAGCGCGACCACCGGGATTTCGAATTTCATGATCCGGGCGCGTTCGAAGTAGCCGAAGCTGAGGATCAGCGACACCGCCGCCGCGCCGAGAATAAGGATCTTGCAGAAACGCGAGAACGCATCGACGACGAACGCACCGTCGAAGAGTTCCACCCGCTCCGCACCAGCCGAGCCCACAACAACGGCAACGGTCGCCATGAGCAGCACGGCAAGCCAGCCGACCGACGTTCCGTTCCGCGCCGTGTCCTCACGGAACACGCCGAGCATCAGAAGCACCATGGCGCCGACCGCGAGTGCGATTTCCGGCAGGACAGGAGCGAAACTCGATAGTGTGTTCATCAGAGGCGCTCCGGATCAGGGCAAGGTCGCGGCTTTGGCGGCGCCCGCGACGGCGGCCTCGTACTGCGCGACGAGATTCTGTACCGACACCGCCGTCACATCGAGGATCGGCGCCGGATAGAACCCGAACAGAATGGTGAGAATGACGAGCGGACCGAGCACCGCGATTTCGCGCGCGGAGAGATCCGGCAAGAGCTTAAGCGCCGGCTTGTCCAGCGGACCGAACACGAGCGCCCGATAGAGATAAAGCGCATAGCACGCCGACAGGATCACACCCGTCGTGGCGAAGAACGCAACCCACGTATTCACCTCGAAGGCGCCAAGCAGCGTCAGGAACTCACCCACGAAGCCGCTCGTGCCGGGAAGCCCGACGTTGGCCATCGTGAACACCATGAAGCAGGCCGCATAGAGCGGCATCTTGTCGGCGAGCCCGCCGTAAGCTGCTATTTCGCGCGTGTGCATGCGGTCGTAGATGACACCAACGCATAAGAACAGCGCCGCCGACACGATGCCATGCGACAGCATCTGAAAGATCGCCCCGTCCACGCCCTGCGTCGTCACCGTGAAAATGCCCATGGTGACAAAGCCCATGTGCGCGACAGACGAGTAGGCGATCAACTTCTTCACGTCGACCTGGACCAGTGCCACGAGCGACGTGTAGATGATGGCCACCACCGACATCACGAACACGACCGGCGCCAGTTGCTCTGTCGCCAGCGGGAACATGGGCACCGAGAAGCGCAGGAAGCCGTAGCCGCCCATCTTGAGCAGGATTGCCGCCAGGATCACTGACCCTGCGGTCGGCGCCTCCACGTGCGCGTCGGGCAGCCACGTATGCACCGGCCACATCGGCATCTTCACCGCGAACGAGGCGAAGAACGCGAGCCACAGCCAGAACTGCATGTCGGCCGGCAGGCGCGTGGTGGTCAGCAGCGCCGGGATGTCGGTCGTGCCCGCATAGCCGTAGATCACCAGGATGGCGATCAGCATCAGCAGCGAGCCAAGCAATGTGTAAAGGAAGAACTTGAAGCTCGCATAGACGCGCCGCGGCCCGCCCCACACGCCGATGATGAGAAACATCGGGATCAGGCCGCCCTCGAAGAACAGGTAGAACAGCACCAGATCGAGCGCGCAGAACACGCCGATCATCAGCGTTTCCAGAACGAGAAACGCGATCATGTACTCCTTCACGCGCTCATCGATCGACTGCCAGCTGGCAAGCACGCACAGCGGCATGAGGAACGTCGTCAGGATCACGAACAGCATCGATATGCCGTCCACGCCCACCTTGTACTTGATCGGGCCCAGCCATGCGTACTCTTCCACAAACTGGAAGGCCGGCGTGGACGCATCGAAATTCGTCCAGATGAGAACCGAGACGCCGAACGTGACGATAGTGGTCCACAGCGCCACCCAGCGCGCATTGCTCGCCGCAGCCTTCGGCAGCGTCGCGATGAACAACGCACCGACCAACGGCAGGAACGTGACGATCGAAAGAATCGGTTGGGTCGTGATGGTCATTTCGGACCCCCTGCCGGCCATGCGAACCACGTCACGAACAGCGCGACCCCGATCAGCATGGCAAAGGCGTAGTGATAGACATATCCGGTCTGCAGCCGGATGATTTTGCCCGTCGCCCAGCCCACGCTCGCGGCTGTCCCGTCGATGGTCCCGTCGATGATCGCCCCGTCACCACCCTTCCAGAAGAGCCGCCCCAACGCCTTCGCCGGCCGTACGAAAATGAAATCGTACAGTTCGTCGAAGTACCATTTGTTGAGCAGGAAGAGATACAGCGGGCGGAACGCGTTTGCCGTCTTCTCCGGCAGTTCCGGCTTGGCAATGTAATAGAGGTAGGCGATACCGAAACCCGTCGCCATCGCGGCAAACGGCGCCCACATCACCCACACCGGCACCTCGTGCATGTGGTGCATGATGTCCTTGTCGGGAGTGACGGATGTCCCCCAGAACTCCGACAGATGGTGCCCGATGAAGTACGGCGCGAACACGATGCCCGCCAGCACCGCTCCAGTGGCCAGCACATAGAGCGGGATCAGCATCACGGACGGGCTCTCGTGCGCATGCTTGTAGGTGTCCGGCTCCGCGCGCGTCTTGCCGTAGAACGTCATGAACATCAGCCGCCACGAATAGAACGATGTCATCAGCGCCGCGACGACGAGCAACCAGAACGCATAGTTGCCAGGCGTGTGCGCGGCATAAGCCGCCTCCACAATCGCATCCTTGGAATGGAAGCCGGCGAAACCGCCCACGTGCGGAATGCCGACACCCGTCAACGCGAGAGTACCAATGAGCATCATCGCCCAGGTGATCGGGATCTTGGACTTGAGCCCGCCCATGTTCCGCATGTCCTGCTCGTGGTGCATCGCGTGGATCACCGAGCCGGCGCCAAGGAACAGAAGCGCCTTGAAGAACGCATGCGTGAACAGGTGGAATATGCCGACCGTGTAGGCCCCCACGCCGCACGCGACGAACATGTAGCCCAACTGCGAACAGGTCGAATACGCAATCACCCGCTTGATGTCATTCTGCACGAGGCCGACGGTCGCCGCGAAGAACGCCGTGATCGCCCCGATGAGAACGACGAACTCCAGCGCCGCGGGCGCCTGCTCGAACAGCGGCGACAAGCGCGCCACCATGAATACGCCCGCCGTCACCATCGTCGCGGCATGAATGAGCGCGGAGACCGGCGTCGGACCTTCCATGGCGTCCGGTAGCCAGGTGTGCAGCAGGAACTGCGCCGACTTGCCCATCGCCCCCATGAACAGCAGCAGCGCCAGCGTCGTCAGAATGTCGACGTCGTAGCCGAGGAAGTTCATCGTCTTGCCGGCCATATCGGGCGCCTGACGGAACACCTCATCCAGACTGATCGTCTTGAAGATGTAGAAGACGCCGAAGATGCCGAGCGCGAACCCGAAGTCGCCGACGCGGTTGACCACGAACGCCTTGATGGCCGCCGCATTCGCTTCCGGCTTATGATACCAGAAGCCGATCAGCAGATAGCTGGCCAGCCCCACGCCCTCCCAGCCGAAAAACATCTGCAGAAGGTTGTCGCTTGTCACCAGCGCGAGCATCGCAAAGGTGAACAGCGACAGATACGAGAAGAACCGCGGCCGGCTGTCGTCCTCGTGCATGTAGCCGATGGAATAAAGGTGCACCAGCGACGACACCGTCGTGACGACGATAAGCATCACCGCCGTCAGCGTATCGATGCGCAGCACCCACGCGGCTTCCAGGTCGCCGGACGTGATCCAGCGCATCACCGGCACCTTGATCGCAGCCTTCGCCGCGTCGTGCGCGAACCCGGTTTCAATGAACACGAACCACGACAGCGCCGCGGCCGTCATCATGAGACCAGTGGTGATCACTTCCGACGGCCGGTCGCCGATCACGCGGCCGAACAGGCCGGCAATGAGCGCGCCCAGAAGCGGCAGGAAGACGATTGCGGAATAGATCATCGCCGCGTCAGCCCTTCATCATGTTGATGTCTTCGACCGCGATCGATCCACGGTTACGGTAGTACACGACAATGATCGCAAGTCCGATGGCCGCCTCCGCCGCCGCCACCGTCAGAATGAACAGCGCGAAGATCTGTCCCGTGATGTTGCCGAGAAAAGCCGAAAACGCGACGAGGTTGATGTTGACGGCCAGCAGCATGAGTTCGACCGACATCAAGATGACGATCACGTTCTTCCGGTTGAGGAAGATGCCGAGGATGCCGAGCGTGAACAGGCACGCCGCAACCGTCAGATAGTGGGCAAGTCCGATGGTCATCAGAAAGTGTTCCCCCGCGGGCCCTGAAGATCGGCGCGCAGCGCCGCGACGCCATAGTGCCCGGCCAGCGCCCCAGGCAAAAAGATGAGTGTCTGTGCGCCGGCCGATACCGCCCCGCGCCAGGCCGCCGCCCAACTCAGATCATGCGAGGCTTGGATCGCTAAGAACTCAATCCCAAGGAAGACGAGCGGCAACAGCCACACCAGCACCTTCACTGCCGGCACGATCTTGCCCGGCACGATCCAGGTCAGCAGTGCGCTCACGACCGCCGCCGCCAGAAAGAACCCCAGACCCTTGAGCAAAAAACCGGTCATCGCGGCCCCTCCGACGAGGGAATGACTGCGCCACCCGGCGCCACCTTGACCACTTCAAGGCCCATGGCAGGGGTGCGTGCGTTCTGCGCCGAAATGGACTGCCGCTTCACGCCTTCACGATGGCGCAGCGTCAGAACGATCGCACCAATCATCGCGACGAGAAGCACGAGGCCCGCCGCCTGGAAGAAATAAACGTACTTCGTATAAAGCACCCGACCGATCTGCTCCGTGTTCGTCAGCGTTTCCACACCAGGTGCCGCAGTCGGAATGGCGGTCGGCAGGCCATCGGAAGCACCGGTCACAAAGAGCGCGACGAGTTCGACGAGCACAATGCCCGCAACCAGCAATCCAATTGGCGCATTGTTGATGAAGCCGGCGCGAAGTTCGGCAAAGTCCACGTCCAGCATCATCACGACGAACAGGAACAGCACCGCCACCGCGCCCACGTAGACGATGACGAGCAGCATCGCGAGAAATTCAGCGCCCAACAGAATGAACAGCCCCGCGGCGTTAAAGAATGTCAGAATCAGGAACAGCACCGCGTGCACGGGATTGCGCGCAACGATCACCATCGTCGCCGACGCGATCGCCAACACCGCAAACAGATAGAAGAACCCTGCCGTCAGCATAGCCCAGTCATCCAATCCTGCCCCATCACCCCATCGCCTTTGACGGGGAGAGGGTCGGGGTGAGTAGCATCCGCTTGCACGAACCACTCATCCCGAACATCCTCACCTGTACTTCGCATCCGCCGCCATGTTGCGCGCGATCTCGCGCTCCCAACGGTCGCCGTTCGCGAGCAGCTTGTCCTTATCGTAGAAAAGTTCCTCGCGCGTCTCCGTCGCGAATTCGAAGTTCGGCCCTTCCACGATCGCGTCCACCGGACACGCCTCCTGGCACAGGCCACAATAGATGCACTTCGTCATGTCGATATCGTAGCGCGTCGTGCGCCGCGTGCCGTCATTGCGCCGCGGCCCCGCTTCGATGGTGATCGCCTGTGCCGGGCAGATTGCCTCGCACAGCTTGCAGGCGATGCAACGCTCTTCCCCGTTCGGGTATCGGCGCAGCGCATGTTCACCGCGGAAGCGCGGGCTCAGCGGCCCCTTCTCGAACGGATAGTTCAGCGTCTTCTTCGGCGCAAAGAAGTATCGCATCGTGAGGCCGAACGCCTTCACGAACTCGATGAGAAACAGTGATTTCACGCCCTGGGCGATGTTCATGGTCAGATGGCCTTGAGATCAACCGTTCGGAAACACATACCAGCCGACGAGCGCACCGCCCGCCGTAAACAACACGAGATCGACGACGGCCGTCGACCTCAATAGAGATGCCGTGCGCTGCCCGGCGTCGTCTGGACGGGCCGCCTGGATCCGATCAGCCAGCCGGCGGATCGCAACGAAGCCGAACAGCCCCGCAACGAAACCCACCGCTAACCCGACCAGCGGACCTGTCACGACACACCCCCGAACTGCACCACGGCCGCGACGACGACCACGGCAACAAGCGACAGTGGCAGGAACACCTTCCAGCCGAGCCGCATCAACTGGTCGTAGCGGTAGCGCGGCACCATGGCCTTCACCATCGCGAACATGAAGAACAGGAACGTCGCCTTGAGAATGAACCAGACGATCCCGGGCACCATGTTGAACGGAACGATATCGAGCGGCGGCAGCCATCCGCCGAGGAACAGGATCGTGCCCAAAGCGCACATGGTCACGATCGCCACGTACTCACCGAGCATGAAGAGCAGGTACGGGGTCGACGAGTATTCGACCATGAAGCCCGCGACGAGTTCCGATTCCGCCTCCACGAGATCGAAAGGCGGCCGGTTCGTCTCGGCCAGCGCCGAGATGAAGAAGATCACGAACATCGGCAGCAGCACCAGCCAGTGCCAGTCGAGGAACGACGCAGGCAACCCCGCAGACGTCCCGATCCCGTCGGCCTGCGCGCGGACGATGTCGGTCATGTTGAGCGAGCCGACGAGCAGCAGCACCGTGATGATGACGAAGCCGATCGAGACCTCGTACGAAACCATCTGCGCCGCCGAACGCAGCGCGCCCATGAACGGATACTTCGAGTTCGACGCCCACCCGCCCATGATCACGCCGTAAACGCCGAGCGAGGAGATGGCGAGCACATACAGGATGCCGACGTTCAAGTCGGAGATCACCCACTTGCCCCAGCTGTTCTCGCTGATCGGGATCACCGCCCACGCTGCCAGCGCGCACACGGCCGTGGCCAGAGGAGCAAGAAGAAATACGCCCTTGTTCGCGCCCGCAGGAATGATCGGCTCCTTCACGGCGAACTTGATGAGATCCGCGAACGATTGCAGCAGGCCCCACGGACCGACCACGTTGGGACCTTTCCGCAACTGCACCGCCGCCCATACCTTGCGGTCGAGCAGCAGCAGATAGGCGATGATGATCAGGAGCCCCGTGAGCAGCGCAAGGCTAAGCCCCACGTTGACCGCGAGCCAGATGAAACTGTCCCAAAGGCTCGACTGTTCCGCCATCGCGTCCCTTGCCCTTCCCTATTCCGCAGCCGACAGCGTCTTGCCCGCCGCCGCATGACGCAGCGCGCTCAATTCCGCCATCACCTGCGACGCACGCGCGATCGGATTTGTCAGATAAAAATCCTTGATCGGCGCAACAAAACGATCGTCGCGCATCGGTCCAAGCCGCGACGCGAGTGTCTCGATAGCCTTGGTATCCGCAGCTGCCACCGTATTAAGCGCGGCAAGCTGCGGCACCGCCGCGTACATTTTCGCCCGCAACTGTTCCAGTGTATCGAACGGCAGCGGCTTGCCGATCTCAGCCGACAACGCGCGCAGGATCGTCCAGTCTTCGCGCGCCTCTCCCGGCGGGAAGACGGCACGCACCGTCTGCTGCGCCCGGCCTTCAGTGTTGACGTAGGTCGCGCTCTTCTCGGTATAGGCCGCGCCAGGCAGGATCACGTCGGCGCGGTGCGCGCCGCGATCGCCGTGGCTGCCCTGGTAGATCACGAACGGCCCCGGCGCGATGTCGATCTCATCGGCCCCGAGATTGAACAGCACGTCCACTCCGCCCGCCGCCATCTGTTGCGCCGTCAGTCCCTTCGCCCCCGGCACGAAGCCCAGGTCGAGACCCGCCACGCGCGCCGCAGCCGTATGCAGCACCGAGAATCCGTTCCATCCGTCCTTCACGACGCCGAACTGCAAAGCCGCCTTCGCCAGCGCGCCAAGGATGGCCGCTCCGTCAGAACGAGACACCGCCCCGCTGCCCACGATGATCATCGGATGCTGCGCCGGTGCTGCCGGGGCCTGCAAGACCTTCGTGATCGCCGACGGATCGGTACCCAGATGCAGATACTTGAACCCGAGGTCCACCGCCTCGCCGATCAGCGCCACCGTGACGCCCGGCTGCCGTGCGCGGCGCCGAAGGCGTGCATTGAGCACCGGCGCTTCCAGCCGCGGATTGGCACCGACAATCAGGATCGCGTCGGCAACGTCGATGCCCTCGATGGTTGCGTTGAAAGTATAGCCCGCGCGCCCTGCCGCCGGATCGAACGCCTCACCAGCCTGCCGGCAATCCAGGTTCGTGACGCCGAGGCCAGTCATGAGTTCGCGCAGCGCGAACATCTCCTCCGCTCCCGCCAGATCGCCCGCGATCGCACCGATCCTCGCCGGGATCGTCGATTTCAGCCGCTGCGCCACGGCATCCAGCGCTTCGGCCCACGTGGCCGCCACCAGCCGCCCGTTACGGCGCACATACGGCCGGTCTAGCCGCTGCATCTTCAAGCCGTCGACGACATGCCTCGTCTTGTCGGAAATCCACTCCTCGTTCACGGCGTCGTTGTTGCGCGGCAGAATGCGCATCACTTCGCGACCGCGTGTGTCGATACGGATCGCGGAGCCGACCGCATCCATCACGTCCACGCTTTCCGTCTTCTTCAATTCCCACGGCCGCGCGTTATGCGCCCACGGCCGGTGCGTCAGCGCGCCGACGGGGCACAGGTCCACCGCGTTGGCGCTCATCTCGGTCAGAATGCCCTTTTCGAGATACGTCGTGATCTCGGCGTCCTCGCCGCGTCCGATCAGACCCAATTCTTCCACACCCGCGATCTCGGTCATGTAGCGCACGCACCGCGTGCAGTGGATGCAGCGCGTCATCACGGTCTTGATCAGCGGCCCGATGTACTTGTCCTCGACCGCCCGCTTGTTCTCTTCGTAGCGCGACCCGCCCATGCCGAACGCCATCGCCTGATCCTGCAGGTCGCATTCGCCGCCCTGGTCGCAGATCGGGCAATCCAGCGGATGATTGAGCAGCAGGAACTCCATCACGCCTTCGCGCGCCTTCCTGGCGACTGCGCTCTTGGTGAAAATCTTCTTCGGCGATCCGTCGCGGTTGGGCGGCAGATCATTGACCAGCATCGCGCACGACGCGATCGGCTTCGGGCTGCCCTCGACTTCCACGAGGCACATGCGGCAGTTGCCCGCGATCGACAGGCGCTCGTGATAGCAAAAGCGCGGAATCTCGGCGCCGACAGCCTCGCACGCATGCATCAGCGTGGTGCCGTCTTCCACCTCGATCTCAACACCGTCGACGATGAGCTTACGTGCCATGCGTCTCTTCTCGTCCTATAGGCTTCAAGATGGCCGTGCGCGAGAGCGCGGCCACAACACTTCAGTTCACTCGGCCGCTTCCTTGTGGCCGCTGTGATAGGTATCGATGCGCTTTTCGATCTCGTCGCGGAAGTGCCGGATGAGACCCTGCACCGGCCACGCCGCCGCATCCCCAAGCGCACAGATCGTGTGCCCTTCCACCTGCTTCGTCACGTCGAACAGCAGATCGATCTCGCGCTTCTCCGCGCGGCCCTCCGCCATGCGTTCCAGAACGCGCCACATCCAACCCGTGCCCTCGCGGCACGGCGTGCACTGGCCGCAGCTCTCGTGCTTGTAGAAATACGAGATGCGCGCGATCGCCCGCACGATGTCGGTTGACTTGTCCATCACGATGAGCGCCGCGGTGCCTAGGCCCGACTTGACCTTGAGCAGCGCATCGAAATCCATTGTCAGGTCCTGGCAGAGGTCCGCCGGAACGAGCGGCACCGACGACCCGCCGGGGATCACAGCCAGAAGATTGTTCCACCCGCCGCGCACGCCGCCTGCATGCTCTTCGATGAGCTGCCGCAGCGGAATGCCCATTTCCTCTTCGACCACGCACGGCTTGTTCACGTGGCCCGAGATCTGGAACAGCTTCGTGCCGGAGTTATTCGGCTTGCCCAGCGCCTCGAACCACTGCGCCCCGCGGCGCAGAATGTCGGGCACGACCGCAATGCTCTCCACGTTGTTGATCGTGGTCGGCGCACCATAAAGACCGACGTTGGCAGGAAACGGCGGCTTCAGCCGCGGCTGCCCCTTTTTGCCTTCGAGGCTCTCCAGAAGTGCGGTCTCTTCACCGCAGATGTATGCGCCCGCGCCGTGGTGAAGATAAAGATCGAAATCCCAGCCGTGGATGTTGTTCTTGCCGATCAGCTTGGCGGCATACGCTTCATCCACCGCCCGTTGCAGCGCCTCGCGCTCGCGAATGTATTCCCCGCGCAGATAGATATAGCAGGTGTGCGCCCGCATCGCGAACGACGCCAGCAGCGCGCCTTCGATCAGAAGCTGCGGGTCATTGCGGAGGATCTCACGATCCTTGCACGAGCCGGGCTCGCTCTCGTCCGCGTTGATGACGAGATAGCTGGGCCGCGGATCGGCCTTCGGCATGAACGACCACTTGAGCCCCGTGGGGAAGCCAGCCCCGCCGCGCCCGCGCAGGCCCGACTGCTTGACCTCGTTGATGATCCAGTCGTGCCCCTGGTCGATCAGCAGCTTCGTTCCATCCCACTGGCCGCGCTTCATCGCTGCCTTCAGGCCGGAGTCGTGCAGCCCGTACAGGTTGGTGAAAATCCGGTCTTTGTCGGCCAGCATCGCCATGAACTGCGTTATCCCTTCACGCCGTCGTTTTCGTCCGGCTTAGCGCCGAAAGCGGCAGGCCCCTTGACGCGGGCCAACTGCGCCAGGCTCGCCAACTCGCCGGCAGGGATGGGCTTGCCACCCGCGCTGCCGCGATCTTCGAGTTCCTTCACGATCCCTGCGTTCGCCATCGCGGCAAGCGCCGCTGGATGCACGAAGGGCTTCGAACCTTCCACCGGAGCAGCCGACGCCGCAGGCGCCGGGGGAGCCGAGGGCGTGGAAGGCGCAGCAGGCGTAACCGGAGCCGCAGGCGCTGAACCGCCAGAGCCATGCTCCAACCGCTTCTGCCACTGGCCCACACGAGACCCATCGAAGAGCGACGGATCGGACAGTGTCGTCGGCCCGCCTTCAGGACAAGAGGCCGTACGGCCTATTTGCGACCCGGGCATGGGCGGCATGCCTTGAGCAAAACCATCCAGCAGAGCATCGAAACTTGCCGGCGTCAGATCCTCGTAGGTGTCAGCGCCGATCTGGACCATGGGTGCATTCGCGCACGAGCCGAGGCACTCCACCTCTTCCCACGAGAACGCTCCGTCAGCCGACAGGTGAAACGGATCTTCGGCAATCCGCTTCTTGCAGACCTTGATGAGGTCCTTCGACCCCCGCAGCATGCACGGTGTCGTTCCGCACACCTGCACGTGCGCCTTGGACCCGATCGGAGCCAACTGGAACATCGTGTAGAACGTCGCGATTTCAAGGACGCGGATGTGCGCCATTCCGAGCATGTCGGCGACGACGCGGATCGCCGGTTCCGTAATCCAGCCGCCGATCTGTTCCTGCGCGCGCCACAGCACCGGGATCACCGCCGAGGCCTGCTTGCCCGGCGGATACTTGGCGATGGCCGCATTCACCCACGCCATATTTTCCGACGTGAAAGCAAAACCTGCGGGTTGATCTGGATGTAAGCGGCGAACGGCCATGCACGGCTCCAAACTGCCAAGCGCGGGTCAATGCTTTCCCACACCGGACTGCCACTGTGAGTTCACCGAAACGGGGTCCGGCGTGTGGCTCAATGCGCGCACGCATTGCACCTCAGCACGCGAATTCAAAGGGCGTCCCCACCCCGCGAACCCTTCGACGGTTCCGGATTTCAGTTACGGTGTTGGTGCGGGCAAAGCAAGCGGGGATGGGTTCGCCCATCGGCGGACCGCCCGCGCTGCGATGTCGCGAGGAAGGCGACGCGAATCAGTTTTTGCGCGTACGCCCGAACCTGCCGAATTCAGCGCTCAGTGGGCCCAAGCGACGGCTTGGCCCGCAGGAATTAGGTCCAATAGAGGAGCTTATCGAAGTCACTGAACCACGCCAGCAGCAAGAAGATCAGCGCCACAGGGGCCAGGAACAGCGAGATCTGTGATCCCACCCGCAAAAACCCCGTCCAGAAAACCGCCAGAAGAAGACCAAACAGCACGATCACCCAGCCACCGTCGTCCGGTCCGCGAGCGGCTGCAAAGAGGATCCCCGCCAGAAACGCCGCCAGCCCCAGGATCACGGGCACTGCCGGAAGGTCGGCCTGCAGCGATCCCATGGGCCAACCGTTTCTACGTGCGAAAATGCGATAGGTCGAAAGCGAGAGCCCCCAGCCCAACGCTGCCACCGCCAGCAAAAAGCGCTCGTCGATCATTCCCGCCCCTCCCACAGCATGAGCCCTTCACGCGGCCAAGTTGCAGCTAAACCTTTATAGGTGCAACCGCCGCGCCGTCCAGCCTCCGCCGTTCTGCCAAAGTTGGTCGATCTGGACCATATCGCCGTGACGCAGCGGTTAAATCAAGGAGGCAGGCAGACCCCAATGCTCAGTTCCAGCGGCTCAGGGAGTCTTTACGCCAAGCTTCATGCTGCGTCCGCCGGCGCTTGCCGCGAACGTTGACGAGATAAAGGATCAGCGCCCAGACTAGAAATGTGAGCGAAATCACAAGGTCGGTTTGAGTTTGAAACTCGAACATCGCACGAGACCGCGCTAGCTATGACACAGCCACCGTTTATAGCGACAACGTCACCGCGATCCATAAACTCCTAAGCTTAGCGTGAATGATTTGCTAACCGTTCGTTACCAACTGCCCGATCGAGGAGCCGACCATGACCGTCGATTTGTGCCGCATCCGCGCCGTCGCCGCCAGCCTCCGTGGCATCCGCGAGCGGGTAACGGAACATGAAGGCGTCCACTATTGGAACACCACGCCCTACGATAATGCCGTGGGGCTTCTTGAGGACGCCATCGAAGGCGCAGATTTCACCAGCCACAGGCTTGATGACACCCAGATCGACCGGACCGATTACCTCGTCCACCTCGACAGCCTGATCGCCTTTCTCGAAGTTTACGAGCAGCAGGGACAGGCAAGCGGGACTATCATTAACTTGGTTCCCCGCCAGCAGGGCTGAGATCTAGCGGTCGATCTCACCGAACACGATGTCGATCGAACCGAGAATGGCTGAAACGTCGGCCAGCATGTGGCCGCGATTGAGGTGGTCCATGGCAGCCAGATGCGGGAAACCCGGCGCTCGGATCTTGCACCGGTACGGTTTGTTGGAGCCATCCGCCACGAGATACACGCCGAACTCGCCTTTCGGCGCTTCGACGCACGCATAGACCTCGCCGGCCGGCACGTGAAAACCTTCGGTGTAGAGCTTGAAGTGATGGATCAGCGCTTCCATCGAGCGCTTCATCTCGCCCCGCTTCGGCGCTGCGACCTTCTTGTTCGCCGTCATCACCGGCCCTTGGCCGTCGGGCTGGCGCAACTTATCGCAAGCCTGCTTCATGATCTTCACGCTCTCGCGCATCTCGGCCATGCGGCATAGATAGCGGTCATAGCAGTCGCCGTTCTTCCCGATGGGAATGTCGAAATCGAACTCCTCGTAGCATTCGTACGGCTGCGCCTTGCGCAGATCCCAAGCCGCACCCGACCCGCGCACCATCACGCCCGAAAAGCCCCAGTCGAACGCTTCCTGTAGCGACACGACACCGATGTCGACGTTGCGCTGCTTGAAAATGCGGTTGTCGGTCAGAAGCCCGTCGATGTCGTCGAGCGTCTTCAGGAACGGATCGCACCAATTGTAGATGTCGTCGATCAGTTCCGGCGGCAGATCCTGATGCACGCCACCCACGCGAAAATACTTCGCATGCATCCGCGATCCCGACGCGCGCTCGTAAAATACCATCAGCTTCTCGCGCTCTTCGAAGCCCCACAGCGGCGGGGTCAGCGCGCCGACGTCCATCGCCTGCGTCGTGACGTTGAGCAGGTGCGACAAGTGCCGCCCGATCTCCGAATAGAGCACGCGGATGAGCTGCGCCCGACGCGGCACCTCGATGCCGAGCAGCTTTTCCGCCGCAAGGCAGAACGCATGCTCCTGGTTCATCGGGGCCACGTAGTCGAGCCGGTCGAAATAGCCGATCGCCTGCGTGTAGGTCTTCGCCTCGATCAGCTTCTCCGTGCCGCGATGCAGAAGCCCCACGTGAGGGTCCACCCGCTCCACGACCTCGCCGTCGAGTTCCAGGACGAGACGCAGCACGCCGTGTGCCGCCGGATGTTGCGGCCCGAAATTGATAGTGAATTGGCGAATTTCTGTCTCGGGCATGAAACGTGCTCAGGTCCTGTGCTCTGCTTCGGCGAGGAACGCCTCGGTCGCCTCGTCGCCCGTCTGTTTAACGGTATCGTTCGCGAAAGTGTAATACCCCGGCTTATCGTCGATGAAGATTTCCTTGGCGAGCCTGAGGTGGGACGTATCGTCCAGGGCGCCGGCCGAAAAGGTATAGCGGTCCGCGCCCGAAAGCCGCCAATAAAGGCTGGACCCACACACCTTGCAGAAACCGCGCTCGCCCCAGTCGGACGACTTGTAGACGCCGATGTTGTCCTCACCCGTGAACACCGGGGCGGTTTCAATGTCGATCGACAGCGCGACGCCACCACCCCACCGGCTGCACATGCTGCAATGGCAGGCCGTCACGTCTGGCGAGCGGGCCGCGGCCGTGAACATAACCGCACCGCAAAGGCAATGACCCGAAACCGGAATGTCCTCGCTCATGCAGCGCTACCCGTCGTTCCATTGGGTGTGCCGATTTCGCCGACCCGCGCCCGCTTTGCCTTTTCGTTCACGCGCCCTACAAACCGCTCCCACGGCACGACGATGCGCTCATGCCGGCCTTCGCCGATCTTCTCCAGACCGTCATGGGCGACGACAGTAAATCCAATGCGCCGCCCCGTGACGCCCGTGCACGTCGCATCGACCCTGACCACTTGGCCCGGCACCGTTGCTGCAATGTGCGATACGTCGATGTGAGTGCCGAGGCTGCCTTCTCCGGGCTCCAAGTGCGGTTCCAGCACCTTCATGCAGGCCCATTCCATGAGCCCAACCATGAACCCGGTGGCGAACACCGTCGGCATCAACTGAAAATCGTGCGCTTCCGGATAAAGATGCGGCACCGTCTTGTTCGCCGGCACTTTGTAGTCGAGCCGCGCCGTATCGCCGGCCTTGAGCGTGTCCTTCATTGCGGCGCCTCCACGTCGTTTGCGGCCTGCATCCCTGCCAGTTGGCCGCCGGCGATGAAGGCGATGCTGACGTTATAGAACGACAGGATCGACTCACCGCTCTCCGCCGTGCCGCACGCGAACTGCTTGGCAACCTTGGAGAACGGGAAGCACCAGTCACCATTATCGAAGCGGACCCCGATTTCGTCGCGCTCATGCACGTCCCAAGACCCGCCTGCCGCCGCAATCACCGCCTCACCGAGATAGGAGCCGAGCACCGAAACGAGACTAGCAACGGCGTCCGGATCATCCATCCGCTGCCGTTGGCGCTCGATATAGCCATCGACCCACGCAACCGATTGCGGGCCATAATCGAACGTAATTCCGGCGATCGGGCCCAGCTCTTCAAGCACCAGCGCGGCGTTGCCGCGGATCATCGCCAGCCTCGGATCGTCTTCGAGCATGGATGGCCCTCTTGACGCGCGATTCAGGAACGTGTGGCTTTCTCGTCGCCGGGCAGGACGTTTCCGGTCATCCCCTCCCAGGGGCTTTCGAAATCAAATGTGCGAAATTCCTGCGTCAGCTTCACCGGCTCATACACGACCCGCTTTTTCGCATCGTCGTAACGAACCTCGACATAGCCGGTGAGCGGGAAATCCTTGCGCAGCGGGAAGCCCTGGAAGCCATAATCCGTCAAGAGACGGCGCAGATCCGGATGGCCGGAAAACAGAATACCGTACATGTCGTAGGCTTCGCGCTCGAACCAGTTGGCGGCGGCAAAAATCTCGACCGCACTCGCAACCGGCGTCGCATCGTCGGTCGAGAGCTTGACCCGGATACGCTGGTTCAGCCGGGGCGACAGCAAGTGATAAACGACGTCGAACCGTTCCGCGCGCTCCGGGTAATCCACACCGCAGATGTCGATCAGAACCTCGAACCGGCACCGGCCGTCATCGCGCAGAAACCGTAGCGCCTTAGCGATTTGATCGCGAGCGATCGTCACCGTCAATTCGCCATAGCGCACATCCACGCCGCGCACATGAGAGCCGAGTTTCAGTTCGACATACTCGCCGAGTTCTTTGAGAATTTCGCTCATATCACCGCTCGATCGTGCCGGTACGACGGATCTTCCGCTGCAGCAGAAGCACGCCATAGAGCAGCGCCTCCGCCGTCGGCGGGCAACCCGGAACGTAGATGTCGACCGGCACGATGCGGTCGCATCCGCGCACGACCGCGTATGAATAATGATAATAGCCGCCGCCATTGGCGCACGATCCCATCGAGATCACGTACCGCGGCTCGGGCATCTGGTCGTAGACCTTGCGCAGCGCCGGCGCCATCTTGTTGGTCAGCGTGCCGGCGACGATCATCACGTCCGACTGACGCGGGCTGGCGCGCGGCGCAAAGCCGAAACGCTCCAGATCGTAGCGCGGCATCGAGGCCTGCATCATCTCCACCGCGCAACACGCAAGACCGAACGTCATCCACATGAGCGAGCCGGTGCGCGCCCAGTTGATGAGATCGTCCGTGGTTGTGACGAGGAAGCCCTTGTCGGCGAGCTCGTTCGAAATCGCGGTAAAGCTCGGATCGCCGGGCTTGATAATGCCGGGACCGCCGAGGCCTTCCTTCGCCGTCTCGTATGTCAGCCGCTCGCGGTAGTCGGGCGGTACGATCAATCCCATTCGAGCGCTCCTTTGCGCCACTCGTAGATGAAGCCGATGGTGAGCACGCCGAGGAACAGCATCATCGACCAGAAACCATAGACCCCCAGATCCTTGAACACGACCGCCCAGGGGAAAAGGAACGCCACTTCCAGGTCGAAGATAATGAATAGGATCGAAACCAGGTAGAACCGCACGTCAAATTTCATGCGCGCGTCGTCGAAAGCATTGAAGCCGCATTCGTAGGCGGAGACCTTCTCCGGATCCGGATTGCGCACGGCCACGAGGAACGGCGCGAGCATCAGGATGCCCATGAAGGCGAGCGACACGCCGAGAAACACGGCGAGCGGCAGATAGTCGGTGAGCAGTTGATCCACCGGGTTCTCCTCGGTTTTGCGCCAAGCTCAAGCAGCGCATCACACTCCAGCCCCTGTTAACCCACCCCTCCCCCGCGCGCAACCGGACCAGATGTCTTGGGGCGGCGGCTCCAGCAGCCACGATCAGCAAGCGTAGCAACGCTGGCGGCGCGAAGCGCCCGGGCAAGCGACCCGCGGCAGCCGCGCCTTGCCCGAGCGTAGCGAGGATCAGCAGCGGAGACTGAGCCTCGGCCGCGAAGCGGCAAGGCGCCAAGGCGACCCGCGGCAAGCCGCGCCCCTCGGAGCTTGCCCGAGCGGAGCGAGGATCAGCAAGCGTGAGAGAAAAAATGGCGCGAGAGACGGGACTTGAACCCGCGGCCTCCGCCGTGACAGGGCGGCGCTCTAACCAACTGAGCTACTCCCGCAAACCGGTAGTTCACGCGAGCGAGCAGCATCGCGCGTGTCACGGTGCGTTCACTACGGGTTCGCCCCCCTGAAGTCAAGCGCACTTCCTGGATTTTCCGAGGCTGAAGTCCGCCGAGCCATGTTGTAAAGCCCCGGCACCCACAGAACGTCATCCCGCCATTTGGCGGGCCCCGGCAGTCCTCAGCGTACCCGCCGCTTCAGGTCCGCCGCATGAAATCCCGCTTGCCGATCTCGAGCCCGTTGTGGCGCAAGATGCCGTAGGCGGTCGACGCGTGGAAATAGAAGTTCGGCAACGCGAAATGCAGCAGGTAATCGCGACCCGAAAAGCTCATTTCGTTTGGGCCGACTTTGATCGTGATTTGCCGCTCGTCCGACCCGTCCATCTGCTCGGGCTTGACGCTTGCGAGCAAATCTATCGTCCGCGCAATCCGCGCCTTCAGATCCTCGAACGTCTTTTCGCCATCGGCTTCGGCCGCCACATCGACGTTCGCCAACCGCTGCGCTGAAAGCGCCGCAAATTTGCAGCTCTCCTGAACCTGCCGCGTAAAGTTGAACATGTCGGGATAGAGCCGCGCCGTCAGCAACGTCTCGGGCGCGATCTTCTTGGCCGCCGCATAGGCCATAGCCTTGTCGATGATCCCGTCGAGCGCATGCAAATGCTTCTGAAACGACGGAACGGCAACCTGATACATCGTGACGGACATGAAGCTCTCCGGGTTGAATGGCCGTCCGCAACTAACCCGCCCCGACGCCGCCGCCAAGTCCTGAAGTCGTGAACCCGCCCAATCGACTTTTGTGTAACGCACGCCGGCGCAAGCGCCGATGCAAGACAGCCTCCCGCCGCGAAGCGGCAAGGCGCCAACGGCGCCCGCAGCGAGGATCAGCAAGCGTGAGAGAGCGCGAGCGCGAGCAACGCGACCCGCGGCAAGCCGCGCCCCCGGAGCTTGCCCGAGCGCAGCGAGGAGCGCGAGCTGAGCCTCGGCGCAAAGCGGCAAGGCGCAAGGCGCCCGCGGCAAGCCGCGCCCCTCGGAGCTTGCCCGAGCGTAGCGAGGATCAGCAAGCGTGAGAGACAAAATGGTGGGAGGTGAGGGGATCGAACCCCCGACATCTTCGGTGTAAACGAAGCGCTCTACCGCTGAGCTAACCTCCCGTTGCGGTGTGCGTGGCCCGCAGGGCCCAGGCGGCAAGGCCGCCCGGCGCAAGCGCCGCTCCCGCGAAGCCGGCCCGAGCGCATCGCGCTCGGGAACGCCGGCGTGAGCGACTTAATTCAGCGCATCCTTCAAGCCCTTCGCAGGCGTGAACTTGGCGACCTTAGAAGCCGGGATCTTAATCGTAGCGCCCGTGGATGGATTGCGCCCTTCGCGCTCCTTGCGAGCCGAAACCTTGAACGTGCCGAAATCGGGCAGACGAACTTCCGAGCCGCCGGCCAGCGTTGAACGAATGTGACCGACGACGGCATCAACGACAGCGGTCGCTTTTTCCTTCGTCAGTTCGCAATCGCGCGAAACAGCATCGATCAAATCTTTCTTGCTCATAGGTCACGTCCTTGTGGGTGGATCGAACTTGAAGGTGAAAAAATGTTTGCAAAGAGCGCGGCAGGCAGCAGAGAAATGCGCACCGCGTCGCATTATTTTTGCGCTGGCACAAAGCGCTGAAACGACCAGAGCGTCAAGCGGAAAAACCGCCGTTTTTCGACTGGAAAACGCCCTGATTGCGCCGATCGGACGCACGCAAAAAGCTGGAACACATTGAAAAGAATGACCCCGCGACAAACCTGCCGCGGGGCCCAAATCACGTCGCTGACGTCAGTGCGCAGTGATGCGCGAGCCGTCTTTACCAACGCCGTCCACTTCGGCAGCGGCTTCCGCCGCCACTTCTTCCCACGTGATCGCCTCAGGCTGGCGCACGAGGGCCGCTTTCAAAACGTCCTCCATACGCGCCACTGGAACGATCTCGAGCTTCTTCTTCACTTCCTCAGGGATGTCCGCCAGATCCTTGACGTTCTCCTCGGGAATGCAGACGGTCTTGATCCCGCCGCGCAGCGCGGCAAGCAGTTTTTCTTTCAGCCCGCCGATCGGAAGCACACGGCCGCGCAGCGTGATTTCGCCAGTCATCGCCACATCTTTACGCACCGGAATACCGGTGAGAACCGAGATGATGGCCGTGCCCATCGCAACGCCGGCAGACGGACCATCCTTCGGCGTTGCGCCTTCCGGCACGTGCACGTGGATGTCCCTCTTCTCGAACAGCGACGGACGGATGCCGAATTCGACGGACCGCGAGCGAACGTACGCGTTCGCCGCAGAGATCGATTCCTTCATCACATCGCGCAGGTTGCCCGTCACCGTCATCTTGCCCTTCCCAGGCATCATGACGCCTTCGATGGTGAGCAACTCGCCGCCGACTTCCGTCCAGGCAAGACCGGTCACGATGCCGATCTGGTCCTCCAGTTCCGCCTCGCCATAGCGATACTTCGGAACGCCAAGGTAATCCTTCACGTTGTCAGCCGTGACGTGGACCGTCTTGTGGTCCGTAGTCAGGATTTCCTTCACGGCCTTGCGCGCAAGTTTCGCCATTTCACGCTCGAGCGAGCGGACGCCCGCTTCACGCGTGTAGCGGCGAATGACCTCCATGATGGCGGCATCGTCGACGGTCCACTCGCCGGCTTCCAGACCGTGCGCGCTCGCCTGCTCAGCCAGCAAATGCCGCTTGGCGATCTCGACCTTCTCGTCTTCCGTGTAACCGGCGAGACGGATGATCTCCATGCGGTCCAGAAGGGCCGGCGGAATGTTCAGCGTATTCGCCGTGGTCACGAACATCACGCCCGACAGGTCATAGTCGACCTCGAGGTAATGGTCGTTGAACGACGAATTCTGTTCCGGATCGAGCACTTCGAGCAGAGCCGCCGCGGGATCGCCGCGGAAGTCCTGGCCCATCTTGTCGATCTCATCGAGCAGAAAGAGCGGGTTCGTCCGCTTCGCCTTCTTCATCGACTGGATGACCTTGCCGGGCATCGAGCCGATGTAGGTGCGGCGATGACCGCGGATTTCCGCTTCGTCGCGCACACCGCCGAGTGACATGCGCACGAACTCGCGGCCAGTGGCATTCGCGATCGACTTGCCAAGTGAGGTCTTGCCCACGCCGGGAGGCCCGACAAGGCACAGGATCGGCCCCTTCAGCTTGTTCGTGCGCGCCTGCACGGCGAGATATTCGAGGATGCGCTCCTTGACCTTCTCCAGGCCATAGTGCTCCGCGTCGAGAACCTGCTGGGCCTCGTCGAGATCCTTCTTCACCTTGCCCTTGACGCCCCACGGGATCGACAGGAGCCAATCGAGGTAGTTGCGCACCACCGTCGCTTCAGCCGACATCGGGCTCATCTGCTTGAGCTTCTTCAGCTCAGCCAGCGCCTTGTCCTTGGCTTCCTTCGACAGCTTGGTGTTCTCGATCTTCTCCTCGAACTCGGAGATGTCGTCACGCTCGTCGTTGTCGCCGAGTTCCTTCTGAATGGCCTTCATCTGCTCATTCAAATAGTACTCGCGCTGCGTCTTCTCCATCTGACGTTTCACACGAGAGCGAATCCGCTTCTCGACCTGGAGAACGGAAATCTCGCTCTCCATGAGCGTGTAGACCTTCTCGAGCCGCTCCGAGATCGTCGTCGTCTCAAGGATCTCCTGCTTGTCGGCGATCTTGATCGCGAGATGAGAGGCGATCGTGTCGGCAAGCTTGGAATAGTCCTCGATCTGCGCGACGGTGCCGAGCACTTCGGGCGAGATCTTCTTGTTGAGCTTCACATAGCTCTCGAACTGCGACACGGCCGAGCGGGCAAGCGCCTCGATCTCATCCTTCGCACCTTCGACTTCCGGGATCTTCTCGACTTCCGCTTCGAAGAAATCCGGATTGTCCGTGTAGCGGACGATTTTCGCGCGCGCGACACCTTCGACGAGCACCTTCACGGTGCCGTCCGGCAGCTTCAACAGCTGCAGAACGCTGGCAAGCGTGCCGGTCTCATAAATCGCGTCCGTCGCAGGATCGTCGTCGCCGGCGTTCTTCTGCGCGGCAAGCAAGATGTGCTTGTCGGCATTCATGACCTCGCCGAGGGCATTGATTGACTTTTCGCGCCCGACGAACAGCGGCACGATCATGTACGGGAACACGACGATGTCGCGCAGAGGGAGGACCGGATAAAGCGTCCGTCCGCCTGCCTTTTCGCGTGCCGTCTTGTCTTCGCTCATGGCTCTACCTTTGACTGGAGTTGACTTAGCTTACGCTAAATCTCCTCGCCTAGCTTCATGCTCTAAAAGCCTATTAGCCCGATGGCTTGTCCCCAATGAGGCGGACTGTCCCTCGGCCCGGTCTAGAGCTGGCTACCCGCGACGCACGCCGACCCTCCTTCCGCAAGCGGAAGCAGGGAACCGACGAGTTAGGCCGCTGGCCCGGAGTGAACATTTGGGGATCGCCGCGCCAGGATCAAGACGCCAGACCGGCCCATGTGCCCTTATGCACCGCTGTCGCAGCGGGCGGGCCAGGGTTCGCGCGCCAAGCGCGCGAACCCGCCGGTCAACGCCTTACGAGGCCGTGCCTTTTTCTTCCGCCCGCTCGCTGTAGATCCGCAGGGGTCGCGCCCCGCCTTCCACGACTTCCGGGCTGATCACGATCTCTTCCACACCTTTCATGGCGGGCAGGTCGTACATGGTGTCGAGCAGGATCGCTTCCATAATGGAGCGCAGACCGCGTGCACCCGTCTTGCGCTCAATGGCGCGGCGGGAAATGGCCTTGAGCGCGTCGATTGTGATCGTGAGCTTGACGTCTTCCATCTCGAACAGGCGCTGATACTGCTTGACGAGAGCATTCTTCGGCTCGGTCAGGATCTGCACGAGTGCGGTCTCGTCCAGATCTTCCAGCGTTGCAATCACCGGCAATCGTCCGATGAACTCAGGGATGAGACCGAACTTCAGCAAATCCTCGGGCTCGACCTGACGCAGCACTTCACCGGTGCGGCGCTCATCCGGACCAGTCACCTTTGCGCCGAAGCCGATCGAAGTGCCGCGACCGCGGCCGGAGATGATCTTCTCCAGCCCTGCGAAAGCGCCGCCGCAGATGAATAGGATGTTCGACGTGTCAACCTGCAGGAATTCCTGCTGCGGATGCTTGCGGCCACCCTGCGGCGGCACGGACGCGACCGTGCCTTCCATGATCTTCAAAAGAGCCTGCTGCACGCCTTCGCCCGACACGTCGCGCGTGATCGACGGGTTATCTGACTTGCGCGAAATCTTGTCGATTTCGTCGATGTAGACGATGCCGCGCTGCGCCCGCTCGACATTGTAGTCGGCGTTCTGCAGGAGCTTCAGAATGATGTTCTCGACGTCCTCGCCAACGTAACCGGCTTCGGTGAGTGTCGTCGCATCCGCCATCGTGAACGGCACATCAAGGATGCGGGCCAGTGTCTGCGCGAGCAAGGTCTTGCCGCAACCCGTGGGACCGACAAGCAAGATGTTCGACTTCGCGAGTTCGACGTCGTTGTTTTTCGCCGCGTGGCTGAGCCGCTTGTAATGATTGTGAACGGCGACCGAAAGCACGCGCTTGGCGTGGTACTGACCGATCACATAGCTGTCGAGAACCGTGCAGATTTCCTGCGGTGTCGGAACACCGTCGCGCGACTTGACGAGCGTGTTCTTGTTCTCTTCGCGAATAATATCCATGCAAAGTTCGACGCATTCATCGCAGATGAATACGGTCGGACCAGCAATAAGCTTTCGAACCTCGTGCTGGCTCTTGCCGCAGAAGGAGCAGTAGAGAGTGTTTTTCTCTTGAGCCATCGCGTCTCTCGCACCCGTTTGCCGGGACTGAATACCACTGGAAGCACGGTCGCTCCCGGTGGCGTAAAAGGGAACCCGAGGTCTGCGGACTGCTCCACCCTGGAATCTCCAGGCCGATCACAGCACGCTAACGCTCGGCAGATCAAGAATGGATTAATGCATAGCCGGGGCCGATCCCGGCTTGCGCCACCCTAATGCCACACGGGCCAACGTCCACCCGAAGACCTGAGGTTACCTTAAGTCACCGGCAGATACCGGTGACAAATCGTGCCACCGCAGGGTGTGGTTTTGACCCGCGAAAGCGCCTCAATGAAGGCGATACGGCCTCAAGTTGAAGGTCGACCCGTATAGGCCAAAACGAGCGGACCGGCGCCGCCGTTCCGGATCAGGTCGCCTTTAACTCGGCTAACTTTCCTTCCACATCGTCGCGGCTGTTCAGAACCTTGTCTATAATTCCGAAGTCCTTCGCCTGATCGGCAGTCATGAAGTAATCGCGATCGAGCGTTTTCTCAATGTTTTCATAGGGCTGACCGGTGTGCTTGACGTAGACTTCGTTCAAGCGGCGCTTCATCTTGATGATGTCTTCAGCATGCCGTTCGATGTCGGATGCCTGACCCGAAAACCCACCCGACGGCTGGTGAACCATGACGCGGGCATTCGGCAGCGCAAAGCGCATGTCCTTGGCGCCGGCGCATAGCAACAGCGAGCCCATTGAGGCAGCCTGGCCGATGCACAGGGTCGCAACCTGCGGCTTGATGAACTGCATGGTGTCGTAAATGGCCATCCCAGAGGTCACCACCCCGCCCGGGGAGTTGATGTACATGGAGATTTCCTTCTTCGGGTTCTCCGACTCCAGGAACAGCAGCTGCATGCAGATCGAGGAGGCCATGTGGTCCTCCACAGGGCCGGTGACGAAGATGATCCGCTCTTTCAAGAGGCGCGAGGGCAAATCGTAGCCGCGCTCCCCGCGCGCAGTCTGCTCCACGACCATCGGCCAGAAGGTGTTGGTCAGCGTAGCGATAGGATCGCGCATCGGTTCGTGCTCCTCGTTCAAACGGCTATTTCGGTCGGCAGCGAGCGCCGATCGATGGGGAAAGTCTGGGCGCCTGCCATTATGCGTCCGGCTTCTAGCATATGGGAAGCCAAGCCCCCTATGGAAAGCGGCCGGTCACGCGCCGAAATATCTGTGAAAGACCTGTCGGGACCCGCGGTCGACCGCCTCCAAGGTTTCCGCCACCCATCCCCTCCCCGTAAGACCTCGAGCGAAGTCGCCAAAGAGGGAGAGGCAAACGGGATGGGTGATAACGACTCTGGCGGTCACGAGCGGGATCAGGCCTCGGTTGCGGCCTTGACCTGCTCGAACAGCTCTTCGCGGCTGACCTTCTTCTCCGATACCTTGGCCTTGCCGACAATGAGATCGACGACCTTGTCTTCAAAGATCGGCGCGCGCAATTCCTGCAGCGCACCTGGCGTCTTCTCGAAGTATTCGTAGACGAACTTCTCCTGGCCCGGATAACGACGCGCCTGCTCCATGAGGGCCATACGCATCTCGTCCTGCGTGACTTCGATCAGGTTCTTCGCGCCGATCTCGCCCACGACGAGACCCAGCCGAACGCGCCGCTCCGCGATCTTCTGATATTCCGCGCGCAGGTCCTCTTCCGACTTGCCCGCGTCCTCGGCATTCTCGCCCTGCTGGCGGCTGGCTTCCACCTGCCGCCAGATACCTTCGAACTCGCGGTCGACAAGCGAGCCAGGCAATTCGAAGCTGTGCAATGTTTCGAGCTTGTCGAGCAGCTCGCGTTTCATCTTCACACGCGCCGCCTTGTCGAACTCCGACTGGATCTGCTTGCGCACGAGATCCTTCAGGTTATCGGCGTTTTCCGCGCCGAAAGCCTTGGCAATCTCATCATCGAGCTTTGCTTCCACCGGCTTCTCGACTTCATTCACCGTCACGTTGAACACGGCATCCTTGCCGGCCAGCGTTTCGACCGAATAGTCGTCCGGGAAGCGGCACGACACGTCTTTCGTTTCGCCTTTACCCATGCCGACGATGCCGTCTTCGAAACCGGGGATAAAGCCGGCGTTGCCCAGTACGAGGCTCAAGCCCTCGCCGCTGCCGCCTTCGAACGCCTCGCCGTTGATGGTGCCCTTGTACGTGATCGTGACGCGATCGCCCGTTTCCGCCTTGCGCTCGGCATCGGCCTCGAAGCTACCGGCGCGCTTCAAAAGATCGTCGATCGACTTTTGCAGCGTCTCATCGTCGACATCGGCGGACAGCCGCTCGAGTTCGATCGTCTCGAAGTCGGCCAGCGGAATTTCCGGCACGACTTCAAACGTCATCTGATAAGCAAGATCCTTCTTGCCTTCGATGACCTGATTGATCTCGTCCTGGTCTTCCGACAGCGAGATGTTGGGCATCTGCGCGGGACGTTCCTTACGGTCGCGGATCGCGGCATCGCTGGTCTCGCGAATGGCATCCTGCAAAACTTCGGTCATCAGCGAGCGGCCGTACACCTTCTTGATATGCGCCACGGGCACCTTGCCCTTGCGGAAGCCCTTGAGCTGGACGTTGTCCTTGACCTGATCGAGGCGCGAGGCAAGACGCTGCTCGATCTCGGCCGCACCAACCACGACCTTGAGGGTCCGCTTCAGGCCGTCAACGTTGGCCTCGATAATCTGCATCGTCCTTGCCTTTTTCAGCTCGTGTTGTCGTCGTCCATGGCCGTCCACAAAGGTGGGTCGGCCGCTCGATAGGATTTTGTCGTCTCGGCACGTCTCAGGGCGGGCAGATACTGGTGCGGGCGGAGGGACTCGAACCCCCAAAGCCAAGGCCACCAGAACCTAAATCTGGCGTGTCTACCAATTCCACCACGCCCGCTGGGAGAGCTCGAGCCCGGCGCAAACCGGGCAGAAACGAGTGCGTCCGCACAGCTATCGGCTGGCGCGGCAAAGCGCCGACGACAGCAGTCCGGACAGGGCGCTCATATAGGCAGCAAGGGGGAGCAAGATCAATCCAGTTTCTCCAATGCGCCCGTCTCCCGGTAAACCTCGCCGCCCGCATTGAATGTTGTATAAAAAACCCTAAACTCCCGCGCCATCCGGCCGGCTCCGCGCAAGCGGAGTCGGATGGCGCAAACCTAGAACAACGGCTCCGCGCAAGCGGAGTCGGATGGCGCAAAAAGTAAAGCCGGGCTCCTGGGGGAGGAGCCCGGCTTCGGGGATCGCTTCTTGAGGGAGAGAGCGATTACTTGAACGGTGCGTACTCGGTGCCCGTGTCACCGAAGTGGTAGCGCAGACCGACTTTGACTTCGTGAGCGGCAATGTCGTCGATCTTGACGGCCGGATTGACGAAGCCCGCGCTGTCGACACGGCCCGACTGAGCCGAACCCATATCGATGTAGCGATAGCCCACGTCGAGGATCGCACGGTCGGAAATCTGGTAGCCGACACCCGCCATCAGCGACCAGGCGAACGACACGTCACGATCGCCTTCGATGCGATTGACGAGGTTCGGGTTGCCGGTGAAGTAGACTTCATCGACATCGTGGATCGCCAGACCGATACCGGCGCCGATGTAAGGCACGAAGCGATTGTAGTTGCCGAGATCCTTATACACGTTGAGCATCAGCGTGTAGGTCTGGATGCTGGTGTGCAGCGGATCGTCAATCGGCGCTCCTCGAGTACGGCGTTACGTTGGTGTCGGTGCCAACCGGAGGACCCGGATCATAGACGCCGGGCTCGCCTTCGAGATCACGATCGCCGCGATAGCCGAGCATGACTTCACCACGGAAGCCGCGCGAACCCGAACCGCAACCCATACCGCCTTCAGCCAACCACGTGTTTTCGAGGCTCACGTTCGTGACGCGATCGGTCAAGAACGTCGAACCGACTTCGTTCGCGTCGACGATGCCGTCGGTATTTGTATCCGTCCACGACCCGTTGTTCACCGGCCACGTCACGGACGGATCCTGCGAGGCTGAATAGCCGACATCGCCGCGGAAGTAGCACGGGCCGACAGCCGAAGCGACGTAGGCGGGCGCGGCTGCATATCCGTCCTTGAAAGACCCGCCGAGATCGGCCGCGAACGTGTCGGTTGTCACGGTCAGCGCGATTGCCAGAGCGGCAGCGGCCACCCCCGCCTTCAGGACGGTCTTCATGGTCTCTT
This sequence comes from uncultured Alphaproteobacteria bacterium, assembly GCA_963708775.1. Lineage (GTDB taxonomy): Bacteria > Pseudomonadota > Alphaproteobacteria > Rhizobiales > Hyphomicrobiaceae > JAGVSR01. The sequence continues at coordinate 29,272 of CAVPTI010000002.1, read as the reverse complement.
AACCTTCTCATGCCGGCGGCCGGCCGAACCCGACGCCTCGTATCTGTGAGGGCAGAGTGCAGCCGGACCAGTAAAAGGCGCGTTAAGAGGCGTACCGAATTGAGACAGCATCACCACACATGGCGGCCGGCTCCGCCAGCGGAGCTGCCATCCGCCATCAAAGTCCTTCCGCGCATGGCGGCCGGCTCCGCGCTAGCGGAGTCGCCATGCGCAACTAAGAAGCTACGTCGGGCACCGGGGCCGTGTCGGCTGTCTTCTTGCGCTGGAAGCGGCTCGCCAGCACGTAGAACAGCGGCGTGAAAAAAAGACCGAACACAGTCACGCCGATCATGCCTGAGAACACCGCCGTTCCCAGCGACTGCCGCATCTCGGCACCCGCCCCGCTTGCAAACACGAGCGGCACCACGCCGAGAATGAATGCGAGCGACGTCATGATGATCGGTCGAAGGCGCGTCTTTGCAGCTTCGACAGCCGCGTCGTAGCGGTTCATGCCCGCCTCTTCGGCCTGCTTGGCGAACTCCACGATCAGGATCGCGTTTTTCGCCGCAAGACCGACAAGCACCACCAGACCGATCTCGACCAGGATGTTGCGATCGAAACCGCGAATATTCACGCCTATCATTGCCGCCAGAATGCACATCGGCACGATCAAGATCACCGCCAGCGGCAACAGCCAACTCTCGTAGAGCGCAGAGAGCAGCAGGAAAACAAATACGACAGCCAGCACGAACGCAATCAACGCCGTGCTGCCGCCGAGCTTTTCCTGGAGCGCAATTTCCGTCCACTCGAACCCGAAGCCGGAAGGCAGCTTCGTCGCCGCGATGTCTTCGATTGCGGCAATGCCCTGGCCCGTCGAGAACCCCGGCTTCATCGCCGCCTGCAATTCCGCCGCGGGATAGAGGTTGTAGCGCGGCACACGGTAGGCATCGGTGATGTCCTGGAACGTAGCAACGGACCCCAACGGCACCATGTCGCCTTCCGCATTTCGCGTCTTCAAGTTTTGCACGTCGCGCACGCTCAGCCGGAACGGATTGTCGGCTTGTGCCGTGACGCGGAACGTACGTCCGAGCAAATTGAAGTCGTTCACATAGCTCGAACCCATGTAGATCGACAGCGTATCGAACACGTTGGCGATCGGCACGCCGAGCTGTTCCGCCTTGACGCGGTCGATGTCGGCGAAGATCTGCGGCGTGCGGGTATTGTAGAGCGTGAACGCCTGCGCGAATTCCGGCCGCTGGTTGGCAGCACCCATCGCGGTGAACGCCGCCATCTCGAGCGCCTGCAATCCGCGCCCCGACCGATCCTGCACGTAGCCCTTGATACCGCCGCCGGTTCCGATGCCGGGAACGGAGGGCGGCTCGATCACGAGCACGAACGCCTCGCGCAGCTTCAGCATCTCGTTGCGGATGTCGTTGATGATGCCGTCCTTGGTGAGACCCGCCGCGATCCGGTCCTCGAATGAGTTGACGCGCACGAAGATCACGCCTGCGTTCGGCGCGTTGGTGAACGTAGCGCCGTCCAATCCCACGAACTGCACGGTCGCGAAGATGCCCGGCCGTGCGCGAATAAGATCGCTGGCCTTCCGCACCACTTCGTCCGTGCGATCGAGCGTCGAGCCCGGCGGCAACTGAAAGGCGACGATGAAATAGGTCCGGTCAAGCTGTGGAATGAGCCCCGTGGGCGTCGAAGCCAGCCGCTCGTACGTGAGACCTAACAGCCCAACGAACAGCAGAAGCATGACGAATGTGCGCCGGATAAGCTTGCCCGTCAGCCACGCGTATCCGTGCGCGAACCGTTCGAACATCCGGTTGAACCCGTTGAAGAACGCGCGCACCGGCGTGCCAAGCTTGGCCATAAGCCCAGCGTTGTTGTGGGTCTCCGTGTGTGGCTTCAACAACAGAGCGGCCAGCGCCGGTGACAGCGTCAGCGACACAAAAGCCGAAATGGCCGTGGCCGCTGCAATCGTGAGGCCAAACTGCTTGTAGAACGCGCCCTGTAGGCCGGTAATAAACGCCGTCGGCACAAACACCGCGATGAGAACCAATGAGATTGCGAGCACCGCGCCGCCGACCTCATCCATCGTTGCATGCGCGGCATCCTTGGGCGACATCCCCTCGCGCAGCCGACGCTCGACGTTTTCTACGACCACGATGGCGTCATCCACCACGATGCCGATCGCAAGCACAAGCCCGAACAGCGACAGTGTATTGAACGTGATGCCCACCGCCGACATGATCGCGAAGGTACCGACCAACGACACCGGAATTGCAACAATCGGAATGATCGCCGCCCGCCATGTCTGCAAAAACAGAATGACGACCAGCACGACGAGCGCCACCGCCTCGAACAGCGTCTTCACCACTGCCTCTACCGACGATCGGATAAAGTCGGTTGGGTTGTAGGCGATCGTGTAAGCCACGCCCGGCGGGAAGTCCTTCGCCAGCGACTCCATCGTGGCCTTGATCTGGTCTGCTGTCGAAAGAGCGTTCGAGCCCGGTCGCTGATAGATGCCGATTCCCGTCGCAAACTGGTTGTTCAGGTACGCATTGACGAGATAGTCCTGTGCGCCCAGTTCCACACGCGCCACGTCGCGCAGCCGCGTCACCGCTCCATCGGGCTCAGCCCGCACCACAATGTCTTCGAACTGCGAAACGTCCGTCAAACGGCCGAGCGTCGTCACCTGCAATTGAAAAGCGCCGTCCGACTGCGCAGGCGGCTGGTTAACCGACCCGGCGGCAACCTGTAGGTTCGAGGCTCTCAGCGCCGTCACGACATCGTTCGCCGTGAGGCTGCGCGTCGCCAGCTTGTCGGGGTCGAGCCAGATGCGCATCGAAAAGTCGCGCGCACCGAAAACGGTTACGTTGCCGACGCCGTCGACGCGCGTCAGCACGTCCTTCACGTTCAGCGTCGCATAGTTGGAGATGTACTGCTGATCGCGCGAACCGTCCGGCGAGATCATGTGCACGACCATCATCAGGTCGGGCGACGCCTTCCGCACCGTTACGCCGACGCGTCGCACGTCTTCCGGCAGCCGCGGCTCGGCCACCGCGACGCGGTTTTGCACCAGCACCTGAGCCATATCGACGTTAGTGCCCGGCTTGAACACCACGTTGATCGACAGCGCGCCGTCACCGGTCGATTGCGACGACACATACAGCATGTCATCGACGCCGTTGATCTCCTGCTCCAATGGCGTCGCCACCGTCTCGGCCACCACCTTCGCCGACGCTCCCGGATAAACCGCACGAACGTTCACGGTCGGCGGCGCAATTTCGGGATACTCGGCAATGGGCAATCGCATCTGCGCGATAGCCCCGATGATGACGATGAGAATAGACAGAACCGTTGCGAAGATCGGGCGATCGATGAAGAAGTGCGTAAAGCGCATGCGAGGGGTCCTTAGCCCGGGAGAAGCGGCCGGCTCCGCGCAGCGGAGTCGCTTCGAGGCATCAATAACTTGTTATTTCGCGACCATTTCGATCTTGCCGTCCTGCGGCGTCACTTTCGCGCCCGGACGCACCATCGGATTAGCGATCCCGTCGATCACAACACGGTCTTCCGCCGTCAGTCCCGACAGGATCATCCTCAGCCCGCCATCGACAGCCCCGAGAGTCACCGGCTTTGGCTTGACGATACCGTCGTCCCCGACTGTGAATACGATCTTGCGCGCCTGATCGGATACCACCGCCGCATCGGGAACCAACAGCGCATCGACATCGCCGCCAAACAGCTGCATGCGGGCAAACAACCCCGGCTGCATCAGCCCCGTCTTGTTTTCGACCACGGCGCGTCCGCGCATGGTCCCAGACCGGGCATTGAGCATGTTGTCCACGAAGTCCATGTTCCCCAAGTGCGTAAACGAGGTTTCGTCCGACAACCTGATGCGCACGGGATTGCCCGTATTGCGCGAGGAGGCACGCTGCCCATTCTCGGCCAATCGCGTGTAACGCAGGTAATCGGCCTCCGAGACCTCGAACAGGAAGTGGATGGGGTCGACGGTTACGATTGTTGCCAGAAGTGTCGTCGTGCCCGATCCGCCGTTCACGAGATTGCCCGCGTCCACTTTGCGATCGGAAATACGCCCGTCGATCGGCGCCGTAACCTTGGTCCATTCCAAATTGAGTTCGGCGTTCTTGGTTGCCGCCTGCGCTGCCTGTAGGGCCGCGCGCGCCACCGACAGGTTCGCTGCCCGTTGATCGAAATCGCGCTCCGTCACTGCGCCCGATCTGACGAGCGGTCGTGCGCGTTCCACTTCTGTCGCCGCCAGTTCCACCTGCGCGTTGGCGCGGGCGACCTCCGCCCTGGCGCTGTCCAGCGCCAGTTCGAACGGCCGCGGGTCAATCGTGAACAGCAAGGCGCCCGCCTTCACGTTCTCGCCGTCCTTGAAGTGGAGCTTGTCGATGAACCCGGACACACGCGGACGAACTTCCACCATTTGCACAGCCTGGAAGCGACCCGAATACTCGTCCCAATTCGTCACCCTCTTGGCGAGCGGCTTGGCAACGGTAACCGCGGGAGGAGGCGGGCCTGCTGGCGCATCTGCGGCCAATCCAGGTCCAGCCGCCAAGAGTGTAAACACAGGCACGATCCCCAGCGCTAATCGCTTGAGGTGAGAAAGGTACTGATAAGGCATTGAATTCTCCGTCCGAGAGTGTCATGGGCACTCAAAAGTTGTCTTAAGTCAAGTCTGCCGCACGCGGATGCTGCATTGCACGTACGCAGCAGGGCCGCACAAGAATGTCACAATCTCAACGACCCATAGTCTTTATACGACGCGTGTTCGCTGCTAGCTCATCACCGGTCTGCGCCATGTGCATGGCAGCCCGACGAAACCTGCACCAGCCCCAAACCCGTATCCCTCATGAGCAACGATCTTACTCGCCGGCAGGTCGCTGGTTCGCTCTTCGCCTCAGCTCTTTTGGGCCTGGGTGCGCGGCCGCTATGGGCGGGTGTCGCCGGATCGAACCAGGGATCGAAGCTGGGGCCTGACTTGGCAGCACCACGACCTTTTTCCTTCGATTTGCTTGCCAAACGCGCGGCCGATTTGGCGGCGCCCCATTCGTTGCGAGCCCCGTCGCCGCCGGTGAGGTCCTTGATCAGATCGATTACGACGCCTACCAGCAGATCAAGTTCCGGCGCGACCGCACCTTGCAAGTGGAGCGCGACGGTCGCCACCCGGTCCAGCTCTTTCACATGGGCAAAGGCTTTCGGGAGCCGGTGCATGTCCATGTTGTCGAGGAGGGGCAGGCGCGCGAAGTTCTCTACACGCCCAGCCTGTTCGATATCCCAGCCGCTCATCCCGCCCGCCAACTGCCGGATGGCTTGGGCTTCGCCGGCTTCCGCGTCATGGCGGAGGATCTGGAAACCGACTGGCTAGCCTTCCTCGGCGCGTCCTATTTCAGATCGTCCGGCCCCTTCAATCAATACGGCCTCTCGGCCCGCGCGCTCGCCATCGATACCGGTTTGCCGACACCTGAAGAATTCCCCCGCTTCAGCGACTTTTATCTCTCCGCCGGACCCCGCGGGCCTCTGATCGTCCACGCCCTCCTCGATAGTCCGAGCGTCTCCGGAGCCTACCGCTTTGCCATCGACCGCCTGACAGATGCGCGCGACGTCCATCAGGTGGTCATGAACATCGAAGCCCGCCTCTTCGCCCGCAAAGACATCACGCGCCTCGGCATCGCGCCATTCTCGTCGATGTTCTGGTACGGCGAGAGCAGCCGCAAGCAGGCCGCCGACTGGCGCCCTGAAATCCACGACAGCGACGGGCTAGCCCTCCACCTCGGCAACGGCGAACGCCTCTGGCGCCCACTCAACAACCCGCCGACCGTCATGACGAACGCGTTTCAGGACCGCAACCCCAAAGGCTTCGGCCTACTCCAGCGAGACCGCGACTTCGTCCACTATCTCGATGATGGCGTCTTCTATGAGCGCCGCGCCTCCACCTGGGTCGAACCGCTGGACGATTGGGGAGATGGTGCCGTCCACCTTCTCGAAATTCCAACCGATGACGAGATCCACGACAACATCGCCGCCTATTGGTGTCCTGCCGGCGTCTTCAAGGCGGGCGAGCAACGGACGTATCGTTACAATCTCTCCTGGCTCGACGATATCGCGTTCCCGGAGACACTCGCCCGCGCCACCAACACCTGGACCGGTCTTGGGCGGCCGCCCGGGCCACAAGCGTCCCGCCGGTGTGCGAAAGTTCGTCATCGATTTTCAAGGCCAGCCTTTTGCGGGCCTCGGCCGCAACGACGGCGTCGAACTCGTCGTCACACCGTCGCGCGGCAAGCTCGGCACCGCCTACAACCACCCCGTGGTCGATCAGCGCGAGCGCTGGCGCGCCGTTTTCGACTTGGAAGCCCAAGGCCGCGAGCCCGTTGACATCCGCGCTTTTCTGCGGCGCAACGGCCGTGCGCTCACTGAGACCTGGGTCTACCAATTTTTCCCAGAAGATTGAAAACTAGCGCACGATCCTCCGGGCTTGCAGCGGCGTGCGTTCCTGCCAGCCGGCTCGCTCCAGTTCCGGGTCTAAATGCTCCTCTTCGGGCCATCCCAAAAGGAGGTACCCAATGAGCGACCAGTCAGCGGGAACCTCGAGGATCGCAGACACGTCTGCCGGTCGGACGATCGACACCCACCCCAGTCCCAATCCGCGGGCGCGCGCGGCGTACCAGAGCGTCGTGACGAACGAGACGCACGAATACGGCAGCATCTCCGGCATGGTCTGCCGTCCGAGCCCATGCCCCTGAGGGGGATCGGGTTCGCAGTAAATGGCGAGGTGAACCGGAGCGCAGTCAAAGCCCGCCAACTTCAGCGAACGATAATGCCTCGACCGCTCATCGTCATAGATCGACGCGGCGACCTCATTGGCGCGCGCGAAGCTGCTGGCTATGGCAGCGCGCTTCTCCCGGTCGCAGACTTCGACAATTCTCCACGGCTGGCTATTGCCAACCGATGGCGACAAATCCGCAATGGCCAGGATCTCGTCCATTACGCCGCTCGCGACCGGCTCGGCACGAAAGCGACGCACGTCCCTGCGCCAGCGCACCAGATCCTCGAATGATCGGAAGTCCTGGCTCATCGATGGTGCCTTGCGACTAACTACTGGCGTTACGCCGGCCCAGTCGCCACCGGCAGACCGTTTTCGCGGCCCCACTCCGCCCACGACCCGTCATAGACCGGCGCGTTGGTTTGCCCGATGACGGCCAGCGCAAAAGAGAGCATCGCCGCCGTCACGCCCGACCCGCACGTCGTCACGACCGGCTTGGCAGGATCGATGCCGGCCTCTTTGAAAATCGCGATCAATTCCTCACGCGACTTCAGCGTCCCATCCTCATTTAGAATTTTAGGCGACGGCACATTCCGCGCGCCGGGAATATGACCTGCACGCAGACCCGGTCGCGGCTCGGGATCGCGGCCCTCGAACCGTGCCGCCGGGCGCGCATCGACGATCTGCATATTGCCGTCGGCCAGATAGCGCCGCATGTCGTCGATATCGCGGACGAGATCGTTGTCCTTCAGCGGCGTGAAGTGGCGTGCGGTCCGCGGCACCGGCGGACCATCTTCCAGCGGACGCCCTTCCGCCTTCCACTTGCGCAAGCCGCCGTTCAATACCGCCACGTCCTTGTGGCCCATCGCACGGAACGTCCACCATGCACGCGCGGCCGAAAACAGCCCGTGGGAATCGTACACGACGATCCGCATGCCGTCGCCGATCCCCATCTTCTTCATGCGCGAGGCGAACTTGACCTGCGACGGCAGCATGTGCGGCAGGTCCGACGTTTCATCGCGGATGTCGTCGATGTCGAAGAACAGCGCACCGGGGATGTGCTCGGCCAGATACTCGTCCTTGCCCTTCCGGCCCGAGTCCGGCAGATGCCAGGACGCGTCCAGAACGATGAGTCCCGGCGTTCCCAGGTGTTGCGCCAGCCAATCCGTGTCCACGATCCAGTTGTTGGCGCTTTGCGGCACGACGGCGTCTCCGTGAGGTCAGCAGGGCAAAAATCGGCCGCGCAACGTCCGCGCGGTGTCTTCTCACATAAGGTATTCCGCCTCGAGTTTCAGCCCCACACCGGTGCCGGTCCAAGGCTCGAGACGGAGCAAACGAATGGTGAGCCGGGTCGGGGTCGAACCGACGACCACATGATTAAAAGTCACGTGCTCTACCACTGAGCTACCGGCCCATTCGTGCGCTGCTTGTAGGGGGGCTTGCCGGGAGGGTCAAGGCGACCTGAACCGGGTTTCACTCCATCGTTTTACAGACCGCCGCGGCGGTTTCACGCGGCACCGCAATGTGTCTCTGCAAGGCAGCAATCCAATTTGCCGCCTGACCCGCCCGCCGCGCATCGGTTATGAGGGTGCCGCGCCCCGCCTTCCGGTCGGCGCATTGAAGGCATGTCGGCAAACGATCGAACAATGGATAAAGCCTCCGACAGCCCGCCACCTGGCGCCGCTCGCAAAGAGCGCTCGGATCATCCGGGAGACCGCCCGCGCGCCATCGCCCTCATGATCCTGGCAATCACGCTCTTTTCCGCCCTCGATACGTCCGCGAAGTATCTCGGCGCCCATTACGGCTTGCCGGTCACGCAGGTCGCCTGGTCCCGCTTCATAGGCCAGTTCGTGGCCCTCGTGCTTCTCGTGCCGCTGTTCGGCTCCCTCTCGTTGCCCGAACTATTCCGCACCGGCCACCTCAAATTGCAACTCGTGCGCTCGGTTCTGATGGCCTCCACCACGGTCCTGAATTTCCTGGCGCTCCAGTATCTGCGCCTCGATCAGACCATCACCATCGTTTTCCTCGCACCTCTGGTTGTCGCCCTGCTGGCCGGACCGATCCTGGGCGAGTGGGTCGGCTGGCGCCGCCTCATCGCCATTGCCATCGGCTTCTCCGGAATCGTGGTGGCGATGAACCCCGGCGTCGGCGAACTGAACCCCGGAGTTCTCTATTCCCTCGCCGGCATGTTGGCGTACGCGCTTTTCATGCTGCTGACCCGCTACATGGCGGCCTTCGATCCGCCGATGGTGACACTCTTCTATTCCATGTTTGTCGGCACCTTCTTGGGCGCACCACTCGCCTACTTTGCCTGGGTGACACCGCCCGACTGGCAGGCTTGGATCATGCTCGCGAGCCTGGGCTTCTTCGGCGGACTCGGCCATTGGTTGTTTCTGCACGCCTATCGGCTGGCCCCCGCGTCGGCGGTGGCCCCATTTCTTTATTTCCAACTCATCTCAATGATTGCGTTCGGTTATTTGGTGTTCGCGCAACTCCCCGATGTGCAAACGCTCGCCGGCGCAGGGATCGTCGTTGCATCTGGAATATATCTTTTTCGACAAGAGCGAAAAGCCGCCCAGCGATCCTCAGCCGCAGAACTTCAGTAATTTCAATTGGCTAACCTGCTCCGGGCGCACTTCTCTGACATAGGACAAATTATACTGTCAGCACCCCCTTACACTCAGGGTTGCCTCTGGCGACGTTTCGGGGCATGGTCCCGCGACAAGTTGGCACGCGGTCGACTGCCTGCCCCGCCGGGGCCCGGACCCGCCAACGATGGAGGGGCTATGCCATGCAGCAGCCCGAGCATCACGACAGCAGCAGCAGCGTCGGCCGTTCTGACGAGTGGGCCCGGCGTTTGACGATCGTTCTGGGAGCACCGCTAGCCTTAGTTGTATCCGGCTTGGCGCTCATCCAGTTCCTATAGGTTCGCCTCCGACACGAAGGCGCGGCAAGCCCGAGCTATCCCTTCTGCGCCAGCCGCGCTTTCGTGTTATCGGCCCACGTCTCGAAGCGGCCCTCCGCGATCGCGGCCCGCATCGCCGCCATCAGGTCCTGGTAGAAGACCGTATTGGTCCACGACAGGATCATCGCGCCGAGATACTCCCCCGCTTTGACGAGATGATGCAGGTACGCGCGCGAGTAGTCCCGCGCCGCCGGGCACGTGCTCTCGGGATCGAGCGGTGCGAGATCTTCGGCATGTCTGGCATTGTGCAGATTGACCCGCCCATTCCAGGTAAAGGCCATGCCATGACGCCCATTCCGCGTCGGCATCACGCAATCGAACATGTCGATGCCGCGCCGCACGCTTTCAATCAGATCCTGCGGGGTGCCGACCCCCATCAGATAGCGCGGCTTATCCTGCGGCAGATGCGGCACCGTTTCTTCCAGCGTCGCCACCATCGCCTCGTGCCCCTCGCCCACCGCCAACCCGCCGACGGCATAGCCCGGAAATCCCATCTCCACGAGCGCCCGCGCCGACCGTTGCCGCAAGTCGCGATCGACCCCACCCTGCACGATCGCGAACAGCGCCTGCCCCGGCTTTGCCCCACCCATCGCCAACTGCTGATCGAACGCCCGCTTCGAGCGTTCCGCCCAGCGCAGCGATAACTCCATCGACCGCTCGACCTCCTTGCGCTCCGCCGGCAGCTGAATGCATTCGTCGAACTGCATCTGGATGTCGGAACCCAACAGACACTGGATCTCGATCGACCGCTCCGGCGTCAGCATGTGCTTTGACCCGTCGATATGCGACTGGAACTGCGCCCCCTCCTCCGTGATCTTCCGGATCGTCGAGAGGCTCATCACCTGGAACCCGCCGCTATCGGTCAGGATCGGGCCGTCCCAGCGCATGAACTTATGCAATCCGCCCAGCCGCGCGATGCGCTCCGCGCCCGGCCGCAGCATCAGGTGATACGTGTTGCCCAGCAGAATGTCCGCGCCCGCTTCCTTCACCTGTTCCGGATAAAGCGCCTTCACCGTCGCCACTGTGCCGACCGGCATGAACGCGGGCGTGCGAATGACACCTCGCGGCGTCGCGATCTCCCCGAGCCGTGCGTCTCCGTCCTGCTTGAGAAGCGTGTATCCGAAGTGCTTGACGGCCTGATCCATGCTGCGCCCTTACCGCGTTTCTGCCGCCGGGAACAGCAGGCTGGCGTCGCCATAGGAGTAGAACCGGTACTGTTCGGTGATCGCATGCGCGTAGGCGGCCTGCATCGTGTCCAGTCCAGACAGCGCCGACACCAGCATGAACAGCGTCGAGCGCGGCAGATGGAAGTTCGTCATCAGCGCGCCGATGACCTTGAAACGGTACCCGGGCGTGATGAAGATCGATGTCTCGCCCGACCATTCCCGCAACGTCCCATCCTCCGCCGCCGCGCTTTCCAATGTGCGCAGCGGCGTGGTGCCGACTGCCACCACGCGATTGCCCCGCGCCCGCACATCATTCAGCGCCGCCGCGGTCGCCGCATCGATGGACCCCCACTCCGCGTGCATCGTGTGGCCTGAGGTATCCTCAGCCTTCACCGGCAGAAACGTCCCCGCCCCCACATGCAGGGTCACCACATGCCGCGAGATCCCGCGCGCATCGATCTTTTCAATCAGCCGCTCGGTGAAGTGCAGCCCTGCCGTCGGCGCGGCAACCGCACCGTCCTTAGCCGCAAACATCGTCTGATAACTCGCCCGGTCCGCCTCCCCCGGCGGCCGCTTCAGCGCGATATACGGCGGCAGCGGCATGTCACCGACGGCCTCGATCGCCCGGTCAAGCGCGTCGCCTGTGAGATCGAATGCGAGTTCAACTTCCCCCGCCTCGAGCCTCGCCGCCACCGTCGCATCCAGCGTCCCCATCAGACACGCCGTGTTCGCATGCCCAAACCGGACGCGATCCCCGGCCTCCAGGCGCTTTGCCGGCCGCGCGAACGCGCGCCACCGCGACCCATCCACCCGCTTGATCAAGTTGAACGCGACCTTCGCCTCGACGCCGTCGCGCACCCGCACACCGTCGAGCGCCGCCGGGATCACGCGCGTGTCGTTGAAGACGAGCGCATCGCCGGGCTGCAAAAGATCCGGCAGATCGAGCACACCGCAATCACTCAGCCGGCCGGCCCGAGGATCGACCACGAGCATGCGAGCAGAATCCCTCGGGTCCGCCGGATAGAGCGCGATCCGCTCCTCGGGCAATTCGAAATCGAACAGGTCGGTACGCACGGGGACTGTCTCGCCAAATCCAGGGTTGAGGCTGGGGTCGCCGCGTAGCACTCGCCGCGCCCGCTCGGCAAGCAGACTTGGTCTTGCGCCGGCCCGCGAACACGCTCATCTTCGCGCCTCAACCAGGAGGACTGACATGGCCAAGGAAAAGCGTTCCACCAAGGAAAAGCGCAAGCCGAAGAAGGAAAAGCCCGCGACCCCGAAGAAGTAGGCCGCTTCGTTAACTCCGGCGCCACTCGATCGCAGCGGCGATTGACACGAGCACCCACGAGAAAATCGTGAGGCTGCCGCCGACGGGCGCGGCCATCGGGAAAAGTCGACCCACCTCGAAACCGCGCAGAGCGATGTCGCCTGAAAACAGCGCCACGCCGAGCAGCATCACGCGCGCCGCAGTACGCCACCATCCCGCCGCATACTCCGACCGCACGGCCCACGCCGAAATCGCAAGCACCGCCACGGCGTGCACCATCAGCATCTGAGCCGCGCTCGCCATGGCCGGTGTCGGCACGCGATGCGCGGCGACCGCGGCCAGCGTCACACCCGCCGCACCCAGCAATCCGGCTGCCACCGCGATCCCCAGATCAGCCCGCGGCGTTTCATCGAAGCGGCTCATGCCGGGTCTAATCCTTCAGGCCACGTCGGCGGCGACGCGTACCGTGATCATCTTGTCGGGCGCACGCGGCGGCTCGCCACGCGCAAGGCTGTCCACAGCCTCCATGCCTTCGATCACCTTGCCCCATACCGTGTATTGCTTGTCGAGGAACCGCGCGTCGTCGAACACGATGAAGAACTGGCTATTGGCCGAGTTCGGCAACGACGAACGCGCCATCGAGCACACGCCGCGCACATGCGGTTCCGCGTTGAATTCGGCCGGCAGGTTTGGATGTTTCGACTGGCCCGTGCCGCGCCCCTGCGGACAACCCGTCTGCGCCATGAAGCCTTCGATGACGCGATGGAACACGATCCCGTCGTAGAACTTCTCGCGCGCCAGCTGCTTGATGCGCTCCACGTGCTGGGGCGCCAGATCAGGCCGCAGTTCGATTGTCACTGTCCCCTTGCTCGTTTCGATGATGAGCGTGTTCTCGGGGTCCTTGATGGCGGCCATAGTCCGGCTCTCCGTTGTGTGCGGGTTATCTCGATGTTTTAGCTTTTCAGGCGGCGCTACTGCGCGATGTACGCCTTCACGATCTTGTCCGGCTTCGGCGGCGGCTCACCCTTGGCGATCTTGTCCACGGCAATCATGCCGTCGATCACCTGACCCCAGACCGTGTATTGGCTGTTGAGGTTTGGCGCATGCGTGAAGCAGATGAAGAACTGGCTGTTGGCCGAGTTCGGGCTCGAGGAACGTGCCGCACCCACTGTCCCGCGCTCGAACGGCGTCGGCGTGAACTCGGCCGGCAGATCGGGATACTTCGAGCCGCCCGTGCCCGTTCCGGTCGGGTCGCCCGTCTGCGCCATGAAGCCAGGGATGACGCGATGGAAAATGATGCCGTTATAGAAGCCCTCGCCCGCGAGTTGCTTCACCCGCGCCACATGCTGCGGGGCCAGATCCGGACGCAGTTTGATCTTCACCGTGCCCGTCGTGAGTTCGAGCACGAGAACATCGCCCCCGGCCGCACCCGCGGCTGCCGGCATGGCCCCCGTTGCAGGACCACCCACCTCCGCGGTCGAGCTGTTGCCGCAAGCGGCCAGCCCGAAGGCCAGCATCAGGAAAGACAGAATGACGGAAAAGCGCATCGGCGGAGGTCCTCGAAAGGCCGTTGATCGTTACTGCGAACAACCATCAGGACGCCCGCCGCATGGCGCCCTTATGGCGGCTCAGCCTGCCGCTGGCAAGGCGACCCCGCGCAACGTTCCACGAGCCCCACGGTTTTCCGCTCAGACTGAGGATTTGGGTGCTCCCTTTGATCCCCGCGCCCGCCGTGGCGTCTCGCTCGACGCCCTGGACTGATCGACTGGGGCGTCCGGTCGTCGCGTGACCCCCGACGGCGCAGCCTTGAACGCCGTCACGCGGCGCGCCGCAAAGTCGGCGACAACGCCGGCGGCCGAGACGGTCACCCCATCCCGCCTCAGACCTGCGATCTGATCCTCGCGCCGCTTATGCCGACCGATCGCTCCGCCGTCCGCCACCACCCGCCACCACGGCGTCACGGCCCGCTCGCCCTCGTCCAAAGTCGTCAGAATGAAGGCCACATGCCGAGCGGGCACATCGATCTGCCGCCCCAGGTCCGCCGCGCTCGCAACCCGCCCCTTCGGGATAGCCGCGACGATCGCCAGAACGTCGGATTTGATGCGGGCGAACGCCGGCGACTTCGCCATGGCGTGTCAGTCCTTGCGTTGTGCCTTGGCGGAGAGCCGCTGCGCCACGGCCTTCGACACGAACGGCGACGGATCGCCCCCCATCAAAGCCACCGCCCGAACGAGGTTCGCCGCGATGTGCCGCACGTTCGGAGAGGCGGCCACGAACACCGTCTCCACATCGGGCGCCATCTCGCCATTCATCCCGGCCATTTGCATTTCGTAGTCGAAATCGGTGCCGTCGCGCAGCCCGCGGAAAATGATCGATGCCCCATGTGAGCGCGCCGCATCCACTGCGAGACCCTGGAACGTGACGATCCGCACCTCGGTGCCGGAGCGCTTGGCGATGCCCCGCGTCTCCTCGTCGAGCATCTCGACACGCTCGCCCGCCGTGAACAGAGGCGCCTTGCCGGGATTGGTCCCGATGCCGATGACGAGCGCATCGACGAGGCGGCACGCCCGCGCGATCACGTCGGTGTGGCCATGGGTGACGGGATCAAAGGAGCCGGAATAAAAGCCGATGCGCGCTGCCATACCAGCCATCTAGCCCGCATCGCTCACGTCCGGCAAGGCCACGCCCCCACTGTCACTTGGGTTAAGATGAATGATCCACTTCATCGCACCCAGGCGGCCGGCTCCGCGCCAGCGGAGTCGCCGGGTGCAAACAAACCCGGTGCCAAAGAAGCCCGCTCGGTGGAGCGGGCCTCTTCTCTTCCCCAGGTGAAACCGGGATTACTTCATCGGCACCGCTTCGGCCTGCCGCGATCCGAAGATGTCCGACAGATTGAAGCGATAGCCAAGACCAACCGAGAAGATCCACGGATCGATCTCGGCATTGAAGTCGGCATTAACATCGCCGCGCGACGAGACATCGTGATCAATCCAGGTCTTCTTCACGTCCGCGTTCAGATACCAACCCTGGCCAATTTCGATGTCCACGCCCGCCTGCAGAGTGAACCCGAGCGCATCATCAATTTCAACTCGGCTCGTACCTAAGAGCGCCCACGCCCTCTTCGTCGAACGGCAGGATGTACTGGATGCCTGCACCGACGTACGGCTTGAAGGCGCCCATGCTATCAAAGTGATATTGCAGCGTCAGAGCAGGCGGGAAGACCCAGAAGTCGGCGACGTTCCGAGCGCAGTCAATTCTGCGTCCAGGTTAGCGAAGCAGCAGAACAGCTCGACTGCCAAATTCTTGTTCAAGAAGTAGGTCAATGTCAGCGTTGGGATGAACTGGTCGTCGAGTTCGAGGCCACTCAGGCGTGCTCTCGTCATTGAAGTTCAGATACGTCCCCTGCACGCGCACCAGCATGTCGCCGCTGTAATCGCCCGCCTGCGCAGGAACAGCCGCTCCCGCCATCGCGCCTGCCACGGCAAGCCCCGCCACGTACGCTTTGAAACGCGATCCCATCTTGAGCATGTGCAATCCCCTGTCTTTCCGGCCCAGCTGAAGTCTTCCCCACTCCGCCGGAACCGTTCTCCCCTCCATCCATAATTGCACCACGAGATTCGCCCAGTGCCGCTTCGTTCCGTTGCCTGACTGAGGTCAGTGTCGGGCGACCCAGCCCACCAGTGTTGCGCCGCCGCCACGCAAGGCTTGACGTGGATCAACCCTTCTGCGGCGGCCATGCGGCTGTGCCCGTCCATCGCGTCGCACCTGCGACCTAATGTTGATGTTCGTCAAAGCTCGAACCGTGCAATGCGCAGACCGTGATCTCGACACGGGGCTGATCAAGCCCTCAACTGGGATCGGACACGCTATGACCCTCAGAGATCGCGAGCGCCAGCAAACCAACCCTCGCGCCCAAGCATTCCCAACCGTACAGCGCACGCCCGGCGCATTCCTCACCCGCCTCGCGGCACTCGATTCCCAGGCAACCTCTCTGAAGCTGCGCCAGCGCCAGCGCGTCCTCCTCACCCCCGCGCAGGATGATCTGATCTTCGCCGTGCAGTCCGGTGTCGTTTCGACACGTATCGCCATGGCGATGGGCAATGCCGGCCTTATTACGCTCTATTTCCCTGGCGATGTGATCGCAGCCGGTGCCGTGCCCAACTTCTCGGAACGCGCGCTCGTCGCCGCCACCCCGGCGGAGGCGCTGCGTTACAAGTCGAAATCGATGCTCCGCCTGCTCGCCACCGATCCGGACCTGCTCGCCGCCTATGATCGTCAGCGCGATCGTCAAGCGGTTCGCGCCGGCCTCCATGCGGCGATTTTGGCGACGCTCGATGGCCCGCAACGGCTCGCAGCTTTCCTGATTGAAATGGCGCTGGAACTGGGCGTTGCAGCGGGCTCGACGATTGCCATCGAGTTGCCGCTCTCACGCACCGAAATCGCGCAGCATTTGGCGCTCAACGCCGACACGCTGTCGCGGCTCATGTCGCGCTTCAAAGCCGATGGTCTCATCACACAGAAGAGCCGCCACCAGATCGCGCTGCGAAATTGGCGCGCCATCGTCGATATGTGCCCGGTGTCGCCGGCTGTCATGGCGATCGAACGCAATCGCCCCTCACCGCTGAACTGACGAGGTCGGCGCGCCTAGTCCTCCGCGCCGGCCTCTCCATTCTCGTCGTCACCCTCGGAAATACATTCGACGGACACGACTTTCTCATCGTCATCGGTCTTGAAGATGCGCACGCCCTGAGTATTGCGGCCCGCGATGCGCACATCGTCCACCGGACACCGGATCAGCTGCCCGCCATCCGTGACCAGCATGATCTGGTCGGAGTGCTCGACGGGGAACGACGCGACAAGGTTGCCGTTGCGCTCGTTCACCACCATGGAGACGATGCCCTTGCCGCCGCGACCGCTCGTGCGCACCTCGTAGCTCGACGTGCGCTTGCCGAAGCCACGCTCCGAAACCGTCAGCACGAACTGCTCGCGAGCGCCCAACTCCGCATACCGCTCCGGCGTCAGGTCAGCACCTTCATCGGCGCCCTCTTCCGCCTCCGGCTCCGCACCGACGGTCTCCGCCTCTTCATCGCCCGTCGCGCGTCGCATCTGAGCGGCCTGCTTCAAGTAGGCCACACGCTCTGCCGGCGATGCGTCCACGTGATTGAGGATCGCCATCGAGATCACCTCGTCGCCGTCCTCGAGGCGAATACCGCGCACGCCGTCCGAATCGCGCCCCTTGAACAGGCGAACCTCTTCTCCGATGAGGAAGCGGATGCACTGCCCCTGCGCCGTCGTCAGCAGCACGTCGTCGTCGGGCCGAGCGATCGCCACGGACACGATGCGGTCGCCCTCATCGAGCTTCATCGCGATCTTGCCGTTGCGATTGATGTTCTCGAAATCCGTGAGCGAGTTGCGGCGGATGTTGCCCGAGCGCGTCGCGAACACGAGTTCGAGCGATGCCCACGTCTCGTTGTCCTCAGGCAGCAGAAGGATGGATGTGATGACCTCGCCCGCCTCCAGCGGCAGCAGGTTCACGAGCGCCTTGCCAGTCGACTGCGGTGTCGCCGCCGGCAGCCGCCAGACCTTCATCCGGTAGCACATGCCGCGCGAGGAGAAGAACAGCACCGGCGTATGCGTCGATGTCACGAACATCTGCGTGACGAAATCCTCGTCGCGCGTCGCCATGCCCGACCGGCCCTTGCCGCCGCGCCGCTGCGCACGGTAGGTCGAAAGCGGCACCCGCTTGATGTAGCCCTTATGGCTGACGGTGACGACGACGTCCTCGCGCTGGATGAGATCTTCGTCTTCGACCTCGCCCTCGATGTCGACGATTTCTGTTTTGCGCGCCGTCGCGAATTGCGTCTTCACGTCCGTGAGTTCGCTTCGGATGATGTCGAAGATGCGCGCGCGCGACGACAGGATGTCGAGATAATCCTGGATCTCCAGCGCCAGCTTCTTCAACTCGTCTGCGATTTCATCACGACCCAGCGCCGTAAGGCGGGCAAGGCGCAGGTCGAGGATCGCCTTCGCCTGCTCTTCCGAGAGGCGATAGCTGTCATCCGCATTGAGTCGATGCCGTGGATCGGCAATGAGATCGATCAGCGGCGCCATGTCCTTGGCCGGCCAATCGCGCGCCATCAGCTGGTCTTTGGCCTCCGCCGGCGAGGGCGCATAGCGAATGACCCGGATGACCTCGTCGATGTTGGCCACCGCGATCGCCAAGCCCACCAGTACGTGCGCCCGATCCCGCGCCTTATGCAGCAGATACTTCGTGCGCCGCGTCACCACCTCCTGGCGGAAGGTGGTGAAGGCCTCGATCATGTCCTTGAGGTTGAGCTGCTCCGGCCGTCCCCCATTGAGCGCGATCATGTTCGCGCCGAACGTCGTTTGAAGATCGGAGAACCGCCACAGCTGATTGAGCACCACGTCCGCGATCGCGTCCCGCTTCAATTCGATGACGATCCGCATGCCTTCGCGGTTGGATTCGTCCCACAGATCCGAAATGCCCTCGACACGCTTTTCCCGCACCAGATCCGCGATCTTCTCGATCAGCGTCTTCTTGTTCACCTGATAGGGAATAGCCGTGACGACGAGCGCCTCGCGGTCCTTGCGCACGTTCTCCGTGTGAACCTTCGCGCGCATGATGATCGAGCCGCGACCCTTGTGATAGGCCGAGAGAATGCCGCCCCGCCCGAGGATCAGGCCGCCCGTCGGAAAATCAGGGCCGGGCACGATCTGGCAAAGTTCGTCGATGGTGATCTCGGGATTCTCGAGATGCGCCAGGCACGCATCGATCACTTCACCCAGATTGTGCGGCGGGATGTTCGTGGCCATGCCGACCGCGATACCGCCTGCGCCGTTGACCAGCAGGTTGGGAAACTTCGCCGGCAGCACCGACGGCTCCTGCAAGGTCCCGTCGTAGTTCTCCTTGAACTCGACCGTTTCCTTGTCGAGATCGTCGAGCAGATAGCCGGCCACCTTCTGCAGCCGCGATTCCGTGTAGCGTTCGGCCGCGGCCGGATCGCCATCGACAGAGCCGAAGTTGCCCTGCCCGTCGATCAGCGGCAGCCGCATCGAGAAGTCCTGCGCCAGACGCACGAGCGCGTCATAAATCGCAAGGTTACCGTGCGGGTGATACTTGCCCATCACCTCGCCGACGATGCGCGCCGACTTGACGTACTTCTTGTTCCAGTCGAGCCCCAGTTCCTGCATGGCATAAAGAATGCGGCGATGAACCGGCTTCAAACCGTCGCGCACGTCGGGCAGCGCACGCGAGATGATCACGCTCATCGCGTACTCAAGGTACGAGCGCTTCATCTCATCGATGATCTGCACCGGCCGAATGTCGCTCGGACCTTCCGAGCCGGGCGTGTCGTCGTCGCGATTGTCTGCCAAGAGTGTCCGTTCCTCGTCGCACCGGTAGAGCGGTCGATCCGCCGTCCCGTCGGCCCGTTTCCAGGCCACTTACCGGCCCCGATTGAAGCCGGCGTCAGATGATGAGGTTGTCTAGCCCGCCCCAGCTCTTCCGGCAACCGCGCGTGATGCCGCCTCGAGCCATTCTCCCCAGATCAATTTAGCCCAAATAGCCTTGCCGGCGTTGAACTTAAGCGCTGCTTTCAGAGAAAACTCCTCAGCCCCCGCACAGTGACTTGCTCTAGCCACACTCCCGCACTATTTGCAGCCCGATCGTCCAGGGCTCTCGAGGGCCCAAGTCACGCGTGACGACGCCGCTCTGTCACCGGACAGGCGGTCATAGATTTAAGGGGTAATCAAATATGAAGATGTTCGTCTGCGGCGCCGCCGCCCTCGCCCTCCTCGCGACCGGAGCCGTGGCTGAGACCGCCGCGCCGGCCGCCGGCGTATTCATCAAGAGCCAGACGGCGGAGGAATACCTCGCCAAGGATCACTTCATCGGCGTCAAGGTGAAAGGCCCGGACGGCAAGATCATTGGCGACATCGAGGACCTGATCATCACCGACGGCAACACCGTCATCGGCGTCGTGATGGGCACGGGCGGTTTCCTTGGCATGGCCGAGAAGAAAATCGGCGTGCAACTCTCCGCGCTGAAATTCGAGGAAGCGGCCGGTGAACTGTCCGTTACGCTCGCCGAGGCGACCAAGGAAACGCTTGAGGCGGCTCCTGCCTACGAACGCGCACAGCCGAAGAAGTCGCTTTGGAACCGCGCCAAGGAAAAGGCACTCGAGCTGAAGGACAAGACGGCGGCAACGACCAACGACGCGGTCGAAAAGGCCAAGCCCGCTCTCGAGGAAGCCAAGCAGAAGGCCGCCGAAGCCTACGAGAAGGCCAAGGAAGCCGCCACGCCGGCTTATGAAAAGGCTAAGGAAGCGGTCGGCGGCGCCGTTGACGCGGCTAAGGACGCGGCCAAGCCTGCCGAAACCCCCGCTCCGGCTCCGGCGACACCCGCCACGCCTTAATCGAGAGGCGCTCCCACCGCTGTCATCCTCGGGCCTGCCTGCCCCGGCGAAGGCCGGGTCCCGAGGACCGATCGCTCGCGAACTCGAACGACGAACGGTCTTCCATCACATCAGCAAACAAAAAGCCCCGCTGCATCCATGCAGCGGGGCTTTTTATTGAATCCGTGACGCCGTGATCAGAACGGAATTTCGTCGTCCAGCGACTTGTCGAACGACTTGGCCCCGCCGCTCTTCGCAGCACTGCCGCGCTTCGGCGCACTGTCATACCCGCCCGACGATCCCGACGACGAACCGTAGCCAGCATCCCCGCCGTATTCCACCTGACCGCTCTCGGCCATGCCGCCGGCAGCCCCGCGCGCACCATCAAGCATCGTCAGCGTGCCGTTGAAGCCCTGCAGGACGACTTCCGTCGAATACTTCTCCGCGCCGGACTGATCGGTCCACTTGCGCGTTTGCAACTGGCCTTCAATGTAGAGCTTCGAGCCCTTGCGCACGTACTGCTCGACGACCTTGCACAAGTTGTCGTTGAACACGACCACTCGATGCCACTCGGTCTTTTCCTTGCGCTCGCCCGTGGCCTTATCGCGCCATGTCTCGCTCGTGGCCAGAGACAGGTTGGCAATCGCGCGCCCATCCTGCGTCCGGCGAATTTCGGGATCCTTGCCGACGTTTCCGACGAGGATCACCTTGTTGACCGATCCGGCCATATCGAACTCCTTTTCTGCATCACAGCGCGATCACGTCGCGGACCCGGCGAAACCTCCGCCAAGAACCCCGCTCATCGAATTGAGTTGCAGCGACCTTAGCCTGTGTGGCCAAACGCGCCGCGCCTCTTCACCGGCTTGTCCACCGCTTTGACACCGCCGAGCCGGGCCCCTTCGCGTTCCACTTTTGTTCACATTAGCCCGAGTGTAGAGCCGGCGCAACCGCCTCTCGACGTCAATCCTCCGCGGTGATCTCCACATGACCCATCCCCCCGTCGCTGTTGCGCCAAACGAAGATCTGCCGATCGGGCAGCTCCCGCTTCAGCCGCCGCGCCAGCGCGACCCCGGCCATGTCGTGGGCCGCGTACTGGGCCTCGCTCCAATGCGGATCATTGAAGTCTTCCAAATTGAAAGACGTGTCATAGTTCCGCGACCACGCTTCCAAATCCTCGATCAGCGCCTCGGACAGCGGGAGGTCACGCGGAGAAAACGTGCCCGATCGCCCAGGATCATGTGTCCAGAGCGGATCGCATTGATACTCCGACATGACGAGGATGCGCCGGCTATCCGCAAGCGGCGGTCCAGGCTCACTGCCGATGTCGTCTTCTGACGGCTCGCTCGAATGGCCATCGTCGACGCTTGTGTCGCGTTCGCTTGCAGATCCGAAGGGCCCCTCCGCAAGCGGATAAAGGAACCGGAAAAGACCGTAAGCCGTCGCACCGCCCAACACGCCCAGGAACCCGATCACGACAGGCCATCCCACGGCAGCCGGCGGCATCAGCTTGTCCGTGCGATAGGCCCACAGAACGAACAGCGTCGCGGCCGAATAGAGGATGAAGGCGTTGATGGTCTGCTGCCGCCCCGTCGCATCTGGCGGGTCTTCCAGATCAAAATACTTGGGCGCGATCAGGAGGAGATAAATGGCCTGCCCGGCAGCCGACACCACGAAGGCCGCCGCCGCCCAGTCGAGCCTCAGCACCAAAAACAATCCGCCCGCCAGCACCACGAGCGACGAGACGAGCAGCCACAGCCCGCGAGCCGTCTCCGCTTTCGCCGGTGGTTTCATTGAGATACCGGCGATCGCAATGTCGATCAGCCGTCCCTGCAAAGAAGCGCGCAACCCCACGAGCCCTGCAAACGCGTAAAACGCGCCCACGGCGACGAGAACGGAATGCGATAGATTGAACGAACTCACAGTGGAGCCCCACGCGCGCGCTTAGTATCAGTCATCCGATCCGACGCCAGCGCCGTTCCGTCAAGCACCGTTCGCACAAGAAGGCATCAATGCAACACGCCCTCAGAACCGTGACCGCGGCCGCGCTTGTCAGCCTCGCGCCTTGGCTCGCATACGCCGCCGACGAGGCCCCCTTGATCCACCAGCTCGGGACCAAGCACCGCTTCATCCAGCCAGACGGCAGCCCCTATCCCGCCACGGGCTGCCGCGACCACCGAACGCTGATGTTCATCGTCAGCGAAATCGAAGGGGAGGATGCCGGCACCGCCAAGCTCCTGATCGAGCGCGACTGCCGCCCGCTGATCCCCAATGCCGAATACATCCGCTGCGGAACCGGCGGCTGGGCATACCCCGCCAAGGGCGACCGCATCAGCTACGCCTCGTACTGTCGCGCCGGCGCCAAGGACATCGGCCTCTACGCCCTCGACCTGCAAATGAAACAAGTCGAGGAGAGCCAAAGCCCTCCCCGACAAGACATCCGCTAGCGATGCAGCAACCGGCCTACTTCAAAGGGGCCGGATCGGCGCCGCCGAAATTGAAGCGATAATCGAGCGACATCCGGACGGTCTGGATATCCGGATCGATCTCAGCCCGCACGAAGTCGTTGGCCTCCGGTAACACATCCGGCAGCAGCGTGATCTGCTCGCTGTCACCGTTCGTGTAGCGATAGTCGAGCTTGAGCGAGATGTTATCGGTGATCTTCGTCTCGATACCGCCACCGAGGAAGAAGCCGTCGATGGCACCGCTCGATGCGACGCGTGTGCCGAAACTCCCAGGCGCCGATATTCACACTCAATCGCGCATCGTCCAATTCAATCCGCGAATACCCGATTGAGCCATAGATCAGCGTCGCAGGCGTCACCAGATACCCCAGGCGTCCGCCGACTGAGAGCTCATTGTCCAAGCCAAAGCCGACATTTGCGGTAATCGAATTACCGATGTTCAAATCGAGATCGGTGTCCGCGCCATGCATCGTGTAGTCGATCAGCAGACCCGCAACAAACTTGGGCGCGAACTGGTAATCGTAGCCGCCGCCGATCGTGAGTGCGCCGCCTTCCCCGCCAAAGCCGTCGAACCCGACGTTGAAGCTGGCAGGCAGAACGAACGCCGGCCCATCGCTGAGCGTCAGCTCTTCGTTCGTGAATGCATAGCCGCCGCCGATGCCGAGATAGAATTGCGTCCATGATCCCATGGGAGCAGACGGCTCCTCAGGTTCGACACCCGTATCGCCGCCCAACCCGAAGCGATAGTTGAGCGACACCCGCGCCGTCTGGATGTCCGGATCCAGCTTCGTCGTGACCAAATCGTTATAATCCCCGGCTGCCGTACCCGGAAGCAGTGTGATCACCTCCGAGTTGAGATCGGTATAGCGATACTCACCCTTGATCGAGATCGCCTTGGTGATCTTCATTTCGGCGCCGCCGCCGATGAAGTAGCCGTCGAAGTCGCCGACACTGGCGAGCGTGACGGAGCCCAAACCGGACGCGTTGGCCGTCAGATCGCTCACGTCCGCCTGCGTATAACCGGCCGTCACGAAGAGCATCGTGCTCGGCGAGACGAGATAGCCCAGGCGCCCGCCGATCGACCACATGTCTTCGACTTCGATGTCGGCACCCGCGCCGAACGTCAGCCACGCCGAAACTCAAGGACGCGTCGAGCGACGTGTCGAAACTCGTCCAGTCATAGTCAAAGAAGCCGCCGACCACGAACCGGCTGTTGACCTGATAGTCGAGCCCAACGCCCAACGAGAAAAATCCGCCGTCGCCCCCCAGCCCGGAAAGTTCCGCGCCGAAAGCCGGAGATGGAAAGCCCGGACCGTTCTCGAGTGACAGGTCATGGTTGGCCGCCCCCATGCCGCCACCGATGCCGATGTAAACACCGGTCCAATCATCTGCGTATACGGGACTGGCGCAGCCGAGAAGTCCGGCCGCCATAGCCGCAAGGCTCTTCGTTCGCATGGTCGTCCCCCGCCCAGAACGCATGCACACTGCCTGCAGAATAATCATTCCCGCATGCAGATATGACATATAGATGAGTCCACAAATTGAGCTGTCGCCGACAAGCAACACCTCACCATTTTGAACTGCGATTACATTTCCCGGCGGTCAAACACGCCCTAACTCTTCCCGACTGGCTTGACGCGTGAGCATCTTGCTCTATCCCGCGTGGGTGCGCGGACACCGGCGACCGCGCGCCCTCATCAACTTGCCGGCAGGCGAACGATCACCATGGCTCTCTACAATTGCGCGAAGTGCCCGGGGTATTGCTGTTCCTATCCCGTCATCCCGCTGACCAAGCGCGACGTGGAGCGCCTCGCACGCCATCACGACCTCTCCTACGAGGACGCGAAAGCCAAGTTCACGAAGGAGGCGCACGGCCACAAGTACACGATGCGCCGCAAGAAAGATGAGATCTACGGCCGCATCTGCCGCTTCTTCGACACCACCGAGCGCCGCTGCACGATCTATCACGCGCGGCCTGCCACCTGTCGCAGCTATCCCGGCCAGGGCCGCTGCGGCTACTATGATTTTCTCA
Source organism: uncultured Alphaproteobacteria bacterium (assembly GCA_963708775.1). Taxonomy (GTDB): domain Bacteria; phylum Pseudomonadota; class Alphaproteobacteria; order Rhizobiales; family Hyphomicrobiaceae; genus JAGVSR01. The sequence continues at coordinate 4,197 of CAVPTI010000002.1, read as the reverse complement.
TGCACGAACGCCGCTGCCAGAAGGACGACGAGTTCGTCGCCGTCACCAATCACGACGAAGATTGATCGCGCAAAAGCAGAGGGCGGTGAAATTTCCCTCACCGCCCGCGTTTATCCCAAGCTCTTGTCGCGTCTCACCCGCACGGCGTCGAGCACGCGACCTCATCGCGCTTTTCAACCGCGCCCTTGATCGGCGAGAAAACTTCCTTGAAGCACTTGCCGCCTTCCTTGACGACGCGCACCACGTTCTTGCCGTCGATCGCCTGACAGACGACTTCCAGCCCCTGCGCGACCTTGAACGACTGCGGTACCGGACCTTCAGCCCGCGCCGCCGAGATGAGCATGTCGATGAAGCTCGACGACTTCGGCGCTTCGCCCGGCTTTTGCAATTCGTTGTAGGCGATCCACTGATAGGCCGCCTTGCCGTCGGCTGACGACAGCTTTAGCGCAATGTCGCCCGTCTTCGGACATGCCCCAACGTCGACACGCGTACCTTCCGCCGTCGCCAGCGCCTTGTATTCGATCTGGCAGTCGATGTTCTTCACCCACAGATCGTATTGGGCGAGCCGCTGCGGCACCTGGCTGAACGGCACCCCGAACGTGTACGCGTGATAGGCGGTGATCGCCGTCGGCACCGCGCCGACGATCGTCACCACCAGCGCCAGGTTTTTCAAAAAAGAAATAAGACGGTCGTAGTCGCCGCCCGAACGGGCGGGGACGGAACTCTCGGACATCGTGAAGCCCTCCTCGAAGGTCGTGCTCGGATAACCCATGGTCGCCAGCTCCCGTGACGCGGATATGGCGAAGGTATCTCATGGCGAGCCTGAACCGCCCTTGAGCCCCCCATTCACCCCCCGTTCACCGGCCAAGCCCGTGCCATCGCGACGATACCGGATCAGCGCAAGCCGACCAAGTACATCGCTCAACCCGTTCACCCCCAGGCCGGGTGCTTCCGTCTCCCACGCCTCGACAGGGAGGGAAGCGGCTCGCCGGCGGCCGTAAACAACCCCGGTCCATCCGCTCCTATCCAGAAGCGGACGTTGGCACATCTTCTCGGCAACAGGCACCGAGACTTTGCGGAAGCTGAAATTGGCAAGCAGATGCAGTTTCTGACGATTAGCTGAAGTTGCAATCGCCCAGCTTCGCCCGATACTCTCTACGCTTTGGTATTTTGTCGTTGTGCCGAGCGACACCGGCTGACTCGATCTCCAGACAAATGGGATCAACTGTTGGACTTGGCATCATCATCACCCGGCGCCTTCGCGATCTGAGCGCAACGCCCTACGCGACGCGGGCGGCAAAATATCAAACGCCGTCAGACTGTGTAGGTCCCAGCAAGGTTGTTGTTGGATGGTAATGGTTCACTTTCGAAGAACGGGAAGCTTAAAGAGCGAAGAGAACGGTGTGGGACAATCAATGAGAAGCGGCAGGCCGAACAACGAAGAGAAGGGCGCAGGATTGTCCGGTCGCAGGGAAGCCGCCCGATCTTCTTTCGTTTCTACGAGGGACGGAATTCCGGTGAGCGTCTCGAATGGGTGCTCGTTCTTTGCGAGGACCGGCCAGCGCAACGCGCTGGAAAGAGGTGTGGCTTCATTCCACAGAAGCGGCTCATCGGAGGAAGCAGGCAGTCCCGCGTCTTTCGGTCCATAGCGGTTGAGAACGTTTGTCGCTCGCAACCCGCCTGTAAAGGGCGCATGAACAACAACAAGGCTTAAGCCCTCGCCGATGTGGCGTGCGTAAATGGCCGCATCACTCTTCCATACGTAAGCTTTGACGAGATCGTCTTGGATGCGGCTGGCATCCGCATCCGGCGTTCCGTCCTCTTTACGCGACGGCCTGAAAACGTGACTGTCCGAAAAGCCATTTCGTTTTAGCTCATTCCATGCATCGAGGGCGCTCTGTTCGGTGGCTATACAGTCGGCAGATGGTTTGCATGGTATGTTCCGTCCGATGGTGGTTGGTGGGCGCGCGATAAAGGCTCCATTAGAATGCCTGGGGCACTGTCTTGGTTCGATCGGCGTGGTTCACAATCGGGTACATTGCCGCGAGTGCCAGAAGTAGGAGCAAGGCCTCGATCGCATAGACAGCATGATAAGCGCCGGCAACTCCGAGATCGGGCACCCAATGGTATCCCGCGTCTCGAAGCACGGCACCCAGCGCCACCGCAATACCGGCAGCGGACGCCTGAACCGCCCCCCAGGTTCCGAGCGAAAGGCCGACCTGATCCTTGGGAGCGAGAGTTCATTGTAGCGGTCAGGGTGCCGTGTCCAAAAAGTCCACCACCCAAGCCAATCAGCAACACTCCAAGGCCGAACACCGTGGTCGAATGGAGCAGCGGCCGAACATATGACAGCTGTGAACCCGCAATCAGCCCGACCAAAGCTCCCGCAATTGCCATCCGGAACGGGTCGGCTCCCTGACTGAGAACGTAGGACGCCGCAGCAAACCCGATAAGTCCGCCGCCCGCAAGCGTCGCGGAGAGCCGCGTGGTCTCGCTGACGTTCATTGCCAGAACCTGGCCTCCGTACGGCTCGAGCAGCACGTCCTGCATGCTGAATGCCATCGTGCCCAAACCTACGATGACAAGGAGCCTGAGCGCGTGATCGCCCTGTATGTAACTGGACCACGCATCAGCGAAGCTCGGCTCCTGCTGCTCGTTCTCGGTGTCGATCTGCGGCCGTCGCGCCTCTTGTTTCCACAGCGCGATCCCATTGAGAACAACCGTGACGACCGCCGCCCCCTGGATCACCTGGATGAGCCGTCCCGGTGAGAAGTCGACCAGTAAAGCCCCAAAGACGAGCGAACTCACGATCGATCCTGCGAGCAGCATCACGTACATGAGCCCGACGACGTTTGGTCGATCCTCCGGCCGCGCGAGATCTGTGGCAAGCGCGAGACCCACTGTCTGCGTCGTGTGAATTCCGGCCCCCACTAGCAGAAACGCCAGGGCTGCCGCCGCCTGCCCGATCCACGCCGGTGCGTCAGCAGAATGTCCCTTTCCTGCGAGCACCAACAGCGCGAAAGGCATGATCGCCAAGCCACCGAATTGCAGCATCGTTCCACGGTATATGTAGGGTACGCGCTTCCAACCCAGCACGCATTTGTAGTTATCCGAGCGATATCCGATCAGCGCTCTGAACGGGGCGAACAGCACCGGCAATGCAATCATGACGCCGACGATCGACGCTGGGACCCCGAGCTCCACGATCATCACGCGGTTCAGTGTGCCGACCAGCAGAACCAAAGACATGCCGATCGAGACTTGAATCAACGACAGTCGCAAGAGGCGCGACAGAGGCAGTTCTTCGCTCGCCACGTCCGCGAACGGCAGAAAGCGGGGCCCAAGCACGGCCCATGTCCTCATCACCTTCTGACTGACGCGGTTCATGACGGAAGCGACCCGCAGTTGCCGGAATCCGGCTTGCGATTTGCAGACTTGGGCTTTTCAGAGGAGTGCCTGAGACCCGGGCTTCGAGCCCCCCGGGCCTCAGGTTCGCACCATGGCTGCAGCGCGATTACTTCACCGTCGGGGGAGGGCCAGCCAAAGCGAGGTCGCCTGGAAGCCGATCCACCTTGATAACGAACGACGAGCTGTCGCCCGCCGCCGGAGTGATATTCAGTGCGAAGGCGGCCTTGCCGTCATCCGTCTTCAACACCACGGGCGATGTTCCCTTGATATTGACTGCGGCTGTGGCAGCCATGTCTTTGCCAGCGAAGAAATTGGCCATCCACGGGGTGTTATTCAACACCGCCGTATGCACCGCTAGCGACGTCAAGGCGACGCTACCGAGAAAGAGCGGCAACCCCACCGTGGGCTTGACCACACACCAGATTCGTCCTTGGTTCATGATCGTTCCTCCTCAGCCCATCCATGGTGTGTAGATATAGGCGAGGATGTGTGCCACCAGCGCGATGGCGCCGAAAACACGCGTTCCATCTATCAGATGCTTATGTAGTGCCTCTGATTCCTTGATGGTTAGGCCCGTGGGCCAGACCCTGTTTGGATCGTCTAAGCTATCCATAGCTGACTTCTCCCTAGTGACCGCCACGACCGATTTCGTGCCGGAACCCACGAGCGTGGGGTTGCCGTCAGGCGGCTCTCGTAGATGCCGCCTAGTGGTTTTTCGATGTGGCCGCCCAGTCGACCAACGAAGAATGTCAAGACATGTTGACATCTCAGATTGTCTATTAGCTTTCA
>CAVPTI010000001.1:0-65623 GCA_963708775.1 uncultured Alphaproteobacteria bacterium | reverse complement strand
TCGCTTCCGCTCCGTCAACCTTTGCACCGGGTCCCACCATGTCCGGCCCGGATGCAAGCCATTCTTCATCCGAGACATCTCCTGCTTACGACCGTTCGGAAGTACAACAGGCCGCTCCACCGACAACGACCCCTCAAGTTCCGCGCCAGATGGCGGCGTTCAAGGACACACGGTTCCGCAGCATGGGGTGCGCACCGGTAGCCGCTGAGCCGGTGCAGACCTTCGTGTCACCGTTCGAAGCCACCGCCACGGCTGCTCTCGTTTCTGCTGCCGAAGCGTTGGCCCCGTCTCCGTCACCGGCGCTTCATTCACCGGTATCGGCCAGCGAACCGCCCGCCCCTGTGCTGGCCACCGCTGAGGAGCTGGTTGCCATGGAGGCGCCGGCGAGCCTGACCGCCGCCATCGTCGCGTCCTACCCGTCTCTCCCGACCGAGCCCAACAGCGCCGAGCCTCCGGCCCATGTTCCCCCGCCAGTTCCAGCACCACCCGCACCAATCCCGACCCAGGCTCAGGCCCAGCCTCAGCCCCGATCGAAGATTCCACGGCTGATCTACTCCGGCCCATGCTGCGCCAGTGGTTGGCCGAAAACATGCCCCGCATGGTTGAAAAGGCTTTGCACATCGAAGTCGCTGAAAGCGTCAAGACACCAAAAAAATAGCCGCCGCCGCTGCTGCTTGAGCAGGGTAGCCGGCGCGCCTGGCTCACCTTTCTGTCCACAGCCGTCCGATCGCCGCATTTCCATGCTGTGGAAGATGGCTGTAAAACGGACTGGAGTCAGCCATGCAGCCGTAACTGCGGCGCAACTTCGAGAACGGGACACTAAGGATGAGTTCGCCGGAAGCGTCGATCGAGGAGATCCTGGCTTCGATCCGAAAGACTTTTACCGACGAGCCCGAGGCTCAAGGTGCAAAGTCCGCCGAAAGCTATGCGGAGGCCCGCCCATCCGGAATGCCGCCGTTTCGTTCAGTGACGGAAACGGCATTGCCTGCCGGCACCACGTCCCTGCCGACGCCGCCCCGATCGCGAGCCGCCGCAATCGATGACGATCTTGATGATCTGATCGATAAGTCGTCACAGATGAAATCACCATCCGACTCTGTCCGAGCCGGTCTGTTCCGCAGCCAACCGTCCCTCCGCCGGCTGTTACGGTGTCTCCTGTTGAAGCTGCCCGCGAGAAATGGGCTAATTTGCTCAACCCGCACAGCCAGTCCAACGGCTCCGCTGCCAAAGCAGCCGAAGTCAAATCCGAAGCAGCGCCCCAGCCCGCGTCGCCTGCTCCCGCACCTGCCCCCGCCCCCTCTTCGGGCCTTTTTGCGCCGCGCAAAGGCGGCTTCTACCCACCGCAGGACTCGCGCCCGGACCCCATTCTGCCGATGCCCGCAGCGGCTCCTCCCCCCGCGCCGGCACCCACTGAAAACACATCACCTGCAACGCCGCCATTCGGTGCGTCTGCCGCATCAGCGAAGGAGTCTGCCGCCCGCCTCCGCCGCACCTCGCCCCGGCTTCATTCCGTTTCCCCAAACCAAGCCCCAAGTGGCGACCGCGCCTGCGCCTGCACCGGCCACGCTGTCAGGCGCGACAATGGCAATGACCGCACCTGCAGCAGCCGCACCTGCTGTGTCCCCCGCCTCTGCTTCAGTGGCCGATGTCCCGGCCGCATCCGCCCGCGCTCTGGACGATTTGGTCGCCGAACTGAACAGTGTCGCCCATGTCCCGGCCGAGTCCGTGGCTCCCGCGCCCGTCGTGCTCTCTGAACCGTGGCTCCGGCGCCCGCCCCCACGGCCCCGTCGGAACCGGCTCCCTGACAAAAACCGCAACGCCCGCCATATCGGCACCGGCCACGCGCGAACGGAACCGAAGCCGTCCCCGCTTCCGCCAGCCGCTCGTTCGAAGATGTCGTCGCCGACATGCTGCGCCCACTCTTGGAGAAGTGGATCGACGAAAACATGCCCCGCATCGTGGAGCGCGCGCTCCAGCGCGACGCGGCTCTGGGCCGCAAACCGGGTCAGTAAGCTCAAGCAAAACCGAGCCGGAGCAGCTGTAGTTGAGCCCGCCGTCCAGTGCGGGACGTTGACAGGCATGGAACCTGGGTCGTACGACCTCTCCCCAGCCCCATGCAAAGAACCCCATAACAATGCTTGAGAAGACCTACCAGCCGGCCGCCATCGAGCCGCGCGTCCGCGAGGATTGGGAAAAAGCGGACGCCTTCAAAGCCGGACGTCCGGACCGCGCCAATGCCGAGCCGTACTCGATCGTCATTCCGCCGCCGAACGTGACCGGCTCGCTCCACATGGGGCATGCCCTCAATAACACGCTGCAGGATATCCTCTGCCGCTTCGAGCGCATGCGCGGCAAGGACGTGCTCTGGCAGCCGGGCACCGACCACGCCGGCATCGCGACGCAGATGGTCGTCGAGCGCCAGATGATGGAGCGCCAGGAACCCGGCCGCCGCGAGATCGGCCGCGAAGCGTTCCTGGAAAAGGTCTGGACCTGGAAAGCCGAAAGCGGCGGCACCATCGTCAACCAGTTGAAGCGCCTCGGCGCGTCGTGCGACTGGAGCCGCGAACGCTTCACGATGGACGAGGGCCTGTCCAAGGCCGTCGTCAAAGTCTTCGTCGAACTCTACACAAGCCGGCCTCATCTACAAGGACAAGCGCCTCGTCAACTGGGACCCGAAGTTCCAGACCGCGATCTCCGACCTCGAAGTCGTGCAGGTGGAAGCGAAGGGCTCCTTCACGTGGGTCGGATGGCGATCCGGAGAAGCCCTTCGATGCCGACGCCCTCGCCAAGGTTCTGTCAAAGAACCCCAGCGGCCACATGTACCACTTCCGCTATCCGCTCGCCGACGACCCGTCGCGCTTCATCGTTGTCGCCACCACGCGCCCCGAAACCATGCTCGGCGACACCGGCGTCGCCGTCCATCCCGAGGATGAGCGCTACAAGGATATCGTCGGCAAAAAGGTGCGCCTGCCGCTCGTCGGCCGCGAAATTCTCATCGTTGCGGACGAATACTCCGATCCCGAGAAGGGCACCGGCGCCGTCAAGATCACGCCCGCGCACGACTTCAACGACTTCGAAGTCGGCAAGCGTCACAACCTTGCGCAGATCAACGTCCTCGACGCGTTCGGCCGCATCATCGCAGGGCCAGCAGCCAAGCTCGACGGCATTCCCGAAAATCTGCAAGGCGTCGACCGCTTCGAAGCGCGCAAGCTGGTCGTGTCCGAAATGGCAGCCCTCGGCCTGCTCGCCAAGATCGAGCCGACGACGCACACCGTTCCCCACGGCGACCGCTCCAACGCCGTCATCGAGCCGTGGCTGACCGATCAGTGGTACGTCAACGCCGCCGAACTCGCCAAGGACGCGATCGAGGCGATCGAAGACGGCCGCACCGAATTCGTGCCCGAAGAACTGGGAGAAAACCTACTTCGAGTGGATGCACAACATCCAGCCCTGGTGCATCTCGCGCCAGCTCTGGTGGGGCCACCAGATCCCCGCCTGGTACGGTCCCGACGGCAAGGTCTTCGTCGCCTCTGATGAAGCGGAAGCAAAGGCTCAGGCGAACGCGCACTACAAAACAGACGAACCGCTGACGCGCGACGAAGACGTGCTCGACACGTGGTTCTCGTCCGGGCTTTGGGCGTTCTCCACTCTTGGCTGGCCGGACGAGACACCGGAGCTGAAGCGCTACTACCCGACGAGCGTCCTCGTCACCGGCTTCGACATCATCTTCTTCTGGGTCGCACGCATGATGATGCTGTCGCTCTATTTCAAGAAGGAAGTGCCGTTCAAGCGACATCTACATCCACGCCCTCGTCCGCGACGAGAAGGGGCAGAAGATGTCGAAGTCGAAGGGCAACGTCATCGACCCGCTCGACATCATCGACGCCTATGGCGCCGACGCACTGCGCTTCACGCTCGCGCGCATGGCCGCCCAGGGTCGCGACATCAAGCTCGCCAAGCAGACCGTCGAAGGCAATCGCAACTTCGCGACCAAGCTCTGGAACGCCGCCCGCTTCGCCGAAATGAACGAGTGCGTGCGCCAGCACGACTTCGATCCCCGCAGCGTCAAGAACCCGCTCAACCGCTGGATCGCCGGCGAAACCGAGCGCGCCGCCGCGAGCGTGACCGCCGGCCTCGAAGCCTACAAGTTCAACGAAGCCTCCGGCGCCATCTATGAATTCGTCTGGGGCGTCTTCTGCGACTGGTACCTCGAACTCATCAAGCCCATCCTCGCCGGCGACGATGAGGAGGCGATGATCGAAACCCGCGCCACGGTGGCGTGGGTCATCGACCAGATCCTGAAACTGCTCCACCCCTTCATGCCCTTCATCACCGAAGAGCTGTGGGCGCATCTCGTCGAGCACGGCGTCGCGCGCCATTCGCTTCTGGCATTGAGCAACTGGCCGCAGCCCAAAGATCTCGCCGATCCGATCGTCGACGAAGAAATCGGCTGGGTCATCGAATTGATCTCGGCGATCAGGTCCGTGCGCACGGAAATGAACGTGCCCGCCGGCGCCAAGATCCCGCTGATCGTCACCGGCGCCGTCGGACGCAACGCGCGCCCGCACCAAGGCTCACGACGAAACGATCATGCGCCTCGCCCGCCTGGACGACATCACGTTCGCCAAGGCGACGCCCAAGGGTTCAGCCCTCATCGTCGTCGGCGAAGCGACCTACGCGCTCCCGCTCGAAGGCGTCATCGACATGGACGCCGAGAGAAAGCGCCTCGAAAAGGAAATCGCCAAAGCCGAAAGCGACAAGGGCAAAGCCGAAGCCTGGCTCTCCAACGAGAGCAACGTCGCCAAAAGCCCCGAACACGTCGTCGAATTGAACCGCGAGCGCGTCACCGAAGGCACCGAAAAAATCACCCGCCTGAAGGCGGCGCTGAAGCGCATCGAGGCGTAAACCCCTCTCCCCATCACTCGTGTTCGGTTGAGGGGCAGCTGCTTGTTCATTGGGATGCGGGGGCTAAGGGACGACGCCGATCAGCCTGGCCACGCCTCTGCGTCCGGATACGGAAACCACCCTTGCTGCTCGCGGATCTCCGGATCGATCAGGACCATCTTCGTGTGGCGGAACTGATCGAGTCCCTTCGATGCCCAGTTCTCGCCCTGTACCGGACAGCTTGCGTCCGCCGAACGGCACCGCATCGTTGTCGAGCAGCGGCACATTCACCCACACCATGCCCGACTGGATCTCGTTCACCGCCCGCATCGCTTCGCTCAAATCCTTCGTGTAGATGTTCGCGCCGAGCCCGAACCGCGAACGGTTGGCGAGTTCGATCGCCTCATCAAGGTCGCGAACTTTCACAATGGGCGCCACTGGCCCGAAGCTTTCGTCGTTGACGATCTCCATGTCCGCCGTAACGCCTGTCAGCACGGTCGCATCGGTGAACCATCCGCGATTGAGCCCCGCCGGCCGTCCCCCGCCACAGGCGACTTTGGCGCCCTGCTGGATCGCGCGGCCGAGGATCCGCTCGTACCGGTCCCGCTCGCGCTCCGACACCATCGGCCCCATGTCGACCTTGCCGAGCCCGTTGCCGATGCGCAGCGATTTCGCCGTCGTCACAAGCTCGCGCACGAAGCTGTCGTGCACGCTTTCGTGCACGTAAATGCGCTCCGCCGACGTGCACACCTGACCGGCATTGAGAAATGCCGCAAACGCGCAGCCGCGCGCCGCAATCTCCACTGGCGCTGACGGCATGACGATGAACGGATCATTGCCGGACGCTTCGATCAGCGCCGGCTTGAAAGACTTCGCGCACTCGGCCGCCACCATCTGCGCCGTCGCCACCGATCCGGTAAAGGCAACGCCCGCAATCGCATCGTGCGCCACGAGCCGCCGGCCCGCCTCGCCACGCCCGGTCACGCATTGCACAAGTCCCGGCGGTAGCGCCGCGAACGCCTCCATCAGCAGCAGCGTCGAGAGCGACGTTAAGTCGGACGGCTTGATGATGACAGCGTTTCCCGCCCCCACCGCTGCGGCCACCTGCCAGAACAGCAGGAGGTAAGGGTAATTGAACGGGATGATCGCCGCCACGACGCCGAGCGGCTCCTTCAACGTCACGTGCAACTGCCCGGGCGCCGAAGGACCGTGAACCCGCCCGCCTTCCTGACGGCTGATCTCGGCATAGTAGCTCATGGCGCTCGCACACCAACCGATCTCGTCCATCGCCTCTTTGTAGGTCTTGCCCTGTTCGCGCGTCAGGCTCTCTGCGAGGAGCGGCGCTCATCTCGCGTGTGGCGCGCGTCACCTCGTGCATGATATCGGCGCGTTCGGCTGCCGCGCGCGCCCACCACGCTTTCTGGGCCGCCAGCGCAAGCTCGATCGCCTCTTCGATCTCCGCAGGCGTCGCCTCCGCGATTTCGCCGATCATCTCTTCCGTCGCTGGATTCAGAACCGGGATCGGCTGGCCGGCACTCGGACGAAAGGCGCCATCGATATAGATCTGACGGGAACGAGTGCGATGGCGCGCGACGACGTCCATGGAGAGCCTCCGGGATGATCCGAGGGCTCATCATCGCAAGGCTTGTCGGGTAGGTCCAGCAGCTAGCGTGCTTCCGCCAGCCGCGGCATCGGGTTGGTATCTGGTGTGCACGTAAAGCTCGGTCAGTTTCCAGCGCATGTCGCGCAACTGGAACAGCCCGGTGAACCGCCGCGATGGATCGAACTTGTCCGCCATCTCGATTTCGAACGCGACCGGCGTCACGAATTCCACATGCCTCAGCCGCGACCAGAATTCACCCATTCGCTGCGTGAGGTTCCCGAGCGTCTTCGGCGGTTCCTCCACGCCGACGACGTAGCGCTTGTAGGTCTGGCCGTATGTGAACAGCGTCGGCAGGCCCTCGGCATTGGCATACTGGTTGATTAGCCGCTCCACCGCCGCCGTGCCAAAGTAGCCCTTCACACGGCTCCAAAGCCCTGCCTTCGGCGCATTGGAGGATTGCGTCACCGATGTCTCCGGAGGCGCCTGAAAATCCATCGGACGGTCCAGCGCAAGAGCGGTCATCGACCGGCGCAAACTCTCGCGCACACTGTCCCACTCGACGAGCGCATCGATCACCGGGACATTGCCGGACTTGATCGCCTCCTTCAGCGTCCAAGCGGTCGCAAATGGCGACGCCGCGTAGAGCGCGAACGGCAGCAGCCAGACAACGGCGCGAAGAATGAAGGCCATCGGCTCCCGGTCCCTCCGGTTCGGGGTGGAATGCCTGCGACGGAACCGCAAAATTGCGCCTGACGTCGGGCAGAGATGCGGTCGGATGCGGGCGCCGTAACGACGCGCTGGGATAGAAAGAGTTCCAGCACCGATGACTCGTCCGGGACCGTGGTCATGTCGCGGCATCCGCGTCATGCTCGGCCTCCCGCGGGCAGCGATTGATGCGCCATCAGACGCCGGCTATCAGGTCCTAAACGACCCCCGCCGCCACACGGTTGCTCCGGGATGGCTCCAACATGCCGCCATTCGGTCTCTATCGGGCCAATCTCAACCGCTAAGACCACGCTCGCCGGGTCGCCCAGGCAGCCGCGGTGACTTGCCGAAGCACGCGGCGAAAAAGTTCCTGGTTAATGTGGCTGAAGCGCAACGAAACGCTTGGAAACATGCCTCTTTTGAGCCACAAAACGGCGCGACACAGGAAGCGGCCAGGAAACCCATACAGGGTTCCAGCGCCGCGGGTGCATGCGGGTCCGCCGACTAAAAGCGAAAACGCGTTCGAAGCTCCCAAGTGTGTCGAGGTCATTTGCTTTGCGCGAGCGAGTAAACGACCGTTCCCCTTGGTCGAGCTTTCAAAGGAATGAGAAGAATGGACGCGAAGACGTTCGATAAGTCGAAGCTGCCGAGCCGCCACGTTACCGTGGGTCCGTCGCGCGCGCCGCATCGTTCGTACTATTACGCGATGGGCCTGACCGAAGAGCAGATCAACCGTCCCTTCGTCGGCGTCGTCTCGTGCTGGAATGAAGCCGCCCCTTGCAACATTTCGTTGATGCGTCAGGCGCAGTCCGCCAAGGCGGGTGTCCATGAAGCCGGCGGCACGCCGCGCGAGTTCTGCACCATCACCGTCACCGACGGCATCGCCATGGGCCACCAGGGCATGAAGTCGTCGCTCGTCTCGCGCGAAGTCATCGCCGATTCCATCGAACTCACCATGCGCGGCCACTGCTACGACGCCCTCGTCGGCATCGCCGGCTGCGACAAGTCTCTGCCCGGTACGATGATGGCGATGCTCCGCCTCAACGTGCCGTCCGTCTTCATGTACGGCGGCTCGATCCTGCCCGGCCGGTTCCGCGGCAAGGACGTCACCGTGCTCGACGTGTTCGAAGGGGTCGGCATGCACTCCGCCGGCAAGATGTCGAGCGAAGACCTGCACGAACTCGAATGCGTCGCCTGTCCGTCGGCCGGCGCCTGCGGTGGCCAGTTCACCGCCAACACGATGGCGATGGTGTCCGAAGCCATCGGCCTCGCACTGCCCGGTTCAGCCGGCTCGCCCGCCCCGTACGAAGAGCGCGACAGCTACGCGACCGCATCCGGCAAGGCCGTCATGCGTCTCGTTGCCGATCAGCTCCGCCCGCGAGATATTGCCACCCGCAAGGCCTTCGAGAATGCTGCCACCGTCGTTGCCGCCACCGGCGGTTCGACCAATGCCGCGCTGCATCTGCCGGCGATGGCGCAATGAAGTCGGCATCGATTTCGACCTGTTCGACGTCGCCGAGATCTTCAAGCGCACGCCCTACATCGCCGACCTCAAGCCCGGCGGGCAGTACGTGGCCAAGGACGTGTTCGAAATCGGCGGCGTTCCGCAAGTTCTGAAGGCCCTCCTCGACGGCGGGTTCCTGCATGGCGACTGCATCACCGTGACCGGCAAGACGATGGCCGAGAACCTCGAGAAGGTGACCTTCAACACCGACCAGAAGGTCGTGTATCCGGTCTCCAATCCGCTTTCGCCCACCGGCGGCGTGGTCGGCCTCAAGGGCTCGCTCGCGCCCGATGGCGCGATCGTGAAAGTTGCCGGGCTTGAAGAAGCTGCAGTTTTCCGGCCCCGCCCGTGTTTTCGAGTGCGAGGAAGACGCTTTCGCCGCCGTCAGCGCCGGCAACTTCAAGGAAGGCGAAGTCCTCGTCATCCGCTACGAAGGTCCCAAGGGCGGCCCCGGCATGCGCGAAATGCTCTCCACCACGTCCGCGCTCTACGGCCAGGGCATGGGCGACAAGGTCGCCCTCATCACCGATGGCCGCTTTTCCGGCGCCACGCGGGGCTTCTGCATCGGCCATGTCGGCCCGGAAGCAGCCGTCGGCGGCCCCATCGGCCTCATCGAGAACGGCGACATCATCACCATCGACGCCGACAAGGGCACCCTCGACCTCGACGTCGATGCGGCGGTGCTCGAAAAGCGCCGCAAGGCGTGGAAGGCACCCGATAACCCTTACCAGACTGGCGCGATCGCTAAATTCGCGGATCAGGTGGGCCCTGCGCGCTACGGCGCCGTGACCCATCGCGGAGGAAAGGCTGAAGTCATCTGCTATGCGGATATCTAGATCACACCTCCGGGCAGCGTTGCTCGCAACGCTGCTCCCCGTCTTCTCCGCTGGAGCATTCGCGCAAGCGGTGACGTTTGCGACGCCGCGCGAAGCGTTGAAGCAGGGCATGAGTGCCTATCAGGGCGGCTACTATGAGATCGCGATTCCCGCGCTCGAGTTCGCAGCCGCCAAGCAGGAGTTCATGGCCGAGTACTACCTGGCCCGCATCTACAGCGACAACTCCGGCGCTCATACCGATCACGCCAAGGCCTACAAACTCTTTTATCGCCTCGCCAACGAGTATGCCGACGCCGATCCCGACGACGACCCGCGCGCACCCTACGTCGGCAAGTCGCTGACGGCGCTCGCGGGTTACGTCCGCCGCGGCATCAAGGAGATCGGTTTGAAGCCCGATCCCGCCCAGGCGGTGATCTATCTGCAGAATGCGTCCACGACCTTCGCCGACGAAGACGCCCAGTTCGAACTCGCCAAGCTGAAGCTCTCCGGAGAAGGCATCGACGAAGATGAAGCGACTGCCCGCCACTGGCTCGCCGACCTCTCCGAGCGCGGCCACGCGGGCGCGCAGGCGTTTCTCGCCGATCTTCTCTGGCGCGGCAAATACATGAAACCGGACAAACCGGCGGCTCTGGCACTCATCGCCATCGCTGTCGAAAACGCCCCGGTCTATGACCGGCTGTGGATCGAGGACATCTACCAGAACATCTACTGCGGCTCCGGCGAAGGCATCCGCAAGCAAGCAACCGGCATCGTCGCCGCCTGGGGCAATCGCTTCGGCCGCAAGCCCGAAGCCCGCGAAGCCGCCGGAATTGGCCTGCTCGCCGCGGAGCCGCAGCGCTCCTGTCAAAACGGTGAAGTCGTGAGCCCGATCAAATCAGGCGCCAGCGAACCCGCCGTCGCCAAGCCCGTCGTGCGTACGCCCCCCGAGGGCACCCCGGCGACAAGCTTCACGTACGGGACCACCGCGCCGACGCTTCGCGACGTTGGTACAGAAGCCCGCGACCCGGATAACCGCTGACGCGGTCGTCGGCCGCAATGGCCATCTCGCCGATCGCAGTAAGGGTCTAGCCCTCTGCCGTCAGCGAAAGCTGGAAGAAGGCACGACCCCCGAGGGGTGCACCACCACTCTCTGACGGTCTCGTGAACCGCTTCAGAACTGCGGTCAGCCGATCCAGGTCCAGCGGTTTTGCCAATACGTCGATGTTCCCAAGCCGGGCGTCGGCCCTGTCGATATGTGCGCCCGTCACGAGTGCGAATGGAATGCGCCGGATCTTTAAATCCGCAATCAGGTCGTGACATTCGCCATCCGCCAGTTGGAAATCGACGAGCGCGAAATCCGGTGACGCGGTTTGCAGCAGCGCCAACCCGCCCTCGACAGTGGTGGCCACACCCGCCACGCAATGTCCCAGTTCGGCGAGTTCATCTTCCAGCATCATTGAGATCAGCAATTCATCTTCGGCGAGCAATACACGCATACACGACCTCCATGGGTCATCTATAAATCGCACTTTTTCGTTCGATTTCAATTAGATCAGTTTGCAAAGTGCGCCGTGCGCTGGGTGTGGCGAATGTGCGTCGTGGAACCTGGTTAGGTGCAGTGCGTTTGTTCTGGCACGTACGGTTAGTTAGCTAATTTTGGAGGGCAGCTTGGGAGGTCACAAATGAACAGGGAGCGCGAAGAACGCCTGCAGATTATGCTGACGATGGACGAACTGCGTGCCGTCGACGACTTCAGATATGAATTGCGAATGCCGAGCCGCGCCGCCGCCGTCCGCGAGCTATTAAACCGCGGATTACGTGCAATTGAAAGTGGCGTCGCCAGCCCAAATTCGCGATCGAAAGACTTTGGCGTGCTCGACATAGCCAATGGAAGCAGCTTCGAATCTGCACATACAGGCCCGACGCTGAGACCGGACGGCAAGTCGCCAAAGCGTGTTCACGAATGAAAGAGGGACGACAACTGCATCGCACTTCATCCCAGTTCCACCCACACCGGCACATGGTCAGAGGGCTTTTCCCAGCCGCGCGTAAAGCGATCGACACCCCCACTTTGCAGCCGGTCCGCCGCCTGCGGCGACAATAGAATGTGATCGATGCGAATTCCGTCGTCCTTCTGCCAGGCACCCGCCTGATAGTCCCAAAAGGTATAGACGCCGGGCCCTGGATGACACGCCCGCACCGCATCCGTCAGCCCAAGCGCCTCGATCCGGCGCAGCATCCCGCGGCTCTCCGGCTGAAACAGCGCGTCGCTTGTCCATGCAGCCGGACGCTTTGCGTCCACCGGCTCCGGGATCACATTGTAATCCCCCGCCAGCACCACCGGCATTTCGCTCTTCAGAAGTTTGCGCGCCTGCGTCTCCAGGCGATCCATCCAGGCGAGTTTGTAGGAAAATTTTTCGGTCCCGATCGGATTTCCATTCGGCAGGTAGAGCGATGCAAACCGGATCGCGAGCCCCCCATCAATGATCGTCGCCTCAATGTAGCGCGACTGCTCGTCGCCATCCCCGCCGGGCAGGCCCCGCGTCACGTCTTCCATCGGCAGCCGCGACAGGATCGCGACGCCGTTAAAGCCTTTTTGTCCGTGCGTGGCGACCTTATACCCGAGGTCTTCGAAAGCCTCACGCGGAAAGCCCTCATCAACCGACTTGATTTCCTGAAACCCGATCACGTCCGGCTTGGTCTCGCGCAGGTAGGTCAGCGCAAGTTCGAGTCGCGCCTTCACGCCGTTGATGTTCCAGGTGACGACTTTCATGAACGGCGCGAACTTTGATTTGAGGGCGGCCTCTAGAGCGAAAAGCTCGTGCCACATCCGCACGACGATGTCGCCTGCGGATTGCGGATCTGGAACGATGCGCCGATCAGATCGTCCACAAAATCGATTTCCGATCCCGAGAGATATTCCAGCGACACCGGATCGATCAGGACCTTCGCACCATCCCGCTCGATCACAATGTCTTCGGGCGCCGCCTCCCGCGTCAGGTCGTATCGATATTGGAAGCCCGAACAGCCGCCGCCTTCCACCGCGACGCGAAGCATCGTGCCGGCAGGCTCGGAGGCCACGATCTCGGCGATTCGCCGGGCGGCAGGGGCAGTCACGACTACGGACGGTTCGCTCATGTGTTTCCCGTGGGTTGGTCACCAAAGCGCCGGGTGGAGGATTGCCATGGCGCTGGCGTTTCGCTCTCAAGGAAGATAGGGACCAACGAGCACCTGTCAAACCCCTCGCCACGGACGACCGGACACGGATGACCGCGCGAACAGCCAAACCAGAGAGCCGGGACTACGGCGCGGATCTGCAACCCGGCGAGCGGTCGCCCGGCCCCTATGCAGCCAGCGCGACCCTGTCCCGCGGCCGGCGCTTCTCCGAGCCGGACTGCCCGACCCGCAGCCCCTTCCAGCGCGACCGTGACCGCATTCTGCACGCCACCGCGTTCCGCCGTCTCACTCATAAGACGCAGGTCTTCCTCTACCATGAGGGCGACCACTACCGGACGCGCCTCACCCATAGCCTTGAAGTCGCGCAGATCGCACGCACCATAGCCCGTCAGCTTCGCCTCGATGAAGATCTCGCCGAGGCCCTCGCTCTCGCTCATGATCTTGGCCACCCGCCGTTCGGCCACGCAGGCGAGCGCGCGCTCGACGAGGCGATCGCGGACCACGGCGGCTTCGACCACAACGCCCAGAGCCTGCGAGTCGTCACATCGCTCGAACGCAAGTATCGCTCCTTCGACGGCCTCAATCTGACGTGGGAAACACTCGAAGGCCTCGCCAAGCACAACGGCCCGCTGACGAACGAGAAGGCTGCGGCCGTTCTGAAGGTCATTCGACCCATTGAAACGTGGCGTTCCCTTCAACCGGAGAACTGGCCCAGCAGTGAAGCGCAGGTCGCGGCTCTTTCCGACGACATTGCCTATCTCACCCACGATGTGGATGATGGTCTGCGCGCCGGACTGCTATCGCTCGCAAGCTTGACCGACGTGCCGTTCGTCGGCGCATTCGCCTCCGCTGTGATTGCTGAAGGGGAAGGCGCCGATAAGAGCCGCGCCGTGTTCGAAGTCACCCGCCGAATGATCACCGCGCTGATCCGCGACGTCGTCCTCGAAAGTCGCGAGGAACTTGCCACGCTCGCGCCCCGATCACCGGACGCCATCCGCTCCGCCGGACGCCGGGTGATCCGCTTCTCCGCCCCGATGTGGGCCGATTTGGCGGCTCTGCGGGCCGTTCTCTTCGATCGTGTTTACCGCCATCCCCGTGTCCTGCGCGTCATGACCGCCGCCGAAGGCATCGTCCGGGATTTGTTCACGTGCTATGCCGATCCCAACCACCGCACCGCGCTGCCGGAAACCTGGCAAGCCATCAGCGAAAGCTTGGAACCCCGCCAACGCGTACGCCTCGCCGCCGACTATCTCGCCGGCCAAACCGATCGCTATGCCATCGCCGAACATCGCCGCCTGTTTGCCGAAACCCCGGAATTGCGATAGACGCGCGCACCCCCACCCACGTCGACTGAGACGGGGAGATCTTGGGGTAATGGGCAGCAACCGCAGGAGCGAGCCGCCGCACCGACTAAGGGATTCTCTGGAATGAACGTCTTCACTCACGTCGAAGCCAAGATCGCGGCCGTGCTCGCCGACCTCAAGGTGGAAGGTCTGATCCCGCGCGACGTGGCGCTGCCCCACATTGAAGTCGAAACGCCGCGCGACACGACCCACGGCGATCTCGCCTCAAACGTCGCGATGGCGCTGTCGAAGCCGGCTGGGATGAAGCCCCGCGACCTCGCCGAAGCGCTCAAGGCCAAACTTGAAACCGACCCTGAACTTGCATCCGTCGCCGTCGCCGGTCCCGGCTTTCTCAACCTCACGATGACGCCCGCGTTCTGGCAGCAACTCATCACGTCGATCGTGACAGATGGCGCAGCCTATGGCCGCGGCGCGCCTAAGCCGGATGGCGTCAACGTCGAATACGTCTCTGCAAACCCCACCGGCCCCATGCATGTCGGCCATTGTCGTGGTGCCGTGTTCGGGGACGCGCTCGCCAATCTGCTCGCCTTCTCCGGCTATAAAGTCACGCGCGAGTATTACATCAACGATGCTGGCGGTCAGGTCGACGTGCTCGCCCGCTCCGCTCACCTGCGCTATCGCGAAGCGCTGGGCGAACAGATCGGCGAAATTCCCGAAGGCCTCTATCCCGGCGATTACCTGAAGCCAATCGGCGCCGTGCTTGCGGAAAAATACGGCGACACGTTCGTCGGCAAACCTGAAGCGGAGTGGCTGGCGCTGTTCCGTGAAGAGGCCATCGCCGCGATGCTCGTCATGATCAAGGACGACCTTGCGGCCCTGAACATCAGACACGACGCGTTCGTTTCGGAAGCGTCGCTGTCGCGCGGCGGTGTTGATCAAGTGCGGGCCGCGATCGAAGCTTTGCGCAAGAAGGACCTTATCTACGAGGGCCGCCTCGCCAAACCTCTCGGGCACGATGATGAGGAATGGGAAGACCGCGAGCAGACGCTCTTTAAGTCGACCGAATTCGGCGACGACATGGACCGCGCGCTGCAAAAGTCGGATGGCACTTACACCTACTTCGCCGGCGATATCGCCTACCATTTCGACAAGATCAGTCGGGGCTTTCCGCACCTGATCAATGTCTTCGGCGCCGATCACATCGGCTACATTCCGCGCATGTTGGCGGCAGTTGCCGCGCTCGCAGGCGGCGTGCTCGAACGCGATCAGAAGGGCAAGCTGAAATCCTGGCGCACGCGCGGCGGCAGCACCGATCTGGAAATCAAAGTCGTGCAGCTTGTCAAACTCTATAAGGGCGGCGAGCCGTTCAAGATGTCGAAGCGCGCCGGCACCTTTGTCACCCTGCGTGATGTCGTCGATGAAGTCGGCCGCGATCCCGTCCGCTTCATGATGCTCTACCGGAAGGAGCTCGAACCGCTGGACTTCGACTTCGCAAAAGTCACCGAGCAGTCGAAAGATAATCCCGTCTTCTATGTGCAGTACGCCCATGCACGCGCATCGAGTGTATTCCGCAACGTCGCTGAACAGATGCCCTCGCTGGACATCTCGAAGGCGTCGCTCGCCAAAGCTGACTTGTCGCAGCTGACGGATCCCGCCGAGTTCGATCTCGTCCGCAAACTCGCCCACTACCCCCGCTTGATCGCCACCGCCGCGGACGCGCGCGAACCCCACCGTCTGGCCTTCTATCTCTATGATCTGGCTTCCGCTTTTCATGGTTTATGGACGCGCGGCAATGATTTGCCACATTTGCGTTTTATCCAGACGAAAGACGGGGGCCTGACGATCGCGCGGTGTGCGCTCGTTGAGGCGACGCGTGCGGTGATATCCTCAGGTCTTGGAGTTCTCGGGGTCGAGGCCCCGGAAACCATGCGCTAGATTTGGCCGTAACGCCGATTCGAGCAGGGTCTTCAGGCTCCACAGGTGTGGGGCTGACGGCCTCAAGCTGAAGGAATGATCGCAATGTCCCGCTCCGACAGTCCACAGGCACCTCCGGGAGGATGGCCGGCGCAGCGTCCGCAAGGCGCACAGGGCGCTCATCCTCAAGGCGTCCGTCCGCAGCAGGGCGAATATGATTTGGCCGGTTGGACCCAGGGTCTCGGCGGTGCACCGCTGCCGAACCCGAAGCCCCAGCAGCCTGCCGCGCAACAAGGCTATGCGGCTCAACCGCCGGCCGGCTATGGACACCAGGACCCAGGCTATCAATGGGGTGCCGATCCCCGCAGCCCTCAGGCGCCGCAATTCGACCCATACGTACCTGCAACCCAGCCGTCGCGCCGCCCGCCCACCCCCGAACCTTTTCCGAGTGCCCAGCACGCTAACCCGGCCGCCAACCCATACCCGCCGCAGCAGCCCGCGGGCTATGACAACGGCTACGGCTACCAGCCGGAACCGGCTCCTGCGCCGGCTTTGCGCGGTGCCCAGTACGATCAGTGGGCCGCCGCACCCGCTCCGGCACCGTCGGCCGACCCGCGGGGCTACGATCTGGCGAGTTACATGCCGCCGCAAGGCCGCACGCAGCCGCCGCAGCCCCCCGCCCAAGATTATGGTCACCTGACCGCCGATCTGGCGACGCATCCCCAGCCTGGCTATTCCGATTGGGGGCACCAATCAGGTTATCAGCAGCAGCCCCAGGGCTACGCCGGTCAGCAAGGCTTTGATGCCCACGGGTATGCCCAGCCGGGTTATGATCAGCAGGCCTACACCGATCCGAACGCTCAAGGCTACGACGAAGACAACGACTACGAACCCGAACAGCCCGTCCGCTCCCGCAAGTGGTTAACGGTTGCCGGCGCCCTGGTCGGCGCGATTGTCATTGGGGGCGGTCTCACCTATGCCTACCAGACCTTGCTTGGTGACAGCACCGGCGGTCCCACGCCCGTCGTGAAGAGCGCCGAAGGCCCCTCGAAGGTGAAGCCTTCCACACCGGGCGGCAAACAGTTCGCCAACACCGATAGCAAGCTGCTCGGCCGTCTCGGCGAAGGCGGCGATAGCTCAGCGCCCGCGTCTTCGTCCGAAGCAGACGGCGCTGGTGCGCGAAAAGTACAGACGCTGGTCGTCGGACGCGATGGTGCGATCCAAGCTCCCTCCGCAGCGTCACAGCCACCCGAGCCTGCATCCGTTCCGGGCTTATCCGTTCCCGTTCCAGGCATGACTCTTCATCGATGTGCCGACACCAGGTGCGGCCTCTGCTCCAAAGCCCCAGCCGATCGTCGTGCAGCCTCCAGCGCCGCCCGCGCAGTCCGTGCAGGTGGCCTCGAACGATCCACGCCCGGCACCCGTTATGCCGAAGTCGATCAACACGGCGATCGATGACTCCCCACCCGAGCCGGTGGCCGAAAAGCCCAAGCCCGCACCCAAGCCGATTACCAAGACCGCAGCCATCCCCGAGAGCGCGACGGCTCCCGCTCCCGCCGCACCAAAGGTATCCGGTCTCGGCTACGTTGCAGTCCTCGCCTCGGTGCCCGCCTCTGGCACGAGCCGCATCGATGCGCTCCAGCAGTTCGCCGATCTGCAGCAGCGCTACGGCGGCATTTTGCAGAACAAGACGCCTGACGTTACGGAAGCCAACCTCGGTGAAAAAGGCCGCTATCACCGTCTTGTTGTCGGGCCCCCCGGTTCCAAGGATGGTGCCAACTCGGTCTGCTCGCAGTTGAAAACGGCCGGCTATTCAAGCTGCTGGGTTATGGCCTACTGAGCAAGACCAGAGATGATATGAAAGGCCGCGGCACCCATCCGCGGCCTTTTGCTATGAAGCGCCCCATTGGAATCGAACAACGCGATGCACCGCCGAGCGCTCATCACCGGTCTCGAAGGCACGGCCCTGACTGCGGGGGAAGCCCGCTTCTTGAGCGACGTGCGCCCGCTCGGGATTATCCTGTTCGCGCGTAACTGCGAGAACCACGACCAGATCCGCCGCCTCGTCGCCGATGCGCTTGCCGCCATCGGCTCGGATGAAACTCTCGTGCTCATCGACCAGGAAGGCGGCCGCGTGCAACGCCTGCGCCCCCCGCTCGGCCGCGCTCTGCCGCCAGCCGCCGCCTATGCCATACGCTATGAATCGGGCGACGCCGACGGCGCGTGCACCGCCGCCGAAGCCGCCGCTCGCCTCGTGGCCCGTGATCTACGCGACCTCGGCATCAACACCAACTGCACCCCCGTCCTCGACCTTCCCGTTCCTGGCGCTCACGCCATTATCGGTGACCGCGCCTTCGGCACGTCCGTTGAGCAAGTCGTTCGCCTCGGTCGGGCGGTCGCAAAGGGCTTTATCGCCGGCGGCGTCCTGCCCGTCATCAAGCACATCCCCGGCCACGGCCGGGCGACCAAGGACAGCCACCTCGACCTGCCCGTGGTCGAAACCCCGCAAGCGGAACTGTCCGCCAGCGATTTCGCCCCCTTCAAGCAACTGGCCGATATTCCCGCCGCGATGAGCGCCCATGTCGTCTTCAGCGACATCGACCCTGCGGCCCCTGCCAGCACTTCGGCCAAGGTCACGTCCGAAATCATCCGCGGCGAGATCGGCTACGACGGCCTTCTCATGAGCGACGATTTGGGTATGCACGCCCTCAGAGGCAGCATGCGCGAGCGCGCCGAAGCCGTGATTCGAGCGGGCTCAGATGTCGCCTTGCATTGCTCCGGCGTCCTGTCTGAGATGGAAGAGGCGGCGAGCGGCGTCCCCGACCTCGCTGGAACCGCGCTACGGCGGGCCAACGTCGCGCTTGCCGTCTTGAAAAACCGGGAAGTTTTCGACGTCGCATCGGCGGAACGCCAACTGTCTGAGATGATTACCAGCCACACCCGCCGATCTGAATCAGTATAGGCTGAAAGGTGCCGCTCCCGGTTGCGGCCAGCTGAAGGACCCATATGGGCGACGAGCCGTCAGAGTCGCGCGACACAGCCGGTTGGGAACTCCCCGACGCGGAGAACGCGCCGTCGGCTGCCGAAGCCTTCA
This sequence comes from uncultured Alphaproteobacteria bacterium, assembly GCA_963708775.1. GTDB lineage: Bacteria > Pseudomonadota > Alphaproteobacteria > Rhizobiales > Hyphomicrobiaceae > JAGVSR01. Next base: position 46,623 of record CAVPTI010000001.1, on the reverse strand, counting down.
TTGTCGATGTCGAAGGTTTCGAAGGGCCGCTCGATCTGTTGCTGGCGCTCGCCCGCACGCAGAAGGTCGACCTTGCGCACATCTCTGTCCTGGGTCTCGTCGAACAGTACCTCACCTTCATCAACGAAGCGCAGCGCTTGAAGCTCGAGATCGCCGGCGACTATCTTGTCATGGCGGCCTGGCTCGCATTCCTCAAATCGCGACTTCTCTTGCCGAAGGAGAAGACCGAGGACGGGCAAGAATCTGCGGAAGAAATGGCGCAGAAGCTTGCCTTCCGCCTCGCGCGTCTCGAAGCCATGCGCAACGCCATGGCGCAGCTGATGACGCGCAAGCGTCTCGGCCGCGATGTGTTCCCCCGCGGCATGCCCGAAGGCGTCAAGACCGTGCGCGACACGGAATGGACCGCGCAGATCTACGACCTGTTGAAAGCCTACGCCGATCAGCGCCGCCGAACTGTCAAAGCCACTCACGTCGTCAAGGCGCGCAAGGTGTGGTCTATCAAGGAAGCGCGCACGCGGCTCGAAAAGCTTGTTGGCGAAAGCGCTGCAGGCTCGTGGACGCAACTCGATCTCTTCATGCACCACTACCTTCCCGAAACCGCACCTGCCGAAGAGACGAAGACCGTCATCGCCAGCTCGTTCGGTGCCACGCTTGAGATGGCACGCGAAGGGTATCTTGAATTGCAGCAGGAGGCGCCGTTCGCTCCGCTCTTCGTGCGCAAGCGCGGCGACGGCTCCGCGTGGCAGCGGATCGGCTGAAGAGTAAGGCGTTCTGGAGATCAATGAAGGACGGGAAGAAAAAAATGACACCGCCCCGGCTCAAGCTCGTGTCGAACAACGAGAGCGTGGAGCGCGACGCCGACTTCGAGGATCCGCTCGCGGCCGAAGCGCGCGAACTCGCCGCCGCGCTGGGCGACGTGCAGCTCGGCATTGGACCCGCCCCTGATTTTGGCGAAGGCGATCTGCGTCAGCAGATGGAGAGCGTTCGTATTGCCGAAGCGCTGCTCTTTGCCGCCTCCGAACCGCTGGACGAAGCGACCATCGCCGAAAGCCTGCCCAAAGGCACGGACGTCACCGCGATCCTCGCTGAGCTGAAAGAGCAGTACACCGGCCGCGGCGTGCACCTCGTCAAGACGGCCGGCAAGTGGGCGATGCGCACCGCCGAGGATCTCTCCTGGCTGTTGGAAAAGCACGCCCACGAGGAGCGCAGACTGTCCAAGGCGGCTCTCGAGACGCTCGCCATCATCGCCTATCATCAGCCGGTGACCCGGGCCGAAATCGAGGAGATCCGCGGCGTCTCCACATCGGGCGGCACGCTCGACATCCTTCTTGAATCCGGCTGGGTCCGCCCACGCGGCCGCCGCCGCGCCCCGGGCAAGCCGATCACCTATGGCACCACGGACGCCTTTCTCGGCCCACTTCGGCCTCGACACGGTCAAGGACCTGCCGGGCCTTGCCGATCTCAAGGCTCAGGGCCTTCTCGACAGCAATCTGCCGCCCGGGTTCTCCGTCCCGAGCCCCACCGATGTCGCAGCCCTGATGCCGGACGAACTCCCGCTCGATGCTGCCGACGAGGACGAGGAACAAGAGACCGTTCAGGCTGAAATGGAGCTCGACTTGCCCGAAGAGGACGAGCCCGATAAGCCGGAGCCGGGCACCCCCGAAGGCGCCTGATCCGGAGCGCGAGGCAGCCCTCGCGCGCCGTTGCGAAAGACAAACAGTGAGCGCGAGTTCTCCCGACATCAGCGGCCACGACACGTCACAGCCCGCCGCCACTGGCACACCTCGGCGTGCGGCAGCGACATTCGCTGCAAGCCTGTCATTCGAACACGTCGAGCGTCGCTTCGGCGACACCTTCGCCCTGCACGATGTCTCGCTCTCCATCGCGCCGGGCGAAGTCGTTTGCCTTCTGGGACCCTCCGGCTGCGGCAAGACCACGCTTCTCCGCCTTGCCGCCGGCATCGAACGGCCCACCGCCGGCCGCGTCCTCATCAACGGCCAGGAGGTCGCCGGGCCGTCGCGCTTCGTCCCGCCTGAGGAACGCAGCGTCGGGCTGATGTTCCAGGATTTCGCGCTTTTTCCTCATTTGACGATCATTCAGAACGTGGCCTTTGGCCTGAAAGCCTTGCCACGCAGAGAGGCCGAGCGCGAAGCCCGCGCCATGCTCACCCGCGTCGGCCTTGCCCACATGAGCGACGCCTATCCCCATATCTTGTCGGGCGGACAGCAGCAGCGCGTAGCGCTCGCCCGCGCCATCGTTCCCCGTCCAGCCGTGCTCCTCATGGACGAACCCTTTTCCGGCCTCGACGTGCAGCTGCGCGACAGCATGCAGGAGGAGACGCTCGCGCTCCTGCGCGAAACCCGCGCCACCGCCGTGATCGTCACCCATCACCCCGAAGAAGCCATGCGCTTGGCAGACCGCATCGCCGTTCTCCGCCAAGGTCTGATTGTCCAAACGGGGACGGCAGAGGACCTCTATGATCATCCGTCGGAGCTGTTCGTCGCCCGTCTTTTTTCCGAGATTAACGAGATCGCCTATCGCGCCAAGGCCGGCGCCATCGACACGCCGCTCGGTCGCGTCACCGCACCCGGCGTGGCCGAAGGCGACGTGGCTATCCTTGGGCTTCGGGAGCGCGGCATTCGCGTCACCGAACCGGGCAGGGGCTTGCCGGGACGCATCCTGCACGCCAAGTTTCTAGGTGACATCGCGCTCTTGGAAATCGGCGTGCAAGGCTTCGACGCACCGCTCCGCGTGCGGACGCACGAAGGCCGGACGCGGCCGAAGGGGAGCGAAGTCGGCATCGAAGTGGATATCGGCCGTGCACTTGTGTTTCCGGCCCCCACCGAGGGCTAGGCAACCTTACCGATATGTCAGAGGCGTCCGGCATTGCCCAGGTGTCACCAGTTTGCGATAACACCTCTCGATTGTGACACGCAGCGCGGTCGCCAAAAGGATTACCAAAGTCATGGGTCTCTCAACCACACATCTGCTGCTGCTGCTGCTCGTCGTCGTGCTGCTGTTCGGAAGCGGTAAGATCTCGACGCTCATGGGCGACGTGGCCAAGGGCATCAAGAGCTTCAAGAAGGGCATGCAGGAAGACGAGACGCCTGAGCCCTCCCGCGACGGCCCGCGCACGCTCGAACATGAAGCACGGGCGAACGAAGCCCGCCGCGATACGACGAAGAGCGGCTGAACCGCGCCTGCGAGCCGAGGCGGGCTGAAGAGATGTTCGAGATCAGCTGGAGCGAGCTCCTGATCCTCGCCGTGGTGGTCCTCATATTCGTGGGCCCCAAGGACTTGCCTGTGTTCTTCAACACGCTCGGCAAGTATGCCGGAGCGCTCCGCCGGCAGGCGAACGAATTCAAGCGCCACTTCGAAGACGCCATGCGCGAAGCGGAAATGGACAACCTGCGCAAAGAACTGGACGGCATGCGCCAGGAGTTCGCCAAGTCGACGTATGAGGCCGAACGCGCCGTCAGCGACACCGTGAAAGCTGCCGATGCGTCTGTAGGCGCCGCCCGCGCCGCTGTGGAGGCGCCTCCGCCAACACCCGAGCTGACCCCTCCGCCGGAAAAGCTGGAACTGCCCGCGCCGCAGCCGTCCGCTGAATTGCCCGCGCCGCCTGAACCGGCATCACTGCCCAAGCCGGGAGCCTGACCCGATGCAGGAACGCGTGTCCGAGGGCCAGGACGAGATCGACGCCTCCAAGGCGCCGCTCATGGATCATCTGATCGAGTTGCGCTCGCGGCTTATCTGGGCCGTGGCCGCATTCTTCGTGATGTTCCTGCTCTGCTTCACGGTCGCAAGCCACATCTACCAGATCCTCGTTTGGCCCTATGTCTGGGTCTCCGGCCAGGATCACGTGCGCCTGATCGCGACTCACTTCCTCGAGCAGATCTTCACGCACTTGAAGCTCGCCATGTTCGGCGCGGCGTTCCTGTCGTTTCCCGTCGTGGCCACGCAGATCTACAAATTCGTGGCGCCGGGCCTCTATAAGAACGAGCGGCAGGCGTTCCTGCCGTATCTCATCGCGACACCCTTGTTCTTCGTGCTCGGCGCAGCGGTGGTCTATTTCGTCGCCATGCCGATCCTGATCAAATTCTCGATCGGGCTCGCTGCCACTTCGAGCTCCGAAGGTCCCGCCACCATCGAACTGATGCCCAAGGTGTCGGAATACCTCTCCCTCATCATGACGCTGATTTTCGGCTTCGGCATCTGCTTCCAGCTGCCGGTGGTGCTGACGCTTCTCGCTCGCGCCGGTATGGTCACGGCCGCAGCCCTGCGCGCGGGCCGCCGCTACGCCATGGTCGCAATTTTCGCGGTGGCGGCCGTGCTGACCCCGCCGGACGCGCTCAGCATGTTGATCATGGCGCTGCCGACGGTGCTGCTTTACGAGCTTTCGATCCTGGCCGTCGCGCGCGCCGAAAAGCTCGCCGTCCCGCCCGGCGAGCAACCTGCCGAAAAGTAGAACCTTGCAATCAGTCGGCGGCGTCTTGGACGCTGGACCCTGTTCGGGCCGGGGCCTATAGACGGTCGCAGAACCGACCGAGATGAGGCTTCCCGTGCACGATATCAAATGGATCCGCGATAACGCCGCTGCCTTCGATGGCTCCTTGAAGCGCCGCGGTCTGGACCCGCTGTCCACCACCCTCATCGCCATCGACGACAAGCGCCGCACCATTTTGACGGCACTTCAGGATGCCCAGGCTCGCCGCAATGCCGCCTCCAAGGACATCGGCAAAGCAAAGGCGTCGAAGGACGAAGCCACCGCCGCCAAACTCATGGAAGAAGTAGCGGCCCTCAAGGACAGCATAACCCAGGGCGAAGCCGACGAGCGCGCGGTGAACGCCGAACTCGAAGCCGCCCTCGCCATCATCCCGAACCTGCCGCGCGACGACGTTCCCGACGGCAAGGATGAGCACGACAACAAGGAAGTCCGTAAAGTCGGCACGCCGAAAGAGTACGGCTTCACGCCCAAGCAGCACTTTGAACTAGGCGAAGCCCTCGGCCTCATGGACTTCGATACGGCCGGCAAAGTCTCCGGCGCGCGCTTTGTGTTTCTGAAAGGCGCACTCGCCCGCCTCGAACGCGCGATTGCCAGCTTCATGCTCGACAACCACACGTCACCGGCCGGCGACAACCACGGCGGCTACACCGAAGTGAACCCGCCGCTGCTCGTGAAAGATCAAGCCGCCTACGGCACCGGCAATCTGCCGAAGTTCGCCGAGGACCTGTTCAAGACGACGAATGATTTCTGGCTCATCCCCACCGCCGAAGTCTCGCTGACAAACCTCGTCCGCGAACAAATCCTCGACGAAGACAAGCTGCCGATGCGCGTCACCGCGTGGACGCCGTGCTTCCGCTCCGAAGCCGGTGCCGCTGGCCGCGACACCCGCGGCATGATCCGCCAGCACCAGTTTTCCAAGGTCGAACTCGTCTCCATCACCACGCCGGAGAAGAGCCTCGAAGAACACGAACGCATGACCGCGTGCGCCGAAGGCATCCTGAAGGCGCTGGGCCTGCCGTTCCGCACCGTCCTGCTCTGCACCGGCGACATGGGCTTCGCGTCTCAGAAAACCTACGACATCGAAGTCTGGCTGCCGGGTCAGAACGCCTATCGCGAGATCTCGTCCTGCTCCGTCTGCGGCGATTTCCAGGCACGCCGCATGGGTGCGCGTTACCGCCCCAAGGGCTCGAAAGACGTCCGCTTCGTCCATACATTGAATGGATCGGGCCTTGCGGTCGGCCGCACGCTTGTCGCCATAATGGAAAACTATCAGCAGGAAGACGGCTCCATCCTGATCCCCGACGCGCTGCGACCGTATATGGGTGGACTGGATCGGATATCGAAGGCTTAGCGTCCCCTCTCCCCATTGAAGGAAATGGGGAGCGGGAGATAAACGGATACAATGCGCATTCTTATCACCAACGACGACGGCGCAGGCGCACACGGACTGACCGTGCTGCACGCCATCGCGCGCGAACTGTCGGACGACATCTGGATCGTGGCGCCTGAGATGAACCAGTCCGGTGCCTCGCACGCGCTCACATTGCAGGTGCCGCTGCGCTATCGCGAAATCGGTGAGCGTGCATTCGCCGTCCGCGGCACGCCGGCCGATTGCGTGATCATGGGCGTGCGCCACGTCCTCAAAGACAAAGCGCCCGACCTCATCCTGTCCGGCATCAATCACGGCGCCAACCTCGCAGAAGACGTCGCCTACTCCGGCACCATCGCCGGCGCCATGGAAGGCACGCTGATCGGCATCCGCTCCATCGCCATGAGCCTCACGCTCGGCTTCGACAAGGAAGGCCTGCAGCACTGGAAGACGCCGATGACCTACGGCCCCGAAATCGTCGAACGCCTGATGGCGCAAGACTGGCCGCAAGGCGTGCTGATGAACGTAAACTACCCCGACCTTGCACCCGATGCCGTGAGCGAAATCCGCCTCACCCGCCAGGGCCGCCGCGATCAGGGCCTCGACATCGAAGCCCGCCGCGATCCTTGGGGCGATGCTTATTTCTGGTTCGCCTTCGACCGCCGCAAATCCGATCCGCCCGAAGGCACCGACCTGCGCGCCATCGCCGACGGTGCGATCTCCATCACGCCTTTATCGATGGACCTCACGCACCACGCCATGCGCGAACGACTGTCCGCCCACTTCTCCGATCCGATCGGCAACGCCAAGCCGCTCAAGAGCGCGCGCTGATCCTTGTTCGACGATATGTCGTCAGTTCGGCGCAATTTCTCCGTTCTCAACGCACAATCGCTCGCTACGAGCAGAAGATGAACCCGATCCTGGAGGTCGGCGCGATGTCGGAGAGAGCGAAGCTCTTCGAGGGGCATCGCGCGGGGGGCCTCACGAGGGTCGGATCGGGTTCAGCTTTCCTGGCACCACCGGGTGGGCATCTTCAAAAAGTGGGCACCTGCGGCGGCCGTTAAGGCCACGTTAACCGATTAACGGTTAATGGATCGTAGGTTGTGAGGTGCGTACCATGTCCAGTTTCCTGCGTTCCGGGTCCTCCGGCCGCCGTCTTGTCGGCAGCCGTCTACCATTGATTACCGCCGTTGCAGCGATTGCTGTTGGCGGCTGTAGCGCCGACATCGCGCGGTTTGATTTTCCGGCGTCCGCCAACTTCAACGATCCGCAGACGGGCGCCATCGCTCCCAATGAGCGCTCCGCTTTGGGAGCAGAGCCGGTTGCGAGCCCGCCGCCCGCAGCGGAGGCCTACGATCCCCCGCCGGCCGAGAAGAGCATTGAGGTAGCGACCCTACCGCCACCGCCTCCGAACCTGAGCGTGCCCCCACGGCGCGCGCCACGCCAGCGCCGGCGACATCCTTTGCCCCGCCGCCCGTCGCCGTCGAAGAACGCGGGCAGGAAATCGAAGTCCAGCGCGGCGATACGCTCTACGGCATCTCCAAGCGGCACGACGTGTCGCTGAATGAACTCATGCGCGTCAACGGTCTGACGTCGCCATCGCTGAAGCCCGGCCAGAAACTCGCGTTGCCGTCAGGCAAGGTCGCAGCCCGTCCGCGGCCCGCTCCGCCGGTGACTGTCGCGGCTGTGCCTCCGCCTCCCGATTGGACCGGCTCCTACACGATCAAGGCCGGCGACAGTCTCTACAATGTGGCCCGCCAGAACAGGGTGAAGCTCGACGACTTGCAGCGCTACAACGCCATCGCCGACGTGCGCCGAGTGAAGCCAGGCACCGTGCTCAAGGTCCCCGGCGTCGCGGGCGCCGTTCTTGCAGAAGCGCCGTCCACGCCGTCATCGGCACCCGTGTTGTCACCGCCGCCGGCACAGCCTCCGGTCACCGCCAACGTGCCTCCACTTCCGATGGAGCCGACAGCACCGTCTGCCACACCGAAAATCCTAAATTCCGGCGCCGGCGAGGAAAAGAAGGTTGCTGCCCTCGACGCCACCACGGCTGCAGCGGTCGCTGGCCCCGCCTCCGGCTCCGTTGCCGACGGCAAGCTGCGCTGGCCGGTGAAGGGCCGTGTCATCGCCGGTTACGGTCCGCGCAACGATGGCACCCACAACGACGGCATCAATATCTCCGTACCGATGGGCACCGATGTGCATGCGGCTGAGAATGGGGCCGTCGCCTATGCCGGCAGCGAGTTGAAGGGCTACGGCAATCTCATTCTGGTTCGGCACGAAAACGGGCTCGTTACGGCCTATGCGCATGCCAGCGAAATCCTCGTCAAACGCGGAGACCGTGTCAGTCGCGGACAGGTGATCGCGAAAGCCGGCAAGACAGGCGCCGTCGATCAGCCGCAACTCCATTTCGAGGTGCGCCGTGATCAGACACCCGTCGATCCGACGAGCTATCTCGAAAAGAATTGAACACTGCCGCGCCGACCAGGAAACTGAAGGGCCGCACCGAAGGTGTGGCCCTTTCTGTTTCCTGACGATCAAGCGCGGTCGAGCGTGACGCCGAGCCGTCCGGCCAGATCTTGGATGAACTGCCACGCTACGCGACCCGAGCGCGCGCCGCGTGTCGCGCTCCATTCCAGCGCATCGCTTTCGACCTCAACAGGATCGGCATCAAGTCCGTAGTACCGCGCATAGTCTCTCACCATGCCGAGGTACTGATCTTGCGTGCAGTTGTGAAACCCGAGCCAAAGTCCGAAACGATCCGAAAGCGAAACTTTTTCTTCCACCGCCTCGGCGGGATTGATGGCGGTTGAGCGTTCGTTCTCGACCATGTCGCGCGGCATCAGATGCCGCCGGTTCGACGTCGCATAGAAAAGCACATTCAGCGGCCGCCCTTCGATGCCGCCTTCGAGCACCGCTTTCAGGGATTTGTAGCTCGTGTCGTCTTTGTCGAACGAGAGGTCGTCGCAAAAAACAATGAAGCGGAACGGCGCCGCCTTGAGCGCCGCAAGACAACCGGGAAGCGTGGCGATGTCTTCCCGGTGGATCTCGACGAGCTTCAGCTTGTGCGCGTCCTCGGCTGCCACCTCCGCATGAACGGCCTTGACCAGGCTTGATTTGCCCATGCCGCGCGCCCCCCAGAGCAGCGCGTTGTTGGCGGGCAACCCGCGCGCGAAGCGCTGGGTGTTGGCGAGGAGCTGGCCCGCTGTCAGATCAATGCCCGTGAGCAGGGCGAGCGGAATGCGATTGACCTTCGTGACCGGCTCGAACACTCCGGACCCGCCCTGCCAGACGAACGCGTCAGCCACCGCGAAATCGACCGGCGCGGGCGCTGAAGGCGCCAGCCGCTCCAAGGCATCGGCAACGCGAGACAGGAGTGTCGCCAGATCAACATCCTGCGCCTTGGCTCCCATGTCGTTGATTCTCCGGTTTCTTTGTCTGATCGATGCCGGCCGCCGTTTGTGCCGCTGTTTGCGCTCCGGGCAAGGGTTTTCGCCTATCCTGATCAGGTTGCAAAGCAGGCGACGGACATTATAGTCGCGCGAAATTTCCTTGGAGTGGCGGCAAGGTGGGGTTATCTGACCCCGCAGCGCTGCTTGTTTGCTTTCCGCACGTCTCATGAGTCCGGCTCGACCAAGCCGGCGAAGAAGAGGACACGATCCGAATGTTCATCGATCCCGCTTTCGCGCAGGGCGCACCGGCTGCAGGTCCCGACCCTTTCACGGGCCTCCTGATCCCCATGCTGCTGATGGTCCTCATCTTCTATTTTCTCGTCATTCGTCCGCAGTCGCAGCGCGCCGCGCAGCACAAGGAACTGGTCGAGAAGGTTCGCCGCGGGGATACCGTCGTCACCTCTGGCGGCATGGTCGGCAAAGTCACGAAGGTGTCGGAAGGCTCCGACGAGATTGAAGTCGAACTCTCCGACACGCTGCGCGTCCGCATCCTTCGCTCAACGCTGATGGATGTTCGGGCGAAAGGTGAACCGGTCAAGGAAACGACCTGACCTCTTCGCGCCGCCGTCCACAAGCCTCGTGCTTTGCGCTCGCGCAGACGCGCCCACGACCAACAGAGTGACCCCTGATGCTTCACTTCGAACGCTGGAAAATCATCGCGATTCTTTTTGACGTGCTTCACGGGGTTCATGTTCGCGCTGCCGAACTTCGTCTCCAAGGAAACTCTGGCCACGTGGCCAAACTTCTTGCCCAAGCGCCAGATGCCGTTGGGTCTCGACCTGCGCGGCGGCGCCCATCTTCTCTTGGCGCTGGACCAGGACGAGATCCGCAAGGATTGGCTGCAGGGCGTCCAGGACGCTGCGCGTGCGAACCTGCGTGACGCCAAGATCGGCTTCACCGCCATCGGCGTTGACGGCGGGTCGGTCAAAGTCACCCTCGTGAAGCCGGAGGATGCCGCGCGCGCCGAGACTGAACTGAAAAAGCTCGTATCGCCCATCGGGAACGCCATTCTCGGCACCGCGGGTAACGATCTCTCGGTTGAAAAGATCGCTGACAACCAGTTCACGATCACGCCGACAGCCCAAGGCTTCGATCAGCGCCTCACGAATGCGACGACCGCGTCCATTGAAACGATCAACCGCCGCGTCAACGCGCTCGGCACTGCGGAATCGACGGTCGTCCGCCAAGGCAAGGACCGAATTCTCGTCCAGTACCCTGGCCTCAGCGACACACGCCAACTCAAGGAACTCATCGGTCAGACGGCAAAACTCTCGTTCCATGCCGTGCACCCGACCATCGGCCCCGAGGAGGCCCGCGCAACCCGCATACCTCTCGGCTACAAGATCTATGCGAGCACCGACACCGCCGGCGGCGCACCACCCGAATACGTCATTCAGGAAACAGCCATCGTGCCTGGCGACGATCTTGAAGACGCCCAGCCCGGCTTCGACCAGCGCACGACGGAGCCGATCATCTCGTTCCGGTTTAATACCTCCGGCGCTCGCAAATTCGGCAAGTACACGCAGGAAAATGTCGGCCGTCCGTTCGCGATCCTTCTCGACGACAAAGTCATATCCGCCCCGGTCATTCGCGAGGCCATCCTCGGCGGCACCGGCCAGATATCCGGCAGCTTCTCGGTCGAGACCGCCAACAACCTCGCCATTCAGCTTCGCTCGGGCGCTCTACCCGCCAAGCTGACGGTTGTGGAGGAACGCACCGTCGGTCCGTCTCTCGGCGCCGATTCCATTGAAGCGGGGATGCGCGCGGGCCTCGTCGGGCTCGTCGCCACCGCCATCATGACGATCCTCGCCTACGGCACGTTTGGCGTTTACGCCGTCATCGGCCTCATCGTTCACGGTATCCTCATCCTGGCCTTGATGTCGGCGATCGGTACGACGCTGACGCTGCCGGGCATCGCCGGCTTCGTGCTGACGATTGCCATGGCCGTTGACGCCAACGTGCTGATTTACGAGCGTATCCGCGAAGAAATTCGCGCCGGAAAAACCACCATTGCTGCTCTCGATGGCGGCTTTCAGCGTGCGTTCGTGACGATCCTCGACAGCCAGCTGACCACACTCGCCGCAGCCCTCATCATGTTCTGGCTCGGCTCCGGCCCGATCCGCGGTTTTGCCGTCACGCTCTCACTCGGCATCGTGACGTCGGTCTTTGCGGCTGTCACGATTACGCGCTTGTTGGTGGCGTTGTGGTTGAAGAACGCCAAAACCACCAAGAGCCGCACGCTCCAGATTCCGATCTGACAAGGACACACGAATGTTCCTCGTTCCCGACTTCAAAGGCATCGACTTCTTCCCTCACGGGACGCGATTGAACTTCATGAAGTTCAAGGACATCTGCTTCTTTGCGTCGCTCGCGGCCATGGCGATTGCTCTGGCACTGATCTTCACGAAAGGCTTCAACTACGGCGTCGACTTTAAAGGCGGCGCCATGATCGAGGTGAAGTCCAAATCGGGACCCGCCGATTTGGCGTCGTTGCGCTCTAAAATCGGTGCGCTCGATCTGGGCGATGTGCAGATTCAGTCCTTCGGTGCGCCCGAAGATGTCTTGATCCGCATCGAAGAGCAGCCTGGTGGCGACGCTGCCCAGCAAGACGCACTGAAGAAGGTGCAAGGTGTTCTAGGCGACGCCTACGAGCAGCGCCGTGTCGAAATCGTCGGCCCTGCAGTCTCGAGCGAATTGCGCCGCACGGGCACGATCGCTGTGCTGGTTTCGATCATCGCCATCATGGCCTACGTCTGGTTTCGCTTTGAATGGCAATTTGCCGTCGGCACCCTCGTCGCCCTTGCCCACGACGTGCTCGTCACGGCCGGCATTTTCTCGCTCTTCCAGATGGAATTCGATCTTGCGATCGTCGCCGCGCTCCTCACCATTCTCGGCTATTCGGTGAACGACACGGTCGTCGTTGCCGACCGCATCCGCGAGAACTTGCGCAAATATAAGCGCATGGATTTGACCGAACTGCTCAACCTCTCGATCAACGAAACGCTGTCGCGCACCATCCTCACCGGCGTCACCACCATCGCCGTGCTGATCGCGCTCTACTTCCTGGGCGGCGCGGTGATGCAGAACTTCACGTTTGCGATGCTGTTCGGCGTGCTCATCGGCACCTACTCGTCGATCTTCATCGGCGCGCCGATCCTCGAATATCTCGGCGTGAAGCGTGAAACGGTCGTCGGCTCGGAAGCAAAGACCGCGGGCTGAACGGCAGTGTGAGCAACGAGGCGGGTGACCCATGCCCGACACCACGCCCCGCTACCCCGGCCGAGCGCCGATCGACGCCTATGGCAACGGCGGCTTCCGCTTTGCCGGAATGAGCCATCGCGGGTCGATCCTGTGCTTGCCGAACGGGATTTTGGGCTGGGACGCAGCCACGATCGCAGACGTGACGCCGGCCCTCATCCCCGTGCTGCAAGAGGAGGGCGCCGCAGGCGGCGTTCTCCTGCTAGGCACCGGTCGCTCGCCGGCATTTCCCGATCCGCACGTCATGAGCGCGTTCCGTGCCGCAGGACTTTGGCTGGAAGTCATGGACACAGGCGCCGCGGCACGCACGTACAATGTGTTGCTGGCCGAGGAACGCGACGTTTCCGCAGCGCTCCTCGCAGTGGATTAGACGATGGCTCCCCCCGCCTCAGCTGCCGCGATCGAGCGGGCGCAAGTCGAACGTGCCGCGCGCGAATTGGCCTATGACGATTATCTCGCCGCTCTCTTGCCACCACCTCGCTATCGGGGCGATCTCATCACCCTCGCGGCCGTCTTCGGAGAACTCGCCCGCATCCCGCTCCAGGTGAGTGATGCGACGCTTGGCGAAATCCGGCTGCAATGGTGGCGCGATGCGTTGGCCTCCGATGCCCGATCCGGCCATCCCGTCGCCGACGCCGCACTCGCGTTGAACCCGCGCTTGCCCATGCCGCTGGCTGAAATGATTGCGCCTGTCATTGAGGCGCGCGCCGCGGAACTTTACGCAGAACCTTTTCCCGACCGCCGAAGCCTTCGACGCCTACGTCACGGCACCCGAAAAAGCGGCCTTTGCCATTCGCGCCGCGCTGCTTGCCGTCCCGCACGATCATCTTGATGCCCCGTTCGACGCGGCAGTTCGTACGTTGGGCCTCGTGAGAACGTGTGTCCGGCTGCCTCATTTGTTCGCCAAAGGCCGCTATCCTCGTCGATGCCCATCGGCTCGGCATCGCCGGCGATGCAGATGCGGTCGATGAACACCGTTTGCGAGCCGCCATGTCGGCCCTCATCAGTGAAGCTGCGACGGCTTGGATCGCGCTTCGCCCGTCCTTACGGCGCATCAGTCCTGATCTCCGGCGCGTCATGGTGCCCGTCGCCCTTGCCGGGCCATATTTACGGGCGATTCAACAGCCTGGACGCGATGTTCTGCGGGACATCGCCGACCCTTCGCCGCTCGAGCGCAGCACGAGACTTTGGCTCGCAGCGCGGCTCGGCCGCTTCTGACGGCCGGCGAATAGAATTGGAGAGACCGAATGCGGGGCAAGTGGTGGCGGCTGAGCGGTGCGGCGCTCGCGGCACTGGCGATGTCGTGGGGCGTTGCCAGCGCACAAGACCCATCATCCGTCATCGAACGCACGCCCCTGGATAATCCGACACTCGACGCCCCGGCGGAATCGCCCGCCCAAGCTCCCGCTGTCAACGACGCCTACTCACCGCCACAACCCGCACCCAGCGGCGACACCCCGCCCGCGACGCCCGCCCCGGCTCCCGCCATCAACGACGCCTACGCGCCCCCGACCCCGCGCCGGCTCCTGCTCAACGATGACTACACGCCACCTCCGCCCGCCCCGGCTCCTGCCGTCGATGACGCCTACACGCCACCACCGTCCGCACCGGCTGATGGTCTCTCACCGGCCACGACGGCTGCCCCGCCCCTAGAGACCATGCCGCCGCCCGCGGAAATCGCGCCCCCGGTCGCTGCAATCGAGTGGCGGGTCGACAATCCCTTTCGCTTCTTCAAGAACGCGTCCGATACGGAAGTCCATCGCGCCACCTGGATGTCGCTGGACGCAGCCAAACGCGCGACGCCAATCCTGGCCGCCGAACAGGAACTCAGTCAGCGCCACCCTGAGGGTTGGGCCGCCACGATGATTGACGACGTCTGCTGGAACGTGGCCCGCAATCGCCACGACTGCGGAGAAGGTGCCGCCTACGTTGCTCCCGAGAGCCACAAAGTCCGTCTTAAGCTAACCGGCGTCGAGGACCAGCGCGTCGATTGCACATGGCTCACCGCGCCGCTGTCGAAGTCTAGGGAGCGTGGCCAGTCTGTGCGCCAGAAGTGTACTGAGGAAACCACGCTCGAGATCCCGTACCCTGCCGGCGCGCGTGTCACTGTTGAAATCGGCGGCCGTGAAATTGCGCGCACCGACGTGCAGGTGACCGACCTTCTCATCGCGGCAATGGGCGACAGCTTCGGCTCCGGCGAAGGCAATCCCGATGTGCCCGTGCGGTTCTCGCCCGAACGCACCGCGTCCTACTCAGCCAAGGATGCAAGCCTTTCCGGTCTGCCGGCCCGTGTTGGCGACTGGAAGCGCATCGGCGATAAGATTTTCAATAAGGAAGGCGCGCGCTGGTTGGATACCGCCTGCCATCGTTCGCTTTACTCGCATCAGCTGCGTGCGGCACTGCAGATCGCAATCGAAGATCCCCATCGAGCGGTGACCTTCGTCGGCCTCTCCTGCTCTGGCGCCGAAGTCACGTGGGGTCTTTTCCTGCGCTACAAGGGTAACGAGTGGGTGCCCAATCCGCCCGATCTGTCGCAGATTTCAGCTCTGGCCGATGCCCAGTGCGGTCGTGAAACCGCGGACTTGATCGATATGCCGGAGGCCTATCATATCAACGGCACCATTCCGGAATTGCGCGGCGGACTCGTCTTGAAGAAATGCAAGCGTGAACTCGCGCGGCAGATCGATCTGCTGCTCGTCTCGATCGGTGGCAACGACATCGGCTTTGCGCGACTGGTGGCGAACACGGTGCTCGCTGACGACAGCACGTTGCGTCAGCTAGGCGGCTGGTTCGGCCAGATCCACGGCAATATGGAATCGAAGGCTTTGCTCGATCGTCTCGACGAGCGCTACAAGGCGCTCAATCGCGCCATTCACGGCATTCTCCACCTGCCTTGGCAAGAGAGTGATCGCGTGATCCTCACCGCATACCCGCCGCTCGCCGTCATGGGTGACGGTCGCCGGATCTGCCCGGATGGGAACGCCGGTATGGAGGTTGCCGCGGATTTCTCACTCAGTCAGAAGCGTGCGAAATCGAGTTCCGACCTCGCCGATCAGCTCCAGCGCGTGATGGCGCGGGGCGCGCGCACGCATGGGTGGTCGTTCGCCACTGCGCATCGCAACGCGTTCGTCGGTCGCGGGATCTGCGCAGGCTTCACGGATAATGCGTTTTCGATAGCTGACGACCTGCGTGTGCCGCGCATGGTGGACAACAACTGGCAACCGTTCTCCCCCACGGCATTTCGCGCCTACGCCTCGCGCCAGCGCTGGTTCCGCACCCCCAACGATGCCTTTATGACCGGCAACTTCCACGCCGCCGGTTCGGTCGCGACACGCGCGCTCGCGTTTCAAAGCCTCGCCCGCATCCAGGTCCTTCTGGCAGCAACCTATTCCGGTGCATTTCACCCGACCGCGGAAGGCCATGCAGCTATTGCAGACTCCGTCGCCGAAAGAGCCAGGGCTGTTCTGAAAAAGTACGGGCAGCAATCAACGGCGGCGTTGGCGCGGTGATTGCGGATGTTGCGTGGAGGCGAGCAGTATCGACGTCAGTCCGTCATCCGCCCCATCGCCCAAACCAGCGCGGCGAGTGCCGGGAGGAACACGGCAAGATAGGTAACGATGAGCAAGGCGCTATAGGTCATAGACCTATAACGTTGCCCATGACGCGTTAGATCATTGCAGGAAAAATCTCGAGAGTCAGGCGGCCTGGATATCCGGCAGCAAGCCCGTTTGAGGGTCCTTGAGCGCATCAAGAACGATGCAGGAAACCTTGACTGGGCTAAACCCGAAACTTGTGTTCAACCGCATCGACGCCGCAGCCTCGATAATTGAATGGACGGCGGCGGTGCCGTGCTCGGCGATCAGCTTCTGCATCCGGCGCGCTTTGCACACCGCAATCAGGCTGCGCAGGCGCACGAGCGCCGCAATCTTGCGTTGCCGGTCACGCGGAAACCGCTGCCAGAAAAACTGTTCGACGCGACGGAAGTCTTCATCGCTCCATTCAGCGGCCCGCGCGAGCGCCATCACATCGTCGGTGAGGACCTTTAGCGCGGTGGCGAGTTCGCGCACGGCAACGGTGGGCACGTCTGTCGGGTCGATCGCGCCGTAAACAGGCTGTGCTGTCGCATCGGAGGCTGTTGCCGCAATCTGAGAACTCATAATCTGATCTCCGTGCCCGTAGTCGGTGTGCAGTTCCGGCGCCCAAAGCAAAACCGTCGGGGGGATAGCATTGCCAGGCTGGCGCGATTCGACAAGAACATCGCCACCACTATGGGTAACTTTTCCCCGAGAATGTCTGCTCAACGTAGACGTGGGAGCATCGTGCCTTGAACGACGACGTCCCGCTGTTCCGCACGTCACAGAACTAAGCGAAGATACTACGTCTCTTGTGAGGCGAAAACTGTGTCGCCATGGCCTCTGCGACATTAAAAACTAAGGCTTTGGCTCTGCCCCGGTCAGATGCAGTCAATATTCCGAACACGTTATGGTGAACGACCGTTCGCGCTTTGCCGCCATCATTTGCGGAAAAACGCATCCACACGCATGCCAGGCAAGAGCGGCGAGGAACTATCAAGGTCGATGGTGACCTCACGCACTTCGACATCATTGGCGCGCTTGGGTCCGCGCGGCCCGATGCGTGGCTGAGCCAGCGTCGGCGCCAAACTCGCAACCGTTCCTTCGAATTCCTGGCCAGGAAAACTGAGGGATCGCACAAAGATCTTCTGCCCCACCTTGATCTTCGAAATGTCGCCCTCATCGACCTCGGCCTTGACGCGAATGCTCGACATATCTCCCATCACGATGAGCGGGTTCTCCGGGCTTGGCGCTACGATCTCGCCCGATTTCGCATTCACCTGCAGGATCGTTCCCGCTTGCGGCGCCCGGATCCGGGTTTTGTCGAGCAGCGCCTCTGCCATCCGCACTTCCGTACGCGCCGCGCTGACGGCACTCTCCGCACTGCTCGGCGCTGGAAGATTGGATTTTGACTGAGCCCGGATGAATGCAAGCCGCTCACGCTCCAGTCGCTCGTTTGCTTCAGTCAGACGCTTACGCGCCTCCGTCACAGCCTGATCGGAACCGCCGGACGTGCGCTTGGCGATCAACGCGCCATCGAGTTCGATACGCGCGCCCGTCACCGCTCGCTCTGCGGAATAGATGGCGTCTTCGGCTTTGCGCACATCCTCACGGCCTGATGCGAACGCCTTTTCGCGCTCTTCCCGCAGCGCTTCCGCTTGCGTCTCCGCTGACGTCAGCCGCGCACGCGCTTCGGAATCATCGAGCTGCACGAGCAGTTCGCCTTCCTCCACCTTCTCATCCACGGCCGCGTGCACTTTGATGACGCGTCCGAGAATGCCGGTGCCGATGCGGATTTCACCCGACTTCGGCTCAACCCGTCCGGGAGCCGCCGCGATCCACAAAATCTCGGCTTCCGGTGACATGCGTGCCGGCGCCTTATCCGCTCCCGTGAACTGAGCGTACCCGAGATAGGCTCCGACGGCGGCAACGCCGGCAAGTGCCAACAGTCCAGGATTGAATTTCATCGCACGGGCATCCTTCTGGTCGTGATCTGGAATGAACTTGGGTTCGGATTAGGCCGCCAGGCCCTTCGGCCGCTCGTCGGCAACGATGCGGCCATCTTCGATGCGAATGATGCGATCGGCATAGCCGAGCGTGCGGTGGTCGTGCGTCACGGCGAGCACGGCGCGCGAGGGGTCTTGGCCGACGTGGGCCAGCAACTCCATCACCGCCTTGCCGTTCTCGCTGTCGAGCGCCGCCGTGGGCTCGTCCGCAAGGACGACCGCCGGATTACCCGCAAGGGACCGCGCGATGGCCACGCGCTGCTTTTCGCCGCCGGAAAGCTTTGATGGATAGGTGTCGATGCGGTGCCCAAGCCCGACGCCGATCAACGCATCGCGCGCAGCCTTGTTCGGGTCGCTGAGCCGGGCGCCACGCACGTCGAGCGCCATCAGCACATTTTCGTGCGCCGTCAGCGTCGGGAAAAGATTGTAGCCCTGGAACACGAATCCCATGTTCCGGCGCCGCAGATCCGCCAGTCCTTCCGCGGTCTTGCCGACAGCTTCCTCGTTGTTGATCGTGAGCTGTCCGCTGGTCGCGGTGAGAATGCATCCCAGGATCGAAAGAAACGTCGTCTTGCCCGATCCCGATGGCCCCATCAGGAGGGTCAGCTCGCCGGGATAAAGATCAAGGTCGACACCCTTCAGAATCGTGAGGTCGCCGGCCCCGGTGGCAATTGTTTTGGTGATCGCGCGCGCGCGGACGATAACGGGACGATCAGCAGCCATGGTTCATGTTCCTTCAGACGAGACGTCCGGTATTCGAGGCACCGTGACTGATTTGCGCCCTCAGCGCTGTTCCTCGTGGCACACGGTTGCGACTCGAATGCGAGCGACCGCGGAACCTTACACGCGAAAAACCCCGGGAGCAGAGCACCCGGGGAGTTCGATGAAGATGTGTGCGGCGGAACGCGTCTGCTCCGCCGCGATCTCTGAAGTTTTAGCAGCCGACCGTGATCGTCACGCCGACAGCAGGGATGTAGCGGCGGCATTCGCCGGGCTTCTCAGTCGACTCTGATTCTGTCACGGCTTCAGTCTCACTGGTGGGTGTGCTCGTGGATGCCGGAGCAACATCGCTCTGGGCCGTCGCGGTTTCAGGCTGAGCCGGAACCGGCTCTGTCGAAGGAACGAGCGTCGCGGCGCCGGAGTTCGAGCGGCGTCTCGTCGGTCACGACCGGCGGCATGGTGTCAGTCGCAGCGGCGACCTTGGCTTCCTTTGCAGCGGCGAGGCGCGCTTCGGCTTTGGCCTCCGCCACAGCGCGGGCCTTCGCTTCAGCCCGGGCCTTGGCTTCTGCACGGGCTCGTGCCTCGGCCTTCGCTTCAGCCTTGGCGCGCGCCTGAGCCTCAGCCTTGGCCCTTGCCCTGGCACGAGCTTCAGCGGCGGCTCGGCTGCGCTTGGCCTCATACGCCCGCTGCTTGTCCTGATTGGCGGCAGCCGCCATGGCGCCGACAGCGAGTACGCCGAGACCAATTCCAAGGCCGACGCCACGGCCGGCTTCGGCAGCGGTGGTGGTGATGGCCAACGAGGCGGCGACGATGGTAGCTGCGACTGCGGTGGTGAATTTGCGGGTCATGGCACTCTCCATCAAACTGGCGTTTACTTGGGCGCTTTGGGACGCTTTGCTGCTCCCGTCCGCCGATGGTAGAAATATGCCCCGGTGCCACCGCAACGGCTGTTCCGCCCGTTACAGGATTGAAGAATTCGACGACACGTTGATATTGCTAGCTTATTCAGGCAGCCGCACGAGCGCGGACGCGTGGCTCGGCAAACTGATTGAGAAAGCCGAGCGTCCGCTCGAGAACCTCATTGCGCTGCCGGTCCACCGTGATGAGGTGATAGCTATCTTCCAGCACCACCAAGTCCACCGGCCCCCGCAGAGCCTTTTGAAGGTAAGCCGCATTCGAGAGGTCCGCGTAATCGTCCTCGCGAGGGTGCAGCATCAACACGGGCGCCCTGATTTTTGCGATATCCGGCAAAACGGCGCTGACCAGCCGCTGCCGCTCCAGAACGGCAACCCCCGGCGTCGCGAACGGCACGGCAGATGCGCCGGGCACGGCCAATGCGCAGGTGATGAAAGTCCGCAGCCGCTCATCCTTGATCCCGAAGTCCGCCGGAACCGGAAAGCGAAAAAGGCCGGCAAGCCAGCGGCTTGTTATCAAGCGGAAAAGATTGGCGTACCAAGGTACGCCTCGTCCATTGAGCCACAGCGTTGGCGAGTAAAGGGCGAGACCCGCAATCTTTTCGGGATGCCGCGCCGCCAACATCAGGCCGAGCACAGCCCCCGTTGATAACCCGGCGACGACAATCTGCTCGCACTGCTCCGACAACTCGAGCAGGGCCGCTTCCGCACTTCGATACCAGTCCTGCCAGCAGGTTGCCGCGAGATCGGCCTCGGTACCACAATGGCCGGCAAGCGTAGGGCAACGAACCACGTATCCCGCACGCGTCAGTCCGTTGGCGATAAAGCGCATCTCGGTGGGAGAACCGCACAGACCATGAACCAATAGGACGCCGATCCTGGAAGCTTGGCCGGTCTTGGAATGGTCATCCTGAACGCGCATCACAACGCTCCTTCACTGTCGCGAAGGACGCTACGTTTCGTCCGCAAAATGCGCTGTTCCAGACGGCACATAAGCGGGGCGCGATATGGCAGAACAGTCGGATGAGCCGCCACCAGCGGCCCTGCGCGCAGCGGTCGCTTGACAGCACCCGTCCCACCTGATGAAGGTTGAGTTATCCGATGTGGGGCCTTGAACCCCAAGTTTTGGAGCGACCCGTGACCCTTCCACTTGCGCCCCAGGGTGCTTCTTCGCCCGCGCGGTTCATCGCGCACCTCTCGGCCCCACATGGAGGGCCGTCTCCATGATCGTCTGTTCATGCGCGTATGTGACCGACCGGGATCTTGAGCAAGCCGTGCTCGAGGTCATGAGCCAGCCCAACGCTCCTTTGCCGACGCCTGGTGTTATCTATCGGCATTTGCAGAAGAAAATGCAGTGCTGCGGATGTGCCCCGCTGGCTGCTGAAACCATCTACGCCAAGATGGAAGACCTGGAGAAGCGTGGGCTCATTTGCCCGTGTGCCTGCGCGACGGCCAAGACGCGGATGAAGGAAATCATGTCTCCACCCGAGCGCCGGGTCAGTCGTACACTGCGTGAGACACCGCGCGGCCTGCCGCAGCCCGCGGCCGCTCGCCAAAAAGTTACTGGGTCATCCGGTTCGTCTTTTTAATCGTTCTAAAATGTGAGACGTTACCCGTCGGGCCGGTTGAAGGCTCCGGCGCAACTGACGTAGCGTCTCGCCGTCCATCAATTGCCATAACCGCACAAGCATCGAGGAGATCGACCCCATGAAGGGCAAGGGCAACAAGGAAATCATCGACATCCTCAACGAGTCCCTCAAGCTCGAGCTTGGTGCCGTGAACCAGTACTGGCTGCACTACCGCCTGCTCGCCAACTGGGGCTACACCAAGCTGGCAAAGAAAGAGCGCGCCGAGTTCGATCGAAGAGATGGTCCACGCGGACAAGATCATCGACCGCATCATCTATCTCGATGGCTTTCCCAATCTCCAATAT
Source organism: uncultured Alphaproteobacteria bacterium (assembly GCA_963708775.1). Taxonomy (GTDB): domain Bacteria; phylum Pseudomonadota; class Alphaproteobacteria; order Rhizobiales; family Hyphomicrobiaceae; genus JAGVSR01. The sequence continues at coordinate 24,892 of CAVPTI010000001.1, read as the reverse complement.
GTTGCGCCGCTCATGATCGGCGAGAACATCAAGGAAGTACTGGAATGCGATCTCAAGGGCGAGAAGATCGCCCTCGAAACATACGCCAAAGGCCGCGACATCTGCCGCAAGCACGAAGATTACGTGACCATGGGGATCTTCGAAGATCTGCTGAAGGACGAGGAGGGTCACCACGACTTCCTCGAAACGCAGCTGGACCTGCTCGCACGTATCGGCGTCGAGAACTACGGCCTGCTCAACTCGGATTCGGCCGACAAGGACGACTGACGCTCACTCGAAATATGCATCATCCGGACCCGGTCGCCGCTCGGCGATCCGCGTCCGTGGACGGTCCGGTGGCAAATCCGGAAAAACGATCCTGGGTTGGGCGCGAATGATGCGCCCGGCCCTTTTCGTTTCCGGCAGTTGAACAGCGCCGCTGAGCAACAGCGGTCGCACGTCGCCAATGATGCGTCTCTCCCGCCGGCGCTTCGGTGCCTCAGCACCTTTTTGAAGGATCAAGGCGAGTATTCCAAAACCCGCGATGCAGGGCAGGGCCGCTCTCGTCTCTCCCGCAAACAGCAAGATCAGAGACAGACCGAGTGCGACTGCATTGAGCGGTGTGGCCCACAGTGACGCGGCACGAATGAAAGCCCTCCGCTTCAACGTCGCAACGCCATCTCGCGAGCGGAAAATCCGCACTTTGCGCCGGTTGAATTGTGGCCACACGAGACGCACGGCCTCTGTCTGTCGCAGTTTCATGCCGCGCCCTCCCGCGGAGCAGCCATCAAACCCCAAATGATTGCCATGAGAGTATAGAAGCTGCGCCAGTGGTCGCTGTCGATGATCCAGCCTTCCAGCACCGTTGCGACGAAAGCGGAATACGCAATGATGAAAAGGGGCCGCCAAGCAGTGGCTTGCATGGCATGCCGAAACCCGAGGACAAGCGTCAGCCCGACGATGATCCAATACGCCCCGCCGCCGATCCAGCCTGCGTTGAGCACGATACTGAGAAAGACGTTGTGCACTTCCTCATGATGATAAACCGGAGTGAACTGTTGTGCGCCGATGCCGAACGGGTTGGAGAGAATAAGATCGACCGCCTTCTCCTGCCCACCAAAGCGACCTTCGGGACCGACATCATAACTCTGGGTCAGGCTTGCACGCTGCGATAGCAGACTTGCGACGTTATCGAATTGAAGCGCGACCAGCACAGCGCCTGCCGCGATCAGCGCCCCGATCGCCGACAAGGCAAGGATACGCACGCGCTGTCCGTGCCCAGGTGCCGTGACGAATGCGAGCCAGACGTAGAGACCGGCAGCGAGCGCAAGGTTCACCCATGCGCCGCGGGAGAAACTCAACAGGACAGCAAGCGCAAAAAATCCAGCTCCCAAAAGCGGCACCAGAGCGCGCATCGGCGTCCGCGTGATCGCCAGATGCAAGCAATAGAGAAATGGCGGCACCAGGAAGGGGCCGAACACGTTAGGATCTTTGAAGGTGCCGGCGACACGATCAAACTTCGTGAACATCTCGTAGGCGCCCGGCAGCGCATGTGTGTAGCCGGCCAATCCCGCACCGGCGGCAACTAGGGCGGCAAACATCCATGCCGATAGGATGAGCCGGGTGTGTGCGATCGGCCGCCTTGCAACGAAGGCCGCGATCACGAACGAGACGAGATAAAGGAACAGTGAAACGGACGTATGCGTCAGCGAGTCGGCCATATCGCGCGACATCGTCGAAGCAAGGTAGGCGCCTGCCGCCGCCACGAGCCAGATGCTGAGATAGGTAAGAAGCAGCGGCGAGACGAGGACGAGGCCGACCACTGGCAGCAGGATCAAGAGCCCTGCCGAGAGGACGTCGACCGGCGCGGGCTCAGAGAAGACCACGCCGCCCGCAGCGAAAGTCAGCCATACGGCCGACAACGCGAGAACATGCACGGCACTCTTGCCAGAAGCGGATGCGCGGCCCGACGCAGAACCGTCCAGATACGGGAAATGATGTGCCGCAACAGTCATGAATAGAGGCTCCGAGGCGTGTCCTGGAGCAAATTGCAAATGGCAGGCCGAATGCGGATGGAAGCGGTCTCGCACCCTTCAGCAAACGCCAGCGGCCGGACCACCTTCGAAAGGACCGGCAGCTTGGACGACCGTCGAACCAGGTCTCAGTAGGCGTTTTCAGTCTTGAGCAAAGACGACGGCGTCTTGAGCAGGATGTAGAGATCGAAAAGCACCGACCAGTTCTCGATGTAGTAAAGATCGTGCTCGACGCGCTTCAGGATCTTCTCTTTCGTATCCGTCTCGCCGCGCCAGCCGTTGATCTGCGCCCACCCCGTGATGCCGGGCTTCACCTTGTGCCGGGCGAAGTATCCGTCGACGACCTCGCCGTAGAGCCGGTCATCGGCCTTGGCGGATACCGCATGTGGGCGCGGCCCGACGAGTGACAGGTTGCCCTTGAGAACATTGAACAGCTGCGGCAACTCATCGAGGCTTGTCTTACGGATGAAGCGGCCGACTTGTGTCACGCGCGGATCATCTTTGGTCACAAGTCTCGGAGCCGCCGCGTCGCAGCGATCGGCATACATCGAGCGGAACTTGTAGACCTCGATCAGCTCGTTGTTGAAGCCGTACCGCTTCTGCTTGAACAGCACCGGGCCCCGGCTATCAAGGCGGATCGCCAGCGCGACCGCCGCCATCACTGGCGCAAGCAGGATGAGCGCCAACCCGGCGATCGATCTTGTCGAAGATCCACTTCGAGACGGCGCCCCAATCGGCGATCGGCTTGTCGTAGAGGTCGATCATCGCGACCGAGCCGACGTGACTGTACGTCTTGGGCGAAAACCGGATGGACGTCGCGCGCGCGGGCAGCTTGATGTCCGCCGGCAGGACCGAAAGTCTCTTTACGATCTCCGACAGGCGGTGTTCGGCCGAGACCGGCAGCGCCACGATGACGAGATCGATGCGGCTATCGCGTCCGAGCGCCAGCAGATCGGCGAGGCCGCCGAGCCGTGGATATCCGGCGATCTCGCGCGGAGCACGTCCGTCTTCGTCACGGTCGTCGAAAATTCCCGAGATGCGAATATCGACGCTGGAATCCTTTTCAAGATGGCGGATGACCTCTTCGGAAACGGATCCCGCTCCATAGATGACGGCGCGGCGATAGAGACGACCTTCCCGCGCCCATGCGCGCACCAAGTGGGTGAGTGTCGCGCGGCCCGCCACCAGACCGACGCCGCCGGCGACGTACCACAGCGCAAGCCAGACGCGGGAGTAGTCCTGCGCAGCCTTCATGAAAACGAGGCAGGAGCCAATGATGGCGAGCGTGACTGTCCAACCCAGAAGCACGCGCGGCAGCTGTCCGATGAAAGAAGAAAGCCGGGCCGGATCGTACAGCCGCAGAAATTGAAAGACGCCGATCGTCACGGCGGTCGAGAAGGCGAGGAGGAGCGCGTAATCCGCATCGCGCGTCATGATGGGCTCGCTCACATATGCGAGCGCGATCGCAAGCCCGACGAGCGCCACGATCGCGCCATCCATGATCCGAACCGCTCCGGTCACGACGCGCTGAGAGACAAGTGAACCCTCGTCGGAGCGCCAGCCGGCACTCAGCGGCGGCAGGCGGGGGATTTCGATGAGGGCGGCTGCGGACATAAGGAGGACCTGAGATGCGACATTGCGATTGCCGCTTCCCACGCATCCAGCGTGCCACTCATGAAATATGCTCCCGCTTAAGGACCCGCCGTCGTCCGAGCGGTAAACAAAGTCTTAACGCGCAGATGCTGCGTCGTATTGGGCCTCAGCTAAACTCAAACCTCTAGCGACCGGTGGATTTTCAACCTTCTCCCTGCGGGCGAAAGGAAACGTCCGTTGGCACGACGACAAACGGTAGTGGTGTATCCAGCCGAGGTTAATAAACGCTCACCGGCTGTCTATTTCCGGCACGATTAAGAGATTACTTACCGCTGTACCGCTCTAATCAGCTCCAAATCGTCCCGGACGCGGGCGGTCATCATTTGCGGTCTAAGCACGTCATGTCCAATGCCTCGCCCGACAATATCGATCTGAGCGCCGTCATCGGCGCCATCAAGCAGCGCGTGCCGCGGCTCCTTGTATTTTCCGCCTTGGTCGGTGCGCTGACGTTCGTTGGTCTCACGCTCGTGGCGTACCAATCCGAAGCTGGGCTTGTCGTCTCGGCGAAAGGTATGGTCGATCCGTTTCAGTTGCCGGCGCTCGCCGCATTCGCCACCCTATTGCTGGGGCTTGCCGTCACGATCACGCGCGCCCTGCTTGCCGGCGCGCGGCCCGAAACGGCACCAGCGCAAAGCCGACAGCAAAGGGCCGCCCGGCGACGCGCGCCGAACCGAGCCTTGCTCCCGCGTCCGATATGACGATGCCGCGATCCACTGCGCGCCACCATATTGGCGTCGCTGATGAGATTGAAGATCGACCTGACTTCGGGCCGGCGCCGGCCAGCTCCGTGCGCGACACGGCACCTGACACTGAGCTGTTAACCGAGTCACAAGATCCGGCGCGACCGATCGACGTTGATGTCGTTCGCGTCAGCACCATCGGTGCGCTCGCGCGCCGCGTGTGCACGCAAGCCGACGGCGGCGGCTACCGCACGCTCGTTGCGGGTGAAACAGACATGATGGGCATCAGCAGCCACGCCATCGAATTGGCGAAGGCTCTCACCGAACTTGGCCAGAGCGTCATCCTCCTGGATTGGGCTCCGGAAGGTGATGGCATTGCCCATGCCCTGTCGCTTCCACCCGGTCCAGGCGTTGCAGAACTCTTGAACGGCGGAGCAACCTTCGAGCAGATCATCCGTCGAATTCCGGGCAGCGAGGCGCATGTCATCGGCGCAGGCGCGTTCGACAATGGCGATCCATTTGCGCTTGATCCCGATCGTCTCAATCTCGTGCTCGATGCGTTGGACGAAGCGTATGACCAGGTGATTGTCGCCGGGCGCAATGAGCCTGCCCGCAACTTCTTCGAAGTTATCGAAGGCCGAATTGATTGCGGTGTTCTCGTCGCCGATCCCGGCCGTGTCGGTTCTGTCCTCCGCAACCCGCCCGGCAGCTATCTGGGCTTCGAAGTCGCCGAGATTGATCTTGTACGCTATGACCGCCAGGTGGTCGCGGCGACAGGCCAGCGGATCATCAGAACAGGCCGCGGCACGCCAGCCGTGGCAGCGAGCTGAACAGCTCCTTTAACCGCGGGTATCGCTCAACGGCGACTATCAGGATACGCGCTTTGTAAAGGTGCTCATGTCCGGCGCGCCCTTCGCGTTGCGCGATGCCGTCAAACGCCTGACGGGTGCGCCCGCGGCGGCCTGAACCATCGGCCGGATTACGACTTCTGCATCCATTTGATGATCCATCCGGCCGGTAAGACCCAGAGCAGGCCGGCCGCGACGTAGTAGATCAACTCCACGGTCTTGTTCGCCTCGTTGACCTGCAAAATGATCGCGGCAGCCATGGCCAGCAGCGAATAGATGGCGATCACGATCAGCAGCAGGATTGCGCCGACAAGCTTGCGAGTACGAGGGGGCATGCGCAGTCCTGGCTGGAGGAAAAGATTGAACGACGATGATGCCGCCGATGGTTCGCATTGCCGGACACCGGCTGAAGCGGCTATCAGAAGCTCAAGCGGAGTCAAGCCGGGGGAATGAGAATGGTGCAGGCGACCATGACGGCAGAGCACACGTATGCAGACCGGGCAGTTCAAGCCTGGCTTCTGTCGGTCGCATTTCTCGTTCTGTGCATGATCGTGGTCGGTGGCGCCACGCGTCTCACCGACAGCGGTCTCTCGATCACGGAGTGGAAGCCCATTCTCGGCGCGATCCCGCCGCTCACGGAGGCCCATTGGCTCGAAGCGCTCGAGAAGTACCGCCAGATCCCAGAATATCATCTCGTCAACAAGGGCATGTCGCTCGACGAGTTCAAGTTCATCTACTGGTGGGAATGGGGCCATCGCTTCCTCGGGCGCATCATCGGCCTCGCCTTTGCTGTGCCGCTCGCGTTTTTCGCTTGGCGCGGCATGCTCCGCCCGGGCGCGCTGCCGAAGTACCTCGGCGTGCTTGCGCTGGGCGGCGTGCAAGGCGCGATCGGCTGGTACATGGTCTCCTCCGGCCTCGTCGATCGCGTGGACGTCAGCCACTACCGCCTCGCCCTTCATCTTTCCGTCGCGTTTCTCATCCTGGGCCTGCTGGTCTGGCTTGCCATGGATCTGAATGACGAGCGTGTTTGGCTGCGCGCGGGGGAATTACCTGCAAACGCCGGCACGATCGCTCTGATGATTGTGGTGATGGTCTATGCCCAGGTCGCACTCGGCGCGTTCGTCGCCGGCTTGAAGGCGGGCCTCGCCTACAACACCTGGCCGCTCATGAACGGCCAGTGGATTCCCGACGATCTCTTCGCGATGTCCCCATGGCTTGTGAACTTCGTCGAGAATGCAACCACTGTGCAGTTCAACCACCGCCTCCTCGCCTACATCGTCGTCGCGCTCGGTGTTTGGCACTGCATTTCGATCCTACGCTCCGGCGTCGGCGACACCATCCGCGCGTCGGCGATCTTGCTCGGATGCGGACTGCTCGCGCAGATGACGCTCGGCATCATCACCCTTCTCCATGCGGTCCCGATCGGCCTGGGCATCGCGCACCAGGGATTTGCCGCTGTCGTACTCGCCATCGCCGTCCGTCACCTCTGGCTCCTGCGCAACGCCACGGCCTAGCTTCCCTAAGAACTTTGCTGCGGCTCCCGCCTTGACGCACTTCCTCATCACTCGTATATAACCAATAGTTAATTAACAGGAAAGTTAAATGGACCCTCTCAGCGAAACCTTCTCAGCCCTCGCAGACCCCACCCGCCGCGCCATTATCGCGCGCCTCGCACGCGGTGAAGCCTCCGTCGGTGAACTCGCAAAGCCGTTCGACGTTTCGTTACCGGCCATTTCCCGGCACCTGAAAGTGCTGGAACGTGCAGGCCTAATCGAGCGCGGCCGCGAAGCCCAGTGGCGCCCCTGCCGCCTCGAAGCCAAACGGTTGCAGGAGATCGACCGCTGGCTCGGACCCTACCGCCGGTTCTGGGAGGAAAGCTTCGATCGTCTCGAAACCTATCTCACCACGCTCCAGGCCAAGGCAGAGCCTCAGCCCATCCGCAAGCAAATCGTGAAATCTTCCAAAACCGCGCGTGCACGCCGAAAGATCAAGCCCAGCAAAAAACGGAGTTGAGTGCCATGCAGGACAAACCTTCGAGACAAGACGTATCGGATCGCGTAATCGTCATCGAGCGCACTCTGAAGGCCCCGCGAGACCTCGTCTTCTCAGTCTTCACCGACAAAACTCACATCTGCGAATGGTGGGGTCCGCACGGTTTCACCACCACGACCTCGAAAATGGACCTTCGCCCCGGCGGCAACTGGCGCTTCACGATGCACGGGCCGGACGGCACCGACTATCCCAACGTCATAACCTATCTCGAAATCGATCCGCCCTACCGCCTCGTCTACGATCACGGCGAGCCCGCCGGACTGCACGATCCATTCAAAGTCACGGTTACCTTCGAAGAGGTCGAAGGCGGCACCCACGTCACGCTGAGCATGCTCTGTGCAACGGCTGAGTCCAAAGCCAACATGGCCAAGTTCGGCGCCATCGAGGGAGGGCAACAGACACTGCAGCGTCTCGACACGGTCACGGCACTGCAGCAGGCGGAGGCTTCAAAGCGCGCCTTCGTCGTCGAGCGCACGTTCGATGCCCCTCGCGATCTCGTTTGGCAGGCGTGGACGAAAGCCGAGCATATGGCCGGATGGTGGGGCCCGAAAGGCTGTACGCTCGGCATCAAGTCCTTTGACTTCTGGCCGGGCGGAATTTTCCACTACGACATGACCTTTTCCACCGGGGCGCGGATGTTCGGCCGCTTCCTCATGCGCGAAATCGTGAAAGGCCGCCGCCTCGTCTTCTTCAGTGGCTTTGCCACCGAAGGTGGGTCGATCGCGCGCGCACCATTCAGTCAAACGTGGCCACTGGAGACCGAGACGGTCGTCTCCTTCGACGATGCGGGCAGCGGCAAAACGCTCGTTCGCCTCTCAGCCAGCCCCTTTGGCGCAAGCCCGGAAGAGCAAGCCGACTTCGAACGCATGTACGCATCCATGGAGCAGGGCTACGGCGGCACATTCGACCAGTTGGACAATTATCTCGGCCGCATGAGCGCTGCGCGGACTTAAGCCAGTCCGAGCATCAGCTTGATGTTCTGAACTGCGGCGCCGGCGGCACCCTTTCCGAGGTTGTCGAGACGTGCAACCAGAAGCGCGTGCTTCAAAGACGGTTTGCCGAACACGAACAGTTCAAGATCATCGCTGCCGTTCAAGCCTTCCGGCTCCAGTCGTGAAAGCTTGGCGGCGGCTCCTTCGATGACGCGCACCGATTTAGAGCCTGCATAATGCCGCGCCAGTGTGGCTTCGAGTTCGGCCACCGCTGGGTTGCCGGGCAGTGTGTCGAGATGCAGCGGGATCGACACCAGCATGCCCTGCCTGAAATTGCCCACCGACGGCACGAAGATCGGCCGCCGCGTCAACCCCGTAAAGGCCATCAACTCCGGCACGTGCTTGTGCTCGAGACCGAGCGCATACAGTTCAAAATTTGGAGCTGTCTGCGCGGGCTCGTACGTTTCGATCATCGTCTTGCCGCCGCCCGAGTATCCCGAAACGGCGTTGACTGAAATCGGGTAATCAGGGGGAACGATCCCGGCCGCCACCAGCGGATTGAGAAGTGCGATAGCGCCTGTCGGATAGCATCCGGGATTGGCGACGTGCGCCGCGTCGCGAATTTTGCCGGCTTGTTCCGTGTTGAGTTCGGCAAAGCCGTAAACCCACCCCTCGGACACGCGGTGCGCGGTCGAAGCGTCGACGATCTTCGGCGCGTCCTTGCCAAGACTGCTGGCCAGCGCCACGGCGTCCTTCGCCGCGTCGTCCGGCAGGCAAAGCACGACGAGATCAGCCGCGGCCATCAACGCTTTGCGCGCATCCGCATCCTTGCGCTTATCCGGCGCAATCGAAAGCACGCGGATCGCGCTCTCGCCAGCCAGTCGCTCGCGGATCTGGAGGCCGGTCGTGCCGGCCTCGCCATCGATGAAGACCGCCTTGGTCATGGCAGCGTCAGCCCCTGAGCCCCAACCGGTGGAGAATGCCCTGCCAGATCGTTTCCGAGCAGCCGACACCGTAGGCCGCGCACGCGATCTGGTGGCTGTCGCGATAAATCATGTCGAGCGCCACGTAGAGAATGATGATGAGGCCGACCCATGCGATCCAGGGATACTTGTGCAGTAGCTTGGCGATGTACGTCGATGCAACCGCCATCAGGATGATCGCAACGGCCAAACCGATCACGAGCACCAGGGTCGATTCCCCGGCCGCACCGGCCACCGCGAGCACGTTGTCGAGTGACATTGAAAGGTCGGCGAGAATGATGGTCCACAACGCTGACCAGAATGGAACCTCACTACCCGTGGTCGTCGTGTTGGCCAGACCCGCTTCGACCTCTTCGATCGAGTGTTCGTCGCCATCCACGATCTGACGGTACATCTTCCAGCAGACGAACAGGAGCAGGAGGCCGCCGGCAAGTGTGAGGCCGATGACCTGAAGCATCTGCTGCGCGACAGCGGAGAACATGATGCGCAGCACGACCGCGCCCGCGATGCCCCAGAAGATGACCTTTGCCCGCATGGAAGGATGGACCTTCGACGCCGCCATACCGACGACGATGGCGTTGTCGCCTGCGAGCGTCAGGTCGATCAGCAGGATGTTGAACAACGCAACCCAATGCGTCCGCCACCAGTCGGGGGACAGCAGGAGACCGATGTCGGTGATGACGGTCTCAACCATTTCCATTGCGTAAAGTCTCCGGTGGGTCCGCGCGTTCTTGCAGCCATAGGCGAAGCTGATCGTCGCCGCTATGTGGCACCCCGCGCGCCGGGCAGCAAGCATGGGCGTGGTTGAAACAGAAACAGCCTGCTCCGGAAAGAGCAGGCTGCTTCCAAATGCGTCGATGAGCGATTAGCGCTTCGAGAACTGGAAGCTGCGGCGAGCTTTCATGCGGCCGTACTTCTTGCGCTCGACGGTGCGGCTGTCGCGGGTCAGGAAGCCACCCTTCTTCAGAATGCCGCGCAGTTCCGGCTCGAAGTAGGTCAGCGCCTTCGAGATGCCGTGACGAACGGCACCGGCCTGTCCGGAGAGACCACCGCCGGCGACCGTCACGCTGATGTCGTACTGGGTCAGGCGGCTGGCTGCGTTCAGCGGCTGCTTCAGCAGCATCTGCAGCACGGGACGGGCGAAGTACTTCGTGTAGTCCTTCGTCGTTGACCGTGATCACGCCCTTGCCGGGCTTGATCCAGACGCGGGCGACCGCATCCTTGCGCTTGCCGGTCGCGTAGGCGCGGCCGAGTTTGTCGAGCTTCTGGACATGGACCGGCGCCGTCGGCGGGTGCTGCGGTCTTGATGGCGCCGAGATCACTCAGCGACTTTGCTTCGGATGCCATTTACTCAGGCCCTCGACGTTCTTGCGGTTGAGCGACGCGAAGTCGAGCTTCGTCGGGTTCTGAGCCGTGTGCGGATGCTCCGCGCCCTTATAGACGCGCAGATTGCGCATCAATTGCCGCTGCAGCGGACCGCGCTTCAGCATGCGCTCGACGGCCTTGGTCGATGACGCGCTCGGGGAACTTGCCTTCGAGCAAGCGCTTCGGCGTCGTTTCCTTGATACCGCCGGGATAGCCGGTGTGGCGGTAGTAGAGCTTGTCTTCGGTCTTGTTGCCGGTGAAGACGACCTTCTCGGCATTGACGACGATGACGTTGTCACCGCAATCGACGTGCGGCGTGTAAATGGCTTTGTGCTTGCCCTTGAGGCGCGTGGCGATGAGGGCGGCGAGACGGCCGACGACGAGACCGTCGGCGTCGATCACGACCCAACCCTTTTCCACCTCGCCCGGCTTGGCGACGAAGGTTTTCATGAGTTCAGGTTCCAGCCTGGAGAGTTCGATGGCGCACTTGCGGGCGCATGCGAGCTATTGCTCGTACGAGCGAGCAGATACGGGAGCTGTGCGCAACCGTCAAGGAGAACTCGCCCGAACCGCAGCGAAAGTCTTCAAAAACGCGGTAAAATCAGCTGTTTCTCTACTAAGGTATCAAAATACCGTAAATAAGGTAACATAATACCCGTTTATCGTGCATTGGGCGTTGGGAACTGGGTGGCCCTCCCTCTTGTTCGCCTAACATCCTTAATGCGGACGCACTCGTGGGTCATCAGACGAGACGCATTCAGTATGTTAAAGGGCGTTCGTCCTATTCGTCTCGGAGCACATCCATGATCACGTCCCGTCCAACTTCTTCCCTCCTCAGCCGTGCCGTTGCGATTGCCGTGATGCTCCTCGCCGCGGCCGCCATCAGGCCCGTTCCATTGGCGGCGCAGGAACTGGAGGAACTGAAGCAGATCGAACTCACCGACCAACAGGTCGCCGGTTTCATTGCTGCTCAGAAGGATCTGCAACCGTTATCCAGCAAATTGCTCGAGGGCGGCGATAAACCCGATGACGCTTTGAAGGGTGAACTCGATGGCATCGCCAAGAAACACGGGTTTGAGTCGTTCCTGGACATGGAGACTGTCGGCGCCAATATTTCGATCGTACTCGATGGCCTCGACCGCAAGACCGGCGCTTACACAGACCCGGTCGAAAAGATGAAGCTCGAACTCGAGAACATCAAGACCGATGCCTCAATCCCCGAAGACGATAAGAAACTCGTTATTGAGGATTTGAACCAGGAGATCGCGGCCGCCAAGCCTCTCCAGTTCCAAAGCAATATCGAGGTCGTGAAGAAGTTTCAGCCTGAGCTCGAAAAGCTCACCGTTGACGGCGCCGGTGAAAGCCAGCCGGAAGACGGCGCCGCGCCAGCAAAGTCCGAAGAGAAGAAGTAAGTTTGCGGAGCGGACATGAACGCTGAAGCGCGAGTAGTCCGTCCTCCGGTCCGCAGCGAGCGGCCCGAGGCCGGTGTTGCGGTGCTATTTCTCGATCGCCCTGAACAGCGCAACAGCCTCTCCGTTGGGCTGATGGTGTCTCTGCGCGGGGAACTCGCAACGATCGGCAACGACCCGTCTATATCCGCTATCGTGCTCGCCGCTGAGGGCCCCGTCTTCTGTGCCGGTCACGATCTGAAGGAACTGACGGCCCACCGCAGCGATCCCGATGGCGGCCGAGTTTTCTTTGCTGAAACGATGACGCGCTGTTCGGAACTGATGCAGGCGATCGTCGGCTGCCCCAAGCCGGTGATCGCAGCCGTTCAAGGAACGGCCACCGCAGCCGGGTGTCAACTCGTCGCTACGTGTGATCTCGCCGTCGCCGAAGACGACAGCCGTTTCGCGACACCTGGCGTCAACATCGGCCTGTTCTGTTCTACGCCCATGGTCGCGCTGTCGCGCAACGTTCCGCGCAAGCGGGCGATGGAGATGCTGCTGCTCGGTGAAATGATGGGCGCTCAGGAAGCCGCCGAATACGGGCTGGTCAACCGGGTTGTGATTAAGGGTCAAAGCTTCGCAGCCGCGATCGAAATGGCGCGCACCATCGCGTCCAAGTCGCCGCTCACCGTCGCGATCGGCAAGCGCGCCTTCTACGATCAGATCGAAATGCCTTTGGCCGACGCTTACAACTTTGCCGCAAAAGTGATGGTGGAGAATATGCTTACGGCTGACGCCGCGGAGGGAATCGGAGCGTTTCTTGAAAAGCGCGCGCCCGCTTGGAAAGGCTGCTGACGATGGCATTCGAGAATCCGAACGACGCCGAAGTCGCCAGCCTGCTGCGGTCAGCACGCGTTTTTGCCATCGTCGGAGCCTCTCCGAAGCCCGATCGTCCCGTCTATGGCGTGATGGAACGACTGATTGCGAAGGGGTACACGGTCGTACCCATCAACCCTGGTCAGGCAGGTGGCGAAATACTCGGTCAGACGGTCTATGCTTCTCTCGCTGAGATGCCCGCCCCGGCTGATATCGTCGATGTCTTTCGCGCGCCGGATGCCGCACTCGCTGTTGTCGAAGAGGCCATCGAGCAGAAACATCGCCTGGGGCTCAAAGCCGTCTGGATGCAACTCGGCGTCATCAACGAAGAGGCCGCGCGACGGGCGCAGGATGCGGGCCTTACCGTCGTCATGGATCGCTGTCCGAAAATCGAACTCGGCCGCCTTGGCGTTACTCGCGCGTGACGAGAAAGTCCGTCCCCACCGCCGTCTCTGAGCTGCCACCCGCAAAAACCTTGAACGGCGCCGCTTCGACCACATAGCGCCCTGCATCGTCATGAAATCCGAGATCCTGCGCGTTCAAGCGGAATCGGATGGTGCGCACTTCGCCCGGTCGCAACGTCACCTTCTCGAATGCACGGAGCTCCTTCACGGGCCGCGAACGGCTCGCCACCAGCTGCCGTGTATAAAGCTGCACGACCTCGCTGCCCGTCCGCGATCCGGCGTTGCGCACGGTTACGTCGACATCGATCGCGCCCTTGATCGTCATCTTCGGTTCCGAAAGCACCAGCGCATCGTATGCAAACGTCGTGTACGAGAGCCCATGCCCGAATGGGTAGAGCGGCGTATGAGCCTCGTCGATGTATCCTGTCGTGTAGCGGCTCCCGGTCCATGGACGCCCCGTCGGCAGCGCATTATAGGCAATAGGAATTTGCCCCTCCGAACGTGGGAATGTCATTGGCAGCTTGCCGGATGGCGACACTTCACCAAGTAACACCTCGGCCAATGCCGCGCGCCCCTCGGTGCCCGGATGCCACGCAATCAGGATCGTAGAAACCTGCTTGTCGGCCTTGGTGAGGACAAGCGGGCGCCCCGTCTCGACGACCAGCACGATCGGCTTGCCGGTCGCGGCTAGCTCGTCCAACAATTCCTGTTGCCGCCCCGAGAGCTCCAGGTTCGTGCGCGACACACCTTCACCCTGAATTTCGCAGTCCTCAATAACATTGTAGACCACCACGTCCGACTGCTTGGCGGCCGCCATAGCCGCGGCCTTGTCGGAAAACTCACGCCCGCATGGGTCGGCAAATGCTGGCGCATAGTGGATCGTCTGCCCGAGCCGCATCCGCGCCTCTAGAGCCTGACGCAACGTCTCAGTCTTGGGTTTCGTATGGCCCGCTGGCCCCCACCACGAATGATCGTGCTGCGCACTGTCGGCAGTGGCGCCGATGAGCGCGATCGATCTGGTTGCCGGGGTGATCGGCAACGTCGCATTGTCATTCTTTAGCAGCACGAAACTTTCTCGCGCCACTGTGCGTGCACTCTGGCGAACCTCTGTTTCGTCGACAGTTCGCGGCAATGCCTCGAAGTCTGCGGCGGTCTGTTCAAACAAGCCCAACCGATACTTCACCCTCAGAACACGCCGCACAGCCTCGTCTACGTCGGCGATTTTGATCCGGCCGTCGCGCACCGCCTTCGCCAGATATAAGTCATAACCGCCGCTCGCCATGTCGAAATCGATACCGGCGCGGAAGGCGAGCACACTTGCTTCCTCCAGGTCCCGCGCCACCCCGTGGTTGACGAGTTCGCCGATCGCCACGAAGTCGCTGGTCACGAAGCCATCAAACCCGAGCCGTTTCTTCAACAGGTCCGTCACGAGCGTCCGGTTCATCGTCACCGGCACGCCGTTGATGGTGTTGAACGACGCCATCACGGTCTCACTCCCGGCCTTGAAAGCGGCCTTGAACGGGGGCAGGTAGCGATCCATCAATTCCGGAATTGAGATCTCTGTACCCGTGTAGTCACGCCCGCCCTCCGGCGCACCGTAGCCGACGAAATGCTTGACCGACGTTGCAAGTCCGCCGCGCCGGTAGCCCGTCACCCGCGCCGCCGCAAATGCCGACGCGAGGAACGCATCCTCCCCCGCGCCCTCGATGACGCGCCCCCACCGCGGATCGCGCGATACGTCCACCATGGGCGCGAACGTCCAGTTGACGCCCACGGCACGCGCTTCCCGCGCCACCTCATAAGAGGCCTGCTCTGCCAGCTCCGGCCGCCATGTTGCGGCCCAAGCCAACGGTGGTGGGAAGGTGATCTTCAGCGCGTAGATCGCATCGATCGCGAAGAGCATGGGAATGCCGAGCCGCGATTGGCGTGCAGCCTCCGCGAACGGACGAATGAACTTCGGATCGACGACATTGAGCATGGCCCCGATCTCGCCGCGCCGCACGGCTTCGACCTGCGGCGCTTGCGGGAAGGCCAGAGAGGGGAAATGCAACTGTCCGACCTTTTCCGCCAGCGTCATTCGGCGGAGCAAGGTTTCGACAGCGGCTTCAATAGCCTTATCCCCCCGCGTTGTGTCCTTTCGGACCGGATTGGCCGCAGCCGGTAGCAGGGTGGTTATGAGGAGGGTGAGGGCAAGGAGCGCGCGCATGCTTCCGTGAAGGCTCTTTGGTGAATTTCCGTCGATCTGCCGCACGATTGTGTCGGCGTGACGATCCCGAAAGCGAGCATGCCCGGGCCCCCGAGACAACCCGCCATCGGCCGCAGGTGGCAGCCCGCGTCAACTTCGCCACAAGCCCACCGTTTACGCCGCGCGTTTCAGGCTCTAAGGGCTTGCGGAGGCGCCCGCACCAGAGCAGAACGTTAGTCTGCTTGTCGCCGGTGACCGTACGTGGTGCCATGCGTTCCGGCACGTCACTTCAGTCCTCGCGCCGCCACAGCGGCCCCGTAGGAGCGGCCACAACCGGCCGATTAAGTTAATGGCCCACAACACGGCCCGAAAGATCACAATGCCGTCCGGGGAACTCAAGTCCGTGAAACTCGAGATCGACTGGTCGGTGCAAACCGTGCTGCCGATCGAGTTCGCCGGCAGCGAGATCGCACTTGAAGCCCACGCCTACCAGGGCCGCGAACCCGACACGCAGGCTGTTGCCCTCGTCCATCGCAAGGACCCGGCCGCCGATGCGGTCCCGGTCGTGCGCCTGCACTCGGGCTGCGTCACGGGCGACGTCTTCCACTCACTCCGTTGCGACTGCCACGCCCAGCTCAAAGCCGCCCTCGGCCGCATCACATCCGAACCGCTTGGCGTGCTGATCTATCTGCCCTACCAGGAGGGCCGCGGCATCGGCCTCTTCCGCAAGATCAAGGCATACGCTCTGCAGGATCAGGGTCTCGACACCGTCGATGCCAACCTCGAGCAAGGCCAGCCCATCGACGCCCGCGACTACGCTTTCGCCGGCGAGATTTTGAAAGACCTGGGGTTGACCCGCGTCCGCCTCATGACCAACAACCCCGACAAGATCGAGGCCCTGAGCAACGCCGGCATCGAAGTGGTCGAGCGCATCCCCGTCATCATTAACCCAAGCGCCCACAACAAAGCGTATCTGGAAACCAAGCGGAAGCGGCTCGCCCACGAGCTATAGGCCGGAGGCGACATCCTTCTCACTCCACCTCCTTCGGCACCGTGAACCCGCCCTCTGACACCATGCGTGCAAACAAGCCGTTGCCCTGGGCCAGTTCCACGAAGCGCCCCGTCTCCACGATGCGACCCTTGTCCATCACATAGATACGATCAGCGTTCGCAACTGTCGAAAGCCGGTGCGCGATCACGAACGTGGTCCTGTTCTCGCGCAGCCGGTCGAGCGCACGCTTGATCTTGGCTTCCGTCTCCGCGTCGAGCGCACTGGTCGCCTCGTCCAAGATGAGGATCGGCGCATCCTTCAAGATCGCCCGCGCCACCGCCAGCCGCTGCCGCTCTCCACCCGAAAGCGATGCCCCGCGCTCACCGATGACGAACTGATAACCGCCCGGCTTCGCCATGATGAACTCATGCGCTTCCGCCTGACGGCACGCCCGCTCGATGTCGGCATCCGTCGCATCCGGCCGGCCGACACGCACGTTCTCCGCAATCGACCGATTGAACAGCCCCGCATCCTGGAACACGACCGCAATCGAATGGCGCAGCGAATTCAGCGTCACATCGGCAATGTCGTGCCCGTCGACCACGATCCGCCCCGTCTCCGGCGTGCGCAGCCGCTGCAACAACGACAGCGTCGTCGTCTTGCCAGAGCCCGTGGGTCCCACGAGGGCCACCATCTCACCGGGCGACGCATGGAGATCTATCCCGAAAATGCCTTGAGTGCTTTCCGCGAAGCGGAACGTCACATCCTCGTAACGCACATCGCCCGCAACCGGCGGCAGAGCGATCGCGTCCGGCTTCTCTGGGATGGCATCCGGCTCATCAACCAGCGCGAAGAACGTCCGCAGCGTCGGCGCCTGCCGGTTAAGGCTCATCACGAAGCCTGAAATCTGATCGAGCTTGCCGATCATGAGCCCCGCAAAGCCGACAAAGCTCACGATCTCGCCGACCGTTAGTTCGCCCCGCCCCGCCAGCACGGCACCGATCGAGAACACCGCCACCATCGTGATCGTCGCTGCCGCCCGCTGCAGCACCGTCAGAATGCCCCACCACGTCAGCACGGGATACTGCGCGTTGAGGAGGTTGCCCATCAGTGATCGCATCGCCTCGGCTTCCGCGGCAAGCCGCGTGTAGCTCTGCACCACCGTCACGTTGCCGAGCACGTCGCCCACGCGACCCGACACCTGCGAATGATACTGTTCCACCGCCGCCTGTCCGGTCCGCGTCTTGCGCATCACCAGGAGATTCATGAAGACGTATGATACCGCCAGCGTTCCGAGGATCAGCGCCATCCGCCAGTCCATCGAGATCGCCGTCGGCACCAGCAGCAGGATGCTCGTGATCGCCGTCAACTGTTCGCGCATCGCGCTGAGCCACAGCCAGAACAGTCCATCGGTCCCCGAAACAATCGCGCGCACCACCGCGCCCGATCCCCGCTCCGCGTGGTAGCTCAGCGGCAACGTGATCGCCCGTTCGAATGCATCCGCCATCGCTGCCAGCCGCCGCCGGTGCGCCAGGCGGTCGGCAATGACAGCCACCACGACGCCGGCACCGATCCCGAACAGCCCCAGCCCCGCCCACAGCGCGATGAGCGCGAACGCCCCGCTGCCCTTCGACAGCGCATCGATGACGCGCCCGAACAATATCGGCTCCGCCAGCTGTATGAGCCCGATGACGACGCTCGCAGCCGCTAGCGTGATCGCAAGCCCGCGTTCCGTGGCGAGTAAACCAAGTGCCCGTTTGTAAACCTGCGGCAGTGTCAGGACGGGCGGCGCAGTCTTCTGCATGAAAAGTCGATCCGGCAATATCAGGGAGGCAGGGCAACAAGATCCGTCTGGCTGATTTCGAGCGTCGCGCGCGGCCGCGCAAGCCACGCGTCGATCATTTTATCATGGCCCTTGGCGACGATGCGCTGGGCTTCCGCGAGTTCGGTTTGCACGGCTCGGATCAGCGGCGCTTCCGCCGCCCGCAAGTGCAGGTGGCTCGCCCCTTCGATGACCGAATACTCCGACAGCCGCAGCTGCTCGGAAAGTTCGTTCGCCGCTTGCGGGCCCATCGCCTCGCCGTGACCCGTATCGCGCATCAACTGACGATGCAGCGCCGCCGTGAAGGCCCCATCCGCCGCGTGATGCGGCTGCAGTTTCAAGCGGCCATCATAGACAAGCCGCGCGTGCATGACCGACCGCCGGTCCGCAAGGATGGCAACCAGCTTGCGGATGACGGCCGCGGGATACCGCATCAGGTCCTCGTCGATCACGACGAGTGACGGCGGCGGCTCCGCCAGCGCACCGCCCGCCGCCACCACATCGTGATGCTTGAATCGCACGGAAATCTTTAGACCCTGCCGCTCGATGAACAGCCCGTCCTCCGTCGTCCGCGCGGCCGGTGCCCATCGTGTCAGGTGATCGCGCGCCAGCGCCTCCTCCGCTGCATCCCGCGCATACAGCGTCCACGCCTGATCCTGCGCCAGAATCGGTGCCAGCGCCCGTACCGTCGCCCCTGTTCCTGCATGCAGATCGAGCACATCGAGCGAAGCCCGGCCCTCGAACCACCCCGACAGCGCATCCGAGACGTCGGAGTTTTTCGCGCGCCGGTCCACCGTCTCCTTCAGGAGCTGCAACGCGGTTGTTCGGAACAGCATGTTGCGTCTCACCAATCCAACAAGGCAGTCGCCGCGATCGCCGGCGGCGATCCCGCACCCAAGGCCCGCGCCAGCTTCTCCGGATCGACGTTCGCGCCTGTCATCGTCTCCGCTCTGTGTATACCCGAGGTCACAAAGAGAGCGTCCACGCCCGCACCTTCCGCCGATTTAAGATCCGTCCGGATGGCATCTCCAATCGCGAGAATTCGCGACTTAGGTACATCCGCCTGACGGATCATCTGCGCCTTCGCATGCGCCGCCTCGTAGGCCGAGGGATGCGGCTTTCCGGCCCAAAACACCTCGCCTCCAAGCGCGGCATACGCTTCGCCGAGTGCGCCCGCGCAGACGAAATGCTTCCCTCCCACATCGACGACGAGATCGGGATTGGCGCACACGAACGGCAGCCCGAGATCGCGCCCGCCTTCGAGCACGGCCGCGTAATCCGACACTGTCTCCGTCCGGTCGTCGTTGAGCCCCGTACAAACGATCGCCTGCGCATCGTGAAGCGGCACGGTCGCTGCCGTCAGCTTCTCCATGAAGGCAGCGTCCCGGTCGCGCGGTCCGATGGCATAGACGGCTTCATATTTCTGCTGCGCCACATGATCGAGTGCGATCGCCCCCGACGACACGATCTCGTCGTAGCTTTTCGGATCGACTTTTTTATCGGCGAGCATTCGCGCCACGCGATGCGCCGGCACGGGCGCATTCGATACGAGCACCACGGTCCCGCCGTTGCGCCGGAACGCCGTCAGCGCCCGCACCGCGCCTGGGTAGGCCTGGAACCCGTCGTGAATGACGCCCCAGACATCGCAGAACAGCACATCGTATCGCGCGAGCAAGTCGCGCGACTGCATGATGATCGGGGGAGGGGAGTGATCTGTCATGGAATGGCGGCTATCCGGATCGAAGCGGCTGGACCCGGAAACAAATGGCCCAAGCAAAAGTCCCTACCGGCTTCCACGTTGCGAAACAAGCGGCGCCAGGGACGCGTCTGGCTCCGGTCTCCCCGTCCGCGATCATTTCAGATTCTTAATCTACGGCTTGGCAGTTGCCTCTTGAAACCTTCCGCCGTTTCATTATGTCGCTCCCCTGAAATCAGCGCACCGGGTGGGGAGCCTCGCGCCAAAGGTCTGGTGGAGAGGTCTCCGGCTGTCCGGCCGCTCGTTTGTCAACGAGAACGCGGAGGACGCCATGGGCGCGCTCATCGAAGCCCACCAACTGCGCAAGACTTTCGGGGACATCACCGCCGTCGACGGCATCAGCCTGAACGTCGCCCGCGGCGAAGTGCTCGGCTTTCTCGGCCCCAATGGCGCCGGTAAATCCACGACCATGAAGATGATCACGGGCTTCCTCGAGCCCGACAGCGGGCGCGCCGTCATCTGCGGTCACGACGTACAGGACGCCCCGAAACTCGCCAAATCCAAGTTCGGTTACGTGCCCGAAGGGGCCCCCTCCTATTCCGAAATGACGACGCGCGCGTTCCTCGCCTTCATCGCCGAAATCCGCGGCTATCGCGGCGGCGAGATCGCAAAGCGCATCGATGCCGCCGTGGAGAAGACCGGCCTTGCCCCGGTCCTCGACCAGACGATTGAAACGCTCTCGAAAGGTTACAAGCGGCGTGTCGGCGTTGCGCAGGCCATTCTGCATGACCCGCCCGTCCTCGTGATGGACGAGCCCACCGACGGCCTCGATCCCAACCAGAAACACCACGTCCGCGAACTCATCAAGACCATGGCCGCGGAGAAGGCCATCATCATCTCCACCCATATCCTTGAAGAAGTCGAAGCCGTGTGCACCCGCGCCGTCGTCATCAATCGCGGCACGATCGTCGCCGACGGCACCGCCGAAGACCTGCTCCATCGCATCCGCCACCACGGCGCGGTCTCGATCCGCGTCCCCACGGACCGCTCGGACGCCGCGATCCGCCTTTTGCAGGCAGCCAAGCACGTCGCCGGCGTCGAAACGCTGAGCAAGGCGAACGGCCACATTCACATCCGCGCTTTCCCGCGAGAGGGCGCGTTGGAAACCGCCGATGTCGCCGCCATGCTGCGTGCCCAGCAGATCCCCATAGACGAACTCTACGTCGAGCGCGGCCGTCTCGACGAAGTCTTCCGACAGATCACCACCTCCGACGAGCAGAAGCGCCAGAACGAACAGGGAGGGCGCCGCCAATGCGTGAGACATTCGATACGTCCTGGATCATTGCGAAGCGCGAGTTTCGCGCCTATTTCGCAACGCCTCTGGCCATCGTGTTCCTGACGATCTTCGTTGCATCGACGGGCGCATTCGCTTTCTACATCGGCGGCTTTTTTGATCGCGGCCAGGCCGATCTCTACCCCTTCTTCGCCTACCACCCGTGGCTGTATCTTCTCCTCGTCCCAGCCGTCGCCATGCGGCTGTGGGCGGAAGAGCGCAAGACCGGCACCATCGAACTTCTCATGACCCTGCCGGTGTCCCCCGTCGAAGCGATTCTCGGCAAGTTCTTCGCCGCCTGGGCCTTCATCGGCCTCGCGCTCGTCTGCACCTTTCCCATGTGGATCACCGTCAACGCGCTGGGCGATCCCGACAATGGCGTCATCCTGACGAGCTATCTTGGCTCCTTCCTGATGGCCGGTGCCTTCCTTGCGATCGGTTCGTTCGTCTCCGCTATGACCAAGAACCAAGTCATCGCTTTCATCCTGTCAGCCACCATCGCTTTCCTGTTCACGATGAGTGGCTTTGAGATGGTGCAGAACGCCGTCAAGACTTGGCTGCCAGATCTCGTCACGCAAGCGGTGTCCTCCATGAGCGTGCTCGCCCATTTCGAACGCATCACGCGCGGCGTCCTTGAAGCGCCGACGCTCGTCTACTTTGTCTCCATGATCGTGTTTTTCCTGTTCGCGACCGTCCTTGCGGTCGAGCAGAAGAAAGCCGAGTGAGGGCTCATCATGTCGAATGGATCAAACGCAGACATCTGAAACGCCAAAGCCCCGCGACAGCTTCTGGGTCGACCCAGGCGCCTACCTGGGCGGCCTCTCGCGCCGCCGCATGGCTTGGACCGCACTCGGTCTCGGCGCGGTCATCCTGCTTTCGGTCAACCTCATCGCGTCCGTCGGCCTGAAGAACGTCAAGACGGATTTGACGGAAGACCGCCTGTTCACGATTTCAGACGGCACGCGCGAGGTTTTGCGCTCCATCGATGAGCCGATCACCGCACGTCTCTACTTCTCCCGCCGCCTTGCCGAACTGGCGCCTGAGCAGTCCCGCTATTTCCAGCGCGTCAAGGCGCTGTTCGAGCAGTACCGCGATATGTCCGGCGGCAAGCTGCAACTCGCCGTTCTCGACCCGGAACCATTCTCTGATGCCGAAGATCGCGCCGTCGCGTCCGGTCTGCGCGGCGTCCGCCTCAACGCGGAAGGCGAGGTCGGCTACTTCGGTCTCGTCGCAACAAACTCGACGGACTCGACCGAAACGATTCCGTACTTTCGCGCCCGATCGCGAAGCATTCCTCGAATATGACGTGACGAAGCTCGTCTACAATCTTGCGAACCCGAAGAAGCGGGTCGTCGGTCTCATGTCCGGTCTACCGCTCGACGGCGGCGAAACCGAAACGCCCATGGGCAAGCGGCCGCAGAAGCCCTGGATGATCATGAGCCAGATCCGCGAACTCTTCGAAGTTCGCGACGTGGCACAGAACGTGACGGCGATCCCCTCCGGTCTCGACGTGCTGATGGTCGTGCAGCCGACGGCGCTGACGGAAGAGGCCGCCTACGCCATCGACCAGTACGCGCTCAAAGGCGGCAAGGTCCTCGTCTTCATTGACCCCGTCACCGAAACAAATCAGCTCGCGATGCTGAAATCGCCGGGCGAAGGCCGCAAGCATCTCGCAAAGGTTCTGGAGTCGTGGGGCGTCAAGTTTGACGGCACCAAAGTCGCAGCCGATATCCGCCACGCCAAGCGTGTCCAGTTCGGCCGCGATCAGGATTCGGTTACCGAATTCGTCGCCTGGCTTGGCCTCGACCAGCGCAACATCAACAAGGATGACGTGCTCGCCGCCGGCATCGAAGTGCTGAACGTCGCCTCCGCCGGCTTCCTGGAAAAAGCCGATGGCGGCACCACCACCGTGCAGCCCGTACTGCAGACCAGCGCCGACGCGGCCGTGATCGAGGCGACGAAGATCGGCATGGGCGCCGATCCTCTGGGCCTGCTTGCGCTCCTACAACCCCGGCGGCAAGCCACTAACTCTCGCCGCGCGTCTGTCGGGCGAGACGAAATCGGCCTTCCCTAAGGGCAAGCCGGGTGCAGAATCCGCTGAGAAAAAGGACGGCGATAAATCCACCACCGATTCCGCTCAGGCAGAACCCAAGCCCGACGCGAACCACACCGCATCCGGCGCCATCAACGCCATCGTCGTCGCCGACAGCGATCTGCTCGCAGACCAGTTCTGGGTCAGCCGTCAGGACCTGATGGGGCAGGAGGCGATCATCCCCACGGCCCACAACGCTGCCCTTGTCTTGAGCGCGCTGGAAAATCTCTCCGGCAGCAATGCGCTGATCGCGCTGCGCGGCCGTGGCGTCAACGAACGCCCCTTCACCTGGGTCGAAGAGTTGCGCCGCAACGCGGAGCGCCAGTTCCGCGAGAAGGAGCAGGCGCTCGAAGCCCGCCTCAAGACCGCGCAGGACGAACTCGCCAAGCTGCAAACGTCGGGCGCATCCGGCGTGGTGCTCTCGCAGAAGGAGCGCGAGGCGACCGAAAAGTTCCGCGCTGAAATGCTCGATACGCGCCGCGAACTGCGTGAGGTCAAGCGCGCGCTCCGCAGCGATATCGATGCGCTCGATGGTTGGCTGAAATTCGCCAACATCGCCCTGGTGCCGCTGATGATCGCGTTCGGCGGCCTCGGCTGGGCAGCCGTACGCAACGCCGGCCGCAAGAAATCCTGAGCGGGAAGGAGGACTGACCGATGAAGCCGAAGCACTTCGCCACGCTAGCCGCCGCCGCCGGCGCATCGCTGGTCGTCGCCATCGCAACCTATGTCGCCGCCGTCCCGTGGACTGACGGAGATACAGGTCCGCGCGAGCCGATGATGGCGGCACTCTCCACCCGTGGCGCCGATCTCGCGGCCATCGAAATCACCCGCGAAAAGGAGACGCTGAAACTCGCCTCCAAGAATGGCAAATGGGTGCTCGTCTCTGGCGAGGATTACCCCGTGGACGAAGCCAAGGCCCGTGAACTCGTGCTCGCCGCCACCGAAGCGCGCCTTGTCGAACGCAAAACCGCGTTGAAGGACCGACACGATCTGTTGGGCCTCGGCGATCACACGGCGCCCGGCAGCAACGCGCGCCTCATGCGTATGCTCGACGCCAAGGGCGAAGTCCTGGGTGAGATCGTGTTGGGCCGCCCCGCCTTCGACGTGATGGAAGCCTCCAAGGGAGGCACGTATGTCCGCCGCCCTGGCGATGACCAGACCTGGCTCGCCGACCGGCCGCTGCAAGTCGGGCTGTCCTTGCGCGATTGGATCAAAACCCGTCTCATTGACCTTGATGTGAAGTCGATCAAGTCGGTTCGCATTGAACGCGAGGGCGAAGCTGCCATCGACATCAAGCGTTCCGACGACGGGACGCAGCATGAATTGGCCGCCATGCCCGCCGGCAAGAAGCTCAAATACGTCAGCGCCGTCGATGATGTGGCAGAGGCCATCAGCCTGATCGAGTTCCGCAACGTCCGCAAAGCAGGCAAAGCCGATGCACTGCCGCTGAAGGGCCGCGCCACCTTTGAGACCGACAGCGGCTACAAGCCGGTCATCGAATTCCGCGGCGACGACAGCAAAGTCTGGATCCGCGTCACGGCCACGGGCACTGATGCGTCAAAGTCGGAAGTGGACGACAT